>NZ_FNKU01000001.1:2568333-3852500 GCF_900100365.1 Pseudomonas cannabina | reverse complement strand
AACCGGGCGATCTATCCATGGGCAGGTTGAAGGTTGGGTAACACTAACTGGAGGACCGAACCGACTACCGTTGAAAAGTTAGCGGATGACCTGTGGATCGGAGTGAAAGGCTAATCAAGCTCGGAGATAGCTGGTTCTCCTCGAAAGCTATTTAGGTAGCGCCTCATGTATCACTGTAGGGGGTAGAGCACTGTTTCGGCTAGGGGGTCATCCCGACTTACCAAACCGATGCAAACTCCGAATACCTACAAGTGCCGAGCATGGGAGACACACGGCGGGTGCTAACGTCCGTCGTGAAAAGGGAAACAACCCAGACCGTCAGCTAAGGTCCCAAAGTCATGGTTAAGTGGGAAACGATGTGGGAAGGCTTAGACAGCTAGGAGGTTGGCTTAGAAGCAGCCACCCTTTAAAGAAAGCGTAATAGCTCACTAGTCGAGTCGGCCTGCGCGGAAGATGTAACGGGGCTCAAACCATGCACCGAAGCTACGGGTATCACCTTTGGTGATGCGGTAGAGGAGCGTTCTGTAAGCCTGTGAAGGTGAGTTGAGAAGCTTGCTGGAGGTATCAGAAGTGCGAATGCTGACATGAGTAACGACAATGGGTGTGAAAAACACCCACGCCGAAAGACCAAGGTTTCCTGCGCAACGTTAATCGACGCAGGGTTAGTCGGTCCCTAAGGCGAGGCTGAAAAGCGTAGTCGATGGAAAACAGGTTAATATTCCTGTACTTCTGGTTATTGCGATGGAGGGACGGAGAAGGCTAGGCCAGCCTGGCGTTGGTAGTCCAGGTTTAAGGTGGTAGGCTGAGATCTTAGGTAAATCCGGGATCTCAAGGCCGAGAGCTGATGACGAGTGTTCTTTTAGAACACGAAGTGGTTGATGCCATGCTTCCAAGAAAAGCTTCTAAGCTTCAGGTAACCAGGAACCGTACCCCAAACCGACACAGGTGGTTGGGTAGAGAATACCAAGGCGCTTGAGAGAACTCGGGTGAAGGAACTAGGCAAAATGGCACCGTAACTTCGGGAGAAGGTGCGCCGGTGAGGGTGAAGCATTTACTGCGTAAGCTCATGCCGGTCGAAGATACCAGGCCGCTGCGACTGTTTATTAAAAACACAGCACTCTGCAAACACGAAAGTGGACGTATAGGGTGTGACGCCTGCCCGGTGCCGGAAGGTTAATTGATGGGGTTAGCGCAAGCGAAGCTCTTGATCGAAGCCCCGGTAAACGGCGGCCGTAACTATAACGGTCCTAAGGTAGCGAAATTCCTTGTCGGGTAAGTTCCGACCTGCACGAATGGCGTAACGATGGCGGCGCTGTCTCCACCCGAGACTCAGTGAAATTGAAATCGCTGTGAAGATGCAGTGTATCCGCGGCTAGACGGAAAGACCCCGTGAACCTTTACTATAGCTTTGCACTGGACTTTGAATTTGCTTGTGTAGGATAGGTGGGAGGCTTTGAAGCGTGGACGCCAGTCTGCGTGGAGCCAACCTTGAAATACCACCCTGGCAACTTTGAGGTTCTAACTCAGGTCCGTTATCCGGATCGAGGACAGTGTATGGTGGGTAGTTTGACTGGGGCGGTCTCCTCCTAAAGAGTAACGGAGGAGTACGAAGGTGCGCTCAGACCGGTCGGAAATCGGTCGTAGAGTATAAAGGCAAAAGCGCGCTTGACTGCGAGACAGACACGTCGAGCAGGTACGAAAGTAGGTCTTAGTGATCCGGTGGTTCTGTATGGAAGGGCCATCGCTCAACGGATAAAAGGTACTCCGGGGATAACAGGCTGATACCGCCCAAGAGTTCATATCGACGGCGGTGTTTGGCACCTCGATGTCGGCTCATCACATCCTGGGGCTGAAGCCGGTCCCAAGGGTATGGCTGTTCGCCATTTAAAGTGGTACGCGAGCTGGGTTTAGAACGTCGTGAGACAGTTCGGTCCCTATCTGCCGTGGACGTTTGAGATTTGAGAGGGGCTGCTCCTAGTACGAGAGGACCGGAGTGGACGAACCTCTGGTGTTCCGGTTGTCACGCCAGTGGCATTGCCGGGTAGCTATGTTCGGAAAAGATAACCGCTGAAAGCATCTAAGCGGGAAACTTGCCTCAAGATGAGATCTCACTGGAACCTTGAGTTCCCTGAAGGGCCGTCGAAGACTACGACGTTGATAGGTTGGGTGTGTAAGCGCTGTGAGGCGTTGAGCTAACCAATACTAATTGCCCGTGAGGCTTGACCATATAACACCCAAGCAATTTGCGACTCCCCTAAGGAGCATCAGATTGCGGTGACTGTGGAGATGACACGAACCGAAGGTTTGCGTCACGAACGACACCAATGCTTGCTATCACATACCCGATTTGCTGAAGCGCGCCGCAAGGCGCGACTCGGTACCCGAATTTCTTGACGACCATAGAACATTGGAACCACCTGATCCCATCCCGAACTCAGTAGTGAAACGATGTATCGCCGATGGTAGTGTGGGGTTTCCCCATGTGAGAGTAGGTCATCGTCAAGATTAAATTCCAAAAACCCTCATCGCTTACGCGTTGAGGGTTTTTGTTTTTCTGGCCGCAGAAAACCTGTTTTCGTTTCTATGCACCATGCTTCTGCATGGCTATGATGCGTGCCTCATTGCCGGGCGATTCTAAATGCTGACCTTGTTAAAGCTTCTTGCCGATGGTGCGTTTCATTCCGGACAGGTTCTGGGTGAAGTGCTCGGCGTGAGTCGTAGTGCTGTATGGAAGCAGCTTCAACAGCTTGAAGCTGAGCTGGGAATTGAATTTCATAAAGTGCGTGGCCGCGGCTACCGGCTGGCGACGCCTATCTCTCTTTTGAGTCCTTCTGTCATTGCCCAATCCGGACTTCCCGAAGGCTGGACTGTTCGTACTTATGATTCCATCGATTCAACCAACGCCGAGGCTGCGCGGTTGATTGCTGAAGGTATCTCCATGCCGCTTTTGGTGCTCGCCGAACGGCAGACCTCAGGCCGGGGGAGGCGTGGCCGAAAGTGGGTGAGCCCCTTTGCGGAAAACCTGTATTACAGCGTGGTGTTGCGCATTGACGGCGGAATGCGCCAATTGGAAGGCCTCAGCTTGCTGGTAGGGCTGGCAGTCATGAATGTCTTGCGCGACCTCGGCGTGTCAGGAGCTGGCCTTAAATGGCCTAATGATGTGCTGGTCGGCAAGCAGAAAATTGCTGGTATTCTTCTCGAGCTGATAGGCGATCCTGCTGACGTCTGCCATGTGATCATCGGTATAGGTGTGAACGTGAATATGCAGGCCTCCACTGAAGTGGACCAGTCATGGACATCCATCCGTCTCGAAACAGGCAATCTCGCTGATCGCAACCAGGTGGCGGCCCGTATAAGCGCCAGGCTAGACGCTCTCCTTCATGTGCACCGTGACAAAGGTTTTGCCGCCTTTCGAGAGGATTGGGAGCGTGGCCATCTCTGGCAGGGTGCTGCTGTCACGCTGCTCTCAGGTGTCCAGACGGTCGAAGGTGTGGTGCTGGGGGTCGACTTGCTAGGCGCTCTACGGCTGGAAGTCAACGGTGTGGAAAAGAGCTTTAGTGGTGGTGAGCTCAGCCTGAGGTTGCGCGATGATTCTTGAACTCGATTGTGGCAACAGCTTCATCAAATGGCGCGTCATGGAAAGTAATGGTGCATCACTGGTGAGCGGTGGCGTTGTTGACTCGGACGAAGCGCTATTGGAGCAACTGGGCAGTTTGGCGAGTGTGGAAGTGACTGGCTGTCGGCTCGTCAGTGTTCGCAGTTCTGAGGAGACCGACGAACTGGTGTCTGCATTGAATGCTGCTCTAGCGATATCGCCCGTGCGTGCGTTGCCTGCGCGCGAGCTTGCGGGCGTGACCAATGGCTATGATGACTACATGCGTCTTGGGCTGGATCGCTGGCTTGCTTTCGTGGGCGCATACACCGTCGTCCGAAATGCATGCCTGGTGATTGATCTGGGTACTGCAGTCACATCGGACTTCGTCGACTCTCAAGGGCAGCACCTCGGTGGCTTCATATGCCCTGGCATGCCGCTGATGCGCAGTGAGTTGCGAACCCATCCCCGGCGTATCAGGTACAACGACACCGAGGCTGAAAAAGCGCTTGTTCGGCTCGTTCCGGGGCGAGCTACGGCTGAAGCCGTAGAGCGAGGATGTTCGCTGATGCTGCGCGGTTTTGTTCTGACCCAGATTGAAATAGCACGCGGGTATTGGGGTGATGACTTTACTGTCTTCGTGACCGGAGGAGACGCTCCTCTGGTTTCTGATGTAGTACCAGGAGCTCGCGTCGTGCCCGATCTGATATTCGTTGGCCTGGCTCTCGCTTGCCCTTTGCATTGAGGTCTTTATGCGTTGGTTATTTCTTCTGCTGTTGATGCTCAATGGCTTTTACTACATGTGGCACCAGCAGGAGGCGCCGCTCAAGGCCAAACAGATCATGCCTTTATCGCTTAATCGGGCTCCACAGCAGGATATCCGCCTGCTGAGTGAGTCCGACGCGGGGCGCCCGTCGCGCGATGTCGACAGTAATTGTCTGTATCTGGGTGGGCTCGCGCGGCAGGAAGATGTACGCATGGTTGAGCAGCGTCTGAACAGTCTGGATATTCAGTCGAAATTTCAGGTTCAGCAGGTGAACGGCTCTGCCGTTTACTGGATAAAAATTGCCCCGGAAAGCAGGCGTCTGGTGGAGTCTGATCTGATCGCTCAGATGGGCAAGGATTTCCCGCAATTAAAAAATCAAATAATGTCGTGCGAGGGCATTGCAACTACGCAGTAGTTTACATAGAATGGCGCCCGCTTCGCAGCGAGCTGAAAGTCTTGCGAACGAGGCAAAAGTTGTCAACGCATGTAACCTCAGGTTTTTAATGAGAAAAAGGTTGACAGAAGGGTAGCATGAGTTGAGAATGCTGCCTCGCTTAGGAGGGGTTCCCGAGCGGCCAAAGGGATCAGACTGTAAATCTGACGTCTACGACTTCGAAGGTTCGAATCCTTCCCCCTCCACCAGATTTAGCGCAAGCTGCAAATTGCGCGGGTATAGTTTAGTGGTAGAACCTCAGCCTTCCAAGCTGATGATGCGGGTTCGATTCCCGCTACCCGCTCCAAGCTTGCAGCTTATGCATTGTGTTTTGCTCTTGTAGCTCAGTTGGTAGAGCACACCCTTGGTAAGGGTGAGGTCAGCGGTTCAAATCCGCTCAAGAGCTCCATTGCTAAAGGCAGATATGAAAATATCTGCCTTTGTTTTAGGTGGGTCGGCTGTGCTTGATCTGCCTGATGCTTTGTTCGGTTTCTGCTTTTGGGGCAGAGCCGCGCTGAATGAAGTGTTGAAAAACTCTCGTCAGGTCCGCATAATGGTCGGCCTGATTTCGCTTTTAGGTCAGTAGCTCAATTGGCAGAGCGACGGTCTCCAAAACCGTAGGTTGGGGGTTCGATTCCCTCCTGACCTGCCAGATTTCCTAGATGTAATCTGGCTTTCTTTTCACAGGATCTCCGTAGATGAATCCCAAGGCTGAAGCATCAGACTCTCGCTTTGATTTGCTGAAATGGCTCCTGGTAGTCGTTTTGGTTGTCGTGGGTGTTGTCGGTAATCAGTATTATTCTGCTGAGCCGATCCTGTACCGTGTTCTCGCTCTCCTTGTGATTGCCGCTGCTGCTGCTTTTGTAGCGCTGCAGACGGGTAAAGGTAAAGCTTTCTTCGTTTTGGCGAAAGAAGCTCGCGCTGAGATTCGTAAAGTCGTATGGCCTACTCGCCAGGAAACCACGCAAACCACTTTGATTGTTGTGGCTGTTGTGCTGGTTATGGCGTTGCTGTTGTGGGGGCTAGATTCCCTGCTCGGCTGGCTTGTTTCTTTGATAGTTGGCTAAGGGTGTCCCGTGGCTAAGCGTTGGTACGTAGTGCATGCTTACTCGGGTTACGAGAAGCATGTCATGCGCTCGTTGGTCGAGCGTGTGAAGCTGGCAGGCATGGAAGATGGCTTCGGCGAAATTCTGGTTCCCACTGAAGAAGTGGTTGAAATGCGTAATGGCCAGAAACGCAAAAGCGAACGCAAGTTCTTCCCGGGTTACGTGCTTGTTCAGATGGACATGAATGAGGGTACTTGGCACTTGGTCAAGGATACCCCGCGTGTCATGGGCTTCATTGGCGGTACTGCCGATAAGCCGGCACCGATCACTGACAAGGAAGCAGAAGCGATTCTGCGCCGTGTTGCTGACGGTAGCGATAAGCCGAAGCCAAAAACACTGTTCGAGCCGGGTGAGGTTGTACGTGTCACTGACGGTCCGTTCGCTGATTTTAACGGTACGGTTGAAGAAGTTAACTACGAAAAGAGCCGTATCCAGGTGGCGGTGCTCATTTTCGGACGTTCTACTCCGGTAGAGCTAGAGTTCAGCCAGGTCGAAAAGGTCTAGCTGATCTGCAATCCCATACCCCGCAGCCCAAGGCTGTGGGGTTTTTTCGTCACTGGGATATACGCGTAAGTAACCGGGGAGCCTTTATTGGCGCTTGAACCCGTAATTGGAGTGCCTCATGGCCAAGAAGATAACCGCATACATCAAGCTGCAAGTGAAAGCCGCTCAGGCTAACCCTAGCCCGCCAGTTGGTCCTGCTCTGGGTCAGCACGGTGTGAATATCATGGAATTCTGCAAAGCGTTCAACGCCCGTACTCAGGGTATTGAGCCAGGTCTGCCGACTCCAGTGATCATCACTGTATACAGCGACCGTAGCTTCACTTTCGAAACAAAAAGTACCCCTGCATCGGTTCTGCTGAAGAAAGCTGCAGGCTTGACCAGCGGCTCGGCTCGCCCGAACACCGTTAAAGTTGGCACCGTGACTCGTGCTCAGCTGGAAGATATCGCTAAAGCAAAAAATGCGGATCTGACTGCAGCTGACATGGAAGCGGCCGTGCGTACCATCGCCGGTTCCGCTCGTAGCATGGGCCTTAACGTGGAGGGTGTGTAATGGCTAAGCTGACCAAGCGTCAAAAGGCAATCGCCAGCAAAATCGAAGCTGGCAAGTCTTACAACTTTGTAGACGCTGCTGCTCTGCTGGCTGAGCTGTCGACTGTCAAGTTCAGCGAGTCTGTAGACGTTGCTGTCAACCTGGGCGTTGATCCTCGTAAATCCGACCAGGTTGTTCGTAGCGCTACCGTACTGCCGCACGGCACCGGTAAAACTGTACGCGTTGCAGTTTTCACCCAGGGTCCTGCTGCTGAAGCTGCTCTGGCTGCTGGTGCTGATCGCGTTGGTATGGACGATCTGGCTGCCGAAATGAAAGCTGGCGATCTGAACTATGACGTCGTTATCGCTTCTCCTGATGCGATGCGCGTTGTAGGTCAATTGGGTCAGATTCTCGGTCCTCGCGGCCTGATGCCTAACCCGAAAGTCGGCACTGTTACTCCTGACGTGGCTAACGCTGTCAAGAATGCCAAGGCTGGTCAGGTTCGTTATCGCACCGACAAAAACGGCATCATCCACACTTCCGTCGGCAAGGTCGGTTTCGACGCTGTCAAACTGAAGGAAAACGTTGAAGCCCTGATCGCTGATCTGAAGCGTATCAAGCCGGCTTCCTCGAAAGGTATTTACGTCAAGCGCATCACCCTGAGCACCACCATGGGCCCGGGCCTGGTCATCGACCAGGGTTCGCTGGAAGCGTAAGACAAAGCGGCATGGTCTGTGCCGTTTGAAAGATTGGGGTCCCTGCCTGGCGGGGGCTATCCAAGACCGTAGGCGACGCAAGTCTTAAACCTCAAGCCTACGCAGATGGTGCTCCCGGTTCCTTACCGAATCAGACACCAAAACGACATCTGGCTTCGGTCGGATGAAACGGTAACAAGCAGGAGTTAAACCCGTGGCAATTAAACTCGAAGACAAGAAGGCCATCGTCGCTGAAGTCAACGAGGCTGCCAAAGCTGGTCTGTCCGCTGTCGTGGCTGATGCCCGTGGTGTGACGGTTAGCGCTATGACCGGACTCCGTAAAGAGGCTCGTGAAGCTGGCGTTTACGTACGCGTTGTACGTAACACCCTGCTCAAGCGCGCTGTTGCTGACACTGAATTCAGTGTTCTCAACGACGTGTTCACCGGCCCGACCTTGATCGCGTTCTCCAACGAACATCCTGGCGCTGCTGCCCGTTTGTTCAAGGAATTCATGAAAGGTCAGGACAAGTTCGAGATAAAGGCAGCTGCGTTCGAGGGCAAGTTCCTCGCAGCTAATCAGATCGATGTACTGGCAAGCCTGCCGACCCGTAACGAAGCAATTTCTCAGCTGATGAGCGTGATTCAAGGCGCTACCAGCAAGTTGGCTCGTACTCTGGCGGCTGTTCGCGACCAAAAAGAAGCAGCTGCAGCCTAAGGCTGAGTCAGATCTTTTCGCGTATTTTTGTTTATTTTGATGGTCGCGTAGGCCGTCCCCCAATTCAGGAAATTGAGTCATGTCCATCTCTCAAGACGATATCCTTAACGCCGTAGCTGAAATGTCCGTTCTGCAGGTTGTAGAGCTGATCAAGGCTTTCGAAGAGAAGTTCGGCGTTACTGCTGCTGCTGGCTCCGCCGGCCCAGCTGTTGCTGCAGCTGTTGTTGAAGAACAAACTGAATTCAACGTCATGCTGCTGGAAGCTGGCGAGAAGAAAGTTAACGTGATCAAGGCTGTACGTGAACTGACCGGTCTGGGCCTGAAAGAAGCCAAGGCAGTCGTTGACGGCGCTCCAGCCATGGTTCTGGAAGCTGTTGCCAAAGACGCAGCTGACAAAGCCAAAGCTACTCTGGAAGAAGCAGGCGCCAAAGTCGAGCTGAAATAAGCATCGATTTTGAGTGTCCAGCCCACGCGTTTAGCGAAAGGCTGATGGCTGGTGGCTTTTGCCACCGGCCTTTTTCCGTTATAGACGATTGGCGCTGTCGACGTTTGTAGCGTGCGGTATCCACCGATGGCGGTGGCGCAAACCACGGGGTTTGCAAGATTTTCTGGCTGCTTCCGTCGGGAGGGAGCCAAACAAGCAGGTGACCAAGCTGGGGAACGCTGATGGCTTACTCATATACTGAGAAAAAACGTATCCGCAAGGACTTTAGCAAGTTGCCGGACGTAATGGATGTGCCGTATCTCTTGGCAATTCAGCTGGATTCGTTTCGCGAATTCCTGCAGGCGGGAGCGACCAAAGATCAGTTCCGCGACGTCGGTCTGCATGCAGCCTTCAAATCCGTTTTCCCGATCATCAGCTACTCCGGCAATGCTGCGCTGGAGTATGTAGGTTATCGCTTGGGCGAACCGGCATTTGATGTCAAGGAATGCGTGCTGCGCGGTGTGACTTACGCAGTACCTCTGCGGGTCAAGGTCCGTCTGATCATTTTCGACAAAGAATCGTCGAACAAAGCGATCAAGGACATCAAAGAGCAAGAAGTCTACATGGGTGAAATCCCCCTGATGACTGAAAACGGTACCTTTGTAATCAATGGCACCGAGCGCGTTATCGTGTCTCAGCTGCACCGTTCGCCAGGCGTATTCTTCGACCACGACCGTGGCAAGACGCACAGCTCCGGTAAGCTGCTTTACTCCGCTCGTATCATTCCTTACCGCGGTTCGTGGCTGGACTTCGAGTTCGATCCGAAAGACTGCGTATTCGTCCGTATCGACCGTCGTCGCAAGCTGCCTGCGTCTGTACTTCTGCGCGCGCTGGGTTACACCACCGAGCAAGTGCTCGATGCTTTCTACACCACCAACGTCTTCCATGTGCGCGGCGAAAACCTGAGCCTGGAACTGGTGCCTCAGCGCCTGCGTGGTGAAATTGCCGTTCTGGACATCCTGGACGACAAGGGCAAGGTCATTGTCGAGCAAGGTCGCCGTATCACTGCCCGTCACATCAACCAGCTGGAAAAGGCCGGGATCAAAGAGCTGGAAGTACCTCTGGACTACGTCCTGGGCCGTACGACTGCCAAGGTCATCGTGCATCCGGCAACCGGCGAGATCATTGCCGAGTGCAACACCGAGTTGAACACTGAAATCCTCGGCAAGATCGCCAAGGCTCAGGTTGTTCGCATCGAAACGCTGTACACCAACGACATCGATTGCGGCCCGTTCGTTTCCGATACGTTGAAGATCGACTCCACCAGCAACCAACTGGAAGCGCTGGTCGAGATCTATCGCATGATGCGTCCTGGCGAGCCACCGACCAAGGATGCTGCTGAAACCCTGTTCAACAACCTGTTCTTCAGCCCAGAGCGCTATGACCTGTCTGCTGTAGGCCGGATGAAGTTCAACCGTCGTATCGGTCGTACCGAAATCGAAGGTTCGGGCGTGTTGTGCAAGGAAGATATCGTCGCGGTTCTCAAGACCCTCGTTGATATCCGTAACGGCAAAGGCATCGTCGATGACATCGACCACCTCGGTAACCGTCGCGTTCGCTGCGTAGGCGAGATGGCCGAGAACCAGTTCCGTGTAGGTCTGGTCCGCGTCGAGCGTGCTGTCAAAGAACGTCTGTCCATGGCGGAAAGCGAAGGCCTGATGCCTCAGGACCTGATCAATGCCAAGCCTGTTGCGGCAGCGGTCAAAGAGTTCTTCGGTTCCAGCCAGCTTTCCCAGTTCATGGACCAGAACAACCCGCTTTCCGAGATTACCCACAAGCGTCGTGTTTCTGCACTCGGCCCTGGCGGTCTGACTCGTGAGCGTGCCGGCTTTGAAGTTCGAGACGTTCACCCGACTCACTATGGTCGTGTGTGCCCGATCGAAACGCCGGAAGGCCCGAACATCGGTCTGATCAACTCCCTGGCGGCCTATGCCCGCACCAACCAGTACGGTTTCCTCGAGAGCCCGTACCGTGTGGTGAAGGAAGGTCTGGTCACCGACGAAATCGTGTTCCTTTCGGCGATCGAAGAAGCTGACCACGTCATTGCCCAAGCTTCGGCTGCAATGAACGACAAGCAAGAGCTGATCGACGAGCTGGTTGCTGTGCGTCACTTGAACGAATTCACCGTCAAGGCGCCAGCCGACGTCACCCTGATGGACGTTTCGCCCAAGCAGGTTGTCTCGGTAGCGGCTTCGTTGATCCCGTTCCTCGAGCACGATGACGCCAACCGTGCGTTGATGGGTTCGAACATGCAGCGTCAGGCTGTACCAACCTTGCGTGCCGACAAGCCGCTCGTGGGTACCGGCATGGAGCGCAACGTTGCCCGCGACTCCGGCGTTTGCGTCGTGGCCCGTCGTGGTGGCGTGATCGATTCGGTTGATGCCAGCCGTATCGTTGTTCGCGTCGCCGATGACGAAGTTGAAACAGGTGAGGCGGGTGTAGACATCTACAACCTGACCAAATACACCCGTTCGAACCAGAACACCTGCATCAACCAGCGTCCGCTGGTCAGCAAGGGTGATCGTGTTCAGCGCAGCGACATCATGGCCGACGGCCCGTCCACCGATATGGGTGAGCTGGCACTGGGTCAGAATATGCGCATCGCGTTCATGGCCTGGAACGGTTTCAACTTCGAAGACTCCATCTGTCTTTCCGAGCGCGTGGTTCAGGAAGATCGCTTCACCACAATCCACATTCAGGAACTGACCTGTGTGGCGCGTGACACCAAGCTTGGGCCTGAGGAAATCACAGCTGACATCCCGAACGTGGGTGAAGCTGCTCTGAACAAGCTGGACGAAGCCGGTATCGTTTATGTAGGTGCTGAAGTTGGTGCTGGCGACATCCTGGTGGGCAAGGTCACTCCGAAAGGCGAGACCCAGCTGACGCCGGAAGAAAAACTGTTGCGCGCGATCTTCGGTGAGAAGGCCAGCGACGTTAAAGATACCTCCCTGCGCGTGCCAACCGGCACCAAAGGCACTGTCATTGACGTTCAGGTCTTCACCCGTGATGGCGTGGAGCGTGACGCACGTGCCCTGTCCATCGAGAAGTCGCAACTCGACGAGATCCGCAAGGACCTGAACGAAGAGTTCCGTATTGTCGAAGGCGCTACCTTTGAACGTCTGCGTTCTGCGCTGGTGGGTCGTGTAGCAGAAGGCGGTGCCGGTCTGAAGAAAGGCCAGGAAATCACCAATGAAGTGCTCGACGGTCTTGAGCATGGTCAGTGGTTCAAGCTGCGTATGGCTGAAGATGCTCTGAACGAGCAGCTTGAGAAAGCGCAGGCTTACATCGTTGATCGTCGTCGTCTTCTGGATGACAAGTTCGAAGACAAAAAGCGCAAGCTGCAGCAGGGCGATGACCTGGCTCCAGGCGTGCTGAAAATCGTCAAGGTTTACCTGGCAATCCGTCGTCGCATTCAGCCGGGCGACAAGATGGCCGGTCGTCACGGTAACAAGGGTGTGGTCTCCGTGATCATGCCGGTTGAAGACATGCCGCACGATGCCAATGGCACACCGGTAGATATCGTCCTCAACCCGTTGGGCGTACCTTCGCGTATGAACGTGGGTCAGATTCTCGAAACTCACCTTGGCCTCGCCGCCAAAGGTCTGGGCGAGAAGATCAACCGCATGCTCGAAGAGCAGCGTAAAGTGGTTGAGCTGCGCAAGTTCCTGAACGAGATCTACAACGAGATCGGTGGTCGCCAGGAAAGTCTGGAAGACCTCTCCGACAAGGAGATCCTCGATCTTGCGAAGAACCTTCGCAACGGTGTGCCAATGGCTACACCGGTGTTCGACGGTGCTAAAGAAAGCGAAATCAAGGCAATGCTCAAGCTTGCAGATATGCCGGAAAGCGGCCAGATGCAGCTGTTTGACGGTCGTACTGGCAACAAGTTTGAGCGCCCGGTAACGGTCGGCTACATGTACATGCTGAAGCTGAACCACTTGGTGGACGACAAGATGCACGCGCGTTCCACTGGTTCGTACAGCCTGGTTACCCAGCAGCCGCTGGGTGGTAAGGCCCAGTTCGGTGGTCAGCGTTTCGGGGAGATGGAAGTGTGGGCGCTGGAAGCATACGGCGCGGCGTACACTCTGCAAGAAATGCTCACAGTGAAGTCGGACGATGTGAACGGTCGTACCAAGATGTACAAAAACATCGTGGACGGCGATCACCGTATGGAGCCGGGCATGCCCGAGTCTTTCAACGTGTTGATCAAAGAAATCCGTTCGCTCGGTATCGATATCGATCTGGAAACCGAATAACACGTGACGTGAATCGGGGGCAGGGCGGTCATGCCTGCTCCCTGCTCCGCCAGGAGGAAAGCCTTGAAAGACTTACTGAATTTGCTGAAAAACCAGGGTCAGGTCGAAGAGTTCGACGCAATCCGTATCGGACTTGCATCGCCTGAGATGATCCGTTCCTGGTCGTTCGGTGAAGTTAAAAAGCCGGAAACCATTAACTACCGTACGTTCAAGCCTGAGCGTGACGGTCTGTTCTGCGCCAAGATTTTTGGCCCGGTAAAAGATTACGAGTGCCTGTGCGGTAAGTACAAGCGCCTGAAGCATCGCGGCGTCATCTGCGAAAAATGCGGTGTTGAAGTGGCTTTGGCCAAGGTTCGTCGCGAGCGTATGGCTCACATCGAACTGGCTTCGCCGGTTGCTCACATCTGGTTCCTGAAATCGCTGCCGTCCCGTATCGGCTTGCTGATGGACATGACCCTGCGTGATATCGAACGCGTTCTCTACTTCGAGAGCTATGTCGTTATCGATCCAGGTATGACCACCCTTGAAAAAGGCCAGCTGCTGAACGACGAGCAGTACTTCGAAGCGCTCGAAGAGTTCGGTGATGACTTTGACGCCCGTATGGGTGCTGAAGCTGTTCGCGAATTGCTGCACGCTATCGATCTGGAACACGAAATCGGCCGTCTGCGTGAAGAGATTCCGCAAACCAATTCCGAAACCAAGATCAAGAAGCTGTCCAAGCGTCTGAAGCTGATGGAAGCCTTCCAGGGTTCCGGCAACCTCCCTGAGTGGATGGTGCTGACCGTTCTGCCGGTTCTGCCGCCAGATCTGCGTCCTCTGGTTCCGCTTGACGGTGGCCGTTTCGCGACGTCCGACCTCAACGATCTGTATCGTCGAGTGATCAACCGTAACAACCGTTTGAAGCGTCTGCTGGATCTGTCTGCTCCCGATATCATCGTGCGCAACGAAAAGCGCATGCTGCAGGAAGCGGTTGATGCACTGCTCGACAACGGTCGTCGCGGTCGCGCCATCACTGGTTCGAACAAGCGTCCTCTGAAATCCCTGGCTGACATGATCAAGGGTAAGCAGGGTCGTTTCCGTCAGAACTTGCTCGGTAAGCGTGTTGACTACTCGGGTCGTTCGGTAATTACCGTAGGTCCGACCCTGCGTCTGCACCAGTGCGGTCTGCCGAAAAAAATGGCCCTCGAGCTGTTCAAGCCGTTCATTTTCGGCAAGCTGGAAATGCGTGGCCTGGCCACGACCATCAAAGCTGCCAAGAAAATGGTCGAGCGCGAGCTGCCAGAAGTCTGGGACGTTCTTGCTGAAGTGATTCGCGAACACCCAGTGCTCCTGAACCGTGCCCCAACGCTTCACCGTCTGGGTATCCAGGCCTTTGAGCCGGTTCTGATTGAAGGTAAGGCTATTCAGCTGCACCCGCTGGTCTGCGCTGCGTATAACGCCGACTTCGACGGTGACCAGATGGCCGTTCACGTGCCTTTGACGCTGGAAGCCCAGCTCGAAGCGCGCGCACTGATGATGTCGACCAACAACATCCTGTCGCCAGCCAACGGTGAGCCAATCATCGTTCCTTCGCAGGACGTTGTATTGGGTCTGTACTACATGACTCGTGAAGCGATCAACGCCAAAGGCGAAGGTCGTGTGTTTGCGGATCTGCAGGAAGTCGACCGCGTATTCCGCGCCGGCGAAGCGGCTCTGCACGCCAAGGTCAAGGTTCGTATCCACGAAACGGTCAATGATCGTGATGGTGGCAGCGTCAAGAACACTCGTATCGTCGACACCACTGTCGGCCGTGCGTTGCTGTTCCAGGTGGTTCCGGCCGGCCTGTCCTACGACGTCGTCAACCAGCCGATGAAGAAAAAAGCGATCTCCAAACTGATCAACCAGTGCTACCGCGTGGTTGGTTTGAAAGAGACCGTTATCTTCGCTGACCAGTTGATGTACACCGGTTTTGCCTACTCGACCATTTCGGGTGTTTCCATCGGCGTTAACGACTTCGTTATCCCGGATGAGAAAGCTCGCATCATCGACGCGGCCACCGAAGAAGTTAAAGAGATCGAAAGCCAGTACGCTTCCGGCCTGGTAACCCAGGGCGAGAAGTACAACAAGGTGATCGACCTTTGGTCCAAGGCGAACGACGAAGTCTCGAAAGCGATGATGTCGAACCTGTCTAAAGAGCGCGTTATCGACCGTCACGGCGTCGAAGTTGATCAGGAATCCTTCAACTCGATGTATATGATGGCTGACTCCGGGGCGCGTGGTTCTGCTGCCCAGATTCGTCAGCTGGCCGGTATGCGTGGTCTGATGGCCAAGCCTGACGGCTCCATCATCGAAACGCCGATCACTGCGAACTTCCGTGAAGGTTTGAGCGTACTTCAGTACTTCATCTCTACTCACGGTGCTCGTAAGGGTCTTGCGGATACCGCGTTGAAAACCGCTAACTCCGGTTATCTGACTCGTCGTCTGGTAGACGTGGCTCAGGATCTGGTCGTTACCGAAGTAGACTGCGGTACCGAGCATGGTCTGTTGATGACACCGCACATTGAAGGCGGTGACGTTGTAGAGCCGCTCGGTGAGCGTGTGCTGGGTCGAGTCATCGCCCGTGACGTATTCAAGCCGGGTACAGAAGAAATCATCGTGCCTGCAGGCACTCTGGTTGACGAGAAATGGGTTGAGTTCATCGAGCTGAACAGCATCGACGAAGTCATCGTTCGCTCGCCAATCAGCTGTGAAACCCGCTACGGTATTTGCGCCAAGTGCTACGGTCGCGACCTGGCTCGTGGTCACCAGGTCAACATCGGTGAAGCTGTAGGCGTTATCGCTGCACAGTCGATCGGTGAGCCAGGTACCCAGCTGACAATGCGTACGTTCCACATTGGTGGTGCGGCAAGCCGGACTTCGGCAGCCGACAGCGTTCAGGTGAAGAACGGCGGTACTGTCCGTCTTCACAACCTGAAGCACGTAGAGCGTGTCGATGGTCACCTGGTTGCGGTATCCCGCTCCGGTGAGCTGGCAATCGCTGATGACTTCGGTCGTGAGCGTGAGCGTTACAAACTGCCATATGGTGCAGTGATTTCGGTGAAGGAAGGCGATAAGGTCGACGCTGGTTCGATCGTGGCCAAGTGGGATCCGCACACTCACCCAATCGTCACCGAGATGAAAGGTACTGTTACCTACGTCGGCATGGAAGAAGGCATCACGATCAAGCGTCAGACAGACGAACTGACCGGTATGACCAACATTGAAGTGCTTGATGCCAAAGACCGCCCGGCTGCTGGCAAGGACATCCGTCCTGCCGTGAAGATGGTCGGTCTGGATGGCAAGGATCTGCTGCTGCCAGGTACCGATGTACCGGCCCAGTACTTCCTGCCGGCTAACGCCCTGGTTGGTGTAGCTGACGGTGCGCAGATCGCGATCGGTGATGTTATCGCTCGTATTCCGCAGGAAACTTCGAAGACCCGTGACATCACCGGTGGTCTGCCGCGTGTTGCCGACCTGTTCGAAGCGCGTCGTCCGAAAGAGGCGTCGATCCTTGCAGAAGTCAGCGGTACCATCGCATTCGGTAAAGAGACCAAAGGCAAGCGCCGTCTGGTCATTACCCCGAACGACGGTAGCGATCCGTACGAGGAGCTGATTCCGAAGTGGCGTCACCTGAACGTCTTCGAAGGCGAGCAAGTGAACCGCGGCGAAGTTATCTCCGACGGCCCGAGCGATCCACACGACATCCTGCGTTTGCTGGGTGTGAGTGCGCTTGCCAAGTACATCGTCAACGAGATTCAGGACGTATACCGTCTGCAAGGCGTGAAGATCAACGACAAGCACATCGAGACCATCTTGCGTCAGATGCTGCGTAAAGTTGAGATTGCCGAGTCTGGCGATTCCAGTTTCATCAAGGGCGACCAGATGGAACTGACTCACGTACTGGTAGAAAACGAGCGTCTGAGCACGGAAGACAAGTTTGTTTCCAAGTTCACTCGTGTGTTGCTGGGTATCACCAAGGCATCGCTGTCCACCGAGTCGTTCATCTCCGCGGCCTCCTTCCAGGAGACAACCCGCGTACTGACCGAAGCTGCTGTGACAGGCAAGCGCGATTACCTGCGCGGCCTGAAGGAAAACGTGGTCGTGGGTCGTTTGATCCCGGCCGGTACTGGTCTGGCTTATCACAGCGAGCGTAAGCGTCGCCGTGAAATGGACAAACCAACCCGTGTCAGCGCCAGCGAAGTAGAAGCGGCTCTGACGGAAGCGTTGAACTCCAGCGGTAACTAAGACCAAAGCCTCGGCATTTTCATTCGGCAGGCGGCACATTTTGTGCTGTTTGCCAGACGAAGCGGCCGGGGCTTTGTCTTGACTGGGGGCGGGATCCTCTTTAGACTCTTGTACCCCTAAATTTGGCGGGGCCTATGCCCTGTCATTTGCTTTTCTTGTAAGACAATAGCGTCGCAAGACAACAGTGGAGCTAGTAGATGGCAACTATCAACCAGCTGGTACGTCAGCCGCGTAAGCGTATCGTCGAGAAATCCGACGTGCCTGCGCTGCAGAATTGCCCGCAACGTCGTGGTGTGTGCACTCGTGTGTATACCACCACGCCGAAAAAACCTAACTCGGCATTGCGTAAAGTCTGCCGTGTGCGCCTGACCAACGGTTTCGAGGTTTCCTCGTACATCGGTGGTGAAGGTCACAACCTGCAAGAGCACAGCGTGGTACTGATCCGTGGCGGTCGTGTAAAAGACTTGCCAGGTGTTCGTTATCACACCGTTCGTGGTTCTCTGGATACTTCCGGCGTTAAAGGCCGTAACCAGGGTCGCTCGAAATACGGTACCAAGAAGCCTAAGTAGTCTTTGGCTTCTGTTTGAAATTGCAGATTTCTATTTTTCTGAGTCGATAAGAGTAAGGTCGGGCGCATCCTTAGCGGGATGGTGGTCCCGAGCTAACCTGAAGACCGTTTGAGGGCTTATCCATGCCAAGAAGACGCGTAGCAGCCAAGCGCGAAGTGCTTGACGATCCAAAATACGGCAGCCAGATTCTGGCCAAGTTCATGAACCACGTGATGGAGAGCGGCAAGAAAGCCGTTGCCGAACGTATTGTTTATGGCGCGCTGGAAAAGGTTAAAGAACGTAAGAACAGCGATCCCCTGGAAATCTTCGAGAAAGCTCTCGACGCCATCGCTCCGCTGGTCGAAGTAAAGTCGCGCCGTGTAGGCGGTGCTACTTACCAGGTTCCTGTCGAAGTTCGTCCGTCCCGTCGTAATGCTCTGGCAATGCGTTGGCTGGTAGACTTCGCGCGCAAGCGCGGTGAGAAGTCCATGGCTCTGCGTTTGGCTGGCGAACTGCTGGACGCTGCTGAAGGTAAAGGTGCTGCAGTCAAGAAGCGTGAAGACGTGCACCGTATGGCTGAGGCCAACAAAGCGTTCTCGCACTACCGCTTCTAATTTCAGCGTCACTAATTTTGCGAGGGCTTTATGGCTCGTACTACTCCGATTGGCCGCTACCGTAACATTGGTATCGTCGCTCACGTGGATGCTGGTAAAACCACCACCACCGAGCGCGTCCTTTTTTACACCGGCAAAAGCCACAAAATGGGCGAGGTGCATGATGGCGCCGCGACCACGGACTGGATGGTTCAGGAGCAGGAGCGTGGTATTACCATTACTTCTGCTGCTATTACTGCCTTTTGGCAGGGTTCCGAGAAGCAACACAAAGACCAATACCGTTTCAACGTCATTGACACCCCGGGTCACGTTGACTTCACCATTGAAGTTGAGCGTTCCCTGCGTGTGCTCGACGGCGCGGTCGTTGTGTTTTGTGGTACTTCCGGCGTAGAGCCTCAGTCCGAAACCGTATGGCGTCAAGCCAACAAGTACGGTGTTCCGCGTATCGTTTACGTGAACAAGATGGACCGTGCCGGCGCCAACTTTCTGCGCGTAATCGCTCAGATCAAGCAGCGTCTGGGTCACACTCCGGTGCCGATCCAGCTGGCTATTGGTGCTGAAGACAACTTCCAGGGTCAAATCGACCTGATGTCCATGGAAGCTGTTTACTGGAGCGATGCTGACAAAGGCATGGTTCCACGTCGCGAGCCTATTCCTGCTGAACTGCAGGAGCTGGCTAACGAGTGGCGCAGCAACATGGTTGAGGCTGCGGCTGAAGCCAACGAAGAGCTGATGAACAAATACCTTGAAGGTGAAGAACTCACCAACGAGGAAATCAAGGCTGCTCTGCGTCAGCGTACTATCGCTGGTGAGATCGTTCTTGCTGTTTGCGGTTCTTCCTTCAAGAACAAGGGCGTTCCCCTGGTTCTCGACGCCGTGATCGACTACCTGCCGGCTCCAATCGACATTCCAGCTATCAAGGGTTCCGATCCTGATAACGAAGAAGTGCTGATGGAGCGTCATGCAGACGACAACGAGCCGTTCTCGGCTCTGGCGTTCAAGATCGCTACCGACCCATTCGTGGGTACCTTGACTTTCGTCCGCGTTTACTCGGGCGTGTTGGCATCCGGCGACGGCGTGATCAACTCGGTCAAGGGTAAGAAAGAGCGCGTGGGTCGTATGGTTCAGATGCACGCAAACGCTCGCGAAGAGATCAAGGAAGTACGCGCTGGTGACATCGCGGCCCTGATCGGCATGAAGGACGTCACCACTGGTGAAACCTTGTGCAACGCTGACAAGCCAATCATCCTGGTTCGTATGGACTTCCCGGAGCCGGTTATTTCGGTTGCCGTTGAGCCTAAAACCAAGGATGACCAGGAAAAAATGGGTATCGCACTGGGCAAGCTCGCTCAGGAAGACCCGTCTTTCCGCGTCAAGACTGATGAAGAGACTGGTCAAACGATCATCTCTGGCATGGGCGAGCTCCACCTGGACATCCTGGTTGACCGGATGCGCCGTGAGTTCAACGTCGAAGCCAACATCGGCAAGCCTCAGGTTTCCTATCGTGAGCGCATCACGAAGAACTGTGAAATCGAAGGCAAGTTCGTTCGTCAATCCGGCGGTCGTGGCCAGTTTGGTCATTGCTGGATCCGTTTTGCACCTGCTGACGAAGGTCAGGAAGGTCTGCAATTCGTAAACGAAGTGGTGGGTGGTGTTGTTCCCAAGGAATACATCCCGGCTATCCAGAAGGGCATCGAAGAGCAGATGAAGAACGGCGTTGTTGCCGGTTATCCGCTGATCGGCCTGAAGGCTACCGTGTTTGATGGTTCCTACCATGACGTCGACTCGAACGAGATGGCGTTTAAGGTGGCTGCTTCCATGGCGACCAAGCAACTGGCCCAGAAGGGCGGTGGTGAGTTGCTTGAGCCGATCATGGCGGTAGAGGTTGTTACGCCTGAAGACTATATGGGTGACGTGATGGGCGACCTTAACCGTCGTCGCGGCATGATTCTGGGTATGGAAGATACGGTTTCCGGCAAAGTGATTCGTGCCGAGGTTCCGTTGGGTGAGATGTTCGGTTATGCGACCGATGTCCGCTCCATGTCTCAGGGTCGCGCAAGCTACTCTATGGAATTCAAAAAATACAATACAGCGCCGTCGCACATCGTCGAAACTGTAACCAAAAAACAAGGCTGATTCAGCGCCTTTAGGCTAGGAGTTATTTGTCGTGGCTAAAGAAAAATTTGATCGTTCCCTCCCGCACTGCAACGTCGGCACCATTGGTCACGTTGACCATGGCAAGACCACGCTGACCGCTGCTCTGACTCGCGTCTGCTCCGAAGTTTTCGGTTCGGCTCGTGTTGATTTCGACAAGATCGACAGCGCACCAGAAGAGAAAGCTCGCGGTATCACCATCAACACCGCTCACGTTGAGTACAACTCGGCTACGCGTCACTACGCGCACGTTGACTGCCCAGGTCACGCCGACTACGTGAAGAACATGATCACCGGTGCTGCGCAGATGGACGGCGCTATCCTGGTTTGTTCGGCTGCTGATGGTCCGATGCCACAAACCCGTGAGCACATCCTGCTGTCCCGTCAGGTTGGCGTTCCGTACATCGTGGTCTTCCTGAACAAGGCTGACCTGGTAGACGACGCTGAGCTGCTGGAACTGGTTGAAATGGAAGTGCGCGATCTGCTGAGCACTTACGACTTCCCGGGCGACGACACTCCAATCATCATCGGCTCTGCCCGTATGGCGTTGGAAGGCAAAGACGACAACGAGATGGGCACCACTGCCGTCAAGAAGTTGGTTGAGACTCTGGATAGCTACATTCCTCAGCCAGAGCGTGCTGTCGACAAGCCGTTCCTGATGCCAATCGAAGACGTATTCTCGATCTCCGGTCGCGGCACTGTTGTGACTGGTCGTGTTGAGCGCGGTATCGTCAAGGTTCAGGATCCACTGGAAATCGTTGGTCTGCGTGACACTACTGTCACCACCTGCACCGGTGTTGAAATGTTCCGTAAGCTGCTCGACGAAGGTCGTGCTGGCGAGAACTGCGGCGTTCTGCTGCGTGGTACCAAGCGTGACGACGTTGAGCGTGGCCAGGTTCTGGTCAAGCCAGGCACCGTCAAGCCGCACACTCAGTTCGAAGCTGAAATCTACGTTCTGAGCAAAGAAGAAGGCGGTCGTCACACTCCGTTCTTCAAAGGCTACCGTCCACAGTTCTACTTCCGTACTACCGATGTAACCGGTAGCTGCGAACTGCCGGAAGGCGTAGAAATGGTTATGCCAGGTGATAACGTTAAAGTTTCCGTTACCCTGATCAAGCCAATCGCAATGGAAGATGGTCTGCGTTTCGCAATCCGTGAAGGCGGTCGTACCGTCGGCGCTGGCGTCGTAGCCAAAATCATCGCGTAAGCGTTGATTCCCAAAAAGAGCCCCCGCACTGCGGGGGCTTTTTTATTGGGTTGACACCCTGTTAGCACGTCTATAGAATTGCGCCTCCTTTTAACGGGCGTATTGCGCTCGGAGGGAACAGCAATCTGGAGTCTGAATCCAATGCAAAACCAGCAAATCCGTATCAGGTTGAAGGCTTTTGACCATCGCCTGATCGACCAATCAATCCAGGAAATCGTGGAAACCGCGAAACGTACTGGTGCACAGGTGCGTGGTCCGATTCCACTGCCGACTCGTAAAGAGCGGTTAACCGTTCTGGTTTCTCCGCACGTCAACAAAGATGCGCGCGACCAGTATGAGATCCGTACTCACAAGCGTGTTCTGGTCATCGTCCAGCCAACGGATAAAACTGTTGACGCGCTTATGAAGCTTGATCTTGCGGCCGGTGTGGAAGTTCAGATCAGCCTCGGCTAAGACTTGGGTCTTAGTCGTGTAACGCTCTGAAATGGGCGGCCATAGCGGGTGAAAGCCCCGTACACTCATGAGGTTTACAACATGACTATTGGTGTAGTCGGTCGTAAATGCGGTATGACCCGTATTTTCACCGAAGAAGGTGTCTCCATTCCGGTCACGGTCATTGAGATCGAGCCGAATCGCGTCACTCAGTTCAAAACCGAAGAAACCGATGGCTATCGTGCAGTGCAAGTCACTGTCGGCGAGCGTCGTGCTTCGCGTGTCACAGCCGCTCAGGCTGGCCACTTCGCTAAAGCGAACGTTGCCGCCGGTCGTACTGTCATGGAGTTCCGTCTTGAAGAAGGCGACTACCAGGCTGGCGATCTGATCAACGCTGAAATCTTCGCCGCTGGTCAACTGGTTGATGTAACCGGTCAGTCCAAGGGTAAAGGCTTCCAGGGTACGATCAAGCGTTGGAATTTCCGTGGTCAGGACAATACCCACGGTAACTCCGTCTCCCACCGCGTCCCGGGCTCTATCGGCCAGTGCCAGACTCCTGGTCGTGTATTCAAGGGCAAAAAAATGTCCGGTCATATGGGCGCTGAGCGCGTGACCGTGCAGTCCCTCGAAGTAGTGCGCGTGGACGCTGAACGCAATCTGTTGTTGGTCAAGGGTGCTGTTCCTGGCGCTACTGGCGGCAACCTGGTTGTACGTCCGGCAGCCAAGGCTCGCGGTTAAGGGGAAGCTGACATGCAATTAAATGTAAATGACGCTCAGGCAATCGAAGTTTCCGAACTGACATTTGGCGGCGAGTTCAACGAGACGCTGGTTCACCAGGCAGTCGTGGCCTACATGGCTGGCGGTCGTCAAGGTAGCAAGCAGCAAAAGACCCGTTCCGACGTTCGTGGTGGCGGTAAGCGCCCTTGGCGTCAGAAAGGTACTGGCCGTGCTCGTGCCGGTACTATTCGTAGCCCAATCTGGCGCGGCGGTGGTACCACTTTCGCAGCTCGTCCACAGGATCACACTCAGAAGCTCAACAAGAAGATGTACCGCGCAGCACTGCGCTCCATCCTTGCTGAACTGGTTCGCACTGATCGTCTGGTCGTGGTTCAGGACTTCGCTGTTGAAGCACCGAAAACCAAAGATTTGCTGAACAAGCTGACTGGCATGGGCCTGACTGACGTCCTGATCGTGTCCGATGCTGTTGACCAGAATCTGTACCTGGCTGCTCGCAACCTGCCGCACGTTGATGTACGTGACGTTCAAGGTTCCGATCCAGTTAGTCTGATCGCATACGACAAAGTGTTGATCACTGTGTCGGCCGTGAAGAAATTCGAGGAGCTGCTGGGATGAACCAGGAACGCGTATTTAAAGTTCTGCTTGGCCCGCACGTTTCCGAAAAGGCTACGGTTCTCGCAGACAAAAAAGGTCAGTTCGTTTTCAAGGTTGCTACTGACGCAACCAAGCTGGAAATCAAGAAGGCCGTCGAAAGCCTGTTCAGCGTGAAAGTAGAGCGTGTTACTACCTTGAATGTTCTGGGTAAGAGCAAGCGCACTGCTCGCGGTCTGGGCAAGCGTAATGACTGGAAGAAGGCAGTTATCTCCCTTCAGCCAGGCCAAGATCTCGATTTCAGCAGCAGTGATGAGTAAGGAAGGGGTGCATCATGGCAATCGTTAAATGCAAACCGACTTCCCCTGGCCGCCGTTTTGTGGTCAAGGTGGTCAATCAGGAGCTGCATAAAGGCGCTCCTCACGCACCGCTGCTCGAGAAAAAATCGAAGACTGGTGGTCGTAACAACAATGGTCGTATCACTACCCGTCATATCGGTGGTGGCCATAAGCAGCATTATCGTCTGGTCGATTTCCGTCGCAACGACAAGGATGGCATCGCTGCCACCGTCGAGCGTATCGAATACGATCCAAACCGTACTGCTCACATTGCTCTGCTGCTTTACGCAGACGGCGAGCGCCGCTACATCATCGCCCCTAAAGGCGTGAGTGCTGGCGACCAGCTGATTGCAGGTGCCCTGGCACCAATCAAGCCGGGCAACGCTCTTCAGCTGCGCAACATTCCAGTTGGTAGCACCGTACACGGCATCGAACTGAAGCCAGGTAAAGGCGCACAGATCGCTCGTTCCGCTGGTGCTTCTGCACAGCTGATCGCACGTGAAGGTGTGTACGTAACCTTGCGTCTTCGCTCCGGTGAAATGCGTAAAGTACTTTCTGAGTGCCGTGCAACGCTGGGCGAAGTCTCGAACTCCGAGCATAGCCTTCGTTCGCTGGGTAAAGCAGGTGCCAAACGCTGGCGTGGCGTTCGCCCAACCGTTCGTGGTGTTGCCATGAACCCGGTTGACCACCCACATGGTGGTGGTGAAGGTCGTACCTCTGGTGGTCGTCATCCGGTATCGCCGTGGGGCTTCCCGACTAAGGGCGCGAAGACTCGTGGTAATAAGCGTACCGACAAAATGATCGTCCGTCGTCGCAAGTAAATAGAGGGATACGACAGTGCCACGTTCTCTGAAAAAAGGTCCTTTTATTGATCTTCACCTACTGAAGAAGATCGAAGTGGCGGCGGAAAAGAACGATCGCAAACCGGTGAAAACCTGGTCGCGTCGTTCGATGATCCTGCCACAAATGGTCGGTCTGACCATTGCAGTGCATAACGGTCGTCAACATGTCCCTGTTCTCGTGAACGAAGACATGGTCGGCCATAAACTGGGCGAGTTTGCCGGTACCCGCACATATCGTGGGCACGTGGCAGACAAGAAAGCCAAGCGTTAAGGGGTAAGGAACGATGGAAGTAGCCGCTAAGTTGTCGGGCGCTCGAATCTCCGCCCAGAAAGCCCGCTTGGTCGCCGACCAGATCCGCGGGAAGAAGGTGGGCGAAGCGCTCAACCTGTTGGCTTTCAGCAGTAAGAAAGCCGCCGAGATCCTGAAGAAAGTGCTGGAGTCGGCTGTAGCCAACGCCGAGCATAACGAAGGCGCAGACGTTGATGACCTCAAGGTCTCCACCGTTTTCGTCAACGAAGGGCGTTCGCTGAAGCGCATCATGCCACGTGCTAAAGGCCGTGCTGATCGCATCGTCAAGCGGTCTTGCCATATCACTGTCAAGGTTGCTGACAAGTAACGGAGTCGAAGAGATGGGTCAGAAAGTACATCCCATTGGCATTCGCCTGGGAATCGTCAAGGAGCACACCTCCGTCTGGTACGCAGACGGTCGGACTTATGCGGACTATTTGTTCGCTGATCTGAAAGTGCGTGAGTACCTCCAAGACAAATTAAAAAGCGCGTCCGTCAGCCGTATCGATATCCATCGTCCGGCTCAGACAGCACGTATCACCATCCACACCGCTCGTCCAGGTATCGTTATCGGGAAGAAAGGTGAAGATGTTGAGAAACTGCGTCAGGACCTGACCAAGCAAATGGGTGTGCCTGTGCACATCAATATCGAAGAGATCCGTAAGCCGGAGCTTGACGGTATGCTGGTTGCGCAGAGCGTAGCTCAGCAGCTGGAGCGTCGCGTAATGTTCCGTCGCGCTATGAAGCGCGCTGTTCAGAACGCCATGCGCATTGGTGCCAAAGGCATCAAAATCCAAGTGAGCGGTCGTCTCGGCGGTGCTGAAATCGCACGTACTGAATGGTATCGCGAAGGTCGTGTGCCACTGCACACCCTGCGTGCCGACATCGACTATGCCAACTACGAAGCTCACACCACTTACGGTGTGATCGGTGTAAAGGTTTGGATCTTCAAAGGCGAAGTAATTGGTGGTCGCCAAGAAGAACTGAAACCACAAGCACCAGCGCCTCGTAAAAAAGCTGCTAAGTAAGGGGTACGCCAAATGTTGCAACCAAAGCGTACGAAGTTCCGCAAGCAGATGACCGGCCACAACCGTGGTCTGGCACTGCGCGGTAGCAAAGTCAGCTTCGGCGAGTTCGCGCTGAAGTCTGTAGCTCGTGGTCGTCTCACCGCTCGTCAGATCGAGTCAGCGCGTCGTGCTCTGACCCGTCACGTTAAACGTGGCGGCAAGATCTGGATCCGTGTATTCCCGGACAAGCCTGTCACCAAAAAGCCACTCGAAGTTCGGATGGGTAAAGGTAAGGGTAACGTGGAGTACTGGGTTGCCCAGATTCAGCCAGGCAAAGTCCTGTATGAAATCGAGGGTGTTACTGAAGAGCTGGCGCGTGAGGCTTTCGCCCTGGCTGCTGCAAAGCTGCCGCTCGCCACCTCCTTTGTTAAGCGGACGGTGATGTGATGAAAGCGAATGAACTTCGTGAAAAATCAGCACAGCAGCTGAACGAGCAACTGCTCGGCCTGCTGCGCGACCAGTTCAATCTGCGTATGCAGAAAGCAACTGGCCAGTTGGGGCAGTCTCATCTGCTCTCGCAAGTTAAGCGTGACATCGCTCGCGTGAAAACTGTGCTCAACCAGCAGGCAGGTAAGTAATCATGGCTGAAGCCGAAAAAACTGTCCGTACGCTGACTGGCCGTGTTGTCAGCGACAAGATGGACAAGACCATCACCGTTCTGATCGAGCGTCGCGTAAAGCACCCGATCTACGGTAAATACGTTAAGCGTTCGACTAAGCTGCACGCGCACGACGAAACCAATCAATGCCATATCGGCGACAAGGTCACTATTCGTGAAACTCGTCCGGTAGCCAAGACTAAATCTTGGGCGTTGGTTGATATCCTCGAACGCGCTGTGGAAGTCTAAGGACTAGGGGTCGGAGAAATTATATGATTCAGACTCAATCCATGCTCGATGTGGCCGATAACAGCGGCGCTCGCCGCGTTATGTGCATCAAGGTGCTGGGTGGCTCCCATCGTCGTTACGCTGGTATCGGTGACATCATCAAAGTGACCGTCAAGGAAGCAATTCCGCGCGGCAAGGTGAAAAAAGGCCAAGTGATGACTGCAGTTGTAGTCCGCACTCGCCATGGTGTCCGTCGTGCAGACGGTTCCATCATCCGCTTTGATGGCAACGCTGCTGTTCTGTTGAACAACAAGCAAGAGCCGATCGGTACCCGTATTTTTGGGCCAGTGACCCGTGAACTTCGTACTGAGAAGTTCATGAAGATCGTCTCGCTCGCCCCTGAAGTGCTTTAAGGAGATCCGACATGCAAAAGATTCGTCGTGACGACGAGATCATCGTGATCGCCGGCAAAGACAAAGGTAAGCGCGGTAAGGTGCTCAAGGTTCTCGCTGACGACCGTTTGGTCGTTGGTGGGATTAACCTGGTGAAGCGTCATACCAAGCCAAACCCGATGTCGGGCGTACAGGGCGGTATCGTCGAGAAAGAAGCGCCACTGCACGCTTCCAACGTCGCCATTTTCAACGGCGCAACCAACAAGGCTGACCGCGTTGGTTTCAAAGTTGAAGACGGCAAGAAAATTCGTGTCTTCAAGTCGACCCAAAAAGCGGTTGATGCTTGAACACTGCTAGGTAGAAGACCATGGCACGACTAAAAGAGATTTACCGGAAGGAAATCGCTCCGAAACTTAAGGAAGAACTTAAGCTTTCGAACGTGATGGAAGTTCCGCGCGTTACCAAAATCACCCTGAACATGGGTCTGGGCGAAGCGATCGGAGACAAAAAAGTCATCGAGCACGCTGTTGCTGATCTGGAAAAGATCACCGGTCAAAAGGTCGTTGTGACTTACGCTCGGAAATCCATCGCTGGCTTTAAAGTCCGCGAAGGTTGGCCGATCGGCGTCAAAGTGACCCTGCGCCGCGATCGTATGTATGAGTTCCTGGATCGTCTGCTGTCGATCTCCCTGCCTCGGGTTCGCGACTTCCGCGGCCTGAATGCCAAGTCCTTCGATGGTCGTGGTAACTACAGCATGGGCGTCAAAGAGCAGATCATTTTCCCGGAAATTGACTACGACAAGATCGATGCTCTTCGCGGTCTGGACATCACCCTGACCACCACTGCCAAGAACGATGATGAAGGTCGCGCATTACTGCGTGCTTTCAAATTCCCGTTCCGCAACTGATTGGAGTAGGACAATGGCCAAGATGAGCATGAAAAACCGTGAGCTGAAGCGTCAGCTCACTGTTGCCAAGTACGCCAAGAAGCGTGCAGAGCTGAAAGCTATCATCGTCGATCTGAACGCAAGTCCAGAAGCGCGTTGGGAAGCTACCGTAGCCCTGCAGAAGCAACCACGTGACGCAAGCGCTGCGCGCATGCGTAACCGTTGCCGCATCACTGGTCGTCCACACGGCGTCTATCGCAAATTCGGCCTCGGCCGTAACAAGCTGCGTGAAGCAGCTATGCGTGGCGACGTTCCAGGTCTGGTCAAAGCCAGCTGGTAAGGCGCACCTCTCGTTTCTTTCCGGCCGGTCACGCAAGTCACTGGTCGGGATGAAGCCTGAATTTGAATCAAGCCCCTTTTGGGGCTTGATTCATTTCTGGGGTAGGACTAGAATTGCCGGCTCGCCTGAGCCCGTGTTTTTTACTTGCCCGGAAGTTCTCGGCGATCAAGCTGTAGCCGCAAGGCTAATTATTTTGTTTTAGGAGCGTCTAGCCCATGAGTATGCAGGACCCGTTAGCGGACATGCTAACTCGTATCCGTAATGCCCAGATGGCTGAAAAGCCCGTCGTCAGCATGCCATCTTCCACGTTGAAGGTTGCTGTAGCAAAAGTCCTGAAGGACGAAGGCTACATTGCGGGTTATCAGATCAGCAGCGAAGTTAAATCGTCGCTGTCCATCGAGCTTAAGTACTTCGAGGGCCGTCCGGTCATTGAAGAGGTTAAGCGCGTCAGCCGCCCAGGCTTGCGTCAGTACAAGTCCTCCGATGATCTGCCAAAAGTTCGTGGCGGTCTTGGTGTGTCTATCGTCTCCACCAGTAAAGGTGTGATGACGGATCGTGCTGCGCGCGCTGCCGGTGTCGGTGGCGAAGTGCTTTGCACTGTGTTCTAAGGGGGGATAAGCATGTCACGCGTAGCTAAGAACCCCGTTAAGTTGCCATCCGGCGTCGAAGTCAAACTCGTCGGACAGCTGCTTTCGGTGAAGGGTGCCAAGGGCACTCTAGAACTGATCATCCATTCGTCCGTTGAGATTGTTGAAGAAGCTGGTGAGCTGCGTTTCGCTGCTCGCAATGGCGATCAACAAACCCGCGCAATGGCAGGCACCACTCGTGCACTGGTAAATAACATGGTCCAAGGCGTAAGCCAAGGCTTCGAGCGTAAGCTCCAGCTGGTCGGTGTTGGTTACAAGGCGCAAGCAAAAGGCACGGTATTGAACCTTGCACTTGGCTTCTCGCACCCGGTGGACTACGAATTGCCGAATGGCATCACCGCTGAGACCCCCAGCCAGACCGATATCCTGATTCGCGGTATCGATAAGCAGTTGGTTGGTCAAGTGGCCGCTGAGATCCGCGACTTCCGCCGTCCTGAGCCTTACAAAGGCAAAGGTGTGCGTTACGCGGACGAAGTCGTCCGCCGTAAAGAAGCCAAGAAGAAGTAGGGCATAGCAAATGACCGTCAAAAAAGTTACCCGACTGCGTCGCGCTCGCAAAGCACGCCTGAAAATGCACGAGCTAGAAGTCGTGCGTCTCTGCGTGCACCGCTCTTCGCAGCACATTTATGCCCAGGTCATCTCGGCCGACGGCAGCAAAGTCCTGGCAAGCGCCTCGACTTTGGACAAAGAACTGCGTGATGGCGCCACTGGCAACATCGACGCGGCCACTAAGGTTGGCAAGCTGGTCGCCCAGCGCGCGAAAGCCGCGGGTGTATCGCAAGTCGCTTTCGACCGTTCTGGCTTCAAGTACCACGGCCGTGTCAAAGCGCTGGCTGATGCTGCTCGTGAAGGCGGGCTGGAGTTCTAAGTTATGTCAAATCACGACCAAAAACGCGACGAAGGCTACATCGAGAAACTGGTTCAAGTTAACCGCGTGGCCAAAACCGTAAAAGGCGGCCGTATCTTCACTTTCACTGCGTTGACCGTAGTGGGTGACGGTAAAGGGCGCGTTGGCTTCGGCCGTGGCAAGTCACGTGAAGTGCCTGCTGCAATCCAGAAAGCGATGGAAGCTGCTCGCCGCAACATGATTCAGGTTGATCTGAACGGTACGACGCTGCAGTACGCAATGAAGTCTGCTCATGGTGCCTCCAAGGTGTACATGCAGCCTGCTTCTGAAGGTACCGGTATCATCGCTGGCGGCGCAATGCGCGCAGTGCTGGAAGTTGCTGGTGTCCAGAACGTATTGGCCAAGTGCTACGGTTCGACTAACCCGGTAAACGTGGTTCACGCTACGTTCAAGGGTTTGAAGGGCATGCAGTCTCCTGAGTCGATCGCTGCCAAACGTGGCAAGCGTGTTGAGGAGATCATCTGATCATGGCTACCGTTAAAGTAACGCTGATCAAAAGCATGACCGGCCGCATCCCTAATCACAGATTGTGCATTAAGGGTTTGGGTCTGCGTCGCATCGGTCACACTGTAGAAGTCCTGGATACTCCCGAGAATCGCGGGATGATCAACAAGGCTTACTACATGCTGCGAGTCGAGGGTTAATCGATGAAACTCAATGATCTGAGTCCAGCGCCGGGTTCCCGTCGCGAAAAGCATCGTCCGGGCCGTGGTATCGGTAGCGGTTTGGGTAAGACCGGTGGCCGTGGCCACAAAGGTCAAAGCTCCCGCTCCGGTGGCACTATTGCTCCGGGCTTTGAGGGCGGCCAACAGCCGCTGCATCGTCGCCTGCCAAAATTCGGTTTCGTTTCCCTGAAGGCCATGGATCGCGCAGAAGTGCGTTTGTCCGAGCTGGCTAAAGTGGAAGGCGACATCGTAACTGTGCAGTCCCTGAAAGATGCCAACGTGATTAACCAGAACGTGCAGCGTGTGAAAATCATGCTGTCGGGCGAAGTTACTCGCGCTGTCACTATCAAGGGTATCGCCGCCACCAAAGGTGCGCGTGCGGCTATCGAAGCAGCTGGCGGCAAGTTCGAGGAATAAATGGCTAAGCAAGGTGCTCTCTCTGCGCTCGGCAAAGGCGGTATGTCTGAACTCTGGGCTCGTCTGCGTTTTCTGTTCCTGGCGATTATCGTCTACCGAATAGGCGCACACATCCCGGTTCCAGGTATCAACCCGGACCGACTCGCAGAACTGTTTCGACAGAATGAGGGGACCATTCTTAGCTTGTTCAACATGTTTTCCGGCGGTGCGCTGGAGCGGATGAGCATCTTTGCATTGGGGATCATGCCGTATATTTCGGCATCGATCATCATGCAGCTGATGACCGCCGTCAGCCCACAGCTGGAGCAGTTGAAGAAGGAAGGTGAAGCTGGCCGTCGCAAGATTAGCCAGTACACCCGCTACGGCACCGTTGTCCTGGCATTGGTTCAAGCTATCGGCATGTCCGTTGGCCTGGCTAGTCAGGGCGTCGCGTTTTCTGGAGACCTGGGTTTCCACTTTGTGGCCGTTACCACCTTCGTGGCTGGTGCGATGTTCATGATGTGGCTGGGCGAGCAGATTACCGAGCGCGGTGTCGGCAACGGTATCTCGATGTTGATTTTCGCAGGTATCGTCGCCGGTCTTCCGAGAGCGATAGGGCAGTCTTTCGAGTCTGCACGTCAGGGTGATATCAATATTTTCGCTCTGGTCGCAATCGGATTGCTGGCAGTAGCGATCATCGGTTTTGTGGTGTTCATTGAGCGTGGTCAGCGTCGTATTGCTGTTCACTACGCCAAGCGTCAGCAGGGCCGCAAGGTCTTCGCTGCGCAGACCAGTCACTTGCCGCTGAAAGTGAACATGGCTGGTGTAATTCCGGCCATTTTCGCAAGCAGCATTTTGCTGTTCCCGGCTTCGTTGGGGTCCTGGTTCGGTCAGTCTGAAGGTTTGGGCTGGTTGCAGGACATCTCGCAGTCGATCGCTCCTGGTCAGCCGTTGAATATTCTGCTGTTTAGTGCAGGGATTATTTTCTTCTGCTTCTTCTATACGGCGTTGATGTTCAATCCGAAAGACGTAGCGGAAAACCTGAAGAAGTCCGGTGCCTTTATTCCGGGTATTCGTCCAGGTGAGCAGTCGGCGCGCTACATTGATGGCGTTTTGACTCGCTTGACCATGTTCGGTGCTCTATATATGACGGCCGTGTGTCTGCTTCCCCAGTTTCTGGTGGTCGCGGCAAACGTACCGTTCTACCTTGGCGGGACCTCGTTGCTGATCGTGGTCGTGGTCGTGATGGACTTTATGTCGCAAGTGCAATCTCACCTCGTTTCGCACCAGTACGAATCCCTGATGAAGAAAGCCAACCTGAAGGGCTACGGTGGCAGCGGCGGTATGCTGCGCTGAAGCACCCCTAAGGTTCGAGGAGTTGGTGATGAAAGTTCGTGCATCGGTGAAAAAGCTGTGCCGTAACTGCAAGATTATTCGCCGCGAAGGTGTTGTTCGAGTAATTTGCAGCGCGGAACCACGTCATAAGCAGCGCCAAGGCTGATTGTGATTTGTGCTTAAGCCCAGCAGCTAGTGCGCTGCTGGGTTGATTATTTGTTACTACAGCGATATTATCTCGCGCCCTATTTCTTGGCTTCCGGGGCGTAGGTAGCTGTCAATTGGAGTCCCACTGAATGGCCCGTATTGCAGGCGTTAACATTCCAGATAACAAGCATACTGTTATCTCGCTGACCTACATCTATGGTGTTGGTCGCACCACTGCACAGAAAATTTGTGCAACCACCGGGGTCAACCCGGCGGTGAAAATCAAAGATCTGAGCGACGAGCAGATTGAACAGCTGCGTGGCGAAGTGGCGAAGTTCACCACTGAAGGTGACCTGCGTCGCGAAATCAACATGAAAATCAAGCGCTTGATGGACTTGGGCTGCTATCGCGGTCTGCGTCATCGTCGTGGTCTTCCAGTGCGCGGTCAGCGTACCAAGACCAACGCGCGTACTCGCAAAGGTCCGCGTAAGCCGATCCGCAAGTAATCGCTCCAGCGCAACGACAGGAATTTAGTCATGGCAAAACCTGCTGCTCGTCCTCGTAAAAAAGTTAAAAAGACAGTGGTTGATGGCATCGCCCACATCCACGCGTCGTTTAACAACACAATCGTCACCATCACCGATCGTCAAGGTAATGCGCTTTCTTGGGCTACCTCCGGCGGTTCGGGTTTCCGTGGTTCTCGCAAGTCCACCCCGTTCGCTGCTCAAGTAGCTGCTGAACGTGCTGGTCAAGCTGCGCTGGAGTACGGTCTGAAGAACCTCGACGTCAATGTCAAGGGTCCAGGCCCAGGTCGTGAATCCGCTGTCCGTGCATTGAACGGCTGTGGCTATAAGATCGCCAGCATCACCGACGTGACGCCAATCCCGCACAACGGGTGCCGTCCGCCGAAGAAGCGCCGCGTGTAATCCAGGAGACTGTAAGAAATGGCTCGTTACATTGGTCCAAAATGCAAACTTGCTCGTCGTGAAGGCACCGATCTCTTTTTGAAGAGCGGCGTTCGCGCTATCGAATCCAAGTGCAACATCGAAGCAGCTCCAGGTATCCACGGCCAACGCCGCGGTCGCCAGTCCGATTACGGTACTCAGCTGCGTGAAAAGCAAAAAGTCCGTCGTATCTACGGCGTTCTCGAGCGTCAGTTCAGCGGCTACTACAAAGAAGCCGCCGGCAAGAAAGGTGCAACAGGCGAGAACCTGCTGCAACTGCTCGAATGCCGTCTGGACAACGTTGTATACCGTATGGGCTTCGGCTCCACTCGTGCAGAATCCCGTCAATTGGTTTCGCACAAGTCGGTTAGCGTAAACGGCAAAACCGTTAACGTTCCTTCTTATCAGGTTCGTGCTGGCGACGTTGTTGCTATCCGCGAAAAAGCTAAGAACCAGCTGCGTATTGTCCAGGCTCTCGATCTGTGTGCCCAACGTGGCCGCGTAGAATGGGTAGAAGTAGACACTGAGAAGAAATCGGGCGTTTTCAAGAACGTACCAGCTCGCAGTGATCTGTCCGCCGACATCAACGAAAGCCTGATTGTCGAGCTCTACTCCAAGTAAGGGCTAGAAAATAGGTGCATCCATGCAGATTTCGGTAAATGAGTTCCTGACACCCCGCCACATTGATGTGCAGGTTGTCAGTCCAACCCGCGCCAAGATCACTCTCGAGCCTCTCGAGCGTGGTTTCGGCCATACCCTGGGCAACGCGCTTCGCCGCATTTTGTTGTCCTCCATGCCCGGCTGTGCAGTAGTCGAGGCCGAGATTGACGGTGTGCTCCATGAGTACAGCGCCATCGAAGGTGTACAGGAAGACGTCATTGAAATCCTGTTGAACCTTAAAGGTCTGGCTATCAAGCTGCACGGTCGAGACGAAGTTACGCTGACCTTGTCGAAGAAGGGTTCGGGGGTGGTTACCGCTGCCGATATTCAGCTGGATCATGATGTCGAGATCGTTAACCCCGATCACGTAATCGCTAACCTGGCGTCTAACGGCGCCTTGAACATGAAGCTCACCGTAGCTCGTGGTCGTGGTTATGGGCCGGCAGACTCGCGTCAAAGCGATGAAGACGAAAGCCGCAGCATTGGTCGCTTGCAGCTCGACTCTTCGTTCAGCCCGGTTCGCCGTATCGCATACGTGGTGGAAAACGCCCGTGTCGAGCAGCGTACTAACCTGGACAAGCTGGTTATTGATCTGGAAACCAACGGTACTCTGGACCCTGAAGAGGCAATCCGTCGCGCTGCAACCATCCTGCAACAGCAGTTGGCTGCGTTCGTGGACCTCAAAGGCGACAGCGAACCAGTGGTAATCGAACAGGAAGACGAGATCGATCCGATCCTGCTTCGTCCGGTTGACGATTTGGAACTGACCGTGCGTTCGGCCAACTGCCTTAAGGCGGAGAACATCTACTACATCGGCGACCTGATTCAGCGCACCGAAGTAGAGTTGTTGAAGACTCCGAACCTGGGCAAGAAATCCTTGACCGAGATCAAGGACGTTCTGGCTTCTCGTGGTCTGTCCCTCGGCATGCGCCTCGACAACTGGCCGCCGGCAAGTCTTAAGAAGGACGACAAGGCTACGGCCTGATCGTCGTAATCACCGAACGCGAGTTTGGTAAGGAATGAACCATGCGTCATCGTAAAAGTGGACGTCACCTGAGCCGTACCAGCTCTCACCGTAAAGCCATGTTTCAAAACATGGCGGTGTCGCTGTTCGAGCACGAGCTGATCAAAACTACCCTGCCGAAAGCCAAGGAACTGCGCCGCGTTGCCGAGCCGCTGATCACCCTGGCCAAGGAAGACAGCGTTGCCAACCGTCGTCTGGCTTTCGACCGTACTCGTTCGAAAGAAATCGTCGGCAAACTGTTCAACGATCTGGGCAAACGCTATGCAACCCGTCAGGGCGGCTACCTGCGTATCCTCAAGTGCGGTTTCCGCGCTGGCGACAACGCGCCTATGGCGTACGTCGAGTTGGTTGATCGTCCTATCGGTGGCTCTGTAGAAGCCGCTGAATAAGACATAAGTTTGAACATAAAACCGGGCCCAGGCCCGGTTTTTTGTTGTCCGCGATTCAGGCAGGCCAAACCGGTGTGTCAGTCAGCATACATTGAATCGTCGGGCTGACTCGAAGTGAGAAACAGAACCGCCCTCATTTGGGCGTTTTTTCGCTTCTTAACGGCGTAATATCGATGCTTTTTGTCTGTTTATTGCGTTTTTTCCAGTGACCTCACGCATCGCTTGGTTCAAACTAACGTCTTTGAAGCAGGAGTCTGTTGCGATGCAAGGCCACCCGGAAGTAATCGATTATCTCAACACGTTGCTCACGGGCGAATTGGCAGCTCGTGACCAATATTTCGTTCACTCGCGTATGTACGAAGACTGGGGCTTTTCCAAGCTCTATGAGCGTATCAACCACGAGATGGAAGAAGAGGCGCAACACGCTGATGCGCTGATGCGCCGCATTCTGATGCTGGAAGGCACGCCACGTATGCGTCCGGATGACCTGGACGTCGGCACCACGGTGCCTGAGATGCTCGCCAGCGATCTTCGTCTCGAATACAAAGTCCGTGCCGCCCTGTGCAAGGGTATCGCGCTGTGCGAGCTGCACGGTGACTATGTGACCCGCGAGATACTGCGCGTGCAGTTGGCCGACACGGAAGAAGACCACACCTATTGGCTGGAACAGCAAATGGGGCTGATCAAATCCATCGGTCTGCAGAACTACCTGCAATCGCAGTTCTGATTCAGCGCTCACAAAAAAGCTCCTGCACGTACGTGACAGGAGCCTTTTTGTATCCGGGCCTGGCCAAACCCAGGCCCGTTTTCAACGCATTGGTTATGCCTTGTCTCTGATCAACAGCGGCTTGAGGTAATGCCCGGTGTAAGACTGCTTCATCTCGGCGACCTGTTCAGGTGTACCCGTCGCGATGATCTGTCCACCCCTCGACCCGCCTTCCGGCCCAAGATCAACCAGCCAGTCCGCAGTCTTGATCACATCCAGGTTGTGCTCGATCACCACCACCGTGTTGCCGTGGTCGCGCAGACGATGCAGAACATCCAGCAATTGCTGAATATCGGCGAAGTGCAAGCCGGTAGTCGGCTCGTCGAGAATGTACAGCGTCTTGCCGGTATCGCGCTTGGACAGCTCGCGCGACAACTTGACCCGCTGCGCCTCACCCCCCGACAACGTCGTCGCCGACTGCCCCAGCTTGATGTAGGAGAGCCCCACATCCATCAGGGTTTGCAGCTTGCGCGCCAAGGCGGGAACGGCGTCGAAGAACTCGCGGGCTTCCTCGATGGTCATCTCCAGCACTTCGTGGATGTTCCTGCCCTTGTACTTGACCTCAAGCGTTTCGCGGTTGTAACGCTTGCTCTTGCACACATCGCACGGCACGTAGATGTCCGGCAGAAAATGCATCTCGACCTTGATCAGACCGTCGCCCTGGCATGCCTCGCAGCGACCGCCCTTGACGTTGAACGAGAACCGGCCCGGCCCGTAGCCTCGCGAGCGGGATTCCGGCACGCCGGCGAACAGTTCGCGAATCGGCGTGAACAGCCCGGTGTAGGTCGCCGGGTTGGAACGTGGCGTACGACCGATAGGGCTCTGATCGATGTCCACGACCTTGTCCAGGTGCTGCAGGCCGTTGATGCTGTCGTGAGTCGCAGCCTCAAGCGTCGTTGCGCCGTTAAGTGCCGTGGCGCTGAGCGGGAACAAGGTGTTGTTGATCAGCGTCGACTTGCCCGATCCGGAAACACCCGTCACACAGGTCAGCAAACCAATCGGTATCTCAAGGTTCACGTTCTGCAGGTTATTGCCACGTGCGCCTTTGAGGGTCAGCGAGAGCTTTTTATTGCGCGGTGTACGCTTGGCCGGCACGGCGATCTTCACCCGGCCTGACAAGTATTTGCCGGTCAGTGAGTCAGGGTGCGCCATGACTTCGTCCGGTGTACCTTCTGCGACGATATGACCGCCATGCACGCCGGCACCCGGGCCGATGTCGACCACATAGTCGGCCAGACGAATCGCATCCTCGTCGTGCTCGACCACAATCACCGTATTGCCGATATCGCGCAGATGCTTGAGCGTGCCCAGCAGACGATCGTTATCGCGCTGATGCAGGCCAATCGACGGTTCGTCGAGGATGTACATCACCCCGACCAGACCCGCACCAATCTGGCTGGCCAGACGAATCCTCTGGGCTTCGCCGCCAGACAGCGTGTCCGCACTGCGATCCAGCGTCAGGTAGTCCAGGCCGACGTTCACCAGAAATTGCAGGCGCTCACGAATTTCCTTGAGGATCTTGTCGGCAATTTCACCGCGTCGTCCGGTCAGTTTCAGTGTGTCGAAATACTGCGTTGCATCGCCAATCGGCAGGTTGGTCACCGCTGGCAAGGTCTTTTCACCCACCCACACATGACGTGCCTCGCGACGCAGGCGAGTGCCACGGCAGTCAGGGCAGGGCTGTGTACCGAGGAACTTGGCCAGCTCTTCGCGCACGGTTGCCGATTCGGTTTCCCGATAGCGACGTTCCAGATTCGGCACGATGCCTTCGAACGGGTGCGCGCGCTTGACGATATCGCCGCGGTCATTCAGATAGCGGAAGTCGACATTTTGCGAGCCACTGCCGTTGAGCAGGATCTTCTGCATGTCGGCGCCCAGCTCTTTGAACGGCACCTCAAGGCTGAAGCCATAGTGCTTGGACAGCGAACCCAGCATCTGGAAGTAATAGACGTTACGCCTGTCCCAGCCTCGTATCGCGCCCTCGGCCAGGGTCAGCTCGGCATTCACCAAACGCTTGATGTCGAAGAACTGCTTCACACCCAAGCCATCGCAGGTCGGGCATGCACCGGCCGGGTTGTTGAAGGAGAACAGCTTCGGCTCCAGCTCGCTGATCGCATGGCCGCAGATCGGACACGCGAAGCGCGCGGAGAAAATCACTTCCTCACCCGGCTCGTCGTCCATCGGCGCGACCAAGGCAATGCCATCTGCCAGCTTCAGTGCGGTTTCAAAAGATTCAGCCAGACGCTGTTGCAGGTCTGCGCGAACCTTGAAGCGGTCCACCACCACATCGATGGAATGCTTCTTCTGCTTGTCCAGCTTCGGCAGCTCATCCAGCTCACACAGCTTGCCGTTCACCCGCGCCCGGACGAAACCCTGAGCACGCAGCTCTTCGAAGACCGAAAGGTGTTCACCTTTGCGCTCACGAATGACCGGCGCCAGCAGCATCAATTTGCTGCCTTCAGGCTGGGTCAGTACCAGATCAACCATCTGGCTGACGGGCTGGGCTTCCAGCGGAATATCGTGATCCGGGCAACGTGGCTGCCCAACCCGCGCGTACAGAAGGCGCAGGTAGTCGTAAATTTCGGTGATCGTGCCCACGGTCGAGCGCGGGTTATGCGACGTCGACTTCTGCTCGATGGAAATCGCAGGCGACAGACCTTCAATCGTGTCGACGTCCGGTTTTTCCATCATCGACAGAAACTGCCGGGCATAGGCCGACAGCGATTCGACGTAGCGGCGTTGCCCTTCGGCGTACAGCGTATCGAAAGCCAGCGAAGACTTGCCTGAGCCGGAGAGCCCGGTAATAACGATCAGTTTGTCGCGGGGAAGTGTCAGGTCAATATTTTTCAGGTTGTGGGTTCGTGCCCCACGTATCAGGATCTTGTCCACTGCGGCCTCGCTTGGCGGGCATAAACGACGGAGTATAAGGCTCCGAGCCAATACGCGGCAAAGCGTCGCGTATGTGCTGTACAACGATGGGACTGGTAGAATCGCCGCCGGTTCACACGAGGTTATTCCATGCACGATACCCACAGCGAGCGTATGAGTAGCGGCGAGACCCGCGCAGCAGGCGGTCTGGCCCTGGTGTTCGCGTTCCGCATGCTTGGCATGTTCATGGTTTTGCCGGTTCTGGCAACCTATGGCATGGACCTGGCGGGCGCGAGCCCTGCTCTGATTGGCCTGGCAATCGGCGCCTACGGCCTGACACAGGCGGTGTTGCAGATCCCGTTTGGAATACTTTCCGACCGGATCGGCCGGCGACCGATCATTTATTTCGGGCTGATCATCTTTGCCATCGGCAGCGTGGTGGCCGCCAACGCGGACTCGATCTGGGGCATTATCGCCGGCCGCGTCCTGCAAGGTGCCGGGGCCATTTCCGCCGCGGTCATGGCCTTGCTCTCCGACCTGACCCGCGAGCAGCATCGCACCAAAGCGATGGCCATGATCGGCATGACCATTGGCCTGTCGTTCGCTGTTGCCATGGTCATCGGCCCGGTGATCACCGGCGCGTTCGGACTGTCAGGCCTGTTCCTGGCAACCGGCGGCATGGCGCTGCTGGGTATCCTGATCGTCGCCTTCGTGGTGCCCAAGGCCAACGGTCCGTTGCTGCATCGGGAGTCCGGCGTCGCCAAACAGGCGCTGGGGGCAACCTTGCGGCACCCGGACCTGCTGCGCCTGGATTTGGGTATCTTCGTGTTGCACGCCATGCTCATGTCCAGCTTCGTGGCATTGCCACTGGCGCTGGTCGAAAAAGCCGGTTTGCCCAAGGAAGAACACTGGTGGGTCTACCTGACTGCCTTGCTGATTTCCTTCTTCGCGATGATTCCGTTCATCATCTATGGCGAGAAGAAGCGTCAAATGAAGCGCGTTCTGCTCGGCGCCGTCACCGTTTTGATGCTGGCTGAGCTATTCTTCTGGGCATTCGGAGACACGTTGCGGGCACTGGTCATCGGAACAGTGGTATTCTTCACGGCATTTAATTTGCTGGAAGCGTCCTTGCCGTCGCTGATCAGCAAGGTTTCACCGGCCGGCGGAAAAGGCACGGCGATGGGGGTTTATTCCACCAGCCAGTTTCTTGGTTCGGCCGCAGGTGGGATACTGGGCGGCTGGTTGTTCCAGCACGGTGGGCTCGATGTGGTGTTCCTTGGCGGTGCAGCCATGGCCGCCGTCTGGCTCGCCTTCGCAGTAACCATGCGCGAACCGCCTTACGTGACCAGCCTTCGTCTGCCGTTGTCGCCGCAGGCGCAGCGTGAAGCAGGCCTGGCAGAGCGTTTGATGTCCGTAGCAGGCGTGACAGATGCAGTGGTGGTTGCCGAAGAGGCGGCCATCTACATAAAACTCGACACAAAATTATTGGATCGTGCCTCTCTCGAAAAGCTGGTCAATCCAGCATCAGAAGCGTGCGAAGCCTAGGAGAACGTTATGGCCCGTGGGGTTAACAAAGTCATATTGGTCGGTACATGCGGCCAGGATCCCGAAGTTCGCTACTTGCCTAACGGTAACGCCGTGACCAACCTGAGTCTGGCAACCAGCGAACAATGGACTGACAAGCAGACCGGCCAGAAGGTCGAAAAGACCGAATGGCACCGTGTTTCGATGTTCGGCAAGGTTGCCGAAATCGCTGGCGAATACCTGCGCAAGGGTTCGCAGGTCTACATCGAAGGCAAGCTGCAGACCCGCGAGTGGGAAAAAGACGGCATCAAGCGTTACACCACTGAAATCGTCGTCGACATGCAAGGCACCATGCAACTGCTGGGCGGCCGTCCACAGGGCGACGCTCAACAAGGTCAGGGCGGTGGCGGCAACTACAACCAGTCCGCACCTCGTCCACAGCAGTCGCGCCCTCAGCAATCGGCGCCGCAGCAGTCCGCACCTCAGCAAAATTACAACCAGCAGCCGCCACAACAGCGCGACTCCCGACCAGCGCCGCAACAACAAGCGCCACAGCCTGCTGCTGATTTTGATAGCTTTGATGATGATATTCCGTTCTAGGAAAAGGCCTGGAATGACCAGGTAAAGTTTCCTCCGGAAGGCCCCAAGGCGTAAGCGCTTGGGGCCTTTTTACATCCGGACCAAAAAGGACATGCACCGTGCCGAACAGCGTGTACGTCTAATCGCAGTGATCGGGCAACTGCTGCCGTATCAGTGGGTGCCTGCCTGGCTTCGGCAGACGCTTACAGGGCCCCGAAGTCACAAATGGCTATCACATGTTCAACGACATTGGCTTTTCTCCTCCGTCCGGGAGGCCGAAACGACCTCTGACGAAGTTCAGGAAAGCTCCATAGGGGCGCCCCAGCGTTAACATGATTACCGTCACACCAAGCGATCCATACAGCAGTTCTTCGCCGTTAGCCCCGCAAATTGCCAATATGGCTGCATAGATGGGGACCTGGAAGCTTACGAGAGCGAGCGAGTCCCACACGATCCGGGAGCTTCGGCTCGTACCGGAAAACCGCATGAACCAGTCTCGCCAAAGCCCATATGGGCGGCCAGTCAGAACCATAAGCCCGGCACCTAAAAATCGGGTATGAAGCACCTGCTCCCAAGCCATCCCGGCAATGAATCGCTCGTTAAGGATGCCTGTAACGGTAAAAAACAGGATCAGCGCCAGCGTATCCGCAGCGAAAGATCGCCAACGATCGCTTCGATCTTCAGTTGAATAAGACAATCGCCTACCTCCTGCTTCTTTCAGAGCGCCATGTCTGAAGACATGAGCTTCAAGCCCCGATCCCGATTCGCTGTGCCAAGTCACCCGGTGTTTTTGAATAATAGCGGTGCCCTACACTCAGATGGGGAGCAGATGTTATACGCATGGTGGATTCGGCAGACGCGCGCCTATTGATGCGTATCCACATTCTCAGCCGGATAAAACTCGCCCTCGCTCCCCATCTTTTCCAGCCGTTCGCGCACGATCGCCTCGACGCTGGCCACAGCGGCCTGATCGTCAGGGTTGACCAGCTGCAAGCACAGGCGCCGGACATTCTGATCATGGGTGCCTTCGCTGAGCATGTCGTGGGTGAAGACTTGTTCGCCCCGCCACAGGCATAACTGGGTATGCGTGCCGCCGAGCCATATCTCGTTGATTGATCTGAGGTCGGTGGTCGCCAGTTGGTCCGGCGTGATCGTCTTGTCCATTGCGCTGTACCTTTCAGTGAGTCGATACAGGTCTGACGTACAGGCGCAGCGCGTCGTTCCCGGTTTCGGCGGTTCGATTGCGCCACCGGTAGTAACTTGGTGTCGCGGACTCAACATGTAAGTCTGGCTTTTCAAAGTTCTCGTAACGCCGAATGCTTTATTCCAAACAAGTATTTCCCGAAAAAAAGCCACCGGTCTAGTCTTCACATCTGCTCCCCATTGGCATGGAGCGAAGGAGTTGACATGGATTCTTCAGAAAGCATTGCTGCCACCCCAGCAGCAAAAACGGCTTATATTCAAAACGCAATAAAAGTCGCGTCAGTTGACCTTAGAAAGAATCATCCGGTTTTGGAAAAGCAAAACGCGATAGGTGCAAGCATTCTGTGTTTCGCCTTATTGCTAATGACAACCCGCACGGCTCTTTATATCAATCAGGTCATTCCTTGGTGGGTATGCGTTTTGGCAAATGCTTTCTTTGCCTCGCTGACGCATGAGCTGGAGCACGACCTGATTCACTACCTGTATTTCCGCAAAAACCGCATCGCCCATAACCTGATGCTCGGGTTGGCGTGGCTCGCCAGGCCGACGACGATCAACCCGTGGGTTCGACGCCAGCACCATTTCAATCACCATAAGTTTTCGGGCACTGAGGCTGATCTGGAGGAGCGTACGCTGTCGAATGGCACGCCGTGGGGTATTCTGCGATTTTTCATGATCTGCGATCTGATGCTTTCAACCTCAGTGATGATCGCGCGCGAGACCGGGTGGAAAAGCAAGGTCAGGCTTCTGCTGGCGGGGGCCAAGGCATATGTTCCGCTTACCGTGTTGAGCTGGAGTATGTGGTATGTTTTTCTTGTGTTCCATACCGTGGATTACTTCAATGGCGCGCCGGGGCTCTATGCTGCAACGCATGGGCTAAGTACGCTGGTGGCCGTAATGAATACGCTGGTCGTCGTGCTCATTGCCCCCAATGTACTGAGAAGCTTTTGTCTCCACTTCATTACTTCAAATATTCATTATTATGGTGATGTCGATCCTAAAAACTTTATAACTCAGACACAGGTTTTGAATAATCCATGGTTCTGGCCGTTGCAATTATTTTGCTTCAATTTCGGTTCGACTCATGGGATTCATCACTTTGTGGTCGGCGAGCCTTTTTATGTCCGGCAACTGACGGCCAGACACGCGCATCAGGCGATGCGCGAAATGGGCGTCAGGTTCAATGATGTTGCTTCGTTCTTTCGTGCGAACCGCTGGGGCGTTGCAGAAACCCCCTGATGCGGTTATCGCTACGTTCGATGCACAGCAAGGGGCTCGATAAAGCATTTTCTTTATCGAGCTTTGGCTGCACTAATGACTGCAGACGTCAACTGGCCTGATGTGCGTTCTAACCGATCACCCCGCAAAAATCCCCATCAGTTCCTCACCCCCGACCATCACTGTCATCGAGCCTTGCTTCTGTTCGCCTTCAATCTCACACAACAACCCCGCCTCACGACAAATCACCGCACCCGCAGCGATGTCCCACAGGCTGGTGAATTTCTCCATGTACCCATCCGTTTGACCCAGCGCGGCGAAGGCCAGGCCGATGGTGGCGCAGCGGTAGCCGGCCAGGCCCCAGCCTTGTTGGCGGAGGTTCAATTGCAGCTTGCCCAGCTCTTCGGCGTCCCAGCGGGTGTTTTCGCCCACGCCGGCAATGCGCAGGTGTTCTGGCGGTTGCGGGCGGACGAAAGGGACGCCGTTGCGCAGCAAGCCATCGCCGGTGCGGGCGGCCAGTGTGTAGCCCAGGGCCGGGTAGGCGACGACGCCGATTTCTGGCACGCCGACCGACATGTAGGCTACGGCGATGCCCCACAGCGGGGTGCCGCGCAGGTAGTTGCCGGTGCCGTCGATAGGGTCGATGACCCAGCCGTCGGTGATGAATCCGCCACCCATTTCTTCGCCGAGGATGGCGTCGTCGGGGAAGTGTTTGCTCAGTTCTGCGCGGAGCAGTTGTTCCACTTCAAAGTCGGCACGGGAGACGAGGTCTTGCGGGTTTTTGGTGGTGACGTCGAGCGTGTGGCGGTCGTTGAAGTAAGCCATGGCCAGGCCGGTGGCATTTTCTACGGCTTGCATCGCGACGCTGAGTCGGTTGTTCATTGCAGACGGTCTCCATTGGGCAGGCTCAGCAGGTCCGGGTAGTCGCTGAGAATTGACTGCGCGCCGTGTTCAAGCAGGTAGCGCGCGCGTTCCGGGCTGTTGATGGTAGCGACGGCGAATTCGATGCCGCTGCTTTTCAGGCGACCAAGGTGATGGTCATCGAGCATGTCGTCAAGTACATGAAGGATCCGGCAGTCATATTCGGCGAGCAAGGCGGCCGGGTCAGCGGGCGTGACGACAGAGGCGATTGCCAGGGGCACCTCGGCCCACAACCGGCGCGCGGCGGTGAGTGAGCGTACCGAAAAACTGGAGACAAATAACTGGTCGTTGTCGGTCGGCCACAGTCGCTTGAGGATCGGCATGACGACCTCTGCGGTCTCCACGTCGTCGCCAATGGTTGGCTTGAGTTCCACTTGCAGGCCAAGGTTCAGGCGCAAGGCGCAGGCCACGATTTCTTCGAACGTGGGGATCTGCAGGCCCGCGAATTCAGGTGCGAACCAACTGCCCGCGTCCAGCTTGCGAATGGCATCCAGATCATGCAGTACCACTGCGCCGCGCCCGTTGCTGGTTCGGTCCAACAGGTCGTCATGAATGACCACCGGCTGGCCGTCGCGAGTCAGTTTCACATCGATCTCGACCCACTCGGCGCCGCATTCGGCAGCTTTTTCGAGGGCCAGCAGGGTGTTTTCAGGCACGTAGGCCTTGGCGCCGCGATGAGCGATCAGCGGCGAGCGGACGAGAGGCGATTGTTTTGACATGGACGGTCACTTGGCGGGTTGGGAAAAAGAGGCGAGTTGGCGTTGGCCGGTCTCGATATCGAACAACAGGGGGGTGGAACCGATTGCCAGTCGAACCTGGGTGCCTGGCGTCAGGTGCTGGCGTCCGGCGAGGCTGACCACGCAGCGCGTGCCGGCCAGTTGGCAATACAGCAAACTGTGGCTGCCCAGGTTTTCCACGGACTCCACGATGGCCGTCATGCCCTCCTGGTTCAGCGTCAAGGCTTCCGGCCGCAGCCCGATCAACCATTTGCCCGCCCGGTTGGAGGCAATGCCAAGCTTGACGGGCAGGCGCTGTCCATCTGCGAGCATCAGCACCTTGTCGTCTAGGCAATGCACAGGCAGCAGGTTCATCGGCGGTGTGCCGATAAAACCGGCAACAAAGGTGCTGGCCGGTTGCGCATAAATATCAGCGGGCGTGCCCACTTGTTCGACGTGCCCTTTATTGAGAATCATCACTCGGTCAGCGAGCGTCATGGCTTCGGTCTGATCGTGGGTGACATAGAGAATCGTGGCGCCGGTCTGTTGATGCAGGTTACGGATCAACAAACGCATCTCATGACGCAAGGCGCTGTCCAGATTGCACAGCGGCTCATCGAACAGCAGCACCGGCGGCTTGCGGATCAGCGCGCGACCAATGGCGACCCGCTGGCGCTGACCTCCCGACAGCTCGCCGGGCTTGCGTTGCAGCAGATCTTCCAGCCCCAGCGATGCTGCGCACGCCTGAATGCGTTGCGCTCGATCCTTGCGGGAAACACCGGCCAGCTTGAGTGCGTAACCGATGTTTTCGGCCACGCTCATGTGCGGGTAGAGCGCGTAATTCTGGAACACCATGGCGCAGCCGCGTTCTTTGGGCGGCAGCAGGGTCACATCCCGACCGCCCATCAGTACTTGCCCCTCGCTGACATCTTCCAGGCCGGCCACCAGGCGCAGTAATGTCGACTTGCCGCAGCCGGACGGGCCAAGGATGACGCTCAGTTCGCCGGCCTTGAACGTCAGGTCGAGCCCGTGAAGGATCTGCCCGGCACCGTAACTTTTGTGCAGACCTTTGAGGACGATATGCGGGGCGCAGGCAATGGGGGTGAGCGAGCTCATTTACCGACTCCAATCAGGCCTTTGACGAACCATCGCTGCATGAATGCAATGACGAGGACAGGGGGCAGCATGCTGACCACGGCGGCGGTCATCAGCAGGTTCCATTCGGGGATTTGCGTGGCGTCGGTTGGCAGGAAGGTGGCGACACCCAGCACCAGCGTGCGCATGCCCTCGCGATTGGTCGCAACCAACGGCCACAGGTAGTCTTTCCAGGCACCGATGAACACCAGCGTGCCGAGCGCTGCGAAGTTGGTCTTGGACAAGGGCAGCAGAATATCGACGAAAAAGCGCCACGGTCCGGCGCCATCCATGCGCGCCGCTTCGACCAGTTCGGCGGGCAGGGTCTGGTAAAACTGGCGAAACAGAAACGTACCGGTAGCCGAGGCAATCAGCGGCAGGGCAAGGCCGGGGTAGCTGTCGAGCAGATTGATCGTGGGTATCGGCAGCCACTGAATGCCCAGCCATTGCAGAACGGTGCGTACAGGGCCGAACAGATCGCTGGCCACGGCGTAGGTCGGGATAATGCGCACTTCCAGCGGCAGCAACAGCGCACCCAGCACCGCGAAGAAAATCACCGAGGTGAAACGGCTGCGAAAGTACACCACCGCGAAGGCGGTCAATGCTGAAAGCGTCAGCTTGCCGATGACTACCAGGGTGGCGACCAGCAGGCTGTTGCCCAACAAGCGCAACAGGTCCAGCCGTCGGGTGACCTGTTGCAGATTCGCCAGCAACTGGTCACCGGGAATCATCGCAAGGCCTTGACTGAACAACTGCGAGTTGCTGACCGTTGCCGAGCAGACCGCCACATACAGCGGCCCCAACGCGAATATCAAGCCCAGTGTCAGCAGCAGGTAGGCGACCGCGTTGAACAGCCGATTGTGCTCGATCATGCTTTCACCCCACGGCGCTTGAAGTGCGACATGAGTTTGAACTGGACAACGCTCAGCACCACGACCGCCAGCAGCATGAGCACCGAAAGTGTCGACGAGCCCGCCAGGTCCAGCCCCATGAAACCGTCGGTGTAGATTTTGTAAGCCAGCACGTTGGTGGTATCGCCCGGCCCGCCGTGCGTCAGGGTGTCGACCAGGCCGAAACTGTTGGACAGGCTTTCCAGCAAGCCGATGACGAACACGAACAGCAGATACGGCGCGATCAGCGGCAACTGAATATCCAGCATGCGCCGTAACGGACCGGCGCCGTCCAGCGCTGCGGCGGCGAGGTAATCGTCCGGCACTGACTTCAGGCTGGCGACCAGCATCACGAAGTTGAACGGCACCAGGCACCACGCGTAAGCCACGATCAACAGCAGCATGCTCTGCATCGGGTTGGCGTAGGGCGCCCAGGTACCGGGTGCTATCGCGTTGAACCAGGAAAAAATGCCCATCACCGGATTGGCCAACACATGAAAGACGATACCGATGGTGGCGCTCGAGACCGCGTAGGGCCAGATCAGCAGGTTGCGAAACAGCGCATTGCCACGCAGTTTCAGCTCAAGACACAAGGCAAGCACCAGCGCGATGACGATCGAAAGCACCACGCTCGACAGGCTGAACACCAGCGTCGAGCCCAACGATGCGAGGACGCCGGGGTCCTTCAGCACGCGCCAGTAATTGCTCAGGCCGACAAATACCTCATTGCCACCAAAGGGCGGCACCAGATGAAACGACCACCAGAGCGCCTGGACCGCAGGCCAGTAGAAAAACAGCCCGAGCGCCAGCAATTGCGGCAGGGCGAACAGCAGCGCCATGCGCGGCTGGGGAAAGTGCGCGCGGGGCTTCATGGTTTCGCCTTGTCGGATGGAGTGCGGGTGGGCGTGCGATGCATTTGTTGAAACAGGCTCAGCAGCTCGTTGGCGCGCAGGGTTGACTGACGCAAGGCGTGATCAACGCTTTGTCGGCCGGCCAGCGCATTTTCCATTTCCTGCAACCAGATGAGGCGCATCAATGTGATGAACCCGCAACGCAAGGGCATGGAGGGCTGACCCTCGATGTCGTTGAGCGCCGCGATGCCAGCCGTCACCGCCGAGGGTCTGCGTGCGCTGGATTGCAGCGTCGTTGCAGCCGCTTGAGTGACCGGCAGGTAGCCTGTTCGTGCGCTGAAAGTCAGCTGGTTTTCCGGTAACAGCACGAACGCCAGAAACTCCGAGACCAACCGATAATCCCGCGCGGAATGCCCACGCATCACCCACAGCGACGAGCCGCCGGGCACATTGGAACTGCGCGTTGTACCGGCGTAGACCGGCAGCGGGGTCACGTCGATATCCGACTCCAGCTCGCCGTGCATGACACTCCATGCACCGGTCGAGTCCACCAGCATCGCGCAGTCATTCGTGGCGAACGCCCGCGCCTGCTGACCGCCGCGGGTCGAATCCTCGTAGCGAACCAGCCCTTCAGCCGTCCATCGCGCAAGATCATTCATGAGGCGCGCATGCGGGCCCTTGTCGAACTGGTAACGGTCCGTCCCGTCAACGCGGGTCGCGACCTCGGTACCCTGCGCTGCGCTGATTTGTTCCAGCCAGATCCACGGCGCGAATTGAGTGACGACAGGGCAGGCATGTCCGTTTTTCTTCAGCGCCCGCAGCGCCGTGGCAAACGCCTCCCAGGTCGCGGGCGGCTGATAGATACCGGCTGCAGCCAGCGCGTTTCGATGGGTATACAGCACCGCCGTTGAGGCGGCGAACGGCTGGGCCGCCAGCACGCCATGATCGTCCGCATAGTAGCGGCGCAACGCCGGCAGAAAAGTGTCGCCCGCGTAGGCCCGCTGATGATCGGCCATCAATGTTTCGACGGGCTGTGTGGCGCCGCCCTGCAACATGTCCGGTGTGGCGACGTCGTAAATCTCCACCAGTGCCGGGCCAATGCCTGCCCGATAGGCGGCCACGGTTTTCTGCAACGTCTGCTCGTAGGTTCCTTGGCGAATACAGTGCAAGCGATCGCCTTCTTCACGCTGGGCGTTGAAGCTTTTGCACAGGTCGGCGATGGCAGCGGCCGCCGCGCCGCTGTGGCTGTACCAGAACTCGGCTGGCGCAGCGAGGGTCTGTGCGGCAAGCGGCAGCAGAGCCAGCACGGACAGGATTTTATTGATCGCAGGCATGAGAGCACTCACAGAAACTGAGTGTCAGTTAATACAGGTTGTGTGTAGTATTTGTGACCTGTGGGACTTTTATTAAATTTTCATGATTGAAAGGTGTAATCGACGACGGGCGATACACTGCTTTACACGCCGACTGTTTTAATCCTCCTCTGACATGTTGATTCCATGCCCCTCGATCTCCAGACGCAGCCGCACCCGCTACTGAGCCTCAACGAACGCAAACTGCTGGATATCCTTCGGCGGCGCGGCGCAATCACGCGCGCCACGGTCTCCACCGAAATGGATCTGGCCCAGCAGTCGGTTCATCGACTGATCGAAGAGCTGATCAGTCACGGGCTGCTGCGCAGCGGCGAGCGCGTGAAGAACGGCCGTGGTCAGCCCAGCCCGCGTATCGAACTGGTCAACGAGGCCGTGTATGCCATTGGCGTGTCGATCAACACTGACTCGGCAGTGGTGTGCATCGCCGATCTGGGCTGCAACGTGCTGGAACAGATCACCCTGCGCACGCCGCCGTTGAGCCGCAACAGCACGCTGGATTCGCTGGAAAACGCCATCGAACAGATGCTGCAACGCAATGGCATCGACGCAGACCGGGTCATCGGGATCGGCTTCGCCATCGCCGGTTTCTTTCTGCAAAACCGCCAGATCAACGCGCCCGAGCCGCTGCGTGACTGGTCACTGATGGACTTGCAGCCGGTCCTCGAAGAACGCTTCGGCCTGCCGGTCTGGCTGGAAAACAACGCCACCACCGCAGCCATCGGCGAAAGCCTGGTAGGCGTCGGCGCTTGGGCCAGCAATTTCATCTACCTGTCATTCAACTTCGGGTTCGGCGCAGGCGTGGTCATCAACGGCAAACCGTACTTCGGCAGCCACGGCAATGCGGGCGAGATCACCCTGTTTAACGACGAAGAATCAATAAACCGCCCGGCCATGCGTTTTCTGCTGGATGAATTGCACAAGAACGGCGTACAGGTGGATTCAATCGAAGACCTGCGCGCGCGCTTCGACCCCGACTGGCCTGGTGTAGACACCTGGCTGAAACGCGTCCAGCCAACGCTTGACCGACTGGTCAATGCGCTGGCCGGGCTGTTCGACCCACAGGCCGTGGTGTTCGGCGGTCAGATGCCACCCGAACTGGGCAGACGCCTGATCGCCGCGACGACCTTCTGGGGCACTCATCGCTACAACTCACCACCGCCGCGTCCTCAGTTATTACTGAGTGAGACGAATGGGAATGCGGCGGCGATCGGGGCCGCGCTGGTGCCGTTGAAGGAGCGGTTTTTTGTTTGATGCTGGGGTGATGTAATCCGTCCTGGATGACGTGCGATACAAGAGCAGCAGTGTCGCTAACACATAAGGGTTGTTAACTGTCGATGAAGCTGGCTGAAGAAGCAGAAGCGGCAGGTCCCTTACATCGTCCGTAAGCGTCGGCCAGTACAATGATCCGGCGGGACTCTGTCAATTGGATGGGGGAGGGACGGCGTCCAGCGTCTATGTTTGTGCTCAAGTCGACGCGTGAAGCAGCATCCAGATGCTTACTTACAGCAGTCTGGCGATATGACCCGATATCGACCAAATGCACCGCCCAAATGAACGTCGTGTCCTGCTGCGAAGTCACAAAGAATACTTCAGTCACGCTCCTCAAGGTGCCTTATGAGTTTGATACCCGAACTGAACAGCGAAGCTCACGTGCTGATAGCCGGAGCCAGCCGAGGTATCGGCTTGGCGCTGTGCGCGGCTTTGCTTGCTCGCGATGATGTTGCTCTGGTGTGGGCGGTAGCGCGAAAAGCCAGCACTTCCACAGAGCTGACAAAACTTGCAGAGCGTTATGGTCAGCGCCTGAAACGAGTCGACTGCGACGCGCGCAACGAACAATCCCTCGAAGCACTCGTGAGCGAGACGCTTGAAGGCTGCGATCATCTGCACCTTGTCATCAGTACGCTGGGCATTCTTCATCAGGACGGCGCAAAAGCAGAAAAGGGGCTGGCGCAACTGACGCTTGCGAGCCTGCAAGCGAGCTTCGCGACCAACACTTTTGCTCCGATCCTGCTGCTTAAACACCTGCTCCCGTTAGTGCGCAAACAACCTTCTACCTTCGCGGCGCTGTCCGCGAGGGTTGGCTCTATTGGCGATAACCGACTGGGTGGCTGGTACAGCTACAGATCCAGCAAAGCGGCGCTCAATCAGTTGCTGCACACGGCCAGTATCGAATTGAAACGCCTGAACCCTGCCTCTACTGTCCTGGTAATACACCCAGGCACGACTGACACGGATCTGTCTCAGCCATTTCAGGCGAACGTGCCTGATGGACAACTATTCGAACCGGCGTTCTCGGCAGATCGCATTATTGAGGTGGTCGGCGCACATGGACCGGCCGACAGCGGAACGTTCTGGGACTGGAACGACAAACCCATTGTCTGGTGACTTGTTTCACTTGCGAAAACAAGAGACCTATCCAGAAACGGACGTTCACCTTTCACCCACATCAAATCAAAAACGGCTTGAAAAAGCTCGCGGCTGGTTTGCGCTGTAATCGCCCCAAAATCCGGACACCGTCACGCGCATTCCTCCCCACCCAATTGACAGAATCCCCCCGGCTCATTGTAATGGCCGACGCTTACGGACAACGCAAGGGATCTGCCATGACCAAGACGCCACCTTCCGGCCGGGGCGATCTGCTACGCGCGCTGGTTTTCATTCCGCTGGGCCTGTGCCTGCTCTATATCACCTTCAGGCTGGTCGATGACCGCCTGGGTTTTTTGGCTCAGGCGCAACGCGCCGAAGGGCATGTCAGCGCTTTGAATTCGGGCGGTAGTCACCCGCAAATCGATTTCACCGACGCCACGGGCAGCGTGATCAGCTACCCCGAGAGCGGGTTTATATTCGGTTACGCGGTCGGCGACCCAGTGGCGGTGTTCTACCGCGCTGAAGCACCTTCCCGTACCGCGATCATTGAAGATAATGGCGCGTTGTGGGGCGCGAGCCTACTGGCGGGCCTGTTCGCCATCGTGTTCACCGCAGGGGGCGGCTACCACATGGCCGCCTGGATTCGCCGGTGCCTGATGGCACGGTCTCAATAAGGATATTCACATGCAAATCCCGTTACCTGTCACTGTCAGCGATTGGCGCTACAAGACTGCCAGCAGCGGCGGATTGACCGTCGTGTTCGCAGCCGCTGCGGGCGGTGCTCTGACCCTGATTGATCCCAAAGGGGTCGACCAGCAGTTTCGTTATGGCTCGGTCGGTGTAGGGCTGGGCGTCGGCGCGCGTCTGCCGCGGTTCGGCAAAGTCAACTTGCACGTGCGGGGCAAAAGCGTCGGGGCGGCTGGCGCAAGCGAAGACTTTCCGGCGTTCGGCCAAGTGCTGGTTGCAGACTCGATCGCTGCCCGAGGCCTGGTCCGCGAGGACTTTCAGGGCGCTTGTGTGTTCATCGAAGGAGGTGTGGGCTTGCTTGGTGGGGCCAGCGGCTCGGCCATGCTGTTCGGTCTGGACCCCAAGCTGCTGGCCATGGCCGCCGCCACGCTGACGCCGATGGGCAGCATGCTTCTGCCCCACGACAGCACCGCGCGCCTGCTGCGCTCGGCCAAAGGCGTCATCGTCGCGGCGGGTCTTAACGTCGGGCTGCAGGCCGGAGCTGGTGCGACGATTTCGTTGGGCGGGTTGTTCTGATCGCCGACCCGATTACTCCAACAGATTTTGCATTCAGCTCGCTATCAAGGCCTGAGCGTGCGCGCGGTGCTCGCCAGGGTTTCCAAAAGTGTCGAACCAATCAAGAATCAGACCCGCTCTGACACCTTAAAAATTGTCCTTCCATCGACACATTTTACTCTCGCTCAACCGTACCGGTTCGGCCGTTCCACAACCGCTGAGGAGTATCAGGAGGCTGGCGCCGAGCAGTGCATTGAGAGATGGCGAGGATAGATTCAAAATGGATGCTCCATGCGGTTCGAATGTTCAAGCCAATGGCAGTCTTGGAGGTGGTGCGTCCGGACAACATTCAGCAGCGCTGAAGCGATATTCCGACGCGCACCACGCCATCACAAAACCCTACCTCCTCAGCGCTATCGCCTCAGCCACCAGACACTCCAGTGCAAACTGCTCGGTGTACGTCATCTGAATCGGCGTGGTCTCGCCTTTTACGGTTCTTTCGCCATCAAGGATGTAGCGAATGCGCTTGTCCGTCACGCCGATGCGCTTGGCGATCCACGAAGGGGTCTGGCCGATGCGCGAGATCAGTTTGTCGGCGTATTCGGTGGACGGGTTGTAAAGTTCTGCATTAGGTGTCATGTGAGTTCCGGATAAAGGTCAGCGCTGTGTAGGTGTGGAGTATGCAGCACGGTGCGCTATTCGTCGTCAGTCGGGCTAGCAACCAACGCTTAATGCACATCGACTGAACGATCGCCTTCGCGAGCGAGCTCACTCCCACAGCAGTCAGTCGCGCAGCTGACTCAACAGTGGACCGGGCGATCCTTCGCCCGCTCAGCGTCAGAAAAAATCAAAGCTTCACCCCCAGCGTCACGAACGCACTGCGCGGTGTTCCTACCTGCAGAATTTGCAGGTTGCCTGATGGATCGGCGGCCGCGCTGGCGTCGGTATTGAGGGTGGAGAGGTAGCGTTTGTCGAACAGGTTGACCATGTTCAGCGAGACGGTAGTGTCTTTCAGGGCGCCGAATTTGCCGAAGTCGTAACCGAGGTTGGCGTTCGCCAGCCAGTAGCCGCTGACGCTGGCGTCGTTGGTGTAGGTATAATAGCGCTTGCTGACGTAGTTGCCTTGCAAGCCGGCGTTCCAGTGGTCCCGGTTCCAGTCCAGGTTGCTCGAGTACATCAGTTTTGGGGTGTCGACCACGGTCTTGTCTTTCACATGCACCGTTCTGCCGCCGCTGACGTAGTCATCGTCGTAGGTGCTGCGGTTATAGGACATGGAGTTGGACCAGCGCCAGTGTTCGTCGGGCGTCAGGCCGAACGAGAGTTCCAGGCCACGGCTGCTGACCGAGCCGACGTTGGCGACGCCGTTCTGGCAGATGACGATGCCGGTGCAGTTGGTGATCGCGACCAGTCGATTGTCAAACTTCGTGCTGTAGACCGCCGCCGAGGCTGAATACAGTCGGGTGCTGCGGCGCAGGCCCAGTTCGACGGTTTTCGAGGTTTCGGGCTTGAGATCCTTGAAGCCGTTCTGTGCATTGACGGCGGCCTGCGTCGTGAAGAACGGGCTGTAACCGCCACTCGGGAACGCTGCCATGTTTTCCGAGTAGGAGGTGAAGACTTCGTCGTCCTCATCCAGTTTGTAGGTCGCGCCTATCTGCGGCAAGAACCGGTCTCGCGCCTCCAGTGAACCGCTGGCGTAGCCGCCCCCTTTGCCTTCGGCGGTCGACGTTGTGACGGTGTTTTTCGCACCGAATTCCAGTTTGAGGCGATCATCGAGCAGGGTGTAGGTGTCGCGCACATAGAACTGCCGGGTCAGATCGTTGTAATGCTGTTCCAGTACCGTGGCGGCCAGTGGCAGGCCGTCAGTCTTGACGATATGGTTTTGCGGCGATGCGTTGGTGGTGTCGAACAGGTAACGGGCGATGTCGTTCTTGTTGGACTGAATCCAGAACCCGCCCTGAATTTCATGCTGCCCCAGATAATAAGTCAGTGAACTTTGAAAACCGGTTCGATCAATGCCGTACTGAGTGCTGCGAATCGAGTTGCTAGGCACGCTCGTCGCGCCGCTGGTGTAGATGAACGGGTAGTAAGAGTTGCCCCGGCCGGAGTCGTGATGGTGATAGACGGTGGCGTCCAGTACCAGATCATCGGTCAGCGAGAAGTTGCCGTTGAGAATATCCAGCTCGTCATCACGCAGGCTGCTGGCGTTATAAGTCGCATCTGCTGCGCTGGTCACGCCGCCGCTATAAATGCCGTTGGCGGCGTTGACGGCACGGGTCCAGTTTGGCGTGTAATAACTCCAGTTGTAGCCAAGGCGCTGGATGATGCTCTTCGACAAGCTCGGCAGGTTCGCTTCATCGTGCGACGAAGTGCTGTGAAAGAAGCTCACGCGGTTATTGCCGAAGTTGTAATTGAGCTTGGCGTTCACGGCGTCGGACTTCTGCGGGTTATCGTGGCCTTTCCAGGCGTCGGCGTCGTACTTTTCTCCCGACACATAAGCCGACAGACCGTTGTATTCGCCCGTATCGACGCGCATGAACGTGCGCGAAGTGGCATAGCTGCCCATGGTTTGCGAGAGGCGTGCGCCGAACTCCTTGTCCGGGTTGGCACTGGTGAACTGGATCGTGCCGCCCAGGTCGCTGTTCGACGCCGTACCCAGTGAGCCGATACCGGGCGCCACTTCGCTGGCGGCAATGTTTTCCGCGATGATCGCCCGGGTAATGCTCAGGCCGTTGAAGTTGCCAAAGCTCATGTTGCCCAGCGTGACGCCATCCAGCGTATACCCCAAGTGGTGCATGTCGAAGCCGCGCAGGCTGATGCGCTGGCTGCCTTCTTCACGGCCCAGCGGGTCACCGGACTGGAAATTCACCCCCGGCAAGCGTTGCAGGACTTTCATCGGGCTGGTGCCTGCGGAGTAAGCCTGCACGTCTTTTTGCGTAACGCGTTGCACCTGACGGGTTTCGCCCTGGCCGATCACCGAAACAGTGCCCAGCGTCGTGGCTGATGTGTCGTCGCTGGCGGGCGGCGTGACAGGAGCAGGCAGGGTGTCATCGGCCTGAATGAACGGGCTGATCAGGCACAGTGAATTCAATGAAATCAGCAGCGCGAGACGCGTTAGCGGAAATCGAGAGGCGCGCGAAGTCGATCGAGTGTTCATGGACAGTTTTCCTTGGGCGTCAGGGGGCCACGCTTGCGCGGGTCAGTGAGGTAAACGACGGTTTTGTTTCAGGGGCTTTCAGTGAGGACCGACAGTCGACTGATGCCGGCTGTCTGCACACCGGTCGGCACGTGATCGGCGCTGCTGTGCGGCGCCATCAACAAAGAAGAGGGCGCGTTGGAGCGCGTGCCCGCAGACCGTTCAGGCCAGGAGCGACGTTCGTGCGGGGGCAGTCGATGGGGCAGGATCAGCGTTGGCATGAGTTCAGCTCACCATTGAAGGAAGGCGGGCCCGACGCGGTGGCGACGAGCCCGTTTCAACTGCTGCCGATATTAATACTCATCGTGTGTATTAATTATGACCGCTGCCATACGGTCATGTGATTTCTTCCATTCGCGAGTACGCGGGGCTTCTGGATATCCTGTATCAGCCCTCGATGAACGCCAGCAAATCCTCGTTCAAACGCTGCGCATGCGTCACGGCAAAACCGTGTGGCGCACCCGGATAAACCTTCAGTTCAGCGTCCTTGATCATTGCAGCTGCGCGCTTGCCCGATGCCTCGAACGGCACCACCTGATCGCCATCGCCGTGAATAACCAGCGTCGGTACATCGATCTTCGCCATGTCTGGACGGAAATCGGTCGCGGAGAACGCCGTGACGCAGTCCAGCGTGCCTTTGAGCGAGGCGAGCAGGGCGATGTTCAGGGTCTGGGTCAGCACGCCCCCGGATACTTTCTGCTCTTTATTGAGGCCATAGAACGGCGTGGCAAAGTCGCTGATGAACTGAGCTCGGTCCTTGAGCAGGCCTTGCTTGATGCCCTCGAATACCGACGCGTCAACGCCTTCCGGGTTGTCTTCAGTCTTGAGGAAAAACGGCGTGACTGCGCCTAGCAGGGCCAGTTTGGCAACCCGTGCGCTGCCATATTTTGCGATGTAGCGTGTCACGTCGCCGCCGCCCATCGAAAAACCGACCAGTGTCACGTCGCGCAGGTCGAGGTGCTCGATCAGGGCTGCGATGTCGTCAGCGAACGTGTCGTAATCGTAGCCGGTCCACGGCTGGCTGGAACGGCCAAAGCCACGGCGGTCGAAGGCGATGGTGCGGTAGCCCCGGCTGCTGAGGTATTCCATCTGGTATTCCCACATGTCCGCATCCAGTGGCCAGCCGTGGCTGAACAGTACCGGTTTGCCCGTGCCCCAGTCTTTGTAGTAGATCTCGGTTCCGTCTTGCGTGGTGAACGTGCTCATGCAGATTCCTCTCGTGTCAGGTGGGTCAGGCAAGCGCTATTGTGCGGTTTGTAAATCAGGTTTCACTCTAGTCGAGCGTTTTGATCGCGTGCAGGCGCGTAACATCGCTCTGATAGCTTCATGCTCATGTTTTCCGGCATTGGGCGTGGGGCATAGTTCAGTCGGAACGTCGCAGAGGCCATACTCGATGGCTGTTATAGAGACGTTTCTTGAAACATCGGCTCATTGTATTTCGCTGGGCAAAGCGAACTTGCCGGGCAAACCGGAATCAGTTCCTTGGGTTTGAAGCTCCCTGGACCTGACCATTGAAGGAGAACTGCGTGGCGTCTCAGCTGAAAATCTTGATCCTGTCGGGTCTATTGTTATTCGCAGGCAGCTTCAATCTTCAGGCGGCCGATGTTCCCGCGTTGCCAATGGGCGCTGCGGTGCCTGCCGACGACAAGGCAGCGGACAAGGCCGACAGCAAGGCGGCGGACAAACCCGCCGCCAAACCGGATGAAAAAGCCGCTGACAAAACCGATGCCAAGTCAGACGCGGCGGCCGACCCGGCTGCGGCTGATCCTGCGGCGGAGTTGCTTGTGCGGGGCGGTCTGCTGGGTGCGATCAGTACCAGCATCGATGACGTCCAGCAGAAGCTCAATCTAGACGACAACCTGTTCGACGCCTGGCGTTTGCGCGCCGACCGTGCGGCCGACGAGCTGGAAAAGCTGGTCAACAAGCGCACCACGCGTTCTCCCTGGAGCGTGGTCGGCGACTTCCTGGCCCTGTCGTTCGTGTGGATCGGGTCGTTCGCGGTGCTGACAACGTTGGGCCGCTTCGCCGCCGTGCGCTTGTGCCGGACGGCGTTCATCCGGGTGCGTGAACGCAGCCAGGCGCTGCTCAAATACGTATTGCCGTTCACCTTGCCGGCGATCATCTGCTTGCCGCTGACGCTGTACGTCAGCCACTTCATGCCGTCCTCGGTCGGCCGGGCGCTGGCGCTGTGTTTCGCTTACGCCACCAGCAGCGGCATCGTTTCGACGTCGGTGCTGCTGTGCGTGATCGTGATGTTCAACTCCGGTCACAAGCGCGCAGCCGTGCGCATGATTCGTCGCTACGCGCCAAAGCCGTTGTTCGTGGTGGGCTTCCTGGCGGCGCTCAGCGATGCGCTGACCAGCCCGCAGATCGCCCGCCAACTGGGCAGCAACGTCACCACCAGCGTCGCGGTGTTTACCGGGCTGTTCGCGTCGGTGGTGTTCTGCATGCTGATCATCAAAGTGCGTCGCCCGGTGGCGCACCTGATTCGCAACCGCTCACTGAGCAGTCGCCTGCACCGGCCTGCGCTGCAACAATCGCTGAAGATATTTTCGAACCTGTGGCACTTGCCGATCCTGCTGATGATTCTGGTCTCGGCGATCAACCTGATCGGTGCCGGCGAAGACAGCCAGGAAGCGCTGCGCTGCGCGCTGTTCACCACCATTTTGCTGATCGCAACGGTGTTCCTGAGCACTGTGTTTCAGCACATGTTCAAACCGGCCGAATCCCTTGGGCGCGGCGGGCACGTCTATAAGGCGCGGCTGCTGAGCCTTGTGTACGCAGTGTTGCGCATCGCGCTGGCGATCACGTTCATCGAAGTGCTGGGGCGTATCTGGGGTTTCTCGATGTTCGAGTTCGCCCAGCGCAATACCCTTGGCCGGGTGATCAGTGATTCGCTGAGCAGCATCGGCCTGATATTCGTGATCACCTGGCTGTTGTGGGTGGTGCTCGACACGGCGATTCAAGAAGCCCTCAAACCGCCCGTAAACCAACGCAGCGGGCGCCAGCCGAGCACGCGCATCAAGACCATTCTGCCGCTGCTGCGCAATGCGGTGAAAATCATCCTGGTGGTGATCTGCGCCATCACCACCATGGCCAATCTGGGGATCAACGTCGCGCCGCTGCTGGCCGGTGCCGGTGTGGTCGGTCTGGCCATCGGCTTTGGTTCACAGCAACTGGTTCAGGATGTGATCACCGGGCTGTTCATCATCATTGAAGACACCTTCTCGGTCGGCGACTGGGTGGTACTCAGCACCGGCCATTCCGGGACGGTCGAAAGCCTGACGATCCGGACCGTGCGCCTGCGCGACGGCAAGGGTTTTGTGCACTCGGTGCCGTTCGGGCAGATCAAGGCGGTTACCAATCAGTCTCGGCAATTTGCGTATGCGTTTTTCTCGGTGCGGTTTACCTATGACTCCGACATTGACGACGCACTGGCGCTGATCCGTGAAACCGGTCAGTCGATCAGCGAAGACATCCTGCTCAAGCACAACCTGCAAGGGCCGCTGGAAGTGTTCGGTGTCGACAGCATGGACCTCAACGGCATGGTGTTGACCGCGCAGTTCCGTACCTCCTCCGGCGGTCAGTACGCTGTGGGGCGCGCATTCAACGAGCGTCTCAAGCGGCTTGTGGATAAGAATCCGAACGTGCGCTTTGCGCAGACTTATCCACAGATGGTCATGGCGCCGGGCTTGAATAACCCGCAGGCGGGCACGGAAGCCGAAGGGCCGCCTGCGCCGTCGGACCCGGCTGCGGCCACGCCTTCAGCGCCGGCACCTGCACCGCTCGGTCTGCCCAAGGGTGCCAACCCGCCGGGGCCTGCTGCTCAGTAGTTGATCCGGCAAGACCTCAGGCGTGAGACGCTGCAACGCCTTGTTGCGGCGTCGATGACCGGACAGGCTGCGCAACTGTTGGGGGTTGGCAGCCAACGTGTTATGTTTGCAGGCGTTTTTCAATTGTTCGTTTGATTACTCTGATACCGAGCCTGCTGACTCTATGCGTATGCGCCTTATGCTGTTGGGCGGCGGGAATGCCCTCGGGCAGGCGCTGATTCGTCTGGGTGCCGAGGAAGACATTGGCTTTCTCGCACCACGTCCCCCGCAAGACGGCTGGGACGTGGCAAGCCTGACGCAACTGCTCGATGACACCCGTCCCGATGCCCTGATAAACCTTGCTTACTACTTCGACTGGTTTCAGGCGGAGACCGTGAGCGAAGCGCGTCTGACTCACCAGGAACGCTCCGTCGAGCGCTTGGCCGAACTGTGTCAGCACCACAACATCACGCTGGTTCAGCCGTCCAGTTATCGTGTTTTCGATGGTTCGCGGGCGACCGCCTACAGCGAAAAGGACGAGCCGGTGCCGTTGGGGCTGCGCGGCCAGGCATTGTGGCGGATCGAACAAAGCGTGCGCGCCACATGCCCGCAACATGTGCTGGTCCGCTTCGGCTGGCTATTGGATGACAGCGCCGACGGCGTATTGGGGCGCTTTCTGTCGCGCGCCAAAGACCCCGGAGAGTTGCTGCTTGCCGATGACCGACGGGGCAACCCGACGCCGGTCGATGACGCGGCGCGGGTGATCATTTCAATCGTCAAGCAACTCGACTGCGAAGCGCCGCTGTGGGGCACTTACCACTACGCCGGGCACGAGGCGACCACGCCGCTGGCGCTTGGCCAGGCAGTACTCACCGAAGCGCGCCTGTTGCGCGAACTGGCGATTGAATCGCCGAACGCGCAGGCACACGCTGCACGTCCCGACGCAGCCGAAGAACCGCAACACGCGGTGCTGGCCTGCAAGAAAATTCTTCATACTTTCGGCATCAAGCCCCGCGCCTGGCGGGCCGGCTTGCCAAGCCTTCTGGATCGGTATTATCGACATGTCTGACGCTCCTGTTCTGATCACCGGAGGCGCTGGTTTCATTGGCTCGCACCTGGCTGACGCGTTGCTCGCAAACGGGCACAGCGTGCGTGTCCTCGACAATCTCTCGGCGGGCAAGCGCAGCAATCTGCCGCTCGACAACCCGCGGCTAGAGCTGATCGTCGGTGACGTCGCCGACGCCGCGCTGGTCAAGCGTGCGGCGCAGGGTTGCCAGGCCGTTGTGCATCTGGCCGCTGTGGCGTCGGTGCAAGCGTCGGTGGATGACCCGGTGCGGACTCACCAGAGTAACTTCATCGGTACGCTGAATGTCTGCGAAGCGATGCGTGAAGCCGGCATCAAGCGGGTGATCTTCGCCTCCAGCGCAGCGGTCTATGGCAACAATGGCGAAGGTGAGGCGATCACCGAAGACACCACCAAAGCCCCGTTGACCCCTTACGCGTCTGACAAGCTGGCCAGTGAGTATTATCTGGACTTCTACCGTCGCCAGCATGGTCTGGAATCGGTGATCTTTCGCTTCTTCAATATCTTCGGGCCGCGCCAGGACCCGTCTTCGCCGTACTCCGGCGTGATCAGCATCTTCGCCGAACGCCTTCAGAACGGCCTGCCGATCAGTGTGTTTGGCGACGGCGAGCAAACGCGCGATTTCTTCTACGTGGGTGACTTGCTCAAACTGCTGTTGCAAGCCTTGTCGCGGGAAAACGCCATCGAAGGCGCAATCAATGTCGGGTTGAACCAGACCACATCGCTCAATGAGTTGCTGTCAGCGCTTGCGGACGTGGTGGGTAAAAAACCGGACGTCACCTATCAGGCACCGCGCTCGGGCGACATCAAGCACTCCCGCGCCAGCAACCAGCGCTTGCTGGAACACTTCACCCTCGACGCGCCAACTCCCTTGAAGCGCGGGCTTGGGCTGTTGATGGGGCAGTGAGCCTGACGCTCTCCGTGATACACGCCTGATGGTTGTCCCCACCGGGCGTCATTCCGGTTTCAAGGCAATCGCTGATTACTGCCCAACGGGTTTGCGCAGATTTTCCAGCAGTTCATGCGTCGGATAACCGTCTGCCGGCCAGCCGAATGATTGCTGGGCGCTGCGGATCGCTTTGCGCGTATTGGCGCCGATAATGCCGTCTGGCGCGCCTGCATCGTATTGGCGGGCCGATAGCAGGGTTTGCAACTCGATGCGCTCAGAACGACTCAGCGGCAGGTCTCCACGTGGCCACGCACCTACCACGTACCCGGCGCCCTTGAATCGGTCGGAAAGCAGACTGATCGCCAGCGCGTAGGACGTGGAGTTGTTGTACTTGAGGATCGCGCGGAAGTTGTCCAGCACCAGGAAGGCTGGCCCACGGTAACCGGCGGGCAACAGCAATGCGGCCTGTTGCTGGCTGGCGGCGACCGGAATTGCCGATCCGTCTGGCTGTTTCAGGCCCATTTGCTGCCATTCAGCGAGGCTCTTGCGCGTCGTCGAATTGGCCAGCGAGTAATCGAAGCCCGTGCCGAGCACCACCTCGAAGCCCCAAGGCTGACCACGCTGCCAGCCGGAGCTTTGCAGGTAATGCGCCGTGGAGGCGAGGGCGTCAGCCGGGGTGTTCCAGATATCGCGACGGCCATCGCCGTCAAAGTCCACGGCGTGGGTGTTGTAGGTGGTCGGGATGAACTGGGTCTGACCCATTGCGCCGGCCCACGAGCCGAGCATCTTGTCTGGGGTGATATCGCCATGCTGGATGATCTCCAGTGCGGCCAGCAACTGGCTTTGCGCGAAGCCGGGACGACGACCTTCGTAGGCCAGCGTTGCCAGTGAGCGAATGACGGATTGCGTACCCTGGAACGACCCGAAATTACTCTCCATCCCCCACACCGCGACCAGCGCCTGACGGTCCACGCCGTACTGCTGTTCGATCTTCTGCAGATCGTCAGCGTACTGCGACAGCAATGCCTGACCCTTGCGCACGCGGGCCGCAGAGATGGCGCCGTCGAGGTATTCCCAGACCGGGCGGCTGAACTCGGGCTGGCTGCGGTCGGCCTTCACGACGCTCATGTCCGGCGTGACGCCGGCAAACGCCTGATCGAACACATCCGCTCGAATCCCGGCCTTCAGTGCCTGGGCACGAAAACCGGCCTGCCACTCGCTGAAGCTGACGGCGGGCTGAATCGTGAGGGAGTCATCAACGATCAACGCTGGCGTAGGCGCTACAGCGGGAGGGTTGGTCTGTACTTTGCCGGGTTGAAGAGGCGTGGCATCGGCTGCAGTGGGTTTTTCTGCGCAGGCTACCAGGGCAATCAGACTGGAGGCAGCGATGAGTTGGCGCAGCTGCGGGCGATGGGTAAAACGAGAAGGCATGCTTGAGTCCAAGGGTATTACCGTTAGGTGCAGACCATAACACGGCTAAGCGGTTGAAAGCGCCTCGGAGATGTTGCTCGATATCAGGCCGCCATAAAGCAGGAAGCCTCCCAGCTTTTAGACTGGAAGGCTTCGCGGCGGTAGCTGCCTTTGCCCTTGGAAGGTTGTTCCTGACGACTGCGGAACAAGGGCTGGGCGATGATGGATTTGGCCTTGTTCGGCCGCTTTGGCTTGCTCATGGCGAGGTGCTCCTGATGGGGGTTGTAACGCAACGCAAATCATCGGGCAGACTGGCGGTCGTGTCCAATAGTGGTGTGCTATGGCGCTGAGCGCCTTGAAATGCACTACCACGCAGAGTTGCTCAGCGTTATACAAGTCAGCTTTTGATGCTGGCCGGAGGCCGTGGGAGCGAACTTGTTCGCGAAAGGGCCCTATAATCGCCGAAAATTCGTCGTCTGAAACACCGTCTTCGCGAACAAGTTCGCTCCCACAAGGGTGGGCGCAGAGTTGCTCAGCGTTATACAAGTCAGCTTTTGATGCTGGCCGGAGGCCGTGGGAGCGAACTTGTTCGCGAAAGGGCCCTATAATCGCTGAAAATTCGTCGTCTGAAACCCCGTCTTCGCGAACAAGTTCGCTCCCACAAGGGTGGGCGCAGAGTTGCTCAGCGTTATACAACTCAGCTTTTGATGCTGGCCGGAGGCCGTGGGAGCGAACTTGTTCGCGAAAGGGCCCCTATAATCGCCGAAAATTCGTCGTCTGAAACACCGTCTTCGCGAACAAGTTCGCTCCCACAAGGATGGGCGTCGATCAAAAATCGAATTGGTGGAAGAAGGCCATCATGGTGATGACCAGGACGGCGAGGCCTATCGCAACGGTCCAGTTTGCATCCGGGGTTTCTTTGAACCAGGAGTCTTTCAAGGGGTATTTGCCAAGCGTCAGGAGTTTTACGATCGGCCATCCGACAGGATAGAAAATGGCACGACCGACGACTTCAAACAGACCTGCTGGTATGTCGCACATGGGGCTCACTCCGCAGGCAACGCCAGCCTCTGTCCCGCCATCAGCAGCGCCAGCCGGCTCAGGCTGCTCCACGGCGAGCCTGCCGCCTGGCCTTTGATCTGCGCGTCGATGCGCTGCGCGTCCATCAGCAACTGGCTCCAGCGTTTCGCCGAGTGGCGTTGCAGGGCTTTGCTCATCAACGGTTTGCGCTTGTCCCAGATCGGCGGGCGTGCCGAGCTGAACACTTTGTCCAGTGGCACGCCCTGGCTGAATTGCTGGGACATGTTGGCCAGCGCCCGCAGCTCGCGGGTCAGCGCCCAGAGAATCACGGGCGTTTCGACTCCTTCGCCGCGCAGGCCTTCCAGCATGCGCAGGGCGTGGGCTGCCTCGCCATTGAGCACCGCATCGGTCAGGCCGAAGACGTCGAAGCGTGCACTGTCGGCCACTGCCGCCTGCACCGTTTCGACAGTGATCTGACCTTCTTCGGCCATCAGTTTGAGCTTTTCGATTTCTTGCGCGGCAGCCAGCAGGTTGCCCTCGACCCGGGCGGCGATCAGTTCGACGGCATCCTGCGTGGCAGCCAGCCCGGCCTGAGAAAGACGCTGACGAATCCATTGCGGCAACTGGCCGATATCCACCGGCCAGATCTGCACGAACTGAGTCTGTGCGCCTTCAACCAGCGCCTTGCCCCATTTGGTCTTCTGCGCGCTGCCGTCAAGCTTGGGCAGGCTGATCAGCAGCAGGGTGTCTTCGGCGGGTCTGGCGCAGTATTCCATGAGCGCCGCAGCACCTTTGTCACCGGGTTTGCCAGAAGGCAGACGCAGCTCCAGAAGCCGGCGCTCGGCAAACAACGACATGCTGGCACCCGCCTGGAGCAAGGTGCCCCAGTCGAAGCTGGCGTCGGCGCTGAATACCTGACGTTCGTCGAAGCCTTGCTGGCGCGCAGCCGCGCGGATGGCGTCGGCGGCTTCCTGGCAGAGCAGCGGGTCATCGCCGCTGATCACGTAGACGGGCGCGAGCGTGCCTTGCAAGTGCTTGCCGAGTTGGGCGGGGGCGAGTTTCATGAGTCAGAGGATGTCGGGGCCAGATGCCTGGCCCCGGACACTTACCTGGTTGGAATTTCGACAGGCGACTGCTGAGGCGTCGCGTCGCGGATGCGCTGAGCGGCTTCCAGTGCATCGGCTTCGGCTTCGGCCTTGGCAACCGCGTCGGCCTTGGCCTGAAGCTCTTCCAGACGGGCCGGCGTCAGTTGTTGCAGGCGCGCGATCAGCTTCTGGATCAGGTCGTTGCGCATTTCCTGACGAACCTGCGCCGCTTCCTGGTCAGAACCGGTCAGGTTGTTGCCATCATGCACGTAGGAGCGGTCTGCGGTGACCTTGCTGTCCAGCAGCAGGCGGTCTCTGTCGCCGTGGATTTCGTAGTTGAGCGTGGTGGTCAACTGATACTCTGCCGAACGGCCCGAACCGGAATAGCTGGCGGTGCGCTGGTTTTCAGCTTCGTTGGTCAGGATCAGCTTGTAAGGCGCGCCAGTGTAGACCTTGACGCCTGAACTGGTCAGCAGGCGAGTGAGCTGGGTCACGGTTTCGCCGTAGGCATTTCGTGCGCTGACGTCCAGCTCCTTGAGCGCCAGCTCGGTGGTGCCGGTGCCACGCAGCTGGAAGCCACAGGCACTCAACAGAACGGCCAGGCCCATTACCAGCAGATTGCGTTTGATCATCTTGATGCTCCCCTTGAATCCGTTTGGGCCGACATGGCGTACCCTGAAAATATGTTCGACGCCCGGCATCTGCCGAGCGCCCGATCCAATCAGCTTGCGACGATGTTGACCAGCTTGCCAGGTACGACGATCACCTTGCGAATGGTCAGGCCATCAGTGAAGCGCAATACGTTTTCGTTGAGGCGTGCGGCCGCTTCGACTTCTTCACGGCTGGCACTGGCGGGCATTTCGATATGGCCGCGCAGCTTGCCGTTGACCTGAATGACCAGTTGCAGGCTGTCCTGCACCAGCGCACTGGCATCGAAAACCGGCCAGCCTGCATCGATGACGGGTTCGCTATGGCCCAGCTCGGTCCACAGCTCATGGCTGATGTGCGGCGTGATCGGTGCCAGCAGCAGAGTGACCGTTTCCAGGCCTTCCTGCAGCAGCGCACGGTCTTGCGGCGTAGCTTGCGGGGCCTTTTCCAGCACATTCATCAGCGTCATCACTTGCGCGACAGCGGTGTTGAATTTCTGGTTCTGGCCAATATCCTGGCTCGCCTGCTTGATGGCCTGATGGATCGAACGGCGGATCGCCTTTTGCTCATCGGTCAACGCAGCAATGTCCAGCACGGTCGCCGGACCTTGAGCAACATGGCTCTGGGCCAGACGCCAGACGCGACGCAGGAAGCGATGCGAACCCTCGACGCCCGAGTCGGACCATTCCAGGCTCATGTCAGGCGGGGAAGCGAACATCATGAACAGACGGCAGGTGTCTGCGCCGTACTGATCGATCATGGTCTGCGGGTCGATGCCGTTCTTCTTCGACTTCGACATCTTTTCCGTGCCACCGATTTCCACCGGCAGACCGTCGCTGGTCAGCGTGGCGCTGATGACCTTGGCCTTGGCGTCTCTTTCGAGGGTCACGTCGGCCGGGTTGATCCAGGTCTTCTTGCCGCTGGTTTCCATGCGGAAATAGGTTTCGGCGTTGACCATGCCCTGGGTCAGCAGGTTCTTGAACGGTTCGTTCGAGGTCACCAGGCCTTCATCGCGCATCAGCTTGTGGAAGAAGCGCGCGTAAAGCAGGTGCAGAATCGCGTGTTCGATACCGCCGATGTATTGATCGACCGGCAACCAGTGGTTGGCCGCGTTTGGCTCGACCAGACCACCTTCGTAATGCGGCGAGGCATAACGTGCGTAGTACCAGGAGGACTCGACGAAGGTGTCCATGGTGTCGGTTTCACGCTTGGCCGGTGCGCCGCATTTCGGGCAACTGCACTCGTAGAACTCAGGCATGCGCGCCAGCGGCGAGCCGGCGCCGTCGGGTACGACGTCTTCCGGCAGCACGACAGGCAACTGGTCTTCCGGGACCGGCACGTCACCACAGGTGTCGCAATGCACGATCGGGATCGGGCAGCCCCAGTAACGCTGACGGCTGATGCCCCAGTCACGCAGACGGAACTGGGTGCGGGACTGGCCCAAAGATTTCTTGACCAGCGCAGCTTCGATAGCATCGAACGCGTCCTGTAAATTCAGGCCGTTGAATTCGCCGGAATTGATCAGTTCGCCGTGTTCGCCATACGCAGCCTGCCACGGTGCAGGCGTTTCATCGCCCGCGCTGGTGCGTACAACCGGCTTGATCGGCAGGCCGTACTGGGTGGCGAATTCGAAATCACGCTCATCGTGCGCAGGTACCGCCATGACGGCGCCGTCGCCATAGTGCATCAGCACATAATTGGCGACCCACACCGGCAGTTTTTCACCGGTCAGTGGATGTTCGACGAACAGCGAGGTCGGCTGACCTTTCTTGTCCTGCGTGGCGACATCGGCTTCGGCGACGCTGCCGCCCTTGCATTCATCGATGAACGCTTGCAGTGCAGAGTTGCCTTGCGCTGCGAGGGTGGCCAGCGGGTGCTCGGCGGCAACGGCGACGTAAGTCGCGCCCATCAGCGTGTCAGGGCGAGTGGTAAACACTTTAAGCGCGCCGGCTTCGCCAATTGACGCCTGATCGTAGGGGAACTGCACTTCCATGCCGCGCGATCTGCCGATCCAGTTGCGCTGCATGGTCTTGACCTGTTCAGGCCAGCCCGGCAACTCGTCGAGGCTTTCCAGCAGCTCGTCGGCGTAGGCCGTGATCTTGAAGTAGTACATCGGGATTTCGCGCTTTTCGATCAGCGCCCCGGAACGCCAGCCACGGCCGTCGATGACCTGCTCGTTGGCGAGTACGGTCTGGTCGACCGGGTCCCAGTTGACGGTACCGTTCTTGCGGTAGATCACGCCTTTTTCGAACAGGCGAGTGAACAGCCATTGTTCCCAGCGATAGTAATCGGGCTTGCAGGTAGTGACTTCGCGAGACCAGTCGACCGCCAGACCCAGGCTCTTGAGCTGGTTCTTCATGTAGGCGATGTTTTCGTAGGTCCACTTGGCCGGTGCGACATTGTTGTCGATCGCGGCGTTTTCCGCCGGCATGCCGAACGCATCCCAGCCCAGCGGTTGCAGGACATTCTTGCCCAGCATGCGCTGATAGCGGGAGATCACGTCACCAATGGTGTAGTTGCGCACATGGCCCATGTGCAGCTTGCCGCTCGGGTAAGGAAACATCGACAGGCAATAGAACGTGTCCTTGCCTGGCTGTTCACTGACTTCAAAAGACTTTTGCTCATCCCAGAAGGTCTGGACGGCGGCTTCGATTTCGCGGGGCTGATAGAGTTCGTGCATGGCTACTTTTTGCTAAAGATTAGTGACCCTTGACCCCTTCGTTGCTTTGCCGAGTCAGGTTGGCACCGCTTGCCGGACAATTGTATCTGTCTGTGCGGTGCGTTCGGGCTCAAGCGCGCGGAAGTGGAATTACAGGAAGCGCCGTAGCATACATGAGGGCCGTCTACCGAGGGAAACCCTGATTGCCTCTCGCGAAGGCAAAGCCCGCCTGACCGCTCTATCTGGCCGTTGGTCGCAGCCTCCGACCTGTTTTTAAAGCGGCGCTAAGCTCAACCCGAGGGTGATGATTATCTTCGAGGAGGTGAGCGGATGACAGAGTTGCAGCACGTAGTCAGCACATCCGAGCTGTATGGGCGTTTGATCGATCGTCTGGGGCTTGCCCTTGAAACGGCGAGCACATCGGTTCGGCTGCGCAACGAGTCGCCCGCCGAGCTTGAGCTCAAGGGCTTGAGTTCGGCCGAGTTCGAGCTGATAGAGGCCTATCTTGAGAAGGATTCTGTGATGGCGCACAACGCTTTCACGACTGCGTCAGCGGCCACTGAGGCGATTGTGCCGGAGCATGACCGATTGCTCAGGGCTCCGAGGCAATCAGCGACCATTATCTGGCTGAAAGACAAGCGGCGGGCTAAAGCCTCTCTCAGATTAGGCCGCAGCAGCTAGCGCCCCATGCCTGCTTTCATACGCAGGCGCGCGGGACTGTTTGCTTGCCAGGCGTTGCCTGGACATTGTTGTCAGGCTTCAAACATTTTAGGCTGCGGGCATCTCTGGAGATGCCCTGATGCCGTTGCGCTATCTGCTCAAAACCCTGTTGTTGCCGCCTGGCATCCTGTTTCTGCTGCTGCTCGCTGCCTGGTGGCTGCGTCGTTCACGTCCGCGTCTGGCGGCTGGCTGCTTTGTTCTCGGGCTGGGCGGGTTATGGTTGATGAGCCTGCCCGTGGTCGTGGAGTTTTCCGCCCGCCAACTGGAGCAGGTGCCGCCCTTGCCGCAGCGACAATGGGCAATACTGGCGCAGCAGGCTGACGCGATTGTGGTGCTTGGTAACGGTCGCGAGCGCAATTCACCCACTTGGGGCGCCGATACACCGACCGGTCTCGGGCTGGAACGGCTGCGGCTGGCGGCGCGCCTGGCGAAAGAATCCGGTCTGCCGATCCTGACCACCGGCGGTTTGCACTTTGACCAGCCGCCGAGCGAGGCGGCCATCATGGCGCAGTCGCTGCAACAGGACTTCGGTGTGACCGTGCGCTGGCAGGAGGGATTGAGTCGCACGACCTGGGAAAACGCCACCCTGACCGCCAACGTGTTGCAGCCGTTGGGTATCAAGCGCGTGGTACTGGTCACGCAGGCCTGGCACATGCCGCGGGCGCGCTGGAGTTTCGAACAGGCGGGTTTCACGGTGGTGGGCGCGCCGGTCGGCTTTCTTGGCGTAGACAATGCCCGGCCTTTCGGCGGCTGGTTGCCGGAAAGTCGGGTATTTACGCAGAGTGGGGTGCTGCTCAATGAAGCGGCAGGTTTGCTGGTTTATCCATGGATCTACAGGAGCGGCCATTGAACGGGAGTAGATCCCGCCTGAGAACAGGCGGAATCGGCTTTGTGCTCAGGCCGTCTTGGAAATCCGTGCCGCCATCAGCGCCCAGCCAAACAGCAGCAGGCAGACAATCGCCAGTGGCCACGAACGCCAGTGCAGGTAAGGCGTGAGTTCATGCATCGGCACCACTTCGCCGTACAGCACGCCGCGTTCGAATTGCGGAATCTGTACCGTGATTTTGCCGAACGGGTCGATCAGCGCCGTCACGCCATTGTTGGTGGCGCGAATCATCCAGCGGCCCGCTTCAAGCGCGCGCATCTGGGCCATCTGCAAATGCTGCAAAGGGCCGATCGAGGTGCCGAACCACGTGTCATTGCTGACCGTCAGCAGCAGGTCGCTTTGTGCTGAAAGGCCCGCAGCGAACTCCGGATAGACCACTTCGTAGCAGATGAACGGCGCGATCTGATAACCCTTGGCCTGCAACAGCGCCTGATCGTTCGGGCCGCGTGCGAAGTCCGACATCGGCAGGTCGAAGAACGAGATCAGCCCGCGCAGCAGGTCTTGCAGCGGCACGTATTCACCGAACGGAACGAGCTTCTGCTTGTAATAGGTGCCGTCGCCCTGACCCGTGACCGTGATGCCGTTGTAATAACGGTACTCGCCACGCCCGTTCGGCTCGCGCACCGGAACCCCGGTAATCAGCGCCGCGCCCCGGTCCGAGGCAAACTTGCCCATCATCGACAGGTAACCTTCGGCACTCTCCTTGAGCACCGGGACTGCGGTTTCCGGCCAGACGATCAGATCGGCCTGTCGGGAGCGAAAGGTCATGTCCCGATACAGCGCCAATTGATCATTGAGCTTCTGCGGGTCCCATTTCATGCTTTGTTCGATATTGCCTTGCAGCGCCGCGACTTTCAGCGGCGGGCCGGACGGTGACGTCCAGGCATGATCCTTCAGTGCCAACCCTGCGATCCACGGTGCCAGCAGCAACAGCACGGCCATGGCCAGAAACGATGTGCGCGCCCGCAAGCGGTGCAGGTTGCACAACAAGGCGGCAGTCAGGCCCAGTGCAAACGAGATCAGCCATACGCCACCCACCGGGGCAAGCCCGGCCAGCGGTCCGTCGAGCTGGCTGTAACCGGAGTAAAGCCACGGGAACCCGGTGAGAAACCAGCCGCGAAACGCTTCCTGGCCCAGCCACAGGGCAGCAAACGCGAGCGCGTCGGCCAGCGGGGCTTCGTTGCGGCGTAACCAGCGCGCCCAGACAAAGGCGGGCAGGGCGAAGAACAGCGCGATGGCGGCGATGAACAGCAGCATCAACAAGCCCGCCAGCAACGCCGAAGCGCCGCCGTAGGTGTGGATGCTCACGTAGATCCAGCTGGTGCCCGCGCCGTACAGGCCGAAGCCGTAGCACCAGCCGCGAGCGAGGGCCTGGCGCGGGCTCAGCTCGCGCAAACCCAGATAGAACATCGCTACCGCCACCAGCACCAACGGCCAGAGGTCGAAGGGCGCCAAGGCCAGGGTCGTCAGTCCGCCAGCCGCCAGGGCCAGCAGGTTACCGGGCCAGCCGGGGCGGGTTATCCAGCGCATGTAAATTCCTTAGAGCGACATCAGGTGTTTGCGGACAATGATTACGGACGTGAAATAGGGCTCACGCGCAGCAAGTGGATGCGACGGCTGTCAGCGCTCAGGATGCGGAAACGATAGGCGCCGATCTCGGTGATTTCGTTGCGCTTGGGCAGATGACCGAAGGCATTCATCACCAGGTCGCCGACCGTGTCGAACTCGTCGTCGGAAAAGCTGCTGTCGAAGAACTCGTTGAAGTTCTCGACCGGCGTCAGGGCCTTGACCAGGAAGTCGCCGCTGGGCAGCGGTTTGATGTAGCTGTCTTCCTCGACGTCGTGCTCGTCTTCGATATCGCCGACGATCTGTTCCAGCACGTCTTCAATGGTCACCAGACCGGCCACACCGCCGTACTCGTCGATGACGATGGCCATGTGGTTGTGGTTGGCGCGGAATTCACGCAGCAGCACGTTGAGGCGCTTGGACTCGGGCACGAAGGTGGCCGGGCGCAGCAGCTTCTTGACGTCATCGCTGTCGCCGTCGGCCTTGAGGATCAACGGCAGCAGATCCTTGGCCAGCAGCACGCCGAGCACGTCGTCGTGGCTCTCGCCGATCACCGGGTAGCGCGAGTGCGCGGCATCGATGACAGCGGGCAGGAATTCGCGGGGTGTCTGGGTGGCCCTGATGCTGATCATCTGCGAGCGCGGCACCATAATGTCGCGTACTTGCAGGTCAGCCACCTGAATGGCCCCTTCGACGATGGCCAGCGCTTCACTGTCCAGCAGTTTGTTCTGGTGGGCTTCGCGCAGCAGCTCAAGCAGCTCCTGGCGGTTTTTCGGCTCATGGACAAAGGCCTGGGTGAGTTTACCCAACCATGACTTTTGTCCGTTGCTCGATCGGTCTTCGCTCATAGCCCTTACTCGTGGTCCTTGCTGGGTGTGTCTGAATGTGGGAGGTCGGCGCTTTCGTCGTCGGCGTAAGGATCGGGGTAGCCCAGCTCCTCAAGCAACGTTCGTTCCAGCGCTTCCATTTCTTCGGCTTCTTCATCGTCGAGGTGGTCGTAACCCAGCAGATGAAGGCAGCCATGAATGACCATGTGCGCCCAATGCGCATCGATCAGTTTGCCTTGTTCCGCCGCCTCGCGGTTCACCACCGGCACACAGATGACCAGATCACCCAGCAGCGGGATATCCAGCATGTCATCCGGAACATCGGCCGGGAACGACAGCACATTGGTCGCGTAGTCCTTGTGCCGCCAGGTGTGATTGAGCTCACGGCCTTCGGTTTCGTCAACCAGCCGGATCGTCAGCTCGGAATCGGCACTGCGCTGGCGCAGGCCCATCTCGCACCACAGGCGCAATTGGTCTTCACGGGGGGCTGGCGTTTCGCTCGCAACCTGCAGGTCCAGCTCAAGCATTGCGATTCTTGTCCCGTGAGTAACCGTTGTTGCCCGACGGGCCATCGCTGAGCTGGTCATCGAAGCGCTCATAGGCTTCAACGATGCGCTGCACCAGCGGGTGGCGAACTACATCCTTTGGCTTGAAATGCGTGAAACTGATGCCTGGCACGTCCTTAAGCACATCGATGACATGCGTCAGGCCCGACCGGGTGCCCTTGGGCAGGTCGACCTGAGTGATGTCGCCGGTGATCACGGCGGTAGAGCCAAAGCCGATACGGGTCAGGAACATCTTCATCTGCTCTACGGTGGTGTTCTGACTTTCGTCGAGAATGATGAAGCTGTTATTAAGGGTGCGTCCGCGCATGTAAGCCAGCGGTGCCACTTCAATAACCTGTTTCTCGATCAGTTTGGCGACATATTCGAAGCCGAGCATCTCGTACAGCGCGTCATACAGCGGGCGCAGGTACGGGTCGATTTTCTGCGCCAGGTCACCCGGCAGGAAGCCGAGCTTCTCGCCCGCCTCGACGGCCGGTCGCACGAGCAGGATACGGCGTATCTGCTCGCGTTCGAGCGCATCGACTGCGCAGGCGACGGCCAGATAGGTCTTGCCGGTACCCGCAGGGCCGATGCCGAAGTTGATATCGTTGCTGAGGACTTCCTTGACGTAACGCTGCTGATTCAGGCCGCGCGGGCGAATCATGCCCTTTTTGGTGCGCAGCGAGACGCCGACTTCGGCGGCAGGGTGATTGTCGAGGCCGTCAACGCCTGATTCCTGAAGAAACAGGTGAACCATGTCCGGCGTCAGCTCGGTACCTTTGGTTTCCCGGTACAGGCGGCGCAGAAGGTTTTCGGCGGATTGGGTTTGAGTGGTCGCGCCAATAAGCTCGAATTGATTGCCGCGATTGCGGATCTCGATGTCCAGGCGTTGTTCGATCAGGCGCAAGTGCTCGTCGAGTTGCCCGCACAGATTGGCGAAACGATGGGCCTCGAAAGGTTCGAGGGTGAAACGATGAGGTTCTATGGGTGCGTTCAAGGTTTTTTAATGGCCGTCCGGCGGCAATTGAGATGTGTTGAAGAATACCTCTAGCGGTGGTCGTGCGAAAGCTTTGCCTTGTTACAGGCCGCGCTGGAGGTTTCACCGTGCTCAAGAGTAGGGACCGCGCAGAAACGAATTCATTCGGATCTTCGTCTCTGCGCGGGACGCGAGGCTCATGCAGCCACGCAAGGTTACTGTAGCAGCGAGCCACGCAATGAGTGCGGTTGCGCGTCATCGATGTGCACGTCGGCAAATTGCCCGATCAGTTTTGGATTATTGCAGCGGAAATTGACGATCCGGTTGTTCTCGGTCCGGCCTTGAAGCTCGCCGGGGTCTTTTTTCGAGTAATCGGTGACCAGAATGCGCTGGATGCTGCCGACCATCTGTCGGCTGATCTCGAAACCCTGTTGGTTGAGGCGATGCTGCAAGGCGGCCAGCCGCTCTTTTTTCAGGGCTTCCGGCGTGTCGTCTTTCAAATCGGCGGCCGGTGTGCCGGGGCGCGGGCTGTAGATGAACGAGAAAGAGAAGTCGAAACCCACGTCCGCGATCAGCTTCATGGTGTTGTCGAAGTCTTTTTCGGTCTCGCCGGGGAAGCCGACGATGAAATCGGAACTGATACTGATCCCCGGCACTGCCGCCCGCAGCTTGCGCAGTCTGGACTTGTATTCCTGCGTGGTGTGGTTGCGCTTCATCGCCGCCAGAATGCGGTCCGAGCCCGATTGCACCGGCAAGTGCAGGTGCTTGACCAGCTCCGGCACTTCGGCGTGAGCCTGGATCAGGCTGTCGGAGAACTCGAGCGGATGCGAGGTGGTGTAACGAATGCGGTCGATACCGTCGACTGCGGCAACGACGCGGATCAAATCGGCCAGGTCCGCGACCCGCCCGTCATGGGTGGTGCCGCGATAGCCGTTGACGTTCTGCCCGAGCAGCGTGACTTCACGCACGCCGTTCTCTGCAAGGTGGATGACCTCGCTGAGCACGTCGTCGAACGGGCGGCTGACTTCTTCGCCGCGGGTGTAAGGCACCACGCAGAACGTGCAGTACTTGCTGCAGCCTTCCATCACCGACACGTAGGCGCTCGGGCCATCGACGCGCGGCTCAGGCAGGTGGTCGAATTTTTCGATTTCGGGGAATGAAACATCGACCTGCGGCAGGCGGGTGATGCGTGCCGCGTCGATCATTTCCGGCAGGCGGTGCAGGGTCTGCGGGCCGAAGACCACGTCTACATAGGGCGCGCGGTCGCGGATGGCCGCGCCCTCCTGGCTGGCAACACAGCCGCCGACGGCAATCACCATCTCCGGGTTGGCCAGCTTCAGCTCACGCCAGCGGCCGAGCTGCGAATACACTCGGTCCTGGGCGCGTTCGCGAATCGAGCAGGTGTTCAGCAGGATCACGTCGGCGTCTTCCGCGCGCGCGGTGACTTCCAGAGCCTGATGTTCGCCCAGCAGGTCGACCATGCGCGAGCTGTCGTACTCGTTCATCTGGCAACCGTGGGTTTCGATGTAAAGCTTTTTGGCCATGCGTGATCATCAACCGATTCAGTGAACCGCGCATTATAGGGACGAAGGGCTCGGGTTCCTAGCGTTGGCTGTCTGATGGACATGCTATAGTCCGCGCCCCTTTTTCATCTCTGATCGTTACCCGCCCGTTATGACCAAACGCGAAGCTCCAATCTACAAGGTGATTTTTCTCAACCAGGGACAGGTGTTCGAAATGTACGCCAAGCAGATCTATCAAAGTGATCTGTGGGGCTTTCTGGAAGTGGAAGAGTTCGTTTTCGGCGAGCGCACGACCGTTGTGGTAGACCCGAGCGAAGAGAAACTCAAGGCGCAGTTCGAAGGCGTGGTGCGCAGTTTTGTGCCGATGCATTCGATTGTGCGCATCGACGAAGTCGAGCGCATGGGCACGCCGAAGATCAGCGAGGCGCGCGGCACCAGCAACGTGATGCCGTTTCCCATGCCGATGCCGGAAAAATAGATAACGGGGAACTGAACAGCGATTGCCCTGAGCGAAACCGGATCAGGGCAATAGGGAGAACGGACTGCGACCTTCGGCGGTTTGCAGTTCGAGCAGGTACTTGCGGAAAATCTGGCTCAGTACCTGAGTGGCAACTTCCAGTTCATCGCGCTTCATCTTCGCCGATACTTCGTCGGCAGCGTCCAGCGCATCTTCCGAGCCATTGACCGCAGCCATTTTCAGCACGATGTACGCCTGAATGTTATTGGCCTGCACGCCCTCGCCACGGCTGAACATCAGGCCCAGTTGATACTGCGCCTGGGCATGGCCCTGCAAGGAAGCCTGTTCGAAGTAATTCAGCGCCTGCGGCAAATCGCGAGGTGCATTCTTGCCCTCGTAATAGAACTCACCCAACTCGTATTGCGCCTGCGCATCCCCACCCTGAGCGGCCTGCTGACAGGCTGCGAGGGCAGCGGGCAGGTTTTCGGGCTGAGTATTCAGGGTGCAACGGCCCATCGCCGGGACTAGCAACGAGTTGCCGCCGGCAGTCGCCAGCAGGGGATAGACAAGCAACAGGCAGCCCAATACAAGGGTGCGGCCGGTGCGGTTCATGGGAGTCGACTTACCTCTGAAAAAGGTGCGGGCAGGCCCGACCAGCTAAACGTGCTGGCTGCGCATTATGAAATAAGCAGAGCCAACCTTACAAAGTCTTTACGGATTTTCTGCTGCGCGGCTGCGAAATAACCTTGTTTACCAGGCTGTGACCCGAAACAAAACTTCCAGCAACCCCGCGTTTGCAGTTATCGCAGTGCATTGTAGAAGGAAAATACGGGGTTATCGCGCTGTTTCATGTGTGGACATCACAGGTGCCGGTTCAATGACACCCGGCACACGTGAATCCGGCGGGTTTATTTCAGAGCGGCAAAGGCCTTTTCAGCAGCATCCAGGGTGAGTTGCAATTCGGCATTGCCATGGGCAATGGAAGTGAAACCAGCCTCGAACGCGCTGGGCGCCAAGTACACGCCGCCGTCCAACATCAAGTGGAAGAAACGTTTGAAGCGCTCTGCGTCGCTGGTCATCACGTCTTCGAACGTAACGATTTCGCGCGCTTCGCTAAAGTACAGGCCGAACATACCGCCCGCCTGAGTGGTCACGAACGGAATGCCGGCGGCGTCGGCGCGCTGCTGCAGGCCTTCGAGCAGGCGACGGGTGTAGTCGCTCAGTTCAGCGTGGAAGCCTGGACGGCTAATCAGGCGCAGGGTGGTCAGGCCAGCGGCCATGGCCAGCGGGTTGCCGGACAACGTACCCGCCTGATAGACCGGGCCGAGCGGGGCGATGTGCGACATGATCTCGCGCTTGCCGCCAAAGCAGCCGACCGGCATGCCGCCACCGATGATCTTGCCGAACGTGCTCAGGTCGGGTTTCACGTCGTAATAAGCCTGCGCGCCGCCAAGGGCCACGCGGAAGCCAGTCATCACTTCGTCGAAGATCAACACCACGCCATGCTCGTCGCACAGAGTGCGCAGCCCTTGCAGATAGCCCGGCGCAGGCGGTACGCAATTCATGTTGCCAGCCACGGGTTCGACGATGATGCAGGCAACTTCCTGACCGACTTCGGCCAGTAGTTCACGCACGGCATTCAGGTCGTTGAACGGTACGGTCAGGGTGTGTTTGGCGAACGCAGCCGGCACGCCCGGTGAGCTTGGCACGCCGAGGGTCAGCGCGCCGGAACCGGCCTTGACCAGCAGGCTGTCGGAATGGCCGTGGTAGCAGCCTTCGAACTTGATGATGCTGTCGCGGCCGGTGAAACCACGGGCCAGACGAATCGCACTCATGGTCGCCTCGGTGCCCGAGCTGACCATGCGCACCATTTCCATGGACGGCACCAGTTCGCAGACCAGATCGGCCATTTCGGTTTCCATCGCGGTCGGCGCGCCATACGACAGGCCGTGCTCCAGTTGGCTGCGCACGGCGTCGAGCACGTCCGGATGGCTGTGGCCGAGAATCATCGGGCCCCACGAGCCGACGTAGTCAACGTAGCGTTTGTCGTCTTCGTCAGTCACGTAAGCGCCAGCAGCATGCTTAAAGAACAGCGGCGTGCCACCCACACTCTTGAAAGCGCGAACCGGCGAATTGACACCACCGGGGATGTGTTTTTGGGCGTTGGCGAACAGTGTTTCGGAACGGGACATGATCGGGTCTCTGCTTTGAAACGGGGAATTCGTGTCTACGCTGGGGTCAGCCGAGGCGGGCAGCTTCAAGGCGGGCTGCTTTATTGAGTGGCATGAGCCAGAGCAGGCGTAGGAACGCGCACTATATCAAATGCTGCGCACACATATGACTCTCATGCCAATGCTTCGAGCATGTGAGCACGAGTCTTGTGGGAGCGAGCCGGGCGACGCTTCGCTTGCTCTGGAAGGCGGACTGGCATCAGCATAAATCTTCGGCGGTCCCAAGGGCCTCTTCGTGAGCAAGCTCACTCCCACATGGGCACCGAATTACCTGGCTCCCACAGCGATTCCGCTCTACAGCAATGCCATAAACGCTTTCGCCCGGCGGGTGACTTCCTGAGTGCTTTCGGCACCGAACAAGCCGTGAACCACGGCAAGCAAATCCGCGCCGTGCTCGACCAGCTGCGGGGCGTTTTCCAAGGTGATACCGCCGATCACGGCGATGGGCAGGTGGACCTTGGCGCGAACCTGAGCGATAAGGTCCAGCGGCACCGCCGGTGCGCCGGGTTTGGTCTGGGAGTTGAAAAACCTGCCGAACGCTACGTAGGTCGCGCCATCGGCCTTGGCGCGTTCCGCCAGCTCCAGCTGGCCGTGACAGGTCGCCCCGACAATCGCCTTGTGACCCAACAGTGCGCGGGCATCCGCCAGCGAGCCGTCGGTCTGGCCCAGGTGCACGCCGACGCCCAATCGTGCAGCCAGTTCGGCATCGTCGTTGATGATCAGACGGGTCTTGTAGCGCTCGCACAGCTTGAGCAGTTCAGTGGCCTCGCGCAGGCGGCGCGAGTCATCGCCGGTCTTGTCACGGTATTGCAGCAGGGTAACGCCGCCATCGAGTGCCGCTTCAACGTAGGAAAGAAATTTCCCGCTCAGCAACTGGCTGTCGGTAATGGCATACAGGCCACGTAGTTTCATCAATCAAGCCCCATGGCAGCGTGTTACGAACAAAAGTCCAGTGGCAGACGACGAGGCACAAATTGCCCCTTGCCCAGCTGTTCGGCGTCACGCAATGTTCGCCAGGTGTAATCCAGCGCCGACTTCACGGCGCTGACCAGTTCTTCGCCCTGCGCGATACGCCCGGCTAGCGCGCTGGCCAGTGTGCAACCCGAGCCATGATAGCTGCCCGGCAAACGTTCGCAGACAAAGGTGTGCGTCTGCCCGTTGCGCACGTACAGGCGGTTGTGGATCTGCTGTTCGTCGCCATGCCCGCCGGTGATCAGCAGGTGTTCGCAGAAGGGCAGCAGCTTGTGCGCGCATTCATCCGCAGTGCCCTCCGGCAGCTCCGCCAGAATGCGTGCTTCAGGCAGGTTCGGCGTGGCGATGATCGACAGCGGCAGCAGCCGTTCACGCATGGCGTAACCGACTTCATCCTTGCCCAGCGTTCCGCCGCCCCCGGCCCGCAATACCGGATCGCAGACCATCGGCAGATGCGGGTGAGCCAGCAGCAGTTCGACCACCGTGTCGACCATCTCCAGAGAACCGAGCATGCCCAGCTTGACGGCTGCCACACATGAATCGTTGAGAACGGCGTTGGCTTGAGCCATCACCCATTCACGATCGAGCACCCGGAAGTCACTGACATTCACGGTGTCTTGCACGGTCAGCGCGGTAATCGCCGGAGCGGCGTGGCAACCCTGGGCGAGCAGGGCTTCTATATCAGCCTGCAAACCGGCACCACCACTGGGATCGTGGCCGGAGAGGCAGAGGACAACGGGGCGGGAGCTATAGATATTCATGGTGTGCGAGCTTATCACTAACCTTTCGTAAGCCGCTTGCCGGCCCCGCTTTTTATTGCGCGGATCAATGGCTCAGGCTTGTCCCGATTCCCGTACGGACCGGAAAAAAATTTCATGTTTGCTTTGAAATGGCCGATATAGAGCTATTGCTTTGATTTTGAAGACGATAATGGCTTTAAGCTATTAGCGGCTATGCTTCACCGGTGAGGCAGAATGTAGCGAGTTTGTAACTTCTCTTGTGCTGAAGCCTGCCTGTTCACGTTAAAAGGTCTGTTTTGAATCATTAGCCTGTTTCAAGGATAGAAATTAGCGGACGTCGTAATCAACGGATGGATTGAAATCGACGACCTACCTTGGGGCTTCAATGCGCTATCTGTTGATCATTCTGGCTCTTTGGCTGCCGTTGCAGGTGCACGCGGTCGAGTTTGATGAGAGCACCCGGTTCATGCCTCTGGGGCGTGCCATTCAGGTGTTTGAAGACAAGACCGGTGAGGCCACCATCGAGAGCGTCAGCTCTGCGGCCGGGAAAAGTGCATTTCGCGATTTGAATGCAGGCACCTTCAATGCCGGCTATTCGCAATCTGCTTTCTGGCTGAAAGTCGAACTCACCTATAACCCGGTGGACGCTCAGAAGCACAACGACTGGCTGCTGGAGCTGGCCTATCCGCCGATGGATCGCATCGACTTCTACGAGCCGGATGCTGATGGCAACCTGAAACTCGCCTGGCGGACCGGCGACATGCTGCCGTTCTCCACTCGTCAGTTCGCCCAGAACAACTACCTGTTCCAGCTGGATCTGCCGCCGGTCCAGACGCGCACCCTGTATTTGCGCGTCAGTAGCGCCGGGTCGGTTCAGGCACCGCTGAATCTCTGGTCCACCCACGCCTACATCGAGGCGCAACCGACCAAGATCTACGTGTTCGGCCTGATCTACGGTGTGTTGCTGGGGATGCTGGTCTACAACCTGTTCATTTACATCAGCGTCCGCGAAGCGGATTACCTTTATTACCTGCTGTATGTCGCCTCGTTCGGGCTGTATCAGATGTCGATCAACGGGGTCGCAATCGAATACCTGTGGCCTGACAGCCCGTGGTGGGCCAATGCGTCCACGCCATTTTTGATGTCAATGGCCATGCTATTCGCCTGTCAGTTCACGCGCAGCTTTCTGATGACCGCCCGTTTGAGCCGCTGGCTTGACCGGTTACTGATGGCTATTATCGGCGCGGCATTGCTGGTGATGGGCATTGCCTTGTTTCTCGTTTATGGACCTGCGTTGCGCGCTGCGACCTATCTGATTCTGACGGGAACCTTATCGATTTATCTGGCGGGTATCGTCGCCGTGGTCAAGGGCGAGCGGGTCGGCCGCTACTTTGTGCTCGCCTGGTCGGTATTCCTGGGCAGCGGCGTCGTGTTCACGCTGATGTTGCTTGGCTATCTGCCCAATACGTTCCTGACCATGTATGCCATTCACATCGGCACCGTGCTGGAAATGGCCTTTCTTTCCATGGCGCTGGCAGACCGTATCAATAACGCCCGGCGTCAGCAGGCGCAAACGTTGTTGGCAGCCGGTCAGGATCTGGAGCGCCTGAACAAGCAACTGGCCACCAGTAACCGCCTGAAGGACGAGTTTCTCGCCACCCTGACCCACGAATTGCGCACGCCCATGAACGGCGTGATCGGTTCGCTGGAAGTCATGCAGACGCTCGACATGGACGACGAAGTGGAGATGTATCACCAGACTGCGGCCAGTTCGGCGCGGGACATGATGACCATGATCAACGGTATCCTGACCCTGACCGAACTGCAGGCCGGCGTGCTGTACGCCGAGTGCGACGCGTTTGTGCTCGACGATCTGGTCGACAGACTGCGCGAGCGTTTCAGCACTGCTGCGCACGCCAAGGGCCTGATTCTGACGCTGGACCTTAACGATAAGCTGCCGCCCAGCGTGCGCGGGGATGTCGGCAAGTTGTACCAGTGTATCGAGTGCCTGGTGGACAACGCGATCAAGTTCACCCGTAAAGGCGCGGTGCAGGTGCGCTTCAGTGGTCAGCCGCAGGATCTGGAGCGCATGCACTTGCGCATCGAAGTGATGGACAGCGGTATCGGCTTCGGGCACCTCGACGAAGCCGTCCTCTATCAGCACTTCTTTCAGGTCGACGGCTCCATGACCCGCGAATACGGCGGGCTGGGCATCGGCCTGGCGATCTGCCGGAAACTGGTCGAATTGCAGGGCGGGGAACTGAGCCATCGTTCGGAGCCTGGCAAGGGTAGCTGCTTTACCCTGAGTCTGCCGGTCCTGATGGTCGTGCCGGGGGCTGTGCGCAAAACCCCGGAGCTGAAAGCCCAGTGGGGCCGTTGAACAAGCGTTGAATAAGCGCCAGAGCAATCACGCCGCTGTTTAGGCGGCTACGGCACTTTTGCCCGGGACGCGTGCGTGATTCACTGCCTGTCAGGCTGCGCGTGCTCGCAGGCAGGAGATGAACATGAACCTGAAAGCTTTCGCCGAAACCCACGAGGTGACTAACCAGCCGCCGCCGTTGGGCGAGGTAAACCTCTACCGTATCGACGTGCCGCTTCAGGAATGGAGCCAGCGCTTCGGCGCAGGCTGGGCAGAGTCGCGGATCGACGCCTATGGCGCGCTGGCGGGCGGCCCGTTGATGGAAGCAGGTTTTCTGGCCAACCGGCACAAGCCCGTCTTCGCCAGCCATGACCGCTATGGCCATCGCATCGATCTGGTCGAGTTTCACCCGGCGTATCACCAGTTGATGAGCGCCGCCATCGAGCATGGCATTCCGTCATTACCGTGGACCGATCCACAGCCCGGTGCGCATGTCGCGCGCGCCGCCATGAGTTACCTGCACACGCAGGCCGAGCCCGGGACTGGCTGCCCATTGACCATGACCTTCGCCAGCGTGCCGACGCTCAGGCTGCAACCGGATCTGGCTGAAATCTGGTTGCCCAAAGTGCTGTCCACCCGCTACGACCCTCGCAACATCGGCATTGCGCACAAGACCGGTGCAACCCTCGGCATGGCAATGACCGAAAAGCAGGGCGGTACCGATGTGCGCGCCAACACCACCCGCGCGTTCGCCGTGGGCGCAGGCGGGCCCGGTCAGGCCTACGAATTGGTCGGGCACAAGTGGTTCTGCTCCGCACCGATGTGCGATGCGTTTCTGACCCTGGCGCAGACTGACCAAGGGCTGAGCTGTTTTCTGCTGCCGCGTCATCGTCCGGACGACACCCGCAACGAGTTCTATATCCAGCGGCTGAAAGACAAGCTGGGCAACGCGTCAAACGCCTCGAGCGAAGTGGAGTTTCGCGGCGCGCTGGCGTGGATGATCGGTGAGGAAGGGCGTGGCGTGCCGACGATTCTCGAAATGGTCGCCATGACCCGCTTCGACTGCATGATCGGCTCCAGCGCCTTGATGCGTCAGGCGCTGACCCAGGCCGTTCATCATTGCGCGCACCGCTCCGTCAGTGGCCGAGTGCTCACCGAACAGCCGTTGATGCAGAACGTGCTGGCCGATCTAGCGCTTGAGAGCGAAGCCGCGCTGGCCCTGACCTTGCGCATGGGCCGGGCGCTGGATCACCTGTACGATGATCACGAAAAACGGTTGGTCCGGCTGGTCACGGCGGTGGGCAAATACTGGATCTGCAAACGCGCCCCGGCCATGATCAACGAAGCGGCCGAGTGCCTGGGCGGCGCGGGCTATGTCGAAGACAGCATTTTGCCCCGGCTGTATCGCGAGGCACCGGTCAACTCGACCTGGGAGGGCTCCGGCAACGTGCAGTGCCTGGATGTGCTGCGCACCCTGTCCAAAGAGCCCGGCGCGCTTGATGCACTGTTTGACGAATTGGGTGACGGGCACGGCAACCGCCACCTGGCGGCGCATATCAACAACCTCAAGGCTGCGTTTCAGGACACCCGCGACATCCAGTATCGCGCCCGGCAACTGACCGAAGACATCGCCGTCGCCTTGCAGGGCAAGCTGCTGCTGGAAGCGGGCAACGCGGCGGTCAGTGATGGCTTCATTGCCGGTCGGATTGCGTCCGGCGGGCGGGTGTATGGCGCATTGCCCAGAGGCGTCGAGGTCGAAACATTGCTGCGAAGGTCGTCGCCACAGGTGGCATGAGCACACGAACCCGTTACGATGCACGTCTGCCAGATCACACAGGACATAATCGTGACCCAAGCCTTTGTTGTCGTAGACACTGCCGAGCAAGCCGTCGAGCGGCTTGCCGAGCTGCATGAGCGCGCCACCAGCGCGCTGAGTCAGGCGCTCAAGCGCTACCTGAAAGACCGCGTCGAGCCAACTGCCGAAGAGCGAGCGCAGTTCAATTACCCGGAACTGCGTCTGGTCTACAAATGCCACGGTGAAGTGCCGCTGACCACTCGCGCCTACGCCAAGGTGCAACTGCCCGGCACGTACAGCGTCACCGTCACGCAACCGAAAGCCTTCAAAAAGTACCTGCTGGAGCAGCTTGTTCCGCTGATGAGCGATTTCACCGTGACGGTCGAAGTCGGCATGAGCGCGCAGAGTATTCCTTACCCCTACGTGGTCGAGCAGGGCGATGAGCTGGCGGGCACCGGCGTGACCGCTGCGGCGCTGGCGCGGGTGTTTCCGAGCACCGACCTGTCGGCCGCAACCGACGGTATTGCCGACGGCCTGTATGACTGGGCCAATGTCGATCCGCTGCCACTGGCGCTGTTCGACGCCGCACGGGTGGATTTCTCGCTGCGCCGTCTGGTGCATTACACCGGCAGCGACTGGCGCCACGTACAGCCGTGGATTCTGCTGACCAACTATCACCGTTACGTTGACCAGTTCATTCTGCATGGCTTGGAAAAACTCCGCGAAGACCCGCGTTTCGTGCGCATGGTCTTGCCGGGCAACGTGGTGGTCGACAAGAGTATGGTCGTCGACGAAGCGCAGGCGATCGTTGCCAGTGTGGTCTGGCATCGCTTTCAGATGCCGGCCTATCACCTGATCGCCGAAGACGGTCACGGCGTGACCCTGGTCAATATCGGCGTCGGCCCGTCCAATGCCAAGAACATCACCGACCACCTGGCCGTGCTGCGTCCGCATTGCTGGCTGATGATCGGCCACTGCGGCGGCCTGCGGCAGTCGCAGACCATTGGCGATTACGTGCTGGCCCACGCCTACATGCGGCGCGACGGGATTCTCGACCGCGTGCTGCCGCCGCATATCCCGATTCCGGCCCTGGCCGAGGTGCAACTGGCCTTGCAGGAATCCGCAGCGCAGATCACTGGCGAACGGGGCGAAGAGCTCAAGAATCGCCTGCGCACCGGCACCGTTTTGACTTACGACGACCGCAACTGGGAATTGCGCTGGGCACAGGAGCGACCGCTGATCAACCTGTCGCGCGCAGTTGCCGTAGACATGGAAAGCGGCACCATTGCGGCTCAGGGTTATCGCTTGCGGGTGCCTTACGGCACGCTGCTCTGCGTTTCCGACAAGCCATTGCACAGCGAGATCAAGATGCCGGGTTCGGCCAACGCGTTCTACGAACGTGCAGTCAGCCAGCATTTGAAGATCGGCATCGCCGCGCTGGACCTGATGCGCACGCAACTGAACTCGTTGCACTCACGCAAACTGCGCAGCTTCGACGAGCCGCCATTCCGTTGATGGCCGCTCGTTAATAGATTGGTATTTGCCGAAAGGGCCACTAAAGTGGCCCTTTCTGTTTTCCGATTACCGAATTCCCATGTCCCGCATTCAACGTCCCACCTCCCGTCGTCCTGCCCCCGGCCCTGCGAGTGCTGCCCGTCGCGTCGCCAAAGCACCCCCGGCCGAACCGAAACTGATCCTGTTCAACAAGCCGTTCGACGTGCTGACACAGTTCAGTGACGAAGGCGGGCGGGCCACGCTCAAGGACTTTATCGATATTCCCGGTATCTACCCGGCCGGGCGGCTGGACCGAGACAGCGAAGGCTTGTTGCTGCTGACCAATGATGGCCAGTTACAGGCGCGGATTGCCGACCCGAAACACAAACTGGCCAAGACTTACTGGGTGCAGGTCGAGGGCGAACCGAGCGAGGAGCAGTTGCAGCAATTGCGCGACGGCGTACAACTCAATGATGGCCCGACCTTGCCCGCCGAAGCGCGGCAACTGGACGAACCGCAACTCTGGCCGCGCAATCCGCCGGTGCGCTTTCGCAAGAGCGTGCCGACCAGCTGGCTGGAGCTGGTCATCAAGGAAGGCCGCAACCGGCAAGTGCGGCGCATGACCGCAGCCGTCGGGCTGCCTACCTTGCGGCTGGTACGGGTCAGGATTGGCGACTGGACGCTCGACGGTCTGGATCAGGGCCAGTATCGGGAAGTCGTCGCAAAGCTGTGAGGTCCGTGGCCGCTCAGTTGCGCAAATGAGTCAGCGGCATTTCCGTACTGGCCAGCACTTGATTGAGCACGAAGCTCGATTTGACGCTGGTCACGCCTTCGATGCGGGTCAGGTGCCCCAGCAGCAGTTTCTGGTAATGATCCATGTCCGGCACCACCACTTTCAGCTGATAGTCCGCGTCCATACCGGTGACCAGGCTGCATTCCAGCACCTGCGGCAGGTTGCGGATGTGCTGCTCGAAGTTCTCGAAGCGCTCTGGCGTGTGCCGGTCCATGCCGATCAGTACGTAGGCGGTCAGGTTCAGGCCGAGTTTCTTGCGATCCAGCAGTGCGACCTGGCGCACGATGTAGCCATCGTCTTCAAGTTGTTTGACCCGGCGCGAGCATGGCGACGGTGACAGACCAATGCGCTCGGCCAATTCCTGGTTGGAAATACGCGCGTCACGTTGCAGTTCCGCCAAAATGCTCAGGTCATATCTGTCGAGCTTGCTCACGATGCATCCCTTAATGAGTTCAATTGCGCTGGATTATTCATCTGAAGTCAAAAATTGCGCAAGTGATGTTTTAATCGGCAATATTAGCAATCTTCCGCCACCGCCTCAGGCCTATTCTTTTAAACAGAATCACTGCCCGGACACAGCGTCCAGCGCGACCCGCCCAATCAGGCCGGTCGCGGCCTCCCACCCCACCGGGTGTGCCAGGCCCCCGGGCTACATACTGTCCAGAAGACGGCATGCGGTGAGCCAACGTCAAAAGCGTTGCGCAGGACGACGAAATATCTCAAGGGGGCCTTCTCAGACTGTGTGAAAACACACTGATGAAGGCCCAAGCAAACGCCCCGACTTGTTCGGGGCGTTTTTTTTGTATTGGCAGCAGACGAAAAAAATGTCCGCTCAGCCCATCAAAGCCATCAGATGGCGCACACCGAGCACTTTAATCGCTCGTTTCAGGTTATAGGCATTCACCGCCAAGGCCATTTCAGCTTTTGTACCCTCCAGTTGTCGCAGCAAGAAACGGCCATTACCAAATAGCCATTGCTTGAGGTTGCCGAAGGGGTGCTCAACGATGGATCTTCGGTTGGCCATCATCTCAGGATGCGCCTGCATTCTTTGCTCCATCCGCTCGAAAGCCTCTTCATGGGCATGTCGTGAGACATAACGGCGCCGGGCTCGAGTGCATTGCGTTTTCAGCGCGCAGTTGGCGCAGTCATCGACCTCAGCCTGATAGATCCGATCACCTTTGTTGTGCTGTTTTAGCGTTAACCATTTGCCTGCCGGACACTGGAAACGATCGTGTCCGGTCTCATAGATAAAGTCTTTTCGCTCAAAGAGCTGCTCTTCCTGACTGCCAGGGTTTTTCGAACGATTGGGCGGTACATAGGCCGTAATCGAAGCATCCTCGCAGGCCTGAAACTGCTTGCCATTGGAGTAGCCGGCATCGGCAGTGACCGTCAGATCATCTTGCTGTAACTCTGCTTTGGCGGCCTTGGCCATCGGCTCCAGTTGCTTTCGGTCATCGCCATCTTGGGTGACCTCATGATGCAAAATCAGGCAATGCTCGGCGTCCACGACGGTTTGCACGTTGTAGGCCACACGTGGCCCTTTGGCCGTGCGCATCATTCGGGCATCGCTTTCATGGGTGTTGAACTGCTCGATGCCCATCGAACGCATCAGTGCCTGGCAACTCTGATTATCCTGTTGTCGAGCCTCAAGCTGTGCCAGGGCTACCTTGATTGCGCTGCGATCAATTGAATCTGTGGTTTCAGCCTTGTCGGCCTCATCCAGCTCGGCCAGATACTGAGCGATGCGCTTATCCAGTTTTTCTTCCTGGCGCTTGAGCTGCTTCAAATTCACATGACGCCGTGAGGATGCGACCGCCTGAAACTTGCTGCCGTCGATGGCCACCAACTCACCGGCGATCAAGCCTGCCGTGCGACAAAACCGAACGAAAGCACGGCAGGTCGCGATGAAGGCGGGTTTATTGTTCTTGCGAAAATCGGCGATGGTCTTGAAGTCGGGCTTGAGCCGGTTGATCAGCCACATCACTTCGATGTTGCGCTGACACTCGGCTTCAAGACGTCGCGATGAGCGAATCCGCTGAAAATAGCCGTAGAGGTAGAGTTTTAGCTGATCGGCGGGATCATAAGCAGGGCGCCCCGTGCTTTTTGGAATCGCTTTATCGAAGCCCAGTTGCACCAGATCGAGCCTGGCAACGTACAGGTCAATGACACGAACGAGGTGATCCTCGGGGATCAACTCTTCCAGCGAGACCGGGAATAGGCTGGTCTGGCTGCGGGACTCACCTTGGATGTAGGCCATAACGAAAAATGCTCTGTATCTTTCGATACGGAGCATTTTCTTTGAGCGCTGCGCAGATTGCTAGGTTTTCACACAGTCTGTTCTGGTCCCCTTTTCTTTGTCTGCTGAACAAGTGGTCTGCTGATAAAGTGCGAGAACGGCGCTACGCTTACGCAGTCTTAATGACATCGACCCGCGTCCTAGTGAGGAAAGCATGAAATCTGGCATCTGGCAGTTTGCGGGTGTAAGTCTGCTGAGTTTGAGCATCAGTGCTCAGGCGCTGGCCGACGAGCGTGATGATTCTCGGCAGAACCCGCCCAACGGCGGTCCAGCCGGGAACGTGCAACAGCGTCAGCAACAAGAGCTTCGGCAAGAGCAGAACAACCAGCAGCGTCAGATTCAGCAACAACAGAATCAGCAGCGCCAGGTCGAGCGTCAGCAGCAACAGCAGATCAACCAGCAGCAGAACAATCAGCAACGCCAGATTCAGGAACAGCAGAACCAGCAGCGTCAGGTCGAACGCCAGCAACAGCAGCAGATCCAGCAGCAACAACGCCAGCAGCGCAATGTCGAGCGTCAGCAACAACAGCAGATCGAGCAGCAGCAAAGTGACCAGCAGCGTCAGATTCAGCAGCAAAATCAGCAGCGTCAGCAGTTGCAACAAAATCAGGACAACCTGCCGATCCAGGGTGGACCGAGAGAGGCCCGGCAAACCCAGCCGCCGCGTCAGGGCTACTATCAGGACATCCCGCGTGGCAACAACCGCAACTGGCAGGCTGGCAACGGTCGCCCCAACGATCGTTGGGAAGGTCGTCCGGACGGGCATGGCAATGGCTGGGGACCGGGCCCGCAGTACCGACCGGGCTATGCGATAGATCGTGTGCCGGGCGGATATTCGCGCATTCCTTATCGCGGTCAGGATTATTTCTATTCGCAAGGCTATTGGTATCGCCCGGAGGGCCCGCGCTATGTGGTGGTGAACCCGCCTTATGGCGTTCGGGTGAGCAGGCTGCCGTCGTATTCTCAGGAAGTGTGGATCGGCAGCAGCCTGCTGTTTCTGGCGGCGGGTACTTATTACGCTTATCAGCCTGAAACTCAGGAATATGTGGTGGTCAATCCGCCGCAGAACGAAACGGTTTATCAGTCCGCGCCTCAGCAGCAGGGCAATGGCTACGACCCGGTTGCCTATCCTGCCAACGGCCAGAGCCCGCAGCAGGTCGAACTGGATCGTTACCAGTGCTATCGCTGGGCCGCCGATGAGAGTGGCTTTGATCCGGCCAATTTCTCAGGCCAACCGCCGCCTGAGGTGGTGGACGAGTATCGCCGGTCGATGAGCGCCTGTCTGGCCGGGCGTGGTTACAGCGTCAACTGAGGTCGGTCAGGCGTCGGTTTTCATGACGACTTCCTGAGGGTCGGCGTGCACCAGCACCTCGGCCTTCGGGAACTGCTCATGAATGGCGTCGGCCACCCTGTCGCAGAGCGCGTGGGCCACTGACAGGGTGAGCGTTCCCGGCAGTTCCAGGTGCATCTGCACAAACCAGCGATTACCGGAAATCCGCGTGCGCAGATCATGGGCGCCGAGTACGCCCGGCACACTGCACGCCAGCTCCAGCATGCGCGCGCTGACGTCGGTCGGCAGCTCTTCATCCATCAACACTGACACCGTTTCACGGGCAATCTGCAAGGCGCTCCACAGAATGTAAACCGCGATGCCCAGCCCGAAATAAGCGTCCAGTTGTTGCCAACCAAAATACGCCAACGTCAGGGCCACCAGAATGCTGGCATTGAGCAGCAGGTCAGAGCGGTAGTGCAGCGAGTCAGCACGAATCGCCGCCGACCCCGTCGCCTTAATCACCCGGTATTGCAGGGTAAGCAGCGCAAGCGTCAGACCGATAGACACGACCATCACCACCATGCCCAGCAGTGGCGCGCCGAGTGGCTCCGGGTTCTGGATGCGCTCGACGGCCTGAACGGCAATCAGCACGCCACTGACGGTGATGAACAGTGCTTGCGCCATGCCCGACAGGGCTTCCGCCTTGCCGTGACCATAGCGATGATCATCGTCGGCCGGCCGCAACGCGTAATGCACCGCTAACAGATTGAGAAAAGAAGCCGCGCCATCGAGCAGCGAGTCGGTCAGTCCCGCCAACAGGCTCACCGAACCGCTCAGCCACCAGGCTACGCCCTTGGCCAGAATCAGCGTCACGGCAACCGACAGCGAGGCCCGCGTCGCCAGACGCAACAGTCGGGAATGTTCGGCAGTGGTGCTCATGACGCTTCCTTGAGTCGTAGGGTGATCAGGCCGCAGGAACCAGGCCCAGCGCAGCCAGCTGTTCGACGCTGCCTTTGTGCTGGATCAGGCGCGGGTCATTCAGCGGCAAGGATCGGCCCAGCTCGGTTTCAATGATGGCTTGCAGCTTGATGTTGTCGACGCTGCCGTCCGCCTTGATCGCTGGTTGCAGCTTCTGCGGATCGATCTGCGCATGCTCGCCCGGCCCGTAATAGATCGCCCCGGTGGCAAAATCCACCGCGAACGCGATCACGCCCGGCACGATGTAGAACAGCAACGCAAACGCATCCAGCGCCGCAATGGCCGGATCAACCTTGCCATCGATCTGACCACGACGGTCCGGATAGAAAATACTGCCGCAGGCAGAAAGCTGAGTCAGCAACGTGGCGACCAGAACGCCACCGATCAAGCGAGAAGGAATGCGCATGGAAAGCTCCTGAGATGAAGAGGGCAACTATACAAGGCAATGGCTGCCAGGCTAAGACTATTGAGTGATGGGGTGGTTCTGCGTGAATTGATCATCGTGCCTGTTGTACATAAAATCACCGGACTCTCTTGCCAATGCATTGGCAATGCATCCCGTGACGCTCCGCGTCACAGATCTGAAGCTGTGCACGGTATCAGGCTTAACCAAGATTCCGTTTTAAATGCTGTCTGCACATCGTCCGGCTGATGCCTCTTACCGACCACGATTAACATCTGGTTTACTGTGCCCCACGATAATTACAAAAACGCAGGAGTCATGTATGCAACCGATTCGTCTCGGTCTGGTGGGTTACGGCAAGATTGCTCAGGATCAGCACGTGCCTGCCATCCGCGCTAACCCCGCTTTTCAGCTGGTGGCCGTCGCAACACAAGGGCAACCCTGCGCCGGGGTAGAGAATTTCAAGTCTTTGGGTGAGTTGCTCGAAAGCGGGTTGCATGTCGATGCGATTGCGTTCTGCACGCCGCCGCAAGGCCGATTCGCTTTGGTGCAACAGGCGCTGGCTGCTGGCAAGCATGTGCTGGTGGAAAAGCCGCCGTGCGCCACGCTGGGCGAAGCGATGGCACTGGTCGATCAGGTAGCGGAGCAGGGCGTCAGCGGTCTGTTCGCCTGGCACTCGCGTTACGCGCCCGGTATTGCAGTTGCCCGCGAATGGCTCGCCACGCGTACCCTGCAAAGCGTACAGATCGACTGGAAAGAAGACGTGCGCAAATGGCATCCGGGTCAGGCATGGATCTGGCAGCCTGGCGGCCTCGGCGTATTCGATCCGGGTATCAACGCCTTGTCGATCGCGACCCATCTGTTGCCATTGCCGATGTTCGTGGAATCTGCCGAACTGCGCGTACCCGGCAACTGCCAGTCGCCTATCGCCGCATCGATCAAGATGTCTGACGCACGCCACCTCGATATCCGCGCGGAGTTCGATTTCGACCACGGTCATGACGAACTCTGGAGCATCGAAATTCGCTGCGCCGAAGGTACGTTGCGTCTGGACAACGGCGGTGCGCTGTTGAGCATCGAGGGTGTGCGCCAGACGGTTTCGGAGGAAGGCGAGTACGCGGCGGTGTATCGACACTTTCACCAGTTGATTGCCACCAAAACCAGCGATCTTGATCTGCAGCCGTTACGCCTGGTTGCGGACAGTTTTTTTGTCGGCAGTCGTGCGGCGGTTGAACCGTTCTACGATTAGCGACCTCTCAGGTATAAGCGGGGGCACGTGCTGCACATGCTCGCGCACATCCGAGCCTGACGAGAGAGCAGAAATTGGACACTAAAAAGCTTTGGCCTTCCAGCGAGGAGGAGTTGGCGCAAGTGCGACGGTTCAACAAGACCCTCGCGCGCCTGCCACGTTTTCGTATCCGCAATCGCGTCGCACCGCTGGTGATTCAGGCGCTGTTGCGAGTGGGGCAGGTGGGAGGAGCGTTCAAGCTCGGCAAGCAAGGGCTTCGGGCTGAAAAAAGAATTATCAGCGCCAACAGGGTGCCGGTGCCCGTGCGCATCATCAGGCCGAAAGGCAAACCCAAAGGCGTCGTATTCGACATCCATGGCGGCGGCTGGGTGATCGGCAACGCGCAGATGAATGACGATCTGAACATCGGCATGCTCAATCAGTGCGACGTGGCAATCGTGTCCGTGGATTACCGGCTTGCCGTGTCGACCCCGGTCGAAGGCCTGATGGACGACTGTTTCTCTGCCGCGTGCTGGCTACTGAACGACTGCGAAGAGTTTGCCGGGCTGCCTGTCATCGTCGTCGGCGAATCGGCGGGTGGGCATCTTGCCGCCGCGACTCTGCTGAAGTTGAAAGCCAGACCTGAACTGCTTGAACGTGTGGTGGGTACGGTCCTGTATTACGGCGTTTACGACCTGACAGGTACGCCGAGCGTCCGCACTGCGGGCCCGGACACACTGGTGCTGGACGGCCCCGGCATGGTCAGCGCAATGCGCTTGCTGACACCTGACATCAGTGACGAAAAACGCCGCGAAGCGCCACTTTCACCGCTGTATGGCGATTTGACCGACCTGCCGCCAGCGCTGATGTTTGTCGGGGAGATCGATCCTCTTCTGGACGACACACTGCAAATGGCCAAGCGTTGGGCGAACTCGGCAGACGTGGAAATGCACCTTATGCCGGAGTCTCCGCACGGTTTCATACACTTCCCGACAGCATTGGCGCGCAAGGCACTGGCGCGCAGTCATGAGTGGATCAATGAGCGGATCACTGCGGCAGTGTGAGCCTGCGCTTCAGCCAATCTCCGACACCCACTTGGACACCGGATCGCCACTGCTCAACGCGGGCTGCACCAGACCATCGATCATAAAGGTCGGTGAAACGTGAATACCGTTCTGTCGCGCGTATTTGGCGTGCCATTTCACTGCGTGCTCAAGGTCGGGGTTGGTGAACGCCTCAGCCAGCGCCAGGCCGCTGTAGTGCTCGATGCGCGCAATGATGTCATTGGGTGTGGCGTCGAGATTCGGTCCGCCCGCGTGGTGTTCGAACTCGAACTCCTCGCGGTGTGACGCAACCGCCGTCATGACCGCCTTGGCGCTTTCCTTGCCGCTTTCCAGCGTTGCTGCCGCCAGAATGCAGCGCACGATGACGCCTGAAAACATATGCCAGGGCTGCGATTGCAGGCGGATTTTGACCGTGACCTTGTCTTCGCCGGCTTGCGCCAGCAAGTCATCGAGCTTGAAGAACGCCTTCACTGAAAAAGGGCAGGTGGGTTCGAGAAACACTTCGAACAGACGAGGCCCGTGGCCCCAGGAAAGTGTGTCTGAATGCATGGTCGTGTTGCTCCCGTCGGTTGATCATGCCGTTTTGAGAGCGGGTCGGGGCATGAGTTCGATTGGCATGCTCAACCCAGCAACTCGGTAATCCATTGCACCTTCTGCGCGATGCTCAGCAGTTTTTCTTCCGGTACAGTTTTCTGCGCTCGGGCTAAGCCGCTCAGGGTCTTCTGCTTCTTGCCCAGCAAGCGCTGCCACTTGAGCAGGAACGCCGGGCTGCGAGCCTGCATCTGCAGCGGGCCGAAGTACAGCTCTTGAGCAGTTTACGTCACAGGCCCCTCAGGTTCTGCGATGATGATCTCGTAGTCAAAACGGTTTTCCCGCAGCACTTCCTCGCAGACGATGCGGTAGCCATTTTCCATCAGCCACACACGCAACGGTTGTTCGCCGCCGTTGGGTTGCAGGATCAGCCGTTCCCTCCCATTCAGCCGTGCTTTGCCGCTGTCGAGAATGTCACGAATCGTCTCACCGCCCATGCCGCAGATGCTCACCGCCGTGATGCCATCGCCCGGTTCGATTGCCGCCAGGCCATTGGCCAGGCGCACAATGATCCGCTGATCAAGGTCGTTTTCACGCACGGTGCGCTCGGCCGCACAGAACGGTGTCAACGCGACTTCGCCCGCCACCGCCGCCGTGATGACGCCACGCTTCATCAGCGCCACTGGCAGATAGCCGTGGTCTGAGCCGATATCGGCCAATCGCGCACCGGTCGGCACATGCGAGGCGACGCGCTCTAGGGAGGCGCTGCAAAAATAGCCAACTGTCCCCACCCTTGGCACACTAAGTTCCTTCAACAGCCTCCCTCTCCGTGAGCGTTACGCGCGTGCAGAAGACCTTCTCCGAACTCGAATATACCGGCAAGAAAAAGCAGACTCGCCGAGATCGCTTCCTGGCTGACCTTGAACAGTTGGTGCCCTGGGCCCTGCTGGAGGCGCAAGTGGCGCCGTTTTATAGCAACACCGCAGGCAAGCGCGGACGCCCTGCGATAGGGGTGTCGCGCATGTTGCGCATGTACGTCGTGCAGCAGTGTTTCGGTTTCTCCGATGAAGGTTGCGAAGATGCCGTCTACGACAGCCAGGCCATCCGCGGTTTTATGGGTATCGACCTGGGTCGCGAGTCTGCACCGGATGCCACCACCTTGCTGCGTTTTCGCCGCTTGCTGGAAGTCCATCAGCTAACCCGGCTGCTGTTTGAAACGATTAACCAGCATCTGGCCAGCCGGGGGCTGCTGCTCAAGGAAGGCACTATCGTCGACGCTACTCTGATCGCCGCGCCGCCCTCGGTCAAGAACCGAGAAGGCAAGCGTGATCCTGAGATGCATCAGGCCAGGAAAGGCAATCAATGGCACTTTGGGATGAAGGCCCACATTGGTGTAGACGCCACGTCGGGGCTGGTGCACAGCGTAGTAGGGACGGCCGCTAACGTGGCGGATGTCACCCAGGTTGGCCAGTTGCTTCACGGTGACGAAACCTATGTTTCGGGTGACGCTGGATACACCGGTGCGGCCAAGCGACCGGAGCATGCTGAACGGGACGTTATCTGGTCGATTGCAGAACGGCCAAGCAGTTACAAGCAGCACGGCGAAGGCAGCGTGCTGTATCGGGTCAAGCGCAAAATTGAATATGCCAAGGCGCAACTGCGTGCCAAGGTCGAGCACCCCTTCCAGGTAATCAAGGTGCGCTTCAATCATCGCAAGGTTCGCTACCGTGGGCTGGAAAAGAATACAGCGCAGTTGTTCAGTTTGTTTGGGTTGGCCAATCTGATGCTGGCCAAGCGGTATTTACAACAGACGGCAGGATAAATCCGTCTGAAAGGCGGGACTGGCCCGCCTTTCAGCAAAATGAGGGCAGAAATCTGCTCGAGAAACGTAAAATAAGGCCGGCAGGTTGAAAAAAACCGGCTTGGAAATGGGGACGGTGCGAACGGGTTAATTGTTCAGCGTCTCCCTAAGAGGGTGTAGACAAAATAAATTAAACTTTCACTCCCTTGTCTGAATAGCCCTCAAGCCATGCCTAAAACCGGACGTCCTCGCTCGATTGCCGCCGAGCACTATCCCGTGCTGGTGAAACTCGCTCATGCACAGCCCTATTCCAGCCAGGCCGAATTGGCGCTCGTATTCTTCGCCGAAACCGGTATCACTGCGCATCCCGACACCTTTGCAAAAGCGTTGAAAATGGCAGGGATTACGCGTGTAAAGCAGCGGGCCAAGGGAAGTTTTCAGTCACCTGAACCTAATAAAGCCTATGGCTACAATGAAACCCATCGCCGCCAACTGCCGGAGCAGCTATATCCGAGTTGCTTGACAGATACCGAGTGGGCACTGGTCGCCGACCTGTTTGAAAGCCAGGGCGGACGAGGAGTGCCACCGCTTCACTCTCGGCGCACGTTGCTGGAAGCCTGTTGCTATGTCGTACGCACGGGGTGCTCATGGCGAATGCTACCCCGCGATTTTCCTCATTGGGACAATGTCTACAAAACGTTCCGCCGGTGGAGCGCTCAAGGCAAGTTCGAGCAAATGCATGATCGCTTGCGAGCTCAATGGCGTGAGCGGGAAGAACGCGCTGACAGCCCGTCAGCAGCGATCCTGGATTCACAGTCGACCCGCAGTTCTCCTCAAGGCGGTGACAGCGGCTACGACGCAGGCAAAAAAGTGAAGGGGCGTAAACGAAGTCTGATTGTCGATACATTGGGCCTGCTGCTGGCTGTCAGTATCAGTGCTGCAAGCGTGCAGGATCGTGACGCGGCGGATGATGCGGTGGCGTACTCGAAGGAAAAATATCCGTCACTGAGCACGCTTTTTGTTGATAGTGCGTACGCAGGAAAATGGGCACAGCGCACCCATCAACTGCACGCTATCGATGTTCAAGTGATCCGTGGCCCGAATAACAGAAGAACAGGGCAATGGCACTCTGAACAAGGCGATCTATTTTCCGTGGAGCCTGTTCAGACTGGATTTGTGGTCATGCCCAAGCGATGGGTAGTGGAGCGAACTCATGCCTGGAATGAGAGAGCTCGGCGACTGATCATGCATCATGATCGCCTTTTTGCGGTAAGCGAGGCATGGGTTTGGTTGGCCGAGGCTCGAATACTCGCGCGCCGACTCACTACATGATTTTGTCTACACCCTCTAAGGAGACGCTGATTTATTCTAAAACCCAGCTGTTGCCCCCAGATAAATCAAGGCCTCCAGAGCGTTGCAGGGACGAAAAATCGAATAAATCAGCGCCTCCCTAAGGAAGGTGTTTTTTTGGATCATCGTCTTGAAGGCGTGGCGGTTGGCGTCTGTCCGCCTTTTCTGGACTGGTCTTTAGTGAGCGCTCGAAGCCATGTAAAACATGCTGAGATGCTATCTGCGCAGCGATGGTTCTATATGCAAAGTGGCACTTTCGTTGGTAATACCTCCGCTGCTTGTCTGTCAGTTGCTCGGAGTCTGGCTAGGCGTCCTGAGTATTCTGATACAACTCTGGTAACCATTGCCTACGACGCGGGGCTTTGGTATCCAGATTTGCAAAAAAACTGTGAGGCTGACCGCTGTTTTATTGCACCGTAGCTGACGCTGAATGAGTCAGATTGAACTACAGTGCGTTGGCTTGTGTAGGCGGGACGGTTAACAGGAATCTGTCATTCGCCCGCTTTTTTTACTCCCCCGCCAGCGGGTTACTCACTCCCCCAGAATCCCCACTCGGTATACTCCCCGCGTCTCTCCGGGAGCCCCCATGATTTCGTTACCCATCGATGCCGTCCTGCCAGCCCTGCGCCAGGCCCTGACCACACGCCATGAAGCCGTGCTCGAAGCCCCTCCCGGCGCGGGCAAGACCACGCGTGTGCCGCTCGCGCTGCTTGAGGAAACCTGGCTGGCCGGGCAGACCATTCTGATGCTGGAGCCGCGCCGTCTTGCCGCGCGTGCGGCGGCGGAACGGTTGGCCAGTGAGCTGGGGGAGAAGGTGGGCGAAACCGTGGGGTATCGCATTCGTCTGGAAAGCCGAGTCGGCCCGAAGACGCGTATTGAAGTGGTCACCGAGGGGATTCTTACGCGTCGCTTGCAGGACGACCCGGCTTTGGAAGGCGTCGGGCTGTTGATTTTTGACGAATTTCACGAGCGCAGCCTGGACGCTGATCTGGCGCTGGCCCTGAGCCTCAATGGTCGCGAGTTGTTTCGTGACGACCAGCCGCTGAAGATTCTGCTGATGTCGGCAACGCTGGAAGGCGAGCGACTGGCAGCGTTGCTGGACGATGCGCCGGTGGTACGCAGCGACGGGCGGATGTTTCCCGTGACGATGCAGTGGGGACGTCCTTTTCAGCCCGGTGAGTTTGTCGAACCGCGCGTCGTGCAGACGGTGCTGGATGCGCTGGGCAGCGAGTCCGGCAGCCTGCTGGTTTTTCTGCCGGGGCAGGCCGAGATTCGTCGGGTCAACCAGCAACTGGCGGAAGCGTTGGGCGAGCGCGCCGATATTCTGCTCTGCCCGTTGCATGGCGAACTGGATCTCAGTGCGCAGCGTGCGGCCATCGAACCGGCGCCCAAGGGCACGCGCAAGGTGGTGCTGGCGACCAATATCGCGGAAACCAGCCTGACCATCGACGGTGTGCGTGTGGTGATTGATGCCGGGCTGGCGCGAGTGCCGCGTTTCGATCCGGGCAGTGGCATGACGCGCCTCGACACGCAGCGCATTTCCCGCGCCAGCGCCACCCAGCGGGCCGGGCGGGCAGGGCGACTGGAGCCGGGTGTGTGTTACCGGCTGTGGTCCGAGGCGCAACACGATCAACTGGCCGCCTACGGGGCGGCTGAAATTCTGCAGGCTGACCTCGCCGGGCTCGCCCTGCAACTGGCGCGCTGGGGGGTTACGCCTGCGCAACTGGTGTGGCTCGACGTGCCGCCCGCAGCAGCTTATGCACAGGCGCAGGACCTGCTGGTGCGGCTTGAGGCGCTGAGCAATCAACCGGGTCAACCGCCAGCGCTGACGCCCCACGGTCAGGCGATGGCCGAGTTGCCTGCCCATCCACGTATCGCTCATTTGCTGTTGCGCGGCCATGCCTTGGGCCTGGGCGAACTGGCCTGTGACGTGGCTGCGCTGTTGGGCGAACGCGACATCCTGCGCGGTGGCGGCGCGGACCTGCACAGCCGCCTGACCTTGCTGGCGGGCACCGAGCGTGCTGCGCGTGGCGCACAGGGCGGCGTGCAGCGAGCTAAACAGCTGGCACGGCAATATCGCGGATACCTGCGCGGCACTGCGAAAAGCCCGGTCAGCGATCCTGATCATTCACGCTGGCTGGGCGCTCTGCTGGCGCTGGCCTACCCGGATCGCGTGGCACAACAACGTCGCCCCGGCGGTGCTGAATATCGCTTGGCCAATGGTCGTGCGGCACTGTTTGCCGAGGCCGACGCACTGATGAAACAGCCGTGGCTGGTCATCGCAGATTTGGGCAGTCGTCAGGGCCAGCGCGAAGAACGCATCTACCTTGCCGCCGAGTTCGATCCGGCGCTGTTCGAGTCCGTACTGGCCGAGCAGGTCATCACCGTTGACCAGATAGACTGGGACGAACGCGAAGGCGTGTTCCGCGCCGAGCGACAGCGCAAAGCGGGCGAGCTGATTATCAGCCGCGAACCACTCACCGGCCTCGACGACGCAGCCCGCAGCCAGGCGCTGCTCGCACTGGTGCGTCGCAAAGGCCTGGAACTGCTGCCATGGACCCCGGAACTGCGTCAGTGGCAGGCGCGTATCGCGCTGCTGCGCAACCTGGACATCGACAAAAACGGCCCGAGCGAATGGCCCGATCTGAGCGACCCGCAACTGCTGGCGACACTCGAAAACTGGCTGATGCCCTACCTCGGCAAAGTCACCCGGCTCAGCCATTTCAGCCAGCTCGACCTGTCATCCATCCTGCGCAACTTGCTGCCATGGCCCATGCCGCAACAACTGGAAGCACAGGCCCCGCAGACCTTGCAAGTGCCCTCCGGCTCGAATATCCGCATCGACTACAGCGAACACCCGCCGATTTTGTCGGTGCGGCTGCAAGAGCTGTTTGGATTGTCCGATACGCCACGCATTGCCAATGGGCGGCAAGTGCTGAAGCTGCATCTGCTGTCCCCGGCGCGTCGTCCGGTGCAGGTTACACAGGACCTGGCTAACTTTTGGCGGTCTACTTACACTGAGGTAAAGAAGGATTTGAAGGGGCGCTATCCGAAGCATTACTGGCCGGATGATCCGTTGGTGGCGGAAGCGACGGCGCGGGTTAAGCCGAGGGGGACGTAACAGTGTGTCAGGGTGAGCGCTCTATATCGCACAGACCGCTTCAACCTCGACCACACAACGAGTCATCCTCGCCGGGATCCGGACATTGATGCGGCTGTCACTGGCGAGGTGGCTCAGCCACCTGATGCGATAACCGATCCGCCTCCTCACTCACCGATAAACCAGCGCCACCACATACTCACACGTCTCGTCAGTCTCATTACTGAACGTGCACTTCTCCTCGGGCGAGCCCAGTTGCAGGCAATCGCCCTTTTCAAGCAGGTACGTGATCTGTCCCTTGGTAAACGTCAACTGCCCTTGAGTGACCCATACCTGCTGGTGGAGGAACGCGTAGGCGGTTGCCGGGTAGCTGATGCTGACGCCAGGCGGGATTTTCACGTTGACCAGTTCGAGCGGCCATCCTTCAGGGGGTGAAACCTTCTGGCGGCTATAGCCGGTTTCGGGGTCGACCCAGATGGGTTGCTCACTTGCCTTTGACAGCAGTCCGGAGCGGCCTTCTGCTCGGTGAAGCAGTGTGGAGAGAGGCAACCCGAACGCTCCGGAGAGCTTGCCCAGAATGCTGGAGGTCGGGCTTGTCTGGGCATTTTCGATCTTGCTGATCATCGCCTTGGAAACGCCTGAATTCTCGCTCAGGGTCCCGATTGACCAGCCTCGCGCAGCGCGCTCCGTCCTGATGACGCACGCGATATCTACAAAATTCTTGTTCACTATAAGAAATCCCAGTTAATTCAAAGGCTTTTGAAGGTATTCCCCTCGTGCGTCCTTTATTTTAAAAGGTTAGCAAGCTTACCTTTTGTGCGAGCTGCTCCGCGCCCTATTATTTTCAAGCTTTTGATTTGAAAAGATAAAAATGAAAAAGAGGATCCAATTTCAGATTTTGTATATCGGTAACTCGTTGACCATTGCAACAATCAATTGGCTCTAAGCATAGCGATGTTTGCTATATGAAACAAGCGGTGACCGTCGTCTCAGCCATTCAGACAACCTTATCCTACTGGAGGTACCTATGCTGGCCCAGAGAAAAGAGTCGGACAGTCTTACCGGTGAAGAAATCATTCTTTCGATGAAGCAAATGATTGATGAGTCAGGGATCAATGAAAATGTCTTCTACAAGACTTTTCGCAAAGCCCCCTTGGCTCAGCCTGTTTTAAAGCGCGTCTTTCAACAGTACTTTTATTACATTCGTACCTTCCCTCAGATTCTGGCGGGCACTTCTCACCGTACTGAGAATGAATTAATCAGAATGAAACTGGCGCGTACCGTCGTTTCCGAGTTGGGCGATGGGGTAGGCGAGCCACATTTTCTGATGTTCCAACGTGTGCTCAAAGGGGTAGGCGTCGAACTCGATGATTGGCAAACCGTCGATTACATTCCCGAGGCTCACAAGCTCGTGGATGGCCTGAAGCGGATTTTCCTCGAAGGGTCGACTGAGCATGCCATCGGTGCCCACTACATCATCGAAGAGTTCGGCTTCCCCATGATCGCCAATCTTTACGAGGGTTTCAGGCTCTACGAGGGCTGGAAGCATGAAGACTTCACGTATTTCTACCTGCACATGCTGGTCGAAACGGATCATGTGGAATGGATCAGCGAAGCGGTGATGGAAGCAGCCAAATACAGTGACAGAGGCGGTGACATTCTTGAGGGCGCTCACGATGTACTCGGGCTGCTGACACAGTTCTGGAAGGGGCTCGATCGCATCGCCACGCATTCATAAGTTCGTTATTCATGTGAAGGAAGCCAGGCACTATGGAACTCTTGGAGTTAGTCGGCCGTGCTGCCTTGTTTAAAGAGGCCAGCAACTACGCCCGTCAGATGCACGCGGTAAACTTGTCCCAAGGGCTTCCTGAACCGCTGTTTGACGATGAAATGAATAGTGTATTGGTCACCCAACTTGTAGAGGGTTGGCAATACGCCGACCCTCGCGGGGAGGGGATGCTTCGTGAACGAATTGCACGGCGCTTTTTACCGGAAGGCGGTACTGATACAGGTGTATTGGTCACGTCGGGATGCACGGAAGCATTATTTCTTGCGCTGATGGCGGCGCGATCAGAGTTTGGCAATAGCATCATCTTTTTCGAGCCGTTTTATCCTTATTATCCGGGGCTCGCCAGTCTCTGCGGAATGGATTTCGTCACCGTACCGCTTGCGTCTGTGTCCTCGGGTGGTGGTCCTGATTGGGGGCAGGTCGAAGCACAACTTCGTGACGGCGTCCGAATCCTGTTGCTCAACACGCCGCACAACCCTACCGGTTGGTGCATGGGCGATGAAGACTGGAAGCAACTGGAGATGTTCTCGGCTACCTATGATTTTCTGGTCATTCTGGACGAGGCCTACAAATATTACAGCTATGAAACGATAGATTCCGGCGACCTTCCCGAAAGAACATTCAAATGGTTGAGTGCGGGGAGCGCATCCAAAATGCTGTCCATGACAGGCGTTCGTATCGGCTGGCTGCTCGGGGATACTCAACTGGTAGAAAGTGCTTATGCATGTCACCTGTATCTCAGCTACTGCCAGCCTCGTCCGCTGCAGGGTGCTGTTGCGCTGTTACTGGACAAGTTGACTCCACAGCGAGTTGATGAACTGCAAAAACTTTATCGAGACAAGCGTGACCGTCTGGCCCGAACGCTGACAGCTGCGGGCTTCCAGATCGGCCTTCCTGCAGGCGGCCATTACATCATGGCCGACTACTCACACATTGCGCCGCAGATGGATGCCCATCGATTCAGCCAGCACATGGCCGAGCACGTGGGGGTCATGCCGCTGGCGGCAAGTCCGTTTTATGTGGAAGGCAGCCATAGCCAAGTCAGATTTTCATTCTCAGCGTCGAGACCCGTTCTGGACGAGGCCTGCAGACGTATGGAGGCAATGTAATGGATCAGTGCATGTTCGATGTCATCGTAATTGGTGGTGGTCCGGCAGGTCTGAGTGAGTCGATAAGACTGCTTGGCAAAGATCTGAAGGTCGCTGTAGTCAGTGATTTCTTCGGCGGTTGCATGGGCATGATGGGGGATTTGCCGTTGCAGTCGTATTGCAATGAGCTGGAAATAGCGGGCGCTCCGCTTCCGCTCAAGAATTTCATGCAGCATCTGTCGATCAGCCCGACCGGCAGAGAATATGCCGATTACATCAAAGGCAACTTTGAAGCGCTGCCCTTCGTCCTTGTTCAGGACCGTGTGCTGAGGTTGAAGAAAAATGCCGATGTATTCGAGATGGTGCTGGGCGACACCCCAAACAAACGTATTCTCAGGGCCTCTCGGGTCATTCTGGCCACCGGCATAAGGCCAAAGTCTGTGCCGATCCCATTGGAAGGGAAGCCATGGAAAAGCTGTTTCGACGTTTACAGCGAAGCCAGTTGCGAACAGATAGAAAATTACCGGGACAAAGACGTCTTCATATTCGGGAGCGGTAACAGTGCGTTTCAAATTGCCCTGTTACTGGCGCCCCTGGCTCGCAATATCACCATTCTGGTCAAGTCTTACCTCGGGCTTTATCCGCAGGAGACCGACAATCGTTTTGCCTTGCGCTCGCTTAGTCAGCGCACGCTGGAAATGATTGCCAAGTCCACCCTGAACACGTGTGAAGGCCCGCTCAATAATCATTCGGCCGCCAGCCGGGCGCGTCTCTGGTTGCACGCCTACAGCGAACTCCAGGCAGTGGACAGCTCGTTGAGGCTGATACTGACTGAAGAGCTGAACAGTCATCCGCTGTTGAAAGGCTCCTGTGAAGCGTCGGCCAATGAGGGGCTGTTGAGCCGCCTGAGTGACGCGCCGGGATACGAATTGCGCATTGATTACCTGAGAGACGATTGCAGCCTGGTTTCCGCGACAGGTATTACCGCGCAGTTGCCGGCGACGGACTGGCCGCATCTTTTGGATCAAGGCACCGGCTTCGCCGCACATCAGAACGGCCAAAGTCCTGTCGATGGACTTTACGTGGCAGGTGCTGCGTCAGGGTATGCATCGGTCAATACAATGATTCCCTCCGCTAACGCGAGTATCGGGCAGCCTCGGGCGCAGGAGCGTGTGTCATGGGCGTGAGAGAGTTCGCACCACTGCGCTTGCAGCTAGGTGACGCGCTACACATGTCGGATACAGAGTTGCGTCACGAGGTCGCTCAAAGCAAAGTCGTTGTCATTGCGAATAAGGATGTTGCCGTTGAGCCCTATGTGAGGTTGATCCGTCGCTTGGGAACGCCAGTGCTGCATGTTCTGGAGAAGTTCTGCCTGAGCGATTATCGCGAAGTGCTGGCCATTACCAACGTCTACAAAGACGACCAGCCACTGGGTGTGCATGACGGCGGGGCTTATTGGCATACGGACATGTCGTACAAGAGCGCAAACACGGTGTTCACCTCCATGTTATCGGTGCATGTTCCTGTGTTGGGCGGCCAGACCGAGTTCATGGATTGTGTTGCCGGGTTGCAAGCGGTGCAGCAATGGATGAACAGTCGTGAATGCCCGGAATTCATTCAGGCGCTGGATCTCGATGCGCTGGATGTTTATCACGTCTTCGGCAACCGCGACGTGCTACGTAACACCGATGCCAAATCGCAGTCCTTGAATGACAGTGAGATTCAGCACGTAAACGGCGCAGTTCTGCATCCACTGGTCACGGTACATCCTCTCTCCGGCGCGCATTCCCTGTACGCCACTGCCGGGACTTCAATGCGTATCAAGGGCTTGCCGGATGCTCTTGCCCACCGGGTTCTGGATACATTACTGGACTTTCTGGTGCTTCACGCCCCTCGTTACGAGCACAAATATCAGCCCGGCGATATCGTCATCTGGGACAACCTTTCGACGATGCACCGAGGCCCGGTCATTCCCAAAAGTGTGGGCGGCGATGACGCTCGTCTTCTCTACCGCATGAACGTCGACTTTATCGAGGACAGCCATCATGGTTAAAACAATTGTTTTCCTGACCCCCACTACCTGAACTTCGCCAGTGTCACGGCCTTGAAAACGCTGCATGACACGTGCAGAACGGTACTGGTCGCCGATCGTGCGGATGTCTTGCTCGACAAGATCGAGTCGCATATGTCGGTGGTTATTCGTGCCGACGGCGATCCGCATCGCAACATTCGTACACTGCTGGACCATGAACAGTGCCGTCTTGTTGTCAGTGACGAGTTGCGCAGGCTCGGGGGAGATTCGTCGGCGATCAGGATTTTCTGCCAGGAAGAATGCCATGTCGAGTTGGCTGCGCTGCTCAGAGAAGAGTTCGGTATTGAAGGCGACACTCTGGACGTCGTATCAAACTTCCGTGACAAAGTACGTATGAAAGGTGCGGTCAGCAGCAAAGGCATTCGTATCCCGGCGTTTGCAAAGCTGGACCAGGCACGTCTGACGCAAGATCCCGATGGCTATTACACCGAGCTGTGTGCTGCTTTCGGGTTGCCACTGGTGATCAAACCTGTGAACTCTGCCGGCAGCTTTGAAGTTTCCATCGTTCACGACAAATCCGGTTTTCTGGCGACTCGCGACCAGATAACGGCTTCGCTGTTTCACTTTGAATACGAGGTCGACGAGTTCATCAATGGGCAGATGTTCCAGTGCGATTCGTTCGTTGTAGACGGCGAAGTCAGGTACTGCGGCGTGCTTGAACTGGGCTGCACCAACTTTGACTTTGTTCAGGGTAAACCGCTGAGCGTCATTCCTGTACTCGACCCGGCGCTGAAGTCCCGTCTGGAGGCATTCAACCGGGATGTGATTGCGTCGTTGAATTTTCGTAACGGCTCGACGCATCACGAAGTCTTTGTCGATCATGAGAGTGGCGAACCTGTTTTTCTTGAAATAGCCGCGCGAGTTCCGGGTGGTATCGGTGTGCCTTACCACGAGAAAAACAGTGACATCAATCTGATCGACGCCAACCTTTACCTGACGGCAGGCTCTGAAAAACTGAACACCATCCAGCCGCATTCGAAAAACAATGTCGTGTCCGCATTGTTGCCTTTGCGCAAGGGCAAGATAAGCCATTTGAACAATCCGCCGATTTCCAGTGAATTCGTCATTGAGTGGAAAGTGTCTCCCGGCATGGTGGTTGATTCGAAATCACTGGCGGATAACGCGGGAATTCTGACGTTCTATAACCTTGATCCCAAGTCTCTACGTGCGGATTTCGATGCGCTTCAGGGTTATCAGCCCACCCAGGTCGAAGCACTTTAAGGGTTGGATGAACAACGTGTTGACTACCAGAATCGCGCACCGGGAGGGATCATGAACGCAGGGTATCTTGGGGCTTTCAGCATGGCGGTGTACTGCCTGTCGACTGCCCTTTCAGCAGTGTGGGTAATGTTTGCGTTCTCTCGCATCAGCGGTGCGACACTGACATTCATCACTTTTCTGATGGCATGGGCGACGTTCTATATCGTTCATTTGCTGCGAGGTCATGATCCGCTTCGTCTTCTGCGAGAGAAATGGCGTGCGGTGGTATTGATCAATGTCCTGACGCTGTTCAGCTGGTGGTTCATGTTCATGGCCCTTCAACGAATAGAAGCTTCCGTCGAGTCGGCGATTTATCAAGGGTGGATGCCGTTGGTTGTATTGATCTGCGAAGCCATCGCCTTGAAGACGCCGATCAGTCGTTTCCGCTGGATAGGCGCGCTGTTGATACTTGCCTCACTTTTGGGGCTGGTGATCGTTCGCGTGCTTCTAGGGGCGACTGCGATGGTCAGCGTCGAACGTCTGTATGAGGGCATTGCGCTGGCAACAGTGGCAGGGATTACCGGTGGTGTTTATGTGTATTGTTCGGGACGTCTTAACCTTGGCAAGCAGTACAGCGCCATGGATATCCTCTGTACGCGGTTTTTTCTGCTGATGCTCGTTACCGGATGGGTCGGCAGGGAAGGGCTTGTCCAACTGTTTACGCTTGATACACAGATGTTGTTCCAGTTAGTCGGACTGGCCGTCGTTTCGGTATTGATCCCGGTGTTCAGCCTTCAGTATTCAATCCAGCAACTGGGAGGAGGGCGAGTCTCGATTCTGACGCCTTGCGTGCCTGTCATTGCACTCGCCGCCGAGTTCATGTTGTCCGCCTGGCACACGTTCTGGGTTCCATTTCTGGTGACCGCGGTCTGCGTCGCGGTGTTTTTGTCAAACGTCTGGTTCACACGCGTCAGCCGCACACCGAGCGTTGTGGCACCTTTGGCAGTGGCTCCGAAGTAACGTTGAAACTTCAGGTGTTCAGGGTGCCGCTCAAGTCAGCATTGGCAATAGCAAACGCATGATGTTGGATATCTATGGCAACAGACCCGGGGCAACAGACTCGGGGCAACAGACCCGGAAGACGCCAGGGCGTAACGCCCTGGCAGGCAGCAGACATCACTTTTTCTTTTTCGCCGGCTTTTCTGCTTTCTCTACCTTGTCTGACTTCTTGGCCTTTTCTGGCTTGCTGTCAGCTTTTTTTGCAGTTTTCTTTGGCTCAGCATCTTTTTTCTTGTCTTTCTTTTCGGAGGATTTAGAAAGCGTCGAGGCTGCTGCTGATTTCTTTTCCGGGGAGGCCTTTTTGTCTTTCAAGTCCTTGCTGGCTTTCGAGGCTTCACCTTTGCTTTTCTTTTCGTCTTTAGCCACGTTCATCACCCTTTGAAGTATGCCGATATTGGCACGCAGCCTATGGAAGTATCCGCAGGCTAATCATTAGGCGAGCGCGTCCAGAAACGGTTCAAACTGTTTTGTCACATTGGCTGCGCGAGGACGACATTCAGATGGTTGGCGCCTGGTCAGCTCACCAAGGTATTCAAGGCCGACTAATCTGGACAGATTTCCGAGCCAATGATCATACCGTCAGCGCTACGCGTCCGGGCATACGCCTGTATTGCCCGGCTTCCTGCTATCTGGTCAGATCATGGCTATCCTGAATAAGCTCATGTATATGTTTGGCTGGCACCGAGCCGTCCAGCGCTACGCTGATCCAGTGCTCTTTGTTCATGTGATAGCCAGGGTAAATTCCTTCCATTTGACGCAGTGAGCCGGCTTTTTCCGGACGACATTTCACATCCAGAATATCAAGCTCTCCCTCGCCTTTGAGCCCGAGTTTTTCTTTCGGGACGTTCATCACTATTCCAAACCACTTCTCGGAGCCAGCATGCCGAAGAACGGCATAATCCGGAAATTTACTCCAAGGGAAATCGGGCCGAGTATCGAGCGTTTTGGCGACATGATTCAATAAGGATTGTCTGGAGGTCACACGCTTCTCCTGTGATGGGGGTGAGTCGACCGCTGGCGAGATTACTCCTGCCACGGAAATTGTGACAAGGCCAGGTACGCTAAATTCCTGGCAGGGGACAAGGCTTCGCTTATTACCGTTGGCGTGTGCAGTGCACTAACGGAGTCGACTCCACCCTGTCTGGCTTGCCCGTTCAAACGTTGGCGACTGCCTCGTGCACAAATGCTTCGTAAGTGCGCAGCGGGTGTCCGATGAGGGTCTGGAGCTTTTCGACGGTTCCGTCAACTGACTGCATGCCAAAGGTCTGGATGCCCGCCATCATCAAGCGCATGTCATAAGCCAGCCAATTGGGGGCGTATGAGGCCAGTTGCGCTTCGAAAGCGGCGACATCATCACCCCCGTAAGCGACCTCGCGACCCAGAGCCGAACTCCAGACCCTGGCTACCGATGCACCGGTAAGCGCCTGCGGCCCCACCAACTCCAGCGTCACGCGGTCCAGTGCAGACGATGCCTTGTCACGTCGCAGTAACTCTGCAACGGCGACATCTGCGATATCGCGTGTATCAATCATCGAAACGCCGACCGAACCGATCGGCATCGGGTATACCGAGTAGTTCTGAATGGTCTGTTGGACCATGCGGTCGTTCTGCATGAAGTAAGCGGGACGCAGAATCGTTGCCGGAATATCGAGACGCTCGATCATGCGCTCGACCGCGTACTTGCCGGTGAAGTGCGGGACGTTGGTGAACGTATCGGCATGAATCACCGACAGGTAAACGATCTGCTCAATGCCCGCTTCGCGAGCGAGGTTAAGCGTGATGAGCGCCTGGGTCACTTCGTCAGGCGTTACTGCGTTGAGCAGGAACAACGTGCGCACCGACGACAAGGCAACGCGCATCGACGCTACATCGGTCAGGTCGCCAACGATTTCAGTGACACCCGCAGGGAATTCACGTTTACCGGCCTGGCGTACCAGGGCTTTGACTTCGGCACCTGCGTCAGCAAGGCGTTGGGTGACGAGGGCGCCAATAGTGCCCGTGGCACCAATAACAAGAATGCTCATAGTTGAAACTCCGGTATGAAAGAGTGAGGGAGCAGCGAATAACGGCCGCAACAATCTGGTCCGTCTATAAAACGGTGTGAGTGCGTTCCGCTGAAGAGAAAGTATTCCGTTGCACTAATAAAACGAAGACCACAAAATTCAGACACCTCGTTTCATAAATGGAACACCATGAACCTCAACGCGCTGATCGACTTCATGCTTGTCGCAACCAACGAGGGGCTTGGAAAGGCGAGCCGTGCGAGCGGTATTTCCAAAGCCACGTTGTCGCGCCGCATCGCCGACCTTGAAAATCAACTGGGCGTCAGGCTGATCGAGCGCAGCGCTCGCGGGCTGAAACTCACCGAAGCCGGCGAGTTGCTGGTGTCACGCGCGGAAGGCCCTCTGAGCGAGGTGGCTGACGCAATGGTCGCGGCGAGGGAGGGTGTTCTGACGCCGCGTGGACGTCTGCGTGTCGCCGCCCCCATTTTGTTTTCTCAGCTTGCGATGGGCCGCATCGGCGCTGATTTTTGTGCGGCCTACCCTGAAGTCGTGATCGAAGTCGTAGCGGAAGACCGTATGGTGGACCTTGTTGAAGAGCAATTTGACGTCGCCATTCGGATCAACCCGAGTCAGGACAGCAATCTGGTCGGGCGCTGCTTCGCAAAGGACCGGATGGTGGTGGTCGCCGCGCCTGAGGTGATCAAGCCGTCGCCGTGCTCGATCCGGTCAGTCCCCGGCATCGTCACGTCGAGTTTCCAGCCTGTTTACTGGACGCTTGATGACGGGGCGCTGGTTCTGGAGCCTCTCCCGAAGCTGCAGTTCCCTTCGTTGCTGATGGTCCGCGACGCTGCCATCGCCGGGGGTGGTGCCGCTCTCATTCCACAGTCCATTGCATGGAAACAGCTTGCCCAGGGTGAGCTGGTTCAGTGGGGCACGGTGTTGGGTGTCGAGCCGGCGCTCTGGGTCCTGCACACGTCCAGGCGCCTGGCGGCTCCAAAGGTCCGTGCGTTTGTCGATTTCATGTGCGCCCGTTACCCGGACCTGTCTCTGGTCCTGGACGGATAGCGGTACTACCGTTCTTCGCAGTTTTTGTATGCATGCTGCAAACGTCGTACTGCCTGTTAACGTTTCAAGGCAAAACCGGCAACAAAAACCGCCCGATCACCGGCAAGTGATCAGATATCAGCAGCGTGTCATCCCTGCGCACTCTTGCGCTGACGCGCTTCAAGGCCGGGCTGTAAAACAGATAATCCACTGTCCTGTCCGGCCCGTTGATGCGGCTGTCGTTGGGAAAGCGGGTCAGCCATTTGCTGCGATCAATGCCGCTGGACTCTGCATTGGAGGGGATCATCGGGTATTTTTCCCACAGCTTGTGCAGCTCGCTGTCGGCTGCATAACCGAGGCGCTGCGGTTCGGGGAGGCGCTGGTACTGGCCCAGCGGCAGCAGGTTGAAGTCGCCGCCGATCAGCCAGGGGGTGCCGCCGCCTTCCAGTTTGTCCAGTAGTGTTTCGGTGGCGGCGATCTGCTTTTGCGCGGCGCCGTCGCGTTTTGTGGTGGTCAGGCTGGTATTGATGACGGCCAGTTTTCCTCCGTCGCGCAGGGGCAGATAGCTGACCAGCAGGGCATTCCGAGGCTGAAACTGACGGCTGACGAGGTTGGCGTCGGGCACCGGCAGTTGCAGGCGTTCGGCGCTGTCGATGTGGAAGCGGCTGAGGGTGGCGAGTTTTCTGCCGACGCTGCCCCAGATATGCGGGTTGGGCACGAATTCCGCTTTCCAGTAGAACGCCTGGGTGCTGCACGGGTAGAGGTCGATCAGGCGCTCCTCGAGCAGCTTCAACTGGTCCTGATAATCAGAGTTTTTGGCACCGTCATCGACGCCTTGAAGCAGCACGATGTCCGGCTGTTCATCGCGGATCACCCGGGCGACTTCATCCAGGTTGTAGGCCAGGTCCTCAGGCGTCGAGCGTTCGTCCGGGCCGCTGCCGTCGGCCATGTCGTACCAGAACACGTAGCGCTTGCCCGCCAGATACTGAATGTTCCAGGTCATGACTTTCAGGGCCTGGCCGGGCACCAGCTTCGGGGCCTGAACCGCCGGGTTACAGGTGGCGGCGAGTAACTCGTGCGCGGGCGGGCGCTAGGTCATCTGGTAAACCAGCACCAGCAACACGACGATCAACAGCAGAAAGGACAAAGTCAGACGTATCAGGACACGGGGCATCGGCTCGACTTGGAGCGCCTGGCGCTCGGTGAGGGATTCGGCGTCGAGCATACCGAATCGGTGCGTCTGACGTCAGCCCTTGCCTATGACTCAGGCCCTGTGCACAGGCTCGCTGACCAGCATGAACAAGCGAAACATCACGATGGTGGTGAACAGTTGCAGAAAGCTGCTGAGGCTGTCGATGGCCACCGAAACCGGCAGGCTCTGTGGTTCGGGAAACACGTACAGGCTGACGCCTTCGAGCAGCCACAGCGGAATGTAGACGCCCAGTACGCAGACCAGAATGCGCGTGAAATGCCCGTTGGTCATCTGCATGCTTTCGCGCATGGCCATGAACGGTGTGAGTTTGCGCAGGACCAGCAAGTATTCGCTGAACGCCAGTTTGACCATCACCCAGAGGCCGGGGACGACGAGCAGCGAGAGACCGAACATGATCAGCAGGGTGCTCATGGCCGAGAGCACCGCGAAAGTTGGCCACAGGAGCAAGGCCATGGCCAGCAGGTCGCGGGTTTGCGCCTCTTCGCCGCGGCTGCGGGCGTCGAGAAACAGGATCAGCGCGGCGGTGTAGATCGGGTAGAAGAACAACCCGATCACCAGGGTGTAGGCCGGTGAGGTTTCGGCGGACATGGCGCTGCTCAAGGCTTGCTTGGCGAGGACTTCGAGAATCACCAGCGGCAGGCACAGCACCAGAATGCCGCCTAGGTGGCGGCGGAAAAAGTAGAGCGAATCCTGGATGACGGTCAACGGGTTCATGTGGATAGATCACAGGCTAAAAGCAGGTCGCCACTTTAGCCCATGACCCTGGCCGAACCAAGCGCAGCGGGCGTGCGGCGGCGCGGCTGGTTATCTTTTTTTTCATGTCATTGAAGCGCGTGGAGGAGGCCCCATTTCCTGAGCATGGTCCTGTCATCGCGGCAGGGAAGAAGTTAAGTGGCAACTCAGTGAGGTGGTCATGAACAGCGAAGAGCAAACCCTGATCGACGGTCTTTTTTCGAAACTGAAAGATGCCGAAGCGGCATCGGCCCCGCGCGATGCGGCGGCCGAGGCGCGTATCAAGGAACATCTGGCTCGCCAGCCCGCCGCGCCGTATTACATGACGCAGGCGATTCTGGTGCAGGAAGCCGCGGTCAATCAGCTGAATCAGCAGGTCAAACAGCGCGACGAGCAGATTCAGCAATTGCAGGCCGAGCTTCAGCAAGCCAAGGGGCAATCCTCATCGGCACCAGCCAGTGGCGGGTTTTTGTCGAATATTTTTGGCGGCAGCACCGCGCGTGCACCTCAATCGCAACCGAGTCAGGCTACCGGCGGCTGGCGTGATGGCGGCGGGTTCAATCCAGCGCCTGCACCCGCAGCGCCACAGGGCGGGTATGCCGCGCCTGCTGCCGGTAGCGGTTTCCTTGGCGGCGCATTGAAGACAGCGGCCGGTGTCGCGGGTGGCGTGCTGTTGGCCGAAGGTATCAGCAGTATGTTCAGCCATCACAGCCAGCCGCAGGAGATTGTCGAAGTCATTCATGACGCGCCGCCCGTGCAGGACACCGGCTCGTTCAATGATCAAGGCAACTGGGGCCAGCCGGATCAGCAGTTCACGGCCGATGACAGCTTCGATGATGGCGGTGACCTGTTTTCGGATGACGATTCGTTCGTTTGAGACGGCGATGATCGTTCCGCTCGCTCCAGTGTGGGAATGCCCTGGGTGACGCTCCGCGTCACAGGTCTGCGCTGCGCCGCATACTTGAGACCGGACGCGGAGCGTCCAGAAATGCATGCGACGCGGAGCGTCGCACGATAGTTGAAGCTCACTTCCTTTCTCAAGCTGGCATACTGGTCGCCGATTCACATTCCGGATCGCTGTAACCAGTGGGCATTGCCCGCCATGAGGAATTGCGGTGAAGAAGATTGCGGTGTTCGCCGACGTGCAGAACCTGTACTACACCGTGCGCCAGGCGCATGGCTGTCATTTCAATTACGCCGCACTGTGGGCGGATATCAGTAAGCGCGGCGAGATTGTTCACGCCTTTGCGTACGCCATCGACCGGGGCGACAGCAAGCAGCAGCAGTTCCAGCAGATCCTGCGCAATCTGGGCTTCACTGTCAGGCTCAAGCCTTACATTCAGCGCAGCGACGGCTCGGCCAAAGGCGACTGGGATGTGGGCATCACCATCGACATCATGGACTTCGCGCCGCAAGTCGACGAAATAGTGCTGGCGTCAGGTGATGGCGACTTCGATATGCTGCTCGAACGCGTGATCAGCAAACACGGCGTCGAAGCGGTGGCCTACGGGGTGCCGGGGCTGACCGCGAACTCGTTGATCCGTGCGGCCAGCCGGTATGTGCCCATCGAAGGCGCGTTGTTGCTGAAATGAATTCATAGGACCAGGCCAGTGTTGGAACGTATTGCAGTCATCGACTTTGAAACCACCGGAATCTCTCCGAACCACAGCTGCCGGGCGACCGAGATTGCGGTGGTGATCATGGAGCAGGGGCGTATCGTCGAGCGCTTTCAAAGCTTGATGAATGCCGGTGTACGAATCCCGGCGTTCATCGAAGGGTTGACCGGGATCAGCAACAACATGATTCGCACCGCGCCCAGTGCCGAGCGGGTGATGGGTGATGTGGCGGACTTCGTCGGCGCGACGCCGCTGGTGGCGCACAATGCCTCGTTCGACCAGAAATTCTGGGATTACGAACTCTCCCGTATCCAGCGCAAACGCGAACAGAGCTTCGCCTGTTCCATGCTGCTGGCCCGCCGCCTGATGCCCGGCGCCCCGAATCACAAGCTCGGCACGCTGACCAGCTATGCGCGCCTGCCCAACACCGGCAAGGCTCACCGGGCCATGGCCGATGCGGAAATGGCCGCCAACCTGACGGCGTACCTGACCAACGAACTGCGCAATACCCACGGTATTGCCGGTATTTCCCACCAGATGCTGTGCTCGCTGCAGAAAGTCCCCGCCGCCAAAATCAGCGAAACCCTCAAGCGTCAGCGCGGTTTTTGATTTCGGGCTTCTCTTGCCTCGTCAGGTAATCGGACGGCAGGCTGCGTTCGACTGCGGTGGAAAGCACGATTGATGTCTTGCTGAAACCGAACTTCGCGATCCGGTTGATCAGGTCCTCCAGATGCGGCATCGAATCAACTGCCGCCCGCATGATCACGCATGGGTCGCCCGTTACCCGGTAGCACTGGATCAGTTCGGGAATCTTCCACAATTCTTTGTACGCCTGCTGATTGCCGTGACTGCCCATGCGCAGTTCGATGATGCACTGGATCGGCAAACCGACTTTCGACAGATCAACCTTGGCTTCGTAGCCAGTGATCACGCCACTGGCTTCCAGCTTGGCGACCCGTTCGGCTACCGCCGGGGCGGACAAGTTGACCTGTTTAGCCAGTTGCGCAAAAGAAGCCCGGCCGTTTTTCAACAGCTCATCGAGCAGAATCCGGTCGTATTTATCCAGTGTCATGGGGTGCCTCTCACAGCGCAGTGAATGATTTTCAAATAAAAGGTCATGGTGCCTGACAAGCATTGATTCAAAAGTTATGGAGCGGATTAAACAGGGTTTTCTGCTTAATATCCGCTTTTGGCCTTCATACAATAGGTCAACCATAATAATGATCCCAGAGCCTGACCATGCCGCAGTCACTTCGTATTTCGCCATTGCTCATCGGTGCCTTTCTGGCGTTGTATCTGATCTGGGGGTCTACCTATCTGGTGATCCGCATTGGCGTTGAGTCATGGCCGCCGTTGATGATGGCTGGCGTGCGTTTCATGATTGCCGGGTGCCTGATGTATGGCTTTTTGCGTTTTCGTGGCGTGCCTGCGCCGACCTGGGCCGAGTGGAAAGCTGCGTTCGTGATCGGTTTCCTGCTGCTGGCGTGCGGCAATGGCGGCGTGACGCTGGCCGAGCATGCGGGTGTCGCTTCGGGCGTTACAGCGTTGGCGGTGGCGACCATGCCGCTGTTTACCTTGCTTTTCGGCCTGTTCTGGGGCAATCGCACCACAAACCTTGAATGGGCGGGGATTGTGCTGGGCCTGATCGGCATCGGCCTGTTGAATCTCGGTTCCAACCTGCAATCCAGCCCCTACGGTGCGGCGTTGGTGATTTTTGCTGCTGCGTCATGGGCGTTCGGCTCGGTCTTGAGCAAGCATATGCCGCTGCCCAAAGGACCGATGGCGAGTGCTGCCGAGATGCTGACTGCCGGGGCGACGCTGCTGATCGGCAGCGCACTCAGTGGCGAGCGCCTGACGCACATGCCGACGGCGGCGGGCTGGGGCGCGCTGCTGTATCTGGTGGTGTTTGGCTCCATCGTCGCGTTCAGTGCTTACATGTACCTGCTAAAGAATGTGCGCCCGGCGGCTGCCACTAGCTATGCCTATGTCAATCCGGCAGTGGCGGTGATGCTGGGGGTGGTGTTTGCGGGCGAGATTATTGGTGTTGAAGAGTGCATGGCGATGGTGGTGATCATCAGCGGTGTGGTGCTGATTGGCCTGCCGCAATGGCGCAGGTCGCCGCCGCGCGAAGCCGGATCGACACGCACACGCTAACCGAGGCGGGCCGGACAGGGTAAACTGCGCGCCTTGCGTGAATTTTTCTTACGGTATCCCCATGACATTCGCCTCTCTCGGCCTGATCGAACCCTTGCTGCGCGCCCTCGAAGCGCTCGGTTACCAGACTCCGACGCCTGTACAGACACAGGCCATTCCTCCGGTACTGGCGGGCCGCGATCTGATGGCTGCGGCCCAGACCGGCACTGGCAAGACCGCCGGTTTTGCCCTGCCGCTGCTGCAACGCCTGACCATGGAAGGCCCCAAGGTTGCACCCAACTCGATTCGTGCGCTGGTGCTGGCACCGACCCGCGAGCTGGCCGATCAGGTTCACGAGAGTATTCGTCAGTACGCCGAGCACCTGCCGCTGAGCACCTATGCCGCTTACGGCGGTGTGAGCATCAACCCGCAGATGATGAAGCTGCGCAAGGGCGTGGACGTGCTGGTCGCGACGCCGGGCCGCCTGCTCGATCTGTACCGCCAGAAAGCGATCAAGTTTTCTCAGTTGCAAACCCTGATTCTCGACGAAGCGGACCGCATGCTCGATCTGGGCTTTGCCGAGGAATTGCGCGGCATCTATGCCGTGCTGCCCAAGCAGCGCCAGACGCTGCTGTTCTCCGCGACCTTCTCCGACGAGATTCGCCTGCTGGCCGCGCAAATGCTCAATGACCCGCTGACCATCGAAGTCAGCCCGCACAATGTCGCGGCGTCTTCGGTGAAGCAATGGGTCGTGACCGTGGACAAGAAGCGCAAGGCGGATCTGTTCATTCATCTGATGAAGAAGCATCGCTGGGGCCAAGTACTGGTATTTGCCAAGACTCGTGTTGGCGTCGATCAACTGGTGGACCGTTTGCAGGGGCTGGGCCTGAACGCCGACGGCATTCATGGCGACAAACCGCAGGCCACCCGTCAGCGCGCGCTGGACCGCTTCAAGAGCAATGAAGTGAAGATTCTGGTTGCCACCGACGTGGCGGCGCGTGGTCTGGATATCGATGACCTGCCGACGGTGGTCAATCTGGATCTGCCGATCGTGGCCGAGGATTACATCCACCGTATCGGCCGGACCGGACGTGCGGGCCTGACCGGCGAGGCTATTTCGCTGGTGTGTGCCGATGAGGTCGAGCTGCTGTCGGCGATTGAAGTACTGACCCGGCAGACCCTGGAGCGCAGGGAAGAACATGATTTCGAGCCGGAGCACCGCGTGCCGAGCACTGATGCCAGCGGCCAGATCCTGAAAAAGCCCAAGAAACCGAAAAAGCCCAAGGTCTCGGGGAGCAAGCGCAATCTGGGTAAATGGGTCGACAGCGGCGAGTCCGAGCCCACGCCGGTGGTCAAGCCGGTGCGCAAAGTGCCAGTCTTCAACACCGGGCCGCGCAAGAAGAAGCCTTGAGACGCATTGCGCATTTTCGGAGAATGTATCGGCCCTTTCGTGGACAAGTCCACTCCCACATCCTCCGGCCAGAATCCAAAGCGGTTTTGGGTATAACGATGAGCGCGGAGCATGTGAACGATTATCAAAGGCACGGGCATGGCCGATAGTGGTCTTGGGCCTCACGCCTCGGCGCGGGCGAGTGAGTTCAGCCACTCAACCATCCCCAACCCCGCTGCGCGGCCACTGGCGAAGCAGGCGGTGAGCAGGTAACCGCCGGTTGGGGCTTCCCAGTCGAGCATTTCGCCTGCGCAGAACACGCCGGGCAATTGCCTGAGCATCAGGCGCTCGTCCATGGCTTCGAAGGTCACGCCGCCCGCAGTGCTGATGGCCTCATCGATGGGGCGCGGTTTGATCAGGGTCAGTGGCAACGCTTTGATGGCTTCGCTCAACGAAAGCGCATCGGCAAATGCTTCACGAGGCGCCAGTTCGCGCAAGAGCGCTGCCTTCGCACCGTCCAGCCCCAATTGGCTGTGCAGGTGTTTGGACATCGAGCGCGAGCCACGTGGTTTGCTCAGGGCTTTCTGTACGTCGCTCAGCGTTTTACCCGGTAGCAGATCAATCTGCACAACGGCCGAGCCATCAAGATTGATCCGTTCACGAATCTGCGCCGACAGTGCATAAACCAGACTGCCCTCCACGCCGGTCTCGGTTAGCACGCATTCGCCAAGGCGCAGCGTCTGGCCGTGCAGGCCCATGGCGATATTCTTCAGTGGCGCGCCGGCAAATTTGGCGCGCAGCACGTCGCTCCAGGCGGTCACTTCAAAACCACAATTGGCGGCCTGTAAGGGGGCAACGTCTATCTGCTTCGCTTGCAGCCACGGCCGCCAGGCCCCATCGGACCCCAGTCGAGCCCAGCTGGCACCGCCCAGCGCCAGCAAGGTCGCTGCGGGGTTGAGCGCCAGTTCGCCGTCGGCGTGGGCGATGCGCAAGCTGCCATCGGCATTCCAGCCGAGCCAGCGATGCCGGGTGTGGACAACCACGCCCGCATCACGCAGCCGCTTGAGCCAGGCGCGCAACAGTGGCGCGGCTTTCATGTCAGTAGGGAACACCCGGCCAGAACTGCCGACAAATGTCGTGATGCCCAGCTCATGAATCCACCGGCACAACGCGTCAGCATCAAACTTTCGCAAGATGGGAGCGATCATCGGCGATCGCTCAGCATAACGCCCAAGAAAAGCAGGGTAGGGCTCGGAGTGGGTAATGTTCATGCCACCAACGCCGGCCAGCAGAAACTTGCGCCCTACCGACGGCATGCCGTCATACAGATCGACCTTGACCCCGGCCTGACTCAGCACTTCTGCCGCCATCAATCCCGCAGGGCCACCTCCGATGACGGCAACGGATTGGCTGGCAGGGGAGGTGAGGTCGGTCATGGTCAGCAACGTATGGATAGCAGAAAGGTGGGGCATTCTACCCGAGGGCCGTTTTCAGGTGTGCACTCAGGTGCAGCGCCGCTACAAGCCCATGTCGTTCCATACCTTCTGCGCACTGTGATGCAGAATTCCGTGGCGTCTGGCCAGCGCCTGACGGTCTTTGCTGTACCCGCCGCCGATCACGCCCATGACCGGAATATCGCGGCCCAGGCAATGACGCAACACCGCTTCGTCGCGATTGGCCACGCCTTGGTCAGACAGTTGCAGATAACCAAGGGCATCGTCCTTGTGCACGTCGACGCCAGCGTCGTACAGCACCAGATCCGGTTTGTAGAACGGCAGCAGGTAATTGAGCAGGTCGTCGACAACGTTGAGGTACCCGACGTCGCCCATGCCCATCGGCAGCGGGATGTCCCAGTCGCTTTGGGCCTTACGGGCCGGGAAGTTCTTTTCACAGTGCAGCGAGACAGTAATCGCATCCTCCGTATCCGCCAGAATGCGCGCCGTACCATCGCCCTGATGGACGTCACAATCGAAGATCAATATTTTATGTACACGGCCGCTTTGCAGCAGGTAATGACTGATCACGGCCAGGTCATTGAAAATGCAGAAACCGGCCGGATAGTCGTAGTGCGCATGATGGGTGCCGCCCGCCAGATGACAGGCCAGGCCGTGCGTCAGGGCCTTTTCGGCGGTCAGCAGCGAGCCGCCTACGGCGCGGACGGTACGTCGCGCGAGCGCTTCGCTCCAGGGCAAGCCGAGGCGGCGCTGGTCTTCGCGTGATAAGTCGCCACTGAGGTAGCGACCTATGTAGGAAGGGTCGTGGGCCAGCGCCAGAATGTCCGTCGGGCATAACTCGGGACGTATTAATTGAACGTCGCGGGTCAGCCCGCTGTCGACCAAGTAGTCACGTAACAGGCGAAACTTGTCCATGGGGAAACGATGGTCCGCTGGAAACGCCGGGCTGTAGTCGTCGTGGTAAATGAGTGGCAGGGACATTGGGCGTCCGTTCGAAGATCGAAGGTCGATAGTGCCAGTTCTGCACGCGGCCGCCCAGTTGTCTGGCAAATAGCTGGCAGCGCTACGCTCACACTGACGTCTGAATAGTCTTGTAACACGGGGAAATCGATGGAACCGATACTCAAGCTTGATAGTGCCCGACTGCTGATGCGGCAGTGGCTTGACGACGACTTGCCCGTGTTCGCCGCCATGTGCACCGACCCGCAGGTCATGCGCTATTTTCCGGCACCCCTGAGCCGTCTGGAAAGCGCGGCCATGATCGGCCGCTTGCGCGGGCACTTCGCTGAACTGGGGTTTGGCTTTTGGGCGCTGGAGCGCAAGGATACGGGCGAGTTCATTGGTTTTACCGGCCTGCACGTGGTGGGTTTCAAGGCGCCTTTCACGCCGGCCATCGAAATCGGCTGGCGACTGGCGCGTGAGCATTGGGGCCTGGGGTTTGCCAGCGAGGCAGCCTGGACCGCGCTGGGCTGTGGTTTCGAGCGTCTGAAGCTGGAAGAGATCGTTTCGTTCACAGCGTTCAACAATCAGCCGTCGCAGAAAGTCATGCAGGCGATTGGTATGCAGCATGACGAGTCCGATAACTTCGAGCATCCCGACCTGCCGGATGGCCACCCGCTCAAACCGCATGTGCTGTACCGGATCAGCCGCGAGCAGTGGCTCAATACGCAGAGCCCTGATTGAATTGCAAACAGGATTAAGCCCGCCATCTTAAATCTGTATCATTCCCTCCACGAGTGCGGGCCTCGGGGCTCGCCACACATCATATCGGCCGCTGCTGTTTGCGGGTTCAGCGCCGACATGCGCGAGGAGTGATGATGAGTCAAGTGCTGGATGATCTGGTTGCGCTGCTGACGCTGGAAGCCATTGAAGAAAACCTGTTTCGCGGCCGCAGTCAGGACCTGGGTTTCCGTCAGCTATTCGGTGGTCAGGTACTGGGCCAGTCGCTGTCCGCTGCCAGCCAGACGGTCGAGGACACCCGACACGTGCACTCGCTGCACGGCTATTTTCTGCGCCCCGGTGATGCGTATCTACCTGTGGTCTACCAGGTTGACCGGGTGCGTGACGGTGGCAGTTTCAGCACCCGTCGCGTGACGGCGATTCAGAAGGGCAAGCCGATATTTACCTGTAGCGCGTCCTTCCAGTACGACGAAGAGGGCTTCGAGCATCAAACCACGATGCCGCAGATTGTCGGGCCTGAGAACCTGCCGTCGGAGCTTGAGCTGCTGACCAGTCGGGCGCACCTGATTCCCGAATCGGCGCACGACAAGTTTCTGCGCCCCAAACCGATTCAATTCCGCCCGGTCACCGCCGACGACCCCTATGACCCCAAACCTGGCGAGCCGGTGAAGTACGTGTGGTTTCGCGCCGATGGCAACTTGCCCGATATACAGGCGCTGCACCGCTACATGCTGGCCTACGCTTCCGACTTCAACCTGCTGACCACCTCGTTGCGGCCGCACGGCAAGACGGTCTGGCAGCGCGACATGCAGGTCGCCAGCCTTGATCATTCGCTGTGGTTCCACAACGATCTGCGCACCGACGACTGGCTGTTGTATGCCATGGACAGTCCATGGGCAGGCAATTCCCGCGGTTTTTCGCGCGGCAGTGTCTTCAACCGCGCCGGGCAACTGGTCGCATCGGTCAGTCAGGAAGGGCTGATTCGTCATCGTAAGGATTGGGCATGACACTCGACAGCATCAGGCACTGGGTATTCGACATGGACGGCACGCTGACCGTCCCGGTCCATGATTTTCCGGCGATCAAGCGAGCGCTGGGTATCCCGCAGGACGACGACATTCTGGGCCATCTTGCCGCCTTGCCTGCGCACGAGTCAGCCGCCAAACACGCCTGGCTGCTGGAGCATGAGCGAGCGCTGGCGTTGGGCTCGCAGCCTGCCGATGGCGCGGTCGAACTGGTTCGAGAGCTGGCAGGGCGTGGTTATCGATTGGGCATACTGACCCGCAACGCCCGCGAACTCGCCTATATCACGCTGGAAGCCATCGGCCTGGCGGAGTGTTTTGCCGCCAAGGATGTGCTGGGCCGTGACGAAGCGACGCCCAAACCCGACCCGGCCGGCTTGTTGAAGCTGGCAAGCGCCTGGGACGTCGAGCCGCAACGAATGGTCATGATCGGTGACTACCTGCACGACCTCAGCTGCGGCCGCGCGGCAGGGGCGAAAACCATCCTCGTCAACCTGCCAGAAAACCCCTGGCCGGAACTGACCGACTGGCATGCCGTGGATTGCACAGCGCTGCGCGGGATGTTGGGCTGATCCAACTTTTGTGCCAATGCCAGTCCCAACTCCCAGCGTTTCCGCTTTTGATTCTGGCCGAGGCCGTGGGAGCGGACCGGGCGACGCTTCGCTTGTTCGCGAAGGGGGCCTACGCGGAGCGTTGGCTCGAAGGTCAACTACTCAAAACGACTTGAATAACACCGCCTGACCTTCAGGCGAGGTAAAGATCCCGTCACCGTTGTGGCCGACTTTCGGCACGATCACCAGGTGCTGGTTCAACCCCTCCGGATGGCGTTTCTGCAGGTAGTTGAAATAATTCTGCCCGCGAATCAGGCGATACGCGCCCTGTGCTTCGGCCGCGCAGGTCTTGTCCAGCGCCGGGTGATTGCGGTCGGTGTCCAGTTCGCCCAGCAGGTAGGTGATGTCACGCTTCAGGTAGTTCTTTTCGATGTCGACCGGCTTTTCCTTGCCCGAGTAGAACGGCATCTTGTTCAGGCCGTATTTCCATTCGTCGAAGTCGGGGCAGCTCTGGGCGGTCACCGGCTCAGGCCGTTCGTCGTCGAAATAGGCATACGACGACGGGTTGGCAATCACGTAACGCAGCTTCACCCCCTCGCGCAGCAGCAGGGCATCTTCCTTGCCGCCGATCATTGCGTAGCGCTGCACCACCTGTGCCCCACCGGAATGCCCGGCAATGACGATTTCTTTCAGGTTAGGGAACAGCTTGCTGTCGCTCAGGCGTTTGAGGATGTGGTCCAGCACCAGAAACGAGCTGACCGGCTTGGGGCCGCTGGCGGTCGCGCCTTCCATCCAGCTGTTCTGACGCCAGCGCAGGATCGACTCCGGCAAATGGTGGGCGACAATGTCTTTCTCATCCAGAAACTGCGGGGCAATCAGCAGGGTCTTGCTGCGCTCTTTGGACTGGTTGGCCGCACGTTCGATGCTGCGCAGGTATGTTTGCGCGTTGCGCAGGCGACCGTGCAGCACGATCACCACACGCTCGATCTTCGGCTTGGGGTGCACCCACTCCTGGCTCAGCCCGAGCGTCGCTTCGGCGCCGTTGATCGCCAGACGATCCGGGCTGATTGAATTCACCGCTTGATCCTCGGCATGCGCCCCGAGGCTCACGAAGGCAGTGCTTAACAACAGGACCAGAAGCGGTTTAATCATGTGCTCAGAGACTCTTGGCGGCGAACGTGTCGCATTGATTGATTTGGCCTTCGGCGAAGCCGGCCTTGAACCAGCGCACGCGCTGTGCAGACGTGCCGTGCGTGAAGGAGTCCGGAGCGACTCGACCACTGCTTTGCTGCTGCAGGCGATCATCGCCGATAGCGTTCGCCGCGTTCAATGCTTCTTCAATATCACCCGGCTCAAGCCAGTTCAAACGATTTTGTGCGTTGTAGGCCCAAACACCCGCAAAGCAGTCGGCCTGCAACTCCTGGCGCACCAGTAAGCCGTTGCTGCCTTCCATTTTCTGCCCGGCCTGACGCGCTTTGTCGACCTTGGCGGAAATGCCCAGCAACGTCTGCACGTGGTGCCCGACTTCGTGCGCAATCACGTAAGCCTGGGCGAAGTCTCCGGCGGCGGAAAAGCGCTGGGACATTTCCCGGAAGAAGTCCATGTCCAGATAAACCCGCTGGTCAGCCGGGCAGTAGAACGGACCGGTTGCCGAGGTGGCACGACCGCAGGCGGAATTCACCTGACCACTGAACAGCACCAGCGTCGGGTCCTTGTACTCACGGCCGCTTTGCGCGAACACTGCGCGCCAGGTGTCTTCGGTGTCGCCCAGAATACTGCGTACAAACTCGGCCTGCTGATCATTGGCAGGCGGCGCTTCGCGCGTTTGCGCGCTGGGTGGCGCGGTTTGCTCGGTGCTCTGGCCGGTCAATTGGCCAAGGATCTGCATCGGGTCCTGGCCGGTCAGCAGGCCGATCGCGACGATGATCACGATACCGCCGATGCCCAGGCCCTTGCCGCCGATGCGCATGCCGCCGCCGCCCCCACCGCTGCCGCCATCGCGAGCATCGACTACGTTGTCGCTACGTCGGCCTTTTTTCCAGAGCATGTCGGATCCCTCTTGGTGTCTTGCAATAAGTATCGCTGCTGATACAGGTCTGGCCAGTGCGGCGATCCGAGCAGCGTTGTGCAGAATGCGACAGTATAGAGGTGTGACGGGCCGTTTGGTTCTGCCCGTATTGCTCTGGTCCGGTTTTCATCCGTCCGGCTTCGATCAGGCCTGTTTCGCGGACTGGGCCGGGGCTTGTCGAGCAGGTCGCGCCGCCTGTTCTTCCTGCGGCGAGGCGTCGGCAAATCGGTCGACCTGGCGCAGCGATTTGAAGCCTGTCATCCACGCGCCAACCACCCCCAGCGTGCAGACGCCGCCAAGGATTGCCGCCGGGATTGCACCGACCAGCGACGCGCTGGTGCCCGCCCGAAATTCGCCCAGTTCGTTGGAGGAGCCGATAAACAGCATGTTCACTGCGTTGACCCGGCCGCGCATGTTGTCCGGGGTCGAAAACTGTACCAGCGCCGAGCGGATGAAAACGCTGACCATGTCTGCTGCGCCTGCGACCAGCAGTGCCAGGCACGACAGCCAGAACAGGCTCGACAAGGCGAACACCAGGTTCGCCACGCCGAACAGGGCCACGGCGAGAAACATGGTCATCCCGACATTGCGCTCCAGCGGACGAATGCTCAGGTAAATGCCGACGCCCAGTTCGCCCAGGCTCATTGACGCGCGCAACATACCCAGCCCTTGCGGTCCGAGGTGCAGCACTTAATGGGCGTAGATCGGCAGCAACGCGACCACGCCGCCCAGCAGCACGGCAAACAGGTCCAGCGAGATGGTGCCTAAAATGATCGGCCGAGAGCGGATGAAGGCGATGCCCGCCGTGAATCGGCCCCAGGCATTCGAACCCGGCTCCACCGGCTTGCCGGCAAACGGCGTTGCGACCGGTGCCAGCAGCAGAATGCCGGCGATGAATGCTGCGACGCACACCGAATACGTCAGTTCTGCGCCGCCCAGCCAATACAGATAACCGCCGATCAACGGGCCGCCGACCGTCGAGCAGCGCATGATGACGCTGTTGGTGGCAATCGCCGAAGGCAGTTGCTCACGCGGGACGATCTGCGGCAGCAGGCTTTGCAGCGCCGGGCCGGTGAAGGCGCGGGCGCAGCCATAGAGCATCAGCGCGCCGTAGATCAGCCGCAAGTCTTGCAGTTCGAGCGCCGAGAAGACCAGCAGAATGACGCCACACACCGCCTGCACGCCCCAACTGAGCATCAGGATGACCTTGCGGTTGTACCGGTCGATCAGGTCCCCGGCAGGCATCAACAGCAGCAACATCGGGATGAACTGAGCAAGCCCCACATAGGCCAGCGCCATCGGCTCGCGGGTCATGTCGTAAACCTGCCAGGCAACCACCACCGCCTGAATCTGCATGGCAAACACCGCCATCAGACGCGACAGGATGAAACTGACGAAACCAGGCTGGCGGGACAGCTTGACCGGGGCAGAAGCAGCGGAGGACTCAGAGCTCAAGATCGGATCCCATCGGACGTGTAAATCGGGTGTCGATTTATACCTCAGTGGATCGATAGGAAGCTAATAAATAAACTGACAGTTTCGCAGGAGGGTACGAACGGTAAGGCTTTCGTTCCGCACGCTTCAGCCCAGAAACCTATCGTTCCTCACGCTCCAGCGTAGGAATGCCTTGGATGACGCTCCGCGTCACAGATCTGCGCTGCAGATTCAAGATCGGACGCGGAGCGTCCAGAAGGGCACGCGACGCGGAGCGTCGCACGATAGTGATAAGCCTCAGCGCCTGACCAGCAACACGCCCGATTCCATATGGTGTGTATACGGGAACTGGTCGAACAGGGCGCAGCGCTCGACCCGGTGTGTGTCGTGCAGTTGGGCGATGTTGGCGGCCAGGGTTTCCGGGTTGCAGGAGATGTACAGAATGCGCTCGAAGCGGCGGGTCAGTTCGCAGGTGTCCGGGTCCATGCCGGCGCGGGGCGGGTCGACGAAGACGCTGCCAAACTCATAGCTTTTCAGGTCCACGCCCTGCAGGCGGCGGAAGGGACGCACTTCGTTCAGCGCCTCGGTCAGCTCTTCTGCCGACAGGCGCACCAGCGTGACGTTATTCACGCCATTGTCATCCAGATTGCTCAGCGCGGCATTCACCGAGGTCTTGCTGATTTCAGTCGCCAGCACCTTGCGCACGCGGGTCGCCAGCGGCAGGGTGAAGTTGCCATTGCCGCAATACAGCTCCAGCAAGTCGTCTTGCCGCTCGCCCAGTGCGTCGTAAGCCCAGTTGAGCATCTTGCCGTTCACGGTGCCGTTAGGCTGAGTGAATGCGCCTTCGGGCTGGCGATAGCTGAACGTGCGGCCAGCCACGTCGAGCTTTTCGGTCACGTAATCATGGCCGATCACCAGCTTCTGGCCTTTGGAGCGACCGATCAGGCTGACGTCCAGCGCTTGCGCCAGCGCCTCGGCTTCCGCCTGCCATGCATCGTCCAGCGGACGGTGATAGCACATGGTGATCATCGCATCGCCTGCCAGGGTGGTCAGAAAGTCCACCTGAAACAGCTTGTGGTTCAGCGTCGGGCTGGCTTCCCAGCGCTCGCGCAGTACCGGCATCAGTGCGTTGATGCGCTCACTGGCAATCGGCAGGCCTTCGAGCAGGATCGGCGTGCGGTTGTCGCCCGGCGCGAACATCGCGTAATAGCGCTTCTGGTCTTCGCGCCACAGACTAAACTCGGCGCGCAGCCGGTAATGCTCGCGCGGCGAGTCGAACACTTGCGGCTCGGGCGCATCGAACGGCGCCAGCAGCTCACGCAGGCGGACTGTTTTTTCTTCGAGCTGACGGTCGTAGCTCGCAGGGTCGAAGGGAACACTCATGCGTTGAACCAGCCCAGCTTGATCACGAACAGGATCGACAGGATCACCAGCGCCGAATTCAGCTCGCGCCAGCGCCCCGACAGCAGCTTGATCGCTGTCCAGGAAATGAAGCCAAAGGCGATGCCGTTGGCGATGGAATAGGTGAACGGCATCGCCAGCGCGGTGATCACCACCGGTGCGGCCACAGTGATGTCGTCCCAGTCGATCTCGGCCAGGCCGGAAGCCATCAGCACCGCGACGAACAGCAGCGCAGGTGCGGTGGCGAAGGCTGGCACGCTGCTGGCCAGCGGCGCGAAAAACAGTGCCAGCAGAAACAGCACGGCGACGACCACAGCGGTCAGGCCGGTACGGCCACCGGCACTCACGCCCGCAGCCGATTCGATGTAGCTGGTGGTGGTCGAGGTGCCCAGCAGGGAACCGGCCATTGCTGCGGTACTGTCGGCAATCAGTGCACGGCCCATTTTCGGCATGTGCCCGTCCTTGCCCATCAGCCCGGCGCGTTTGGCGACGCCGATCAACGTGCCGGAGTTGTCGAAAATATCCACAAACAGGAAGGCGAAGATGATGCTGACCAGGCCGACGTCCAGCGCGCCCATGATGTCCAGCTGCATGAAGGTCGGTGCCAGCGACGGTGGCATCGATACCACGCCGCCGAACGGCGTGAAGCCCAGCGCGATGGACACCAGTGTCACGGCCAGAATGCCGATCAGCACCGCGCCGCGCACTTTGAGGTGGTCCAGCGCGACGATCAGAAAGAAGCCCAGCGTGGCCAGTACCGGGCCAGGCTGCTTGAGGTCGCCCATGCCGATGACTGTGGCCGGGTTGGCAACCACGATGCCGGCGTTATGCTGGGCGATCAGCGCCAGAAACAGGCCGATACCGGCGGCAATCGCCGAGCGCAGGGGCAGGGGAATGCTGTTGATGATCCATTCGCGAATCCGGAAGATCGACAGAATGAAGAACATCACCGCCGAAATGAATACCGCACCCAGCGCCACCTGCCAGCTATGGCCCATGTGCAGCACAACGGTGTAGGTAAAGAAGGCGTTCAGGCCCATGCCCGGTGCCAGGGCAATCGGGTAGTTGGCGATCAGGCCCATCACGGTCGAGCCGATGGCCGCTGCCAGGCAGGTGGCGACGAACACGGCGCCCTTGTCCATGCCGGTTTCGCCAAGGATGCTCGGGTTGACGAACAGGATGTAGGCCATCGCCAGGAAAGTCGTGACGCCCGCAAGTATCTCGGTCCGCACGTTGGTGTTGTGTGCTTTGAGTTGAAACAGCCTTTCCAGCATGTCTGGCTCTCCGTGACGCTGGGCGCGTCGTGAATGATCGACTCCAACAGCAAAGCACAGACTGCACGGCAGCCCGTTGGATTTTTGCGGGTCGGAAAAAGCCGCGCATCATACCAGCAGCGTGCCGGGATGGCTGCCTGTGGATGACGGCCTTTCGACGATAAACACGCTCGTCAATTAAGCCTGAACGTTGCAAACCTCACGAAGTCCCACCCTCAAGACGCATAAAAGTGCGCTAAGTGAACGCCTACCGTGAGGTTTCCATGAGTGCAACGACCCCGAACCCCCAAGATTTCGCGACCCACGCGATTTCTTTGACCCTCAATGGGCAGCGCCGGCAACTGGACGTGCTGCCTTGGACCACCCTGCTGGACCTGCTGCGTGATCAGCTCGACCTGGTCGGCACCAAGAAAGGCTGCGACCACGGCCAGTGCGGGGCTTGCACCGTGCTGCGTGAGGGTACGCGCATCAATGCCTGCCTGACGCTGGCGATCATGTGTGACGGCGCCGAGCTGACCACGATCGAAGGCCTGGCCGATGGCGAACAACTGCACCCGATGCAGCAGGCGTTTATCAAGCATGACGCGTTCCAGTGCGGCTATTGCACGCCAGGCCAGATCTGTTCGGCCGTCGGGCTCGCCAATGAAGGCCGTGCCAGCACGCGCGCCGAGATTCAGGAACTGATGAGCGGCAACCTGTGCCGCTGCGGTGCGTACAGCAACATCCTCGCTGCCGTCGAAGAAGCGCTGCCGCAGTTCCACAATGCCGCGCCCAAGCAGGAGGTGAACTCGTGAATCCGTTTACCTACAGCAAGCCGACCGACGTCAGCGCCGCCGTCAACCTGAGCGGTCCGGCCACACGATTCATCGCCGGCGGCACCAACCTGCTGGACCTGATGAAGGAAAACGTCGCGCGACCCGAGCACCTGATCGATATCACCGGCCTGCCGTTGCGCGACGTCAGCAAGACCGCGTCGGGCGGGCTGATGATCGGTGCGCTGGTCAGCAATGCCGACCTGGCGTATCACCCGCTGATCGAACAGAACTACCCATTATTGAGCAAGGCCGTGCTGGCGGGTGCTTCGCCGCAATTGCGCAACATGGCCAGTACCGGTGGCAATCTGTTGCAGCGCACCCGTTGCTACTATTTCTACGACACTGGTGTGCCCTGCAACAAGCGCGAACCGGGCACGGGCTGCCCGGCGCGTGAAGGCCTCAACCGCATCCACGCGATCCTCGGTGCCAGCGACGACTGCGTCGCGACGCACCCGTCGGACATGTGCGTAGCATTGGCGGCGCTCGAGGCCGTGGTGCATGTAGAAGGGCGCGCCGGCAAGCGGACCATCGAGTTCGCGGATTTCCACCGCCTGCCCGGTGACGCACCAGAGCGTGATAACCAGCTGGCTGATGACGAGCTGATTACCGCCGTTGAACTGCCTGCGGCACGTTTCGCCAGCAACAGCGCTTATCTGAAGGTTCGTGATCGCCAGTCCTATGCGTTCGCGCTGGTCTCGGTCGCGGCGGCGCTCGACCTCGATAATGGCGTGATACGCGACGTGCGCCTGGCCTTGGGCGGCGTTGCGCACAAACCGTGGCGTGACAAGGCGGTCGAGAGCCTGCTGATCGGCAAACCGGTCACTCGTGAAAACTTCGCCGCCGTGGCCGACGCCATGCTGGAAGACGCGCAGCCGCTTGCGCACAACGGTTTCAAAGTCAGACTGGCCCGCCGCGCGATCATTCGCGCCCTGAGCGATGCCGCAACGGGAGGGAGCGCCCAATGAACCAGCCATTTTCGCCAATGGGCAAACTCGTGGACCGCGTTGACGGCCGACTGAAAGTGACTGGCGGCGCGCGTTACGCCGGTGAATACCCTGAAGAGGGTTTGCTGCATGGCAGCGTGGTCTCCAGCACCATCGCCAGCGGTCGCGTGATCAGTATCGATATCAGCGAAGCGATGAAAGTGCCGGGCGTTGTCGCGGTGCTCGATCACACCAATCGCCCGTCGCTGGCCAGCTACGACGAGAATTATGACGACGCTGATTCGGCCGACGGCTCGCCGTTCCGCCCGCTGTACAACGATAAAGTTCTGTACAGCGGTCAGCCGCTGGCGCTGGTTGTGGCTGGCACGCTGGAACTGGCCCGGCATGCGGGCTCGCTGGTACGTATCGAATACGAGCAGCAGGATCACCAGACCGACCTGCAGGCCATGCTCGACAAGGCCAACGATGCACCTGCTGAACTGCCGCCGCCGCGTGGCAACTTCGCAGGTGAGTTGGCCAGTTCAGCGCTGAGTGTCGACGTGACCTACAGCACGCCCAGCGAATACCACAACCCGATGGAGCCGCATGCGTCGACCGTCCTCTACCAGGCCGACGGCAGCTTGCAGATTCATGACAAAACGCAGGGCACGCAGAACTGTCAGGACTACCTGCACAAGGTCTTCGGCCTGGAGAAGGACAAGATCCGTGTGCTGGCCGCCTTTGTTGGCGGCGCGTTCGGTTCGGGCCTGCGTCCGCAGTACCAACTGCCGCTGGCGGTGATGGCTGCGCTGCACCTCAAGCGTTCGGTGCGCCTGACCTTGACCCGTCAGCAGATGTTCACCTTTGGCTATCGCCCGCGCACGGTTCAGCGTCTGCGTCTGGGCGCTGCGGCCAATGGTCGATTACTGGCTGTGGGCCATGAAGCCATCGGTCAGACCTCGCGTTTCGAGGACTTCAGCGAGCACGTCGTGGAATGGAGCGGCATGCTCTATAAGTGCGACAACGTGCAACTGACCTACAAGCTGGTGCCGCTGGACGTTTTCACGCCGCTGGACATGCGTGCGCCGGGCGCGGCGTTGGGCATGATCGGCCTGGAATGCGCCATGGACGAACTGGCCTGCGCGCTGGCTATCGACCCGGTGCGTCTGCGCCTGACCAATTACGCTGAGCGCAACGGTAACGAAGACAAGCCGTATTCCAGCAAGGAACTGCGCGAATGCTACACCCAGGGCGCCGAGCGTTTCGGCTGGGAGCGCCGCAACCCCGAGCCGCGCAGCATGCGCCAGGGTCGCCAGCTGGTCGGCTGGGGCATGGCGGGCGGTGTCTGGGAAGCCATGCAGATGAAAGCCAGCGCCAAGGCGCGTCTGCAAGCGGATGGCTCGCTGGTGGTCAGCAGTGCCACGACCGATATCGGCACCGGCACTTACACGGTCATGACGCAGATCGCGGCTGAATCTTCGGGGATCGATGTGCAGAACGTTACGTTCCTGCTGGGCGATTCTTCGCTGCCGACCGCGCCGCTGCAGGGTGGCTCGTTCACGGTGTCTTCAGTCGGTACGGCGGTGCAGCAGGCCTGTCAGGCCTTGCAGCGTCAGGTGCTGGAAGTGGCGAAAGGGCTGCACCCGCAGTTTGCATCGGTCACGCCGGATGACGTTCGGTTTGAATCGGGCAAGCTGTATCTGGGCGATCAGGCGCTGTCGATGGCGGAGCTGGCGGCGTCGCAGGCCAGCGGCGTGATTGAAGTGCAGGTCGATGCCGAACCGGACAAGAAGCGTGAAGCCTATGCGGCGGCGACTCATTCGGCCGTGTTTGTCGAAGTGCTGGTCGACGAGGACCTGGGCACCGTCAAGGTCAACCGTGTGGTCAGCGCCGTGGCGGCGGGCCGGGTGGTCAACCCGAAGATGGCACGCAGCCAGATTCTCGGTGGCGTTGTCTGGGGCATGGGCATGGCATTGCACGAAGAAGCGATGCTTGATCATGATCTGGGCCGTCCGATGAACCATAGTCTGGCCGAGTACCATATTCCGGTGAACGCGGACATTGGTGAGATTGACGTGCTGTTTGTCGAAGAGCATGACGAGATCGTCAACGCGCTGGGCTCCAAAGGCGTCGGCGAGATCGGCATCGTCGGTGTGCCTGCGGCGATCGCCAACGCGATCTATCACGCGACGGGCAAACGGATACGCGAGTTTCCGATCACGCTGGATAAGTTGTTGTAGCAGGGCTCCGGCAATTACGACAGGAGGCCTCTGTGGGAGCGAGCTTGCTCGCGAAGACAGACTGACTGATCAGTAGATATTCAGCGTTTGCACCGGCCTCTTCGTGAGCAAGCTCACTCCCACACGCGGGCACGTTGCCTCTGTGGGAGCGAGATCACTCGCGAAGACAGACTGACTGATCAGTAGATATTCAGCGTTTGCACCGGCCTCTTCGTGAGCAAGCTTACTCCCACACGCGGGCACGTTGCCTCTGTGGGAGCGAGATTGCTCGCGAAGACAGATTGACTGATCAGTAGATATTCAGCGTTTGCGCCGGCCTCTTCGTGAGCAAGCTCACTCCCACACGCGGGCACGTTGCCTTTGTGGGAGCGAGCCGGGCGACGCTTCGCTTGCTCGCGAAGACAGACAGACTGACTGATCAGGAGAGATGCACCAGCCTCTTCGATCCGCAGGCTAAGGTGAGACATCCCGCCACGCGACAATAGACCACACGGCTCAACGGGGTGAACAGGACTACTCTTTCATGGTCGACTGATCTATGTCATGACTTCATTCAGACAACGACGGGTCGACCAGCGTTTTTTCCACTGAAAACGCTGCATAAAAAGAAACAGAGCACTCATTACCGTGGGGGCAATCGCTGTTGGTTTGTTGCCGGCAGCAGGTTTCATCTGAGAGAGGAACATCCTATGTTCGGTTTAGAGGCTATCGATCTCGCCCGAATTCAGTTCGCATTCACGATTTCGTTCCACATCCTGTTTCCTGCCATCACCATCGGTCTGGCAAGTTACCTGGCTGTGCTCGAAGGGCTGTGGCTGAAGACCCGCGACGACGTCTACCGTGACCTGTATCACTTCTGGTCCAAGATCTTTGCCGTCAACTTCGGCATGGGCGTGGTGTCCGGGCTGGTCATGGCCTATCAATTCGGCACCAACTGGAGCCGCTTCTCTGATTTTGCCGGTGCCGTCACCGGTCCGTTGCTGACCTACGAGGTGCTGACCGCGTTCTTCCTCGAAGCCGGCTTCCTTGGCGTGATGCTGTTTGGCTGGAATCGCGTGGGCCGTAACCTGCACTTCTTCTCCACGGTGATGGTTGCCATCGGCACGCTTATTTCGACCTTCTGGATTCTGTCGTCCAACAGTTGGATGCAGACCCCGCAAGGTTTTGAAATCATCGATGGCCGGGTAATCCCGACTGACTGGTTCGCGGTGGTCTTCAACCCGTCGTTCCCGTACCGCCTAACGCACATGGCGATTGCTGCATTCGTTGCGACGGCATTCTTCGTCGGCTCGTCGGCGGCCTGGCACCTGTTGCGTGGTCGTGACACACCGGCCGTGCGCAAAATGCTCTCGATGGCCATGTGGATGGCCCTGCTGGTGGCGCCGATTCAGGCAGTGGTCGGTGACTTCCACGGCCTGAACACGCTCAAGCATCAGCCCGCAAAAATCGCCGCTATCGAAGGTCACTGGGAGAACATTGGCGACGAGCCGACCCCGCTGATCCTGTTCGGCATCCCTGACATGAAGGAAGAACGCACCAAGTACGCGGTGGAAATTCCGTACCTGGGCAGCCTTATCCTGACCCACAGCCTCGACAAACAAGTGCCAGCGCTCAAGGAATTCAAACCTGAGGACCGCCCGAATTCGCTGATCGTGTTCTGGTCGTTCCGGGTGATGGTCGCCCTCGGCATGCTGATGATCTTTACCGGCCTGTGGAGCCTCTGGCTGCGCAAACGCGGCACGCTGTATAACTCGCGTCCGTTCCTGTATCTGGCACTTTGGATGGGGCCTTCTGGCCTGATCGCGATCCTCGCAGGCTGGTTCACCACGGAAATCGGTCGTCAGCCGTGGGTCGTGTACGGCCTGATGCGCACTGCCGATGCTTCGTCCGGGCACAGCGTGGCGCAGATGAGCATCACCCTGGTGCTGTTCGTGGTCGTCTACTTCGTGCTGTTCGGTACAGGCCTTGGCTACATGATGCGGCTGGTCCGCAAAGGGCCGAAAGCCTACGTCGAGCATGTACCTCATGGTGGTCCCGGCCAGAAACGCACACCGGCCCGTCCGCTCTCCGCCGCTGTTGAAGGCGAAGAAGATGGCGACAATCTTGACCGTCTCGGCAAGGGGAATTAAGCCATGGGTATCGATCTTCCGCTGATCTGGGCCATCATCATTGTCTTTGGCATCATGATGTACGTCGTGATGGACGGCTTCGATCTGGGCATCGGGATTCTCTTCCCGTTTATGAAAGAAAGTCACGACCGCGATGTGATGATGAACACCGTTGCGCCGGTCTGGGACGGCAACGAAACCTGGCTGGTACTGGGCGGCGCTGCGCTGTTCGGCGCGTTTCCGCTGGCCTACTCGGTGGTGTTGTCGGCGCTGTATCTGCCGCTGATGTTCATGCTCATGGGCCTGATCTTTCGCGGCGTGGCATTCGAGTTCCGCTTCAAAGCGACCGAACTGAAGCGTCATTGGTGGGACAAGGCCTTCATCGGCGGTTCACTGACGGCGACCTTCTTTCAAGGCGTGGCGCTGGGGGCTTACATCGAAGGCATTCCCGTGGTCGATCGCCAGTTTGCAGGCGGCTCGCTGGACTGGCTCTCGCCGTTCCCGATGTTCTGCGGTCTGGCCCTGATCGTTGCCTACGCACTGCTGGGCTGCACCTGGCTGATCATGAAAACCGAAGGCCCGTTGCAGAAGGCGATGCATGACCTGGCGCGTCCTCTGGCGCTGGCGGTACTGGCGGTCATGGCGGTGGTCAGCCTGTGGACGCCGCTGGCCCACGCAGACATCGCGCATCGCTGGTTCAGCATGCCGAACCTGTTCTGGTTCATGCCGGTGCCGATTCTGGTGCTGGTGACCATGTACGGGTTGTTCAAGGCCGTGGCGCGCAATGCTCATTACACGCCATTCCTGCTGACCCTGCTGCTGATCTTTCTGGGTTACAGCGGGCTGGGCATCAGCCTGTGGCCGAACATCATCCCGCCTGCAGTCTCGATCTGGCAGGCAGCGGCACCGCCGCAGAGCCAGGGTTTCATGCTGGTCGGCACGCTGTTCATCATTCCGTTCATCCTGGGCTACACCTTCTGGAGCTACTACGTGTTCCGCGGCAAGGTGACGGCCGAAGACGGTTATCACTAGTCAGAACCGAGGAGAATGACGATGTCTGGTAAAAATTCCCTGCACGACCCGGATCCGGCGCTGAGCAAGCCGCTCTGGCAACGGCTGGCGTGGCTGGTCGGGATCTGGGCGGGCAGCGTGTTTGCGCTGTTCATCGTCGCCAGCCTGATGCGCATGTTCATGAGCGCTGCGGGCCTGACGACGCACTGATCCTGAAGCACTGAATTCCCGTTCGTGTCTGCGGACACGTTTAGCGACCCTCTTGCCGCCCAGTGTGGCAAGAGGGTCTTTTTTTGCCCGCTGCGGGGCCTATTTGCGGGCTTTGAGGATCACGAATTTAGGGGTGGCCGCGACCTGCTCGACGCCCCGGAACAGGCGCGACAGTTTGGTGTGATAACCCAGGTGGCGATTGCCGACGATATACAGCGCGCCACCGGTGACCAGCGCGGCGCGCGCCTGAAGGAACATCCGCCAGGCGAGGAAATCGCCAACCACCTGCTGCTGGTGAAACGGCGGGTTGCACAGTACAACGTCCAGCGAGTCAGGCTCCTGGCCTTCCAGCCCGTCTGCCGCGCGAATCACCGCATCGCGCTCACCGAAGGCTGCCCGCCAGTTCTCGGCAGCCGACTGCACGGCCATGAACGACTCGTCCACCAGCGTGTAATGCGCCTGCGGATTGTCCAGCGCACTGGCAATCGCCAGCACGCCATTGCCGCAACCCAAATCCGCGACCCGCGCCGTGCCGAGGTTTTCGGGCAGAAACGGCAGGAACGCCCGAGTGCCGATATCCAGCCCGTCGCGGCAGAACACGTTGGCGTGATTGAGCAGTTCGATGGCGGGCTCATCCAGCGTATAGCGGGTCGGGTAGGGTGAAGCGCGCAGCGCTTTGGTCTCTGGTGTCACGAACAGCAGGCGCGCCTTTTTCACTGCCAGCGAAGCCTGCACCGGCCCTACGTATTCTTCCAGCAAATCACCCGCCGAGCGTGGCAGGTGCTTGACCATGGCCGCCGCCACTACGCGAGCGCCGGGCGCCAGTTGGCCTTGCAGGCGGATCAGTTGTTCTTCCAGCAGCGCCAGTGTCTTGGGCACCCGAATCAGCACCCAGTCGAAGGGCCCGGTCAATGGCTCGCTGGCCGGGATCAGTGGTACGGCGTCATAGCTCATGCCGTTGCGTGCCAGATTTTTCTCCAGCCCTTGCGCTGCCAGAAACGAGTCACTGCTGCTGACCACTGACGCATGACGGGCCAGACTCGCCGCCAGCGCGCCAAAACTGTCGTTGAGCACCAGCACACGGCTTTGCAGGGTCAGACCGCTCTCTGCGACATGATTGAGCAGGTATTCGTCAGCGGCATCGAATGCCTGGAGCGGTTCATCCTGTTGCTCGGGCTGGCGAATGAGATCAAGTTCAGCGAAGGGACTGATGAGCAGGGGCATTGGCGGGAGAACTCTGTGCAATCGAAGGAGGGCCAACGAGCCCGACGACTGGCAGGCTCGATGACGCGGTCGATTTTACGTCGTTTTCCGTTGGATATCTGCATGATTGCAGTTTGACTGCGGGCTTTATCAGAACATCCCGCTTAACGCCGCCTGTACGGCTGCGGCAGTCTTGTTGCACACCCCCATTTTTTGAATGGCGCTGGCAATGTGGAAGTGAATAGTGCGCTCCTTGAGGCAAAGAATGATTGCGATGTCGCCAGCCGTTTTACCTTCAGCGGACCACTTGAGGACTTCTATTTCTCTCTGTGTCAGGTGTTTGGCTGGCGAGGGCTGTAAAAAATTGATTTCCATGGTTTTCATGAAGCCTCCGTCCCCTTGACAGCGATACCCTGCTGTATGTTTTTCCAGTCTAGGGGCCATTCATGGCCCGCAAACCCGGGCTGACGGATGGGCTGATGGCACTTTTTTTCGCGTCCGGTACGCTCAGGCTGAAAACCGTGAAACAGAGCGCTTGACGCAATGCGCGGCAGTGCATGCATACGGTTGTTGCAGGTTTCAAGAACTAAATGCTCTAACGGGAACACGCATTTTCTGTGCATGCAGGTCGGGGGCCGTGGCAAGTCAACACAAACAGCCGGTGTTTATCGAGCGTGCTTTGCGGGACACTGGCGGTCTGCTTTTCATGTTCAGGAGTCCGAGGCGCACCATGACCGTCAGCGAAGACAAGTTCACACGGCAGACACTGCAACGCGTCACGCCGTTGACCCCCAATCTGTTCACCCTGCGCACCACGCGTGATCCCGGTTTTCGATTTCGGGCAGGGCAGTTCGCCCGACTCGGTGTGACCAAGGCTGATGGCACGACCGTTTGGCGCGCCTATTCGATGGTGTCGTCACCTCACGACGAGTTTCTGGAGTTCTTTTCCATCGTGGTGCCGGGTGGCGAATTCACCAGCGAACTGAGCCGTCTGCGCGAAGGCGACAGCCTGATGGTCGAGAAGCAGGCGTTCGGTTATCTGACGCTGGACCGTTTTGTCGACGGCCGCGATCTCTGGTTGTTATCCACAGGCACAGGCGTCGCGCCGTTCCTCTCGATTCTTCAGGATTTCGAAGTCTGGGAGAAATTCGAGCGGGTGATTCTGGTGTACAGCGTGCGTGACTCCTGCGAGCTGGCCTATCAGCCACTGATCAGCGAACTAATGCAGCGAGACTATCTGGCTGAATACGCGCACAAGTTCCTGTTCCTGCCGACCGTCACCCGCGAGCAACATCCGGGCGCGCTGAATGGGCGAATCACGCAACTGATCGAAAACGGCGCGCTTGAACGAGCTGCCGGTATGGCGCTGACGCCTGAGCATTCGCGGGTGATGCTGTGCGGCAATCCGCAGATGATCGACGACACGCGGGCATTGCTCAAACAGCGCGACATGCGCTTGAGCCTGTCACGCAAACCAGGGCAAGTGGCGGTGGAAACGTATTGGTAGGGGAGTGTCACGGCAGAAGCAGGCCGGAAGTCGCTCCCACGGCTTTAAGCCAGAATCCGGAGCGGACCGGGCGACGCTGCGCTTGTTCGCGAACTGTCGGATGACTTATCCACGGTCCATCGGAATGAATGTGGGAGCGGACTTGTCCGCGAATGCTTCACTGCAGGCGATAAATATTCTGCGGATGTAAAGCCCTCTTCGCGGACAAGCGAAGCGTCGCTCTGCGGGCAGAAGCCCGTCTTTCAGGCCCTCAATCAAAACGTGCGAGCAGGGTCCACAGTAATAGGCGCTGCCGGTTGGTTCTGTTCCTTGAGCAGGTCGCGGATCTCGCTCAGCAACACTTCCTGCTTGGACGGCGTTGGCGGCAGGGTAGGGGCTTTGGCTTCTTCGCGCTTCAGGCGGTTGATGGCCTTGACGCCCATGAAGATGGCGAATGCCACGATGATGAAGTCGATAACCGTCTGGATGAACTTGCCGTAAGCCAGCAGCACCGCAGGTGCCGTGCCTTGCGCGGGGCGCAGGGTGACCGCGAGGTCGCTGAAGTCCACACCGCCGATCAACAAGCCCAGCGGTGGCATGACGACGTCGCCGACGAACGAAGAAACGATTTTTCCGAATGCCGCGCCAATGATGATACCGACGGCCATATCGACCACGTTACCTTTGACCGCGAATGCCTTGAATTCCGTAAGCACGCTCATGGGTAATTCCTTGTAACAGATAAATTTGATCCGAGTGAGTGTAGCCCAGACGCGCCAGGGCCGCCCGCGCTACGTTCAATCGACCGGAGCCGTCTGCGTAAGTTTTATCCGGTTTTCAAAAGCCGTGCTTCGTCGAGCGGGGTAGCAGGCGCTGCAACCTGCGTTATCATGGGTGTTTTTTACGACTGGGGTTGTCATGGCCAAGGCCAAACGCTTGTACGGCTGCACCGAGTGCGGCGCGACATTTCCCAAGTGGGCGGGCCAGTGTGCCGATTGCGGTGCCTGGAACACACTGGTCGAAACCATGATTGAAAGCGGTGCCGCCGCGCCGCCCAGCGGACGTACCGGCTGGACCGGCTCGCAGGCACAGATCAGAACCCTGGCGGAAGTCAGCGTCGAAGAGATCCCGCGTTTTTCCACTAACTCCGCCGAGCTGGATCGCGTGCTCGGTGGCGGTCTGGTGGACGGCTCGGTGGTGTTGATCGGCGGCGACCCCGGTATCGGCAAGTCGACGATTCTGTTGCAGACCCTCTGCAACATCGCCCAGCGCATGCCGGCGCTGTATGTTACTGGCGAAGAATCCCAACAGCAGGTCGCCATGCGCGCTCGGCGTCTGGGCCTGCCGCAGGACAAGCTGCGCGTCATGACCGAAACCTGCATCGAAACCATCATCGCCACGGCCAAGGTCGAGAAGCCCAAGGTGATGGTGATCGACTCGATCCAGACGATCTTTACCGAGCAATTGCAATCCGCACCGGGCGGCGTGTCGCAGGTTCGCGAAAGTGCCGCCTTGCTGGTGCGTTACGCGAAACAGAGCGGTACGGCGATCTTTCTGGTCGGTCACGTCACCAAGGAAGGCGCGCTGGCCGGTCCTCGCGTGCTGGAACACATGGTCGACACTGTGCTGTATTTCGAAGGCGAGTCGGATGGGCGTCTGCGCTTGCTGCGGGCAGTGAAAAACCGTTTCGGCGCAGTCAACGAACTGGGCGTGTTCGGCATGACCGACAAGGGCTTGAAGGAAGTCTCCAACCCGTCGGCGATTTTCCTGACCCGCGCGCAGGAAGAAGTACCCGGCAGCGTGGTCATGGCCACTTGGGAAGGCACGCGTCCGATGCTGGTGGAAGTTCAGGCGCTGGTGGATGACAGCCACATGTCCAACCCGCGCCGGGTAACCTTGGGGCTGGATCAGAATCGACTGGCGATGCTGCTGGCGGTATTGCACCGACACGGTGGCATTCCGACCCACGATCAGGACGTTTTTCTCAACGTGGTCGGCGGCGTGAAAGTGCTGGAAACTGCGTCGGATCTGGCGTTGATGGCCGCTGTCATGTCCAGCCTGCGCAATCGCCCGCTGCCGCATGACTTGCTAGTGTTCGGCGAAGTCGGGCTGTCTGGCGAAGTGCGGCCGGTGCCGAGCGGTCAGGAGCGCCTCAAGGAAGCCGCCAAGCATGGCTTCAAGCGAGGCATCGTGCCCAAAGGCAACGCGCCGAAAGAAGCGCCTCCCGGCTTGCAGATCATCGCCGTCACGCGGCTGGAGCAGGCACTCGACGCCCTGTTCGAATAATGCAGCTCGATTCTAGAGTTCGATCAGCGCCGCCAGCTCACGGTCCAGCTCGGCCTGATCGCCCAGGTTCAGCTCGACCAGCCGCTTGAGGTGGCTGATCGAGTCCAAGCTGATGTGCCGGCAGACAAACCCGAGTTGCCGATTGTTATCGTGGGTGATAGCGACATCCATTTTTACGTGCGTGTCATTACTGAGAATGATATCGACGTCAAACGGTTGCTCCGGATCGCCGGTCCATGGCTCGGGTCGCTCGATCAGCATGCCTTTCAAAGACAGATCGACCAGTGTCACGTTCCAGTGTTGCTCGCCTTGCTTGAGCTGGGTCTTGGCGTCGAAGGCAATGCGTTTGAAACGACGTCGATCTTCGTGTGAGTCGGTCATCGAGTAGCTCTCTTGTCAGTCGCTGCAGGCATCAGCGGGCAGGTTGTTTTCTGATCAGTGTTGATGTTCATGCACGATAGACCTGAAAACTCTTACAGAACAGTTCCAGATGAGCGTTTTGTGATCCGGGAACCATCTCCAGGCACTATTCCAGCCCTCTATGCCGGGTATCTGCCGCAATTGATCAAATTTCGACCTAGACCATGGTTGGGGGTGGTCTTTCGCTGAAGCGGCGCTAAACTCGCACTGCTAGCCTTCTAGTCAACTCTGCTGGAATAATAAAATGAAAAATAATAATAGCCTGATGCGCCATGTTCCATGGCTCATCGTTGCAATTGTCGGAGCATGTGCTCTTGGGGTCGTGGCCTTGCGTCGCGGAGAGGCGATCAACGCCTTGTGGATAGTGGTCGCTGCGGTGGCTATTTATCTGGTTGCTTATCGTTACTACAGTCTTTTCATCGCCACTCACGTCATGCAGCTCGATCCGCTGCGCGCGACACCGGCGGTGGTCAACAATGACGGTCTGGACTACGTGCCGACCAACAAGCACATCCTGTTCGGTCACCACTTCGCTGCCATTGCCGGCGCTGGCCCGCTGGTCGGTCCGGTTCTGGCTGCGCAAATGGGCTATCTGCCCGGTACGCTCTGGCTGATTGCCGGTGTGGTACTGGCCGGTGCGGTGCAGGACTTCATGATTCTGTTCCTGTCCACGCGCCGCAACGGTCGCTCGCTGGGCGACATGGTTCGCGAGGAGATGGGCCGTATTCCTGGCACCATCGCCCTGTTCGGCTGCTTCCTGATCATGATCATCATTCTCGCGGTGCTGGCGTTGATCGTGGTCAAGGCCCTGGCCGAAAGCCCGTGGGGCATGTTCACGGTCATGGCAACGATCCCGATTGCGATGTTCATGGGCATTTACATGCGCTACATCCGTCCGGGCCGCATTGGTGAAATCTCCATCGTCGGCGTGATTCTGTTGCTGGGTTCTATCTGGGTCGGCGGCGTGGTTGCGGCTGATCCGACCTGGGGGCCGATGTTCACCTTTACTGGCATCCAGATCACCTGGATGCTGGTGGGCTACGGCTTTGTAGCCGCAATGCTGCCGGTCTGGCTGCTACTTGCACCGCGTGACTACCTGTCGACCTTCCTGAAAATCGGCACCATTCTGGCACTGGCAATCGGCATTCTGGTGCTGGCACCCGAGCTGAAAATGCCGGCCCTGACCCAGTTCACCAACGGCACTGGCCCGGTCTGGAAGGGCGCCCTGTTCCCGTTCCTGTTCATTACCATCGCGTGCGGCGCCGTATCGGGGTTCCATGCTCTGATTTCCTCGGGCACCACGCCCAAGTTGCTGGATAACGAAAAGAACGCCCGTTACATCGGTTACGGCGGCATGCTGATGGAGTCGTTCGTGGCCATCATGGCGATGGTCGCCGCTTCGGTGATCGAGCCGGGCGTGTACTTCGCCATGAACAGCCCGGCTGCGGTGGTCGGCAGCGACGTGGTGACGGTTGCGCAAACGGTTTCCAGCTGGGGCTTTATCATCACGCCGGAGCAATTGACGGCGGTCGCCAAAGACATCGGTGAAAACACCATTCTGGCCCGTGCCGGTGGTGCGCCGACGCTGGCGGTGGGTATCGCGCAGAACCTGCACCAGGCGCTGCCCGGCGAAAACACCATGGCGTTCTGGTATCACTTTGCGATTCTGTTTGAAGCGCTGTTCATTCTGACGGCCGTTGATGCCGGTACGCGTGCCGGCCGCTTCATGCTGCAGGACTTGCTGGGTAGCTTCGTTCCAGCCCTGAAGCGCACCGAGTCCTGGACAGCCAACGCCATCGGCACCGGTGGCTGCGTGGCGCTGTGGGGTTATCTGCTGTATCAGGGCGTGATCGACCCATTGGGCGGGATCAACACTTTGTGGCCGCTGTTTGGTATCTCCAACCAGATGCTTGCCGGTATCGCCCTGATGCTGGCCAGCGTAGTGCTGATCAAGATGAAGCGTCAGCGCTATGTGTGGGTGACCATGCTGCCTGCCGTCTGGCTGTTGATCTGCACGGTGACGGCGGGCCTGATCAAACTGTTCGACGCCAACCCTGCAGTCGGCTTCCTGGCCCTGGCCAAGAAATACAGCGCCGCCGCGGATGCCGGCCAGATTCTGGCCCCGGCCAAGACCATGGATCAGATGCAGCACGTGATTTTCAACGCCTACACCAACGCCGGGTTGACCGTGTTGTTTCTGTTCGTGGTGTTCAGCATCCTGTTCTATGCCATCAAGGTTGGCCGCGCGGCCTGGAGCACCAAGGCGCGCACCGACAAGGAAGCTCCCTATCAGGCCATGCCGCCCGCGTCGCAGGTGTGATGATGGTTATCCACAGAGGATTTGCCCATGTTCAATGACCTGAGTCGCCTCGGCAAATACCTCGGTCAGGCCGCGCGCCTGATGGTGGGCATGCCCGACTACGACACTTACGTCGAGCACATGCAGAACACTCATCCGGACAAGCCGATGATGACCTACGAGCAGTTCTTTCGGGAGCGGCAAGAGGCGCGTTACGGCGGCAAGGGCGGGCCGAAGTGCTGCTGATCCTCTGATCTGCGTTATTGTTTGACCCGACGCGCCGCAGGCCATCACCTGAGGCGCGTTTTCATTTCAGCTGAATGCATCACGCCAGGAGCCTTATGACTGAGTTGCAACCCATCCCCGTGACCGTGCTCACCGGTTTTCTGGGCGCAGGCAAAACCACCTTGCTGCGTCACCTGCTCAAGGCCGAGCACGGCCTGAAAATCGCCGTGATCGAAAACGAATTCAGCGATGCCGGTATCGACAGCCAGTTGCTCGGCACCGACCCGGTGCAGATCATGACCCTGTCCAACGGCTGCGTGTGCTGCACCATTCACATCGACCTGACCAAAGCGCTTTACCTGCTGCTGGAGCGTCTGGACTGTGGCGAAATCGCTTTCGACCGGCTGGTGATCGAGTGCACCGGCCTGGCGGACCCGGCACCCGTCGCGCAGACCTTCTTCATCGATGAAGAGCTGCGCGAGCGTTACATTCTCGACGGCATCATCACCCTGGTTGACGCCGCCCACGCCGATACCCACCTGACCCAGACCATCGCCCAGGCGCAGATCGGTTTTGCCGACCGGTTGCTGGTCAGCAAGCGTGATCTGGTCGACGACGCAGCTTTCGATGCGCTCAGCGAACGCCTGACCCGTATCAACCGCCGCGCCGCGATTCGCACGGTCGATCACGGCAAGATCGATCTGGCCGAACTGCTCGACGTGCGCGGCTTCAACCTCAACGCCGACCTCGGAGGCGGCATGACCCTGCGCCCGTTGGCACCTGCCGGCCAATCCAGCGACCGCATCACCAGCCTGGTGCTGCGCAGCGAAAAACCGCTGAACCTGGACCGTCTCAGCGAGTTCATGAACGAACTGCTCGAAGACCACGGCAAACAACTGCTGCGCTACAAGGGCGTGCTCAACATCGAAGACGAGCCGCGCAAGATGGTGTTTCAGGGCGTGCTCAAACTGTACGGCTTCGACTGGGATACTGAGTGGGCAGAAGGCGAGCCGCGCGAAAGCGTGATCGTGTTCATTGCCGATGAGCTGCCGGAAGAGAAGATCCGGGCGGGGTTCGAAAAAGTCTGTGCCTGAGCGGGTCAGCGGCGCGTGAGCGCTTATTCACGCTTATGACGCGCAGCAAAAAGCCCCGATTCTCACGAACCGGGGCTTTTCGTTACTGCGTTTAGACGATGCTCATCACGCGCCGTAAACCGGCAGCTTCGCGCAGATGGCTTTGACCTTCTCACGCACCGCGTCGATCACGGCTTCGTTGTTCAGGTCAGCCAGGATGTCGCAGATCCAGCCAGCCAGTTCCTTGCACTCTGCTTCCTTGAAGCCGCGAGTGGTCACTGCCGGGGTGCCGAAGCGCAGGCCGGAGGTAACGAACGGGGAGCGTGGGTCGTTGGGTACGGAGTTCTTGTTGACGGTGATGAAGGCGCGACCCAGAGCGGCGTCGGCGTCTTTACCGGAGATGTCCTGCTTGATCAGCGAAAGCAGGAACAGGTGGTTTTCAGTACCGCCGGACACCACGTCGAAACCGCGCTCGATGAACACGCCGGCCATCGCCTTGGCATTCTTGACCACTTGTTGCTGGTAGACCTTGAACTCAGGCTGCAGCGCTTCCTTGAAGCAGATCGCCTTGGCCGCGATGACGTGCTCCAGCGGACCGCCCTGGGAGCCAGGGAATACCGCAGAATTCAGCTTCTTCTCGATTTCCGGGTTGGCGCGCGCCAGGATCAGGCCGCCACGCGGGCCGCGCAGGGTTTTGTGCGTGGTGGTGGTCACGACGTCAGCGAACGGCACCGGGTTCGGGTAGACACCTGCTGCAACCAGACCGGCAACGTGAGCCATGTCGACGAACAGGTAGGCACCGACCTTGTCGGCAATATCACGAAAGCGCTGGAAGTCGAGGATCTGCGAGTAAGCAGAGAAACCGGCAACGATCATTTTCGGTTTGTGCTCGACGGCCAGACGCTCGACTTCGTCGTAGTCGATCATGCCGTTGCCGTCGATGCCGTACTGAACGGCATTGTACAGCTTGCCCGAGGACGAAACGCTGGCACCGTGGGTCAAGTGACCGCCGTGGGCCAGGCTCATGCCCAGAATGGTGTCGCCGCCTTGCAGCAGAGCCAGGTAAACCGCCGAGTTGGCCTGCGAGCCAGCGTGCGGCTGGACGTTGGCGTAATCCGCACCGAACAGTTCCTTGGCACGGTCGATAGCCAGTTGCTCGACAACGTCGACGTACTCGCAGCCGCCGTAGTAGCGCTTGCCTGGGTAGCCTTCAGCGTACTTGTTGGTCAGGACCGAGCCTTGAGCTTCCATGACGGCCGGACTGGTGTAGTTTTCCGAGGCAATCAGCTCGATGTGTTCTTCCTGACGCAGAGCTTCTTGCTCCATGGCGGCAAACAGATCGGCGTCGTACTTGGCGATAGTCAAATCACGGCTGAACATGGCAGTCCTCAAAGGGGCATGGCGGAAAAGGCGGGTATTCTACCCCATCGGGTTTTATCTGGCATATGAAAGGGAATCATCTTGAGTAGCGATGGGGCTCACGCGGGTGTCTCCAGAGGCTGAGACGCAGATCAATATCGCGCAGGCATACATTTCTTGACCCTCCGCCACAGACCGCCGAACGGTCGTGCGTCGATTTTTCCCCTGTCATCGGGAACCGTTCCGGACCGAGCGCCACTCAGCCCCGACCTTTGATTATCGGAACCACCGACCGTAGGGAAAAAGCCATGATGCCATCTCCGATCACGCGCTCCTCTCATTCATCCTTGCCAGGTGCCTCTAACCCGGCTTGCGATGCTGCAAGCAGCCTCGAGCAATCGCCGCAGCAGCTCCGCACCAGGGCGTTTATCACCAAAGCTGAACTGTCTGAGGCATTCGGGCGCACGTCTACCGCGCCGTCGCAGGATGCGGTGCACTTGCTGAACAATCTTCAGCGCGAGCTGGCGAAAGAGAATCCGTCTGGTCCCGAGCTTGCCCTGCTGGGCAAAGAGCTCGCCGCTGCCGCGATGACCGAGCAGGGCTCGAATCTGCTGGCCACCGAAGAACACCAGCATGTGTTGAAAGGCGTGCTTGATCGTTGCACGCGCCAGTTGGCGGATACGCCTGCATCTGATGCGTCCCATGCACCTCTGTCCCAGGCCTGCGAAGCACTGAAGACGGCGCGGCTGCATCAGTCTCTCGCGATGTTGACCGGCACGTCGCACACTCAAACACGAGGTGTTGCGGATCTGCTGGCATTGACTCAGCTTGATACAAAGGTGCTGGCCGAGAAGCTTGACGGGCAGGCACCTTACGAATCGTTAGGCCATTTCATTCGCACGGCCAGGGATAGCACGGCGGCGCTAAACGTAAGCCTGAGTGATCCTGCCGGGGAAACGACCGGTCTGCTCCGCGCGCAGGCCGACACGCTTGAGGCGCTGAAGAAGCTGCCAGCCATCCTGGCGGCTTTGATCGAGCATTGCCCGGATATGCCCACCCAGAAAGATTTGCGCTCTCTTGAGGACGCGGCGGGTGAGTTGCTGACAAAGTTGCGCAAAAACGCTCTTTTGAAAGGCTCGGAAGAGATCGTCAGCGAGGCCGGGGAAAGCCCGGTACACAGTCGTGAAAGCGTCGAGCCCGCGCTGACGCGGAGCCAGGCGTTGCTCAAGGCGGGCGGCAAGCTGGTGCGCAAGTTCGATGCCTACGGAGCGGTTGCGCCCATGGACGACAAAAAACTGCTGGCCTTGTTGCGTACTCCGGCACCGCACCTTTCGCCCGCGCAGATGCACGCATTTCTGAACAGGCATGCGATTCAGCTCACTGACGAGCAGCGCACGATTGTCAGCAATACCGAGCTGCCTCCTGCCCGCGAGGGCGATATCGAGGCGCAGGGTGGCATGGGGTTCGACGAAAAGTTTCGTCTGGCCCTGGCCGATGGTTCGCTGGTGTTGACCGACGAGCAACTGGCCGATCTTGAAAGCCTGCCCAAGGCGACGAGCACGACGTCCGAGGGGCTGAAGCCGCTGCTGGATAAACCGTCGTCTGCGCTGAGCAAAACAGAGCGGGAAATGCTTGACGCGATCATCGATGCCAACAGCCAAGGGCAGCTCGAGGCCTGGCACGCGCATAACGAACGTTTGCCCGAGGTCCTGAACCGGTCGGGGCTCCCGCCTCACGTGCGCGACGAATTGCTCAGCCTCAACAAGAGCATGAACACCGAGCTGACGACACTCAAGAACGGCGCCTCGTTCATGAGCCGCGTTGCCGCGAGTCCGGCGATGCTGCTGGCCCTGGCGCCGTTGCCCCTGGCAGTGGCGTTCGTCAGCAAGGACAATTCCTACAGTTCATCGCTGGTTGCACACTTCACCAAGAATGCGGTGTTCATGGCCGGCCTGATGATGAACGAGCTGACCAACACCCGAACCAACATCGACCATGGGCTCAACCGCTATTTCGTCACGGTGCTGGCCAACGCCATCGTGGCGCAGCCCACCTTTGCCAAGAACGAAAAGCTGCTGGAGCAGGTCGGTTTCGGCATCGCAACCGCCGTGACGTCCGGCGCCGCCACGCTGGCAGTGTTCAACCGGGAGTCGATAGCGTCGGCCTTCAAGCTCGCGAAAAGCAAGCTCTCCAGGCAGGACCCGGGGGATGCCGACATTTCCGAGGAGGGCCACAGTGCAGTGGTCAATCACTTCAACGTCAGTGAGCATTTCGCTCAGCAGATGAAAGTCGCGACCGAAGCTTACAAGCAAGACAACAGCATTACCGACATCATGAACTCGAGCCTGACGTACCTGAGCACCAAGAGCAGTGAGTTCAAGGCTGCTTTTGAAGCAGGCGAGGCCATGCGCACAGGCCAGGCATTGCCTGAGACCGAGCGCAAGGCGGACGCGGATTTCTACCCCAAAATGGGCCTGGTTGCGCTGACTGCAGGGATCGGTGCTGCGCTGGTGAAGCTGATGAAAAGCATGGTTGGTAAAGCCGACTACGCAGCGGACGGCGTGTGGTGCGCTTCGGAAATGCTCAAAATGGCGATAAACCCTGACGTCGACATGCAGAAGGCGGTTCAGGTCTTCAAGGAAATCGTCGGGCTGAACCTGGTGATGACGGGGTTTCTGGGGGTCAACAAGGCCTGGAACTTCCTCGACAAAGGGTTGAAAGGCTATGCCGCCGGTGCGGCAGTGCTGACCGCCGCCAACCTCACATTGCCCGGCATGGTCGGTGAGGTGGCAGGCTCGGCTGCCGGCAAGGGCTTGAGCTACATGACCGAAAAGGGCAAGGCGGCACACCAGGCTGGCAAAGCGGCAGCCTCCTGGGCCGGGAATTACGTCAGCACATCGCGGCTGGGTGGCGCAGTCGGCGCGCTGCAGGCGGCCGTTCCCGGAAGGGCCGCAGGCGGGCAAATGGTGGCGAGCCTCTATGGAAGCTTCCGGTATATAACCGGATCGCACCCGACGCCTGTTGCCGCGCAAACGACTGGCGGGGAAACATCGCCGTCGGGCGCAGATTGGGTTTGAGGGGCAAGCTGCAAGCCACAAGCCAAAGTCTGGAATGTGATCGGTTCTTGAGGCTTGAGGCTTGAGGCTCACCGCCGCCTCAATCCAGCATAAACAATGCGTCGTTGCTGAATTGCGCTTCGAATTGTTTGGGGGGCATCGGGCGGCCGAAGAGGTAGCCCTGGACCTCGTCGCAGTCGTGTTCGCGGAGAAATTCCAGTTGCTCGTGGGTTTCCACGCCCTCGGCGATGACCGACAGGTTCAGGCTGTGCGCCATGGCGATAATGGCGCGGGCAATCTGGGCGTCCTGCTCGCCGGAGGGCAACCCGTCGACGAAGGTGCGGTCGATCTTCAGCACATCGATCGGGAACTGTTTGAGGTAGTTCAGCGATGAGTAGCCGGTGCCGAAGTCATCCACGGCAATGCTCAACCCGAGGTTTTTCAGGCCGTCGAGGATCTGCATCGCTTCGTTGACCTCGCGCATCAGGATGCTTTCGGTCAGTTCCAGCTCAAGGCAGGCGGGCGACAGTCCCGTTTGCTCCAGGATCGTGGCGATACGTTTGCCCAACTGGCCGTCCGAGAATTGCCTGGCCGAGATGTTGACCGACACTTTCGGCACGCGCACTTTGTGCTGATGCCAGTGTTTCAGCTGACGACAGGCTTCAGTCAGCACCCAGTCGCCCACTTCCACCACCAGGCCGAGCTCTTCAAGCACCGGGATGAACTCGTTGGGCGGGACCAGCCCGCGTCGCGGGTGACGCCAGCGCAGCAGCGCTTCGGCACCGGTCAGGCGCTTGCCGTCGCCACTGAACTGCGGCTGGTAGTAAAGGGTGAACTCCTGCTGTTCAAGGGCATGACGCAGGTCGCTTTCCAGCTCCAGACGTTCCAGCGCGGTGGCGTTCATGTCCGCCTGATAGAACTGGAAGTTGTTCTTGCCGCATTCCTTGGCGTGATACATCGCCGTATCGGCGTTCTTCATCAACTGGCTCAGCTCTTTGCCGTCCTGCGGGCTGAGGGCGATGCCGATGCTGGCGGTGACGAAAAACTCGCGGCCCTCCAGCACGAACGGCGTCACCAGACTGGTCAGAATCCGCTCGGCCACGTGGATCGCGCGATTCAGCGCTTCTTCACGGGTGCTGCCCTGTTGCAGCAGCAGAGTGAACTCGTCGCCACCCATGCGCGCCACCGTGTCATTGACATCGACACAGGCGAGCAGGCGCGTAGCCATTTCCTGAAGCATGCGGTCGCCTGCAGCATGTCCCAGTGAGTCATTGATCGGTTTGAAACGATCCAGATCCAGAAACATCAGCCCCACCCAGGCTTGCTGACGCTCGGCCTGTTGCAGCGCTGAGTACAGGCGATCCTGGAACAGCGTGCGATTGGGCTGGTGCGTCAACGCGTCGAAGTAGGCGAGGCGATGAATGCGATCCTCGCTGGCTTTGCGCTCGCTGATGTCGGTGAAGAAGCACACGTAACTCGCCAGATCACCTTCGTCATCGACCACCGCCGTGATGCCGACCCAGGCAGGATAGTGCTCGCCATTGCGGCGCTTGAGCCGGACCTCGCCTTCCCAGGTGCCTCGCCCGCTCAATTGCCGGATGATGTAACGCAGGTGCGCTTCCTGTTCGGCTTCCACTGTGAGCATGCTCGGCAACTGGTCGACCACCTGAGCGACTTCATAGCCGCTGACCCGGGTGAAGGCCTCGTTGGCTCGCACGATGTAACCGGCCGGGTCGGTAATCAGAATCGCCGAGGTCGAGTGCTCGAATACCGTGGCGGCCATGCGCAGGTCTTTTTCCGCCCGTCGCTGCTGGCTGATGTCCCGGCCGACGCCGAGGATCCCCTCGAAATTGTCGTATTCATCCCAGACCAGTACTACTCGCAGCTCGACCGGAATCTTGCGGACGTCGGCGCGCAGGCAGTCGAACAGAAACAGTCGGGTGGTGACTTCGCTGCGCAGACTGGCCAGGTCTTTGGGCTTTTTCAGGACCTTGTGAATGCGGCTCATGAGCGCGTAGAAACCGCTCAGTTGCTGTTGCGTGGCGATGGCACCGGCCCAGCCGTTCTCGAGAATCCAGTCGGGGCTGTAACCCAGAATGCTCTCCACCGAAGGGCTGACATAATTGGGGCGCAGTTGATTGTCCGTGGAAAAGATCACGTCGCTGATGCTTTCGGCAAGCATGCGATAACGCTGTTCGCTGTCCCGCAATGACTGGCTGGACGCAACCTGATCGGTGATGTCCTTGGCAATGCCGATGATCCTCGTCACCCGGTGTTCGGCGTCCCAGGCCAGGGCCTGTTCGCGAATGTCGAAGCAACGCCAGTTGTTTTCCCGGTCGCGAAAGCGCAGCACGCTTTGCAACAGCTCATTGTGGCCGTAGTGGCGCTGGCGCAGACGCATGTCCTGATAACTCTTGGCATCCTCCGGGTGCAGCAGGACTTCCCAGAAAAACTCGCCCATCGCTTTCAGCTCTGGCTTGCTGTAGCCCAGTGTGTGGCCGAAATGGTGGTTGCTGTAGATCATGCGCTGACTGAGCACGTCCTGAACGTACAGGTGATCCGGCACCGTGCGCAGCACATCGGACCAGAAGCTTTCACGGTCCTGTAGAGACAGCTCGATCTGTTTGCGGCTGGTGATGTCGCCGATACTGAGGATCACGGCATCGAAGTCGCTGCGCACTTCGGGCAGGCGCATGACCAGCCACAGGTGCTGATCCTGATCGCCTGGCTGGGAGAGGCAGATTTCCAGTTCCAGGCGCGGCTGCTTGTTGAGCACCGCCTGAATCAATTGAACACCGATACCGGGGCGTGCGCGCGACTCACCCTCGATCAGCTTTTGCCACGCCCGCTCGCCGGATTCGAGATTCAGCAGGCCCAGCGCCACTTCGTTGACTTCGGTGATCTGCAGTTGCTGCAACAGTCTTTTCAGTGCTGCGGGTTGATTCCTGACCAGTCGATCCAGGTCATCGCTGGTCTTCAGCTGCAGGATGTCCAGTTGCTCCGGCAGGCCGGACATGTCCAGAACGCAGATCGCAACGCCTGCGCCTTCGAAAATATCCCGATAGCGGCGGCGGCTTTGCTGCATCTGTCGTTGCCGGGTGCGCAGGCTGACCAGGGCAATCAAGGGCAGAATCGACAATAGCAGTCCGATCAGGCACTTGCCGATCAACGGCCCGAGCAGCGCCTTGCGGGTTTTGTAGGTATCGAACAGGCCACGCAGTTGCCAGTCACTGTTGGCCAGGGGCTGGAGCAGAATGGTTTCGGCCAGACCGCTGTCGGCGTCATCGGCGGGCAGCGTCTCGCGCACGATCACCCGTTGGGTCTTGCGCTGCTCCACGCGCCACAGGTGTTGAACATCGTGAGCGGGCAGGCTGAACAGGTCTTTGAGCGCGTCCGGAGACAGGCGCAACGCCCAGTAATCTTCGCTGCTGCCCGTTCCCACGCGAACCAGCAGGTAGACCTGAGTGCCATCATCGGTGCTGGTGTAGAAATACGGGCGGCCCAGCGCCTGTTTAAGGCTGCGCCGTAAAAACTCTCCGTCGCGGGAGGCTTCAGCGCTGTCGCTGACCACGTTGCCTGCCGGGTTGAGGCGGGCGGCGCTGCGCAGTGCGGGGAAGGTCGTGCGCAGGGCCGCGAGCGTTTCAGGTTGTTCCAGTTGCTCGCCGGACGACTGAGCCTCATCCAGCAGGTTCATGGCGATCTGCGCCTTGAGCGCCATGTTCAGACTGATCCGGTCGGAGAGCTGAACGCTGTACTCGACGCTGCGTTGCCGCTGGCGGTCCTGAGTCTGATGGAACTGCTCGATCAATTGCCACAGCAGCAAGGCCAGCATCAGCAATACCAGCGCCGCCAGTGCACCTTTCACCGACCCGCGCAGAGGCCTGCCCGTACTGTTTGCAGCGACACTCGTTGACGACAGACGCGTTGAAGTAGGCAAATCGGTGATCCTGAATGCTGAACTGAAGCCGTAATACTTTAAACAACATAGCCGGTCACCCGGAGGGCGGCTAGCATGCCTTTAGTTGTGGCGTAGTGCCAGCCCCGTGGGGCCGTATCGTTTGCCCTGCGGGCTGCATTCGGGTAGCTTTGCGCAACGTGTGGTATCCACCGACTCCAGCATGAGTGACTCCACTTTTTGCACTAACGACCCGGCTTTATATTTGTCTGCACTGCCCCAATCTGTTTATGCCTGGAGTTATTCAAGGCGCGGAACGGTGCTGCGGCAAGTCTCAAGGACAAATAAAAGCTTTTTTTCGGCCGGAGCTTTAAGCTCGCGTTCCAGATCGGTCCTCATCACAGACGCTAGGTTTTCATTCCATGGCTCAATACGTCTACACCATGCATCGGCTGAGCAAAGTTGTGCCGCCGAAGCGGGAAATTCTGAAAAATATCTCTCTGTCCTTCTTCCCGGGCGCCAAGATCGGCGTGCTGGGCCTCAACGGTTCGGGTAAATCCACGCTGCTGAAGATCATGGCGGGTGTCGATACCGAGTTCGACGGCGAAGCGCGTCCTATGCCGGAACTCAATGTGGGTTATCTGCCGCAAGAGCCACAACTTGATCCGAACAAGACGGTTCGCGAAGTGGTTGAAGAAGCGGTCAGCGTGATCAAGGACGCACAGGCGCGCCTCGATCAGGTCTACGCCGAATACGCCGAGCCGGATGCCGATTTCGACAAGCTGGCGGCCGAGCAGGCCAAGCTGGAGTCGATCCTGCAAGCCAGCGACGGGCATAACCTGGAGCGTCAACTGGAAGTGGCGGCCGATGCACTGCGCCTGCCTGCCTGGGACGCAAAGGTTTCGGTGTTGTCCGGCGGTGAAAAACGCCGTGTGGCGCTGTGCCGCCTGCTGCTGTCAGCACCGGACATGCTCTTGCTCGACGAACCGACCAACCACCTGGACGCCGACTCCGTCGCCTGGCTGGAGCACTTTCTGCACGATTTCCCGGGCACTGTGGTCGCGATCACGCACGACCGTTACTTCCTGGATAACGTGGCGGGCTGGATTCTGGAGCTCGACCGCGGCGCAGGCATTCCTTACGAGGGTAACTATTCTGGCTGGCTGGAGGCCAAGTCCGATCGTCTGGCCCAGGAATCCAAGCAGCAGACGGCCCATGAAAAGGCCATGAAAGACGAGCTGGAGTGGGTCCGCAAGGGCGCCAAGGCGCGTCAGTCCAAATCCAAGGCCCGTCTGCAACGCTTCGAAGAAATGCAATCGCAGGAATTCCAGAAGCGCAGCGAGACCAACGAGATCTACATCCCCGCCGGTCCGCGCCTGGGTGACAAGGTTATCGAGTTCAAGAACGTCACCAAGGGGTACGGCGACCGTGTGTTGATCGACAATCTGTCGTTCTCCATGCCTAAAGGCGCCATCGTTGGCGTGATCGGTGGTAACGGTGCCGGTAAATCGACCCTGTTCCGCATGTTGATGGGCAAGGAACAGCCGGATTCGGGCACCATTGAAGTCGGCGAAACCGTGCAGCTGGCCTGCGTCGATCAGAGCCGTGACGATCTGGATGGCAGCAAGTCGGTGTTCCAGGCAGTTTCCGACGGTTCCGATGTGATCCGCATCGGCAACTACGAAATCCCGTCGCGTACCTACGTCGGTCGTTTCAACTTCAAGGGCGGCGATCAGCAGAAGTTCGTCAAGGACTTGTCCGGTGGTGAGCGCGGTCGTCTGCACCTGGCGCTGACGTTGAAAGAGGGCGGCAACGTCCTGCTGCTCGACGAACCGTCCAACGACCTCGACGTTGAAACCCTGCGTTCGCTGGAGGAAGCGCTGCTGGACTTCCCGGGCGCGGCGATTGTGATCTCCCACGATCGGTGGTTCCTTGACCGTGTGGCGACGCACATCCTGGCTTACGAAGACGACTCGCAGGCGATCTTCTTCGAAGGTAACTACACCGAGTACGAAGCTGACCGTAAAAAACGTCTGGGCGAAGCGGCTGCTCAGCCGCACCGCGTCCGTCACAAAAAGCTGGCCTGATCAGCGTTCAGGCATGCGCTGCTCCTGACCGGGAGCAGCGCTGTCGCTGACCGATCACTCCTCGGTTTCGATCAGCAGCACTTCAATCGACAAATCTCCCGCCGGACGTTGCCACACCACTTCGTCGCCTTTCTGTGCGCCAATCAAGGCGCGGCCCAGTGGCGAGCCCCAGTTGATAAGCCCTTTGGCGGCATCGGCCTGATCCTCACCGACCAGATGCACGCGCTGGCGGTTGTCGTCTTCATCTGCAAACGTGACCCAACTGCCAATTTGTACTTTCTCGGTCGAGGCGGCCGGAGCGACTACCTGCGCGCTGTGCAGGCGCTGGTTGAAATAGCGCAGATCGCGTTCAAGGTCGGCCAGGCGCTGTTTGTCGGCATCGTCACCCAAGGCGCTTTGCGCACTGTGCTGAGCTTGTAGATTGCTCACCTGCTCTTGCAACAGTTCCAGGCCGCGGGCCGTGACGTAATTGGTCTGCTCGCTGACCAGCCGTTCTATCGGCTGTTCGGCATCAGCGGCGGCGTTGTCCTCGTTTACGAATGCGCGACTCATGAAGTGTCCTCCCTAATAGGCGTTGGGCCACGAAAGGACATCATTGGTTTCGTCGAATTCGCCACGGGCCTGCGCGTCAGTTCGGGCGGTAAGCCTTGGCGGCGCTACGGGTTTTTTCCCGTTCCCAGTCGCGATCACGGTCACTGAAAATCTGCCCGGGGTCAAAGCGGTCACGATTGTTCTGGGCGGCCTGGCACTGACGAAAGCCATCGGTCCAGCCTTCGGCGTAGAGCTTTTCCTTCAGGTAGCGGGGCACGTTCTTCTTGAAAAGCCCGGTGCTGGCGCCTGCTGCTTCCCGACCACTGCCACAGCCATCCTGATAGCCGTCGGCAAAACCCGGTGGATAACCCTCGGCCAGCATCTGGTCACGGGTGGACTGACAACCCGCCAGCACAATGGCCAGCGACAACAACAGCCAATACCGCTTCATGATGGTTTCCTCTTCTTGTACGAGGAGTCTAGAAGCAAATATGTGAGTTATTTGTAAAAGCGACGTAGGGAATGTGTGATGTCATCGTGCTTTCATCGGATGAGGTCCGATGAGAGCGTTTTCCAGACATTCAATCAATAGTGATACCACTTCACCTCAAGCATCACTTCGTTCTGCGGCGAGCTCATCTGGCTGAATTCACGCTGGGCACTCAAGCGCAGGCCGAGGTTGCGGGACAACTCCCACTGCTGATTGAGGCTGAGGCTGCGGCGCACTTCGCCGTTGGTGAAATAGTCGCCCTTGGCTTCCAGGCTGAGATTGCCCAGTGGGTTGCGCCAGAGCACGCCGGTATTGAAACCGGCGGCAGGGGAGACAAACTCGGCGAAATCGTTGTTGTGCTCGATACGCACTGTGCCCAGCGCAAAGCCCAGCACCTCGTCAGCCAATTGCCAGGTTGCACCGCCGCCGCCGTTCACATGACTGACGAGGTTTTCGTCGCCATGCTTGCCGAGTACCCGTTCAAGCCCGCCGGTGACTTGCCATGACCAGGGTTTGAGCAGTTCGGTCCGTGGTGTCAACGAACGGATGGTAGCCAGGTCCAGTTGCTGAACCTGCCAGTCGTTGCCTTCGTATTGCCGCACCTTGAGCTGCAGAATCTCGATCTGCGCGCCCAGGGGGAAGCCATAAGCGTTGTCGTTCAGGTCGTGATAAGCCATGCGCAGGCCGTATTCGGCGAACGCCCGGTCGCCGCGTGTGCCGGCGCCCAGTTGCCAGGTGCGCGATTCATGCCCTTCTTCCGGCAGACCGGGGCGCGGAATGTCGAGTTGCGGCGGTGGATTCTGGTTGATCGCCTGCAACAATTCGAAGCTGCGTTGCGAGCGCTGGGCATCCCGCTCCAGCCCGTTGGCGCGGTAACGCTCCAGGCGGTAGGCCGCGTCCTGAATCAGTGCTCGGCGTTCTTTCGGCAAGGCCAGATACTGGCTGTCCTGCAACTGCTGTTGATCGGCGCTGACCTTCAAGACCCACTGTTGCTCGTCGGCATCGAGAGGCGCGGCACGGCTGAGCAGTTCGCGCTCGCGTGACGGGCGATAGTCGATCTTCTCCACCAGCCCGGCAGCCTTGATGGCTTTGACGGTGTCGGTCGGAATCGCGGTCAGTCCGAACTGTTCGGTCAGGCGCAGCCCGGGCCGCGCGACTTGCAACAGCTCCAGCAAGCGGTAAGAGCAGTTTTCATCGAAGAAGAAGTAGCTGAAGCGAATCTGTTTCAGCTCCCAGACGTGTTCGACCATGCGCCCGGTTTCTTCCGGGGTCAGGTTCAGGCGGTATTCCCACAGGTCGCGGTTTTCCAGGCTGCGGTATTCAGAAAGCTTTTCCTGGTAGGGCACCAGTGCAAACAGCCCGGGATAGCCGCCCGCCAGGCCTTTCCAGGCATACAGAATGCTGTTGTCCATGCCTTCGATATAGGCACCGAAGTTGATGGCGTAACTCAGCAGCGTGGTGTTGTTGGTTTTGGCGCTGGCCGGGTCGATGCGCAGCAGCGTATGGCCGAACATCGAGGACGGGCTGTTGAGGTAGGCCGCCGGGAAGATCAGCACGGTGCTGTCCGGGGCCACGTCCTTGTACCAGGCCTTGAATTCCTTGCAGTCCGGGGTCGGCAGGTCAGTCAGTTGCAACTGCTCACGCAGCCAGCGGGTGCGCGCCGGGTACACGCATTGGGCGTGGGTCTGTTCGTTGGTCACTGGCGCATAAAGAGCGGCCAGTGTCGCGCTCAGCTCGGCCTTCGGGTCATGGGCACCGTCGGCAGCGAGAAAGAATTTGGGGTCGGTTACGTAACTGCGCCAGCCGCCGAGCTTGCCGGCCTCGTAGTGGCCCAGTGAAATCCAGAACGGCTCATTGGCCAATTGCTGCAAACGGTCAGGGCTCAGACGGGGAGCCGCAGACAAGGGGGCACAGACAAACAGTGCCAGCAATACAAGACGTTTGAGCATAGAGGGCAACTAGTCAGGAGAAATCAGAAAGGGTCCCGCCCTTTGCGAAGAAAGGGCGGGCGAACGACATTAAGCCTGGGTAGCGTATTTGGCCAGGGTCGGATCGTTTTTCAGAACGTTGACGGTGTTGGTGTGAACGTCTTCAGCGGTGGCGTCGGCCTTGCTGAAAATCTGCGAGAAGTGTTCATGAGTGACGGCCGCGAAGTGCTGGCGATCTTCCGGCGCAACGCCCAGTACCACGGCGTAGGTCGTCAGTGCTTCGCCCTGACCCATTGCCATGTCCTTGGAGAGTTCATCCATCATGCCGTTCATGGCAAGCCAGGATTTACCGCCGTAGGTCAGTGCGCTGTTGGTCGAACAGCCGTTGGTGCCCGAGGTCATGCCGAAGGTGGCGTTGCCCGAAGTGCCGTTGGTGGTGGAAGCCAGGAAGTGAGCGGGAGTACCGCGTTGACCTTCAAACAGCATGTTGCCCCAACCGCAGTCAGGACCACCTGGCGCTTGAGCCATAGCGTTGATGGATACAGCGGCGAAGAGCGTACCAAGAAGAATCCGTTTCATAGCTTTTTCTCTTTTTAGTTCAGCCAAGGGTCGAGTTTCTTGAGTATCTACATCAAGACAGCTGGTCATTCGGTGACCACCTGTGCCATTTGGAGCCTATACGGCTTCCAAGGGTTCCGTCATGTGTCGCAGATTGTTACCTGCCCTTATGTTTTAGCAGGTGTTGTCGGCAGCGTTCAAGACGTTAAAAATCATTCAGGCTTTTCCTGCCTTGCAAGTCGCGTGCGGCGAGCGCCAGAATGCCGACATCTGCCCCGCCTGATGTAAGGATTACTGATGCCCGATTCTGTCGCAGCCAACCTACGCCTGGCGCCACATGCGCTGACCCGTCCGTTTTCCGCTGAACAGTTCAGCTTTTCGACCACCAACGATCTCGAACCCTTTCGCGGCGTACTCGGCCAGGAGCGCGCCGTCGAGGCCTTGCAGTTCGGCGTGGCCATGCCGCGTCCCGGTTACAACGTGTTCGTCATGGGCGAGCCCGGCACCGGCCGTTTTTCGTTCGTCAAACGTTATCTCAAGGCCGAAGCCAAGCGGATGCAGACGCCGTCCGACTGGGTCTATGTCAACAATTTCGATGAGCCGCGCGAGCCCAAGGCGCTGGAATTGCCGCCGGGCAGCGCGCAGGCTTTCATGGCCGACATCAACGGCCTGATCGACAACCTGCTGCTGACGTTTCCGGCCGTGTTCGAGCATCCGTCTTACCAGCAGAAGAAAAGCTCCATCGACCGCGCCTTCAATCAGCGCTACGACCGCGCTCTGGATGTGATCGAGCGTTTGTCGCTGGAGAAGGACATTGCGCTGTATCGCGACAGTTCCAATATCGCCTTCACGCCGATGGCTGACGGCAAGGCGCTGGACGAAGCCGAGTTTTCGCAGCTGCCCGAGGCGGACCGCGAGCGTTTTCACGACGATATTTCCGCCCTTGAGGAGCGCCTCAACGAAGAGCTGGCCAGCCTGCCGCAGTGGAAACGCGAGTCGAGCAATCAACTGCGCCAACTGAACGAAGAAACCATCACCCTGACCCTGCAGCCGTTGCTCGCGCCGCTGTCGGAGAAGTACGCCGAAAACGCCGCTGTCTGCGCGTATCTGCAAGCCATGCAGGTGTATCTGCTCAAGACCGTGGTCGAGCAACTGGTCGATGACGCGAAGACCGACGCCCAGGCGCGCAAGTTGCTGGAAGAGCAGTACAGCCCCAGTCTGGTCGTGGGACACACCCACGACGGCGGTGCACCGGTGGTGTTCGAGCAGCACCCGACGTACGACAATCTGTTCGGCCGCATCGAATACAGCACCGATCAGGGTGCGCTTTACACCACTTATCGGCAGTTGCGCCCCGGCGCCTTGCACCGTGCCAATGGCGGCTTCCTGATTCTGGAAGCGGAGAAAATGCTCGGCGAACCGTTCGTGTGGGATGCGCTCAAGCGCACGCTGCAATCGCGCAAGCTGAAAATGGAGTCGCCATTGGGCGAGCTGGGCCGCGTGGCGACGGTCTCGCTGACGCCGCAGGTCATCCCGTGGAGCGTCAAGATCGTCATCATCGGTTCGCGCTCGCTGTATTACACGCTGCAAGACCTCGATCCTGACGTTCAGGAAATGTTTCGTGTGTTGGTCGACTTCGACGAAGAAATTCCGATGGTCGACGAAACCCTGGAGCAGTTCGCCCAGTTGCTGAAAACCCGGACGTCCGAGGAAGGCATGGCGCCGCTGACGGCCGACGCAGTGGCCCGACTGGCGACCTACAGTGCACGGCTGGCGGAGCACCAGGGCCGTCTGTCGGCGCGTATCGGTGATTTGTTTCAACTGGTCAGCGAAGCGGACTTCATCCGGCAACTGGCCAATGACCACCAGACCGACGCCGGGCATATCGAGCGCGCACTGAAAGCCAAGGCCACGCGCACCGGGCGCGTCTCGGCGCGGATTCTCGATGACATGATGGCGGGCGTGATCCTGATCGACACCGATGGCGCTGCGGTCGGCAAGTGCAATGGCCTGACGGTTCTGGAGGTGGGTGATTCGGCCTTCGGCGTTCCGGCGCGGATTTCCGCCACCGTTTATCCCGGTGGCAGCGGCATCGTTGACATCGAACGGGAAGTCAACCTCGGTCAGCCGATTCACTCCAAGGGTGTGATGATCCTTACCGGTTATCTGGGCAGCCGCTACGCCCAGGAATTCCCGCTTGCGATTTCCGCGAGCATCGCGCTCGAGCAGTCCTACGGTTACGTCGACGGCGACAGCGCTTCGCTCGGTGAGGCCTGCACGTTGATCTCGGCGCTGTCACGCACGCCGCTCAAGCAATGCTTCGCGATCACCGGCTCGATCAACCAGTTCGGCGAAGTGCAGGCGGTGGGCGGGGTCAACGAAAAGATCGAGGGCTTCTTCCGGCTCTGCGAAGCGCGCGGGCTGACGGGCGAGCAGGGCGCGATCATCCCGCACGCCAACGTCACGACGCTGATGCTCGATGAGCGGGTTGTGCAGGCAGTGCGCGACGGGCAGTTCCATATCTACGCGGTTCGCCAGGCCGACGAAGCCTTGGGCCTGCTGGTCGGTGAGCCCGCCGGTGCGCCGGACGAGAACGGCGAATTCCCTGAAGGCAGCGTCAACGCGCGTGTCGTAGAGCGCCTGCGGGACATCGCGGAAATGCTCAGCGACGAAGACCTCAAGGAAGAACTGGAAAAAGAGCCTGCGCAGTTGCAGCCTGAACTGAAACTCTGACGAGCGCCTGAATCGGACCGGGGGGCTGCCAGGCTGCCCGGGCCCGTTCATCAGGGACGTTTCGCGGGTGGCCGTTTTCCTCTAGTCTTGACGGTAACCGCCGTGTCCTTGAGGATTGGCGCGCACTCTGCTTCGAGAGAAGTCGGGAGCTTTTGCCGATCAGGAGCGCATCATGCAGCGTAGCCTTTGCCTTACCCGAGAATGCATGGGGCTGATGACCCGTATCGAATGTGTCATTCGGCCTCTTCCTTGTGACAGCAATCGCTGGATGTTGCTGTTTGCCGCTGGCATGGCGGACGAGCAGCCATCTGCCATCAAGTCGCAGGGGCCGTTCAATGGTCAGCCTGCTGCGCAGTCGATGTTGACCTCGATTACCGAAAGCCTGGCATTGCACGGCTATCGATGCGCAGACGACATTTCGATCTGGACCCTGCACATGCAAGCCGAGCTGCGGCGTATCGACAGCGGCATGGCGTCTTTTCAGCGCTCCTCGCCGTTCTAGTCATTCATAACCCGGCTGCCTGATGCCTCGCGTGCGATATTTTGTCGCATACCCAGAGCTGCGCCTTCCCGCTGATATACTCGCCCGTCCTTTCAAAACACCTTGCGAGTCTCAATGGAACGTTTTTTTGAAAATGCCATGTACGCATCGCGCTGGCTGCTGGCGCCGATCTATTTCGGTCTTTCCCTTGGCCTGTTGGCGTTGTGTCTCAAATTCTTTCAGGAAGTCTTTCACGTCATCCCCAACATCTTCTCGCTGGCCGAAGCCGATCTGATTCTGGTGCTGCTGTCGTTGATCGACATGGCGCTGGTGGGGGGGCTGCTGGTGATGGTGATGATTTCCGGCTACGAGAACTTCGTGTCGCAACTGGACATCGATGACGACAAGGAAAAGCTCAACTGGCTGGGCACCATGGATTCGTCTTCGCTGAAGATGAAAGTCGCCGCGTCGATTGTGGCGATTTCCTCGATCCATCTGCTGCGGGTGTTCATGGACGCCACCAACATCAAGACCGAGTACTTGATGTGGTACGTGATCATTCACATGACCTTCGTGATCTCGGCATTCGCAATGGGCTATCTGGACAAACTGACCAAGCATGAGCATTGAGGCCTGAACCGCCTCATGGTTGTTCGCTTTGTGATGGCTTGTCAGGTTCCGCAAGGCGGGCCCGGCTTCTGGCATGTTGTGCGGTGATGCGGTAAAACATCGGTTCCGATGCTTAACGTGTAGCGCAGGAGGTTCGATCATGAATTATCAGGAATTGACCGCGCATGCCCAGGCCGGGCGCGTCGACGAGCTGAACCTGATCTCCATGGAAGGCGGCATTTATCTGCTGGATGTGCGCATGGACGGCACCTCGGTGATGCTCAAGGATCAGGCGGGCAAGACCTTGCACCTGCGTTCGGTCGAGCACGCGCGGGACCTGCTCAAGGAGCTGCCGCCGGTACCGTTTTATCTGGTGCACTGCGTGGTACATGACGAGTTGTGCGGGATGCCGGTCAATGACCGTTCCGAGATGCGCATGCCGATCTCCTTTCATTCCTCATGGTCCTGACGGCCGGAAGCCGCCCATTGCTGCTTTAGGACGTTTCCGGTCTGTTGTGCTAGGCTGCTCGGCCTTTTGGTCCGGGGTGTATCAGCGTGAGGTGATAGCCGTCAGGCATCACGCGCTCATCGACTGTGCGCCCCTATGCGGAGCAGTGTCATGTCCGAAGTCAATCTGTCCACCGACGAAACCCGCGTCAGCTACGGCATCGGCCGTCAACTGGGCGATCAGCTGCGCGACAACCCGCCACCGGGTGTCGATCTGGAAGCCATCGTGGCAGGTCTGCGCGACGCCTTTGGCGGTCAGCCAAGCCGTGTCGGTCAAGAAGAAATGTCCGCCAGCTTCAAGGTCATCCGCGAAATCATGCAGGCCGAAGCAGCTGCCAAGGCTGAGCAGGCGGCTGGCGCCGGCAAGGCTTACCTGGCTGAAAACGCCAAGCGCGAAGGCGTGACCACGCTGGCGTCGGGTCTTCAATTCGAAGTGCTGACCGCTGGCGAAGGCGCCAAGCCGACCCGTGAAGATCAGGTCCGCGTTCATTATCACGGCACCTTGATCGACGGCAACGTGTTCGACAGCTCCTACGACCGTGGCGAACCGGCCGAATTTCCGGTCAGCGGCGTGATCGCTGGCTGGACCGAAGCACTGCAATTGATGAACGCTGGCAGCAAATGGCGTCTGTACGTACCGAGCGAGCTGGCTTATGGCGCTCAGGGCGTCGGCAGCATCGCACCGCACAGCGTGCTGGTGTTCGACGTGGAACTGCTGGACGTTCTGTAATCGGCCTGTTCGATACAGAAGATCGCTGAACGAATCGGCTGATTCGTTCAGCGGCGGGGTTGTGCTGATGCGCCATGCTCAGTGCAACTCACCCATCGGGCGCAACGCCCGTGCATAACAGAACAGAAACAGATTGCGCACCATCTCCTTGAGCACCAGTGGCTCGCTGGAACTCAGGCTGTAAAAGTCCAGATCGCCCTGATCACGCAACTCCTCCAGCGCTTCCTCTTCCAGAACGGCACATACCTCACCGGTCTCGCGGTGCAGAATTCTCAGGTAAGGGTGAGGGCGGTCCAGCCATGCATCGATCAAATAAGTCATGTCTCATCTCCTGCGTTTGGTCAGATGAGAATAATTCTTATCGAGATAATAGCAAGGCACTATTGAGATTAATTCTCATTTTGCGTCGAGTGGTTGATCCAGGTCAGTGAATCGAGGGCAAGAAAAAGCCCGTCACGCGGGACGGGATTTTCGCTTGCAGTCGGCTGTCAGTGGGTGCGGGCGACCGCGAATTCACTCAGCTCGACCAGTGCATCGCGGTACTCGCTGGGCGGCAGGGCGTCCAGGCAAGCGATGGCGCGGGCTGCGTAATCGCGGGCCAGGCGTGCGGTGTAATCCAGAGCTCCGGCGCTTTCCACGGCATTGCGGATGCTTTCCAGATCTTCCAAGCCGCCTTTCTGGATCGCCTGCCGCACCAGTACGGCCTGCTCCGGGCTGCCTTCGCGCATGGTGTAAATCAACGGCAGTGTAGGCTTGCCTTCGGCCAGGTCATCACCGACGTTCTTGCCCAGTGTTTCGGCATCACCCAGGTAATCGAGCAGATCATCGACCAACTGGAAGGCCACACCCAGGTGATCACCGAAGGTGCGCAGTGCTTCAGTTTGCGCATCTGAGGCGTTGCACAGGGCGGCGGCGCTGTGGGTCGAGGCCTCGAACAGCATGGCTGTCTTGCCGCGAATCACTTCCATGTAGGTTTCTTCGGTGGTGCTGGCATCGCGGATCTTGGACAGTTGCAGGACTTCACCCTCGGCAATCACACGGGTCGCCTTGGACAGAATCCGCATGACTTCCATCGAGCCCAGTTCGACCATCATTTCGAACGAGCGGGAATAAAGGAAGTCGCCCACCAGCACGCTGGGTGCATTGCCCCACAGTGCGTTGGCGGTAGACCGCCCGCGACGCATGCCGGACATGTCGACGACATCGTCGTGCAGCAGCGTTGCGGTGTGCAGGAATTCGATGGTGGCGGCGAGCAGGCGAACATCATCGCCCTCACGGCCCAGAGCCTTGCCACACAACAGCACCAGCAGCGGGCGCAGGCGCTTGCCGCCAGCCGACGTGATGTAATCGCCGATTTTCGAGACCAGCGGCACGCGCGACGTCAGTTGCTTTTTGATGATAAGGTCAACGGCACTAAAGTCGTCCGCCACCGCGCGGTAGAAGGCTTGGGGTTGCATCAGCGACACGTGCTCCGGATAGGTTGCGCCGCATGCTAGGTTGCGGGGTAGAGCGTGTCAAGGTATGACGACCCGCCTCTTGCAACCCATGATTGCCTTGCGTACAATCGCGCACCCTAACTTTCCTGGGCAGCACCTGCCTTACGCAATGCAAACGGGCCGTTCCAGCCCAATGCAGCCATGCCAGCCAATACTCTTCTTATAAAGAGCTGGGTGAGCAGGATTTTCGGAGAAATACCATGTACGCAGTAATTGTTACCGGTGGCAAGCAGTACAAAGTCGCCCCAGGTGAATACCTGAAAATTGAAAAACTGGAAATCGCTACTGGCGAATCCGTCACGTTTGACCGCGTTCTGCTGGTTGGCAATGGCGACGACGTCAATATCGGTGCTCCGGTTGTTGCTGGCGCTACCGTTGTGGCTGAAGTGGTTTCGCAAGGTCGTCACGATAAGGTTCGTATCATCAAGTTCCGTCGTCGTAAGCACCACATGAAGCGTATGGGCCACCGCCAGTGGTACACCGAGATCAAAATTACAGGTATTCAGGCTTAATTCAGCCTAATCCTCATTTGGAGAATTGACTCATGGCTCACAAAAAAGCTGGTGGTAGTACCCGTAACGGGCGCGACTCAGAAGCCAAACGCCTTGGCGTGAAGATGTATGGCGGCCAGGCTATCATCCCTGGCAACATCATCGTGCGTCAGCGCGGCACCCAGTTCCACGCCGGCTACGGCGTTGGCATGGGTAAAGATCACACCCTGTTCGCGAAAGTGGAAGGCGTGATCAAGTTCCAGGTCAAGGGCGCCTTCGGTCGCCGCTACGTGAGCATCGTTCCGAAGACTGAAGTCTCCGCAGCGTAATCACGCAGTTGCTTAAAAGCCCTGTCTTGCGACGGGGCTTTTTTGTTTGTAGAGGTAGAGAGGCAGGTGAGTCTCTTGCAAAACTGTTTGTGCGGGCTGTTGTGATGTTGACCCTTAGGGTCGCTGGTTTCTGATCGGTATCGCAACGCTCATTTTTGCAAGAGTCTTATGTAATTTATGTGGTTCTGCTCGTCCCTGTGGCGGGAGGCGTGCGTTATGAAATTTGTAGATGAAGTATCTATTCGAGTAAAAGCCGGCGACGGCGGCAACGGTTGCATGAGCTTCCGTCGCGAAAAATTCATTGAAAACGGTGGTCCTAACGGCGGTGACGGTGGTGATGGCGGTTCGGTCTTCATGGTCGCTGACGTCAACCTCAACACGCTGGTCGACTACCGTTATACCCGTCACTTTGATGCTGAGCGCGGTTCCAATGGCGGCAGCGCCGATTGCACCGGTCGTAAGGGTGAAGAGCTGGTGCTGCGCGTGCCGGTCGGGACCACCATCATCGATGCGACCACCCAGGAAATCATCGGCGACCTGACCAAAGACGGTCAGCGCCTGATGGTTGCTCAGGGCGGCTGGCACGGTCTGGGTAACACTCGCTTCAAATCCAGCACCAACCGCGCTCCGCGTCAGACCACGCCAGGCAAGCCGGGCGATCAGCGTGATCTCAAGCTGGAGCTGAAAGTGCTGGCGGACGTCGGCCTGCTGGGTCTGCCGAACGCCGGTAAAAGCACATTCATTCGTTCGGTGTCGGCCGCCAAGCCGAAAGTGGCTGACTATCCGTTCACCACGTTGGTGCCGAACCTGGGTGTGGTCAGCGTCGATCGCTGGAAGAGCTTTGTCGTGGCCGACATTCCCGGCCTGATCGAGGGTGCTTCTGACGGCGCGGGCCTGGGGATTCGCTTCCTCAAGCACTTGGCGCGTACGCGTCTGTTGCTGCATCTCGTCGATATGGCGCCGCTGGATGAAACCAGTGCGCCGGATGCTGCCGAAGTAATCGTTCGCGAGCTGGAAAAATTCAGCCCGTCACTGGCAGAGCGTGATCGCTGGCTGGTGCTGAACAAGTGCGACCAGATTCTTGAAGAAGAGCAGGAAGCGCGCAAGCAGGAGATCGTCGATCGCCTGGAATGGACCGGCCCGGTCTACGTGATCTCTGCCATTGCCAAAGAAGGTACCGAGCAGCTGACGCGCGACATCATGCGTTACCTGGAAGAGCGCAGTCTGCGTATCGCCGAAGAGCCTGGTTATGCCGAAGAGCTGGCTGAACTGGATCAGCGCATCGAAGACGAGGCGCGGGCGCAGTTGCAGGCGCTGGACGATCAGCGTGCCCTGCGCCGCAGTGGCGTGAAGAGCGTGCACGACATCGGCGACGATGACTGGGATGAAGAAGACGTTGAAGATGAAGACGGTCCGGAAATCATTTACGTCCGTGACTGATCGCTTGAAGTAAACTTGAACGCCGCTACGATTGTCAGCGGCGTTTTTGTGTCCCGAATTTGAAAACCCTCTGGCTAAGGTTGGAAGAAGATGCGCAGCAAAGTGACGGGTGCCCAGCGCTGGGTTGTGAAAATCGGCAGTGCCCTGCTGACCGCAGATGGCAAGGGGCTGGATCGCAACGCCATGGGTGTGTGGGTTGAGCAGATGGTGGCGCTGCATGAAGCAGGCGTCGAGCTGGTGCTGGTTTCTTCCGGAGCGGTGGCTGCGGGCATGAGTCGCCTTGGTTGGACGGCGCGACCCAGTGCGATGCACGAGCTTCAGGCTGCTGCTGCCATCGGCCAGATGGGCCTGGTGCAGGCGTGGGAGTCGAGCTTTGCCGAGCATGGCCGGCATACCGCGCAGATCCTGCTGACCCATGACGACCTTTCTGATCGCAAGCGCTACCTGAACGCCCGCAGTACCCTGCGCACGCTGGTCGAGCTTGGGGTGGTGCCGGTCATCAACGAAAATGACACCGTGGTCACCGATGAAATCCGCTTTGGCGACAACGACACGCTGGCGGCGCTGGTCGCTAATCTGGTCGAGGCTGATCTGCTGGTCATCCTGACCGATCGCGACGGTATGTTCGACGCGGACCCGCGCAATAACCCGGAGGCGCAGCTGATTTACGAGGCGCGTGCCGATGATCCGGCGCTGGATGCAGTGGCGGGCGGCACGGGCGGTGCGCTGGGGCGTGGCGGCATGCAGACCAAGCTGCGTGCTGCGCGTCTGGCTGCGCGCTCCGGTGCGCATACGGTGATCGTCGGCGGGCGCATCGAGCGCGTGCTGGCGCGCCTCAAGGGTGGCGAGCGGTTGGGTACCTTGCTGTCTCCCGAGCGCGAAATGCTCGCGGCCCGCAAGCAATGGCTGGCCGGTCATCTGCAGACTCGCGGTACGCTGGTGCTCGACGATGGAGCGGTGTCGGCGCTGGCGAAAGATCATAAAAGCCTGCTGCCGGTGGGCGTCAAGCTGGTTCAGGGCAGTTTTCGGCGTGGCGAGATGGTGGTGTGTGTGGCACCGGATGGTCGGGAAATCGCCCGTGGTCTGAGTAACTACAGTGCCATCGAAGCGCAGAAAATCATTGGTCACTCATCCGAAGCGATTGTTCGTGAGCTAGGCTACATGGCCGAGCCGGAGTTGATTCATCGGGATAACCTGATTCTCGTCTGATGCAGATTGCCGGGTTGGGTCGCTGCCGGGTTCAGGTTGGTGAGTTCGGCTAAATAAAAGGAATAATCGATGCGCGTCACACAAGGTGTGTTGGCTGCTTTGTTGCTGGTGCCTGTGCTGGTCTCTGCGGAAGAAATCGGTCAGGTATCGACAGTGTTCAAGATGGTAGGGCCTAACGACCGGATCGTCGTCGAGGCGTTCGATGATCCCAAGGTCGAGGGTGTAACGTGCTACCTGTCGCGCGCCAAGACTGGTGGGGTGAAGGGTGGTCTGGGGCTGGCTGAGGATCGTGCCGAGGCGTCCATCGCCTGCCGCCAGGTTGGCGTTATCCGCTTCAAGGAAAACCTCAAGGATGGTGATGAGGTCTTCAAGGAGCGCACTTCGCTGGTCTTCAAGACCATTCAGGTGGTGCGTTTCTTCGACAAGAAGCGCAATACACTGGTGTACCTGGTCTACAGCGACCGCGTCATCGAAGGCAGTCCGCAAAATGCCGTGACCGCGATCCCGATCCTGCCATGGACAACCGCGCCTGCGCCTTGATGGGCTGGTTTTTGATTGGGCGACGCCTCGCTTGTACGCGATCTATAGGTTTCTGTAGGAGCGGACTTGTCCGCGAACTGCCGGGAACCGGCAGCAAAGCCTGTGCATGCGGTACATCAGGCGCGGCTTCAGGGTCGCTTCGCAGCCCATCGCGAACAAGCGAAGCGTCGCCCGGTCCGCTCCCACGCCCTCCGGGCAGAAGCCCACTGTGTTGGGCTCAATAAATGTGGGAGCGGACTTGTCCGCGAACTGTCGGGAACCGGCAGCAAAGCCTGTGCATGCGGTACATCAGGCACAGCCGTAAAGGCCGCTTCGCAGCCTCGTAACCTCCTGAATCTCCCACGCCCTCTTGGCAGCGCCGCGTTTTGTGTTGGGCGAAAGGTGTTCGGACGGCGCCTGCTCTGCTTTCCCGCAGGCAATAAAAAACCGACCCTGACAGACTGTGTGAAAACCTAGCAATCTGCGCAGCGCTCAAAGAAAATGCTCCGTATCGAAAGATACAGAGCATTTTTCGTTATGGCCTACATCCAAGGTGAGTCCCGCAGCCAGACCAGCCTATTCCCGGTCTCGCTGGAAGAGTTGATCCCCGAGGATCACCTCGTTCGTGTCATTGACCTGTACGTTGCCAGGCTCGATCTGGTGCAACTGGGCTTCGATAAAGCGATTCCAAAAAGCACGGGGCGCCCTGCTTATGATCCCGCCGATCAGCTAAAACTCTACCTCTACGGCTATTTTCAGCGGATTCGCTCATCGCGACGTCTTGAAGCCGAGTGTCAGCGCAACATCGAAGTGATGTGGCTGATCAACCGGCTCAAGCCCGACTTCAAGACCATCGCCGATTTTCGCAAGAACAATAAACCCGCCTTCATCGCGACCTGCCGTGCTTTCGTTCGGTTTTGTCGCACGGCAGGCTTGATCGCCGGTGAGTTGGTGGCCATCGACGGCAGCAAGTTTCAGGCGGTCGCATCCTCACGGCGTCATGTGAATTTGAAGCAGCTCAAGCGCCAGGAAGAAAAACTGGATAAGCGCATCGCTCAGTATCTGGCCGAGCTGGATGAGGCCGACAAGGCTGAAACCACAGATTCAATTGATCGCAGCGCAATCAAGGTAGCCCTGGCACAGCTTGAGGCTCGACAACAGGATAATCAGAGTTGCCAGGCACTGATGCGTTCGATGGGCATCGAGCAGTTCAACACCCATGAAAGCGATGCCCGAATGATGCGCACGGCCAAAGGGCCACGTGTGGCCTACAACGTGCAAACCGTCGTGGACGCCGAGCATTGCCTGATTTTGCATCATGAGGTCACCCAAGATGGCGATGACCGAAAGCAACTGGAGCCGATGGCCAAGGCCGCCAAAGCAGAGTTACAGCAAGATGATCTGACGGTCACTGCCGATGCCGGCTACTCCAATGGCAAGCAGTTTCAGGCCTGCGAGGATGCTTCGATTACGGCCTATGTACCGCCCAATCGTTCGAAAAACCCTGGCAGTCAGGAAGAGCAGCTCTTTGAGCGAAAAGACTTTATCTATGAGACCGGACACGATCGTTTCCAGTGTCCGGCAGGCAAATGGTTAACGCTAAAACAGCACAACAAAGGTGATCGGATCTATCAGGCTGAGGTCGATGACTGCGCCAACTGCGCGCTGAAAACGCAATGCACTCGAGCCCGGCGCCGTTATGTCTCACGACATGCCCATGAAGAGGCTTTCGAGCGGATGGAGCAAAGAATGCAGGCGCATCCTGAGATGATGGCCAACCGAAGATCCATCGTTGAGCACCCCTTCGGCAACCTCAAGCAATGGCTATTTGGTAATGGCCGTTTCTTGCTGCGACAACTGGAGGGTACAAAAGCTGAAATGGCCTTGGCGGTGAATGCCTATAACCTGAAACGAGCGATTAAAGTGCTCGGTGTGCGCCATCTGATGGCTTTGATGGGCTGAGCGGACATTTTTTTCGTCTGCTGCCAATACAAAAAAAACGCCCCGAACAAGTCGGGGCGTTTGCTTGGGCCTTCATCAGTGTGTTTTCACACAGTCTGCTGAGGTCGGTTTTTTAACAAGCGGATCGCTTAGGCTGCAGCAGCAAGGCTCAGGGCCTTGATGTGACCGTTCAGACGACCTTTATGGCGAGCAGCTTTGTTCTTGTGGATGATGCCTTTATCGGCCATACGGTCGATAACAGGCACTGCCAGAACATAAGCGGCTTGCGCTTTTTCTGCGTCTTTTGCGTCAATGGCTTTTACCACATTCTTGATGTAGGTACGAACCATGGAACGCAGGCTGGCGTTGTGGCTGCGACGCTTCTCAGCCTGTTTTGCACGTTTTTTGGCGGAAGGTGTGTTGGCCACCGTCGAGCTCCTCGAAAGACTTTGTGAAATAGCAAACAAAATAGGCCGCGAATCATGCCGATGAGTTGAAGTCTTGTCAAGGGCAGTTAAGGTGTTCCGCTGAGTGGTTGCTACATTTGACCGGAGGATTTATTTCCGGCCTGCGACCTGTAAACTCGCGGCCTTTGCTTCGGGCGTTTTTGCGGCGCGAAGTATCGCATATATGGCTGGCTTAATCGCCCATCCTTTGCCGAGGCGCATAACTCTTTCCATGAATCTACTCAAGTCACTTGCCGCCGTCAGCTCTATCACCATGGTTTCCCGGGTGTTGGGCTTCATCCGTGACACCATCATTGCACGCACTTTTGGCGCCGGAATGGCAACGGATGCGTTCTTTATTGCCTTCAAACTGCCCAACCTGCTGCGCCGAATCTTTGCTGAAGGGGCTTTTTCCCAGGCCTTCGTGCCGATTCTGGCTGAATACAAAAGCCAGCAAGGCGAGGAGGCGACCCGCACGTTTGTCGCTTACGTAACCGGGTTGCTGACGCTGGCGCTGGCGCTGGTCACGCTGCTGGGGGTGATTTTCGCGCCCTGGGTGATCTGGGCGACCGCGCCCGGCTTTGTCGATACGCCGGAGAAATTCGCCCTGACCTCCGATCTGCTACGCGTGACCTTTCCTTATATATTGCTGATCTCGCTGTCTTCGATGGCCGGGGCGATCCTCAACACCTGGAACCGTTTCTCGGTGCCCGCGTTCGTGCCGACCCTGCTCAACGTCAGCATGATCTTTTTCGCGCTGTTCCTGACGCCGTACTTCGACCCACCGGTCATGGCGCTCGGCTGGGCAGTGCTGGTTGGCGGCCTGTTACAGTTACTTTATCAACTGCCGCACCTGAAAAAGATCGGCATGCTGGTGCTGCCGCGTCTCAATCTGCGCGATGCCGGCGTCTGGCGAGTGATGAAACAGATGCTGCCCGCCATCCTGGGCGTTTCGGTCAGCCAGATTTCGCTGATCATCAACACCATATTTGCCTCGTTCCTCGTCGCCGGTTCGGTGTCGTGGATGTATTACGCCGACCGCCTGATGGAATTGCCGTCCGGGGTGCTGGGCGTTGCACTGGGCACGATTCTGTTGCCGATCCTGTCCAAAACCTACGCGCAACGGGATCGTCAGGAGTATTCGCGAATTCTCGACTGGGGTCTGCGCCTGTGCTTCGTGCTGGTTCTGCCCTGCACGCTGGCGCTGGGGTTACTCGCCGAGCCGTTGACCGTTTCGCTGTTTCAGTACGGCAAGTTCGATGCGCTGGACTCGGCCATGACTCAGCGTGCGCTGGTCGCCTATTCGGTTGGTTTGCTGGGGATCATCCTGATCAAGGTGCTGGCGCCCGGCTTTTATGCGCAACAAAATATCCGCACCCCGGTGAAAATCGCGATCTTCACCCTCATAGTGACTCAACTGTTGAACCTTGTGTTCATAGTGCCGTTGCAGCATGCCGGTCTGGCGCTGGCCATCAGCGTGGGGGCATGCATCAATGCCGGGCTGCTGTTCTGGCAGCTGCGCAAGCAGCAGTTGTTTCAGCCGCAGCCTGGCTGGACGAAGTTTCTGTTCAAGCTGATGATTGCCGTCGCGGTGATGTCGGCTGTGCTGCTGGGGCTGATGCATTTCATGCCGGCGTGGGGTGAGGGGCAAATGCTGGAACGTTTTGTGCGGCTCGGTGCGTTGGTGGCCGCGGGCGTGGTGACCTATTTTGCAATGCTTCTGTTGCTCGGCTTCCGGCTCAGGGATTTTGCCCGCAAAGCGGTCATGTAGGGCGCTGCACAGCGGTTGGCTGTCGGTTTTTTTCGTTGCGCGCCACTAACCGGCGTCCGGTCTTGGCGTGTTGCCTGTCGTCCACGGCCGTGTGTGGTTATAATCGGCCACTTTATGAGCAAGAAGTGCGTTATGCAGCTGGTTAGAGGCCTTCACAACCTGCGCCCCGAACATCGGGGCTGCGTCGCCACGATTGGCAATTTCGACGGTGTTCACCGCGGCCACCAGGCTATCCTGGCGCGTTTGCGCGAGCGTGCCGTCGAATTGGGGTTGCCCAGCTGCGTGGTGATTTTCGAACCGCAGCCGCGCGAGTTCTTTGCCCCGGAGACGGCGCCGGCACGTCTGGCGCGTTTGCGCGACAAGCTTGAACTGCTGGGTGCGGAGGGCGTCGACCGGGTATTGTGTCTGTCCTTCAATCAGCGCCTCTGCAAACTCAGCGCCGCCAGCTTCGTCGAGACGGTACTGATCGACGGGCTCGGCGTGCAGCACCTTGAAGTGGGCGATGACTTTCGTTTTGGCTACGACCGGGTCGGTGATTTCGATTTTCTGCAGCAGGCCGGCACGACGTATGGTTTTACCGTAGAAGCGGCGCAGACCGTTGAAATCGATGGCATCCGGGTCAGCAGCACCAAAGTGCGTAAAGCCCTGGCTGCAGCGGACTTTGCCCTGGCCGAGCGTATGCTGGGGCGTCCGTTCCTGATTACCGGGCGGGTGTTACATGGCCAGAAGCTGGCGCGGCAACTGGGTACGCCCACCGCCAACGTGCAACTCAAGCGTCGTCGTGTGCCGTTGAGCGGGGTTTATCTGGTCAGCATGGACATCGACGGCAAGGCCTGGCCGGGAGTCGCCAACATCGGCGTGCGCCCGACCGTGGCAGGTGATGGCAGTGCCCACCTTGAAGTGCATCTTCTGGATTTTGCCGGCGATCTTTACGGTCGGCGTTTAACGGTGGCTTTCCACCACAAGCTGCGTGATGAGCAGCGTTTCGCCTCACTGGAGGCGCTCAAGACGGCGATCAATGCGGACGTCGCCGCCGCCCGTGCCCATTGGCATGGCTAACCGCTAAACAAGAGCCTGAAATGACTGATTATAAAGCCACGCTAAACCTTCCGGACACCGCCTTCCCTATGAAGGCCGGCCTGCCCCAGCGCGAGCCGCAAACTCTGCAGCGCTGGGACAGCATTGGCCTGTACCAGAAGCTGCGCGAGATTGGCAAGGATCGTCCCAAGTTCGTCCTGCACGACGGTCCTCCGTATGCCAACGGCACTATTCACATCGGTCATGCGGTCAACAAGATTCTCAAGGACATGATCCTGCGTTCCAAGACCCTGGCGGGCTTTGATGCCCCTTATGTGCCGGGATGGGACTGCCATGGTCTGCCGATCGAGCACAAGGTCGAAGTGACCCACGGCAAGAACCTCTCCGCCGATCGCACGCGCGAGCTGTGCCGCGCCTATGCGGCCGAGCAAATCGAAGGCCAGAAGTCTGAGTTCATCCGTCTGGGTGTGCTGGGCGACTGGAGCAATCCGTACCTGACCATGAACTTCGCCAATGAAGCCGGAGAAATCCGTGCGCTGGCCGAAATGGTCAAGGGCGGTTTCGTCTTCAAGGGTCTGAAGCCGGTCAACTGGTGCTTCGATTGCGGTTCGGCATTGGCTGAAGCTGAAGTCGAATACCAGGACAAGAAATCCTCGACCATCGATGTGGCGTTCCCGATTGCCGACGAGGCGAAGCTGGCCGCAGCCTTCGGTCTGCCGTCGCTGGGCAAGCCTGCGTCCATCGTCATCTGGACCACCACGCCGTGGACTATCCCCGCCAACCAGGCGCTGAACGTCCATCCCGAGTTCGAATACTCGCTGGTTGATGTCGGCGACAAACTGCTGGTGCTGGCCTCCGAGCTGGTTGAAAGCTGTCTGGCCCGTTACAAACTGGAAGGCACGGTCGTTGCGACCACCACCGGTCAGGCGCTGGAACTGATCAATTTCCGCCATCCGTTCTACGATCGCCTGTCGCCGATCTACCTGGCCGAATACGTCGAGCTGGGTGCGGGCACCGGTATTGTTCACTGCTCGCCTGCCTATGGCGTGGACGACTTCACAATCTGCAAGCAATACGGCCTGAGCAACGACGACATCATCAGCCCGGTGCAGAGCAACGGCGTGTATGTCGAGTCGCTGGAGTTCTTCGGTGGCCAGTTCATCTTCAAGGCCAACCAGAACATCATCGACAAGCTGGTCGAAGTCGGCAGCCTGATGGACACCGAAACCATCAGCCACAGCTACATGCATTGCTGGCGCCACAAGTCGCCCTTGATCTACCGCGCCACCGCGCAGTGGTTCGTCGGCATGGACAAGCAGCCTGAAAGCGGCGAAACCCTGCGCAAGCGCGCGGTCAAGGCCATCGAAGACACCGAGTTCGTACCGGCCTGGGGCCAGGCGCGCCTGCATTCGATGATCGCCAACCGCCCGGACTGGTGCATCTCGCGTCAACGCAACTGGGGCGTGCCGATTCCGTTCTTCCTGCACAAGGAAAGCGGCGACCTGCACCCACGCACCGTCGAGCTGATGGAAGAAGTGGCTCTGCGTGTCGAGAAAGAGGGCATTGAAGCCTGGTTCAAGCTGGACGCCAGCGAATTGCTGGGTGACGAGGCTGCCAAGTACGACAAGATCTCCGACACACTGGACGTCTGGTTCGACTCCGGCACCACGCACTGGCACGTATTGCGCGGCTCGCACCCGATGGGCCACGACACCGGCCCGCGTGCCGACCTGTACCTGGAAGGTTCCGACCAGCACCGCGGCTGGTTCCACTCGTCACTGCTGACCGGCTGCATGTTGGACGACCACGCACCGTATCGCGAACTGCTGACCCACGGCTTTGTGGTCGACGAGAACGGCCGCAAGATGTCCAAATCGCTGAACAACGTGGTCGCGCCGCAGAAGGTCAACGATTCGCTGGGCGCGGACATCATGCGCCTGTGGGTCTCGGCGACTGACTATTCGGGCGAAATGGCAGTTTCCGATCAGATCCTGCAGCGCAGCGCCGATGCCTATCGTCGTATCCGCAACACTGCACGCTTCCTGCTCTCGAACCTGTCGGGCTTCAACCCGGCGACCGACATCCTGCCAGCCGAAGAAATGCTCGCGCTGGATCGCTGGGCCGTGGACCGCACGCTGCTATTACAACGCGAGCTGCAAGAGCATTACGGCGAATACCGCTTCTGGAATGTGTATTCGAAGATCCACAACTTCTGCGTGCAGGAGCTGGGTGGCTTCTATCTGGACATCATCAAGGATCGCCAATACACCACGGCTGCCGACAGCACCGCGCGTCGCTCCTGCCAGACCGCGCTGTTCCATATCTCCGAAGCGCTGGTGCGCTGGATCGCGCCGATCCTGGCGTTCACCGCCGACGAGCTGTGGCAGTTCCTGCCGGGCGAGCGCAACGAATCGGTGATGCTCAACACCTGGTACGACGGCCTGAGCGAAATGCCGGCCGACTTCGACATGGACCGCGCTTACTGGGAGCGGATCATGGCGGTGAAGACCTCGGTCAACAAGGAAATGGAAAACCTGCGCGCGGCCAAGGCCATCGGTGGCAATCTGCAGGCCGAAGTGACCCTGTACGCAGAAGATTCGCTGGTCGCTGATCTGTCGAAACTGAGCAACGAGCTGCGCTTCGTGTTGATCACCTCGACCGCCAGCGTGGCACCGTTCGTATCGGCTCCGGCGGATGCGGTGGTCACCGAAGTCGCGGGTCTGAAGCTGGAAGTGGTCAAGTCTAGCCACGCCAAGTGTGCCCGTTGCTGGCATCACCGCGAGGATGTCGGCGTGAACCCTGAGCATCCGGAAATCTGCGGCCGTTGCGTAGACAACATCAGCGGTGCGGGCGAGGTGCGTCACTATGCCTGACACATCGTTGCCTAACGCCTCGTTCGGCCGTCTTGCCTGGCTGTGGTTGACCGTGCTGATTGTGGTTGTCGACCAGGTCAGCAAGTATTACTTCGAGAACTCGCTGAGCCTCTATCAGCAGATTATCGTGATCCCGGACTACTTCAGTTGGACCCTGGCTTACAACACTGGGGCAGCCTTCAGTTTTCTGGCGGACGGTGCCGGATGGCAGCGTTGGCTGTTCGCCCTGATCGCGATTGTGGTCAGTGCGGTGCTGGTGGTCTGGCTCAAGCGTCTTGGTCGCGATGACACCTGGCTGGCCATCGCGCTGGCGCTGGTGCTGGGCGGCGCGCTGGGCAACCTGTACGACCGCGTGGTGTTGGGGCATGTGATCGACTTCATTCTGGTCCACTGGCAGAACCGCTGGTACTTCCCGGCCTTTAACGTCGCCGACAGTGCAATCACCGTCGGCGCGATCATGCTGGCGCTGGACATGTTCAAGAGCAAGAAAACCGGAGAGACCGTCAATGACTGAACAGACGTCGACCCAAGGCTCGGCAGGCGAACTGCGCATAAGCCAGAACACCCAGGTCACTTTGCACTTTGCCCTGCGTCTGGAAAACGGTGACACCGTCGACAGCACCTTCGAAAAGGCTCCGGCCACGTTCAAGGTCGGCGACGGCAATCTGCTGCCCGGCTTCGAAGCGGCGATTTTCGGTTTCAAGGCGGGTGACAGAAAAACCGTACAGATTCCGCCGGAAAACGCCTTTGGTCAGCCCAACCCACAAAACGTGCAGATCATGCCACGCTCGCAGTTCGTGGGTATGGAACTGTCCGAAGGGTTGCTGGTGATCTTCAATGACGCGGCCAACACCGAGTTACCCGGCGTGGTGAAAGCATTCGATGACGAGCAGGTCACCATCGACTTCAACCACCCGCTGGCGGGCAAGACCCTGAGCTTCGAAGTGGAAATCTTCGACGTGAAGGCGATTCTGGCTTCCTGATCTCCGCCATCAAGCCCGGCTTCGGCCGGGCTGCTCCACACATGAGGCACAGCATGCAAATCAAACTCGCCAACCCCCGCGGCTTTTGTGCCGGTGTGGACCGCGCGATCGAAATCGTCAATCGCGCTCTGGAAGTGTTTGGTCCGCCGATCTACGTGCGACATGAAGTGGTACACAACAAATTTGTCGTCGAAGACCTGCGCTCTCGCGGCGCGATCTTCGTCGAAGAGCTGGACCAGGTGCCTGACGACGTCATCGTTATTTTCAGTGCCCACGGCGTTTCCCAGGCCGTGCGCACCGAGGCTGCCGGTCGTGGCCTGAAAGTCTTCGATGCCACCTGCCCGCTGGTCACCAAAGTGCATATCGAGGTCGCCCGCTACAGCCGTGATGGTCGCGAGTGCATCCTGATCGGCCACGCCGGTCACCCGGAAGTCGAAGGCACCATGGGCCAGTATGACGCCGCCAATGGCGGCGCGATCTATCTGGTCGAGGATGAAGACGACGTGGCGACGCTGCAGGTGCGCAACCCGGACTCGCTGGCGTTCGTGACCCAGACCACGCTGTCGATGGACGACACCAGCCGTGTTATCGATGCCTTGCGCCAGCGTTTCCCGGCGATTGGCGGGCCGCGCAAAGACGACATCTGCTACGCCACGCAAAACCGTCAGGACGCCGTCAAGCAACTGGCCGACGAGTGCGACGTGGTGCTGGTGGTGGGCAGCCCGAACAGCTCCAACTCCAACCGCCTGCGCGAGCTGGCTGAACGCATGGCCACCCCGGCGTACCTGATCGATGGTGCCGAGGACATGCAGCAAAGCTGGTTCGACGGCGTGCAGCATATCGGCATCACCGCGGGTGCATCGGCTCCGGAAGTGCTGGTGCGGGGTGTCATCCAGCAATTGCACGCCTGGGGTGCGACTGGCGCAGATGAACTGGCGGGCCGTGAAGAGAACATCACGTTCTCGATGCCCAAGGAGCTGCGGGTCAAGTCGCTGCTCTGATCCCGCTCAGCCACACAGGGCTGCTTCCTGTTTTGTGTCTTCGATCCTGACCCGTCCAGCCGGCGCGACGATCACCCGGTAGTTGCTGGCCGGCTGATCGCTGGCACATACGTGCAGCGTGCCATTGGTTCTGTTGCGCAAGTTGCCCAGACCGTTGAAGCTCAGGTGCCCTGCAACTTTCTGGTTGCCGACCACGCGTGTCTTGCCGCCATTCGCGCGTTCTATCAATAACGTATCGTTTTCATCCGGCCCTTTGCCATCTGCGTCGAGTATGATCCGCCAGCCATTGCTCCAGTCTTGCTCGATGGCATGGATCGTCACGATCTGATTGCGCGTGATCGCGGCGACTCTGGCTGAACGGATGCCACTGGCCAGCTCTTGAGCCGTCGCGAGTCCCCGATTGGATTCGATGAGTTCCTTGAAAGAAGGTGTGGCGATGTTGGCGAGAATGGCGATCAGTGCAACCACGATGAGTAATTCGACCAGTGTGAACCCTGCATGCTTCATCTGCTTTCCTCCCTGGAAAACGCCGTTTCAGAACCCTGCGGGCGTTCGTCGTCGCAAAACAACCGTACGTCACGCTATGGATTTTCCTGCGGCGTTGCTGCCTTATAGTCGTAACGTCTAGGAGACACTCAATGCGTCATATAGCCAAGGGATTCAGCCTCATCGAATTGTTAGTCACTGTGTCCCTGGTGGGTATCCTGGCGGCTATCGCTATCCCGAATTTCACCAGTTCCATCCAGAGCAACAAGGCCGATACCGAAGTCAGCGATTTGCAGCGCGCGCTCAACTATGCACGACTTGAGGCGATAAACAGGGGAGTGACGGTGCGCATTGCGCCGACCAGCGGGACGGCATGGACCAGTGAGTTGCAGGTGTATCTTGCTTCTGATGCCAACAAGAAAGCACTTCGTACTGTGGCTGCAATGAGCAGCGGGGCAGCGTTGGTGACGGCCCCTAATGCAGCAGCACTTGATTTCAACAACCTTGGGGGACTTATTGCCCCGGCTTCGGCGGTCATCATGACCTACACCCGGGGCAGCACGACCAAAACCGTCAATATCTGTCTGACCGGACGGATCGTCCTTGGTGGAAGCTGCTGATGCTGTATAGAACCCGACATCGCCAGACCGGCATGACCCTGATCGAGGTACTGGTCTCGGTCTTGATCCTTGCCATTGGCTTGCTGGGAGCCGCCGCCATTCAGCTCAACGCGCTCAAATACACCGACAGCTCGACCATGAGCAGCCAGGCCAGCTTCATTGCCTACGACATGATGGACCGCATACGCGCCAATGTTGATGGCAATGCGAGTGCCAACGGTACCAAGAATGTGCTGGCGTCCTATGCGTTGGCGAATCTGGATGCCGCGCAAGCTGCCAACCTGAACGATGCCAGGGTGCAGGATCTGTTTGATTTCAAGACCAATATCACTAATTTTGCAGGCGCCAGCGGCACGGCCAGCATTGTGATCAGCGATTTTACGTTAGTGACCATTACCATTGGCTGGAGCGACACCCGCGCCGCCGGTGCGAGCAATCAGGCAACAGGAGGCGCGACGGGCACTCCGCCACCCCGGAGCTTCGTTCTGGCCTCGCGCATCGGGCTCACCCCATGAACAAATTTTCCAGAGGCTTCGGGCTGGTTGAAATCATGGTGGCGCTGGTACTGGGGCTGGTCGTGAGCTTGGGTATCATCCAGATTTTCACCGCCTCCAGATGCACATTTCAGAGCCAGAACGCTGCCGCGCGCATGCAGGAAGATGCCCGTTTTCTGTTGAGCAAGCTGGTGCAGGAAATCAGGATGACCGGGATGTATGGCTGCCTGAGTTTCAAAGACTATATGCCCGTTTCGCCAGCAATCACCTGGCCCGCAGCGGCACTGGATAATCCGATCCTCTGGGATAACGCGAACAATAGACTGACGCTGGTAACCGCAGATATCGGCACCACTGGAGGGTCGCCGACCTGGACAGTCATTTCGGATTGCAAAATGACCACTCAGTTATACGCCGGCACGCGGGCCCCGGCTGCCGGGCAAACCGCTTTTCCTTTGCGGCAACTGGTTTACACACTGAATGGCACAGCCTTGAATATTCAGGCCACCACGGCAGGGAAGTCTGAACCGCTGCTGCAGAACGTGTCCGGGCTTGAGCTCTTTTTTGGTATGGCGGGCAACCCGATGACGTACACCCAGACCATTACCACCGCCAACTCTGGCGATATACGCAGTGTTCGCATCCTCTTGACGCTACGGGATCCGGACGGGCGCGTTCAGGACCAGCGGTACAGTGTCGTCGCCTACTTGCGTAACCGCTTTTGAACGGGCCAAACATGAACAAGACCGTGCGCCTTAATATGACCCGGACCTTTCCCGCAAAGCAGCGCGGCATGGTGTTGCTGGTGAGTCTGGTGTTTCTGCTGCTGTTGACGCTGCTGGGTATTTCGTCGATGCAAAACGCCACGTTGCAGGAAAAGATGGCGGGCAGAGTCATGGTTCGTAACCAATCCTTCCAGATGGCTGAAGCGGCGTTGCGTATCGGTGAGTCCGCAATCAAAAACGTTGGCTTCTCAATGGAAGTGTGTAATTCCCTGGTCAATTGCGCGCCACCTACCGACTTCAATGCGGTACAAGGCAAAGGCCCAGGCAGTGCCGGTGTAACCTGGGTGGCGGTAGAGGGAGGGGGCGTATACGCTATTCAGAATCTGGGCAATACGATAACGCCGATCAAGCTGCCTTCCGTCTGTTCAGGTACAAGTACCGTGACGCTTTATCGGATTACAGCCGTTGCTCCCGTTTCCAGTCAGACCGCCCCGCGCACAGTGCTGGAGAGTATGTATGTCAACTGCTAAGCGGCTGTTCAGGTATTTCTACGGCGCATTATTGGCGCTGTACCTGACGACGCCGGTGTATGCATTCACTCCCGCGCAGGCGCCACTGCTCAGTGCATCGGCAGTACCGCCCAATTTGATGTTGCTCGTGGACAACTCCGGGAGCATGTACAACATCATCTGGGCGTCGGGGTTTGATCCAACGATTAAACGGTCGGATATCAGTTACTTTTCAACGCAGTGCTTAAGCGGTCTGATAACTGTATTTTGCCCATTCGTGAGCACCATCTCGGGGGATGAAACGCTATCGCTGGGCGATATAAACGGTACCAATATCATCACGTTGTCGTTGCGGTGCCCGTTTGGCGGCCGTCCGGTGTTTCGCGATAACATTCAGTTTTGCCTTGCCTTGCCGGATCCTGCTGGAGGCGGGCTGACGCGCTACACGGCCAATTACCTGTCTTACTTGATCGATCAGGTCGGGCCCAATTTCTTCGGAGTTCGCAGTTACCTCAACGGTGTCATCCCTAACGATTTCCGCATGAATGTCGCGAAAACTGTAGCGACCACGCTGGTGACCAACAACACGTCGCTCAGGATCGGACTCGCCACGTTCAACGAGCCGAATAACGTCGACCTCGGCCCTGGCGGCAGGATCGCAAGAGTGGTCACCGACCTGTCACCGGTGGCCGCGACCGTATACCAGCCCAACGGCGTTACTCAGGCGCAGGCCACTGCCAATATCAACGCCCTGAGGCAGGCCATTGCCAATCTGAACCCGACAGCCAACACCCCCCTGGCTGAAACCTACTATGAGATCACGCGCTATTTCCGTGGCATTGCACCGTTCTATCAAGGCGGTTCTAATTATGTGAGTCCGATTCAATACCGTTGCCAGAAAAACTACGGCGTTGTGGTCACTGATGGCTTGCCGACCTACGATCGGACCTTTCCGACCAACGACCCTGACGATGTTCTGGATACCACCCGCTCGCTACCCAACTGGGATCTCAATGCGGCCAACGACGGTAATGACCTTTTTGGTGATGGCGAAGGCGACAGGCTGTATCTGGACGATCTGGCCAAGTTCGCCTATGACATTGACTTGCGTAGAGACGCCGTTAATGCGGGCGGTGATCTGACCCGGAAAAGTTGGGATAACGCGGGTTTCACCAAGCAAAACCTGAGTACGTACACCATTGGTTTCACAGCGGCGAACCAAATGCTGATTGATACAGCAGACGATAATCATGGGCATGGCAAGTATTTCCAGACCAACGACAGTGCCGGTTTGAACACCGCGCTGAACCTTGCGTTAAGTGATATTTATGCCAGGACTGGATCGGGCGGCGGTGCGTCAGCAAGTTCTCCTTATTTGAGCACAGGTACACTTTTTTTTCGGACGCTGTATGACCCGACGGACTGGCACGGTACTGTCGATGCTTTCAACGTGGACCCCGTCACCGGGGATGCGGGTACAGTTGCCTGGTCTACGGACACAACGATATTGGCGAACTCTACCCCCGCGCCGACCTACGAAACCTGGAACACGTTATCGTCTGCGACCATTGCGCTGAATTTCACCGCCCTGTCTCCTGCCCAGCAAACTGCCTTCACCGCGACGCTGCCTAATGGCGTAAACGGTACGCAAATGATCGCCTGGGCCAAAGGCACTGCAAATACAGCGTTACGAACTCGCACGCGGTTGCTGGGCGACCTGATCAATACCAATCTTGTGGTCACCAGCCCGTCGGAAAGAACGTCTACCGATTACGGCACCGGCACGTCGTATTCTGATTATCTGGTTACCAAAGCCAGCAAAATGAACTCAAGCCTGCTGGTCAACGCCAACGACGGTTTCTTTAACGTGATCACGCCCGCGACGGGCCAGCGCACGTACGCCTATATGCCGTCGACGGCATTGAGTTCGCTGGCGACTATTGCCGCGAGCAACTACGGAACGGCGGTGCATAAATTTACAGTCGATGGGCAGATAGCGGTATTCGATACTCAGAACGGCAGCAACGCTACATGGCGCACCGTCGCTGCGAGCGGCTTGGGTGCAGGCGGCAAGGCGTTCTTTGCTATCAGGCTGTTCGAGGGCACAACCAATAGCGTGGGCGCTCTCTGGGAAGTCAAAGCGCCAGACACTTCTGACACCAACAACAGATTCAATAATCTGGGGTACAGCTATTCCAGGCCCGAGGCAGCCCGAATGGATAACGGCGTTGGCGTCGTTGTGGTCGGTAATGGCTACGGGAGCTTTACCGGAAGGGCGTCTCTTTTTGTGCTGAATGCCTCGACGGGAGCCGTGATCGCTGAAATTCCGACTCCAGTTATCGGTAGCGAAACGGACAACGGGCTGTCCTCGGTAAAGTTGCGCGTGAACTCGCGCAATGTACTGCAGGCAGCCTACGCAGGCGACTTGAAAGGGCGCATGTGGAAGTTTGACCTGAGCTCGACGGATCCCAGCGGCTGGAAGGTGGCCTTCAACGGTTCGCCGCTGTTCACTGCGCCACGAGGTGCGGGCCAGCCGATTACCGTGCAGCCCGTGATGTTCGATCATCCGCTTAATGGAAAGATCATCTATTTTGGGACCGGAAAGTTTCTTGAGACGGCCGACAAGCAGACCAACGCGTTACAGGATTTCTATGCCATCTGGGATGCTGATAACGGAGTAGGTGGCATTGTGGAAAATAATTTGCAGGCTCAGCAAGTTGTCGCCAGCATCGATGCGACGGGAGGCTCCTTTTCTACCACCTCGTCGAACACCGTGGACTGGGCCAGTAAGAAAGGCTGGTATTTGCCGCTCTCTACAGTTGACCCCTTGATAGGTGAACGAATCATCTTTCCTGCACAATTCATCCGGGGGCGAATTGCGTTCGCTACAGCAGCGGTAACCTCCACCGATCCTTGTGAAAGCACAGGCACCGGTCGCACGTTTCAGCTGGATCCGGCAACGGGCAAGATGCTGACTTACCGCTTTATCGACACCAACGGCGATGGTGAAATCAACGCCAGCGATCTGCTGGTGTCCGGCATCGGTTTCGGTGCGGGCATTCCAAGCCTGGCGTCGGTTGTCTCTTCGTCTTCCAATGCCGTGACCTACATAACGGACAGCAAAGGAAATATCTTTAATTACAGAGAGCCTACTGCCTTCCAGCGCGTCATGTGGCGACAAATCCAATAGGGAAACGAATCATGCGAACGATATCCAGGGGCTTTACATTGATCGAACTCATGATCGTTGTGGCGATTGTCGGTATTCTGGCCGCCGTCGCGTACCCCAGCTACACCGAGTATGTGAAGCGTACGCAGCGTTCGGCCATTGCCAGCCTGCTGTCTGAGCAGACGCAGGCGCTGGAGCGTTTTTATTCGCAGAATGGAGGCTACGCGGCTTACAAAGGTGTGGCTGCTGGCAATACCTACTACAAAATCACTCCGGCCCTCAACGCCACTGACTTCACCCTGACCGCAGACCCCATCGCAGGCACAATGATGGCGGGCGACAAGTGCGGCAGCTTCGTGATTACAAGCACCGGTGCGCGCACCAACACTGGGACCACCGGTGGCGTCACGGCCAAAGACTGTTGGGGCCGCTGAAGCCGTTTCTTTGTTCTGAGACCAAGGTTCTGAGACCAAGATGTCCAAGCAAAAAGTAGTCATCGTCGGCGGTGGAGTAATCGGTCTGCTGACCGCCTTCAATCTCGCCTCTGAACAGGTCAACGTCGTCGTGCTTGATCGCTCCGACGTCGGGCAAGAGTCTTCCTGGGCCGGTGGCGGAATTGTGTCGCCGCTTTACCCGTGGCGCTACAGCCCGGCGGTCACCGCGCTGGCGCACTGGTCGCAGGACTTCTATCCGCACCTTGGCGAGCGTTTATATGCGCAAACCGGTGTCGACCCCGAAGTTCATACCACCGGCCTGTACTGGCTCGACCTTGATGATGAAAGCGCCGCGCTGGAGTGGGCTGCCCGCGAGAAGCGGTCACTGAGCAGCGTCGATATCTCGGCTGTGCATGACGCCGTGCCGGCGCTGGGTGAAGGGTATGCTCGGGCGATCTACATGGCCAACGTGGCCAATGTGCGCAACCCCCGGCTGGTCAAATCGCTCAAGGCTGCGTTGCTGGCGATGCCCACTGTCGAGATTCGCGAGCAGTGCGAAGTCAGCGGCTTTGTGCGTGAGGGCCACAGGGTTTCAGGCGTGAACACGTCATCAGGCGTGATAACCGGTGACCGGGTAATTCTCACCGCTGGCGCCTGGAGCGGCGAACTGCTCAAGACCCTCGGTCTGGACCTGCCAGTCGAACCGGTGAAAGGGCAGATGATCCTCTACAAGTGCGCATCGGATTTTCTGTCGAGTATGGTCCTGGCGAAAGGACGCTACGCGATCCCGCGTCGTGACGGGCACATCCTGATCGGCAGCACGCTGGAACACGAAAGGTTCGACAAGACCACCACGCAGGCAGCGCTGGAAAGTCTGAAAGCGTCGGCCATCGAATTGCTCCCTCAACTGGCCAGCGCCGAACCCATCGCCCAGTGGGCAGGGTTGCGCCCAGGTTCTCCCGAGGGCATTCCCTTCATCGGCCCGCTCGCCGGTTTCGACGGACTGTGGCTCAACTGCGGTCACTACCGCAACGGCCTGGTGCTGGCCCCCGCGTCATGCCAGTTGCTCACCGACTTGCTGTTGAATCGCGCGCCGATCATTGACCCAACGCCGTATGCTCCGGCAGGTCGGCTGCATGTTTGACCGTATTCATGCAGGTTGCACCTTTGCAGCCCGGTCGCTGCCATCTGGCCTGATTTTGAACCAGATCGAATACATCGCTGGCAGGAACACCAGGGTCAGCACTGTGCCGGCGAAGGTGCCGCCGATCAGTGTGTAGGCGAGCGTGCCCCAGAATACCGAATGGGTCAGCGGGATGAACGCCAGAATGGCCGCCAGCGCCGTCAGTATCACAGGCCGGGCGCGCTGCACGGTCGCCTCGACCACCGCTTGAAACGGATCGAGCCCTTCTTGTTCGTTATGGTGGATCTGGCCGATCAGAATCAGCGTGTTGCGCATCAGAATGCCGGACAGTGCAATCAGCCCGACCAGCGCGTTGATGCCGAACGGCTGCTGAAACAGAATCAGCGTAGGCACCACGCCGATGAGCCCCAGCGGGCTGGTCAGGAATACCATGACCATGGCCGATATCGAACGCACCTGCAGAATGATGATAATCAGCGTAATCGCCAGCATGATGGGGAACAGCGGCAACATGGCGTCCATCGCCTTGCCGGACTCTTCGATTGAGCCCGCCTGCTCGATCCGGTAACCGCTGGGCAACTTGTCGATGACGGGCTGTAGTTGCCGGGTGATCGCGGTCGACACATCGGGTGGTTGCAGGCCGTCGGCGATGTCACCGCGCACCGTGATAGTCGGTACGCGGTCACGCCGGCGCATCACCGGCTCTTCCATGCGTACATCGACACTGCCCACTTGCGACAGCGGAATGCGCTGTCCGTCGGCACCGGCGAGGGTGAAGTCCATGATTTTCGCCGGATCGAGGCGCGTGTCGCCGGCCGAGCGAGCGATCACCTGCACCGTGCGAATGTCCTCGCGCACCGCCGTCACCGGCAGACCCGTCAGAAGAAATTGCAATTGTTGCGCGACCTGGCTGGAACTCAGGCCGATGGCCTGCATGCGGTCCTGTTGCAGGGTGAAATGCAGGGTTGGCGTGCGCGTGCCCCAGTCTGTGTTGACCGTGCGCATCATCGGGCTGGCAGTCATGATCTGTTGCACCTGCGAGGCAATGTGGCGCAGCATGTCCGGGTCATGCCCGGTGACACGGTACGCAACCGGGAACGGCGAATAGGGGCCGAACACCAGTTGCGTGACACGCACCCGCGCCTCGGCCGCCAAGCCCTCGGAAATCGCCTGGCTCAACCGGTGTTTCAGCGTGTCGCGTTGTTCCTCGCTGTCAGTGCGGACCACGATCTTGGCAAATGAAGGGTCAGGCAATTCCGGGCCCATCGCCATGTAGAAGCGCGGCGCGCCCTGGCCGATGTAAGCGGTGACGATGCTGGCTTCAGGCTGCTCGGCCAGCCAGTTTTCCACTTTTGTGGCGGCGGCACTGGTTTGCGCGATGGAGGTGCCGTAAGGCATCTGCACTTCGACCAGCACTTCCGGGCGATCAGACACCGGGAAAAACTGTTTCTTGACCAGCCCCATGCCCAGCACGGCCAGCACAAAAAGCCCGATGACTGACCCGGCGACCAGCCATTTGCCAGCGATGACCCGGGCCAGAATCCGGCGAAAACGGTTGTAGCGTGGTGTGTCGTAAAGCGCTGCATGCCCGCCTTCGACCTGCTTCACCTCAGGCAGCAGTTTCACGCCCAGGTACGGCGTGAAAAACACGGCGACCACCCACGAGGCAATCAACGCGATGCCCACGATCCAGAACATGTTGCTGGTGTATTCCCCCGCAGTGGAGCGCGCGAAGCCGTTGGGCATGAAGCCGACGGCAGTAACCAGCGTGCCGGACAGCATGGGCGCGGCCGTGTGGCTCCAGGCGTAGGCAGATGCGGCGATGCGGTCGTAGCCTTCTTCCATCTTCACCACCATCATTTCGATGGCGATGATCGCGTCGTCGACCAGCAGCCCGAGGGCCAGGATCAGCGAGCCCAAGGTGATGCGGTCAAAGTTCTTGCCGCTCATGGCCATGATCACGAAGACCATCGCCAGGGTCAGCGGCACCGCGGCGGCGACCACCACGCCAACCCGCCAGCCCATGCTGATGAAGCACACCAGCATGACCACCAGCAGGGCGACGAAGAATTTGATCATGAACTCGTCGACCGATGAGCTGATGTTGACGGCCTGATCGGTGACTTTGTTCAGGCTCATGCCCAGTGGCAGTTCGGCGTTGATCGCGCCGACTTCTTGGTCCAGCGCCGTGCCCAGGTCCAGCCCGTTCCAGCCGTCGCGCATGACGATGCCCAGCAGCAACGCGGGTTCACCGCCGCTGCGAATAATGAAGGTCGCCGGATCTTCGTAACCGCGTTTGACCGTGGCGCGAATCTTCTGCAACTCATCGAACGCCCCGTCCAGGCGGATGAACACCTGCGGACCATGGGTTTCGACCGAACCTGCGGCCGTCAAAGCATTCTGGTTATTCAATGCGGTGAACACGTCTTGGGGGCTGATCCCCAGCGTGGCCAGTCGCTCGTGGGAAAACTCGACGTAAATCCGTTCGGGCTGCTCGCCTACGATATTGACCTTCTTCACGCCTGACACATGCAGCAAGCGTTGGCGCAGGGTTTCGGCGTCCCGCACCAGCACGCGCTGCGGCTCGCCTTTGGCCTTGAGTGCGAACAGCGCAAAAGTGACGTCGGAATATTCGTCGTTGACCATCGGCCCGATAACCCCGGACGGAAGTGTCATCGCCTCGTCACTGATTTTTTTGCGCGCCTGGTAAAACTCATCCGGGACTTGCGAGGGCGGTGTGCTGTCGAGCAGGGTCAGGGTCGTGAACGCCATGCCTGGTCGTGTGTAGGTTTCGGTGCGGTCGTACCAGCGCAGTTCCTGAAGGCGCTTTTCGATCTTTTCCGCGACCTGGTCCTGCATCTCCTGCGCGGTCGCGCCCGGCCAGACCGACACCACGGTCATCACCTTGACCGTGAAGGCCGGGTCTTCCGCGCGACCCAGTTTGAAAAACGCAGTGATGCCGGCCAGTGAAATCAGGCAGATCAGAAACAGCGTAATCGAGCGCTCGCGCACGGCCAGCGCCGATAGGTTGAAACGATCGCCACTCATGGCTGCACGCTCTCTGCCACGCTGACCGCTGCTGGAGCGCTCACTCGTACTGGCTGGGCTTCATGCAGCAGGTGCGCACCGAGGGCGACGATTGGCGCGCCGGGTCTGAGTGGCGTGCTGATTCGGGCGTACTCGTCATCAAGGTGCCGGACGGTCACTGGCGTCCAGTAAACCTGTGTCGGATCGCCCTTGATTGCCCAGATGCCTGGCCCTTTGCCCGCGTCATACAGGGCACTGATCGGCACCTGCAACACGTTCTGTTCGACCGCGTCTGCACTGGGTATCTTCACGGTGATGGTGGTGCCCAGCGGCGCATTTGCCATCTCGCCCTCCAGCACATAACGCGCTTCAAAGGTGCGGGTCTGGCGGTCCGCAACGTCCGACAGCTGTCGCAGCCGCGTTGTCGCGTCAAGGTTCTGGTTGCCGAACAGCGTGGCCTGGGCGGTGGAGCCTATGCGCGGGCGAAGGTTTTCCGGGAGCTGAACGACCGCTTCACGAGGCCCGGCATGGGCGACGCGTACCACCACTTGCCCGGCGCTCACCACCTGGCCGGGTTCGGCGAGAGTTTCCATGACGATACCGTCGGCATCTGCCACGAGGTCTGCGTAACGGGTCGCATTGACAGCGACTTCCGCCTGCGCTTCGGCGGCGCTGAGGCGAGCTTTGGCCGAATCGGCTGCGGCTTTGATCTGGTCGTAGTTCGAAGCCGATATCGCGCCGCTGCTGCGCAGGTTGCGATAGCGCAGCTCTTCATCCGCTGTCTGCTTTGCCTGTGCTCTGGCAGCGGTCACCGCTTCGCGCTGCGCCTGGGCAGCCAGTTTCAAGTCGGCAGGATCGATGCGCATCAGCGGCTGGCCGCGTTTGACGGGTTGTCCGGCGTCGACGAAGCGTTCCAGTACCTTGCCGGCAACCCGAAAACCCAGGTCGCTTTGCACGCGCGCCGCCACTGTTCCAGTGAAGGCGCGAGGTGCCATGCTGGCTTCTTTGAGGATCGCAACACGCACCAATGGCGATTCGGTGCGTGGGTCCGATTGCGTTTTCTCGCTGCAGGCGGTCAGCACGACCGGTAGAGCACAGGCGAAAGTGAGCAGGGCGAGGCGGTGCCGGAGCATGGGAATCTCAACGTGCAGTGATCGATGACTGCACTTTGATTCTAGTGACTAAATTAGTCAATGGTCACAGCGAATTGTTTTTCACGGCGACAGGCTGCGCAGCACCAGGCTGGATAACTGACTCGGTCCCTCGTCGGTATGATCGAAGCCGTGTTGCAGAAGCAGCGGGTTGATGTAAGGACGCATTACCAGATAGATCGCCATGACGGTTTCATCAAGGGGCGTCTTGCGCTCGAAGTCGCCGCTCTGCCGACCCTCCTGCAGAATGTCCTGGAGCATGGTTTTGAGGTGTTCCTCGTAAATCAACGTCGCCTGCCAGCGTTCGGTCGCTGCCGATGTGGCAATCTCGTACAGCTTGCGGTCCTGTGAAAACAGACGAATGCTGGCTTCAACGACTGATTTGAACATGCGTCGCAGCTTTTCAGGAGGGCTGCCCGCGTCGTTGACCGCTGTCCGGACCTCAGCCTCGATTTCGCGCAGGCAGTTGGCGCAGATCATCTCGCCGATGGCCTGCTTGGACTCGAAAAACTTGTAGATATACGCCTTGGAAAAACCGATTGCCCTGGCGAGATCGGACACGGTGGTCTTGCCATAACCGTACTGGCTGAAGTGCTCGGTGGCGGCAATCATGATCTGATCACGAATTTCATGGTCGACCGGGCCACGGCTTGCTGCGGGATTGCTGAGTGATTTGTTCATGCGGTGGAGCTTACTGGCATTGGGGTAAACGGACAATAAGTGACTTTTGCGGGATAGGGTCACGGTTATTGTGGCCTCAACGCTTGCTTCACCCAAGAGGATCGGACGCAGAGCGTCCAGAACGGCATGCCGACGCGGAGCGTCGCACGATAGTCGAGATTATCGTTACTCACGCTCCAGCGCTCATCGTACTAAGCACGTCCGCCTTTGATTCTGGTGGGAGCGGACTTGTCCGCGAAAGGGGCGGTACATTCTCCGAAAATGCATCGCTTGAAGTACGGTCTTCGCGAACAAGTTCGCTCCCACGAACTTGCGTATAAAGATGAGCGCAGAGCGCCGGCACGATAGTCACCCGTGGCGTCAATCCAGCCCCAGCTTTTTCAACCGATAGCGCAACGATCTGAACGACAAGCTGAGCCGTTCTGCGGCGGCGGTGCGGTTCCAGCGGGTTTCTTCGAGGGCTTGCAGGATCAGTTTGCGCTCGATGCTTTCCAGGTAATCTTCCAGATTGTCGATATCGGCCAGGTTTGCGCCGTGGTGTTTCTGCGTGCTGGAGCATTCGGCCAGACGCAGGTCGCTGGCGTGGATTTCGTCGTTTTCGCAGAGGGTGTAAGCGCGTTCCAGCATGTTTTCCAGTTCGCGCACGTTGCCGGGGAAGCGATAGTTTTTCAGGGTTTCCAGTGCCTGTGCATGCAAACGCGCAACCGGTTGCGCATCCTTGCCCGCCAGACGCTGCAGAACGCTGGCGGCCAGTTGGTCGATATCCTCACGGCGCTCGCGCAATGAAGGGACGCGCAGTTCGATCACGTTCAACCGGTAATACAAATCCTGACGGAAACGCCCGGCGGCCACTTCGGCGCTGAGGTCCTTGTGGGTGGCGCAGAGAATGCGCACGTCGACCACCTGTTCCTGCTGACCGCCGATGCTGCGAATAGATTTTTCCTGAATCGCCCGCAGCAGTTTTACCTGCATGGCCAGCGGCAGATCGGCGACCTCATCAAGAAACAACGTTCCGTTATGCGCCGCCTGAAACAGGCCCGGCTTGTCTTCATGGGCGCCACTGAAGCTGCCTTTGCGATGGCCGAAGAACTCGCTTTCCATCAATTCGGAAGGAATCGCCCCGCAATTGACTGGCACGAACGGCTTTTCACTCCGCGGCCCCTGCTCGTGGATCAAGCGCGCCACCAGTTCTTTGCCGCTGCCGGATTCACCGCTGATGTAGATCGGCGCCTGACTGCGCGCCAGCTTGCCGATCTGGGTACGCAACGTGCGCATCGGGGGCGAATCGCCGAGCAGGCGGCTGTCGATGCTGCGCACCGGTTGCACGCTGGAGGGCAGGCTCAGCGCGCTGTTGACCAGCTCGCGCAGACGGTTAAGGTCAACCGGCTTGGTCACGAAATCGAAGGCCCCGGCTTTTAGCGCATGAATCGCGGTGTCCAGGTTGCCATGCGCGGTGATCATTGCCACCGGCACTTGCGGATAACCGTGCTGGATGTGTTGCACCAGTTCAAGGCCGTTGCCGTCAGGCAGGCGCATGTCGGTCAGACACATATCGAACGGCTCGCGCGCCAGCCATTCATGCGCCTCGGCGACATTGCGGGCGCTGCGTGTGTCGAGCTTCATGCGCCCCAGGGTGATTTCCAGGAGTTCTCGAATATCCGGCTCATCGTCGACTATCAGGATTTTTTGCCGTTGGCTCATGCTCAGCTCGTTTTGAACGGGTGGGCGAAGGTAATGCGCAAACAACTGCCGCCGCCTGGCCGGGATGCATATTCCAGATGCGCCTGATTGCTTTCGCACAACTCACGGGAAAGGTATAGCCTCAGACCGGTGCCTTTGCTTTCAGTCGTGAAAAAGGGTTCGAAAATCTTGCTCAGGTGCTGTTCGCTGACGCCTGGCCCGTCGTCCAGCACTTCGAGAATGGGCAGGTCGCTTTTCCGGTCATGATGGAGTTTCAGCCAGACCTGCGCCAAGGAGTGATTCTGGTTGCTGTAGCGCAGGCCGTTCTGCACCAGATTGGTCACCACTTGTGTCAACTGTTCGGCGTCCATGCGCGTGGTGAGTGTGCCGGCTTGGATCTCCACGTGCAGCAACTGGTTGGGCAGGGCGGTATCGCGAAAGTCGGCGACAAATGCGTCCAGCCAGACTTTCAGGTCCAGCAGATCGGGTTGCGCCTCACGTCGCCGAGAGAGCTGCAAGACGTTTTCAATCACCCGGTCAATGCGCTGCGACTGATCGTGAATGATCTGCCCCAGACGCCGATCCGGCGCGCTGAGTGCTTCCGATTCGTTGAGCAACTGCGCAGCGTGGCTCACGGCACCCAGCGGGTTGCGTATTTCATGGGCGATGCCTGCGGTCAGACGGCCCAGTGCGGCGAGCTTGAGCTGTTGCGCCTGATTGGCGATTTGCGACAGATCTTCGAGAAAAATCAGCGTTTGGCGCTGATCGCCCCGATTGAGTGCGACGAAACTCGGTTGCAACTCCGGGCCGATGGCCGACGTACTGATGCTGCGTGGCTGCATGATCGGATTGATCAGCCATTGGCGCAGGCGATCGACCAACTGCGGCGAGTAAGCGTCGATCACCTGACCGACCAGCCGTTCGTGGCCCAGCAAAGCCAGCGCGCCCTGATTGGCCAGCAGCACCTGACGTCGAGCGTCCAGTACCAGAATGCCGGTGCGCATGCGTTGAAGAATCAGCGCGTTGAGTTCTTCCAGGCTGTCGACGTCCGCTGCGCGCTGTTCGGCAAGCACTTCGCTGGTCTGCATGCGCGCGGTCAACGCCTGCACCAGCAACGCAGCGGCGAAGCGGCGAAGCACAGCGCCCCCAGCGAACCTGCCTGCACGTAGTCGTTGGAGACTGAAGGCGTGCCGAAGCTGATGTAGAACGTCAGGTAAATGATGCCGATGGCAGATACGGCGGCGATCAACAAGCCGATACGGCCGCGTAGCAGTACGTTACTGATGGCGACCGAGGCGATCAGCAGGTTGCCGATGCCGCTGGACGGGCCGCCTGCCGCATAGAACAGGCCGGACAGCATGATCGCGTCGACCATCGCCAGGCTGAACAGGTGTGACTGACGGGTAGGGCGCTCGAGAAACACCACGACCAGAATGTTGAACACCAGGTACAGCCAGCAACCCGAGCGGAACAGGTTCGGGTTGGCCAGCTGCAACAGTTCGGTTTCCAGGCTACTGGAGATCAACAGGACCAGGACGACGCCGATGGTCAGGCGATAAAGGTGATACAGCCGCAGAATTCGTTGCGCCTGTGGGCTGGCAAGGTGGGGCGTCTCAGCGGTCACGTGCCGCTGGGCCTTCCAGCCGGTGGGCCTCGCTGCAATACCAGAGCTGGCCCTGACTCAACGCACGATCACGAGGAGAGTGAACGCCACAATGGGCGCAGCGGACCATTGGCGCCGCATCGATTTCCGGGGGCTGCGGGCGGGGCTTTGGCTTGGGAGGATTGATCAGGCGCTTGACGAACCAGATCACCGCCGCGATCAACGCGACCCACATTAATAGGCGAATCATGACTACCCGCTGAGTGATTGAAGATGGCGCAGTGTAGCCAAGCCGGGGGCAGGCGCACAGTGGCTGCGCCGCATAAATGTGATGCATGAAAAAAGAGGCCCGCCAGACTGTGTGAAAACACACTGATGAAGGCCCAAGCAAACGCCCCGACTTGTTCGGGGCGTTTTTTTTGTATTGGCAGCAGACGAAAAAAATGTCCGCTCAGCCCATCAAAGCCATCAGATGGCGCACACCGAGCACTTTAATCGCTCGTTTCAGGTTATAGGCATTCACCGCCAAGGCCATTTCAGCTTTTGTACCCTCCAGTTGTCGCAGCAAGAAACGGCCATTACCAAATAGCCATTGCTTGAGGTTGCCGAAGGGGTGCTCAACGATGGATCTTCGGTTGGCCATCATCTCAGGATGCGCCTGCATTCTTTGCTCCATCCGCTCGAAAGCCTCTTCATGGGCATGTCGTGAGACATAACGGCGCCGGGCTCGAGTGCATTGCGTTTTCAGCGCGCAGTTGGCGCAGTCATCGACCTCAGCCTGATAGATCCGATCACCTTTGTTGTGCTGTTTTAGCGTTAACCATTTGCCTGCCGGACACTGGAAACGATCGTGTCCGGTCTCATAGATAAAGTCTTTTCGCTCAAAGAGCTGCTCTTCCTGACTGCCAGGGTTTTTCGAACGATTGGGCGGTACATAGGCCGTAATCGAAGCATCCTCGCAGGCCTGAAACTGCTTGCCATTGGAGTAGCCGGCATCGGCAGTGACCGTCAGATCATCTTGCTGTAACTCTGCTTTGGCGGCCTTGGCCATCGGCTCCAGTTGCTTTCGGTCATCGCCATCTTGGGTGACCTCATGATGCAAAATCAGGCAATGCTCGGCGTCCACGACGGTTTGCACGTTGTAGGCCACACGTGGCCCTTTGGCCGTGCGCATCATTCGGGCATCGCTTTCATGGGTGTTGAACTGCTCGATGCCCATCGAACGCATCAGTGCCTGGCAACTCTGATTATCCTGTTGTCGAGCCTCAAGCTGTGCCAGGGCTACCTTGATTGCGCTGCGATCAATTGAATCTGTGGTTTCAGCCTTGTCGGCCTCATCCAGCTCGGCCAGATACTGAGCGATGCGCTTATCCAGTTTTTCTTCCTGGCGCTTGAGCTGCTTCAAATTCACATGACGCCGTGAGGATGCGACCGCCTGAAACTTGCTGCCGTCGATGGCCACCAACTCACCGGCGATCAAGCCTGCCGTGCGACAAAACCGAACGAAAGCACGGCAGGTCGCGATGAAGGCGGGTTTATTGTTCTTGCGAAAATCGGCGATGGTCTTGAAGTCGGGCTTGAGCCGGTTGATCAGCCACATCACTTCGATGTTGCGCTGACACTCGGCTTCAAGACGTCGCGATGAGCGAATCCGCTGAAAATAGCCGTAGAGGTAGAGTTTTAGCTGATCGGCGGGATCATAAGCAGGGCGCCCCGTGCTTTTTGGAATCGCTTTATCGAAGCCCAGTTGCACCAGATCGAGCCTGGCAACGTACAGGTCAATGACACGAACGAGGTGATCCTCGGGGATCAACTCTTCCAGCGAGACCGGGAATAGGCTGGTCTGGCTGCGGGACTCACCTTGGATGTAGGCCATAACGAAAAATGCTCTGTATCTTTCGATACGGAGCATTTTCTTTGAGCGCTGCGCAGATTGCTAGGTTTTCACACAGTCTGACAAGGGAGGCGTTTTTTACACTCGGTCCATCACCCAGCCATCAGGCGAGGTCGAAGCGGTCGAGGTTCATCACTTTGGTCCAGGCGGCCACGAAGTCTTTGACGAACTTCTCGTTCGCATCCGCGCTGCCGTAAACCTCGGAGATCGCACGCAGTTGCGCGTGTGAGCCGAAGACCAGATCGACCCGAGAGCCGGTCCATTTCACTTCGCCGGTCTTGCGGTCACGTGCTTCGAAGGTGTCGTTGGCACCCGAAGTCGCTTTCCACTCGACGCCCATGTCCAGCAGGTTCTTGAAGAAATCGTTGGTCAGCGCTTCCGGCTGGTGCGTGAACACGCCTTGTTTGCTGTGCCCGACGTTGGTGTTCAAGACCCGCATGCCGCCCAGCAGTACCGTCATTTCCGGTGCTGTCAGCGTCAGCAGTTGTGCCTTGTCGACCAGCAGCGATTCGGCCGACACCTTGTAATGGCCTTTCTGATAGTTACGGAAACCATCGGCAATCGGTTCAAGGAAGCTGAACGACTCGACATCGGTCTGTTCCTGCGACGCGTCGGCGCGACCCGGCGTGAACGGAACCGTGACCTGTTGCCCGGCGTTTTTAGCCGCTTGCTCGACGCCTGCACTGCCGGCCAGGACGATCAGATCTGCCAGGGAAATCTTCTTGCCGCCTGACTGCGCAGCGTTGAACTCGTTCTGAATACCTTCCAGCGTATTCAATACGTTCGCCAACTGCGCAGGCTGATTGACGGCCCAGTCCTTCTGCGGTGCAAGACGCAGGCGTCCACCGTTGGCACCGCCGCGCTTGTCGGAGCCGCGGAAAGTAGAAGCAGCTGCCCATGCAGTCGACACCAGTTGCGAGACCGACAGGCCCGAAGCGAGAATCTTCGCTTTGAGCGCGGCCACATCCTGATCATCCACCAGCGCATGATCGACGTCTGGAATCGGGTCTTGCCACAGCAACTCCTCGGCTGGCATTTCCGGGCCGAGGTAGCGGGCGAGCGGGCCCATGTCACGGTGAGTCAGCTTGAACCAGGCGCGGGCAAAGGCGTCAGCCAGTTGCTCGGGGTTGGCCAGGAAGCGGCGCGAGATCTGCTCGTAAGCCGGATCGAAACGCAGCGCCAGGTCAGACGTCAGCATGCTCGGTGCATGGCGTTTGCTCGGGTCGTGGGCATCCGGAATCTTGCCGGCGCCAGCGCCATTTTTCGGTGTCCACTGATGTGCGCCCGCCGGGCTCTTGGTCAGTTCCCAATCGAAGGCAAAGAGGTTTTCGAGGTACTCGTTGCTCCACTTGGTTGGCGTCGAGGTCCATGTCACTTCCACGCCGCTGGTGATGGTATCGGCACCTTTGCCGGTGCCGAAGGTGTTGCTCCAGCCAAAGCCTTGTTGCTCAAGGCCCGCGGCTTCCGGCTCCGGACCGACGTTGTCGGCCGGGCCTGCACCGTGTGTCTTGCCGAATGCGTGACCACCGGCGATCAGCGCCACGGTCTCTTCGTCATTCATGGCCATGCGGCCGAAGGTTTCACGAATATCCTTCGCCGATGCCACCGGGTCGGGAACACCTTCCGGGCCTTCCGGGTTTACGTAGATCAGGCCCATCTGCACGGCGGCGAGCGGGTTTTCCAGATTACGTTCGCCACTGGCGGTGCGGCTTTCTTCGTTGGCGTGATTCTCTGGCTCGGCCACCAGCGTGCCGTCGCCGGGCTGCTGCATTTTCTTCTGCGCGCCGTAGCGCTCTTCGCCACCCAGCCAGGTGGTTTCGGACCCCCAGTAAACGTCTTCCTCCGGTTCCCAGACATCAGGGCGACCACCGGAAAAACCGAAGGTCTTGAAGCCCATCGACTCCAGCGCAACGTTGCCGGTGAGCACGATCAGGTCAGCCCAGGAAATCTTGCGGCCGTACTTCTGCTTGACCGGCCAGATCAGGCGGCGGGCCTTGTCGAGGCTGACGTTGTCAGGCCAGCTGTTGAGCGGCGCAAAGCGCTGCTGGCCGGCACCGGCGCCGCCACGGCCGTCACCGGTGCGGTAGGTCCCGGCGCTGTGCCAGGCCATACGAATGAACAGCGGACCGTAATGACCGAAGTCGGCCGGCCACCAGTCCTGCGACTGAGTCATGACATCGCGCAGGTCCTGTTTGACCGCTTCGAAATCAAGGCTCTTGAACTCTTTGGCGTAGTCAAAACTCTCGCCCATCGGGTCCGACAGCGAGGAATGCTGATGCAGAATCTTCAGATTCAGCTGCTTGGGCCACCAGTCACGATTGGTGGTGCCGCCGCCGGCGGCGTGGTTGAAAGGACACTTCGATTCAGTTGACATGCTTGATACACCTTTTTGTCATTCCATCCGGCCGTTAAATCCGCTCTCGGAGCCCGGACCGCGATGAAGAACTCAGTAGCACAGGGTTCATACCGGCCGCTCGATCAGGGATCGGCCGACTCTATCAGTACGCCGCGAAGCGTCAATCAGATTGCTTCGCGGCCAGCCCACAACGTGCGCAGTAAGCTTGAGCTCATTCTTGTCTCCTTATCAGGCGAAACCACGCGGCCTCCGCCAGCGCATCCCTAGATTAGCCTTCCTGCCGGATATTTCTAATAGAAAGAACGTTGATGGGTGATAGGGATATTTTGGCAGGGACCCTGGTATCGGCGGCGGGGATGTATATCGATCGGTATTCAGGAGTGCGCCAAGTCGGCGAAACACTTGCGCCAGACGCATCGCTTCACTGCTTTGATTGCGGACAGAACAGTCCGTGGACCTCGGAATTCCAACCTCTGTTTCCCGGACGTGTGCGCCTCTACCATCGAGTCCAGCAGTTACAGCCATCACACTCTTGGGGTCAACCATGTCCGTCAAAGAACCATTTCGACAGTTACAGCCCGTTCGCACGTTCGAGCCCGCACTTTTGGGCGCGCGGATCGATGCGGTGCTCAAGCAGACCCTGAGTGATCAACGTCTGGTGGGCGCGGTGGTGCTGGTGGCGCAGGGTGGCGAGCTGATTTATCACCGCGCCGCCGGCTTGGCTGACCGCGAGGCCGAGCTGCCGATGCGTGAGGACGCTTTGTTTCGGCTGTCTTCGGTTTCCAAGCCGATCACTTCGGTGGCAGCGCTGGCGCTGATCGCTCAGGGCAGACTCGGGCTGGATGATGTGGTCAGCCACTGGCTGCCCTATTTCACGCCAACCCTCGCCGACGGCCAGCCAGCACCGATCACCGTGCGCCAGTTGCTCAGCCATACTGCCGGGCTGGGCTACGCGTTTCTCGAAAGCGATCAGGGCGGTCCTTATCTGGCCGAAGGGGTGTCGGATGGCCTGGATCACAATGACCTGACCCTGGAAGAAAACCTGCAACGCCTGAGCAAAGCACCGCTGCTTTACACGCCTGGCAGCGACTGGGGCTACTCGATTGCCACGGACGTGTTGGGCGGGGTGATCGCGGCCGTTACCGGCACCACGCTGGAGGCAGCGATAGACGAATTGATCGCCCAGCCTTTGGGGCTTCGTGAGTTGAGCTTCGGTACTACCGCTGCCGAGCGCCTGGTGCCGGCCTACATGAACGATGATCCGCAACCACGCCGCATGCGCGAGCTGGAAGTGGCGCCGGTATTTGAAGGCACCGCGGGTATCCGCTTGGCACCTTCGCGGGCGCTGGACACCAAGGCCTATCCTTCCGGCGGTTCGGGAATGGTGGGCACGGCGGGCGAGTTTCTGACACTGCTCGAAACCCTGCGCAGAGGCGGGGCGCCGCTATTGCCCAAGACGTTGGTCGACGAAATGGGCACCAGCCAGACCGGCAGCCTGGAACTGGCCAACTGGCCAGGACGCGGCTTCGGCCTGGGCTTCACCGTGCTCAAGGATCCGGAGGCCGCGCAAACCGTCGAATCGGTCGGCACCTGGCGCCTGGGCGGCGCCTACGGTCACTCCTGGTTTGTCGATCCGGCAGAACAACTGACCGTGGTGGCCTTCACCAATACCGCCTTTGAAGGCATGTTTGGCCAGTTCACCGTGGATTTGTGCAACGCCGTCTACGGCCAGTAACCAGCGGGGCCTTCTAGCAACATGAAATAAAGGCGGCGTATCTGGCGCGCCGCTGACAACAACGAACTCATCAGCCGTACCCCCTAGGGCCTTTAGCCCCTCGCACCATTGGCTGCATTAGCAGCCAGCGCCGTTAACGATTGTCGTGGTTTTTTTTGACAAGGAGCAAGCCCCGACGCTGCGGCGTCGGCCGGCATGCCATGACTGTTTGGGGATCGGGTAATGAATAAAGCAGCGTTCTATCATTCGCATGCGCACAGCAAACTGGACTCGCTGACCGGCATTCGGTTTTTCGCCGCCGCGATGGTCTTTATGTTTCATGCCTCACTGACGCGCATCATCGGTTTCAACCCTTATGCCGACAGCGGCGTCATCGAGGTTTTCCAGCGAACCTTCAGCGGTGGTGGCTGGTTCGGGGTGTCGTTTTTCTTCGTTCTCAGCGGTTTTGTGATCACCTGGTCGGCGCGCAAGGGCGACAGTCTGGTCGGCTTCTGGAAGCGCCGGTTGCTGAAGATCTACCCCAACCATCTCGTCACGTGGGCGCTGGCGATGCTGCTGTTCGCCGTACCTGCTGCCAGTGTCGCGATCTGGTTACCCAACCTGCTGTTGATCCATTCCTGGGTGCCGCAGATGGAGACCTTCCTCAGCGTCAACGGCCCCTCGTGGTCGTTGTGCTGCGAGCTGTTCTTCTACCTGCTGTTCCCTCTGGCGCTCAAAGGGATCTGGCGAATCGCCGAGAAACACCTGTGGTTCTGGGCTTGGGCGATGGTCGCGGGCCTGGCCCTGACGCAGTTCGCGATTCAGCACCTGGCGCCGGCCACGCCCTTTATCAAGGAATACCCGATCTCCCTGAGCCAGTGGTGGTGGGCTTACTACTTCCCTCCCGTGCGCATGTTCGAATTCGTACTGGGCATGCTGATGGCGCGAATTCTCATGGCCGGGCGCTGGATCAACCTGAGCGTGCCATGGGCTTGTGCACTGGTGGCCGTCAGCTACGTCGCGGCCATGTGGGCACCGTTTCTGTACAGCCTGACGCTGGTGACCCTGGTCCCGATCGCCGCCTTGATCACAGCGATTGCCGCAGCAGATTTGAGGGGCCATGACGGCCTGCTCAACCGCCGCTGGATGGTCTGGCTGGGGGAGATTTCCTTCGGTTTCTACATGATTCACCTGCTGATCATGACCTTGGCCAGGCAGTTACTGGGCGGGCGGTTGTTCGACAACGTCACGGCGACGCTGATTCTGGTGGCGACTCTGGGCTTGTCGATCCTCGGCGGCTGGTTGCTGTTCCACTTTGTCGAGCGCCCGGTCATGCAGCGCTGGGGTCGCAACGGCAAACCCAAGGCTGCGGGCAGGCTGGTCACGCCGGAAACGGCGTTGTGATTCACTTATCGACAAGGAAGTTGTGACATGCAATCGATCAAACCCAAGCGCCCGGTCGGCGCATACATGCTCGTGGCCGGCCTGGCCTGCGCCCTCGTCATCGCTGTGCTGGTCGTGCGCGGCGGGGCTGGGGCCACGGTGCAGGCCGAGGCTGCGCCGGTGGCGGCCGAAGTGGACGTTGCCATGGCGCTGTCGCAGTCGGTAACCGACTGGCAAAGCTACACCGGACGCCTTGAGGCGGTCGAGAAGGTGGTGATTCGGCCGCTGGTCTCCGGAACAATTGTGGCGGTGCACTTCAAAGATGGCGCCGTGGTCAAGCAAGGCGACCTGCTGTTTGAAATTGACCCGCGGCCCTATGCCGCCGCTGTCGACCAGGCTCAGGCCAGCCTCGCCGCCGCGAAGTCACGCGGCCTTTATACCGCCACCGACCTTGGGCGCGCCCAACGGCTGGTCAGTTTCAACGCCATCGCCCTGCGCGATGTGGACGAGAAACAAAACGCCGCCAGCGAAGCCGTGGCCAATGTGCGGCATGCCCAGGCGGTGCTTGACGATGCCCGTCTGAACCTGGCGCACACGCGCATCAGTGCGCCGGTCAGCGGGCGCATGTCACAGGCTTTGGTAACGGCCGGCAATATCGTCAGCGCCGGAGAGAACGCCGCGCCCTTGAGTACGCTGGTTTCGCTGTCGCCAATCTACGCCGCGTTCGATGTCGACGAGCCAACCTTCCTGCGCTACCTCAACCACGATCTGTCGAAAGCCGACGACGTACCGGTGATGCTGGGGCTGTCCAATGAAACGGATTATTCGCGTGGCGGCAAGCTGGCCTCGCTGGATAACCAGCTTGATCTGCAGTCGGCAACATTGCGCGTGCGTGCCAGCTTCGACAATGCCGACGGCCTGTTGAGGCCGGGCATGCTGGCGCGCATCAAGCTCGGCGGCGGGCCTGCGCGCCCTGCGGTGCTGATCAATGACAACGCTGTCGGTACTGATCAGGACAAGAAATTCGTGCTGGTGGTGACCGAGCATGATCAGGTCGAATACCGGCACGTGAGTCCCGGCAACCTGGTCGGCGACTTGCGCATCATCGACGCCGGCCTGGCACCTGGCGAGCGTGTGGTGATCAACGGCCTGCACCGCGCCAGGCCCGGCGACACGGTCAGACCGTTACTTGAACAGCGGGCGGATGCGGGGACAAGCCCATGAGCTTTTCACGTTTCTTCATCGACCGACCTGTTTTTGCCGGTGCCTTGTCGACCCTGATTCTGCTGGCCGGAATCGTCTCGCTGTTCCGCCTGTCGGTCTCGGAATACCCCGACGTCGTGCCGCCACTGATTGTGGTTAATGCGCAATACCCGGGCGCCAACCCGGCTGTGGTCGCGCAGACTGTGGCGGCGCCGCTGGAGGAGCAGATCAACGGGGTCGAGGGCATGCTGTACATGCAGTCCCAGGCCAACAGCGACGGCAACCTGACCCTCAGTGTCACGTTCAAGGTCGGCACCGACCCGGACAAGGCCCAGCAACTGGTGCAGAACCGGGTGTCCCAGGCCTTGCCACGGTTGCCGGAGGATGTGCGGCGCCTGGGCGTGGTGACGATGAAGTCATCGTCGACCCAGACACTGGCGATTCATCTGGTCTCGCCCGACGACCAGTACAACGCCACTTACCTGCGCAATTACGGCATCCTCAACATCAAGAATCAGCTGGAGCGTATTCCCGGTGTCGGCGAGGTGCGGATCTGGGGCGGCGGTGATTACGCGATGCGTATCTGGCTGGACCCGGAAAAAGTCGCGCAACGCGGCTTGAGCGCCAGCGACGTGGTGGCCGCCATTCGTGAGCAGAACGTGCAGGTCGCCGCCGGAGTGATCGGTGGTCAGCCCATGCGCACCAGCGTGGCTCAGCAGTTGTCGGTCAACACTCAGGGCCGATTGAAATCAGAGCAGGAGTTCGGCGACATCATCCTCAAGAGCTCGGACGCTGGCGCCGTGACCTTCTTGCGTGATGTGGCCCGCGTGGAACTGGCGGCCTCCGATTACGGGCTGCGCTCGCTGGTGGATGGCAAGCCTGCGGTGGGCTTCGGCATCTTTCAGATGGCAGGTGGCAACGCGCTGGCGATCTCCGATCAGGCGCGGGCAATCATGCAGCAGGCCAGGCAGGACATGCCCGGCGGGGTCGATTACACGATTGTCTTCGACCCGACCCGGTTCGTGCGATCGAGCATTGTCGCGGTGATCCACACGCTGCTCGAATCGACGCTGTTGGTGGTGCTGGTGGTGATTCTGTTCCTGCAGACCTGGCGCGCCTCGATCATTCCGCTGCTGGCTATGCCGGTGTCGATTATCGGCACGCTGTCGTTGATGCTGGCCTGTGGCTTTTCAATTAACGCCTTGTCGCTGTTCGGTATGGTGCTGGCCATTGGTATCGTCGTCGATGATGCCATCGTGGTGGTGGAAAACGTCGAGCGCAACATCGCCCTCGGGGCGAGCCCGAAGGCGGCGACGTACAAGGCGATGGACGAAGTCAGCAAGCCGATCATCGCCATTACCCTGACCCTCGCCAGTGTGTTCGTGCCATTGGCGTTCATGCCCGGGTTGACAGGGCAGTTCTACCAGCAATTCGCGCTGACCATCGCCATCTCGACCATTCTCTCGGCGTTCAACTCCCTGACCTTGTCGCCGGCGTTGTGTGCATTGCTGCTCAAACCCCACGACGCCCCGAAGGACCGGCTGAGCCGGATTCTGGATCGGGTGCTGGGGCCATTGTTCAACGGCTTCAACCGACTCTCGGCACGAGGCGAGCACGCTTACGGCAGCAAGCTGCGCCGGGTCATCCAGCGCAAAGGCATGACGCTGGGGCTGTATGCGGTATTGCTGGGGTTCACGGCCTGGCTCGGCAATGCGCTGCCCGGCGGGTTTGTACCGGCCCAGGACAAAGAGTTTCTCGTCGGCCTGGCGCAGTTGCCCAGCGGGGCTTCGCTGGATCGCACCGAGCAGGTCATCCAGCGCATGAACGACATTGCGCTCAAGCAACCGGGCGTTGCGCACACCCTGGAATTCCCCGGAATGTCGGTCAACGGCCTGATGAACTCATCGAGTGCGGGCATCATCTTTGTGATTCTCGAACCGTTTGCCAGCCGACAGGGTGCGCAGATGAGCGCGACCGATATCGCCGCGTCGCTGAACCAACAGTTTGCCGGCATCAAGGAGGCCTTCACCGGCGTGTTCCCGCCCCCACCGGTATTGGGGCTCGGCACCCTTGGCGGGTTCAAGTTGCAGTTCGAAGATCGCGGCGCGCTGGGTTTCGAAGCGCTCAATGACGCCGTGCGCGCTTTTCTCAAGGAAGCGGCGCAGGCACCTGAACTGGCGGCGAGCTTTTCCAGCTATCAGATCGATGTGCCGCAGTTGAAGGTCGATCTCGACCGGATCAAGGCCAAGCAGTCGAAGGTTGCCATGACCGATGTCTTCGACACGTTGCAGATTTACCTGGGCTCGCTCTACGTCAATGATTTCAACCTGCTGGGCCGCGTGTATCAGGTACGGGTGCAGGCCGACGCGCCTTTTCGCGCCCATGCCGATGACATCGCGCAACTGAAGACGCGTAACGCCGACGGCAGCATGGTGCCGCTCGCCAGCCTGGTGCAGGTCAAACCCACTTATGGGCCCGAGATGGTGGTGCGCTACAACGGCTATACCTCCGCCGACCTCAACGGCGGCCCGGCGCCAGGGTATTCGTCGGGCCAGGCTCAGGCGGCGGTGGAGCGTATCGCTGCGGCCACGCTGCCCAAAGGCATCAAGTTCGAATGGACCGAGTTGACCTACCAACAGATCATTTCCGGCGATTCCACTCTGTGGATCCTGCTGATCTGCATCCTGCTGGTGTATCTGGTGCTGGCTGCCCTGTACGAAAGCCTGCTGTTGCCAGTGGCCATCCTGCTGATTGTGCCGATGGGCATCATGTCCGCGTTGCTCGGGGTCTGGCTCACCGGGGGCGACAACAACATCTTTACCCAGATCGGCCTCATGGTGCTGGTCGGGCTGGCGAGCAAAAACGCGATCCTGATCGTCGAGTTCGCCCGCGAGCTGGAACACCAGGGCCGCAGCATTGTGCAGTCTGCCATCGAGGCCAGCCAGTTGCGCCTGCGCCCGATCCTGATGACGTCTATCGCTTTCATCATGGGCGTGGTGCCGCTGGTGCTGTCCACCGGTGCCGGCGCGGAAATGCGCTACGCCATGGGCATTGCCGTGTTCTTCGGCATGCTGGGGGTCACCCTGTTCGGGCTGTTGCTTACGCCGGTGTTCTATGTCGCGCTGCGGCTGCTCGCGACGCGAGGTGAACGTGCGCGAACGCCCGGATTTCCGCCCGGCATTGCGGACACACCTGTCCGTTAAGAACGGAACGATAGCCTGTTTTTTCACACGTCGCGCTCGCTCTACAGTGACCGGCAATCGATACATTCAAGGAGGCAGAACATGACCCGCGTCGTACGATTCAATCAATATGGTGGCCCTGAAGTCCTCACGATCGATGACATCGATGTAGCTGAGCCGGGGGCTGGAGAAGTCACTATCGCCGTCAAAGCCATCGGGCTCAACCGCGCGGAGGCGATGTTTCGTGGCGGCCAGTACCTTGAGGAGGCCGCGTTCCCGTCGCGCCTGGGTTACGAGGCGGCGGGCATTGTCGAGTCGGTGGGCGCCAACGTGGGTCTGTTCGCTCCGGGCGATATCGTCAGCCTGATTCCCCCCAGTTCCATCGCTACGTGGGGCACCTACGCCGAACTGGCCGTGGTGCCGGCCGCGATGCTGGTCAGGCATCCGAGCACCCTGTCGTTTGTCGAAGCTGCGGCCGTGTGGATGCAGTACGTCACGGCCTGGGGCGCGTTGGTGCATGTCGCGCAGTTGCAGGCGGGCGAGTTTGTCCTGATCACTGCGGCGTCCAGCAGCGTCGGGCTGGCGGCGATCCAGATCGCCAATCAGGTGGGCGCCATCCCGATTGCCGTCAGCCGTACCCGGACCAAATGCGCACAATTGCTGGAGGCAGGCGCAGCCTATGCCGTGGCCAGCGAAGATGAGGATTTCGTTCAGCAGATCGAGAAGATTACAGAGGGCGTCGGCACGCGGGTGATTTTCGATCCGGTCGGCGGACCGTTCCTGGAGCGCCTGGTGGAGGTCGCCTCGGTCGGTGGCATCGTGCTGGTGTACGGCGCGCTCAGTCCGGAACCCGCACCGTTTCCGCTGTTCAAGGTGCTCGGCAAAAGCCTGACGTTGCGTGGTTACCTGCTGCATGAAATCAGCTCGCGGCCGGCGCTGCTGGAGGCTGCCAAGGCCTATGTGGTGGCGGGGCTTGAAGCGGGTACATTGCGGCCGGTCATCGCCAAGACCTTCCCCTTCGAGCAAATCGTCGAGGCGCACCGTTACCTGGAAGCGGGCGATCAGTTTGGCAAAGTGGTCGTCACCGTAGGGGCCGACACATGAAGCTATTCCATCCTATTTACTTCCTGGCGCTGGGTCTGTTCGGGGTGTACACCATCGAGTTCGGCGTGGTCGGCATCCTGCCGGTGATCATCGAACGCTTCTCCATCACCGCGTCCCAGGCGGGCTTGCTGGTGGGCTTGTTTGCGCTGGTCATCGCGGTGTTCGGGCCGGTCATGGTGCTGCTGCTGTCGCGCTTCAATCGCAAAAAAATGCTGACCCTGGCGTTGTTCATTTTTGCCGTGACCAGCGTGCTGTCGGCGTATGCGCCGAGCTTCGAATCACTGATGGCGTTGCGGATCATCCCGGCATTGTTTCACCCGGTGTATTTCTCGCTGGCGTTTGTCGCGGCCATCTCGCTGTACCCGCCGCAGGAGTCCACACGCGCGGCTTCCAAGGCATTTGTCGGGACCAGCATGGGCATGGTGCTGGGCGTGCCGTTGACCACGTTGATTGCGGCGCAGTTCTCCTATGAAACCTCGTTTCTGTTCTGCGCGGCGGTCAACTGCATCGCCGGCCTGGGGATCATCGCCAAGCTGCCGGACGCGCCCGACAAAAACCGGATATCGTACGGAGAGCAGCTGGCGATTTTGCGCAAATTCCCGCTCTGGCTGAACATCACCGCCGCCACGCTGATCTTTGCCGCGATGTTTTCCGTATACAGCTACTCGGCCGAGTACCTGGCCAAAGAAGCGGGCATGAGTGCGCAAATGATCAGCATCCTGCTGGTGATTTTCGGTATCGGCGGCGTCGCAGGCAACCTGTACGCCGGCAAGCTGATCGGGCAGAACATGGTCAGGACCACGATCCTGCATCCGATTCTGCTGGCCTGCGCCTACGGGTTGCTGTTCATGTTCGCCGGGCCGTCACTCATGACGATGATAGTGATTGTGGTGGTCTGGGGCGCGACGCATACCAGTGGCCTGATCGTCACGCAGATCTGGCTGACCTCCGAAGCACCGGAAGCGCCGGAGTTCGCCACGGGCATCTATATCTCGTTTATCAACCTGGGGGTCACGATCGGCTCGACCACCGGCGGCTGGTTCCTCGCGCGCATGGGTTTGCAGGGCACGCTTTACAGTGGCTTGCTGTTTGCCGCGCTGGCCTTACTGGTGATCGTGGTCAAAGTGCTGTTCTTCAGTGCAGATTCGCCGAAGGCAAGTGCGCAAATGGCAACTGACTGACCGTGATTTATTCAGCATACACGCTTGATGTCAGATCGATACACGGTGAATTTTTTAACTGTGGTGCGCGATGACAGGGAGTTTACAAGTGGGTGCTGAAACTTCAGTATCTTTTGTAATAACAAAAACAACAAAGTTACCGCTCCCTTTGACCATGCCGATGTAAATCATACGGTTCCATGTATCCCATCCAGCAAGCACTGGCCTGTTCGGGCCAGCGCTTCCAGCACTTCACACCTTGAGTGCCGCCTGAGCGGTTACTTGCGAGCTATGTATGCGTGATGCGCAGACGGTGTGTCACGCCCTTTGATCAAGGAATGAGAAGATGACTTCAAACCACCTGGTTAAACCCAAGTCCAACCCGATGCGCAGCAGTGCCAATAAAATCAAACTGGGCGTGTTCGCTTTGAACATCGAAGGCGGGTGCACCCTGACCACCGTCCCCGAACGGCTGCAAGCCAGTGATTGGAGCGGTAACCTGGAAGTCGCAAAAAAAGCCGATCAGGCCGGCCTTGAATTACTGCTGCCGGTAGGCCGCTGGCGCGGTTGGGGCGGAGCGAGCGACCCGATGGGCGTGTCGTTCGAAACTTACACCTGGGCAGCGGGGCTGGCATCGGTGACCGAGCAGATTGCCCTGTTCACCACCTCACACCTGTCCACCGTGCATCCCTTGTTCGCCGCCAAACAGGCCGCGACCATCGACCATATCAGCGGTGGCCGCTTCGGCCTGAACATGATCTGCGGCTGGTACGGCCAGGAAATGGGCATGTTCAACGGCGGCGTGCAGCTGGCGCATGACCGTCGCTACGACCACGCCGATGAATGGCTGAACATCGCACGCCAGGCGTGGAGCGCACCGGGCAACTTTGATTTCAAAGGCGACTTTTTTGACATCGCCCAAGGCTTCGCCCAGCCTAAGCCGCTCAACCAGCCATTCCTGATGAACGCCGGCGGCTCCGAACGCGGCCGCCGGTTTTGCGCCGAACATTGCGACGCGGCATTCCTGATCCTCAAGCACGAAGATGGCGACGACACCATCCGCGCGCAGATCAAGGCTTACCGCGACCTGGCGCGTCTGGAATACGGTCGTGAGATCCAGATCTGGGTGTATTCCTATGTGGTGCAAAAAGACAGCCTTGAAGAAGCCGAGCGCTACCTCGACTACTACGCCAACCAGCATGGCGATGATGTCGCGCTGGATAACGTCACCTCGGAAATCGGCATCCAGAGCGGCATGTTCGCCAACACCGAAGACGCCGAACGCTTCCGCTTTCACTTCAAGGCCGGCTTCGCAGGCGTCCCGCTGGTGGGCACTGCCGAAATGATCGCCGAACAATTCCAGCGTTATAGCGACCTGGGTATTGATGGCATCTGCCTGACCTGGCTGGACTATAAAAGTGGGCTGGATGAGTTTCTGGAAGACGTGTTGCCGCGGATGGAGAGTGCGGGGCTGCGTCAGCCTTATAACGGCGGACGGTTGTTGATGGGGGCGGTTGCTTGAGGTAGGTGGGGATTGTGCGTACGGTTTAAGAAAGACGCCTTAAGGCGTCTTTCTCTACTATTTGACGGGCCGTGACTCTAAAAAGGGGAATGACCTGACCGTTTTCGGTACAAATCTTCCAGACCCTGCGCCACCGGAATGAAACTTGCGTTCAGTTGATCTTGTGACCTTGAAACGTCTTAGGGAGACGCTGAACAATTAACCCGTTCGCACCGTCCCCATTTCCAAGCCGGTTTTTTTCAACCTGCCGGCCTTATTTTACGTTTCTCGAGCAGATTTCTGCCCTCATTTTGCTGAAAGGCGGGCCAGTCCCGCCTTTCAGACGGATTTATCCTGCCGTCTGTTGTAAATACCGCTTGGCCAGCATCAGATTGGCCAACCCAAACAAACTGAACAACTGCGCTGTATTCTTTTCCAGCCCACGGTAGCGAACCTTGCGATGATTGAAGCGCACCTTGATTACCTGGAAGGGGTGCTCGACCTTGGCACGCAGTTGCGCCTTGGCATATTCAATTTTGCGCTTGACCCGATACAGCACGCTGCCTTCGCCGTGCTGCTTGTAACTGCTTGGCCGTTCTGCAATCGACCAGATAACGTCCCGTTCAGCATGCTCCGGTCGCTTGGCCGCACCGGTGTATCCAGCGTCACCCGAAACATAGGTTTCGTCACCGTGAAGCAACTGGCCAACCTGGGTGACATCCGCCACGTTAGCGGCCGTCCCTACTACGCTGTGCACCAGCCCCGACGTGGCGTCTACACCAATGTGGGCCTTCATCCCAAAGTGCCATTGATTGCCTTTCCTGGCCTGATGCATCTCAGGATCACGCTTGCCTTCTCGGTTCTTGACCGAGGGCGGCGCGGCGATCAGAGTAGCGTCGACGATAGTGCCTTCCTTGAGCAGCAGCCCCCGGCTGGCCAGATGCTGGTTAATCGTTTCAAACAGCAGCCGGGTTAGCTGATGGACTTCCAGCAAGCGGCGAAAACGCAGCAAGGTGGTGGCATCCGGTGCAGACTCGCGACCCAGGTCGATACTCATAAAACCGCGGATGGCCTGGCTGTCGTAGACGGCATCTTCGCAACCTTCATCGGAGAAACCGAAACACTGCTGCACGACGTACATGCGCAACATGCGCGACACCCCTATCGCAGGGCGTCCGCGCTTGCCTGCGGTGTTGCTATAAAACGGCGCCACTTGCGCCTCCAGCAGGGCCCAGGGCACCAACTGTTCAAGGTCAGCCAGGAAGCGATCTCGGCGAGTCTGCTTTTTCTTGCCGGTATATTCGAGTTCGGAGAAGGTCTTCTGCACGCGCGTAACGCTCACGGAGAGGGAGGCTGTTGAAGGAACTTAGTGTGCCAAGGGTGGGGACAGTTGGCTATTTTTGCAGCGCCTCCTTAGGGCAAGGCTGATGAACAACAATAATGTGGCAATAGACACTGTCCCGAATGAGGCTGCACCACGACCTCATTTGCAGCGTTTTCAAACCTGCGACATCGACGAGCACGGTCGCAATCTTGGCGGCTGGCAGGTTCGTTACGATCAATTGACGCCCGGTGGCTTTGCAGGCGAGCTGACGGAGTTCCGTTCGGACTGGCTGCAGTTTGTCCGCGACCGCTCTAATCAGGCCTTGATCAAGAGCGGCATGGCCTGGAAGGGCGCGATTGTTTTTGCGTTGCCCTTGAGTGCCAACGGTCCGGCGTTCTGCGCAGGGCACACACTCCATGAGCCCAGCCTGATCGTCGCGCACGGCGAGAATCTTCCGGAATTGAGCACGCCGCTGCAACTGGACGCCCTGGGGGTGGCGATCGAAGAGGGTGCCCTGGCTCATGCGCTGGAACGTCAGGGCAGTCGTTTCGAAATTACCGATCTTCCCAAGTGTTACCGTTTGGCCGATCCGACCGTCCGCACGAGGTTCACGGCGCTGTTCGATAACCTGTTGAATGGCGAGCAGGCGTGCCTGCAAAAGCTTGAGTACGATTCGATCCGGCGTGGCATTCGGGATGCTGTGATGTTGCAGGTGCTGGAACTGGTGGCGCCTGATCAGGCACCGCCGCTCAATCCCACCGCGCGCAAGAGAATGGTGGATCGGGCACGCGATTATGCCTTGGCGCATCTGGACGAACCGCTGTCGATCCTCGATGTGTGCAACCACATCGGCACCAGTCGTCGCAAACTTCAGTACTGTTTTCAGGAGACGCTGGGCATCAATCCTGTGGCTTTTCTGCGCACGTTGCGCCTCAATGCAGCGAGGCGCGAGTTGCGTGAAAGCAGCCGGGCCGAACTCGTGCAGACGGTCGCCGCGCGCTGGGGTTTCTGGCACCTGAGCCGTTTTTCCAGTGACTACCGGACGCTGTTCGGAGAAACGCCGTCGCAGACGTTACAGCGCACACATCTTTGCTGAAAACGGATAACGGCACACAGCATGGCTCAATAGCATGACCCCACCACCTTTGTGGTCAGGGGCATGCGATGAGTCATAACAATAATTCCAATATCAGACGCTTCACCTTCTTGACGCTCGGCCTGATGAGCCTTGGTGCTACGGTTCAGGCAACCGAAAACGGCGCACCCACCACGTCTTTCGGTGAGTACGATTTTGGTGCTGGCATGCTGCCAGCGTCGACCCCGGTCGGTACGCTGGGGATGCGCGTGGCGTTCTACTCGGCCAATGTGCAGAAAGACCGCCACGGCCGCGCGCTGGACAACAATTTTTCACTGGACGTTCTGTCCATCGGTGCTGCGTACTTTCGCATGACCGATTACAGAATACTGGGCGCGCGCTATGGCTACAGCGTGGCGGTGCCGTTCTTCCAGATGGATGCCTCGTTCCGGGTTCAGACGCCTCGCGGCCCGCTGGACCTGAAGGCGGACCCGTTCAGGATGGCCGACATTTCAGTATCGCCGCTCATACTGCAATGGGATCTTTCCCCCAACCTGTTCGTGAACGCGCGGATGCAGGTTCAGGCCCCCACCGGCGACTACGACAAAAATCGGCTGATCTCGCCGGGGGTGAATCACTGGACGTTTTCGCCCACCGTCAACGCGACCTACATCACCGACAGCGGCTTTGAGGTGTCCAGCAGTTTTCAGACGGACTTCAACACCCGCAACCCGGCGACGGACTACAAGAACGGCGTCGAATACCGTCACGAGTTTGCCGTGGGCCAGCACGCAGGGCCTTTCACGCTGGGGCTGGGCGGGTTCTATTACCGGCAATTCTCCGATGACGATGCGCCTGGGCTAGACACCGGCAACCGCGCCCGAGTGCTAGCAGCCGGTCCCGCGATCAGCTACTTCACGCCCGGCATGCCAGCGGCGTGGTTTCACCTCTATAAGGAATTCGGCGCGCGCAACCGCTCCGAGGGTTACACCGTGGCGTTACGGGTGGGCCACAGTTTTTAGAGCGGTTACGAGACAGACGATCTTTTCCAATTATCAGGAACCTTCATATGAAAGACATTCAGAACTTGTTGAACGATGAAGATGCGACCGGCCTGGCCGAATGGGTCCGGCGCGGCGAGGTCCAGCCGATCGATCTGCTTGAGGCGGTGATTCAGCGCATCGAGCACGTCGAACCGCAGCTCAACGCCGTTGCCGAGCGACTGTACGACTCGGCCCGTAGCGCGGCACTGGACGCGGCAAAAAGCCAAGGCGTTTTCGCGGGCGTACCGACGCTCATCAAAGACCTGTTCACCCCGGTCCACGGCGCACGGATGAGCAATGGCTCCCTAGCTATGGGCGAGTTTCGCGCCCCTTTTGAAGCTGAAGTGGTCAGCCGCCTGAGGCGTGCCGGTTGCGTGCTTGCCGGGACCACCACTGCACCGGAATTCGGCACGTCGTATTCCACCGAGTCCACACGCTTCGGCGCGACCCGCAACCCGTGGAACCTCGAGTACAGCGCCGGAGGTTCAAGCGGCGGAGCTGCCGCACTCGTCGCAGCGCGGGTAGTGCCCTTCGCCCACGGCAACGACGGCGGTGGCTCATTGAGAGTGCCGGCGTCCTGCTGCGGCGTATTCGGCTTCAAACCCAGCCGTGGCCTGATGCCGTCCGGCCCGATGGTCGGCGAGGGCTGGGCTGGTTTGAGCACCGCGCACGCCATCACCCTGACCGTACGCGACAGCGCAGCCCTGCTCGACGCCACGGCCGGCATGGACCTTGGCGAGCCTTACGCAGGCCCGGTTCAGAGCCAGTCTTACGCCAGCGCCGCCCAACGCGACCCCGGCACCCTGCGCATCGCGCTCATCGAACAATCAGGCACCTGGCCAACCTCACCGGAGAGCCTGGCCGCCGTGCGCGAGGCCGCGCAATTGTGCGAGTCACTCGGGCACCGCATCGAACCGGTCAGCCTGCCAATCGTCTTGCCGGAATTCCTCGACCACGTCTTCACCATCATCGGCGCCAACACCCGCAACCACGTCGACATGCTGGGACGCATGCGCGGTTTTGACGTGCAGGACGCCGAACTGGAAGCCCGCACACGCATCATCCTGCGCGACAAAGGCAACGTCAGCGGCGCGCAATACACAGCCGCCGTCGAATGGATACACGCCCTGGGTCGCCAACTGGCAACGTTCATGCAGGATTACGACGTGATCCTCTCGCCAGTACTGACACGCGAGCCAGCGCGCATTGGCGAGCTTGTGGTGCCGGACATGAGCCTGAGCCTTGAGGACATGATCGAGCGCTCGCATCGGTATTCGCCTTTTGCGGCGCTGTTCAACGCGAGTGGTCAGCCGGCGATGTCGGTGCCGTTGGTTTGGAGTGCGGCGGGGCTGCCGATGGGGGCGCATTTTGCTGGGCGGTTTGGGGAGGAGGGGGTGTTGCTGGGGTTGGCTGGGCAGTTGGAGCGGGTGAGGCCTTGGCGGGGGCGGGTGCCGGGGGTTGGTGGGTGTGGGGAGTAAGCGCAGTTTGGGATACCGAAGAAAACGCCCCGACCTGCCGAGGCGTTTCTTCTTGAACGTCTTCAGATTTAACGACAGTCACCATGCTTGCCCACGGTTTTTATAGATCGTCAGTCGTGACTGTCTCCGGCAAGCCTACCGGCAAAGTACTGTGCGGTCTCTGGGTCGGTGCAGTACAGAAAGCAGCCCTTCATTCCACGGGTCATCAACGTTCGATAGGTGTTTTTAATTATCAGGTCTGTTTCCTGTTGCGCCAGGGCAGGTTGCTCCTTCATCAACTTTTTCCAACCTCGAATCGACTTGTCATGCTTATCTCGGTCATGTGGCGATGTCACCACTTGCCCGTTCCGCACTACCAGATCCGGCCCGATGATCACTCCTATGTAATCCACCTCAAGACCCTGACAGGTATGGATGCACCCCACCTGTTCGATTGAGTTTTCAGCGATAATCCATAGGCTACCGTCCTGATCCAGATTCCATTGGCGTGCGTAGTCGTCGCCGATAACAATATCTGAAGCCTTGGGGTCTTTTTTGCTGAGCCAAGGCCAGCAGTACCCCGCAACAACGCGAGCCTTGTTGCCGTGATTTTTCTGCTCGATAGCGGCATGCATGGCTTGAGGCGAATCGAACACCTTGAACTCATAGTCGCTGGTGTCGAGTAGGGGGTGGGCCGTTGGGCGAATCTCCAATACGTTGTCCAACCATGCAACGTAGCCGTCAGAGCCACTGCAACGGAACTGGGATGACAGTACGTACTCTTCCACGGTTGCGCCTTTGGCGTTGGCAAAGGCGCGGATCGCCTGCTTGCTACCGATGTCGCTCAGGGTCACGCGCTGGTCTTCGTCGATAAAGAAGATGGAGCATTTCGCTGAGTCGATCAGCTCCTTGATTTGGTTTTCTCCAAGGTTTCCGTACAAGCCGCTTTTTTCATTGAGCCGATGAGCCTCATCGACGATCAGCGCATCATACGTATTAGATTCGGTATCAATAAATGCACCCGAACCGGAAAAGAAATTAGAGAAATGGGTTCGCTTTACGGTGCCTATCAACTTACTTTCGTATACTTTGCGTGGGGCGGCATTTTTTGACACATATTTACTCAACAGGCTCAAGGCGGTTAGCCTTACCAATAAGTTAATTGCCAATACCGTCTTTCCGGTACCCGGACCACCCTCAATAATCAATACCTTAGGTGCATCGATAGTCGCTTGGCTCGCTGCCGCGAGAGCGGACTCGAAAATTGCCTTTTGATCATCGATCAATATGAACTCAGGCTTGCCTTTCATTAGGCCACTCAGGGCTTCAGACAAGGCTTTGGAGGGGCGGATTTTTCCGTTCGAAAGCTCGTAAAGTACCTCTTTGTTATCGCCGTGAACGATGTGTTTCTTCAGGAAGCTTCTCAGTTTTTCGAGCTCTGCAGGGCCTTTCAGGAACAACGGTGCTTTGCTGGTATAGGGTTCGTAGTGAGCAGAATTTATGACGCCGTCACTGACATAGTTATGCAAATAGGCACAGGGACGAACCTCGATGCTTTTGTCGTAGACGGCTTCGTTAAAGCCCTCCAGCAGCGCGGCGTACGACCAAACCTGATAAGAGGGATGAATCGTCTCAACTTGGCTGCCGCCCAATGCCGTTTTTACGATGGCATCCTTTGACGTCGCGATGGCCTTGCTCCACTGCTTTAGCTCAATCAACACCGCATTTTTGGCTTGATGCTCATCGCGGCCGGTCAGTAAAAAATCGATGCGTTTCGATGACTGGGGGATATGCAGTTCGATGGCCAAACCTGCGTCGCTGGGTAGGCCGTCGTCCCTTAGAACCCTCGCCATGTAAGTCAATGATCCCTGCCAGGATTTGATTTCCGAAGCGCCAACCTTCTTTCCAGTGGCTTCTTTGAAATGCCTGAGAATCACTTCTTCAATGTCGTCGTTATCGCTGTCTTTGAGAAACTGCTGTTTGGTCGCAGCGTATACGATCACAGGTGGTCCTTAGAGGGTGTAGACAAAATAAATTAAACTTTCACTCCCTTGTCTGAATAGCCCTCAAGCCATGCCTAAAACCGGACGTCCTCGCTCGATTGCCGCCGAGCACTATCCCGTGCTGGTGAAACTCGCTCATGCACAGCCCTATTCCAGCCAGGCCGAATTGGCGCTCGTATTCTTCGCCGAAACCGGTATCACTGCGCATCCCGACACCTTTGCAAGAGCGTTGAAAATGGCAGGGATTACGCGTGTAAAGCAGCGGGCCAAGGGAAGTTTTCAGTCACCTGAACCTAATAAAGCCTATGGCTACAATGAAACCCACCGCCGCCAACTGCCGGAGCAGCTATATCCGAGTTGCTTGACAGATACCGAGTGGGCACTGGTCGCCGACCTGTTTGAAAGCCAGGGCGGACGAGGAGTGCCACCGCTTCACTCTCGGCGCACGTTGCTGGAAGCCTGTTGCTATGTCGTACGCACGGGGTGCTCATGGCGAATGCTACCCCGCGATTTTCCTCATTGGGACAATGTCTACAAAACGTTCCGCCGGTGGAGCGCTCAAGGCAAGTTCGAGCAAATGCATGATCGCTTGCGAGCTCAATGGCGTGAGCGGGAAGAACGCGCTGACAGCCCGTCAGCAGCGATCCTGGATTCACAGTCGACCCGCAGTTCTCCTCAAGGCGGTGACAGCGGCTACGACGCAGGCAAAAAAGTGAAGGGGCGTAAACGAAGTCTGATTGTCGATACATTGGGCCTGCTGCTGGCTGTCAGTATCAGTGCTGCAAGCGTGCAGGATCGTGACGCGGCGGATGATGCGGTGGCGTACTCGAAGGAAAAATATCCGTCACTGAGCACGCTTTTTGTTGATAGTGCGTACGCAGGAAAATGGGCACAGCGCACCCATCAACTGCACGCTATCGATGTTCAAGTGATCCGTGGCCCGAATAACAGAAGAACAGGGCAATGGCACTCTGAACAAGGCGATCTATTTTCCGTGGAGCCTGTTCAGACTGGATTTGTGGTCATGCCCAAGCGATGGGTAGTGGAGCGAACTCATGCCTGGAATGAGAGAGCTCGGCGACTGATCATGCATCATGATCGCCTTTTTGCGGTAAGCGAGGCATGGGTTTGGTTGGCCGAGGCTCGAATACTCGCGCGCCGACTCACTACATGATTTTGTCTACACCCTCTAAGGAGACGCTGATTTATTCTAAAACCCAGCTGTTGCCCCCAGATAAATCAAGGCCTCCAGAGCGTTGCAGGGACGAAAAATCGAATAAATCAGCGCCTCCCTAAGCTTCTGTCTACCCGCAAAGGAGACCTAAAGTTTCGGGATGTCGTTGAAAGTATTGGGGCGGAAAGCGCAGTCGCGGCGTTCGAAGTCGAGCGTAAGCTTCTGCAAGGCGCGATCGATAATGCGGTGTGTGCCGTAGATGCTCTAGATGAAAAAATGAAGTTACTCCGTGCCCCGAAAAGGACTCGGGCGATATTGGAGAATTTCAGATCCCACTACGTGTCTGGGCGTGTTGCCTTGCAACTCCCCCCAACAGACGCATCGAAGATGAAGCTTGCTGGACGTCCAGATCTATCAGGAAGCGGAGGCCCTCGATCAATTTTGGCTTACTACGCCGCACTTTGGCAAACGTGCCAGGGTATAACCGGGACTTTCGACGTGCCTGTAGTGATCGACTCGCCGAACCAGCAGGCTCAAGACGACATCAACTTGCCGGCGGTGCTTCAGTTCATTGCAAAAGAGTTACCAGATGACATGCAATTAATCGTTGGATTAGAGACAGAAACAGACTTTCCGTTTGATAAAGAGATCCATCTAGATGTGCCGTACTCGATGCTCAGGGAAGACCATTGGGCTCAGGCGGAGCTCATCGTCGAGCCATTTCTCGCGAAGATGTATGCAAAAATCACATCAAATGTTGAGACGGCCGCCAAGTTATGAAGATCCGATAGCGCTGCACGCGTCCCATCTCCCAGACTCCTGCTCGCCACCGGTTCTAGTGTGCTGTCTCAAAATTAACTTCTCTCAAGCCTGAGTGTTCATTGTCGCTCGGGCTCGTTGTATCTTGTTCAAGATATCTTCTCCTTTGGCGTTCCAAACGTAGCGAGTCGGCTGTGCATTTCGTAGTGCCAGAAATGTAGTGATCGAGCTTTCCAGCTCGCGAACCGAGCTGAAACTGCCGTCGCGCAGGTACACCGTAATGTCGCGAAAGAAACGCTCAACCATGTTCATCCACGAACTTGAGGTCGGGGTGAAATGCATATGGAAGCGCTTGTGCTTTTCGAGCCAGGCTTTCACTTTCGGATGTTTATGCGTGGCGTAGTTGTCGACGATCAGGTGCAACTGAAGGTGCTTGGGCGTTTCTCGATTGATTTTCTTGAGAAAGTCCAACCACTCTTGATGCCGGTGTTGGCGTTCTATAGCGCTGATCAACCGCCCTTCGAGGTAATCGAGCGCCGTGAACAGGGTAACCGTGCCATGGCGAAGATAATCGTGCGATTGCGTACGGATATGACCGATGCCCAAAGGTAGTCCCGGCTGAGTGCGCTCCAAGGCCTGAACCTGGCTTTTTTCATCACAGCAGAGCACCAGTGCTTTGTCTGGCGGGTCCAGATACAACCCGATGACGTCCCAGAATTTCTCTTCGAAGTTGGGATCGTTGGACAGCTTGAACGTACGAGCCAAGTGCGGCTTTATGTCATTGGCAGCCCATATGCGCTGGACGCTGGCCGGAGAAACACCAGCGACCCTCGCCATACTTCGACAGCTCCAGCGAGGCTGGCCAATACGGGGTTGGACCACTTGCTCAAGCACTCGGGCCAAGGCTTCTGGCGGCAAGAATGACTTACGTCCTCGCCCAGGCTTATCGATCAAACCGTCTAGCCCCTGCTCTTGAAAGCGCTGACACCAAAGAGTGACCGATCGCAGAGAGAATCCAACCAGGCGTGCGATTTCAACCCGAGAACAACCTTGAGCAGCTAGCAGGATGACCCTGGCGCGGCGTCCGTCACGCTGACTGATGGTGGCTGATCGTGTGCGCCGACTCAGCTCGGCGTGTTGTTCAGGACTCAGAGCAATATCTTGGGCGCTCATTTCTTCGCCTCCAACGGTGTAATCCACGAGCAAGCATAGACGATCTTATAGGGAATTTATTTTTGAGACAGCACACTAGCCTCAACGAATCGAAACGACTTTACGGTCCCTATTTTCATTGGCTGCTGAAACTGAAAGGTTGCCGGTTGCCGCACTGTAGATGTGCTCGCTCCACCAAGCCATCATTGGACGTCTACGCTCAATATAGTCGGCTCGGTTGTAGGCACTCCGCACTTCGTCTTTGTCAACGTGTGCGAGCGCCACCTCAATCAATTCAGGGTCCCAAGCGTGTTCATTGAGGATGGTACTCGCCATCGAACGCATGCCATGACTCACCAGGCGCCCTTCGAACCCCATACGTTTCAGCGCCATGTTGGCTGTCTGGCTGTTGCAATGCGTGCGGGGGTTACGGTCTGCAGGGAACACGTATTCCCGATGTCCACTGTAGGGCTTGATCGCTTCCAAGATTGCCAAAGCTTGGTCAGTCAGGGGAATGATGTGTATCCGACGTTTCTTCATACGCTCAGCCGGAATCGTCCAGATCTTTTTTTCGAAATCGATATCAGCCCAGCGGGACGTTGCAGCTTCGGCTGGCCGGGTCATTGTATGAAGCTGCCACTCGATCAGGCAGCGCGTAGTTCTTTTTATGCTGGCGTTGGCAATTGTTACCATTAGGGAGACGCTGATTTATTCTAAAACCCAGCTGTTGCCCCCAGATAAATCAAGGCCTCCAGAGCGTTGCAGGGACGAAAAATCGAATAAATCAGCGCCTCCTTAGCTCTTTGAGTTCATCGGGTGCAAGGGCCGCCATATTTGTTTTTTTGGGCTTTTTGAAGACTGAGCGGATTCCACTCAGCGGATTCGAATGAATTAATCCCGAGTTAACGCCATAGGTCAAGATCTCGTTGAGTCGTTGAGTCAAACGTTTAACGGTTTCGAGGTTGCCTTTTGCTTCAATTGGGCGAAGCAAAGTTATGACCTTAGGGGCAGTGATAGCGGAGATTGGGGTAGTGCCCAGGTCCGAGAAGACGTGCAGCTTGAGGGAGCGCCAAATATCTTCAGCGTAAGCCGGAGTGACTGAGTCCTTCTTCAGGTCGAACCACGCAGTAGCTACGTTCTCGAAAGTGTGCTCTGTCAGACTGTGTGAAAACCTAGCAATCTGCGCAGCGCTCAAAGAAAATGCTCCGTATCGAAAGATACAGAGCATTTTTCGTTATGGCCTACATCCAAGGTGAGTCCCGCAGCCAGACCAGCCTATTCCCGGTCTCGCTGGAAGAGTTGATCCCCGAGGATCACCTCGTTCGTGTCATTGACCTGTACGTTGCCAGGCTCGATCTGGTGCAACTGGGCTTCGATAAAGCGATTCCAAAAAGCACGGGGCGCCCTGCTTATGATCCCGCCGATCAGCTAAAACTCTACCTCTACGGCTATTTTCAGCGGATTCGCTCATCGCGACGTCTTGAAGCCGAGTGTCAGCGCAACATCGAAGTGATGTGGCTGATCAACCGGCTCAAGCCCGACTTCAAGACCATCGCCGATTTTCGCAAGAACAATAAACCCGCCTTCATCGCGACCTGCCGTGCTTTCGTTCGGTTTTGTCGCACGGCAGGCTTGATCGCCGGTGAGTTGGTGGCCATCGACGGCAGCAAGTTTCAGGCGGTCGCATCCTCACGGCGTCATGTGAATTTGAAGCAGCTCAAGCGCCAGGAAGAAAAACTGGATAAGCGCATCGCTCAGTATCTGGCCGAGCTGGATGAGGCCGACAAGGCTGAAACCACAGATTCAATTGATCGCAGCGCAATCAAGGTAGCCCTGGCACAGCTTGAGGCTCGACAACAGGATAATCAGAGTTGCCAGGCACTGATGCGTTCGATGGGCATCGAGCAGTTCAACACCCATGAAAGCGATGCCCGAATGATGCGCACGGCCAAAGGGCCACGTGTGGCCTACAACGTGCAAACCGTCGTGGACGCCGAGCATTGCCTGATTTTGCATCATGAGGTCACCCAAGATGGCGATGACCGAAAGCAACTGGAGCCGATGGCCAAGGCCGCCAAAGCAGAGTTACAGCAAGATGATCTGACGGTCACTGCCGATGCCGGCTACTCCAATGGCAAGCAGTTTCAGGCCTGCGAGGATGCTTCGATTACGGCCTATGTACCGCCCAATCGTTCGAAAAACCCTGGCAGTCAGGAAGAGCAGCTCTTTGAGCGAAAAGACTTTATCTATGAGACCGGACACGATCGTTTCCAGTGTCCGGCAGGCAAATGGTTAACGCTAAAACAGCACAACAAAGGTGATCGGATCTATCAGGCTGAGGTCGATGACTGCGCCAACTGCGCGCTGAAAACGCAATGCACTCGAGCCCGGCGCCGTTATGTCTCACGACATGCCCATGAAGAGGCTTTCGAGCGGATGGAGCAAAGAATGCAGGCGCATCCTGAGATGATGGCCAACCGAAGATCCATCGTTGAGCACCCCTTCGGCAACCTCAAGCAATGGCTATTTGGTAATGGCCGTTTCTTGCTGCGACAACTGGAGGGTACAAAAGCTGAAATGGCCTTGGCGGTGAATGCCTATAACCTGAAACGAGCGATTAAAGTGCTCGGTGTGCGCCATCTGATGGCTTTGATGGGCTGAGCGGACATTTTTTTCGTCTGCTGCCAATACAAAAAAAACGCCCCGAACAAGTCGGGGCGTTTGCTTGGGCCTTCATCAGTGTGTTTTCACACAGTCTGCTGTGGCTGCTTTTTTCGCATAACGCTCCGCATCGCGTTTCTCTTTGGGGTCCAGTCCCTGGGCAACGAGCTCTCGTGCTTCAACGGTTCGCTTGCGGGCTAGCGCCAGGCTGACCTCTGGAAAGGCGCCCAATCCCATGTTTATCCGCTTTTTCGTCACCGGCTGGATGTAGTTGAAATTCCAGAGCTTAGATCCATTGATTCTCACTCGCATTTGAAGGCCGTTGCCGTCTGTGAGTATGTAATCCTTTTCCTTCGGCTTCGCGGCTTTGACTTTTACGTCCGAAAGGCGAGTGGCTTGGGCCCCCATGGTGTATTCCAGTGCTGTTTATGTATTCCAAAAAATAGCAGGTGAGGGCTTGGAATACCACTTGGAATACACGAAATCATAGATGGCCACGAACGCTGAAGGACGTTCGTGGACTCTAAGCTCTTGTATTTACTGGATTTCAGGCATAAAAAAAGACGTCCTTGGACGTCTTTAGATGTAAAGGTGGTGGAGCCGGGGGGATTTGAACCCCCGTCCGCCAGTACTCCGCTGTCGGTACTACATGCTTAGCCGTGTCTATTAAGTTAACCCTCAGCGACCCGACGGGCAGGGTGCTTTGGGCGAGTTGCGTAAGTTTTAGTCGCTTCGTCCGCAACGTACTAGGCGACGATCCTGTTCTATATGACAATCATTTCGGGTTTACAGGCATCCCCTGATGATTGCTGGAGCCGAAGCTACCAGAAGGAAGGCAAGCACCGCTTACGCGGCGAGAGCTGTTTCCCCGTAGGTTTCGTCATTGGCAACTATAGAAAGTTGCAACAGTGGATTTACGAGTTCTGTTACCAACTCGGCATGCACCTAAAGTTTCATCACCGGCGTCGAATCCAAATCGGCCCCGAGACTGCTTTCGCAATCGCTGGGGCGGAGTGTACGCCGATTGGCGTGCCACGTCGACCCGTTTGCTGCGATGGATCAGGTCAGCCGTTGCTGGCGGACCTGATCAAGGTGGATTATTTGTTGCCTTCGCTGCCCGAACCGGTGTTTTTCAGCGAGGTGATCACCTTGGTGGTGATCTCGACGCATTTTTTCTCGTCGTTCTGCGCTTGTGCTGCTTTGGCGTTTTTCTCAGTGGTTTCGAGCATGGTTTTGTTTTCAGGGCTCAGGTTGGTGCCGGAGGAGACCTGAGCGTTTTCGATTGTCTTGATGTTGGCAGCACACAAATCATCGGCGGCGAAAACAGGCGAAGCCAACAGGGCAGCGCTGAGGAACAATCCAGTGAGGGCGGTACGCTTCATGTGTCTCTCCTTATAACCTGTGGACTCGGTGTGGCCGGTCTTTGACACCGTCGCCCGAGGGTTTTGAAAGCCCGTTGAGTGTTGGGGCCTAAAGGATTGACTGTGTTGTAACGCAGGCGTTCTATTTTTTTTCCGGCTCATGCGAAAAAGCCACATTGGGCGGTCACGGCACCAAAATGGGGCGATCTTCGCGTTCAGGCTGTGATCATGCGCAGAGGAAGGGGGAAAGCGGGGTAGTGGCGTCAAATGCCTGTAGCGAGGCATTTGACGCCGGGCAAGGCTAGTCGTCCTTGCCCTTGGAGCGAACGGCGCGTTGCAGCTCACGGTCCGAATCGCGTTCGCGTTCCGTGTGGCGCTTGTCGTATTCCTTTTTGCCTTTGCCCAGAGCAATTTCGCACTTGATCAAGTGCTGCTTCCAGTAAAGGGAAAGGGCCACGCAGGCATAGCCTTTCTGTTGAACCGAGGAGGTGAGCTTTTCGAGCTCGCGCTGGTTCAGCAGCAGTTTACGGGTGCGTGTCGGGTCAGCGATGACGTGCGTGCTGGCGGTCTTGAGAGGCGTGATGTGGCAACCCATCAACCATGCCTCGCCATCCTTGAGCAGCACGTAACTGTCGACCAGCTGTACCTTGGTGGCACGCAGGCTTTTTACTTCCCAGCCAGACAGGACCAGACCGGCCTCGAACTTGTGTTCGATGAAGTAATCGTGACGCGCTTTCTTGTTTTGCGCGATGGTCCCTGTAGGGTGTTTCTTGAGCTTAGCCATAGGGGGCGCATTATAGGGAGTTGCATCAATGTCGGCTACGGGAAAGCGTGTGCTTGAGCACAAAGGTTGAATCCCGGACAATGCGCGATCTTTTTTGGCTGGGCGTTTCAATAATGTCGACGGACAAGGTTTCGGTCCACGGTAGCTGGGCAAGTCGCTGGGTGTTCATCCTGGCTGCCACCGGCTCTGCCGTGGGGCTGGGCAGTATCTGGAAATTCCCGTACATGGTCGGTGCCTATGGCGGCGGAGCGTTTGTGCTGGTTTTTCTGGCGTGTATTGCCTTGATCGGCGTTCCGGTCATGATCGCCGAGACACTGATCGGGCGCCGTTCGCGGCTCAGTCCGGCGAATGCGCTCAAGACCCTGGCGGTCGAGGCGGGGCATTCGGCGCGTTGGTCCTGGGGCGCTTTCGCCGGGATGATCACCGCGCTGCTGATTCTCTCCTTCTATAGCGTGGTGGGCGGCTGGTCGCTGGATTACCTTATCGACATGGGGCGGGGCGACTTTCAGGGCGTCTCGCCGGATCAGGTGGGTGCCTATTTCGGCGCAGTCATCGCCGATCCGTGGCGCCTGATCCTCTGGCATACCCTCTTCATGCTGCTGTCTGCGGTGGTGATCGGCAAAGGTGTCGAGGCTGGGCTGGAGAAAAGTCTGCGCATCATGATGCCGATGCTGTTCCTGCTGATGCTGGCGTTGTTGGGCTATAGCCTGACCACCGGGCATTTTATGGAAGGCGTGCATTTCATGTTCGACTTCAATCCCGACAAGGTGCTGGATGGCTTGCTGCCGGCGATGGGGCATGCGTTCTTTTCGTTGAGCGTGGGCGTCGGCTCGATCATGGTGTATGGCGCGTACATGACCAAAAGCGCATCGATCAGCACAACGGTGGTCGGCATCGCATTGCTCGATACGTTCGTTTCGCTGCTGGCGGGGCTGGCGTTATTCCCCATTGTTTTTGCCGCAGGTCTGAACCCGAGTGAAGGGCCGGGGCTGATGTTCGTAACATTGCCTTATGCATTCGGCAACGTGGCGTTCGGTCAGTTGATGGGCGTCGTCTTTTTCGTACTGGTGGCTGTGGCGGCCTGGAGTTCGGCGATTTCGTTGCTCGAGCCGATGGTTGCCTATCTGGTCGAGCGCACCCGTATTCGCCGCGCCTGGGTAACGTTCTGGCTGGCCTTTACCTGCTGGTTCGTGGGCTTGGGAACGGTGTTTTCGTTCAATATCTGGCAGAAAGCCAAGTTCTTCGTGAACGATGGGGGCGTATTCCACCTCTATCAGTGGGGTGCATCGAATGGCCTGGACTTCTTTGGAGTCATCGATTTCTTCACTTCGCGGATCATGTTGCCGCTGGGTGGATTGTGTTTTGTGGTATTCGCAGGCTGGGTGATGGGCCGTGAGGCGGTGCGCGATGAATTGTCGATTCGCAGCCCGCTGCTCTTCAACCTGACCTTCTTTTTGATGCGCTACGTGGCGCCGCTCGGCATTCTTGTGGTGTTTGCCGCTCAGCTCTGGAAATGACGCTCACATGACTACGCACATACAACGCTCTGCTTTACTGCCGTATCCGGCCGGTTTCCTTTATGACCTGGTCAATGACGTGGCTCGTTATCCCGAGTTTCTGCCGTGGTGCTCTTCGGCAACGGTGCTTGACGCCAGCGAGTCGCAAATGCGCGCCAGCCTGGAGATCGCCAAGGGCGGTCTGAGTCAGAAATTCATGACGCGCAACACGCTGGTGCCCGGCGAATCGATTGTGATGGGCCTGGTCGAAGGGCCGTTCGAGCAGTTTCACGGCGTCTGGACTTTCAAGCCGCTGGGTGAAAAAGCCTGCAAGATCAGCCTTGATCTGTCTTTCGATTACGCCGGGACGATTGTTCGCGCCACCTTGGGGCCGTTGTTCAATCAGGCGGCTAATACACTGGTGGATGCGTTCTGTCAGCGCGCGAAAGAGCTGCATGGCTGAGGCTTTGATTCAGATAGAAGTGGTGTATGCCACGGTTCAGCGTCAGGTATTGCTGACAGTCGATGTGCCGACAGGCTCTTCGGTACGTACGGCGTTGGCGCTCAGTGGCATGGATCGGGAGTTTCCCGAGCTGGATCTGGCGCAATGCCCTGTAGGTATTTTCGGCAAGGTGGTCGCTGATCCTGCTGTGCGAGTAGTGGAGGCGGGTGAGCGAATCGAAATCTACCGCCCCTTGCTGGCCGACCCGATGGAAATCAGGCGTCTACGCGCCGCCAAAGCGCGTGAGAAAAGGACGCTGCCCGGCTGAACACTGGCTGAATGACATGCACAAAAAAGCCCGGCGTGCCGGGCTTTTTGCTGAGCGTCTGCAGGACTACCGGGTGTTGGTGTCCAGAGGCTCTTGAGTCGGGACCGGTACGGTCTCGACGCTGTCGACGTCTTTCTGGATAGTATCCAGCAGCGAGCCTGGTTTGGCGGGCTCTTCTGGCTTCTGCTGAGGCTGAGCCTCTGCCGGAGCGGTGCCGTCAGTGCCTTTGCCGAGAATGGCTTCGTCGCGGCTGACGCCTGGCATGAAGTCACCGGACAGGCTGACGAGCTGGTCATTGCCGTTGAATATCAGGCTGACGCGCTCTTGCTGGCGTTCACCGCCACCTGGCTGCAGGCTATACAGGTAATCCCAACGATCGGCATGGAATGTGTCGGTCAGCAGGGGATTTCCCATGATAAACCGTACTTGCCGCCGGGTCATTCCGGGGCGCAACTGGTCTATCATGTCCTGCGTGACGACATTACCCTGCTGGATGTCGATTTTGTAAACCCCGGGGAATGAACAACCGGCGAGTGCGAGCAGTCCCACGAAGGTGAAACTGGTTAGCAAGAGCTTGGTGTTTTGCATCGGTGGGCGACTTCCACTATCTTGGCTGGGACAACGTAAACCCCGATCATACCTGCATTAAGAGAAGCTGCGAAGCAGCGTCTGCGAGAAAGCTGACCATGGTTGAAAATAGCGAACTACGTAAAGCAGGACTCAAGGTGACTCTGCCTAGGGTCAAAATACTCCAAATGCTCGATTCTGCCGAGCAGCGCCACATGAGTGCCGAGGATGTTTACAAGGCTCTCATGGAGGCTAGCGAGGATGTCGGCCTGGCCACGGTCTACCGTGTCCTGACCCAGTTTGAAGCCGCTGGATTAGTGGTTCGCCACAATTTTGATGGTGGTCATGCTGTGTTCGAGCTGGCTGATGGCGGCCACCACGACCACATGGTCAACGTGGAATCAGGCGAGGTGATCGAATTCTTCGACGAAGAAATCGAGAAGCTTCAAAAAGCGATCGTCGAAAGACACGGCTTTGATCTGGTCGACCACAATCTGGTGCTCTACGTCCGTAACAAAAGGGCGTAACACTTGGCGACAAAGGCGACCTGGGGTCGCCTTTGTGCTTTCTATTGCTCAGCTTTTAGCCGTTACGACCATTTTTTTGGCGTGAGCCAGCGATTCCTTGGTCAGATCGATGCCGCCGAGCATCCGCGCTACTTCTTCTATGCGCTCGGTCTTGGTGAGCTTCGACACTGCCGTGCGGGTTGCATCGTTATCCCTGACCTTGTGCACGAACAAGTGCTGATGGCCTTGCGCTGCAACCTGCGGCAAGTGCGTCACGGTCATGACCTGGCCGCGCTCGCCCAGTCGGCGCAGCAACTGGCCCACAATTTCAGCCGTCGGCCCGCCGATGCCCACGTCGACCTCGTCGAATACCAGGGTTGGCACGCGTGACGTCTGGGCAGTGATGACCTGAATCGCCAGGCTGATGCGCGACAGTTCGCCGCCCGATGCAACTTTCGCCAGTGCTTTCAAGGGCTGCCCGGGGTTCGCGCTGACCAGCAGTTCTACCTGTTCCAGGCCATGAGGAAGGGGGTCGGCGCTCGCGTTGGGTTTCAGCTCGATCTGGAAGCGTCCGCCCGGCATGCCCAAGCGATGGATTTCCTGTTCGACGGCGCTGGCCAGTCTGGTGGCCGATGCACTGCGCAGGTCGCTCAGTTCACGGGCCTTTTCCTGATAGTGGCGCGCGAATGCCTGAACCTCGTGCTGTAAACGCTCGATGGATTCGTCGTTGGCGTTCAGCGTCTCGATTTCATCCAGCAGCTTTTGTTGCAGGGTCGCCACTTCGCCCGGCTGAATACGATGCTTGCGCGCCAGGGTGTAGATGGCGTCCAGCCGTTCTTCGAGCTGCTGCAGCCTCGCCGGGTCGGCATTGAAGTGGTCCAGAAAGCGGTTCAGCTCACCGACCGCTTCTTCTACCTGAATCTGCGCACTGGACAGCAGGTCTGTGGCTTCGCTCAGCGCGGAGGGCGAATGATCGACGCTGCCGAGACGGTGCAGGCTGGCGGTCAGGGCGTTGAGTACATTGCCGGAATCACTTTCGCTGCATTGCTCGACGACCTGGCGGCAAATGCTCAGCAGGCTTTCGGCATTGGTCAGGTCCTTGTGTTCCTGCTCGAGCTGCTCCAGCTCGTTCTCGCCCAGGCTCAGGCTTTCCAGTTCTTCGAGCTGGTAGCTGAGCAACTGATGGCGTGCACGCTGCTCGTCGCCGGAGTTGGACAGGCGCTCCAGCTCTTGCCGCGTCTGACGCCAGCGCTGGGCGGCGAGGTGCACTTGTCGCGCGAGGTCGGTCGCGCCCGCGTATTCGTCCAGCAGGCGTCGGTGGGTATCGGTCTTGAGCAGCGACTGGTGTTCATGCTGGCTGTGGATATCAATGAGCAATTCGCCCAGTGCTTTCAGATCACCCTGGGGGCAGGGCGAGCCGTTGATGTAAGAGCGCGAACGACCTTCGGCGGTGATCACGCGGCGCAGAATGCACGGGCCGTCATTGTCCAGGTCGCGCTCTTTCAGCCAGGCCTCGGCCTCGGGAATATCGCCCAGATCGAAGGTGGCGAGGATATCCGCCTTGTCAGCCCCCGGCCTGACCACGCCGCTGTCGGCCCGGTCGCCGAGTGTCAGCCCCAGAGCGTCGAGCATGATCGACTTGCCAGCGCCGGTTTCGCCGGTGATGACGCTCATGCCCCGATCCAGTTCAAGATCAAGGTGTTCGACGATGGCGTAGTTATGTACGGAAAGGTGCACCAGCATTGAGCGGCTCCCGGGCTGATTGTCTGGTTATTTATACAGTGTTTTATTTGCTGCTGACAATGCCCTGCCTTAGCTCGTTTTGGTTGGTCCTGACTGTTTTTTAGTCGCTCTCGTAGCGGAGTGCGAGTTTCTTCATGGCTCGAATCCGGATTTTTTGTCAGGGAATGCGTATCTCGATCACATGAGCCCCTTGAACCGGAAAAATCCGCTCCCATATAGGTGGGCAGAAGCGCGAGTCGGGATCGCGGACGTTTTTAGAGGAGAACACATATGGCTGACGAACAGAATCTGGATGCGCAGGCTCAGGATCAGGCTGCCGAGGCAGGTACGGGTGAAGAATTGACAACCCGCGTGCAGGTGCTCGAAGAGCAACTGGCTGCCGCGCAGGACCAATCCCTTCGAGTGGCTGCGGATCTGCAGAATGTCCGCCGCCGCGCAGAACAGGATGTTGAAAAGGCTCACAAGTTTGCGCTGGAAAAATTTGCCGGTGATCTGTTGCCGATCATCGACAGTCTGGAGCGAGGGCTCGATCTGTCCAATCCGGACGACGAGAGCATTCGCCCGATGCGCGAAGGCATCGAACTGACCTTGAAGATGTTCCAGGACACCCTCAAGCGTTATCAGCTCGAAGCCATTGATCCGCATGGTCAGCCGTTCAGTGCCGATCAGCACCAGGCAATGGCCATGCAGGAAAGTGCAGATGTAGAGCCCAACACGGTGCTCAAGGTGTTTCAGAAGGGTTATCAGCTCAATGGTCGTCTGTTGCGCCCGGCCATGGTCGTGGTCAGCAAGGCACCATCGCCTGCAACGCCGTCAATTGACGAGCAGGCTTGAAATAAGCTGTGAGGCCCCCATTTAAAGGTCAAGCGTTTAAGAGCTACCGCACGTTGTAAATGCACGTGCGGCAACCACATTCAAATTTTGCAAGTTTCGGGAGAGTCAAGATGGGCAGAATTATCGGTATCGACCTGGGGACCACCAACTCCTGCGTCTCCATTCTGGAAAACGGCAACGTCAAGGTTATTGAAAACGCCGAAGGCACCCGCACCACGCCTTCGATCATCGCGTATGCCAATGATGGCGAAATTCTGGTCGGTCAATCCGCCAAGCGCCAGGCGGTCACCAACCCGCACAACACGCTGTACGCAGTAAAGCGTCTGATCGGCCGCAAGTTCGACGAGCAAGTCGTTCAGAAAGACATCCAGATGGTCCCTTACAAGATCGTCAAGGCTGACAACGGTGATGCCTGGGTTGAAGTGAATGGCCAGAAAATGGCACCTCCTCAGATTTCCGCTGAAATTCTGAAAAAGATGAAGAAGACTGCCGAAGACTACCTCGGTGAAGCTGTGACCGAAGCGGTGATCACCGTTCCGGCCTACTTCAACGACAGTCAGCGTCAGGCAACCAAGGACGCTGGCCGTATCGCCGGTCTGGACGTCAAGCGCATCATCAACGAACCGACCGCAGCCGCTCTGGCTTACGGCATGGACAAGGCCAAGGGCGATCACACCGTCATCGTGTATGACCTGGGTGGCGGTACGTTCGACGTCTCGGTTATCGAGATCGCTGAAGTCGATGGCGAGCACCAGTTCGAAGTGCTGGCAACCAACGGCGACACCTTCCTCGGCGGTGAGGACTTCGACATTCGTCTGATCGATTATTTCGTCGACGAATTCAAGAAAGAAAGCGGCATGAACCTCAAAGGCGACCCGCTGGCGATGCAGCGTCTGAAAGAAGCTGCCGAGAAAGCCAAGATCGAGCTGTCGTCCAGCACTCAGACCGAAGTCAACCTGCCGTACATCACAGCAGACGCTTCCGGTCCGAAGCACTTGGTCGTCAAAATCTCGCGTTCCAAGCTCGAATCGCTGGTTGAAGACCTGGTTCAGCGAACCATCGCACCGTGCGAAATGGCGCTTAAAGATGCTGGTATCGACCGTAGCAAGATCAACGACGTGATTCTGGTCGGTGGTCAGACTCGTATGCCGCTGGTGCAGAAGCTGGTGACCGAGTTCTTCGGTAAAGAAGCACGTAAAGACGTCAACCCGGACGAAGCGGTTGCCATGGGTGCTGCTATTCAGGGCGCGGTTCTGGCAGGTGATGTCAAAGATGTTCTTCTGCTCGACGTCAGCCCGCTGACGCTGGGTATCGAAACCATGGGCGGCGTGATGACTGCGCTGATCGAGAAAAACACTACGATTCCTACCAAGAAATCCCAGGTGTTCTCGACGGCCGATGATAACCAGAGCGCTGTGACCATTCACGTGCTGCAAGGTGAGCGTAAGCAAGCGGCGCAGAACAAGTCGCTGGGCAAGTTCGATCTGGCCGAGATTCCACCTGCTCCACGTGGCGTGCCGCAGATCGAAGTGACCTTCGACATCGATGCAAACGGCATCCTGCACGTTGGCGCGAAAGACAAGGCGACCGGCAAGCAGCAGTCCATTGTGATCAAGGCCAACTCCGGTCTGTCCGAGGAAGAAATTCAGCAGATGGTTCGTGATGCTGAAGTCAACTCCGAAGAAGATCGCAAGTTCGAAGAGCTGGCCTCTGCCCGTAACCAAGGTGACGCGCTGGTCCACTCGACTCGCAAGATGATCGCGGACGCGGGTGACAAGGTCACTGCTGAAGAAAAGACTGCGGTCGACGCTGCGCTGGTTGCTCTGGAAGCTGCCATCAAGGGTGACGACAAGGCGGCTATCGAAGCCAAGGTCGAGGAGCTGTCGAAGGTTTCCGCGCCAATCGCTCAGAAAATGTACGCCGAGCAGGCCGAGAACCCTGAAGCAGCCGCGGCGGGCAAGCCTGCTGACGAAAACAAGGCTGACGACGTGGTCGACGCCGAGTTTGAAGAAGTGAAAGACAACAAGTAAGCGCAGGCTCACTTGAAAGCCGGTTGACCTCTTTAGAGCGGTGGCTGGTAGGATGTCGCCGCGCGGGAGCTTGCTCCCGCGTTGGCGTGTCTGGAACAAGCAAAAATTCCGGCGTGCGGATTTGCTCCGCAAGCCACGTGGCAAGATCGCGACGCTCCTGCGTGGCGAATCATTCTGCCGCTTTCTCGGTCAGTCAGATCTGGCTGTTGAACGAAGACCAGGATCGTTGAATCGACGTGAGTTGGGTCCGGGCCTGTAGGGGGCTCAACGAGTTTGGCAAGGCTCAGGAGAGTGCGCCGAACGTCCTCAAGAGTGCGGAAGAATTATGGCTAAGCGTGATTACTACGAAGTATTGGGCGTGGAGCGAGGCTCCAGCGAGGCGGACCTGAAAAAGGCCTACCGTCGTCTGGCGATGAAGCATCACCCCGACCGTAACCCTGATGACAAAGAGTCTGAAGGGTTGTTCAAAGAGGCCAATGAGGCCTACGAAGTACTGTCCGACGCCAGCAAACGCGCTGCTTACGACCAGTACGGCCACGCCGGTGTCGACCCGAGCATGGGTGGCGGCGGTGGTTTTGGCGGCGGTGCCGGTGGCGCCAACTTCTCCGATATCTTCGGTGACGTATTCAGCGACTTCTTCGGTGGTGGCCGCGGTGGTGGCGGTGGTCGTGGCGGCGCTCAGCGCGGCAGCGATCTGCGCTACACGCTGGAGCTGAATCTGGAAGAAGCGGTTCGCGGCACATCCGTGAATATCCGTGTTCCGACGCTGGTCAACTGCAAACCTTGCGACGGCAGTGGCGCCAAGAAAGGCTCGTCTCCGGTGACGTGCCCGACGTGTGGCGGTATCGGTCAGGTGCGTATGCAGCAGGGTTTCTTCTCTGTGCAGCAAACCTGCCCGCGTTGCCATGGTCAGGGCAAGATCATTTCCGATCCGTGCGATTCGTGCCATGGCGAAGGCCGTGTCGAAGAGTACAAGACGCACGCCGTCAAAGTGCCGCCAGGTGTTGATACCGGCGATCGCATTCGCCTGTCGGGCGAAGGTGAGGCGGGTGTGCAGGGCGGGCCGACCGGCGATCTGTATGTCGTGATCAGTGTCCGTGAACACGCCATCTTTCAGCGCGACGGCAAGCACCTTTATTGCGAAGTGCCGATCAGCTTTACCGATGCAGCGCTGGGCGGCGAGCTTGAAGTGCCGACGCTCGATGGTCGCGTCAAGCTGAAAATTCCAGAGGGCACCCAGACCGGCAAGCAGTTCCGCTTGCGTGGCAAGGGCGTGGCTCCGGTGCGTGGCGGTGGTGCGGGCGACTTGATGTGCCGCGTTGCGGTCGAGACGCCGGTCAACCTGAGCAAGCGTCAACGTGAACTGCTTGAAGAGTTCCGCACATCGCTTGAAGACGACGAATCTCACTCTCCCAAGGCCAGCGGCTGGTTCGAGGGTGTGAAGCGTTTCTTCGGCGATCTGTAAGGTTATCAACAGGAGCAGGGCATGCGACGTATTGCTGTAGTAGGCGCCGCCGGGCGCATGGGCAAAACCTTGATCGAAGCGGTTCAGCAGGCGCCGGGCGCCGGGCTGACCGCTGCTGTTGATCGCCCCGACAGTACGCTGGTCGGGGCCGATGCCGGTGAGTTGGCGGCATTGGGTCGTATCGGTGTGCCGTTGTCGGGTGATCTGGCAAAAGTGGCGGATGAGTTCGATGTGCTGATCGACTTCACCCACCCGTCAGTGACCCTGAAAAATCTGGCGTTCTGCCGCAAGGCAGGCAAGGCCATGATTATCGGCACCACAGGTTTCAGCGCGGAAGAGAAGCAGCGGCTGGTTGAAGCGGGCAAAGACATTCCGATCGTGTTTGCCGCCAATTTCAGCGTCGGTGTGAACCTCTGCCTGAAGCTGCTCGACACGGCGGCGCGCGTTCTGGGCGATGAGGTCGATATCGAAATCATCGAGGCGCATCACCGGCACAAGGTTGATGCGCCGTCCGGAACCGCCTTGCGCATGGGTGAAGTGGTCGCCAATGCGCTGGGTCGTGATCTGGAAAAGGTCGCCGTTTATGGTCGTGAAGGTCAGACCGGCGCGCGTGATCGCGAGACCATCGGGTTTGCGACGATTCGTGCGGGCGACGTGGTCGGTGACCATACCGTGCTGTTTGCTGCAGACGGTGAGCGGGTCGAGATCACTCACAAGGCATCCAGTCGCATGACCTTCGCCAAAGGCGCGGTCCGCGCTGCAATGTGGCTCGACGGCAAGGCGCCCGGGCTTTACGACATGCAGGAGGTGCTGGGTCTGCATTGATCTTGTGCAGGGCCTTTCAAGGCCGTGTCGCATTTTCCCGCTTTTCAGGCTCATTGGTGGTAGACCAAAATGGGCCTTTTCTGTAAGCTACAGCTTTAGTGTGTCCACTAAAAGCGCGCAGATGATTCCATAAGAAAGCGGGGTGACGTAACTACGTCATTCCGCTTTTTTGCAGCCTGCGATCGCCCTTTCAGGTTTTATTTACGGGAGGTCTTCTTGACTAAGCCAGCCATACTCGCCCTTGCTGATGGCAGCATTTTTCGCGGCGAAGCCATTGGAGCCGACGGTCAGACCGTTGGTGAGGTGGTGTTCAACACCGCAATGACAGGCTATCAGGAAATTCTTACCGATCCTTCCTACGCCCAGCAGATCGTTACTCTGACTTACCCGCATATCGGCAACACCGGTACTACGCCTGAAGACGCCGAGTCTGATCGCGTCTGGTCCGCCGGCCTGGTCATTCGTGACCTGCCACTGGTCGCCAGCAACTGGCGTAACAAGCTGTCCCTCGGTGATTACCTGAAAGCCAACAACGTCGTTGCCATTGCCGGCATCGACACGCGTCGCCTGACCCGCATCCTGCGTGAGAAAGGCGCCCAGAACGGCTGCATCATGGCCGGCGACAACATTTCCGAAGAGGCAGCCATTGCCGCTGCTCGCGGCTTTCCGGGCCTCAAGGGCATGGACCTGGCCAAGGAAGTCAGCACCAAAGACACTTACGAGTGGCGCCACAGCGTGTGGAACCTGAAGACCGACAGCCATCCTGAAATTGCCGCGTCCGAGCTGCCGTATCACGTTGTTGCTTACGACTACGGCGTCAAAGTCAACATCCTGCGCATGCTGGTCGAGCGCGGATGCCGAGTGACTGTCGTGCCTGCGCAAACGCCTGCCAATGAGGTGCTTGCCTACAAGCCGGATGGCGTTTTCCTGTCCAACGGCCCAGGCGACCCAGAGCCGTGCGACTACGCCATCAAGGCGATCAAGGAGGTGCTGGAAACCGAAGTGCCGGTGTTCGGCATCTGCCTCGGTCACCAACTCCTCGCGCTGGCTGCGGGGGCCAAGACCGTGAAAATGGGTCATGGTCACCATGGCGCAAACCACCCCGTTCAGGATCTGGACACCGGCGTCGTCATGATCACCAGCCAGAACCACGGTTTTGCGGTGGACGAAGCGACTCTGCCGGGCAACGTCCGCGCCATCCACAAGTCGCTGTTCGACGGCACCCTGCAGGGTATCGAGCTGACCGACAAGAGCGCGTTCAGCTTCCAGGGTCACCCTGAGGCGAGCCCGGGCCCGAACGATGTTTCGCCTCTGTTCGATCGCTTTATCGACGCCATGGCCAAGCGCCGCTGACCGGTTGCCTTGAGACTGTAATACGCAGGTGCCCAGGGCGGCCCCGGACCCAGTGTCCGGTCGCTGCCGCCCAGGCCACCTCAGATAAACGTTCAAGACGGCTTGCCGACTGAACCTGCGGATTTGAGTGACCACCCATGCCAAAACGTACAGACATAAAAAGCATCCTGATTCTCGGCGCCGGCCCCATCGTGATCGGCCAGGCCTGTGAATTCGACTACTCCGGCGCCCAGGCCTGCAAGGCTCTGCGCGAAGAGGGCTACCGCGTCATCCTGGTGAACTCCAACCCGGCCACCATCATGACCGACCCGGCCATGGCCGACGCCACGTACATCGAGCCGATCAAGTGGCAGACCGTTGCCAAGATCATCGAAAAAGAGCGTCCGGATGCCTTGTTGCCGACCATGGGCGGCCAGACTGCGCTGAACTGCGCACTGGACCTGGAGCGCGAAGGCGTTCTGGAGAAGTTCGGCGTCGAGATGATCGGTGCCAACGCCGACACCATCGACAAGGCCGAAGACCGCTCGCGTTTCGACAAGGCCATGAAGTCCATCGGCCTGGCCTGTCCGCGCTCCGGCATCGCGCACAGCATGGAAGAGGCCAACGCGGTTCTCGAGAAGCTCGGCTTCCCGTGCATCATTCGTCCTTCGTTCACCATGGGCGGCACCGGTGGCGGTATCGCGTACAACCGTGAAGAGTTCGAAGAAATCTGCGCCCGTGGTCTGGACCTGTCGCCGACCAAGGAACTGCTGATCGACGAATCGCTTATCGGCTGGAAAGAATACGAAATGGAAGTTGTCCGCGATAAAAAGGACAACTGCATCATCGTCTGTTCCATCGAAAACTTCGACCCGATGGGCGTGCACACCGGTGACTCGATCACCGTTGCGCCGGCACAGACCCTGACCGACAAGGAATACCAGATTCTGCGTAACGCCTCGCTGGCGGTACTGCGCGAAATCGGCGTCGAAACCGGCGGCTCCAACGTTCAGTTCGGCATCTGCCCGGACACCGGCCGTATGGTTGTGATCGAGATGAACCCGCGCGTGTCGCGTTCCTCGGCGCTGGCTTCCAAGGCCACCGGCTTTCCGATTGCCCGGGTCGCTGCCAAGCTGGCCGTCGGTTACACCCTCGACGAACTGTCCAACGAGATCACTGGTGGCAAGACCCCGGCGTCTTTCGAGCCGTCCATCGACTACGTCGTCACCAAGCTGCCGCGCTTCGCTTTCGAGAAGTTCTCCAAAGCCGATGCTCGCCTGACCACGCAGATGAAGTCTGTCGGTGAAGTCATGGCCATCGGCCGCACGTTCCAGGAATCGCTGCAGAAAGCCCTGCGCGGTCTGGAGGTTGGCGTTTGCGGTCTTGATCCGAAGCTTGATCTGAGCCATCCGGACAGCATGAGCACTCTCAAGCGCGAGCTAACCGTGCCGGGTGCCGAGCGTATCTGGTACGTCGCTGACGCATTCCGCGCGGGCATGTCGGTTGAAGACATTTTCGCGATGAACATGATCGACCCTTGGTTCCTGGTGCAGATCGAAGATCTGGTCAAGGACGAAGAGAAGGTCAAGACCCTGGGGCTGTCGGCGATCGATCGCGACCTGATGTTCCGTCTCAAGCGCAAGGGCTTCTCCGATGCGCGTCTGGCCAAGCTGCTGGGCGTGACCGAGAAAAACCTGCGCACGCACCGTCACAAGCTGGAAGTGTTCCCGGTCTACAAGCGCGTCGACACGTGCGCCGCCGAATTCGCAACCGACACCGCGTACCTGTATTCGACCTACGAGGAAGAGTGCGAAGCCAACCCTTCGACGCGCGACAAGATCATGATCCTCGGCGGCGGCCCGAACCGTATCGGCCAGGGTATCGAGTTCGACTACTGCTGCGTACACGCTGCACTGGCGCTGCGTGAAGACGGTTACGAGACCATCATGGTCAACTGCAACCCGGAAACCGTTTCCACCGACTACGACACCTCTGACCGTCTGTACTTCGAGCCTGTAACGCTGGAAGACGTGCTGGAAATCGTGCGCGTCGAGAAACCGAAAGGCGTGATCGTCCAGTACGGTGGCCAGACGCCATTGAAGCTGGCGCGTGCCCTTGAAGCCGCCGGTGTGCCGATTATCGGCACTAGCCCTGATGCCATTGACCGTGCAGAAGACCGCGAGCGCTTCCAGCACATGGTCGAGCGTCTGAACCTGCGTCAGCCGCCCAACGCCACCGTGCGCAGCGAAGACGAAGCGATTCGTGCGGCTGCGAAGATCGGTTATCCGCTGGTGGTGCGCCCGTCCTACGTGTTGGGCGGTCGTGCGATGGAGATCGTCTATCAGGAAGACGAACTCAAGCGTTACCTGCGTGAAGCGGTTCAGGTCTCCAACGACAGCCCGGTGCTGCTGGATCATTTCCTCAACTGCGCCATCGAAATGGACGTCGATGCGGTCTGCGACGGTACTGACGTGGTGATCGGCGCGATCATGCAGCACATCGAACAGGCGGGCGTTCACTCCGGTGACTCCGCGTGCTCGCTGCCGCCGTACTCGCTGCCGGCGCATATCCAGGACGAGATGCGCGAACAGGTCAAGAAAATGGCCTTGGAGCTGGGTGTCGTCGGCCTCATGAACGTACAGTTGGCACTTCAGGGCGAAGATATCTACGTCATCGAAGTGAACCCGCGTGCCTCGCGTACCGTACCGTTCGTGTCCAAGTGCATCGGTGTTTCCCTGGCCATGATCGCTGCGCGCGTGATGGCCGGCAAAACCCTGAAAGAGCTGAACTTCACCAAGGAAATCATCCCGAATTTCTACAGCGTGAAAGAAGCGGTGTTCCCGTTCGCCAAATTCCCTGGCGTTGACCCGATCCTTGGCCCGGAAATGAAGTCGACCGGCGAAGTGATGGGCGTGGGCGATACCTTCGGTGAGGCGTTCGCCAAAGCCCAGATGGGTGCCAGCGAAGTGCTGCCGACCGGCGGTACTGCGTTCATCAGCGTACGTGACGATGACAAGCCGCTGGTGGCGGGCGTTGCTCGCGACCTGATCGACCTGGGCTTCCAGATTGTTGCGACAGCAGGCACAGCCAAGCTGATCGAGGCGGCCGGCCTGAAGGTGCGTCGCGTCAACAAGGTAACCGAAGGTCGTCCGCATGTGGTCGACATGATCAAGAATGATGAAGTCACCCTGATCATCAACACCACCGAAGGTCGCCAGTCGATCGCGGACTCTTACTCCATCCGTCGCAATGCCTTGCAGCACAAGATTTACTGCACCACTACCATCGCAGCAGGCGAAGCGATTTGTGAAGCGCTCAAGTTCGGTCCAGAGAAGACCGTGCGTCGCTTGCAGGATCTCCATGCAGGATTAAAGGCATGATCAAATACCCTATGACAGTCCAGGGCGCTCGTGCCCTGGAAGAAGAACTGGCACACCTGACCAAGGTCGTGCGTCCCAAGTTGAGCCAGGACATCGGTACCGCGCGCGAGCTGGGCGACCTCAAGGAAAACGCCGAATACCATGCTGCCCGCGAGCAGCAGGGCATGGTCGAAGCGCGTATTCGTGATATCGAAGGCCGTATGCAGAACGCCGTGGTGATCGATGTCACCACCATCGAGCCGACCGGAAAGGTGATTTTCGGTACAACGGTCGAGATCGCCAACGTCGAAACCGATGAGCGCGTGACCTATCAGATCGTGGGGGAGGACGAGGCGGATATCAAGAAGGGCAAGATTTCAGTGGGCTCGCCCATTGCTCGCGCCTTGATTGCCAAGGAAGAAGGTGACGTCGTTGTGGTGAAAACGCCGAGTGGCGTCATCGAATACGAAATCATCGAAGTGCGTCATATCTGATGCGAGTGCCCGCTTCGGCGGGCGCTTTCAGCGGTAAAACGCGTCAGGGCACGCACGAAGCGGCCCTGGCGTGTATTTTATCCGTGTGCGCGGTGGACGTTGGACAGTTGCTTGTTTACCTTTGGGTTCTTGCGATAGATCAACGCCATTTTGCCGATGACCTGTACAAGGTCGGCTGAGCCAGCCTTGCACAATTCTGCAACGGCACCCAGACGGCTTTCGCGGTCGAGGATGTTGAGTTTGATCTTGATCAGCTCGTGATCGCTCAATGCGCGTTCAAGTTCTGCAAGCACACCTTCAGTCAAACCATTGTCCGCCACGATCAATACCGGTTTCAGATGGTGGCCAATGGACTTGTACTGTTTCTTCTGCTCTGGAGTGAGCGGCATAATCTGACCTCTGCGTCTGATCTTTTAAAAAGCGGCGGCCAGTTTACCCGAGCGAGTCCGGGACCGCCCAGTTAATCACGACTCGTTTATTTTTGAGGTGCCCTGTGGCCCGTTCCAAGACAAGCCATAACTGGCTCAAAGAACACTTCGACGACAAGTACGTCAAAATGGCACAGAAGGACGGCTACCGTTCACGTGCCAGCTACAAGCTTCTCGAGATTCAGGAGAAGGACAAGATTATCCGTCCGGGCATGACCGTGATCGACCTTGGCGCCGCGCCAGGCGGCTGGTCGCAGGTGACCAGTCGTCTGATTGGCGGGCAAGGGCGTTTGATTGCTTCTGACATCCTCGAGATGGACAGCATCCCTGACGTAACCTTTATTCAAGGCGATTTCACCGAAGATGCCATTCTGGAGCAGATCCTGGAAGCGGTCGGTAATACGCAGGTAGACCTTGTGATTTCCGATATGGCCCCCAATATGAGTGGATTGAGCGCTGTAGACATGCCGCGTGCAATGTTTCTCTGTGAATTGGCGCTCGATCTTGCCGGTCGGGTACTGCGTCCCGGTGGCGATTTTCTGATCAAGGTCTTCCAGGGTGAAGGCTTCGATGTCTACCACAAGGATATTCGCAAGCTGTTCGACAAGGTGCAGATGCGCAAGCCTTCGTCGTCGCGCGACCGTTCGCGTGAGCAATACCTGCTGGCGCGTGGCTTTCGCGGAATCGATGGTGCGGCCAGCATCGAGCGTTTTTGATAAGGCGCGATAGCTTTTTTCAAATAGCGTTGCCGATGCAGCATGAACGAACATTATGGTGTCAAAGTTTCACAAAGGGTTACAGACGGTGTCTGCCGCATCTGTAGGTTCTGTAGTAAGTTAGGCCGGTGAATATCATGCGAGGCACGCTTGCTGCGTGGAGCTTGCTTCAGAGGGTAGCTAATTGAACGATATGGCAAAGAATTTGATCCTGTGGTTGATCATCGCGGCTGTCCTGGTGACGGTGATGAACAACTTCTCCAGCCCGAACGAGCCGCAGAACCTCAACTATTCCGAGTTCATCCAGCAAGTGAAGGATGGCAAGGTCGAGAAGGTTTCTGTTGACGGCTATGTCATCACGGGCAAGCGCAGCGACGGCGACACCTTCAAGACCATCCGCCCGAACATCCCGGACAACGGTCTGATCGGCGATCTGGTCAGCAACAACGTCGTGATCGAAGGCAAGCAGCCTGAGCAGCAGAGCATCTGGACCCAGTTGCTGGTGGCCAGCTTCCCGATTCTGGTGATCATCGCTGTCTTCATGTTCTTCATGCGTCAAATGCAGGGCGGGGCGGGCGGCAAAGGCGGCCCGATGAGCTTTGGCAAGAGCAAGGCGCGTCTGCTGTCCGAAGATCAGGTCAAGACGACCCTGGCAGACGTTGCCGGGTGTGACGAGGCCAAGGAAGAAGTGGGCGAACTGGTCGAGTTCCTGCGCGATCCGGGCAAGTTCCAGCGCCTGGGTGGCCGGATTCCTCGCGGCGTGTTGATGGTCGGCCCACCGGGTACGGGCAAGACGCTGATTGCCAAAGCCATTGCCGGCGAAGCGAAAGTGCCGTTCTTCACCATCTCCGGTTCCGATTTCGTCGAGATGTTCGTGGGTGTCGGTGCGAGCCGCGTCCGTGACATGTTCGAACAGGCCAAAAAGCACGCGCCGTGCATCATCTTCATCGACGAAATCGATGCGGTCGGTCGCCATCGCGGCGCTGGCATGGGCGGTGGTCACGATGAGCGTGAGCAGACTCTCAACCAGTTGCTGGTTGAGATGGATGGCTTCGAAATGAATGACGGCATCATCGTCATCGCTGCGACCAACCGTCCGGACGTTCTGGACCCTGCGTTGCTGCGCCCGGGTCGTTTCGACCGTCAGGTGGTAGTAGGTCTGCCGGACATCCGTGGTCGTGAGCAGATTCTCAAGGTTCACATGCGCAAAGTGCCAATGGGCGAAGACGTCAATCCAGGCGTTATTGCTCGCGGTACGCCGGGTTTCTCCGGTGCTGATCTGGCCAATCTGGTCAACGAAGCGTCGCTGTTCGCTGCTCGCTCCGGCAAGCGTGTTGTCGAGATGAAAGAATTCGAACTGGCCAAAGACAAGATCATGATGGGTGCCGAGCGCAAATCGATGGTCATGTCCGACAAAGAAAAACGCAACACGGCTTACCACGAGGCGGGTCACGCCATCGTCGGTCGCTTGGTGCCTGAGCACGATCCGGTCTACAAGGTGTCGATCATTCCTCGTGGCCGTGCCTTGGGTGTGACCATGTTCCTGCCGGAAGAAGATCGTTACAGCCTGTCCAAGCGGGCGCTGATCAGCCAGATCTGCTCGCTGTACGGCGGTCGTATCGCTGAAGAAATGACGCTGGGCTTTGATTGTGTCACGACAGGTGCGTCCAACGACATCATGCGTGCCAGTCAGATCGCCCGGAACATGGTGACCAAATGGGGCTTGTCTGAAAAGCTTGGCCCGTTGATGTACTCCGAAGACGAAGATGCGGGCTATCTGGGTCGCGGCGGCAGTCAGAACTCCAGTGTTTCTGGTGATACCGCCAAGCTTATCGACTCTGAAGTGCGTAGCATCATCGATCACTGCTACGGTACCGCCAAGCAACTGCTGACGGACAACCGTGACAAGCTTGAAGCGATGGCCGATGCACTGATGAAGTACGAGACCATCGATGCCGATCAGATCGACGACATCATGACGGGACGTCCGCCACGTGAGCCGCGCGACTGGGGCGGTGGTTCGGGTACCAACGGTACGCCGATCACGCCTGACCCTCGTCCGGAAACGCCAATCGGCGGTCCTGCCGCTGAGCATTAAGGTCTGACATGACTTCTGCGCTGTACCCGACCCGGTTGCCTTGCGGCAACCGGGTTCTTGATTTGGCCCATACGCACGTCATGGGTATTCTCAATGCAACCCCTGACTCATTTTCGGACGGTGGTCGCTACAGTCAGCTCGATGAGGCGTTGCGGCATGCCGAGTCTATGGTGCGGGCGGGTGCGACGCTGATCGATGTCGGTGGCGAGTCCACGCGTCCAGGCGCGCGTCCGGTCTCTGCTCTGGAAGAGGTCGAGCGAGTCGCACCGATCGTCGAGATCATTGCGCGTGAGCTCAACGTTATCATCTCGGTTGATACGTCCACGCCTGAGGTCATGCTGGAGACGGCTGCGCTCGGCGCGGGAATCATCAACGACGTGCGCTCACTGCAGCGCCTTGGTGCGCTTGAGGCAGCTGCAAGCACTGGCCTGCCGGTTTGCCTCATGCATATGCTGGGTGAGCCAGGCACCATGCAGGATGATCCGCATTATCAGGATCTGGTGGGGGAGGTCAGTGCCTTCCTGCTTGAGCGCATGCAGCAATGTGTGGCTGCCGGCATTGCCCGTCACCAGATAATCCTCGATCCGGGTTTTGGTTTCGCCAAGACTCTGGCGCACAATCTGAGCCTGTTCCGCCACCTGGACGTGCTGCATGCGCTGGGTCAGCCACTTCTGGTGGGGGTGTCGCGCAAGAGCATGATCGGCGCGGTGTTGAACCGTCCGGTCGACCAGCGCCTCTTTGGCGGCCTGGCGCTCGCTGCATTGGCGATGACCAAAGGGGCAAAAATTCTACGTGTGCACGATGTCGCCGAAACGGCTGACGTGGTGCGCATGATCGCAGCTGTCGAAGCAGCTGAATAACAAGAGTGGGGCATCCATGAGTACCAGAAAATATTTCGGAACCGACGGCATTCGTGGTCGTGTAGGGCAGTTCCCGATCACTCCCGAGTTCATGCTCAAGCTGGGCTGGGCTGCGGGCATGGCGTTTCGCAAGATGGGCGCGTGCCGGATTCTCGTTGGCAAGGACACGCGTATTTCCGGTTACATGTTTGAATCCGCACTTGAGGCCGGTCTGTCTGCAGCCGGTGCCGATGTTCTGTTGCTCGGACCGATGCCGACTCCCGCCATTGCTTACCTGACGCGCACCTTCCACGCCGAAGCGGGCATCGTCATCAGTGCGTCGCACAACCCGCATTACGACAACGGCATCAAGTTCTTCTCGGGCCAAGGCACCAAATTGCCGGACGAGATTGAAATGATGATCGAGGAATTGCTCGACGCCCCGATGACCGTGGCCGAGTCCGAAAATCTCGGCAAAGTCTCGCGCATCAACGATGCGGCGGGTCGATACATCGAATTCTGCAAGAGTAGTGTTCCGACCAGCACCGACTTCGCCGGCCTCAAGGTGGTTATCGACTGCGCGCACGGTGCCACTTACAAGGTTGCGCCCAATGTATTTCGTGAGCTGGGTGCCCAGGTCGTGGTGCTTTCTGCGCAGCCTGACGGGCTCAACATTAACAAGGACTGTGGTTCCACGCACATGGAAGCGCTGCAGGCCGCGGTGGTCGCGCAAAACGCTGACATGGGCATCGGCTTCGATGGCGATGGCGACCGCGTACTGATGGTTGACCACACCGGCACCGTCGTGGATGGCGATGAGCTGCTCTACATCATTGCTCGCGATCTGCACGAGCGTGGCCGCTTGCAGGGTGGCGTGGTCGGGACGCTGATGAGCAATCTCGGCCTTGAGCTTGCCCTCGCGGAACAGAATATTCCGTTCGTGCGCGCGAATGTCGGTGACCGGTATGTCATTGCCGAGCTGCTTGAGCGCAATTGGCAGATCGGTGGCGAGAACTCGGGGCACATTGTGTGCTTCCAGCATGCCACGACAGGCGATGCGATCATCGCTTCTTTGCAGGTCATACTGGCCCTTCGTCGCAGTGGCATCAGCCTGGCCGAGGCGCGTCTTAAGCTGCGCAAGTGCCCGCAGATCCTGATCAACGTGCGTTTCGAAGGTTCGAGTGTCGACCCGGTTTCGCACCCGGCGGTGCAGGACGCCTGTGCACGTGTCACCGAGCAGATGGCGGGTCGTGGCAGGGTCCTGCTGCGCAAGTCCGGCACCGAGCCGCTGGTGCGCGTGATGGTCGAAGGTGAAGACGAAGCGCAGGTCCGCGGCTATGCCGACGAGCTCGCAAAACTGGTTGCTGAAGTTTGCGCCTGATTTCGGCTTGCCAGTGTCGAAAGTGTTGGGTAACATCTGCGCCCACTTTGACCCACGAGGTGTAGCATGCGCCGCCCAATGGTAGCTGGTAACTGGAAAATGCACGGTACCCGCGCCAGCGTCGCTGAGCTGATCGAGGGGCTGGGCAAGCAAGTGTTGCCGGGCAACGTCGATGTTGCCGTGATGCCTGCGAGTCTGTTTATCAATCAGGTGGTCGAAGGCCTTCAGGGGACGTCGATCATCACAGGTGCGCAGGATGCAGCCATACAGGCAGCACAAGGTGCACTGACCGGTGAAGTTGCATCCAGTCAGTTGGCCGATGCAGGTTGCAAGCTGGTTCTGGTCGGGCACTCCGAGCGCCGCCAGTTGATCGGCGAGCAGGATGATGTGCTCAACAAGAAGTTTGCAGCGATCCAGGCAAGCGGTCTCACGCCAGTGCTTTGCGTAGGCGAGACGCTTGAGGAGCGCAAGGCAGGGCAAACGCTTGAGGTTGTCGGGCGTCAGCTTGACAGCGTGATCGCCGAGTTCGGCATCGACGCACTGGTCAATGCAGTAATTGCCTACGAGCCAGTCTGGGCCATTGGTACCGGACTGACCGCTTCGCCTCAAGATGCGCAGGAAGTGCACGCAGCCATTCGTGCGCAACTGGCGAAAGAGAATGCCGAAGTCGCACAAGGCGTGCGACTTCTCTATGGCGGCAGCGTGAAGGCGGCCAATGCGGTCGAGCTATTCAGCATGCCGGATATCGATGGGGGGCTCATTGGTGGAGCGTCCCTGAATGCAGATGAGTTCGGTGCGATCTGTCGCGCCGCGGGAAACTGAGAAAATGCTGGAAACAGTCGTAATTGTTTTTCATCTGATGGGCGCGCTGGGCGTTGTTGCTCTGGTATTGCTGCAGCAGGGTAAAGGTGCCGACGCAGGTGCGTCTTTCGGAGTAGGTGCATCAAATACTGTCTTCGGAGGTCAAGGAACCTCTACCTTTCTCAGTAAGTTTACTGCTATACTCGCCGCATGTTTTTTCATAACCAGCTTGGGGTTAGGTTACTTTGCTAAAGAGAAAGCTCAACAGCTGACTCAAGTAGGTTTGCCAGATCCAGCGGTATTGGAAGTGAAGCAAAAACCGGCGGCAGATGATGTGCCGGTGCTCGAAGCGCAAAAGCCAGCAGTTGTTCCTGCTGACGTACCTCCAGCTTCAGGGCAAAAGTAAAAAAGAATTCGGCGATGTTTTTTGCGAGATCGCCAAAGAGTTGTAATGCCGAGGTGGTGGAATTGGTAGACACGCAACCTTGAGGTGGTTGTGCCCAATGGGTGTAGGGGTTCGAGTCCCCTTCTCGGTACCAATTAACAAGGAAGCCCGCATTAGCGGGCTTTCTTGTAGGTGGATGTTGGATTGACCCAGCAATGGATCGGTCGTATACTTCCGCCCCAGCTTTGTCGCGGGGTGGAGCAGTTTGGTAGCTCGTCGGGCTCATAACCCGAAGGTCGTTGGTTCAAATCCAGCCCCCGCAACCAGTTTTAGCGGAGCCCCTTTTAAGGGGCTTTTTGTTAGCTGGACAGTACATGACGTCGATGTTCAGCGGCGTTTTCAGGGATGGGCTTTTGCCCATTTTTTTATTTTTAAAGCATGCACGAGGGGGTTCAGGTGTCGAGCAAGCTAGAACAGTTGCAGGACTTGTTGGCCCCGGTGGTCGTGGCCCTAGGCTATCAATGCTGGGGGATCGATTTCAGTTCCCAGGGCAAGCATTCGGTGCTGCGCATTTATATCGACAAGGAAGGTGGTGTTCTGGTCGACGACTGCGCAATCGTCAGTCGCCAGATCAGCGGTGTGTTGGACGTAGAAGATCCAATCAGCACCGAGTACACCCTTGAAGTATCTTCTCCTGGCATGGAGCGCCCGCTGTTCACCATTGAGCAGTTTGCTTCGTACGCCGGGGAACAAGTGAAAATAAAGCTGCGCTCGCCCTTTGAAGGCCGACGCAACTTTCAAGGCCTTCTCCGCGGGGTGGAGGAGCAGGATGTCGTGGTGCAGGTTGAAGACCATGAATTTCTGTTGCCGATCGACTTGATCGACAAGGCCAACATTATTCCCACGTTTGACTGAGACGTGCCGGTTACTGCGGATCCCGCGGATCCAATGGCTTGCGAAAGGCGAGGCGTACGATGAGCAAAGAAGTACTGCTGGTTGTTGAGTCGGTGTCCAATGAAAAGGGCGTTCCGGCTAGTGTGATTTTTGAAGCGCTGGAACTGGCTCTGGCCACGGCCACCAAAAAACGTTTTGAAGATGAAGTTGAACTCCGTGTAGAGATCAACCGCCAAACAGGTAATTACGAGACTTTCCGTCGCTGGACAGTTGTCGAGGACGAAGATCTGGACGATCCGGCTTACGAGCTGGCCGTTGATCAGGCCCAGGCCAAAAAGCCGGGTGCCGTTGCTGGCGATCTGATCGAAGAAAAAATCGACTCCATCGAATTTGGTCGTATCGCTGCACAGACTGCCAAGCAAGTCATCGTGCAGAAAGTTCGTGAAGCCGAGCGCGCACAGGTCGTCGACGCTTACCGCGAGCGCCTGGGTGAAATCATTTCTGGTACTGTTAAAAAGGTTACGCGTGACAATGTCATCGTCGACCTGGGTAACAATGCCGAGGCATTGCTGGCGCGTGAAGACATCATTTCCCGGGAAACTTTCCGTGTTGGTGTCCGCATGCGTGCTTTGCTCAAGGAAATTCGCACTGAAAATCGTGGCCCTCAGCTGATTCTGTCGCGTACTGCGCCAGAGATGCTGATCGAGCTTTTCCGCATCGAAGTGCCGGAAATTGCCGAAGGTCTCATCGAGGTGATGGCTGCCTCTCGTGACCCGGGTTCACGTGCAAAAATCGCTGTTCGCTCCAAGGACAAACGAATCGATCCGCAAGGTGCCTGTATCGGCATGCGCGGTTCGCGCGTTCAGGCTGTTTCCGGCGAGCTGGGTGGCGAGCGTGTGGATATCGTGCTCTGGGACGATAACCCGGCGCAGTTCGTGATCAATGCAATGTCCCCTGCAGAAGTAGCGGCAATCATCGTAGATGAAGATGCGCATGCAATGGATATCGCCGTTGGCGCGGACAACCTGGCCCAGGCGATTGGTCGTGGCGGTCAGAACGTTCGTCTGGCAAGCCAGTTGACTGGCTGGACCCTGAACGTAATGACCGAATCGGACATCCAGGCCAAGCAGCAAGCTGAAACCGGTGACATCCTGCGCAACTTCATCGAAGAGCTCGAAGTCGATGAAGAACTGGCACAGGTACTGGTTGATGAAGGCTTTACCAGCCTGGAAGAGATTGCCTACGTACCGTTGGAAGAAATGCTCAACATCGACGGCTTTGACGAAGATATCGTCAACGAGCTTCGCGCTCGTGCCAAGGATCGTTTGTTGACCAAAGCCATCGCTACAGAGGAAAAGCTGGCAGACGCCCATCCGGCCGAAGACCTGCTCTCGCTTGAGGGTATGGACAAGGATTTGGCGATGGAACTGGCGGTGCGCGGCGTAATTACCCGCGAAGACCTGGCCGAGCAGTCTATAGACGATCTGCTCGACATCGACGGCATTGACGATGATCGTGCCGGCAAGTTGATCATGGCCGCCCGAGCCCATTGGTTCGAGTAAGTAAGAGCGGCCTGAGGAGAGAAGTGCATGACGCAAGTCACGGTGAAAGAACTGGCCAAAGTGGTCGACACACCGGTAGAGCGCCTGTTACAGCAGATGCGTGAGGCAGGTCTGCCGCACACCGCCGCCGAGCAAGTTGTGACCGATAACGAAAAGCAAGCCCTGTTGACGCACCTGAAAAGTGGTCACAAGGCCAAGGTGGAAGAGCCTCGCAAGATTACCTTGCAGCGCAAGACCACCAGCACCCTGCGCGTTGCTGGCAGCAAAAGCATCAGCGTTGAAGTGCGCAAGAAGAAAGTATTTGTGCAGCGTAGCCCGGAAGAAATCGAAGCCGAGCGCAAGCGCGAGATGGACGAACGCCGTGCGGTAGAAAATGCCGCTCGTCAAAAGGCTGAAGAAGAAGCCAAGCGTCGTACCGAAGCAGATGCAACCAGCCAGCCGGCTGCCGCTCAGGATGCTTCGGCGCCTGCGCAGCCAGTTGCTGCCGCCGAGCCTGTGCGTGAAGCACAAGCCGCCGCTGCTCCGGCACCTGCCAGCGCTGCGCCATCGGCCGACGCTCGCAAGCGTGACGAACAACGTCGCCCTGACAAGCCTCGTGCCGATGATCGCAATGCCCGTGGCGGTGACGGCGAGCGTAAAAACGCTCCGCATCGCGCTTCGGTCAAAGAGAAGGCTCCGGCCCCTCGCGTTGCCCCTCGCACTACCGACGAAGAAAGCGATAGCTTCCGTCGTGGTGGTCGTGGCAAAGGCAAGCTGAAGAAGCGTAACGCACACGGCTTCCAGAGCCCTACCGGTCCTGTGATTCGTGACGTTGCCATTGGCGAGACCATCACTGTCGGCGAGTTGTCGGCACAGATGTCGGTCAAGGCTGCTGAAGTCATCAAGTTCATGTTCAAGATGGGCACCCCGGTGACCATCAACCAGGTACTGGATCAGGAAACTGCCCAGTTGATCGCCGAAGAGCTGGGCCACAAGGTCACGCTGGTCAGCGATAACGCCCTGGAAGATTCCCTGGCCGAATCGCTGAAATTCGAAGGTGAGTCGTTCTCCCGTGCGCCGGTTGTGACCGTAATGGGCCACGTCGACCACGGCAAGACTTCCCTGCTCGACTACATTCGTCGTGCCAAGGTAGCTGCTGGCGAAGCCGGTGGTATCACGCAGCACATCGGTGCCTATCACGTAGAAACCGAACGCGGTATGGTCACCTTCCTCGACACCCCGGGTCACGCCGCGTTTACCGCAATGCGTGCGCGTGGTGCCAAGGCGACCGACATCGTGATTCTGGTAGTCGCTGCCGATGACGGCGTGATGCCGCAGACCATCGAAGCGGTTCAGCATGCTGTTGCTGCTGGCGTGCCGCTGGTCGTCGCTGTGAACAAGATCGACAAGCCTGGTGCTGACCTCGATCGTATTCGCAGCGAGCTGTCGGTCCATGGCGTGACGTCCGAAGAGTGGGGCGGTGATACACCTTTCGTTTCGGTCTCCGCGAAAATGGGTACCGGCGTCGACGAATTGCTGGAAGCTGTTCTGCTGCAAGCCGAAGTTCTGGAACTCAAAGCCACTCCATCGGCTCCTGGCCGTGGTGTTGTCGTCGAGTCCCGTCTGGACAAGGGCCGTGGTCCGGTTGCTACTGTTCTGGTTCAGGACGGTACGCTGCGTCAGGGCGACATGGTGCTGGTCGGTTCGAACTTCGGCCGCATCCGCGCCATGCTTGACGAGAACGGCAAGCCGGTCAAAGAAGCGGGTCCTTCCATTCCGGTCGAGATTCTCGGCCTGGACGGTACCCCGGACGCTGGCGACGAGATGAGCGTGCTGTCGGACGAGAAGAAAGCCCGTGAAGTGGCTCTGTTCCGTCAAGGCAAGTTCCGCGAAGTCAAACTGGCCCGTGCTCACGCAGGCAAGCTGGAAAACATCTTCGAGAACATGGGTCAGGCAGAGAAGAAGACGCTCAACATCGTCCTCAAATCTGACGTTCGTGGCTCCCTCGAAGCGTTGAACGGCGCCTTGAACGGCCTGGGTAACGACGAAGTGCAAGTGCGTGTGGTCGGTGGCGGTGTCGGTGGTATCACCGAGAGCGACGCTAACCTGGCGCTGGCTTCCAACGCTGTACTGTTCGGCTTCAACGTGCGTGCCGATGCCGGCGCTCGCAAGATCGTCGAGCAGGAAGGTCTGGATATGCGTTACTACAACGTGATCTACGACATCATCGAAGACGTCAAGAAAGCCCTCACCGGTATGCTTGGCAGCGACGTCCGGGAGAATATCCTGGGTATTGCCGAAGTCCGCGATGTGTTCCGTTCGCCTAAATTCGGCGCGATCGCAGGCTGTATGGTTCTGGAAGGCACTGTCTACCGTAACCGTCCGATTCGTGTTCTGCGCGAAGACATCGTTATCTTTGAAGGCGAGCTGGAATCCCTGCGCCGCTTCAAGGACGACGCTGCCGAAGTACGTGCCGGCATGGAATGCGGTATCGGCGTCAAGAGCTACAACGACGTCAAGGTTGGTGACAAGATCGAAGTCTTCGAGAAGGTCCAAGTGGCTCGCAGCCTCTAAATCGCGAGCTTCAGGAGCCATGGTGGGAGCGCCGCATGCAAATGCTCTGCTTTCCCCGTGGGCTCTAAACGCAACGCCCGGTCTGGCAATTGTCAGGCCGGGCGTTTGCCGCTTTCAGACTGTCAGGGTTTGGTCCCGGATCAGTAACAGGTAACAAAATGGCAAAAGAATACAGCCGTACCCAGCGTATCGGCGATCAGATGCAGCGCGAGCTGGCACAACTGATCCGCCGCGAAATCAAGGACCCCCGTGTGGGTCTGGTCACCATCACCGCCGTAGACGTCAGCCGTGACGTGGGTCATGCCAAGATTTTCATGACCGTCATGGGCCAGGACAACGCGGAAGATATCGCGCAAACCATCAAGGTGCTCAACGCTGCTGCAGGTTTCCTGCGCATGCAACTGGCCCGCGAAATGAAACTGCGCAGCGTGCCTCAACTGCACTTCCACTACGATGAAAGCGTCGTGCGGGGTGCGCACCTCTCGGCACTGATCGAGCGCGCCGTGGCGCAGGACAGTCAGCATCAGGACGGTTCCGCATCGCCGGATGCAAAGCCTGAAAGTACCGAGGAGTAAAGGGTGGCTCAGGTCAAGCGTATACGCCGCAATGTCAGCGGGATCATCCTGCTCGACAAGCCACTGGGCTTCACTTCCAACGCCGCGCTGCAAAAGGTTCGCTGGCTGCTCAATGCCGAGAAAGCCGGGCACACGGGCAGCCTCGACCCTCTGGCCACTGGCGTTTTGCCGTTGTGCTTTGGCGAGGCGACCAAGTTCTCGCAATACCTGCTCGATTCGGACAAGTCCTACGAGACCTTGGCGCAACTGGGCAAGACCACCACCACGGCCGACTCCGAAGGTGATGTTTTGCTCACGCGTCCAGTGACCGTTGGTCGCGACGATATCGAAGCGGTTCTGCCGGATTTTCGTGGGCAAATCAGTCAGATACCTCCCATGTACTCCGCGCTCAAGCGTGACGGCCAGCCACTTTACAAGCTGGCGCGTGCTGGGGAAGTAGTGGAGCGCGAGCCCCGTTCTGTTACTATTACGCGCCTGGAATTACTTGCTTGCGAAGGCGAGACAGCGCGCTTGTCGGTGGATTGCAGCAAAGGCACCTATATCCGGACGCTGGTCGAGGATATTGGTGAAAAGCTCGGTTGTGGTGCTTACGTCGCAGAACTGCGCCGTACCCAAGCCGGACCTTTCACGCTGGCTCAGACGGTGACGCTGGAAGAGCTGGAGCAAGTGCATGCCGACGGCGGAAACGAGGCGGTTGACCGCTTCCTGATGCCCTCGGACAGTGGCTTGCTGGACTGGCCGCTGCTGAAGTTTTCCGAGCACAGTTCGTTCTACTGGTTGCATGGTCAGCCAGTGCGCGCGCCGGACGCGCCGAAATTCGGCATGGTACGGGTGCAGGATCATGAAGGTCGCTTCATCGGTATCGGTGAAGTCAGTGAAGACGGGCGCGTTGCGCCGCGTCGATTGATTCGGTCAGAGTGACCGGAACCAGTCCGTTGGCAGGCTAGCCTGCACGCGGGGTGGAACGAGGATGGCTGTCAACAGGCACGGTCATATCTCATTTTTTAATACGAGGTTTCGTCCTCGGCCTGTTGGAAACGTTTCTCCGGAAGCGCTTCCCTGAAATAAGGATTGCCCACATGGCACTCAGCGTTGAAGAAAAAGCTCAGATCGTAACCGACTACCAGCAAGCTGTTGGTGATACGGGTTCGCCAGAAGTGCAAGTTGCACTGCTGACCGCCAACATCAACAAACTGCAAGGCCACTTCAAGGCCAACGGTAAAGACCACCACTCCCGTCGTGGTCTGATCCGTATGGTAAACCAGCGCCGCAAGCTGCTGGATTACCTGAAAGGTAAGGACGTTAGCCGTTACAGCGCCCTGATCGGTCGTCTGGGTCTGCGTCGCTAATAACGACGTTGCTAGAGGTTGGTTGTCTGTCACGATCCGTCGGGTTTTCACGGTGGATCTGGCAGGCTCCCAGCCTCAAGTTTTATCTGGGCTGTGGAAGGGGCCGATTCCCCACGCTGCCCAAGAATTCGCAAGAAACCAGTTCCCCAAGAGCCACAAAGAAAGGTAGGAAACCGTGAACCCGGTAATCAAAAAGTTTCAGTTCGGTCAATCGACCGTAACCCTCGAGACAGGCCGTATCGCCCGTCAAGCCTCTGGTGCAGTATTGGTCACCGTTGACGACGACGTCAGCGTACTTGTGACTGTGGTCGGCGCCAAACAGGCTGACGCTGGCAAAGGCTTCTTCCCTCTGTCCGTGCACTATCAGGAAAAAACCTACGCTGCCGGCAAGATCCCCGGTGGTTTCTTCAAGCGTGAAGGCCGTCCTTCCGAGAAAGAAACCCTGACCTCGCGACTGATCGACCGTCCGATCCGTCCACTGTTTCCAGAAGGCTTCATGAACGAAGTGCAGGTTGTCTGCACCGTCGTGTCCACCAGCAAGAAAATCGATCCGGACATCGCTGCGATGATCGGTACCTCGGCTGCCCTGGCGATCTCCGGCATTCCGTTCGACGGTCCGGTCGGCGCTGCGCGCGTTGCTTTCCACGAAAGCACCGGCTACCTGTTGAACCCGACTTACGAGCAACTGCAGGCTTCGAGCCTGGACATGGTCGTAGCCGGTACTTCCGAAGCTGTTCTGATGGTTGAGTCGGAAGCCAAAGAACTGACCGAAGACCAGATGCTGGGCGCTGTACTGTTCGCTCATGACGAATTCCAGGTCGTGATCAACGCCATCAAGGAACTGGCCGCCGAAGCTGCCAAACCTACCTGGGACTGGCAGCCAAAGCCTGAAGCGACCGCACTGCTGGGCGCTATCCGTGCCGAGTTCGGCGACGCGATCTCCCAGGCTTACACCATCACCGTCAAGGCCGACCGCTATGCGCGTCTGGGCGAGCTGAAAGATCAGGTCGTTGCCAAACTCGCTGTCGAAGACGGCAGCCCGTCTGCCAGCGAAGTCAAAGCCGCTTTCGGTGAAATCGAATACCGCACCGTTCGCGAAAACATCGTCAACGGCACGCCGCGTATCGATGGTCGTGATACCCGCACTGTCCGCCCACTGAACATTGAAGTCGGCGTTTTGCCGAAGACTCACGGTTCGGCACTGTTCACCCGTGGCGAAACTCAGGCGCTGGTTGTGGCCACGCTGGGTACTGCTCGTGACGCACAGCTGCTCGACACCCTTGAAGGCGAGAAAAAAGACCCCTTCATGCTGCACTACAACTTCCCTCCGTTCTCGGTGGGCGAGTGTGGTCGCATGGGCGGCGCAGGTCGTCGTGAAATCGGTCACGGTCGTCTGGCTCGTCGCAGCGTGCAGGCCATGCTGCCGGGCGCTGACGTGTTCCCTTACACCATCCGTGTCGTTTCGGAAATCACCGAGTCCAACGGCTCCAGCTCCATGGCGTCGGTCTGCGGTGCTTCCCTGGCACTGATGGATGCGGGCGTTCCGATGAAGGCACCGGTTGCCGGTATCGCCATGGGTCTGGTCAAGGAAGGCGAGAAATTCGCCATTCTGACTGACATCCTGGGTGACGAAGATCACCTGGGCGACATGGACTTCAAAGTAGCCGGCACCTCTAAAGGTGTGACCGCGCTGCAGATGGACATCAAGATCAAGGGCATCACCGAAGAAATCATGGAGATCGCTCTGGGCCAGGCCCTGGAAGCTCGCCTGAACATCCTCGGTCAGATGAACCAGATCATCGGTCAGTCGCGTAACGAACTGTCGGCCAATGCTCCGACCATGATCGCGATGAAGATCGATACCGACAAGATCCGTGACGTGATCGGCAAGGGTGGCGCAACCATCCGTGCAATCTGTGAAGAGACCAAGGCGTCGATCGATATCGAAGACGACGGCTCGATCAAGATCTTCGGCGAATCCAAGGAAGCGGCTGAAGCAGCGCGTCAGCGTGTTCTGGGCATTACCGCAGAAGCAGAAATCGGCAAGATCTATGTCGGTAAGGTTGAGCGCATCGTCGATTTCGGCGCATTCGTCAACATTCTGCCGGGCAAGGACGGTCTGGTTCACATCTCGATGCTGAGCGACGCTCGCGTAGAGAAAGTGACCGATATCCTGAAAGAAGGTCAGGAAGTCGAAGTACTGGTACTGGACGTGGACAACCGCGGCCGTATCAAGCTGTCGATCAAAGACGTGGCGGCTGCGAAAGTATCCGGCGTCTGATCGATCGGATCAGCCGTTGAAAAAGGACTCTTCGGAGTCCTTTTTTTATGAGCGCAATTAGCAGGTTACGTCTGTGGCGCAGAAAAGGTCGGACGCATACGTGCATCTTGCAAGCCAGAACGGCGATGACCGGGCAGTCTGCACGATTCCGTAAAATAACTGAAAACATAACTCTATGATTTTAAAGGGTTTTTCAGGCTTCATGAATCTGGCACAGCGATTGCGATATAACTGTTAACCCCTGCAGCCAGTTATCTGGCGCAGTTTTTGAGAAAAACAGGAGTTATCGTATGAAGAAGTTCGCTATCGCTGCCGCTACTGCAACTGCCCTGACGCTGACCATGGCTAACGCTGCATTCGCTCAGACTTCGGCCCAAGCGCCTATGGTTCTGGCAGCTAACACCACGACTCAAGAAGTCAAAGAAGATACCTCTGACACCTGGATCACCACCAAAGTCAAAGCTGATCTGCTGACTGAAAAAGGAATTCCTGGTTCGGACATCAAGGTTGAAACCAACAAAGGCGTGGTTTCCCTGTCCTCCATGGTAAAAGTGACTGAAGCGCAGAAAAACACTGCTGTCGCGATCACCAAGAAAATCAAAGGCGTCAAAGACGTATCGGCTGCTGGCCTGAAAGCCGAGTAATCGAACGCTGTCCATGAACACCCGCAGTCATTGATTGATGGAAGGTTCATGCGAGGCTACAAGGATGTTGTCTAGTCCTGAAATAGGTTTACACCTGTTTCACGCTCAAAAACGCCCGATGCACCGCATCGGGCGTTTTGTATTTCAGGGATAAGTGTGGTCGCTCCCCATTGTAGATCTGCACCGATTCATCCACCATTTTCACTGCATCTGCCAAGTCTTTAGGCCGATGGAGTAGAAACTCGGTCTTCAAAATTCCGTTTATTCGCTCGGCCATAGCGTTCTGGTAACAGTCATAACCATCAGTCATCGAGCACCGGATTTCATGCCTGGTATGCAGCCGCTGATAGAGGTCGGAACAGTACTGGGCACCGCGATCTGAATGATGAATCAGCATCTGATCGGTTTTTCGCTCTCCTACCGCTTTTTCCAGTGCCTTTATCACCGACTGGGTATGCAGGCTTTCATGCACATGATGACCAACGATCTTGCGTGAGTACGCATCTGTCACAAGGCTCACATAGGCCACGCTTTCCTGTGTAGGCAGATAGGTGATGTCTGCAACCCAGACCTGTTCGGGTCCATTGGCCACGACTTGTTCAGGACCTGCTTTGAGCAGGTTGGGGTGGCGGCGAAAGCGATGATGACTATGAGTGGTCTTGTGATAAGCCCGTTTGCGCGGAACCAGCTCGCGCGCATCACGAAGGATGGTAAACAGACGGTCTCTACCCACGCACAACGACGCAGGAGCTTCGACGCTCATCAAGTAGTGCAGCTTGCGCGTTCCCAGCCTGGGCTGGCGACGCCGCTTTTCCAGGACGAAGTCCACCACCTCTTGGTCTTGGCGGACCTTCGCGTCAAAAGCGCGATTACGCTTGTAATACGCTTGACGCGAAATACCCATGAACAGGCAAGCCCTGGTAATGCTCAGGTCTTGGATTTGCCCTTGCGAGAGGACTTGCCGGGTCGCTTTTTTACGATGGAAACACCGTAGTCATTTTTCAAGACGTTCACGACAGCTTCAAAGAACTGGGCCTTCTGATTGCTCAGCACCAGCTGTTCTTCAAGCTCTTTAATCCGCTGCTCAGGTGTCGGCGGGAGTGTTGGCTCGGTCATGGACCTGTTCCTCGGCTCTCGAATTGATGCGCCTTGGCTCCAATCCTGTCGACCGTGCTTTCGTAACCAGACCAGCACCGTCGACCGGCCTTGGATGCCATAGCGTCGCTGGGCTTCTTTATAACTCAACTCGCCTTTTTCAACCTGATCTACGACCGATAATTTAAAGGCTAGCGTGTAATCGCGCTGGCTGCGCCTTTTGCCCGAATTCATTGAGTCCTCCTGAGGAAAGGTCAGAAGGTGTAAACCTTATTCAGGACGGGACATGTAGTCATTAAAGGCCCCGACTGAAGAGTCGGGGCCTTTTCTATGGTGCTGGAACGGCGATGACGTAAGCGTCAGCGGCGGCGTTTGCTGTCGATCCTGACCAAACGTCCGCCCTCGAAGTGCAGATACTGATACATGCCGTTGTCAGGGCCGTAGATCCATTCTTCGATCCTGACGGTTTCGGACTGGCGATAGTCATTACTGAAGCTCTCCTTGGTGCCGATCACCTCCTGACTGACCGGCTCACCACATTTCTGCTGGACCTCGAATGCCCGGTCGCCGGTGCTGATCAACTGGCTGCCGCAACGCAGGGTCGACGCCGCCTGAGCGGGTAAAACTGTTGCCCCGAGCATAGTGGCCAGGGTCACGCTGACCAGTATCTTGATTCGCATGTGTGACAACGGATTCACTCACTGTCCAGGTGCAGAGGGCTGACGACTTTACCATCCGGCTGGGCCTGACCCAGGCGGGCGTCGATGAAGTACACACGCGCGTCTTCCAGCTTGCCCTTGTCCACCAGATAGTCCTTGATGCTGCTGGCCCTGCTCTGACCCAGTTCACGCAGCAATACCTCGTTGCCGCTCCAGAACTTGAGTACCGCAGCACGCATCTGGCTGGCACGTTGTTCCTTGCTCAGACTCGTCCATTCCGCGGGCGGTTGCTGTTTCAGACGCGTGCGGTAGATGCCCTCCAGCATCGGCGCTTTTTCAGCGTCCGGGACCTCTATCAGGCCAGCCTTGGCCGGGACCTTGTCGCCACGGCGCTGGAGAATCTTGTAGTACGTGTACTGGTATTCACGCTCCAGTCGTTGTTGTGCGAGCAGCGGGCCGTCACTGCTGGCAGCGCTGGTGCCTTCGATCTCCAGCTTCAGGTCGGGACGCGCCTTGAGAGCGGCCGAGAGCTTGTCCAGCGCGTTTTGGGTCTCGACCGACAATTCGCTGCTACCCGGCGCGAAGCTCACGCTGCCGAGGTCTTCAGAGCTTCCGCCAGCCACCAGGCTGCCGAGCATCTTGAACGGCGCCTGTGCCGCGCGCAGCACCAGATTGCGCAGCGTTTGCCAGACAATCGGCATCACACTGAACTGCGGGTTGTTAAGGTCGCCTTCGATAGGCAGCTCAAGGGAGATCCGCCCCTGCGTGTCTTTGAGCAGTGCCACGGCCAGCCGGATAGGCAGGTCCAGCGCATCGGGGCTATCGACCCGCTCACCCAGTTGTAATTGCTCGATCAACACCTTGTTCTGGGCTTTGAGCTGGCCTTTGGTAATCAGATAATGCAGGTCGAGGTTGAGCCGGCCCTTGCGAATCCGGAAGCCTGCGAACTTGCCGGAGTAGGGCGTCAGGTTGGTGAGTTCGACACGTTTGAAGCTGGTGGTGATGTCGAGGCTGGCCATCGGGTCGAACGGGTTGAGGCTGCCTTTGATGGTCACCGGCGCATAACGGTCGACCTTGCCTTCGATATCGACCGGGGCCGGAGTGGCCTTGCGGTTGTCGATGGTGCCAATGCGACCGTTGAGTTGCTGCACGGCCGTTGCGAAGTTGGGCGTCAGGGTCATGTCGGCAAAGTTGGCCGAGCCGTTCTTGATGTTCACTTCGCCGACGTAGATTGCCAACGGGTTGTCTTTTTTGGCCTTGGGCTGCGCGCTGGCTGTTTTCGGCTTCGCCGCGCTTTTGTCATCCGGTTGCGGAATCAGCAGGTCATCGACGTTGGTGGTGCGGTCCTCGTTGATCATGAAGCGGGCATACGGCTGGCTCATGTTGACCTTGGCAATCGAGAGCCCGGTGCCGTGCTGGTAGTCCAGCCCTTCCAGCTCCAGCTGCTGCCATTTGAGAAAGTCGCGCTGTTTGACGGTATCGAGCGTGTGCAGCTGGCTGACCTGCGCCTTGCCGGTGACGCTGAATGCCAGCGGCTCGGTGCTCTTCAGATTGACTGCCAGGTCGCTGCCCAACATCCCGCTGCGCAGCTCGAGCAGAATGAACGGGCTGATATAAGCCTGAGCAACCCGCAAATCGATGTCACGGGTTGTCACGTTCAAACGCGCGCTGACCGGGTTCAGATTCACGTCGCCAGCGGCGGTCAAAGTGCCCTGTTTACCCAGCCCGGTGTCGAGCTTGAGGGTAAAAGGTGATGCATTCAGGCTGTCGAAATTCTGGATGTCGACGTTCAGCGGGCCGATATCCAGCGCCACGGGTTCCTTGGGGACGCGATCCGCCAGATGGACCGTGTAGTTACGCAGTTGCACATCGCGTAGCAGCACCTGCCAAGGCTTGCCTGGTGGTGCGGGTTGATCGTTGGCAGTGGCGGGGGCCGGCTCTGCGGCCTTGTCGTCCACCGCCGGTTTTTGCGGTGCTGCAGGCTTGCCCGGTTGAGGGGCAAACAGCTTCTGCCAGTCCAGTTGCCCGTCGCTTTCGCGTGCAGCCCAGGTCTCCAGCTTCTGGCTGCGAATCTTGCCCACCGTCACCCGCTGCTTCGCCAGATCAACCGACGTTTCGCTCACCTCCAGGCGTTGCAGGCGCACCATCGGGCGTCCGTCAGGCGTGTTCAAGGCAAAGGGCGCGACGCTGGCCGACAGGTTGGTCAACTGGAGTTCGGTTTCCTTGGCCAGATTGAGTTTGTAAGCGGTGCTGAAATTGAGCACGCCATCCTCAAGCGCAAGCGGCAACGCATCCCGCACATAGGGCCACCACAGTTTCATCTTGCCATCGGTGACTTTCAGCGTGCCCTCGGAGGCGATGGGCACCAGGCTGATGCGGCCCACCCAGTCGATCTGGCCTCCGTCGGGGCCCGCTGCGACCAGCGTCATGTCGGCATTGTCTTCGGGCAGGGTGCTAAGGTTCTTAAGTTCGAAATTCAGGGCGTCGTAGAGAAATTCGATCGGCGCGCTGGGGCGCATGTCCTGGAAATGCACGTAACCGTCAGCCAGCTTGATCTCGCCGATGCGCAGCGGAAACGGCTTGCTCGGCGGCTCGTCCGCGGTCGGCTCACTGGCAGGCAGCTTGAACAATTGCGCCAGGTTGAGCTTGCCTTGCTTGTCGAACAACAGCTCGGTCTTAGGCTTGATCAGCTCGACGCGCTGCAAATGCACCGCACGGGTCCAGAGGCTGTCGATCTGCAGATTGGCGTAGAGTTTTTCGAACGCGATCTGTTCTTTGCCGGGAGTGCCGATGTTCAGGCCCCAGAGGGTCAGTTCCAGGGTGTAGGGGTTGAACTCCAAGCGTTCCAGTTTGGCCGGCACGGTCGAGTAGTTGGCGAGTTGTTGATTGGCGATTCGCAGAGCGACGCCGGGGAGGATGAAAAACCCCAACAGGCTGTAGAGCACGAGCACAGCCAGCACGGAGCCAAGTGTGTATTTCAATCCTCTGGACATGGGCAGCGACGTCTCTCTCTTTTGGAGGTCCTTGGAGTATGGCATGCCTGTTCGGTTCCTAAGGCGATGCCGCTCCGGTGTGTAGGAATTTTCATCATGTAAGTCAGCGGCTGATCAGGCCGCTCGATGGACCCGGCTGATCAGAGTTGCAGAATCAGGGTTTTCAACGGCGGTTGGCCGTCCTTCGACGGGAAGTCTGCGGCGGGTTGCATCATTTGCCAGTCGCGTACCGGCCGACCCGCCTTGCTGGCGCAACGCAGGACCTGCTCGCGCCAGTCCTGCATGCTGACCTTTGCCAGATTATTGCAGCAGATCAGCATGCCATCGTCTGCCGTGGTCAGCAGTGCAGGCTTGAGCAGGCTCTGATAATCGCGCAACAGATCGACGGTGCCGAACGCGCTTTTTGCCCAGGCGGGTGGGTCGAGTAGAACCAGGTCGTATTGACGTTGATCGAGCTTTACATGGCTGGGCAGCTTCTGGCTGCGGCGGGCGGCGACCGGCAGGCCGGCGAGTTGGCGGATGGCCGGGAAGTAGTCTGACTGGATGAATTGCATGGCCGGCAGTTGCGGATTGAGCGCACCGTTTTCGCGGCCCACGGCCAGGTTGCCCTCGGCAAAATCCAGATTGCAGACTTCGCTCGCGCCACCGGCTGCGGCGCTGAGACCGACGCCGCAGGTATAGGCGAACAGGTTCAGCACGCTCTTGCCCGCACTGTGCTGCTTGACCCAGCCGCGCGTGTTGCGCAGGTCGAGAAACAGCAGCGGGTCCTGCCCGGCATGTCGCCCGCGCACCCGATAATTAAGCCCCCACTCGTGACCGACATGGTCGGCCAGGGCCGCTTCGTCGGCCTTGTAAATAGCGTCCTGGCGATCTACCCGCGAGTTGCCTTGCGAGCGGTCGTTGTAGACCAGCAGCGTCTCCAGACACAGGCGCACGTTGACCTGCGCATGCAGTTCCAGCAGCGCATCGCGCTCCAGGCGGGTGTGAAAACTCTGCACCAGCAATTGCGGGCCATAGCGGTCGATGGTCAGGCCGCTGGCGCCTTCTTGGCTGCCATGAAACAGGCGATAGCAGTCGGTGCCTTGCCGATGCAGCTCGGCAAGCAGCGATTCACGGTTATCGAGGGCGACGCTGAGCGCCTGATTCAAGGAAGACATGCAAAGCGTCTCGGGCTGGAATAAAGGCGCGGGAGTTTAGCAGTTACCGGCTGTGCACGGTTTTTGAGTCTTCCTGGTCCGCTGAATAACCGGCAGCGCTGTCACACAGCGCCAACATTGTCCTGCTAGGTTGCTGTTTTGCCTTTCAGCGAGGGGATAATCGTGAGCCAGTTCGATCTCAAGCGTCGCCGTGTCATCCAGGCCGTCGGAGCCGTGGGGGCCGGTCTGCTGTTACCGGGTGTTGCGCCGGCGGTTATCGCCTCGGTGCAGGACCGTCCGAAAATGACCGACGGTGTCCAGTCCGGCGATGTATTCGGCGACAAGGCGATCGTCTGGAGCCGCAGCGACCGGCCTTCGCGCATGGTGGTCGAGTGGGACACGCGCAGTATGTTCACCCAGCCGCGACGTGTGGTTTCGGCGCTGGCGGACCAGCGCACTGACTTCACGGCGCGCGTCGAGCTGAGCGGATTGCCGGTCGATCAGGCGATTTTCTACCGTGTTTCGTTCGAGGATGCCCAGAGCGGTGTCGCCAGCGAACCCTGGTTCGGTCATTTGCGCAGCACGCCGCAAGAGCGTCGGAACATCCGCTTTGTCTGGAGCGGCGATACGGTCGGGCAAGGTTACGGTATCAACCCCGACATCGGCGGCATGCGTATTTACGAAGCCATGCGCCTGCGCCTGCCGGACTTCTTTATCCACAGCGGCGACACCATTTACGCCGACAGCCCGGTGCCGTAGCAGCTCACTACCGAAGGCGGGCGGATCTGGCGCAACATCACCACCGAGGCGAAAAGCAAGGTGGCCGAGACGCTCGACGAATACCGCGGCAATTACCGCTACAACCTGATGGATGAAAACCTGCGCCGTTTCAGCGCCGAAGTGCCGCAGATCTGGCAGTGGGATGACCACGAGGTGACCAACAACTGGTCGCCGAGCAAGCAGCTCGATGACCGCTACAAGGTCAAGGACATCCAGTTGCTGTCCACCCGCGCACGCCAGGCGTATTTGGAGTACGCGCCGCTGCGCTTGCAGGCAGCGGACAACGGCGGGCGCATTTATCGCAAGATTCCCTATGGGCCGATGCTCGAGGTGTTCGTCCTCGATATGCGCAGTTATCGCGACGGCAACGATGCCAATCTTGCCGACAAGCCGGGTCCGACCACTGCCTTCATGGGCCGCGAACAGCTGGACTGGCTCAAGCGCGAGCTCAACGGGTCGCGCGCGCAGTGGAAAGTGATCGCCGCCGACATGCCCATTGGTTTGGGCGTGCCGGATGGCGAGGTGAGCCCCGGTGTTGCGCGTTGGGAGGCCATCGCCAATGGTAATGATGGTCCGGCGCTGGGGCGTGAACTGGAGGTTGCCGAGTTGCTGGGGTATCTGCGGGAGCAGAAAATCCGCGATTGCGTGTGGCTGACCGCCGATGTGTATTACTGCGCTGCGCACCACTATCAGCCGGATCGGGCGGTGTTTCAGGATTTCGATCCGTTCTGGGAATTTGTAGCCGGGCCGCTGAATGCGGGTAGTTATGGCCCCAACGTGCTGGACAAGACGTTTGGCCCCGAGCTGGTGTTCCAGAAAGCGCCGCCTGCGCAGAACACCTCGCCGTTTGCGGGTTATCAGTTCTTCGGCGAAGTGAATATCGATGGGCAAAGCGGTGAGATGACAGTCGCTCTGCGCGATCTGGACGGCGTGTCGGTGTTTGAGCGCACCTTGCAGCCGGTGAAAGAGGTCAGTCGAATCGTCTGACAGGCAAGGGGCTGACGCTTCGCAGGCTTTCCTGAAAATCCTTGCAACATGCCCGGCATGGGTGGCTTATCATGAGCCACCTAATGATGGATCGGGTGCGTTGCATGTTGGCTATCTTTCTCGAAACCCTGAACATCACCGCCCCGGTGTTCGCCATGCTGTTCCTGGGCGTGTTGCTCAGGCGCATCGGCGCGATCAACGACGGGTTCATCGTGGCGGCCTCGGGGCTGGTGTTCAACGTCACCATGCCCGCGCTGCTGTTTCTGGGCATCATTCACGCCGATCTGCGCAGCGCATTGCAGCCGAAGCTGCTGATTTTCTTCAGCGTGGCGACACTGCTTAGTTTCGCGTTGGCCTGGCTCTGGGCCGTGGGGCGCTGCCCGTATGCAGAGCGGGGAATCTACGTTCAGGGTGCGTTTCGCGGCAATAACGGCGTGATCGGCCTGGCACTGGCGGCCAGCATGTATGGCTCTTACGGCATTTCGCTGGGTGCCATTCTCGCGGCGCTGGTCATCGTGTTCTATAACACGCTCTCAACAGTGGTGCTGGCGGTCTACAGCCCGGTGATTAAGTCCGACCCGTGGAGCATTTTCAAGAGTGTGCTGGCCAACCCGCTGATCATCAGTGTGATCGTGGCCTCGCCCTTCGCGTATTTCAGCATCGGTTTGCCCAAATGGCTGGAGACGTCCGGCAGCTATCTGGCACAGATGACCCTGCCGTTGGCGCTGATCTGCATTGGCGGCACGCTGTCGCTGGCGTCCTTGCGCAAGAGCGGCAAGCTGGCCGTCAGTGCCAGCGTCATGAAAATGGTCGCGTTGCCAGTGCTTTGCACGCTGGCCGCCTGGCTGGTCGGTTTTCGCGGTGCGGAGCTGGGGATTCTGTTTCTGTATTTCGGCAGCCCGACCGCCGCCGCCAGCTACATCATGGCGCGCACGGCGGACGGCAATTACGAACTGGCGGCGGCAATCATCGTGATCACCACGCTGGCCGCCGCAGTCACCACCAATGTGGGCATTTTCATTCTGCAATGGGGTGGCTGGATCTAGTCCGGTTTCACGTAGCTGTCGATCACTTCCTGAGCCGCACGAAATGCATCGATGGCCGCAGGCACGCCGGCGTATACCGCGCAGTGCAGCAGCGCTTCACGAATTTCTTCGACGGTGCAACCGTTGTTCAGCGCGCCCCGCACATGGCCTTTCAGTTCTTGCGGGCATTTAAGGGCGGTGAGGGTGGCCAGGGTAATCAGGCTGCGGGTTTTCAGCGGCAAACCCTCACGACTCCAGACGCTGCCCCACGCGTGCTCGTTGACGAAATCCTGCAAGGGCTGGCTGAAATCGGTCGCGTTGCCCAGCGCACGGTCGACGTAGACATCGCCCATCACCTGGCGACGAATCTGTTCGCCTTCGCTGATCGTGTGGTCGGTCATGGCGTTTCTCCTCTGATCACTACGGATTGAAATCAGTGCTGGCGCCGCCACGCGCGAACAGTGCCCCAGGCGACGATGCTGCTCAATAGCGGCAGAACCAGCGTGAGCATCCAGCCTTCGAGCCTTTCAGCCAATGCCATGCCGGTGCTGATCGACACGATATGCAAGCCGTAGGTCAGGTACAACGCCAGCAGCAGCAAGCCTTCGATGCGGTCTATCCGGTAGCCGGAATAAAACAGTGGTACGCACAGCAATGCCACGCCCAGCATCACCGGCAGATCGAAAACCAGCGCATTGGGCGAGATCGTCAGCGGCATGGGCGCCACCAGCGCGGTCACGCCGAGTACACCGAGCAGGTTGAACAGGTTGCTGCCGATCACGTTACCGACCGCGATGTCGCGTTCGCCACGCAGTGCGGCGATCAACGAGGCCATCAGTGCGGGCAGCGAGGTGCCGATAGCGATCACGGTCAGGCCGATAATACGCTCGGAAAGCCCCAGATGGAGGGCGATCACTACCGAGGCATTGACCAGCAGATGCCCGCCAGCGGTCAGCATCAGCAAGCCGGCGGCGAGCATGAGCATGCGCGTAAGGGTGCGGGGCTTGTCCGTGATGTCGGCCTGGCCGTGGCGCGGACCATGACCGCCCTGGCGTACGATGATGAACAGGCAGACCAGCAACCCGGCTAGCAGCACAATGCCGTCGAACGTGCTGAACTCGCCGTTCCACGACAGGCCGATGGCCAGCAGGCAGGCGCCGATCATCAACGGTATGTCGATGTGCAGCACTTGTCGCGCCACCCGCAACGGAATGATCAAGGCGCACAGGCCAAGGATCACCAGCACGTTGAAGATGTTACCGCCGATGACGCTGCCCACCGCGATGTCGGTGTTGTCCGAGAAGGCAGCTTGCAAGCTGACGGCCATTTGCGGAGCGCTGGTGCCCATCGCCACGACAGTCAGGCCGATGATCAACGGTCTGACCTTGAAGATCGCGGCCAGGTGCACCGCGGCGCGCACCGACAACTCCGCCCCGATCAGCAGCAGAAGAAAGCCGCCGAACATTTGAATGAGGGCGGGAGCGGGCAGGGCCGATAGCTGGAGAATACCGAGTGTCCTTAGTCGAGGGCCTGAACGCGAACGGGCGCAGTGCCGCTGCGCAGCATACCCAGTTGTTCGGCTGCTTCGCGAGAGACATCGATCAATCGGCCACGCGTGTGCGGCCCTCGGTCGTTGATACGCACGACGACCGTGCGTTGATTGTCGAGGTTGGTCACCTTGACCCGCGTCCCGAAAGGCAATTGCCGGTGGGCAGCGGTCAGGGCATTTTGATTGAAGGATTCGCCGCTGGCGGTGCGATTGCCATGATGGCGAGCGCCGTAATAGGCGGCGGTGCCGGTCTCATCATAACCGTGAGGGTCGATGATGTGATTTGCGCAGCCAGCCAGCAAGGTCAGCAGGCTGCTGGCAACAAGAAGTCGGCGCATGGGGGTTGGTTCCTGAGTGCCGGATGAGCTGTGGTTGACTCTCGTGTAAATGCTCCGCGTTGGCTCACAGCGTTGTGTCGCAGCGCGCACTTAGAGTCATACACAAGTCTGTTTTTGATTCTGGCCGAAGGCCGTGGGAGCGAACTTGTTCGCGAAAGGGCCGGTACATCCTCCGAAAGTTTATCGTTTGAACCACCGTCTTCGCGAACAAGTTCGCTCCCACGCCCTGCGGGCAGAAGCCTGCATGCCCTATTTCCCGGGTTCGTTGGACATGCATATAACGCCTAGTCCAGAGCTTGGAAGCTATTGTTAATAGGGCGATCAACCCTCCAGCTTGGCCTTCAGCAGTTCATTGACCTGCTGCGGGTTAGCTTTGCCTTTGGAGGCTTTCATGGCCTGGCCGACGAAGAAGCCGAACATCTTGCCGCGCTTGATTTCATCAGCGGCCCGATACTGTTCGACCTGTTCTGCATTGGCCGCCAGCACTTCGTCGAGCATCGATTCGATGGCACCGCTGTCGGTCACCTGCTTCAGGCCGCGTTTCTCGATGACTTCATCGGCACTGCCTTCACCATTGGCCATCGCCTCGAAGACCATTTTCGCGATCTTGCCCGAGATGGTGTTGTCAGTGATGCGCTTGAGCATGCCGCCCAGTTGCTCGGCGCTGACCGGCGATTGCTCGATCTCGACACCCTGCTTGTTCAACAGGCTGCCCAGTTCGACCATGACCCAGTTGGCCGCCAGCTTGGCATCGCCGCTGATGCTGACCACTTTTTCGAAATAGTCGGCCTGCTCGCGGCTTGAAGCCAGCACACTGGCGTCGTAGGTCGACAGGCCAAACTGGCTCTGGAAGCGTTCGCGTTTCTGCGGCGGCAGTTCCGGCAGCGTGGCGCGGGTTTCTTCGAGGAACGAATCCTCGATGATTACCGGCAACAGGTCAGGATCGGGGAAGTAACGGTAGTCGTTGGCTTCCTCCTTGCTGCGCATGGCACGGGTTTCGTTGGTGTTCGGGTCGTACAGACGCGTCTGCTGGATAACCTTGCCGCCGTCTTCGATCAGGTCGATCTGGCGCTGTATCTCGCTGTTGATCGCCTTCTCGATGAAGCGGAACGAGTTGACGTTCTTGATCTCGCAGCGGGTCCCGAACTCGACCTGACCTTTAGGGCGAATCGACACGTTGCAGTCGCAGCGCAGCGAGCCTTCGGCCATGTTGCCGTCGCAGATGCCCAGGTAACGGACAATCGCGTGGATGGCTTTGACGTAGGCCACGGCTTCCTTGGCGCTGCGCATGTCCGGCTCGGAAACGATCTCCAGCAGCGGCGTGCCGGCGCGGTTCAGGTCGATGCCGGTCATGCCCTGGAAGTCTTCGTGCAGGCTCTTGCCTGCGTCTTCTTCCAGGTGCGCGCGGGTGATGCCGATGCGCTTGACCGTGCCGTCTTCCAGGGTGATGTCCAGATGGCCTTTGCCAACAATCGGCAATTCCATCTGGCTGATCTGATAACCCTTGGGCAGGTCAGGGTAAAAGTAGTTCTTGCGGGCAAACACGTTGTGCTGACCGATTTCGGCATCCACCGCCAGGCCGAACTTGACGGCCATGCGCACGGCTTCCTTGTTCAGCACCGGCAACACGCCCGGCATGCCCAGATCGACCAGGCTGGCCTGTGTGTTGGGTTCGGAGCCGAACGTGGTGGCGCTACCGGAAAAAATCTTTGATTGGGTCGAAAGCTGGGTATGAATCTCCAGCCCGATGACGACTTCCCATTGCATGTGTTTCTCCTCAGAAGCCTTCAGGTGCGCGAGTGTGCCAGTCGGTGACTTGCTGATACTGATGCGCCACATTCAAGAGACGGCCTTCCTGAAAATACGGGGCGAGCAATTGCACGCCGACCGGCAGGCCCTCGACAAAGCCCGCTGGCATGGACAAGCCCGGCAGACCCGCCAGGTTGGCGGTGATGGTGTAGAAGTCTTCCAGGTATTCGGCAATCGGGTCGTGGGTCTTGGCGCCGATTTTCCACGCCGGGTTGGGCGTGGTCGGGCCGAGAATCACGTCGACGTCGGCGAATGCGCTCATGAAATCGTTCTTGATCAGGCGACGGATTTTCTGTGCCTGCAAGTAATAGGCGTCGTAGTAGCCTGCCGACAGCGCGTAGGCGCCGACCATGATGCGTCGCTGAACTTCCGGGCCAAAGCCCTCGGCGCGTGAGCGCTTGTACAGGTCAGTCAGGTCTTTCGGGTCTTCGCAGCGGTAGCCGAAGCGCACGCCGTCGAAGCGTGACAGGTTGGACGATGCCTCTGCCGGTGCGATGACGTAATAGGCCGGGATGGCGTGTTGCAGGTTTGGCAGGCTGACTTCCTTGACGACTGCACCGAGCTTTTCCAGCTCTTTGACGCTTTCATGCACCAGCTGCGCGATGCGCGGATCGAGGCCGGCGCTGAAATATTCTTTCGGCACGCCGATACGCAGGCCCTTGAGCGAGGTATTGAGGCTGGCGGAATAGTCCGGGACCGGCTCGTCGATGCTGGTGGAATCCTGCGGATCGAAACCGGCCATGCCTTGCAGCAGCAGGGCACAGTCTTCAGCGGTGCGCGCCATGGGACCGGCCTGATCGAGGCTGGACGCGTAGGCAATCATGCCCCAGCGCGAGACGCGGCCATAAGTCGGCTTGAGGCCAGTGAGGTTGGTCAGCGCTGCAGGTTGGCGAATCGAGCCGCCGGTGTCAGTACCGGTTGCGGCGGGCAGCAGGCGGGCAGCGACTGCCGCAGCCGAACCGCCGGAAGAGCCGCCTGGCACGCATTCGAGGTTCCACGGGTTTTTTACCGCGCCGTAATGGCTGGATTCGTTGGCCGACCCCATGGCGAATTCGTCCATGTTGGTCTTGCCCAGTGTGACGGTCCCCGCCGAGGCCAGCCGCGACACGACGGTGGCGTCGTAGGGCGCCTTGAAATTGTCGAGCATCAGCGAGCCGCAGCTGGTACGGATGCCCTGCGTGCAGAACAGGTCCTTGTGCGCCAGCGGGGCGCCGAGCAGCGGGCCGTTTTCACCGGCGGCGCGGCGTGCGTCTGCCGCCTGGGCCTGAGTGATGGCCAGGTCTTCGGTGAGGCTGATGAAGCTGTTGAGCTGCGGATCGAGCTGTGCGATGCGCGACAGCAGGACACGGGCCAGCTCTTCAGAAGAGAACTTTTTATCGGCGAGTCCGCGAGCGATCTCGGCCAGAGTCATTTGATGCATGCAGGCGCTTTCCCTTACTCGATGACTTTCGGAACCAGATACAGACCGTCCTGGACCGCAGGTGCGATGGCTTGGTAAGTATCGCGGCGATTTCGTTCGGTAACGGCGTCTTCGCGCAGGCGCTGGGTCGCTTCCAGCGGGTGAGCCAGGGGTTCGATGCCTGCGGTGTCGACCGCCTGCATCTGGTCGACCAGACCCAGAATGCTGTTCAGTGCTTCGGTAGTACGCGGGATATCGGCGTCACTAAGGCCCAGTCGAGCCAGATGAGCGATCTTTTCCACGTCGGAGCGTTCAAGCGCCATGGGGTTTCTCCAGTGGAATGCTGACGGATTTGCATTGTTGCCAATTGCGGAACACTATCGCGTTATTGCTGTCTCAAGCCGCTAACGTCGAGGGTGGTGTTCGGAAAACCGCCAATTTAGCATATTGGCTCCTTGCCCAAAATCCCTGTCGTTGTTAGAGTTTGCCGCACTTTTTTACCACGCGTTCCCTAGGGTCCCTTTCCCATGTTCAAGAAACTGCGTGGCATGTTTTCCAGTGATCTATCCATCGACCTGGGCACTGCCAACACCCTTATTTACGTGCGTGAGCGCGGTATCGTCCTGAATGAACCCTCTGTCGTTGCCATTCGTACTCACGGCAACCAGAAGAGTGTCGTAGCTGTCGGTACCGAAGCCAAGCGCATGCTGGGCCGTACTCCAGGCAACATTGCAGCCATTCGTCCCATGAAAGACGGCGTTATTGCCGATTTCAGCGTCTGCGAAAAAATGTTGCAGTACTTTATCAACAAGGTCCACGAAAACAGCTTTCTGCAGCCCAGCCCTCGCGTGCTGATCTGCGTTCCGTGCAAATCCACTCAGGTTGAGCGTCGCGCGATTCGCGAGTCGGCCTTGGGCGCAGGTGCGCGCGAAGTCTTCCTGATCGAAGAGCCAATGGCCGCAGCGATCGGTGCCGGTCTGCCGGTGGAAGAAGCTCGCGGTTCGATGGTTGTCGACATCGGCGGCGGCACCACCGAGATCGCGCTGATCTCCCTGAACGGCATTGTCTACGCTGAATCCGTGCGAGTGGGCGGCGACCGTTTCGACGAAGCGATCATCACCTACGTGCGTCGTAACTACGGCAGCCTGATCGGTGAGTCCACTGCCGAGCGCATCAAGCAGGAAATCGGCACCGCCTACCCGGGCGGCGAAGTGCGCGAAGTCGACGTTCGTGGCCGTAACCTGGCGGAAGGCGTGCCACGTGCGTTCACCCTGAACTCCAACGAAGTGCTCGAGGCGCTTCAGGAGTCGCTGGCGACCATCGTTCAGGCGGTCAAGAGCGCTCTGGAGCAATCGCCGCCGGAACTCGCTTCGGACATCGCCGAGCGTGGTCTGGTGCTGACCGGTGGTGGCGCGTTGCTGCGTGATCTGGACAAGCTGCTGGCTCAGGAAACCGGTCTGCCGGTGATCGTTGCCGAAGACCCGCTGACCTGCGTCGCGCGTGGCGGTGGCCGTGCGCTGGAAATGATGGATAAGCACACCATGGATCTGCTCTCCAGCGAGTAAATCGCCGGGGTGCCGTTCACGGAGTCTTTTGTATGCAGGTAGCGTATGTGCTACCTGTATGCGTCAGGCTGACGCCGAAACAGGCTGCCTATCTCTTTCATTTGTCTAGGCCGGTTCCATAGCGCATGAATAACAGCCCATTGAAGCTCGATCCCGTGATCGCATGCCCCGTAGGAGCGGCCTATTAAACCGCTCTTCGCAAAAGGCCCGTCGCTGGGCGTACGTCTGCTGGTGCTGGCCGTTCTGTCGGTTGCGTTGATGGTTGTCGACGCCCGCTTTACGATCCTCAAGCCCGTGCGCAGTCAGATGTCCATGGTGCTCATGCAGTCCTACTGGATTGTCGATCTGCCACAACGTTTGTATCAAGGCGTTGCCAGCCAGTTCGGCAGTCGTACAGAACTGATCGCCGAGAACGAAAAGCTCAAGACCGAAGCCTTGCTCCTGCAAGGCCGCCTGCAAAAACTGGCGGCCCTGACCGAGCAGAACGTTCGGCTGCGCGAGTTGCTGAACTCTTCGGCGCTGGTCAATGAAAAAGTCGAGGTCGCCGAGCTGATCGGCATGGACCCGAACCCCTTCACTCATCGAATCATCATTAACAAAGGCGAGCGTGACGGCGTTGTACTGGGGCAGCCGGTACTCGATGCCCGTGGCCTGATGGGTCAGGTCGTCGAACTGATGCCCTACACCTCGCGCGTCCTGTTGCTGACGGATACCACGCACAGCATTCCGGTTCAGGTGAATCGCAACGGCCTGCGTGCTATCGCCAGCGGCACCGGTAACCCGGAGCGTCTGGAACTTCGCCATGTGGCAGATACGGCGGACATCAAGGAAGGTGATCTGCTGGTCAGCTCCGGTCTAGGTCAGCGTTTCCCGGCCGGTTATCCGGTGGCGACGGTCAAGGAAGTCATCCACGATTCCGGTCAGCCATTCGCCATTGTCCGCGCTGTGCCGACGGCTGCGCTGAATCGCAGCCGTTATCTGCTGCTGGTGTTCTCCGATGGTCGCTCCCCGGAAGAGCGTGCCGCCGATGCCGCGCAGGCGCAGGAATCAATTGAAAAGGGCATCGAGCCCACCGTGATGGCCACGTTGCCGCCGCCGACACCGGCATTCCCGATGTGGCCGCAAGCGACAATCCCGATGTTTCCGGGCGCTGCGATCATCCATAAGCCCGCTGCTCAGGCGACGACGCCAGCACCTGCCGCACCTGCTGCCCCGCCGGCCAAACCGGCTCGTCCAGCGTCCCGTCCCGCCGCGTCGCAGCCGCCTGCTTCCACACCTTCTACTGCTCGGGAGCCAATCGATGGTTAGTCATGTCTCCGGGCGCAATGGCTGGGTAGTCTGGCTGACCTTTGCAATCGGCCTGTTGCTGAGCGTTTCGCCGTTGCCGCAATTCATGGAAATCTTTCGCCCCTTGTGGCTGGCCCTGCTGCTGACCTTCTGGGTGCTGGCATTGCCACACAAGTACGGCATGACCACCGCCTGGGTTCTGGGCCTGATGGAAGATGTGCTGTACGGCACGCTGCTCGGTCAGAACGCGTTGATCCTCAGCCTGATTACCTTTCTGGTGATGTCCCTGCAACAGCGCCTGCGCATGTTCCCGATGTGGCAGCAATGTCTGGTGTTGCTGGTGGTCTTCGGTCTGGCGCAGCTTGCGCAACTGTGGCTCAGTGCCCTGACCGGCAACCGTCAGCCGACTCTGGCGCTGGTGTTACCCGCGCTGGTCAGTGCGTTGCTGTGGCCTTGGGTCAGTTACGGTCTGCGTGGATTGCGCAAACGTTTGAAAATCAATTAAGCGCAAGGTGGGCGCTGCACCCTGAGAGGGCTTGCGCGTTCACCGTCACCGACACGGAGATGTCCTTATGCCCTCGCTTTATCTGGCTTCCGGCTCACCGCGCCGTCGCGAACTTCTGACTCAGATCGGCGTGCCCTTCGCCGTATTGAGCGCGCAGATCGATGAAACCCCTTTCGACCATGAAACCCCGGCCGCCTATGTCGAGCGTCTTGCGCTGGGCAAGGCTCAGGCGGGCCTGTCGTTGGTGCAGGCTGATCAGCAGGGCTGCGTGCTGGGCGCGGACACTGCTGTGGTGCTGGACGGGCGAATTCTCGGCAAGCCGGTCGATGAAGCCGATGCGCTGAGCATGTTGACGGCCTTGTCGGGGCGCGAACACGACGTCATGACGGCCGTTGCGCTTATCGATCGGCAGCGCAGCGAAACCTGTGTGGTGACGAGCCGCGTTCGCTTCCGCGAGATTAAGCTGCATGAGGCGCAGGCCTATTGGGCCAGCGGCGAGCCTGCCGACAAAGCGGGCGGCTATGCCATTCAAGGTTTGGCGGCGATTTTCGTCGAAGACCTGCAGGGCAGCTATTCTGGGGTGGTTGGTCTGCCTCTGTGTGAAACCGCAGAATTGCTCGGCCGTTTCGGCATACCCTGCTGGCAACGCCTGGAAGGTGACAAGTCATGAGTGAAGAGATTCTGATCAACATCACCCCGATGGAATCGCGGGTCGCAGTGGTCGAAAACGGTGTGCTGCAAGAGGTGCATGTCGAGCGCACCCAGCGTCGCGGCATCGTCGGCAATATCTACAAGGGCAAGGTCGTGCGGGTGCTGCCCGGCATGCAGGCGGCGTTCATCGACATCGGTCTGGACCGCGCAGCGTTCATTCACGCCTCGGAAATCTCCATGCGTGAAGGGCCTGCGGTCGAGAGCATCGCGTCGCTGGTGCATGACGGGCAAAGTCTGGTGGTTCAGGTCACCAAGGACCCGATCGGCAGCAAAGGCGCCCGACTGACCACGCAACTGTCGATCCCGTCGCGTTATCTGGTGTACATGCCGCGCACTGCGCACGTGGGCATTTCCCTGAAGATCGAGGATGAAGCCGAGCGCGAGCGGCTCAAGAAAGTGGTCAGCGATTGCGTGGCGCTGGAAGGCATCAAAGAGGCCGGGGGCTTCATTTTGCGCACCGCTGCCGAAGGCGCCGGTGCCGATGAAATTCTCATGGACATCCGCTACCTGCGCAGGCTCTGGGACCAGATCGGCGAACAGATCAAGACCGTCAGCCCGCCCACTGTCATTTACGAAGATCTCGGCCTGGCGCTGCGCACCTTGCGCGACCTGGTCAGCCCGCGCATCGAGAAGATCCGTATCGATTCACGGGAAACCTTCCAGAAAACCACCCAGTTTGTCGCCGAACTGATGCCTGAAATTGCCGACCGGCTCGAGCATTACCCTGGCGAGCGACCGATTTTCGACCTGTACGGCGTCGAAGACGAAATCCAGAAAGCCCTCGAGCGCAAAGTGCCGCTCAAGTCTGGCGGCTATCTGGTCATCGACCCGGCCGAGGCCATGAGCACCATCGATGTGAACACCGGGGCGTTCGTCGGCCACCGGAATCTGGAAGAGACCATCTTCAAGACCAATCTGGAAGCGGCGACCGCGATTGCCCGCCAGCTGCGCCTGCGTAATCTGGGCGGCATCATCATCATCGATTTCATCGACATGGAAGACGGCGAGCATCAGCGTCAGGTGCTGCGTACCCTGGAAAAACAGCTGGAACGCGATCACGCCAAGACCAACATCATTGGCATCACCGAGCTGGGGCTGGTACAGATGACGCGCAAGCGCACCCGCGAAAGCCTTGAGCAAGTGCTCTGCGAGCCTTGCCATTGCTGCGCGGGACGCGGCAAGCTGAAAACCCCCGAGACCATTTGTTACGAAATCTTCCGCGAGATTCTGCGCGAAGCCAGGGCCTATCAGGCTGTCGGCTATCGGGTGCTGGCCAATCAGCGCGTGGTCGACAGGCTGCTCGATGAAGAGTCGGGCAATGTGGCGGAACTGGAGAGCTTTATCGGACGAACCATCCGTTTTCAGGTAGAAACCATGTACTCGCAGGAACAATACGACGTGGTCCTGCTCTGAGATTGCTGGCCGCAGGGAAATGTAAACGACTGGCGCCCGACGGGTTTCTGGCAGGTATGCCGTCTATTGAGAATGATGCGTGGCGAACGAGCACAACCTGAACCTGACTGCACCTGCCGACCCGAGCCGAAAGCTGTTCGCTGAATCCGGTTTTTGCATCTCGCAGCGGAGGACATCCTGAGATGGGGCGTCTTCCTCGCATCGTTGCAACCCTGACGCGCTGGGGGCTGAGCATTTGCGCGCTGATTCTGATACTGGCGGCGCTGTATGTCAGCCTCGGCCGTCAACTGACGCCTCTGGTGGCGGAATACCGTGTCGATGTCGAAAGCCGTGCCAGCACTGCGCTGGGCATGCCACTGAGCATTGGCCGCCTGGAAGGCAGCTGGAACAGGTTCTCCCCGGTTGTGCTGGCCCATGACGTGATGGTCGGCGAGGGCTCCAGCGCCTTGCGTCTGGATCGCGTGCGGGTCGTCCCCGATCTCTGGGCAAGCCTGCTGGCGCGTGAAGTGCGTATTGATCATCTGGAAGTCGACGGCCTGCAGTTCATTCTCAAACAGGGTGAGGACGGTAGCTGGGCAGTTCAAGGCCTGCCGATACGTGACGATAGCCCGTTCAACCCCGAGCAAATATTGAATCAGATGCAAAGGGTGGCGCACCTGTCGCTGCTCGACAGCCAGGTGACGGTGCAACCGTTCGACGCCGCGCCGCTGACCCTGACGTACGTCAACGTCAGCCTGACCACGGGCAGTTACCACCAGCGTCTGGATGCGCGCGTGACCCTGCCGGACGGCCAGCCGCTGGCGCTGAACATGCGTTCCCGCGTGCAGGCCAGCCGCTGGAAAGAGGGCGAGGCGGATGTCTACGCCAGCCTGCCTCAAAGCGATTGGGGCAAATGGCTGCCCAAAAGCCTCACCCGCGAATGGACGCTGTCGACGCTGCAAGCCGGTGGCGAAGTGTGGATGAGCTGGGGCAAGGGTACCCTGCAGAGCGCAACCGCGCGCCTCAATGCACCGAAAATCAAAGGTGTCTACGCCGCCCGTAAGCCGACCACGGTAGACAATCTGGCGCTCAACGCCTGGTTCGCCCGGACTGAAACCGGTTTCCAGCTCACACTGGATTCGCTGGCGATGGACCTTGCCAGCAAACGCTGGGAAAGTCGTCTGCAACTGACGCAAACGGCCGCAACACCCGACAGCGAAGAGCTCTGGCACGTGCAGGCCGACCGCCTCGACCTGACGCCGCTCACGCCCGTGATCGACTCCCTTGCACCCTTGCCGGACAAGGCGATGGCCGTCGTCGACGGTCTCAAGGTCACGGGTGGGCTGCGCAATGTATTGCTCGATTACCGTCCGCAAGCGACCGGTGACAAGCGGCTCGGTTTTGCCGCCAATCTCGACAAGGTGGGCTTCAACGCCTATCACGGCGCGCCGGCAGCCGGAAATGTCAGCGGTGCGATCAGCGGCGATCTGGGGCAGGGCGAATTGCGGCTCGATACCGACGATTTCATGCTGCATCTGGACCCGATTTTCGCCAAACCGTGGCGCTATCAGAAAGCCAATGCCCGCCTGACCTGGAAGCTGGACGATCAAGCCTTCACCCTCATCGCGCCGTACATCAAAGTGCTAGGCGATGAAGGCAAGATCGCTGCGGATTTCCTGATCAAGATCCACCTCAGTCATGATCAGGAAGACTACATGGACCTGCGGGTCGGCATGGTCGATGGCGATGGCCGCTACACCAGCAAATACCTGCCGACTGCCCTCAGCCCCGAACTCGATCACTGGCTGCGTACTGCCGTGGTAAGTGGCGCGGTCAAGCAGGGGTTTTTCCAGTATCAAGGTTCGCTGAACAAGAATTCGCCTGACACTGCGCGGGTCATCAGCCTGTTTTTCGATGTCAGCAACGCGACGCTGGCGTTTCAGCCGGGCTGGCCGTCGCTGACCGGCGTCGATGGCAAGGTCTACGTTGAAAACAGCGGCGTGCGGGTCAAGGCCAGCAAGGGGCAACTGCTCGACACCAAAGTCAGCAACGTGCTGGTCAATATTCCCCACGTCCCGGCAGGTCAGGACAGTCACTTGCTGGTCGATGGCAGCTTTGCCGGAAGCCTGGGCGATGGCCTGAAAATTCTTCAGCAAGCGCCCATCGGTACCGGCAGCACCTTTGCCGGGTGGCAGGGCGAGGGGCCGCTGAACGGCAAACTCAAACTGGATATCCCGCTGGCCAAAGGTGTGGAGCCGAAGGTTGTGGTCGATTTCAGCACTGACAACGCGCGTCTGAGGCTGGCCGACCCGGTGCTGGAACTGACCCGGCTCAAGGGCGACTTTCGCTTCGACAGCGCCAGCGGCTTGAGCGGCAAGGGCATCAAGGCACAGGCCTTCGATAACCCGGTGACCGCGGAAATCTCGGCAGAAGGCACGCCCAGTGCCAACGTGACGCGCATTGTGGCGAACGGCCAAGTCACGGTGAAAAAACTGACTGACTGGCTGAGCGTCACCCAGCCGTTGCCGGTGTCCGGCGATCTGCCGTATCAATTGCAACTGACGCTGGACAGCAAAGACAGCCCGCTGGTGATCAATTCCACGCTCAAGGGCGTGGCAATCGACCTGCCTGCGCCGTTCGGCAAACCCGCCGACGTGGAGCGCCCGAGCGAATTCCGTATGACGTTGCAGGGCCTGGAACGTCGACTGGGCGCTGCGTACGATAACCTCGCCAACTTTGCGTTCGCCGCACCCGGTGGCAAGTTTGCAGACGGCCGTGGCGAGCTGTACCTGGGCCGTGGCGGCGCCATCGTCCCGGACGCCAAGGGCTTGCGAATTCGTGGCGAGCTGTCCGAGCTGGACATCGCGCCCTGGCAGGAGCTTGCCGGGCGTTATGCCGGCGGCGATCCGGGCGGCAGCGCCAAACAATTGCTCAACAGCGTGGACCTGCAGATCGGCAAGCTGACGGCGATGGGCACCATGCTGGATGATGTGCGTGTTCAATTGCAGCGTAACGCCGCCGCCTGGGCTCTGTCGCTGGACAGCGCGCTGGCCAAGGGCACTGCGCTGCTTCCGGACGCCAAGTCCGCGCCGATTGGCATCAACATGTTGTATGTGCGCCTGCCTGCGCCCGACCCGAAAGCCACAGTGGTCGAAAATGCGCCTGATCCGCTGGCAGACGTGGATCCGCGCAAGATTCCGGCGCTGGACATCAAGATTTCCCAGCTGTTTCAGGGGGATCAACTGTTGGGACCGTGGGCGCTGAAGATTCGCTCTACGCCGACCGGAATGCGCATGTCTGACATGAGTCTGGGGCTCAAAGGCATCCAGCTTGAAGGCGAGGGTGCCTGGGAAGGTGCGCCGGGGGCGAGCAGCAGTTGGTTCAAGGGCCATCTGGAAGGCAAGAACCTGGCGGATGTGCTTAAGGCCTGGAGTTTTGCACCGACCGTGACCAGTGAAAATTTCGAGCTGAATGTCGATGGGCGCTGGCCGGGTTCACCTGCTTGGGTCGGGCTCAAGCGCTACTCCGGCAGTCTCGATGCCACGTTGAATCGCGGCCAGTTCGTGGAAGTCGAGGGCGGTGCCCAGGCGCTGCGCGTGTTCGGTTTGCTGAATTTAAACTCCATCGGCCGTCGTCTGCGTCTGGACTTCTCGGACCTGCTCGGCAAGGGCCTCAGCTACGATCGGGTCAAAGGGCTGCTGGTGGCCAGCGACGGCGTCTATGTGACTCGCAAGCCGATCACCCTGACCGGGCCGTCCAGCAATCTTGAGCTCAATGGCACACTGGACATGGTCAGCGATCGCGTGGATGCCAAGCTGCTGGTGACCTTGCCGGTGACCAACAACTTGCCGATTGCGGCGCTGATCGTCGGCGCGCCGGCCATTGGTGGCGCCCTGTTTCTGGTCGACAAGCTGCTGGGCGACCGGGTTGCCCGTTTTGCCAGCGTGCAATACAAGGTCGAAGGACCGTGGAAAGAACCGAAGATCACGTTCGACAAACCATTTGAAAAGCCTCAGTAGCGCTGCATGGGGTACAGTGGTGGCCATGACATCAAACAGCGGGTCGCCATGTCTTTTGCCGTGATTCAAATGGTCAGCCAGAGCGACATCGAAGCCAATCTGGCCAGGGCGCGGGCCTTGCTGGAGCAGGCCGCCGAGGGCGGTGCCCGGTTGGCGGTGCTGCCTGAAAACTTCGTCGCAATAGGCCGCCGTGACGTGGCTGACATCGGCCGCGCCGAAGCGCAAGGGCATGGACCGATTCTGCCGTGGTTGAAACTGGCCGCTCGCGACCTCAAGTTATGGATAGTTGCCGGAACCCTGCCACTGCCGCCCAATGATCGGCCCGATGGCAAGGTGACGGCGTGTTCGTTGCTGATCGATGAACACGGCGAGCAGGTGGCGCGTTACGACAAGCTGCACCTGTTCGATGTGGATGTCGCGGACAATCGGGGCCGCTACCGCGAATCTGACGACTATGCTCACGGCAATCACATCGTGGTGGCTGATACCCCGGTCGGGCGTCTGGGGCTCACGGTCTGTTACGACCTGCGCTTCCCGGAACTGTATACGGCCCTGCGTGAAGCGGGGGCTGAATTGATTACCGCACCGTCAGCCTTCACGGCGGTGACAGGGGCTGCGCACTGGGACATTCTGATCCGGGCGCGGGCCATCGAAACCCAGTGTTATGTGCTGGCGGCGGCACAGGGCGGGGTCCATCCGGGGCCGCGCGAGACTTACGGGCACGCGGCCATCGTTGATCCATGGGGCCGCATACTGGCTCAGCAGGCACAGGGTGAAGCCGTGTTGCCGGGCACACGAGACAGTGAAGAACAGGCGTCCATACGGGCGCGGATGCCGGTGTCCAGTCACCGGCGCTTTTTTTCGCAGGACGCCATGCGGCCTGCTTCGGAGTGAATATGAGTGATCTGTCCTCAGTCAGCGAACACCTTCTGGCACCCGGTGGCCTGAGCCTCGACAACCTGCAATCGGTGCTCGGCGAGCTTGCCGGCCCCGGTATCGACGCGGCTGACCTGTATTTTCAGGGGATGATCTCCGAGTCCTGGTCGCTCGAAGACGGCATCGTCAAGGAAGGCAGTTTCAATCTCGACCAAGGCGTGGGCGTACGCGCTCAGTCAGGCGAGAAGACCGGTTTCGCCTACAGCAACGCGATCACCGCCGAGGCACTGCGCACCGCCGCGCAGGCCGCGCGTTCCATCTCCCGCGCTGGCCAGAATGGTCGCGTGCAGGCTTTCACCTCGCAGGACGTGGCGCAGTTGTACGCCCCGGATAACCCGCTGGAAGTGTTGAGCCGCGCCGAGAAGGTCGAGTTGCTCAAGCGCATCGACGTTGCGACGCGTGCGCTGGACTCGCGTATCCAGCAGGTTTCGGTGAGCATGGCCGGCGTCTGGGAGCGCATTCTGGTGGCCGCCGCGGATGGCAGCCTTGCCGCCGATGTGCGCCCGCTGGTGCGCTTCAATGTCAGTGTCATCGTCGAGCAGAATGGCCGTCGCGAGCGGGGCGGGCATGGCGGCGGCGGGCGTACCGACTACCGTTATTTCCTGACCGACGATCGCGCCATGGGCTATGCCCGTGAGGCCCTGCGTCAGGCGCTGGTTAACCTGGAAGCGATTCCCGCCCCGGCAGGCACCTTGCCGGTAGTACTTGGCTCTGGCTGGTCTGGCGTGCTGCTGCACGAAGCAGTGGGTCACGGCCTTGAGGGCGACTTCAACCGCAAGGGCAGTTCGGCCTACAGCGGGCGCATGGGCGAGATGGTTGCGTCGAAACTCTGCACCATCGTCGACGACGGCACCTTGGCGGGGCGTCGTGGCTCGCTGAGTGTCGATGACGAGGGCACACCGACCGAATGCACCACGCTGATCGAGAATGGCGTGCTTAAGGGCTACATGCAGGACAAGCTCAATGCGCGCCTGATGGGCGTGGCACGTACCGGCAACGGCCGTCGCGAGTCCTATGCCCACCTGCCGATGCCGCGCATGACCAACACCTACATGCTGGGCGGGCAGAGCGATCCGCAGGAAATCATCGCCTCAGTGAAGCGCGGCATCTACTGCGCCAATCTGGGCGGTGGCCAGGTGGATATCACCAGCGGCAAGTTCGTGTTTTCAACCAGTGAGGCCTATCTGATCGAAGACGGCAAGATCACCGCGCCGGTCAAAGGCGCGACCTTGATCGGTAACGGGCCGGAAGCCATGAGCAGGGTGTCGATGGTGGGTAACGATCTGTCGCTGGACAGCGGCGTCGGTACGTGCGGTAAAGATGGCCAGTCGCTGCCGGTCGGTGTGGGTCAGCCTACGCTGAAAATCGACGCGATCACCGTGGGTGGCACCGGTAGCTGAATGTGAGTCGGGGCCGGCTGCCTCTGCTGCCGGCCCCGAGGGCGAAATCAACGCAGACCGCGTTGAAGTTCGTCCAGCTCACGGATGTATTTGAAGATTTTGCGGCTGGTGGCCGGCGGTTTGTTGCGTGCAACTTCGTGTTGCGCCTGACGGATCAGCGAACGCAGCTGCTGACGGTCGGCATCGGGGTATTCGACCACGAATTTCTCGAGGTCGGCGTCATCGCCCGCAATCAGGCGATCACGCCAGCGCTCCAGATTGTGGAAACGTTCATTGTATTGGCGAGTGGAGGCATCGAGTTGGTCAAGCAACACCAGAATGGCTTCCTGGTCCTGATCGCGCATCAGCTTGCCGATGAACAGAATATGCCGCTTTCGCGCGATGTTCGCCGTGTGCTTGGGCGCTTCGGCCAGGGCCTTGCGCAAAGCGTCGGTCAGCGGCAGCTTGGCCAGCACATCGGCTTTGAGTGTTGTCAGTCGCTCGCCGAGGTCGACCAGAGCATGCAGCTCTCGTTTGACCTGGGTTTTGCTTTTCTCCCCGTCGAGGGAGTCGTCGTAAGAATCAACCATGGGGGCAGTCCGCAAAGAAACGCCGCCATGATAACCAGTCGTGGGCCGCTTGTCCGGCCCGGTCGGTATTCGGCCTGTGCTGAAAGAAGAATTTGATGGAGAAAGTCATGAGTGCAACCCAAAGCGTCGGCCCACAAGCCTTGCCCGAACTGCAGGAACAGGTCGAGCAGATCATCGCCGAAGCCCGGCGTCAGGGTGCCAGCGCCTGCGAAGTCGCGGTGTCGGTGGACCAGGGGCTGTCGACATCGGTCCGTCAGCGTGAAGTCGAAACCGTCGAGTTCAACCGCGATCAGGGTTTCGGCATCACGTTGTACGTCGGTCAGCGCAAAGGCTCGGCCAGTACGTCGGCCACGGGCGCCGATGCCATTCGTGAAACGGTTGCCGCTGCACTGGCGATTGCCGAGCACACGTCCGAGGATGAAAGCTCCGGGCTGGCCGATGCGGCGCTGATGGCTAAAGAGACCATGGATTTCGATCTCTATCATGCCTGGGACATCACGCCCGAGCAGGCCATCGAGAAAGCGTTGATCTGCGAGGCGGCAGCGTTCGCAGCCGACAGCCGGATCAAGAATGCCGATGGCACCACCCTCAATACCCATCAGGGCTGCCGTGTGTACGGCAACAGCAATGGTTTCATCGACGGCTATGCGTCGACCCGGCACAGCCTGAGTTGCGTGATGATCGCCGAAGGCGAAGGCCAGATGCAGCGCGACTACTGGTATGACGTCAACCGTAAGGGCCCGTTGCTGGCCGATGCCGAAAGCATTGGCCGCAAGGCTGCGCAGCGGGCAGCGAGCCGTCTGGGCGCGCGCCCGGTGCCGACCTGCGAAGTGCCGGTGTTGTTTGCCGCTGAACTGGCCGGCGGCTTGTTCGGCAGTTTTCTCGGCGCCATTTCCGGTGGCAACCTGTATCGCAAGTCTTCATTCCTTGAAGGAACGCTCGGCCAGCGGTTGTTCCCCGAGTGGATGACCATCGACGAGCGTCCACACCTGATGCACGCCATGGGCAGCTCCGCGTTCGACAGCGACGGCCTGGCAACTTATGCCAAGCCATTCGTCGATAAAGGCGACCTGGTTTCCTATGTGCTGAGCACCTATTCCGGCCGCAAGCTGGGCATGCCGAGCACCGCCAATGCAGGCGGTGTGCATAACCTGTTCGTCACCCATGGTTCTGAAGATCAGGACGCGCTGATCCGGCGCATGGGCCGGGGCTTGCTGGTCACCGAGCTGATGGGCAGCGGCCTGAACATGGTGACCGGTGATTATTCGCGTGGCGCCGCAGGGTTCTGGGTCGAAAACGGCGAAATTCAGTTTCCGGTTCAGGAAGTCACTATTGCCGGGAACATGCGCGACATGTTCAAACAGATCGTCGCCGTCGGCAGTGATCTCGAGCTGCGCAGCAACATCCGCACAGGTTCGGTGTTGATCGAGCGCATGATGGTGGCTGGGAGCTGATCAGCCTGGATCGTCAGCCCCGCACCTGACTGAACGCGTGCCAGTGCTTCGTTAGCGTTGGCACGCGGTTCTCGACATTTCGTGTCACATATCTACTGCGTTTAGCGCCGTGCTCAAGAGCGATCGCCAGCATTTGCAGCCTTGCATCATCCCTTCCTCAAGAATCAATCTCATCAACGCGCTTGTGTTGAGTCAAAATCTCATTTAATAATGAATATCATTTGAAGGTGTGCTGTTGCCGTCGGCATCAGTTGATCCGGCCAGCCTGCGCCTCTGGAGGTATGTCATGCAGCATTGGAAACGCACCATTGAACAGGCCAATCGCTGTTTCAGTCTCGGTGAGTGGGTCGAAGCCCGTGAGCTGTACCTTCAGGCGCTGGCCTTGGCGCAGGTGCTGTTCGAGCGGTGGCCGGACGTGGACGAAGCCGTCGCGGCGTGTGTGATCTCTCATCACAACCTGGCGGACCTGCACCTCAGCCTTGGGCAGCCGGAGGAAAGCGCCGAGTACCTGTGCGCCATTCATCAACACCTGTTGCAGACCATGCAGAGCCAGCGCCTGCCTCCCGCCCTGCGTGAAGCAGCCTTGCGCCATAGCAGCAAAACCTACGCCGAGCTGTTGAGTTTTATCAGCGAGCATGGCGAGTACCCGCGTACCCATCGATTGCTGAACAGCAGCAGCGAGCACACGCGTGCATCGCTGCAGCGCACTTCAGCGACTCAAACCGGACTTTTCTACGGAGCACATTGAATGTCTCATACCTTGCCAGCACTGCCTTACGCCTACGATGCGCTTGAGCCGCACATCGATGCGCAAACCATGGAAATCCACTACACCAAGCATCACCAGACCTACATCACCAACCTCAACGCAGCGGTCGACGGTACTGAATTCGCCGACTGGTCTGTCGAAAAGCTCGTCGCCAGCGTCAAGCAACTGCCTGAAAATCTGCGGCCGGCGGTGATCAATCAGGGGGGCGGCCACGCCAACCATTCGCTGTTCTGGGAAGTCATGGTGCCAGGCGGTGGCGGTGTGCCTGAAGGCGCGATCGCTGCTGCAATCGACGAGCAACTGGGTGGCTTTGACAGCTTCAAAGAAGCGTTCACCAAAGCTGCGCTGACGCGTTTCGGCAGTGGCTGGGCCTAGCTGAGCGTCACCCCTGACAAAAAACTCGTGGTCGAAAGCAGCGGTAACCAGGACAGCCCGTTGATGAATGGCAACACGCCAATACTGGGTCTGGACGTCTGGGAGCACGCGTACTACCTGCGCTACCAGAACCGCCGCCCCGAGTACATCAATGCGTTTTACAACGTGATCAACTGGCAGGAAGTTTCCCGACGCTATCAGGCCGCTCTGGCCTGATTCCCTCGACAACAACCAAGGGCATCCATGCGTTCAGAAATACTCACGGCCACTGGCGTACGGATGCTCCGCAAGGTTGTAGGAACCGTGCTGCTGTTGGCGGGCATGGCGTTGCTGGCAGAGCGGGGGGTGTGTTGGCTGTCTGTCTGGTGTTGGAAGTGACGCGCGATTGTTCTCGAGTGCTGCGTGCGAGTCGAAGATTCGTTGCAGGCGGAAGTTTGAAGAATTTCTCGCTGTGTAGGAGGTAAAGGAATCAATGACTAAAAATTGTAATTATTTATATATTGCAATTGGTTACGTTGTTTTTGAATTTTAGGGAATGTCTCCGTGTGTGCTCAAATTCATGAATGAGAAGATCTGTTATTCTTCTGGCCGATATTGGGACGGAGCACATAATGGATACGGATTTCGTCCTGGAAATGTTTTCAGGGCTTGATGACCAGTGCTACCCCATCGGAGGCTCTTTTCTGGCTCCGGACGGTAACACCGCAATTCCTTTCCTATGTGAATCTCACCCCTTCATTGCGCTGTATCATCCGATAGTTCTGAACCAGTCTACCTACGCCACGGCCCGCAAAATGGTAATGACCGATGCTGATCGTGAGGTCAGCGAGAATGCTTATCTGATGAAGTTTGCGTCGGCTACGCAATGGTGCAGCGGCAGGGAGTATGCGCCTATTGAGGCGTTGGCTCTGTTCAAGCATGCAATCCGTCATCGCATTCCTCAGCGACTTGCGAAAGTGACACAAGCTTTTATGTCGGAGACTGTTCTGGCAGATGAACTGTATTTTATTCCGGGCGCTGACGATGCTGTCCGCGTGGAGAGGCTGAATTTGTGGTACGGCAGAATTGCTGATAGGATCGTGACAGGTCAGTTAGGCCTGCATGCAATTCACCTTACCTCAGGAGATTATTGGTATGGCTACCGTAAAGCCTGAGCTCAAGGAGCTTCAGCGTCGTAAGGCAGAATCCATCAGTGAAATAATGCATTCCCTTAGTAAGGCTTTCAAAGAAGGCACGCTACGACAGATATCTGAGCCCAAAAGAGTTTGAGACTATAAAAAAACCGCCTGTATCAGGCGGTTTTTTGTTTTCTGACAAGTCAGCCAAATCTACTCGCCCTCATCAAACCTGTTGTTGATCAGCTCGACCAACCCGTCCAGGGCTTCCTGCTCGAATTCACCTTCGGTGTGCAGATGGAGCTCGGTGCCTTTGCCCGCGGCCAGCATCATCACGGCCATGATGCTTTTGCCATCGACCATGCTTTCCGGCGCGCGGCCGACGCGGATCTGGCAGGGAAACTTGCCGGCGACACCGACGAACTTGGCGGCAGCGCGGGCGTGCAGGCCCAGTTTGTTGATGATGGTGATTTGACGAGCGGGCATCGCAGTGTAAATCCTTTCAGCTAAGGTCCCGGTGGCGGACCTGAACGTTCTTGAGTGATTGTTGCAATACCTGACCCAAGCGTTCTGTCAGGTAGACGGAGCGGTGGTGCCCGCCCGTGCAACCGATGGCAATGGTAACGTAAGAACGGTTACTGGCCGCGAATCGTGGCAGCCATTTGTTCAAATACGAGAAAATGTCCTGAAACATCTCTTCAACGTCGGGCTGCACAGACAGGTAATCGATCACTGGCTGCTCAAGACCTGAGTGATCGCGCAGCTCCGGCTTCCAGTAGGGATTGGGCAGGCAGCGCACATCGAATACCAGGTCGGCATCGACCGGCATGCCGCGCTTGAAACCGAACGACTCGAGCAGAAACGCGGTGCCCGGCTCGGGCTTGTTGAGCAGGCGCAATTTCAGTGCGTCGCGCAGCTGGTAGAGATTCAGGTGAGTGGTGTTGATGTTGAGGTCGGCCAGATCGATGATCGGGCCGAGCAGTGTGGTCTCGTCGCGTATGGCCTCGGCCAGCGAACGATCCGACGTGCTCAACGGGTGGCGACGCCGGGTTTCCGAGAAACGCTTGAGCAGCGTTGCTTCGTCTGCATCCAGATAGAGCACATCACACTGAATGTTGCGTGAGCGCACTTCATCCAGCATTTGCGGGAAACGGGTCAGATGGCTTGGCAGATTGCGTGCATCGATCGACACCGCCAGCAGCGGTTCTGCAAGCTCGGTATTGATCAGTGCGCGTTCTGCCAGCTCTGGCAGCAGGCCGGCAGGAAGGTTGTCGACGCAATAGAAACCGCTGTCTTCCAGTACATCCAGTGCTGTGCTTTTACCCGAGCCGGAGCGGCCGCTGACGATGATCATGCGCATGGTCAGTGGCCTTTCTGCACGTCCAGCACCACTTGATAGAGTGCCTCACCGCTTTTGGCGCTGCGCAGGCGCTCACGCACATCGGCGCGATCAAGCATGCTGGCAATCTGGCGAAGCAGTTCCAGGTGAGCATCGGTGGCGGCGTCCGGGACCAGCAATACGAAAAGCAGGTCGACCGGCGCACCGTCGATGGCGTCGAAGTCGATAGGGGTGGCGAGGTGAATGACCGCACTGACGGGTTCGCCGCAGCCTTTGAGGCGACAGTGCGGGATGGCAATCCCGTTGCCGAAGCCAGTCGATCCCAGCTTTTCGCGGGCAACGAGGCTTGCGAAGACAGTGTCCGAATCCATGTTCGGTACTTCATGACCGATCAGGTTGGCGATTGCTTCGAGTACGCTCTTCTTGCTGCGTCCCGGCACGTTCACGAGTGAACGGCCGGGGGTCAGGATATTTTCAAATCGGATCATTTAAATGGCGTTAGCGAGCGGCCGCACCTTTGAGGATGCTTTGCTGCTTTTCCTTATGCTTGAGCAATTGTCGGTCGAGCTTGTCGGTGAGCAGGTCGATTGCAGCATACATGTCATCATGTTCAGCATTGGCAACGACCTCGCCACCGGGTATGTGCAGGGTGGCTTCGATCTTCTGCCTGAGCTTCTCGACCGCCATCGTGACCTGCACGTTCGTAATCTTGTCAAAATGCCCTTCGAGCTTCTTGAGCTTGAGCTCGACATAGTCGCGAAGGGGTTTGGTCACTTCCAGTTGGTGTCCACTGATGTTGACTTGCATACAGCTTTCTCCTTTGCCAATGCATAAAGAGACAGGCATGGCGCCTGCCACTGGAACGCTGTGGCTCGGCCTGCATCACATCAGTCGCTTACGCTCACTGGAAGGCGCTATCCCTAATGATTCGCGGTACTTGGCGACTGTGCGACGGGCTACTTGAATGCCTTGTGCCTCCAGTAAACCAGCGATCTTGCTATCACTCAACGGCTTTTTCTGATTTTCCGCTGCAACCAGTTTTTTGATGATTGCGCGAATGGCCGTGGACGAGCATTCGCCGCCCTCGGAGGTGCTTACGTGGCTTGAAAAGAAGTATTTCAGCTCGTAAATACCCCGTGGGGTGTGCATGAACTTTTGCGTCGTGACGCGCGAGATGGTCGACTCGTGCATGCCCACTGCCTCGGCGATGTCGTGCAGGACGAGTGGCTTCATGGCCTCGTCGCCATACTCGAGAAAACCGCGCTGATGCTCGACGATTTGGGTAGCGACCTTCATCAGAGTTTCGTTGCGACTTTGCAGGCTCTTGATGAACCAGCGGGCTTCCTGCAACTGGTTGCGCATGAAGGTGTTGTCGGCGCTGGTATCGGCGCGACGCACGAATCCAGCGTATTGCGGGTTGACGCGCAGGCGCGGTACCGACTCCTGATTGAGTTCGACCAGCCAGCGTTCGTTGTCCTTGCGCACGATCACGTCAGGAATGACGTATTCGGCTTCTGTGGACTCGATTTGCGAACCAGGACGCGGGTTGAGGCTCTGGACCAGTTCGATGACCTGACGCAGCTCATCTTCCTTGATCTTCATGCGCCGCATCAGTTGGGCGTAATCACGACTGCCCAGCAGGTCGATGTACTCGGTCACCAGGCGTTGTGCTTCTGTCAGCCAGGGTGTTTTCGCGGGCAGCTGGCGCAATTGCAAGAGCAGGCATTCGCTCAGGTTGCGCGCGCCGATGCCGGCAGGTTCGAATTGCTGGATACGGTGCAGTACCGCTTCGATCTCGTCGAGTTCGACGTCCAGTTCCGGGTCGAAGGACTCGAGAATCTCTTCCAGCGTTTCGTCCAGATAGCCCTGATTGTTGATGCAGTCGATCAGTGTCACTGCAACCAGCCGATCCTTGTCGGACATCGGCGCCACGTTCAGTTGCCACAGCAAATGGCTCTGCAGGCTTTCGCCGACGGAAGTGCGGGTGGTGAAGTCCCACTCGTCATCATCGCTGCTGGGCATGCTGCTGGCGCTGGTCTGGTAGACATCTTCCCAGGCGGTGTCGACGGGCAGTTCGTTTGGAATGCGCTCGCCCCATTCGCCGTCTTCCAGGTTGTCCACCGTGGGGGCGGCTTCCTGATAGGTCGGTTCCTGAACGTCGGGGTTGGGCTTTTGTTCGATGTTGTCGGCAAGCGGATCGGAGTTGTCGAAATCGTCGCCTTCTTCCTGCCGTTCGAGCATAGGGTTGGACTCCAGCGCCTCCTGAATCTCCTGCTGGAGGTCCAGAGTGGACAACTGAAGTAAACGGATTGCCTGTTGCAGCTGCGGCGTCATCGTCAGCTGCTGGCCCATTCTCAAGACTAGCGATGGTTTCATGGCAGGGGCTAAACACCTTATTCGCTGACGCACGTGCGCCATCTACTACAGGCGCCGGGGCGCCATCATTAAGCAAATTATATGCCTGAAACCTACGGCTTTGCCTAGAGCGTTATGACAAATAAAATCTTGTCAATACGCTACAGGGGCATCAATTAGCCGGGGCGTGCCAAAAGCGCTTGATCAGAGCCGGAACTCGTGGCCGAGGTACACTTCTTTCACCAGCTGATTGGCCAGAATGGTTTCCGAATCGCCTTCTGCGATCAGCTGTCCATCGTTGACGATGTAAGCGGTTTCACAGATATCGAGGGTTTCACGGACGTTATGATCGGTGATCAGCACGCCGATGCCCTTGGCTTTCAGGTGGTGGATGATCTGCTTGATATCGCCCACCGAGATCGGGTCCACGCCTGCGAACGGTTCGTCCAGCAGGATGAATTTTGGCGAGGTGGCCAGGGCGCGGGCGATTTCCACACGGCGACGTTCGCCACCTGACAGGCTCATGCCCAGGTTGTCGCGAATATGCGTGATGTGGAACTCCTGCAACAAGCTTTCGAGCTCCTTGCGACGGGCTCCGGCATCGAGTTCCTTGCGGGTCTCGAGGATCGCCATGATGTTGTCGGACACTGACAGCTTGCGGAAGATCGAGGCTTCCTGTGGCAGGTAGCCGATACCCGCGCGTGCACGCCCGTGCATGGGCTGGTGGCTGACATCCAGATCGTCAATCAGCACGCGGCCCTGATCTGCCTGGACCAGGCCCACGATCATGTAGAAGCACGTGGTCTTGCCGGCGCCGTTGGGGCCCAGCAAGCCTACGATCTGCCCGCTTTCGATGGAGATACTCACATCGCGCACGACTTGTCGGCTCTTGTAGCTTTTAGCCAGATGCTGGGCTTTGAGCGTTGCCATTTACGGGGCCTTCTGCGGTTGATCGGTTTTCTTCTTCGGCTGGATGACCATGTCGATACGCGGCCGTGGGGTCGTCAGCTTGGTGCCACCGCTGGCCCGGCCGGCCGTGACCACCTGTCTGACGGTGTCGTAGACGATTTTCTCGCCTTCCGACGTGTTGCCGTCGTTAATGACCTTGGCCTTGTCGATCAGAACGATACGGTCCTGCCCGGCGTAATACTGGATCGTGACGGCATAGGCTTGCACGATCGGTTTGTCCGGGGCGGGCTTCTGCTCGTAGTAAGCCAGATTGCCAACGGACGTGAACACATCCACTTCGCCTTGGGCATTACGCGTGATCGTCACGGTGTTGCCGGTGACTTTCATCGAACCTTGCGTGATGACGACATTGCCCCGGTAGGTAGCAACGCCTTTCTTGTCATCGAGCTGAGCGTCGTCAGACTGAATGTGGATCGGCTGATCGCGGTCGGTTGGCAGGGACCAGGCGCTCGCGCTTCCCAGTGCTGCGCCCAAGCCGAGCAATAAAGGAAGAGTTTTAACGAGCCTCATACTGTCCTCTTACGTTGGATAGCAGGTCCATCCTGCTGTCTTTCAAATACGCTTTCATTCCCTTGGCCGTAGTGACACCGCCCGCGCCGTCGATTCTAACGTCTTGGTCGGTCTCCGCATATTCCTTCTGAGGGAATACGGTCATGCGACTGCTGGTGATAATGGTCGTGCGTTGTTTTTCATCGGTGCGTTCGACGCGAACGGAATCCATCAACTCGACCTGATCCCCCGCGGATGAAACTTCGCCCCTTTTACTCTGTACATGCCACGGGAACGCGCCGCCCCGGTACATGTTCAGGTTGGGGGTGGTCAGCAAGCTCACGTCCGTGGCCTTTACGTGCTCGACTTTGTCGGCGGTCATGTCGTATTGAAGCGTGCCGTCCGGCAGGTACTGCACACTGCGCGTATTGATCGCATAGTAGTCGATGGCGGTGTCGTCAACCGTTCCGTCAGGCTGATCCATAAAACTTTCCGGGCTGATATTCCAGTAACCGACGGCTGCCAGCAGCAGTGCCAGTACCCCGAGAAGCAGGAACTTCCGAATTTTTTTAGTGAACATAATGGCTTCTATAAATAGGCGGAGTGAGCCGCTTCAAGGTTGCCTTGCGCACTCAGGATCAGTTCGCAGAATTCGCGCGCCGCGCCTTCGCCGCCTCGCGCCTTGGTTATTCCGTGTGCATGCTCGCGGACAAAGCCTGCCGCATTGGCCACTGCCATGCCCAGGCCGACACGCCGGATGACCGGCAAGTCTGGCAGATCGTCACCCAGATAGGCGACTTGTTCGTAATCAAGTTTCAACTCTGCCAGCAATTGGTCCAGTACGACCAGTTTATCTTCGCGGCCTTGAAAAAGGTGTGCGATGCCCAGGCTCTTTGCCCGGCGCTCGACGATTGCAGTCTTGCGACCGCTGATAATGGCGGTCGTCACGCCGGAAGCTATCAGCATTTTTATGCCTTGCCCGTCCAGCGTGTTGAATGTCTTGATCTCGCTGCCGTCTTCCAGAAAGAACAGGCGGCCGTCAGTCAGGACGCCATCGACATCGAAAACCGCCAGTTTGATGGCCTTGCCGCGTTGCATGAGTTCCGGGTTCATCGTTCTGGTTTCCATTACATGACGCCTGCACGCAGGAGATCCTGCAGATTGAACGCACCCACCGGCCGGTCATCCTGATCCACGACAACCAGCGCGCCTATTTTGTTGTCTTCCATGATTTTCAGCGCTTCGGCCGCGAGCATTTCTGCGTGGGCGGTTTTGCCGTGATGGGTCATGACCTCATCGATGGTGGTCTGGCGGATGTCGAAAGGGCGATCCAGAGTCCGACGCAAGTCGCCGTCGGTGAAGATACCGGCGAGCTTGCCGTCGGCTTCGATAATGGCGGTCATGCCCAGGCCCTTGCGGGTCATTTCCAGCAGTGCGTCGCGCAGCAGGGTGCCGCGCTGTACGCTAGGCAGCGCATCGCCGGAGTGCATGACATTCTCGACTTTCAGCAGCAGGCGTCGGCCCAGCGCCCCGCCCGGATGCGAAAATGCGAAGTCTTCGGCCGTAAAGCCACGCGCTTCGAGCAGCGCCACGGCCAGTGCGTCGCCCATGACCAGGGCGGCTGTCGTCGAAGAAGTCGGCGCCAGATTGAGCGGGCAGGCTTCGTGTGCGACGTGGACGTTGAGGTTGACGTCTGCGGCCTTGGCCAACACCGAGTCCGGGTTGCCGGTCAGGCTGATCATCTTGATGCCAAGACGTTTGATCAGCGGCAGCAGGGTTACGATTTCATTGGTCGTGCCGGAGTTGGACAGGGCGAGAATAATGTCGTCGCGCGTGATCATGCCCATGTCGCCATGGCTGGCTTCGGCCGGATGCACGAAAAACGAGGTGGTCCCGGTGCTTGCCAGTGTGGCGGCAATCTTGTTGCCGACATGCCCGGACTTGCCCATGCCGACCACGACGACCCGGCCCTGGCTGGCCAGAATCATCTCGCAGGCGCGCACAAAATCGCCGTCGAGGCGTTCAAGCAAGCCTTGTATGGCTTCTATCTCAAGACGAATGGTGCGTCGCGCCGCTTGAATCAGGTCACTGGATCGAGTCATGTCTGGGAAGAGTCAGCCGGTTGAAAGGCGGCGATTATAGCGGTAATGAACGATTCCCTCACGTCTGATCGTCATTGTGTGGTTTTTAAACGAATTTCCTACGCGCTTGCGGGTCTGTATCAAGCTTGTAGTCATAACATTGTGGTACAGAATAATTCGGCGGATACCTGAACCGAGCGGTTCTCTTCTTGGGGGCGGGTGACTGCGGTGATATAGTTCGCGGCTGGTTCGGCCCGCCTGCATGGCCTGTCTTGCCTCCAAGAACCGGCGGCTGTGGGCGGAGGCTGTATCGCAAGGAGTTTAGATGAGTTCCGATGACGCCTATGCGGTCGAGTTGAAAGGTGTGTCTTTCAAACGCGGTGCGCGCAGTATTTTCAATAATGTCGATATTCGTATTCCGCGGGGCAAGGTCACCGGAATCATGGGGCCATCGGGCTGTGGCAAGACGACCTTGCTGCGTTTGATGGGCGCCCAGTTGCGTCCGAGCGAAGGCCAGGTGTGGGTCAATGGCCAGAACCTGCCGGAGCTGTCGCGCAGCGATCTGTTTGACGCGCGCAAGCAGATGGGCGTTCTGTTTCAGAGCGGCGCGCTGTTTACCGACCTGGACGTCTTCGAAAACGTCGCCTTTCCGTTGCGCGTGCACACTGAGCTGCCGGAAGAGATGATCCGCGACATCGTTCTGCTCAAGCTCCAGGCCGTCGGCCTGCGTGGTGCGGTCGAACTGATGCCGGATGAACTGTCGGGTGGCATGAAGCGCCGTGTTGCGCTGGCGCGTGCCATTGCGCTCGACCCGCAGATTCTGATGTACGACGAGCCCTTCGTCGGCCAGGATCCGATTGCGATGGGGGTGCTGGTGCGTCTGATCCGGCTGCTCAACGACGCGCTGGGTATCACCAGCATCGTGGTGTCTCACGACCTCAGCGAGACGGCGAGCATTGCCGACTATCTATACGTTGTGGGCGACGGGCAGGTGCTGGGGCAGGGTACGCCTCAGGAGCTGATGTCTTCGGACAATCCACGCATTCGTCAATTCATGACCGGCGAGCCCGACGGCCCTGTGCCGTTTCACTATCCGGCGCCGGATTTTCGCGAAGATCTATTGGGGAAGCGCTGATGCGCAAGAAGTCACTGATGGACCGCGTTGCCCTGCTGGGGCGCTCGGCCATTGATATCGTTGCTGTTCTGGGGCGCTCAGGCCTGTTCTTGGTGCACGCCCTGCTGGGTCGCGGCGGCGCCGGCAGCAGTTTTCAGTTGCTGGTCAAGCAGCTGTATTCCGTTGGCGTCATGTCGCTGGTCATCATCGTGGTGTCGGGCATCTTCATCGGCATGGTGCTGGCCTTGCAGGGTTTCAGCATTTTGGCCAAGTACGGGTCCGAGCAGGCCGTCGGTCAGATGGTGGCGTTGACCCTGCTGCGTGAATTGGGCCCGGTGGTGACTGCCTTGCTGTTCGCCGGGCGCGCAGGTTCTGCGCTGACCGCCGAGATCGGCAATATGAAATCCACCGAGCAGTTGTCGAGCCTCGAGATGATTGGCGTCGATCCGCTCAAATACATCGTTGCGCCGCGTTTGTGGGCGGGCTTTATTTCGCTGCCGATTCTGGCGATGATTTTCAGCGTGGTCGGCATCTGGGGCGCGTCCTGGGTGGCGATCGATTGGCTGGGAGTCTATGACGGCTCTTTCTGGTCGAACATGCAGAACAGCGTTTCTTTCACGAACGATGTGCTCAATGGGGTGATCAAAAGCGTCGTATTTGCTTTCGTTGTGACGTGGATTGCCGTTTTTCAGGGGTATGACTGCGATCCTACTTCCGAGGGGATCAGTCGCGCGACAACCAAGACTGTCGTGTACGCCTCGTTGGCCGTGCTGGGACTGGACTTTATTCTGACCGCCTTGATGTTTGGAGATTTCTGATGCAAAACCGTGCCATCGAAACCGGAGTCGGCTTGTTCCTGCTCGCCGGGATACTGGCTCTGCTCCTGCTGGCCCTGCGAGTCAGTGGTCTGAGCACAAGTGCGAGCACCGACACCTATAAACTTTATGCCTACTTCGACAATCTTGCCGGTTTGACTGTCAGAGCCAAGGTCAGCATGGCGGGCGTGACCATCGGCAAGGTGACCGCGATCGATCTGGATCGCGATACCTTTACAGGTCGTGTCACGCTGGAGATTCAGAAAAAGGTCGACAACCTGCCTTCCGACTCAACGGCGTCGATTCTGACTGCCGGCTTGCTGGGCGAAAAATACATCGGTCTCAGTGTGGGTGGCGATGACAAGATGCTCAAGGATGGCGGCACCATCCATGACACGCAGTCGTCGCTCGTGCTTGAAGACCTGATCGGCAAATTCCTGCTCAATACTGTAAGTAAAGACGCTAAGTGAGGAGCTACAAATGATCTCTATTCTGCGCCGTGGTCTGCTGGTATTGCTGGCCACTCTGCCCATGCTGGCGAATGCCGCGGCGACCCCCTCGGCTCATGATCTGGTGGAACGTACCACCAAGGAATTACTGAGTGATCTGGCGACCAACCGTGAGCAATACAAGTCCAATCCGAGCGCGTTCTACGATGCGCTGAACCGCATTGTCGGTCCGGTTGTGGACGCGGATGGCATTTCCAAAAGCATCATGACCGTCAAGTATTCCCGCAAGGCGACACCTGAGCAGGTCAAGCGTTTCGAAGAAAACTTCAAGCGCAGCCTGATGCAGTTCTACGGCAATGCCTTGCTCGAATTCAACAACCAGGGCATCACCGTGGCACCGGCCAAGGACGAAGGTGACGATCGCACCAGCGTTGATATGCAGGTCAAGGGCACCAATGGCGCTGTTTATCCGGTTTCCTACACGCTGGTAAAGCTGGATGGCGAGTGGAAGGTACGTAACGTTGTCATCAACGGTATCAACATCGGCAAGCTGTTCCGTGATCAATTCGCGGATGCCATGCAGCGCAACGGCAATAACCTGGATACCACGATCAACAACTGGGCTGGCGAGGTCGCGAAGACCAAGTCGACCGTAGACGCTGCGCAGAAGCCCGCGCAATGACCGAGTCTGCCGTCCGTCTCGCCGGGCCCGGTGAGCTCAAACTGATCGGCGTGCTGGATTTTCGCAGCGGGCCGCAACTGCGCAAGCAGGGTGCGGCACTGATTAAGTCCGGTGATCTGACCGAGTTGACGCTGGACTGTTCGGAGGTCGACAAGTCCAGCAGCGTGGGCCTTGCGCTGGTGCTGGCGTTCATGCGCGATGCCCGGGATGCCGGCAAGTCGCTCACTGTGCGCTCGCTGCCCCACGACATGCGTGAAATAGCCCGTGTCTCCGGTCTGACCGAGCTATTGAACATTCATTGACAGGCGTTATCCTGAAAGCCCTTTTGTACGGGCCCACTCGTTGGGCTTCGCATAACATGGGCTTTTTTGTATGATGGCCGACCCGCGCGCGTACAGCGCCGATCGAGGTTAAGCATGCAGGCTGTAGAAGTGAAGAGCTTCCTTGAAGGAAAGCTGCCGGAAATCAAGGTGGAAGTCGAAGGCGAAGGCTGCAACTTCCAGCTGAACATTATCAGTGACGAGCTGGCCAGCCTGAGCCCCGTCAAGCGTCAGCAACAGATTTACACCCATCTGAACCCCTGGATTGCCGATGGCAGCATCCACGCGGTGACCATGAAATTTTTCAGCCGCGCTGCGTGGGCCGAGCGTACCTGAGCCAATTGGTGTCGAGACTCTAATGGACAAATTGATTATTACCGGCGGCGTTCGTCTTGATGGCGAAATTCGCATTTCCGGGGCAAAGAACTCTGCCTTGCCGATCCTTGCCGCGACCTTGCTGGCTGACGGCCCGGTTACCGTTCAGAACCTGCCGCACCTGCACGACATCACCACGATGATCGAGCTGTTCGGTCGCATGGGTATCGAGCCGGTGATCGACGAGAAACTCAGCGTCGAAATCGATGCGCGTACCATCAAGACACTGGTCGCGCCGTACGAACTGGTGAAAACCATGCGTGCGTCGATTCTGGTTCTGGGGCCCATGGTCGCCCGCTTCGGTGAGGCCGAAGTGGCGCTGCCGGGTGGTTGCGCCATTGGTTCGCGTCCGGTCGACCTGCACATTCGTGGCCTCGAAGCCATGGGCGCGATCATAGACGTCGAAGGCGGTTATATCAAAGCCAAGGCGCCTGAGGGCGGTTTGCGTGGTGCGAACTTCTTCTTCGACACCGTCAGTGTGACCGGTACTGAAAACATCATGATGGCGGCCAGCCTGGCCAACGGTCGCAGCGTGCTGCAAAACGCCGCGCGCGAGCCTGAGGTGGTCGACCTGGCCAACTTCCTGATCGCCATGGGTGCGAAAATCCACGGTGCAGGCACCGACACCATCACCATCGATGGCGTCAAGCGTCTGGGGCCGGCCACTTACAAGGTCATGCCTGACCGCATCGAGACCGGCACCTATCTGGTGGCGGCAGCTGTTACTGGCGGTCGCGTCAGGGTCAAGGACACCGATCCGACCATTCTCGAAGCGGTGCTGCTCAAGCTTCAGGAAGCCGGTGCCGAAGTCACGACCGGCGAAGACTGGATCGAGCTGAACATGCACGGCAAGCGTCCCAAGGCTGTCAACGTGCGGACCGCGCCATACCCGGCGTTCCCGACCGACATGCAGGCGCAGTTCATCTCGCTCAACGCCATTGCCGAAGGCACCGGTGCGGTCATCGAGACCATCTTCGAGAACCGTTTCATGCACGTGTACGAAATGCACCGCATGGGCGCGCAGATTCAGGTCGAAGGCAACACTGCAATCGTGACCGGGACTGAAGTGCTCAAGGGCGCACCAGTCATGGCGACCGACCTGCGTGCGTCGGCCAGTCTGGTGATCTCTGCGCTGGTCGCACAGGGCGACACGTTGATCGATCGTATCTACCACATAGACCGTGGCTACGAGTGCATAGAAGAGAAGCTGCAAATGCTGGGCGCCAAGATCCGCCGTGTTCCGGGCTAGTAGCGCGTGGCTCCGATGCCGCTGGCGTCGGGGCTATCTGTACTGTCGCGGGTGTGATTTCTGATTCGTTCCACCTCGGGCCTGCCAGGCCGGAGGGTTGTCGGGCGCCGTTTGCGTCATGACAAAAGTTTCCTGATAAGGACTGACGTTTCCCATGTTGACCATCGCACTGTCCAAGGGCCGTATTCTTGATGACACCCTGCCGCTTCTCGCCGAAGCAGGCATCGTGCCGACCGAGAATCCGGACAAGAGCCGCAAGCTCATCATCCCCACGACCCAGCCTGACGTGCGTCTGCTGATCGTGCGCGCTACCGACGTGCCGACCTACGTCGAGCATGGTGCGGCCGACCTCGGTGTCGCCGGCAAGGATGTGCTGATGGAATACACTGGCCAGGGTCTGTACGAGCCGCTGGATCTGCAGATTGCCAGGTGCAAGCTCATGACTGCCGGTGCAATCGGCGCCGTCGAGCCCAAGGGGCGTCTGCGCGTCGCTACCAAGTTTGTCAATGTTGCCAAGCGTTATTACGCCGAGCAGGGCCGTCAGGTCGATATCATCAAGCTTTACGGCTCCATGGAGCTGGCTCCGCTGATCGGACTGGCGGACAAGATCATCGACGTGGTCGACACCGGCAACACCTTGCGTGCCAACGGTCTCGAGCCTCAGGAGCTGATCGCACACATCAGCTCGCGCCTGGTGGTGAACAAGGCTTCCATGAAGATGCAGCATGCACGCATTCAGGCACTGATCGACACCCTGCGCAAAGCAGTGGAGTCGCGACACCGCGGCTGACCCCTTCACGCAACGTTGAGTTGCGTCCAGCTATCCGTGTCATAGCCAAATTTCTCAGGTGCCTGCGCGGATAGCTTGGTAGCTTTAGGCTCCTGAGCATCCGCCAATTATTGAGGCCCCGCTATGACCACGCCCACCGCAATTCGCCGACTCGACGCTACTGACCCGGATTTCGCACGACATCTGGATCATCTGCTGAGCTGGGAAAGTGTGTCTGACGACTCGGTCAATCAGCTTGTGCTCGACATTATCAAGGCCGTACGTGAGCGTGGCGATGCAGCCTTGGTCGAGTTCACCCAGAAGTTCGATGGCCTGCAGGTTGCCTCGATGGCCGACCTGATCCTGCCTCGCGAGCGTCTGGAGCTGGCGTTGACGCGTATCACGCCGGTCCAGCGCGAGACATTGGAAAAAGCCGCCGAGCGGGTGCGCAGCTACCACGAGAAGCAGAAGCAGGACTCCTGGAGCTACACCGAAGCGGACGGCACGGTGCTGGGTCAGAAAGTCACGCCGCTGGACCGTGCAGGCCTGTATGTGCCTGGCGGTAAAGCTTCTTACCCGTCTTCAGTCTTGATGAACGCCATCCCGGCGAAAGTTGCCGGTGTGACGGAAGTGGTCATGGTCGTGCCAACGCCGCGTGGCGAGATCAACGAATTGGTATTGGCTGCCGCGTGCATTGCCGGTGTTGACCGGGTGTTCACCATCGGCGGCGCGCAAGCGGTTGCGGCCCTGGCTTACGGCACGGAAAGCGTGCCCAAAGTCGACAAGGTCGTAGGCCCCGGCAACATCTATGTCGCCACGGCCAAGCGCCATGTATTCGGTCAGGTGGGCATCGACATGATTGCCGGTCCTTCCGAGATTCTGGTGGTGTGCGACGGTCAGACCGATCCGGACTGGATCGCAATGGACCTGTTTTCCCAGGCTGAACACGATGAAGATGCCCAAGCTATTCTGGTCAGCCCGGATGCCGAATTTCTCGACAAGGTCGCAGCCAGCATCACTCGCTTGCTGCCGACCATGGAGCGAGCGGCGATTGTCGAAACCTCGATCAACGGCCGTGGCGCGCTGATCAAGGTGGCGGACATGGCCCAGGCGATCGACGTGGCCAACCGCATTGCGCCCGAGCATCTCGAGTTGTCGGTTGCCGATCCTGAAACGTGGCTGCCGCAGATACGTCACGCGGGCGCGATCTTCATGGGGCGTCACACGTCGGAAGCGCTGGGCGACTACTGTGCCGGCCCTAACCATGTTTTGCCGACTTCCGGTACGGCGCGCTTTTCTTCGCCGTTGGGCGTTTACGATTTTCAGAAGCGTTCGTCGATCATTTATTGCTCACCGCAGGGTGCTTCCGAGCTGGGCAAGACCGCTTCGGTGCTGGCCCGTGGCGAATCCTTGAGCGGCCACGCCCGCAGCGCCGAATACCGCATCACTGATCTCGACTGGAAAGCTGGCAATCTTGAGGACGGCAAATAATGAGTAAATTCTGGAGCCCCTTCGTCAGTGGTCTGGTGCCGTACGTGCCGGGCGAACAGCCGAAGCTGACCAAGCTGGTCAAGCTCAACACCAACGAGAATCCCTACGGTCCGTCGCCCAAGGCTGTCGAGGCCATGCGTGCCGCGCTGAGCGACGATCTGCGTTTGTATCCCGATCCCAACAGTGACCTGCTCAAGCACGCGGTGGCCGGTTATTACAGCGTGCAGCCCAATCAGGTGTTTCTCGGCAACGGCTCCGATGAAGTGCTGGCGCACATCTTCCACGCCTTGTTTCAGCACGACGCGCCGCTGCTGTTCCCGGACATCAGCTACAGCTTTTACCCGGTGTATTGCGGCCTGTATGGCATCGATTACGAAACAGTCCCTCTGGACGAGCAGTTCCAGATTCGCGCCGAAGATTACGCCAGGCCGAATGCCGGGATCATCTTCCCTAACCCGAATGCGCCGACTGGCTGCTTGCTGGGGCTTGAGGCGGTGGAGCAGATCATCAAGGCTAGCCCGGATTCGGTGGTCGTGGTTGACGAGGCCTACATTGACTTCGGTGGCGAAACTGCGATCACGCTGGTGGACCGTTATCCGAACCTGCTGGTCACCCAGACCCTGTCCAAGTCACGCTCACTGGCCGGATTGCGAGTCGGGCTGGCGGTCGGGCATCCGGACCTGATCGAGGCGCTGGAGCGGGTCAAGAACAGCTTCAATTCCTATCCGCTGGATCGCATGGCCAACGTAGGTGGTGCCGCAGCTTTTGAAGACCGCGAGCACTTCGAGTCGACGCGCAACAAGGTCATCGAAAGTCGCGAGACGCTGATCGGGCAATTGCAGGGCAAAGGCTTTGAAGTGTTGCCCTCGGCCGCCAACTTCATCTTCGCCCGCCATCCGCAACATGACGCCGCCGCCCTGGCTGCGAAGCTGCGCGAACAGGGCGTCATCGTCCGCCACTTCACGCAACAGCGCATCGCTCAGTTCCTGCGCATCAGCATTGGCACGCCGGAACAGCATGAGGCGTTGCTGGAAGGGTTGAGCGACATCTGAAAGCGGATCGGTCAGCCCGAAAACGGGCTGGCCCTGCGCTGCCACTCAAGATCGGACGCAGAGCGTCCAGAGCGGCATGCCCACGCGGAGCATGGGCATGATGGGGTTTCAAGATCCCCATCGTTTCGCACGCTCCGGCGTGGCAATACCTTTCGTGACGCTCTGCGTCACAGACCTGGTTTAAGGTACTGGCCCATCACTCCGGCGCAGCAACCGGTGTCGACGCAGGCGGTGGACGCAGGCCCACTTCTGCGCTGAGGCGCATTTCCTTGCCGTTACGCATCACATCGATGGCGATCTTGTCCTTGGGTTTGGTGCGCGCGACCTGATTCATCGAGCGGCGGCCGTCACCGGCGGGTTCGCCATTGATGCTCAGGATCACATCACCCAGTTGCAGCCCGGCTTTCTGCGCCGGTCCATCGCGGAAAATACCGGCCACCACGATGCCCGGACGATCTTTCAGGCCGAAAGACTGAGCCAGTTCCGGGGTCAACGGTTGCACTTCAATGCCCAGCCAGCCACGAATCACCTGACCGTGCTCGATGATCGACTTCATGACGTCCATCGCCAGTTTGGTCGGAATGGCAAAGCCGATCCCTTGAGAGCCGCCTGACTTGGAGAAGATCGCAGTATTGATGCCGATCAGGTTGCCGCTGGCATCCACCAGCGCACCGCCGGAGTTGCCGGGGTTGATGGCCGCGTCGGTCTGGATGAAGTCTTCGTAGGTGTTGAGCCCCAGTTGATTGCGCCCGGTCGCACTGATGATGCCCATCGTCACGGTCTGGCCGACCCCGAACGGGTTGCCGATGGCCAGCGCAACGTCGCCGATGCGAATGCTGTCAGAGCGCGCAATGGTGATGGCCGGCAGGTTTTTCAGGTCGATCTTCAACACGGCCAGGTCGGTTTCCGGGTCGTTGCCGATGACTCTGGCGATGGTTTCGCGGCCATCCTTGAGCGCCACCACGATCTGGTCGGCACCGGTGGTCACGTGGTTATTGGTCAGGATGTAGCCTTCAGGGCTCATCATCACGCCAGAGCCGAGGCTGGATTCCATACGTTTCTGCTTGGGCGTGTTATCGCCGAAGAAGCGTCGAAACTGAGGGTCTTCGAAAAGCGGATTGTTGCCCTTGTTGACCATCTTGGTGGTGTAGAGGTTGACCACCGCAGGCGCAGCGGCGACGACTGCGTCGGCATACGAAGTCGGGCCTTGAATGACCGTTGTCGTTTGCGGTGCCTGCTGCAGATTGACATCCAGGCTCGGCAAACCGACCCACTGCGGGTAGCGCTGAATGATCAGCAGGGCGATCAGCACGCCAGCCAGCAGTGGCCAGCCGAAAAAACGCAGTGCTTTGAGCATTGAACGGATCCTGATGGTTGCGGGCGCAGAAAAATAGGCCGAGGGTGCGCCATAATGGCGGGCATTATACGAGTACAACGCAGCTCTGAACTGCATATTTAGGAGTCTTTTATGGCTGTTGCCCTGAGCACCCTGGTTGAAGAAGCCGACCGTTACCTGAACAGTGCGCGGATTCAGGATTACTGCCCCAATGGCTTGCAGGTCGAAGGGCGTCCGCAGGTCATGCGCATTGTCAGCGGCGTGACGGCCAGCCAGGCGCTGCTGGACGCTGCCGTCGAGGCTCAGGCCGATCTGATCCTGGTCCATCATGGCTACTTCTGGAAGGGCGAAAACCCCTGCGTGGCGGGCATGAAGCAGCGCCGTCTGAAAACCTTGCTCAAGCACGACATCAGCCTGCTGGCCTATCATTTGCCACTGGATGTGCATCCGGAGGTCGGCAATAACGTGCAACTGGCCCGTCAGCTCGACATCACCGTCGAAGGGCCGCTGGACCCGGAGAATTCGCGCGTCGTCGGGTTGATCGGGTCGCTGTCCGAAGCTATGACCCCGCGTGATTTTGCGCGTCGCGTTCAGGACGCGCTGGGGCGTGAACCACTATTGATCGAAGGCAGCCAGATGATTCGCCGTGTCGGCTGGTGCACCGGAGGCGGGCAGGGTTACATCGATCAGGCTGTGCTGGAAGGCGTCGATCTGTTTCTCAGCGGCGAGGCGTCAGAGCAGACGTTCCACAGTGCCCGGGAAAACGACATCAGCTTCATCGCCGCCGGTCATCATGCCACCGAGCGCTATGGTGTTCAGGCGCTGGGTGATTATCTGGCGCGGCGTTTTGCGCTGGATCACATCTTCATCGATTGCCCGAACCCGATCTGACGGATCAAACAGCGTGGTATATGCATAGATCGTTTCGATCTAGATGCATCGCTGATTAGCGATATCACGCATGTTAAAGTCACCGGCTCGAAAACGGCCCGCAGGCCGCCCCGGGTTTTCCCCGGTCCATAACGAACGTGAGTAGCCATGGTTGACAAACTGACGCATCTGAAACAGCTGGAGGCGGAAAGCATCCACATCATCCGTGAGGTCGCCGCCGAGTTCGATAACCCCGTGATGCTGTGCTCGATCGGCAAGGATTCGGCCGTGATGCTGCATTTGGCGCGCAAGGCATTCTTTCCCGGAAAACTGCCATTCCCGGTCATGCATGTCGATACTCGCTGGAAATTCCAGGAGATGTATCGCTTTCGCGACCAGATGGTCAAGGATCTGGGGCTGGACCTGATCACCCACATCAACCCCGATGGCGTGGCGCAGAATATCAATCCGTTCACCCACGGCAGCGCCAAACACACCGACATCATGAAGACCGAGGGCCTGAAGCAGGCCTTGGACAAGCATGGTTTCGATGCTGCGTTCGGCGGCGCCCGACGCGACGAAGAGAAGTCCCGGGCCAAGGAGCGCGTGTATTCGTTCCGCGACAGCAAGCACCGCTGGGACCCGAAGAACCAGCGTCCCGAGCTGTGGAATGTGTATAACGGCAACGTCAACAAGGGCGAGTCGATCCGCGTGTTCCCGCTGTCCAACTGGACCGAACTGGATATCTGGCAATACATCTACCTGGAAGGCATCCCGATCGTACCGTTGTATTTCGCCGCAGAACGCGACGTGATCGAGAGGAACGGCACGCTGATCATGATCGACGACGACCGCATCCTCGAACATCTCACCGATGAAGAGAAATCGCGCATCGTCAAGAAAAAGGTCCGCTTCCGCACCCTCGGCTGCTACCCGCTGACCGGCGCGGTGGAGTCTGACGCGACCAGCCTGACCGACATCATTCAGGAAATGCTGCTGACGCGAACTTCCGAACGCCAGGGCCGGGTCATCGACCACGACGGTGCCGGCTCGATGGAAGAAAAGAAACGTCAGGGTTATTTCTAAGGGGTGTCACATGTCGCATCAATCTGATTTGATCAGCGAGGACATCCTCGCCTATCTGGGCCAGCACGAACGCAAGGAAATGCTGCGCTTTCTCACCTGTGGCAACGTCGATGACGGCAAGAGCACGCTGATCGGGCGTTTGCTGCATGATTCGAAGATGATCTACGAAGATCACCTCGAAGCCATTACCCGTGACTCGAAGAATTCCGGCACCACCGGCGATGACGTCGATCTGGCGTTGCTGGTAGACGGACTGCAGGCCGAGCGCGAGCAGGGCATCACGATCGATGTCGCCTATCGCTATTTCTCCACGGCCAAGCGCAAGTTCATCATCGCGGACACACCGGGCCACGAGCAGTACACCCGCAATATGGCCACCGGCGCGTCGACCTGTGACCTGGCGATCATTCTGGTGGATGCGCGTTACGGCGTGCAGACCCAGACCCGTCGTCACAGCTACATCGCCTCGCTGCTGGGTATCAAGCACATCGTTGTCGCCATCAACAAGATGGACCTCAACGGTTTTGATGAAAGCGTGTTCGAGTCGATCAAGGCCGATTATCTCAAGTTTGCCGAAGGCATTGCCTTCAAGCCGACCACGATGGCGTTCGTGCCCATGTCGGCGCTCAAAGGCGACAACGTGGTGAACAAGAGCGAGCGTTCGCCCTGGTACACCGGTCAGTCGCTGATGGAGATTCTTGAAACCGTCGAAATCGCCAATGACCGCAATTACACGGACCTGCGATTCCCGGTGCAGTACGTCAACCGTCCGAACCTCAACTTCCGTGGTTTCGCCGGCACGCTGGCCAGCGGCATCGTGCACAAGGGCGATGAAGTCGTCGTGCTGCCTTCGGGCAAAAGCAGTCGCGTGAAATCCATCGTCACCTTCGAGGGCGAGCTGGAGCAGGCTGGGCCGGGTCAAGCGGTGACGCTGACCATGGAAGACGAGATCGACATTTCCCGTGGCGATCTGCTGGTGCATGCCGACAGTGTCCCGCAGGTCAGCGATGCGTTCGACGCCATGCTGGTGTGGATGGCTGAAGAGCCGATGTTGCCGGGCAAGAAATACGACATCAAACGCGCGACCAGCTATGTACCGGGCTCGATCGCCAGCATCACCCATCGCGTGGATGTGAACACACTGGAAGAAGGCCCTGCCAGCTCGTTGCAGTTGAACGAGATCGGTCGTGTCAAAGTCAGCCTAGATGCGCCTATCGCGCTGGGCGGCTACAGCAGCAACCGTACTACTGGCGCGTTTATCGTAATTGATCGCCTGACCAATGGCACCGTTGCAGCGGGCATGATCATCGCCAGGCCGGTGTCCGGCGGAGGCTCGCAGCATCACGGCGAGCGGGCTCACGTTTCTACCGAGGAGCGTGCGCAGCGTTTCGGTCAGCAGCCTGCCACCGTGCTGTTCAGCGGCCTGTCCGGCGCGGGCAAAAGCACGCTGGCGTATGCGGTCGAGCGCAAGTTGTTCGACATGGGCCGTGCGGTCTATGTGCTGGACGGCCAGAACCTGCGTCATGACCTGAACAAGGGCTTGCCGCAGGACCGTGCCGGGCGTACCGAGAACTGGAGCCGTGCCGCGCACGTGGCGCGTCAGTTCAACGAAGCGTGCCTGCTGACCCTGGCGGCGTTCGTTGCGCCGGACGCTGAAGGCCGTGAGCGCGCCAAGGCGCTGATCGGCAAGGATCGTCTGCTGACCGTCTACGTCCAGGCGTCTCCAGCAGTCTGCCGCGAACGCGACCCGCAAGGCCTGTATGCCGCCGATGGCGACAACATTCCGGGCGAGTCCTTCCCTTATGACGTGCCACTGAATGCCGATCTGGTGATCGACACGCAGACACTCAGCGTGGAAGAAAGCGTCAAACAGGTGCTGGATCTGCTGCGTAGCCGCGGCGCGATCTGATACACAAATGCTAACAAAGCGTCCGCTGCGCAGGAGCGGACCGGGCGACGCTTCGCTTGTCCGCGATCTATGGAGTGTAGGAGCGGACTTGTCCGCGAACTGCCGGGCACCGGCAGCAAAACCAGCCGCCTCGGTGTACCAGACAAAACCGAGGCGGACTGTTTTGGGACTGCTTCGCAGCCCATCGCAGCCGTCGTAACCTCCTGAAGCTCCTACGCCCTGCGGGCAGAAGCCATTCTTCAGGTGTTTCAGGACTCGTGTATAACCTTTAGCTTCACCGTTTTACTTGTTCCACAAAAAAGCCCGCCGCAGAAGCTCTCTGCGGCGGGCTTTTTCGTAGCGGCAAACCTTACTTTTTCAAACCGTAATGCTCATCCAGCATGCCTGGCGAGTTAGGCGACTTGGGGGCGTAGTCCTTGGGAGTTTCGGTGTCACGCGGTGGCGTCAGGCGGTCGCGATGATCGCGATGCCCATGGTTGGCCTCCGGGTGCAGGGCGGCCAGCAGGCGTTGGCGGGTCAGCTCATCGAGGGCCAGACGGTTGGCGCCCTCGGCAAGGTGTTCCTGAACGTCCTGATAGCTCTGCGAAAGCTTTTGTACCAGATTGGCCGTGCTGTTGAAGTGAGTGACCACCTCGTTCTGATAGGTGTCGAAACGCTCCTGAATGTCATCCAGCTGGCGCTGAGTGCTGTTCGGAACGGTGTTGGGCAGCAGACGTGCGACCAGGAAACCAATGACGACACCGGCCACCAGGGCGAGCGTCGGCAGCAACCAGACTAAGAGCGAGTGTTCCACGAGTCCTTCCTCTATAAACGGCTTTGCTTTACGTTAACGGCTCGAACCTGCGCTGTATACCCGCGACGTGTCGTTGATATGCAAGCCGCAGACAATCAGCTAGACGAGTCGACCCATTTCGAGGTCACGGAGTTCTGTTTTGCTCATGCGTGAAACCCCATTATTTATCGATGGCCCAGAAGGCCAGCTCGAAGCGCTGTATCAGGATGTGCCCGACGCCAGAGGCGTTGCGCTGATCTGTCATCCTAACCCGATCCAGGGCGGAACGATGCTCAATAAAGTCGTCTCGACGCTGCAGCGTACCGCACGCGACCAGGGTTTGATCACCTTGCGCTTCAATTATCGCGGCGTCGGTGCCAGTGCCGGCACGTCGGTCGCCGGGCCGGGCGAGATCGACGATGCCCAGGCTGCGGCGCAGTGGCTGCGGGCGCAACACCCCGAACTGCCGATGACGCTGTTCGGCTTTTCCTTCGGTGGCTATGTTGCCGCAAACCTGGGTGGAAGGCTCGAAGCGCAGGGTGAAAAACTGACGCATCTGTTTCTGATTGCTGCAGCGGCCTCACGGCTCGAGGATCACAGCGTGCTGCCACAAAACTGTCCGTTGACGATTATTCAGCCCGAGAACGACGAAGTGATCGATCCTGAAACGGTGTATGCATGGTCGGCCGCGCTGCAACGTCCCCATGAGCTGCTGAAAGTGGCAGAATGCGGACACTTTTTTCACGGCAAGCTGACCGATCTGAAAGATCTGCTGCTGCCGCGACTTCCCAACTGATTGCAGCCCGTATTGCATCCTTTAGATAAGCGACCTGCCATGACCACTCGTATCCTGACCGGTATCACGACCACCGGCACTCCCCATCTGGGCAACTACGCGGGCGCGATCCGCCCCGCCATTGTTGCCAGTCGCCAGAGTGATTTCGATTCGTTCTACTTCCTGGCGGACTACCATGCCCTGATCAAATGCGATGACCCGCTGCGCATTCAGCGCTCGCGCCTGGAAATCGCCGCTACCTGGCTGGCGGCTGGCCTGGACGTCGATCGCGTGACCTTCTACCGCCAGTCGGACATCCCGGAGATTCCGGAACTGACCTGGCTGCTCACCTGCGTTGCGGCCAAGGGCCTGCTCAATCGCGCGCATGCCTACAAGGCATCGGTCGATAAAAATGTGGAAGGTGGCGAAGACCCGGATGCGGGCATCACAATGGGCCTCTACAGCTACCCGGTGCTGATGGCCGCCGACATTCTGATGTTCAACGCGCATCAGGTTCCGGTCGGTCGCGATCAGATTCAGCACGTCGAAATGGCACGTGACATCGGCCAGCGTTTCAACCACCTGTTCGGCAAAGGCAAGGAATTCTTTGTCATGCCCGAAGCGCTGATCGAAGAGAGCGTCGCCACCTTGCCAGGGCTGGACGGTCGCAAAATGTCCAAAAGCTACGACAACACCATTCCGCTGTTCAGCAGTGCCAAAGAGATGAAGAGCGCCATCTCGCGCATCGTCACCGACTCGCGTGCGCCCGGCGAAGCCAAAGATCCGGACACGTCTCACCTGTTCACGCTGTATCAGGCGTTCTCGACGCCGGAGCAATGCGCAGAGTTCCGTTCCGAACTGTTGCAGGGCCTGGGCTGGGGCGAGGCGAAGACTCGCCTGTTTACCTTGCTGGACGGCCAGTTGAGTGAGGCTCGCGAGAACTATCTGAGCCTGATCGAGCGCCCGGCCGATCTGGAAGACATCCTGCTCGCCGGTGCCCAGAAAGCCCGCCGCGTCGCTACCCCGTTCCTTGAGGAGTTGCGAGAGGCCGTTGGCCTGCGCTCGTTCCGAACCGTTGTGCAGAATGCCGATACCGGCAAGAAGAAGGCTACCAAAGGCGCGCGTTTCGTCAGTTTCCGCGAAGACGACGGTAGCTTCCGCTTACGTCTGCTGGCGGCCGATGGCGAGCAATTGCTGTTGTCGCGCAACTTTGCCGACGGCAAGGCTGCCGGCATCGTCAGCAAGCAATTGCAGCAAGGTGGCGAGCTGGACCTGCGCAGCGAGGACGATCGTTTCACGCTGTGGCTGAACGGTGAGTGTGTCGCCGACAGCCCTGTGTTTGCCGACGCCACAGCGCGCGACGCCGCTATCCAGACCCTCAAGCTGGCGCTCGCTCCCCAACAGGACTGATTGCCAATCCCCGGGGTCGTCGCTACAGTGACGACCCGTTTTTGTTGCCTTGCTAACGAATTATGACGCCCTTAGAACGATATCAAGCTGATCTGAAACGCCCGGACTTCTTCCATGATGCCGCGCAGGAAAATGCTGTGCGTCATTTGCAGCGCCTGTACGACGATCTGGTCGCCGCTCACGACAGCAAGCCCGGCCTGTTGGGCAAGCTGTTCGGCAAGAAAGAACCGACTCTGGTCAAGGGCCTGTATTTCTGGGGCGGAGTAGGGCGCGGTAAAACGTATCTGGTCGATACGTTCTTCGAGGCGTTGCCGTTCCAGGACAAGGTCCGGACGCACTTCCACCGCTTCATGAAGCGCGTGCACGAGGAGATGAAGACCATCAAGGGCGAGAAAAACCCGCTGACGATTATCGCCAAGCGTTTTTCCGACGAGGCGCGGGTCATCTGTTTCGATGAATTCTTTGTCTCCGACATCACGGACGCCATGATTCTGGGCACGCTGATGGAAGAGCTGTTCAAGAACGGTGTGACGCTGGTTGCGACCTCGAACATCGTCCCGGACGGCCTGTACAAGGACGGCCTGCAACGCGCGCGCTTCCTGCCGGCGATTGCGCTGATCAAGCAGAACACCGAGATCGTCAACGTCGACAGTGGCGTCGATTACCGCCTGCGTCACCTGGAGCAGGCCGAATTGTTCCACTTCCCGCTCAACGAAGCTGCGCAGGAAAGCATGCGCAAGAGCTTCAAGGCGCTAACCCCGGACTGCGCGGAAACCATCGAAAACGATGTGCTGATGATCGAAAATCGCGAAATCCGTGCGTTGCGGACCTGTGATGACGTGGCCTGGTTCGACTTCCGCGAGCTGTGTGACGGCCCGCGCAGCCAGAACGACTACATCGAGCTGGGCAAGATCTTCCATGCTGTGCTGCTCAGCGGCGTCGAGCAGATGGACGTCTCCACCGACGACATCGCCCGACGCTTCATCAACATGGTCGACGAGTTCTACGACCGCAACGTCAAACTGATCATCTCGGCCGAAGTCGAGCTGAAGGACCTCTACACCGGTGGCCGCTTGATGTTCGAGTTCCAGCGCACTCTGAGCCGTCTGCTGGAAATGCAGTCCCACGAGTTCCTGTCGCGGGCGCATAGGCCCTAGGTAGCAGAGCAGCTGCAAGTTTCAAGCTACAAGGCGCAAGTCAAAAGCCTGCAGCTTGCAGCTCAAAGCTTCTCCCTCTGACTCTCGAACTGATGCCGATATTGATTGGGTGAAAGCTCGGTGTGCTGGCGGAACAGGCGGGCGAAGAAGCTGGCGTCGTCGTAGCCGACTTCATAGCTGATGGTCTTGATGCTCTTGCGCGTGCCCGACAGCAATCCCTTCGCTGTTTCGATCCGCAGCCGTTGAAGGTAATGCAGCGGTTTGTCGCCGGTCGCGGTCTGGAAGCGGCGCATGAAATTGCGAATGCTCATGCCGTGCTCGCGCGCCACGTCTTCAAAGCGGAATTTGTCGGCAAAGTGCTCTTCCAGCCAATGCTGAATCTGCAGAATCACCACATCCTGATGCAGTTTCTGCCCGCCAAAGCCGATTCGTCCCGGTGCGTACGTGCGGCGCACTTCATAGAGAATGTCGCGGGCCACGGCCTGGGCGACGTTGGCGCCGCAGAATCGCTCGATCAGATAGATGTACAGGTCGCAGGCCGAGGTCGTGCCGCCTGCGCAATACACGTTGTCGGCGTCGGTCAGGTGTTTTTCCTGGTTGAGCAGCACGTTGGGGTAACGCTCTGCAAAGGCACCGAAGAACCGCCAATAGGTGGTTGCTTCCTTGCCGTCGAGCAATCCGGCTTCGGCCAGCCAGTACACGCCGGTCGCCTCGCCGCAGATCACCGCGCCGCTGGCGTGTTGTTCGCGCAGCCAGGGCAAGACCTGCGGGTAGCGCTGGCAGAGGATGTCAAAGTCATCCCAGAACGCCGGGATGACGATGATATCGCTTTGGCACAGTGCGCCGTCCACCGGCAGCGTGACGTCGCTGAAACTGCTGACGGAGAGGCCGTCCGGGCTGATCAGGCGGGTTTCGAAAGCAGGTATCAGGCCTTGGCCCAATTGCTTGCTGTAACGCAGGCTGGCCAGGTGGAAAAAGTCCTTGGCCTGCATGACAGTCGAAGCGAACATTTTGTCGGTGGTCAGAATGCTGACGCGCCGTAGAAGGGCGGTTTGCTGGATCGGCATAATCTTTATTCTTATATGGGTAAATGGTCAAGCAACGGCTGGATCGTCTTATTTTTTGACGATTATGTCCAGTCTGTCTTGGCAGGATTCCCGAGCGCTGTGAATGATGGCTTTGTGCTTCGAGGGCAAATATCCGCTAATCGGGCCATCGCAGGCAATAAACAGAACGTGAACAAAAAATCCGGTTGAGGTTATTTTTGCAGTCTGTATAATCCGCCAGCTCTTTGCAGTGGAAGTGATGCGCCGTCTGCCGAAGAATCTTGCCGTATAACGGACGCGCTGACCCGAGCCCCCGATAGCGTCTGTTTCCGGCTGCCTTTGACTTGTCAAAGTACGCACTATTCAGTAAGATCCGCCGTCTAATTTTCAGGGCGGCCCCTGAGGCTATAAAGAATGAAAACTTTTACTGCTAAACCGGAAACAGTTAAGCGCGACTGGTTCGTCGTCGACGCTGCTGGTCAGACCCTGGGTCGTCTGGCCACCGAAATCGCGAGCCGTCTGCGTGGCAAGCACAAACCGGAATACACTCCGCACGTTGACACTGGCGACTACATCGTCGTGATCAATGCCGAGCAGATCCGCGTTACTGGTGCCAAGACCACCGACAAGATCTACTACTCACACTCCGGTTTTCCGGGCGGGATCAAGTCGATCAACTTCGAAAAGCTGATCGCCAAAGCTCCTGAGCGCGTGATCGAGACCGCGGTCAAAGGCATGCTGCCTAAGAACCCGCTGGGTCGCGACATGTATCGTAAGCTGAAAGTCTATGCGGGCGCTGTACACCCTCATACTGCTCAGCAGCCCCAAGAACTGAAGTTTTAACGGAATAGTTCATTATGTCGGCGACTCAAAATTACGGCACTGGCCGTCGCAAGACCGCAACCGCACGCGTTTTCCTGCGTCCGGGTACTGGTAACATCTCGATCAACAACCGCACTCTGGAAAATTTCTTCGGTCGCGAAACTGCCCGTATGGTAGTTCGTCAGCCGCTGGAACTGACCGAGACCGTTGAAAAGTTCGACATCTACGTCACTGTTATCGGTGGCGGCGTAAGTGGTCAGGCTGGCGCAATCCGCCACGGTATCACTCGCGCTCTGATGCAGTACGACGAGACGCTGCGTGGCGCACTGCGTAAAGCAGGCTTCGTGACTCGCGATGCTCGTGAAGTTGAACGTAAGAAAGTCGGTCTGCGTAAAGCGCGTAAGCGTCCGCAGTACTCGAAGCGTTAATTCGCTTTCGTTCGAAGCGCTTTGCTCAAGGCTCTTTTTCCAAAGCTCCTTTTTCGAAGCTCTTTGTTCAAAAGAACGTCCATCTCCTCACGGGGGTGGGCGTTTTTTTTATGGACGTCTTTTTGCGGCGTCACTGGGCATATCGCGAAGCTCATAGCTTACCCGCGCAAGATTGCAGAATTTAGATCGCGTAAATAAGCTATCTTGTCGCCCGCGACGAACACCTGTCCTGTTGCGATCATTGTCGGAGGCGCCTTGAAGCGCGTTCGTTCGTCTGTCCGATAAATTTAACAAGCGAGGAGGACCGCCATGGGCGTGACCAACCGGTTGGCCTGTTACTCCGACCCCGCCGACCACTATTCCCACCGTGTGCGCATCGTGCTCGCGGAGAAAGGTGTCAGCGCCGAAATCATTGAGGTTGTGGCAGGTCGTCATCCGCCGCAGCTTATTGAAGTGAATCCGTATGGCAGTGTACCCACGCTGGTTGATCGTGATCTGGCGTTGTACGAGTCGACAGTGGTGATGGAATACCTGGATGAGCGTTATCCTCATCCGCCCCTGCTGCCCGTTTATCCGGTAGCGCGTGCCAATAGCCGTCTGTTGATTCACAGGATTCAGCGGGACTGGTGCGGCCTGGTGGACCTGATTCTGGACACTCGCAGTAAAGAACCTGCTCGCGTTCAGGCGCGCAAGGAGCTGCGTGAAAGTCTGGCCGGGGTTTCCCCGCTGTTCGCAGAAAAAGCTTTTTTCATGAGCGACGAGCTAAGTCTCGTTGATTGCTGTCTATTGCCCATACTCTGGCGTTTGCCGATTTTGGGTATCGAATTGCCGCGGCCTGCCAAGCCGTTGCTTGATTATATGGAGCGCCAATTTGCGCGTGAGGCTTTTCAGGCGAGTCTGTCTGCTGCCGAACGTGAAATGCGCTAAGGCTTAAGGAGCCGTTAATGAACTCCAGTCGCCCTTATCTTGTTCGCGCTCTTTACGAGTGGATCGTCGATAACGATTGCACCCCGCATGTGCTGGTCAATGCGGAGTACCCATCCGTTCAGGTCCCTCAGGGGTTCGCCAACGATGGACAGATTGTCCTGAATGTTTCGCCCAGTGCAGTGCGTCATCTGCATATGGATAACGAAGCCGTCAGCTTTGAAGGTCGCTTCGGGGGTGTGCCACACACCCTGTACGTGCCTGTTGCCGCCATTCTGGGCATTTATGCCCGTGAGAACGGGCAGGGCATGGTTTTCGATCTGGAGCCCTCCCTTGAAGATGGCGACGAGATCGAGATTGAAGTCGAAGACGACACGCCACCTGACAGCGAGCCTCCGCGCCCAAGCGGCAGGCCGAGTCTGAAAGTGGTCAAGTGACATACAGCTGAAATGAAAAAGGCGATCCTCGCAGACTGTGTGAAAACACACTGATGAAGGCCCAAGCAAACGCCCCGACTTGTTCGGGGCGTTTTTTTTGTATTGGCAGCAGACGAAAAAAATGTCCGCTCAGCCCATCAAAGCCATCAGATGGCGCACACCGAGCACTTTAATCGCTCGTTTCAGGTTATAGGCATTCACCGCCAAGGCCATTTCAGCTTTTGTACCCTCCAGTTGTCGCAGCAAGAAACGGCCATTACCAAATAGCCATTGCTTGAGGTTGCCGAAGGGGTGCTCAACGATGGATCTTCGGTTGGCCATCATCTCAGGATGCGCCTGCATTCTTTGCTCCATCCGCTCGAAAGCCTCTTCATGGGCATGTCGTGAGACATAACGGCGCCGGGCTCGAGTGCATTGCGTTTTCAGCGCGCAGTTGGCGCAGTCATCGACCTCAGCCTGATAGATCCGATCACCTTTGTTGTGCTGTTTTAGCGTTAACCATTTGCCTGCCGGACACTGGAAACGATCGTGTCCGGTCTCATAGATAAAGTCTTTTCGCTCAAAGAGCTGCTCTTCCTGACTGCCAGGGTTTTTCGAACGATTGGGCGGTACATAGGCCGTAATCGAAGCATCCTCGCAGGCCTGAAACTGCTTGCCATTGGAGTAGCCGGCATCGGCAGTGACCGTCAGATCATCTTGCTGTAACTCTGCTTTGGCGGCCTTGGCCATCGGCTCCAGTTGCTTTCGGTCATCGCCATCTTGGGTGACCTCATGATGCAAAATCAGGCAATGCTCGGCGTCCACGACGGTTTGCACGTTGTAGGCCACACGTGGCCCTTTGGCCGTGCGCATCATTCGGGCATCGCTTTCATGGGTGTTGAACTGCTCGATGCCCATCGAACGCATCAGTGCCTGGCAACTCTGATTATCCTGTTGTCGAGCCTCAAGCTGTGCCAGGGCTACCTTGATTGCGCTGCGATCAATTGAATCTGTGGTTTCAGCCTTGTCGGCCTCATCCAGCTCGGCCAGATACTGAGCGATGCGCTTATCCAGTTTTTCTTCCTGGCGCTTGAGCTGCTTCAAATTCACATGACGCCGTGAGGATGCGACCGCCTGAAACTTGCTGCCGTCGATGGCCACCAACTCACCGGCGATCAAGCCTGCCGTGCGACAAAACCGAACGAAAGCACGGCAGGTCGCGATGAAGGCGGGTTTATTGTTCTTGCGAAAATCGGCGATGGTCTTGAAGTCGGGCTTGAGCCGGTTGATCAGCCACATCACTTCGATGTTGCGCTGACACTCGGCTTCAAGACGTCGCGATGAGCGAATCCGCTGAAAATAGCCGTAGAGGTAGAGTTTTAGCTGATCGGCGGGATCATAAGCAGGGCGCCCCGTGCTTTTTGGAATCGCTTTATCGAAGCCCAGTTGCACCAGATCGAGCCTGGCAACGTACAGGTCAATGACACGAACGAGGTGATCCTCGGGGATCAACTCTTCCAGCGAGACCGGGAATAGGCTGGTCTGGCTGCGGGACTCACCTTGGATGTAGGCCATAACGAAAAATGCTCTGTATCTTTCGATACGGAGCATTTTCTTTGAGCGCTGCGCAGATTGCTAGGTTTTCACACAGTCTGCTCGGATCGCCTTTTTCATGTCTGCCCGTTGGCGGTCAGTCGATGTACTCGAACAGTTTGACGATCTTCTGCACGCCCGAGACGCTTTGTACCAGGTTGGTCGCGCGGTTGGCTTCGTCCTGAGTGACCAGGCCCAGCAGAAATACAATGCCGTTCTCGGTCACGACCTTGATGCGCGAGCCCGGGATCGACGCGTCGGCGATCATCTGGCTTTTGATCTTGGTGGTCAGCCAGGCATCGTTGTTGCGGGCCAGCAGCGACGAGGGCGCCATGACCTGGATCTCGTTGTTGACCTTCTTGACGCGCTGGACCGTGCTGGCAGCCTGTTCGGCCATGGCCTTGAGGTCGGCACGCGGTGTCTGGCCTGCGAGCAATACGATGCCGTTGTAGCTGGTCACAACGATGTGCGAGCCTTCGGCCAAATCGGGGTGCGCCTTGGAGATGTTGACTGCGGCCTTGGTTTCGATCAGCGAGTCATCGATCTTGCTGCCGAACGTGCGCGTGCCGCGATCATCTTCGATCGGCTTGTCGCGAGTAGCCGTGATCACCGAGCTGCATCCGGTGATGCTGAGGCACAGTGTCAGAACCAGTAGGCTGAGACGATTAGGGGTCATTCTTCACTCCCGAACAGTTGGCTGTCGATCAGATCGCAAAGGCAATGGATCGCCAGCAGATGGACTTCTTGTATACGTGCCGTGACAGTGGCCGGTACGCGGATTTCCACGTCCTCGGGCAATAGCAGTGAAGCCATGCCGCCGCCGTCGCGTCCCGTCAATGCTACGACAATCATTTCGCGATCATGTGCGGCCTGGATGGCCTGAATAATATTCGCCGAGTTGCCGCTGGTGGAAATCGCCAGCAACACATCGCCCGGCTGGCCCAGTGCGCGAATCTGTTTGGAGAAAATTTCGTTGTAGCTGTAATCGTTGGCGATCGAGGTGATCGTCGAGCTGTCGGTGGTCAGTGCGATGGCTGGCAGGCTCGGCCGCTCGCGTTCGAAGCGGTTGAGCAGTTCCGAGGAGAAGTGCTGTGCATCGCCCGCCGATCCGCCGTTGCCGCACGAAAGCATTTTGCCTTCGTTGAGCAGGGCATTGACCATGACCTGACTGGCTTGCTCGATATAGGGTGCAAGGACTTCCATCGCCTGTTGCTTGGTTTCGATGCTGGCCTGAAACAGCCGGCGAATTCGGGATTGCATGTCCATCAATGTGACCTTAATTAGAGCGTACGGCGGCGGGACGGATGCGCCGGGGTCTCCCGGCTGCTATCCGGCACACAGGGTGTGCAGCCGGCAAAACAAATAGCGAAATCGATGATGACAGAGGCTGGTTATAGTCATGAAGGCAGTCGGGCTGCTCGCCCTGATACGCTTCAGCTGTCAAAAGCACTTCTGATCCAGTTCAGTGGTGCGGCGGTGCCGGGGGTGCCTTCAATCGCGATCACGTCGAAACGACAGGGATGATCGGCCCAGTCCGGGACCTGTTGCAGAAAAAGCTGTGCGGCAGTGACGAGTTTCTCCTGCTTGCGAAAATCGACGCTTTCTACGGCGCCACCCCAGCCAGCATGGCGGCGATAGCGAACTTCGACGAATACTACTGTATCGCCGTCGAGCATGACTAGATCAAGCTCGCCGCGTTTGCATAACCAGTTTTGTTCGATGAGCTGCAGCCCCTGCTGTTGCAGATACTGCAGGGCGTAGGCTTCTGCCTCGCGCCCTGCTTGCTGCCGGGTGCTGCGTTGCGTCAAGGGGTGGTGTCCGGCAGGCGCTGGATCTTGCCGTCCACAAACTCTGCCCATGGCAATTGACGCTCGATACGACGGCCAGGGTTCATGCTCAGGCTGCCGGACAAGCCGTCGATGCGCGTATCAGGCATCGCCTTGAGCTGACCGAGGCGCGGGGCCAGACGGTAAGCGTCGATACCCATCGCATACAGGCGACCCAGGCTGCCCGCAGCCTGCGGCCATTGGGCGGTCACTTGCTGGCGCAGCGGGTCGTCGGCGTTGAGCAGCCACGGTGTTTCGCAGAAGCGCACGCCATTGAGGTCCATGTACTGGGCGTGATCATTGCTGTTGGTGAACAGGTGCGAAGTCGCGTACACCGGTACGTCGCCCGCATACTGGAAGACCATGGTCGGTTTGATTTGCTGTGCTTGTTGGGGGGTTGCGGCGAGGAACATGAAGTCGATGTCCTGGCGACGGCTAGGCTGCGCAGCCACTTGAGTGCCGGCAGTGCTTTGCAGGCGCTGGGCACGGCCTTCGCTGTTACGCAACTGGAACAGATCGGCGACCTGCTGGGCCAGCTCTACGGGTTGATCGACATGCTCGGCGGCGATCAAAGTGCCGCCCTTGGCTTGCCAGGCTTTGCGGAACGCATCCAGAACGCGGTCGCCCCATTCGCCTTTCGGCACCATGGCCACTGCGCTGCGCTTGCCGTCGGCCCAGGCACGACGGGCCACTTCGCGGGCTTCGTCTTCTGCAGCCAGGCCGAACTGATACAACTGCGCAGGGCCTTCGGTGCTGGTGTCGCTGTAGTTGAGCGCCAGTGTAGTGATCGGCAATTGCTGACGGCTGTTCAGCTGTTTGACGAGGTTCTTTTCCAGTGGGCCGACGACCAGCTGAGCGCCAGCGGCCTGTGCCTGACGATAGAATTCGTCCATCGAGGTGATGCGCGAGCTATCGAAGACCTGAATGGCAGGCGGGTTTTCGCCTGCTTGCTGGGCCTGGAAGTGCGCCGCCATGAAGCCTTCGCGCAGTGCCTTGGCAACCGATGCCAGTTGGCCGTCCTGCGGCAGTAGCAGGGCGATTTTGGTAATCGGTTCGCTGGTCAGGGCGCGCAGTTTGGCAAGAGCGTCTGGCAGTTGCAGGGCTGCGGGGTGTTTCGGGTTTTGCGCTTTCCAATTATCGATGGCTGCCTGTTGCTGCTCGAGCGTACCGGCACCTTTGATCGAGCGAGCCAGGTTCAGCCAGCCACCCAGGTCATCAGTAGCGCTGCTTTGCAGCTGTTCGGCCGGCAAAGCGGAGACCAAGGTCCAGATCGCATCGTTGTTGGCGCTGAGGTCTGCGCCCTGCAACAGCGGCCCGGCAAAGACCCGCTCGTTGACGGCTGCCAGCATCTGACCATCGGCTTCCAGCGCGCGCGCCTTGACCCGGTGGGTGCGAACCTGCTGTTCGACCGACAGTTCACCCAGGCGCTGCATGCTCGGATGATTGAGGGCGGTCAGCGCGGCCTTGGGTTGATTGCGGCCCATTGCCAGTTCGGCGGACAGGGTGCTGGCGTAGACCTGCAGGCCTGGCTTGAGTTGATCGAGCTGGACCTGACCAAGGATCTGCGCAGCGCGTCCGGCGTCGTTCTGGCGGCTGGCCAGATCGGCAGCGCTCAAGCGCAGCGTCGCGGCTTGCTCGGGCGACTTGGCGTTGGCGGCCTGATCGAGCAGTTGCTCGATGCTGGCGTCAGGGGTGCGCGGCAGCTCGCCAAGGCTGGACGAGGGCGAGCTGGCGCAGGCTGCGAGAAGTGCAGCGAAGCAGAGGGCAGAGAGCAGCCGCAGACAAGCGATCATTGGTATGTTCCTGATACTCGAGCGAATTAACGGAGAATTGTACCCAAGCGCTGGCCGGGGTGCGACGTCGAAGGTGCGTAAAGCGATGATATTGGTCGCGTTAGGGTCATCCGTCGGCCAAATCGTTCAATTCGGGGCTGTCGACGCGTGTTTCGGTTAGGCGTCATCACGTTTTTATTCCTTTTTTGCCCGCTTCCCTGATGCGCGAACCGTTGGCGCGGTCGCAGCCTGTACAATGCGTGTTCACGAAAATCCAGCTTTACCACAAGAGGTCTGCGTTTTGACTGTTCCGGTTGTTTCGAATTCCACCCCGGGCTCGCTTTATGTCGTGGCGACCCCTATCGGCAATCTGGACGATATGAGCGTGCGGGCGCTGAAAGTGCTGCGCGAAGTCGCGTTGATCGCGGCAGAAGATACGCGTCATTCAGCACGCCTGATGCAACACTTCGGTATATCGACGCCGCTGGCCGCCTGCCACGAGCATAACGAGCGTGATGAAGGTAGTCGGTTTATCACGCGGCTGCTGGCGGGCGACGATGTTGCGCTGATTTCCGATGCGGGCACACCGCTGATCTCCGATCCCGGCTATCACCTGGTTCGCCAGGCGCGTGCCGCCGGTGTGCCGGTCGTTCCGGTGCCGGGCGCCTGCGCTCTGATTGCCGCTTTGTCTGCGGCGGGGCTGCCTTCTGATCGTTTCATCTTCGAAGGCTTTCTTCCGGCGAAGGCGATTGGCCGTCGGGCAAAGCTCGAGCTGGTAAAGGAAGAACCGCGCACGCTCATCTACTACGAGGCGCCTCATCGAATCCTGGAATGCCTGCAGGATATGGAGCTGGTCTTCGGTGCCGAGCGGCATGCCTTGCTGGCGCGTGAAATAACCAAAACTTTCGAAACGCTCAAGGGTCTGCCTTTGGGTGAGCTTCGGGCTTTTGTCGAAGCCGACAGCAATCAGCAGCGCGGCGAGTGTGTGGTGCTGGTATCCGGCTGGACGCCGCCTGCGGACGAAGATGTTGTGGGGGCTGAAGCGCGCAGGGTGCTCGATCTGCTGCTCGAAGAGATGCCGCTCAAGCGCGCAGCTGCTTTGGCGGCCGAGATAACCGGGGTGCGCAAGAATCTGCTTTATCAGGTGGCGCTGGACAAACAGAAGGGCGAATAAGGCGGGCTTTCGAGACGCCATGCGGGTTGCAGGCGCTTTTAAAGCTTGTTCTTGATGGCGTGTGCCGCTAACCTTGTCGGCGGAGAGTCGATCGGACAGTCGCTGCCTCTTGTTGTTCCGCAACAAGGGGGGGAGGAAAGTCCGGGCTCCATAGGGCGGAGTGCCAGGTAACGCCTGGGAGGCGCGAGCCTACGGAAAGTGCCACAGAAAATAACCGCCTAAGCGCTTCGGTGCCGGTAAGGGTGAAAAGGTGCGGTAAGAGCGCACCGCACGTCTGGCAACAGTACGTGGCAAGGTAAACCCCACTCGGAGCAAGACCAAATAGGGTTCCAAGGCGTGGCCCGCGCTGGAACCGGGTAGGTTGCTAAAGGCGTCCAGTGATGGCCGTCGTAGAGGAATGACTGTCCTCGACAGAACCCGGCTTACAGATCGACTCTCCACCTTTTTTTACTCTTCGTTTTAAGCAGCAAACCCCCTTCGTAATACCAAAAAAATCTTACAGTTCATAAATCACATTAACTTTGAATCGCAACGATTTGAGTCGTGTGGGATTTATCTGTCGGATTGCTCGTAAATTATCCGTTCTGACTCCGAAACCCCTCCTAAATCTCCGAAATGTAAGGGTTTTCCTTAAGACCGTGCCTTGACGGTGTGGTGGGCGCGTTCCTATAGTGTGCGCAAGTGGCAGAAAGTGGCACGAAGTGGGTTTTTTTAGCGCAAAAAGCTAATATTCGGAGAATGCGCCTGTGTTCCGTGGTGCCAACGCGATCAATCTCGATGCCAAGGGCCGTCTCGCTATGCCGAGCCGGTACCGTGACGAGTTGGATTCGCGCAGTGCCGGGCAAATGATCGTGACCATCGACGCCGTTGACCCCTGTTTGTGTCTCTACCCGCTGTCCGAGTGGGAACTGATAGAAGCCAAACTTCGGGATCTGGCGACATTTCGTGAAGAAAACCGTCGCTTGCAACGGCTTCTGATTGGCAATGCGGTCGATCTGGAGCTGGATGGCAGCGGGCGTTTTCTGGTGCCGCCACGTCTTCGCGAGTACGCGAAGCTCGACAAGCGCGTGATGTTGGTGGGCCAGCTCAACAAGTTTCAACTGTGGGACGAGGACGCCTGGAATGCACTTGCTGGTGCAGACCTGGCGGCCATTCAACAACCTGGCGCGATGCCCGACGAATTACGTGACCTGATCCTGTGACTATGAATAGCGCCTTTACCCACATCACCGTACTGCTTGAAGAAGCCGTGGAGGCTCTCGCGGTACGCGCGGATGGCTGCTATCTGGACGGTACGTTCGGACGTGGCGGGCACAGTCGTCTGATTCTCAGTCATCTCGGGCCGGACGGCCGGCTGCTGGGATTCGACAAGGACCCTCAAGCGATTGCCACCGGGCAAGCGCTAGCGGCCGAAGACGGCCGCTTTGTCATTGTGCAGCGCAGCTTTGCAGAACTCGGTTCGGAAGTTCAGGAGCGTGGCCTGGCGGGCAAAGTCAGCGGCATCCTGCTGGATCTGGGTGTGTCGTCCCCGCAGCTGGATGATCCTGAGCGTGGCTTCAGTTTCATGAACGACGGCCCGCTGGACATGCGCATGGACCCGACACGTGGCGTCAGCGCTGCCGAATTCATCGCATCCGCACCGGCCGAAGAAATCGCCCGCGTCTTCAAGGAATACGGTGAAGAGCGTTTCGCCAAGCGCATGGCCAACGCCGTCGTGCAGCGCCGTGAAATCCAGCCCTTCGAGCGCACCGCCGACCTTGCCGAAGTGCTCGAGGTCGCCAATCCTGCCTGGGAAAAAGGCAAAAACCCTGCAACGCGTGCCTTCCAGGGTCTGCGAATTCACGTCAACAACGAACTGGGTGACCTGGAAGCCGGGCTTGAAGCCGCACTGGACACGCTGGAAATCGGCGGCCGTCTGGTGGTGATCAGCTTTCACTCGCTTGAAGACCGCATCGTCAAACTGTTCATGCGCAAGCTCGCCAAGGGCGAAGCCGACAACATGCCGCGTGACCTGCCGATCCAGTTCAAGCTCTTCGAACCGAAGATCAAGATTCACGGCAAGGCGCAATTCGCCTCCGATGCAGAAACCAAGGCCAATCCACGCTCGCGCAGCGCTGTCATGCGCGTCGCGGAGAAACTCAGGTGAACCGGGTTTTCCTCAAGCCTTTGCCAGGCGGCAGCTTCATCATGCTGCTGCTGTTCGTCGCCGTCCTGATTTCGGCGATTGGTGTTTCCTACAGTGCTCACTGGAACCGGCAGTTGCTCAACTCGCTGTATTCGGAAATGAGCGTGCGCGACAAGGCACAGGCCGAATGGGGGCGCCTGATTCTCGAGCAGAGCACCTGGACTGCCCACAGCCGCATCGAAACCCTGGCCACCGAACAACTGAAGATGCACATTCCCAGTGCTGCTGAAGTGCGGATGGTGGCGCCATGATGAAGCTCGAAGGCGCACTTTACCCGTGGCGCTTCCGCGTGGTCGTGGGGCTGCTGGTTTCGCTGGTGCTTGCGATTTGCTGGCGCATCGTCGATCTGCAGGTCGTCGACCACACGTTCCTCAAGGAGCAGGGCGACGCGCGCAGCCTGCGGCACATCCCGATTCCGGCTCACCGTGGTCTGATAACCGACCGTAACGGCGAGCCGCTGGCCGTCAGTACGCCGGTGACCACGCTGTGGGCCAACCCGCGTGAAATGCAGCAGGACAAATCTAAATGGCCGATGCTCGCCGCCGCTCTGGGCCAGGACCTCAAGGCCCTGACCGAGCGTCTGGATTCGCAGGCCAATAAAGAATTCATCTACCTGGTTCGTGGTCTTACGCCTGAACAGGGTCAGTCGGTCATCGATCTGAAAGTGCCCGGTGTCTATGGCATCGAAGAATTCCGCCGCTTCTACCCGGCAGGCGATGTAACCGCGCACATGGTCGGCTTTACTGACCTTGATGACCATGGTCGTGAAGGTGTCGAGTTGGCGTATGACGACTGGCTTGCCGGCGTGCCCGGCAAACGTCAGGTCATCAAGGACCGGCGAGGGCGACTGATCAAGGACGTTCAGGTAACCAAGAATGCCAAGGCCGGAAAGACCTTGGCTTTGTCTATTGACCTGCGTCTGCAATATCTGGCCACCCGTGAACTGCGCAACGCCATCGTCGAGAACGAGGCGAAGGCGGGCAGCATGGTGATCATGGACGTCAAGACCGGCGAAGTCCTGGCGATGGTCAATCAGCCGACTTACAACCCCAACAATCGTCGGACCATGGTGCCTGCCGCCATGCGTAACCGGGCGATCATCGACGTGTTCGAGCCGGGCTCGACCATGAAGCCGATTTCCATGACGGCCGCGCTGGACAGTGGTCGCTGGAAGCCGACCGACAAGGTCGAGGTGTATCCGGGTACGTTGCAGATCGGCAAGTACACGATTCGTGACGTGACCAAGACCGAAGGCCCGATCCTCGATCTGACCGGCATCCTGATCAACTCCAGTAACGTCGGTATGAGTAAAGTCGCGTTCGACGTGGGCGGCGAAGCGATATTCCGCGCCATGCAGCGTGTCGGCTTCGGTCAGTACACCGGTCTTGGCTTCCCTGGCGAGCGCGTCGGCAACCTGCCCAACTACCGCGAATGGCGCAAGGCAGAAACCGCCACGCTGTCCTACGGCTACGGCCTGTCGGTCACCGCATTGCAGCTGGTGCATGCCTATGGCGCGCTGGCCAACAACGGCCGCCTCGTGCCGCTGACCATTCTGAAAACCGATAAAGAGCCGGAGTCGACTCAGGCCATTCCCGAGAAAACCGCCAAGACCCTGCAAGGCATGTTGCAGCAGGTGATTGAGGACCCGCGCGGCGTGTACCGCGCCCGTGTGCCGTCCTATCACGTCGGCGGCAAGAGTGGTACGGCGCGCAAGACTTCAATCGGCACCAAAGGATATGCGGAAAACTCCTACCGCTCCCTGTTCGCCGGTTTCGGACCGATGAGCAACCCGCGTTACGCGATCGTCGTGGTGATCGACGAGCCGAGCAAGGGTGGCTACTACGGCGGTCTGGTTTCGGCGCCGGTCTTCAGTAAGGTCATGTCCGGCACGTTGCGTCTGATGAACGTGACGCCAGACAACCTTGCGCCACCGGAACAAGTCAATGCCGCACCGGCAGCCAAAGGAGGGCGTGGTTGATGGCCTTTAATCTGAGCAAGATTTTCGCTCATACCGACCGCGATCCGTTGATCCGCGAGTTGACACTCGACAGCCGTAACGTGCGTCCGGGGGATCTGTTTCTGGCAGTGCCGGGGATCAATTCCGACGGTCGCGCGCACATTGCCGACGCCTTGAAGCGCGGTGCAGCCGCCGTGGCCTACGAAGTCGAAGGGTCGAGCGTTCTGCCGATCACCGATGTGCCGCTTATTCCGGTCAAAGGCCTGGCAGCGCAGCTGTCCGATGTTGCCGGGCGTTTTTATGGTGACCCAAGCCGCAGCCTGAACATGGTCGGTGTCACCGGCACCAACGGTAAAACCAGCGTGACTCAGTTGGTTGCCCAGGCGCTGGACCTGCTTGGTCAACACTGCGGCATTGTGGGCACCCTCGGCACCGGTTTCCACGGTGCGCTGCAAAGCGGCCGTCACACCACGCCTGACCCGATAGCCGTTCAGGCGACGTTGACCGACCTGAAAAAAGCCGGCGCGCGTGCCGTGGCCATGGAAGTTTCATCCCACGGGCTGGATCAGGGACGTGCGACGGCCATTGCATTCGATGTCGCGGTGCTGACCAATCTGTCCCGTGATCATCTGGATTACCACGGCACCATGGAAGCCTACGGCGCGGCCAAGGCCAAGCTGTTTGCCTGGCCTAACCTCAATTGCCGGGTGATCAACCTCGATGACGAGTTCGGTCGCAAGCTGGCCACGCTCAAGCACGAATCGCGGCTGATCACTTACAGCCAGCTGGACAGCGCTGCTTATCTGTATTGCCGCGACGCCAGGTTCGACGACGATGGCGTGCGCGCCACGCTGGTCACGCCGCAGGGCGAGCACTTCCTGCGCAGCGCGTTGCTGGGCCGCTTCAACCTGAGCAACGTGCTGGCTGCGGTGGGCGCGCTGTTGGGGCTGGATTACGCGCTGGATGAAATTCTCAAGGTGCTGCCGAAACTTGAAGGCCCGGTCGGACGCATGCAGCGTCTGGGTGGCGCCAGCAAACCGCTGGTCGTCGTCGATTATGCGCACACCCCGGATGCGCTGGAAAAGGTGCTGGAAGCACTGCGTCCGCATGCCAAAGGCCGGCTGTTGTGCCTGTTCGGCTGCGGCGGTGATCGTGATCGCGGCAAGCGTCCGTTGATGGCCGAAGTGGTCGAGCGTCTGGCCGACGGCGTCTGGGTGACCGATGACAACCCGCGTAACGAGCCGCCTTCGCAGATTTTCGATGACATCCGCCCAGGCTTCGTTGCTGCTGACAAGGTGCGCTTTGTCGAAGGTCGTGGTCAGGCCATCGCCGAGCTGATCGCTTCGGCCAGTGCCGATGATGTAGTGGTACTGGCAGGCAAAGGCCACGAGGACTACCAGGAAATCGCCGGCCAGCGTCATCCGTTTTCTGATTTGCAAGAAGCTGCCAAGGCACTTGCTGCATGGGAGCCTGCGCATGATTAAGCCAATGACCTTCAGCGAACTGGTGACCCATCTCGACGCCCGGCTGGTAGGCGGCGACTGCAGTTTTCATGGCGTCAGCACCGACAGCCGTGGCATTGCGCCAGGCCAACTGTTCGTCGCCCTGACCGGGCCGCGTTTCGACGGGCATGAGTACCTGGAACAGGTCGCTGGCAAAGGTGCCGTCGGTGCTTTGGTCGAGCACGAAGTGGAGGGTGCAAGCCTGCCGCAACTGGTCGTGCTCGACACCCGCAAGGCCCTCGCGCAACTGGGCGCGATGAACCGCAATGCGTTCGTCGACAAGCCTGTTGCGGCGATGACCGGTTCCAGCGGCAAGACCACGGTCAAGGAAATGCTCGCCAGCATCCTGCGCACGCGGGGGACGGTGCTGGCTACCCGTGGCAACCTGAACAACGAACTCGGCGTGCCCTTGACGCTGCTCGAACTCGCGCCCGAGCATGATGCCGCTGTCATCGAGCTGGGCGCCTCGCGGGTGGGCGCAATTGCCTTCACCGTGAGCCTGACCAAGCCGCACGTTGCGATTATCACCAATGCTGGAACCGCCCACGTTGGCGAGTTCGGTGGTCCGGACAGGATCGTTGAAGCCAAGGGCGAGATTCTCGAAGGTCTCGACGCCACCGGTACAGCCGTCCTGAATCTGGATGACAAGGCATTTCCGATCTGGCAGCTGCGCGCAGGCGAGCGCAAGGTCATGACGTTCGCCTTGAACAACCCCGCAGCCGACCTGCATGCCACCGACTTGCGTCGTGACGCGCGCGGTTGCCCGGCGTTCATGCTCAACAGCCCGCTCGGTGCCGCACCGGTACAACTGAATTTGCTGGGCACGCACAATGTGGCCAATGCCTTGGCCGCAGCGGCCGCTGCCTGCGCGCTGGGCGTCAGCCTGGAAGGCATCGCCGCTGGCCTGAACAACGTGCAGCCGGTCAAGGGCCGCGCTGTGGCGCAGATCGCCAGCAATGGCGTGCGTGTCATCGACGACACCTACAACGCCAATCCGGCGTCGATCAACGCGGCTGTCGATATCCTCACCGGTTTCAGCGGGCGTACCGTGCTGGTGCTGGGTGATATCGGCGAGCTGGGCGACTGGGCCGAGCAGGGCCACCGCGAGGTCGGCGCTTACGCGGCTGGCAAGGTTTCCGCACTTTATGCCGTCGGCCCGTTGATGACTCATGCCGTGAGCGCCTTTGGCGAGCACGCGCATCACTTTGCCAGCCAGGCAGAGCTGATTGCGGCACTGGGTGCCGAGCAAAACCCTGACACCACTTTACTGATCAAGGGCTCGCGTAGCGCTGCGATGGAAAACGTCGTGGCTGCCTTGTGCGGTTCTAGCCTGGAGAAACATTGATGCTGCTGCTGTTGGCCGAGTTTTTACAACAGTTCTACAAAGGCTTCGCGGTCTTTCAATACCTGTCTTTGCGCGGGATCCTTGGCGTGCTTACTGCGCTGACACTGTCGTTGTGCCTGGGGCCGTGGATGATCCGCACCTTGCAGATGCGCCAGATCGGTCAGTCGGTGCGCAACGACGGTCCACAGTCGCACCTGTCCAAGTCCGGCACGCCGACCATGGGTGGCGCGCTGATTCTGTCGTCCATCGGGATCAGTACCTTGCTGTGGGCCGACCTGAGCAACCGTTACGTCTGGGTGGTGTTGCTGGTGACCTTCCTGTTCGGTGCCATCGGCTGGGTCGATGACTACCGCAAGGTGATCGAAAAAAATTCCCGGGGCCTGCCGAGTCGCTGGAAGTATTTCTGGCAGTCGGTATTTGGCCTTTGCGCGGCAATCTTCCTTTATACGACTGCGCCGTCTGCGACCGAGACCACGCTGATCGTGCCGATGCTCAAGGATGTGCGCATCCCGCTCGGCATCGGCTTCATCGTGCTGACCTATTTCGTGATCGTCGGTTCGAGCAACGCGGTCAACCTGACGGATGGCCTGGACGGCCTGGCGATCATGCCAACGGTGATGGTCGGCGGCGCGCTGGGCATCTTCTGCTACCTGTCGGGTAACGTGAAATTCGCTGAATACCTGCTGATTCCTTATGTGCCGGGGGCGGGTGAACTGATTGTGTTCTCGGGGGCACTGATCGGTGCGGGGCTGGGGTTCCTGTGGTTCAACACCTACCCGGCACAAGTCTTCATGGGTGACGTCGGTGCGCTGGCACTGGGCGCTGCGCTGGGCACCATGGCCGTGATCGTGCGTCAGGAAATGGTCCTGTTCATCATGGGCGGCGTGTTCGTGATGGAAACCCTTTCAGTGGTCATTCAGGTTGCGTCTTTCAAACTCACCGGCCGCCGGGTGTTTCGCATGGCGCCGATACACCACCACTTTGAACTCAAAGGCTGGCCCGAACCACGCGTGATCGTCCGTTTCTGGATCATCACCGTGATTCTCGTGCTGATCGGCCTTGCCACGTTGAAACTGAGGTAGAACGAGTGTCCCTGATCGCTTCCGACCGCTTCCGCATTGTCGTGGGTCTAGGCAAAAGCGGCATGTCCCTGGTTCGCTCCCTGGCGAACCAGGGCGTGTCCTTTGCTGTGGCCGACACGCGGGAGAATCCTCCTGAGCTGGCGACCTTGCGTCGCGATTACCCGCAGGTGGAAGTGCGTTGTGGCGAACTGGACGTGGATTTCCTCTGCCGTGCCGATGAGCTGTATGTCAGCCCCGGTCTGGCCTTGGCAACACCGGCCTTGCAACAGGCCCACGCACGCGGCGTCAAGCTGTCGGGCGATATCGAACTGTTCGCCCGTCACGCGAAGGCGCCGGTGATTGCCATCACCGGTTCCAACGCGAAAAGCACCGTGACCACGCTGGTTGGCGAAATGGCCATTGCCGCAGGCAAGCGTGTCGCGGTGGGTGGCAATCTCGGCACGCCGGCGCTGGATCTGCTCAGCGATGACGTCGAGCTTTATGTCATGGAACTGTCCAGTTTTCAGCTCGAAACCACCGACCAGCTCAACGCTGAAGTGGCGACCGTGCTGAACATCAGCGAAGACCACATGGACCGCTACAGCGGCCTGCCTGCCTACCATCTGGCCAAGCACCGGATTTTCCGCGGTGCACGGCAGGTGGTGGTCAATCGGCAGGATGCGTTGTCCCGTCCGCTGATTGGCGAAGGGCTGCCGTGCTGGACCTTCGGCCTGAACACGCCTGACTTCCACGGCTTCGGTCTGCGGGAAGAGAATGGCGAAAAGTACCTGGCCTTCCAGTTCGAGAACCTGATGCCGGTGCGCGAGCTGAAAGTGCGCGGCGCACACAATCAGGCCAACGCGCTGGCGGCACTGGCGCTGGGCCATGCGGTGGGTCTGCCGTTCGACGCCATGCTCGCCAGCCTGCGCGAGTTCACCGGGCTTGAGCACCGCTGCCAATGGCTGCGCGAGCGCGAAGGCGTCCATTACTACAACGATTCCAAGGCCACCAACGTGGGGGCTGCACTGGCGGCCATCGAAGGCCTCGGCGCGGACATCGACGGCAAGCTGGTGCTGATTGCCGGTGGCGATGGCAAGGGCGCTGACTTCAGCGGTTTGCGTGCGCCAGTGGCGAAACATTGCCGTGCCGCCGTATTGCTCGGTCGCGACGCCGAGCTGATTGCTCAGGTGCTGGGCGATGCCGTTCCGCTGGTTCGTGTCGACACACTGCAAGCGGCGGTCGAGCGCAGTGCCGAGCTGGCCCGCAGCGGCGATGCCGTGTTGTTGTCTCCCGCATGCGCCAGCCTGGACATGTTCAAGAATTATGAAGAGCGCGGACGTGTGTTCGCGCAGGCAGTGGAGTGCTTGTCATGATCTTCGGTGTGATCAAGCCTTATCCATCGCCATTGATTAGCGGCCGCGGTATCGACCTCGATTTTCCGATGCTGGTCGGTTGTCTGGCATTGTTGGGCCTCGGCCTGGTGATGATCACGTCCGCCTCGTCAGAAGTCGCGGCCGTGCAGTCGGGCAACACGCTGTACATGATGACTCGCCATCTGGTCTATCTGTTGATCGGTCTGGGCGCGTGCGGTGTGACCATGATGATTCCGGTCGCCACCTGGCAGCGTCTGGGCTGGTTGATGCTGCTGGGTGCGTTCGGCCTGCTGCTGATGGTGCTGGTGCCTGGCATCGGGCGAGAGGTCAACGGCTCGATGCGCTGGATCGGCTTCGGCGCGTTCAACGTACAGCCTTCGGAAATCGCCAAGGTTTTCGTGGTGATCTTCCTCGCCGGTTACCTGATTCGTCGTCAGCAGGAAGTTCGCGAAAGCTGGATGGGCTTCTTCAAGCCCTTCATCGTGCTGTTGCCGATGGCGGGCCTTTTGCTGATGGAGCCTGACTTCGGTGCCACCGTGGTCATGATGGGTTCGGCAGCTGCCATGTTGTTTCTCGGCGGTGTCGGCCTGTTCCGTTTCTCGCTGATGGTGGTGCTGGCCGTTGCCTCGGTGGTCGTGCTGGTACAGGCCCAGCCCTACCGGATGGCGCGCCTGACCAACTTTACCGATCCATGGGCTGACCAGTTTGGCTCCGGTTATCAGTTGACGCAGGCGCTGATCGCTTTCGGTCGCGGCGAGTGGTTTGGCGTCGGTTTGGGTAACAGCGTGCAGAAACAGTTCTACCTGCCGGAAGCGCACACCGACTTCGTGTTCTCGGTACTTGCAGAAGAACTGGGCGTCATCGGCTCGCTGCTGACCGTCGCGCTGTTTCTGTTCGTCAGTATTCGCGGCATGTACATCGGCATGTGGGCAGAGCGGACCAAACAGTTCTTTGGTGCTTATGTCGCGTATGGCCTGTCGTTCCTGTGGATCGGTCAGTTCCTGATCAACATCGGCGTGAACGTCGGCCTGTTGCCGACCAAGGGTCTGACGCTGCCGTTCCTCAGCTATGGCGGCAGCTCGCTGGTGATCTGCTGTGCCAGCCTTGGCCTGTTGCTGCGTATCGAGTGGGAATCGCGCAACAACATGGGCAGTGAAGAAGCCGAGTTCCAGGAAAGCGACTTCGCCGAGGAGACGCACAATGGACGCTAACGTGCTGATCATGGCAGGCGGTACGGGCGGGCACGTGTTCCCGGCGCTGGCCTGCGCGCGCGAATTCCAGGCGCGTGGCTACAAGATCCATTGGCTGGGCACACCGCGCGGCATCGAAAACGAGCTGGTGCCGCAGGCTGGCCTGACGCTGCACCTGATCAACGCGACCGGGTTGCGTGGCAAGGGCCGATTGTCGCTGCTCAAGGCACCGCTGATGTTGCTGAAAAGCCTGATGCAGGCGCGCAAGGTGGTTCGCCAGGTGAAACCGGTCTGTGTGGTCGGCTTTGGCGGCTATGTCACCGGCCCCGGCGGTCTGGCTGCGAAGCTGGCTGGCGTGCCGCTGATCATCCACGAACAGAATGCCGTCGCCGGGACTGCCAACCGCAGCCTGGCATTGTTCGCCAGCCGCGTGTGCGAAGCGTTCCCGAATACGTTCCCGGCCTCGGCCAAGCGTCGTACCACCGGCAACCCGGTGCGCGTCGAGCTGTTTCTGGAAACTCCGCGTCAGGCGCTGGCCGGTCGCAAGGCACGTCTGCTGGTGCTGGGCGGCAGCCTGGGCGCGGAGCCGCTCAACAAATTACTGCCCGAGGCGCTGGCTCAGTTACCTCAGGACATCCTGCCCGAAGTGTTTCACCAGTCGGGCAAGAATCATGACGCCGTTACCGCCGAGCGCTATCGCGACGTGGGCGTCGAGGCGCAAGTTGCGCCGTTCATCCAGAACATGGCCCAAGCCTATAGCTGGGCCGATCTGGTGGTCTGCCGCGCAGGCGCATTGACCATCAGCGAACTGGCCGCCGCCGGTCTGCCGTCGTTGCTGATACCGCTGCCCCACGCGATTGATGACCATCAGTCGCGTAACGCCGACTATCTGGCCCGAGAAGGCGCAGCCTTCGTCATGCCACAAGCAACAACTGGCGCCGCCGAGATGGCCGCACGCCTGAAAGAGGTTTTGATGCAACCCGAACAATTGAACAGCATGGCCCGCACTGCACGTCGCCTGGCCAAGCCTGATGCAACCAACACCGTCGTCGATGTCTGTGTGGAGGTGGCCCATGGTTGAGAATCAACGCGCCATGCCGCAGCCTGAAATGCGCCGTATCCGCCGCATCCACTTTGTCGGTATCGGCGGCGTGGGCATGTGCGGCATTGCCGAAGTGCTGTTGAACCTGGGTTACGAAGTCTCCGGTTCCGACCTCAAGAGTTCCGCCGTGACTGAGCGCCTCGAGTCGTTCGGCGCACAGATTTTCCTCGGCCATCGTGCCGAGAACACCATCGGTTCCGATGTACTGGTGGTGTCCAGCGCCATCAACACGTCCAACCCGGAAGTCGCCACTGCGCTGGAACGTCGTATCCCGGTGGTGCCACGCGCCGAAATGCTTGCCGAACTGATGCGCTATCGCCATGGCATCGCCGTTGCCGGTACGCATGGCAAGACCACCACTACCAGCCTGATCGCTTCGGTGTTCGCGGCCGGCGGCCTGGACCCGACATTTGTGATTGGCGGTCGGCTGAACGCAGCCGGCACCAATGCGCAGCTGGGCACCAGCCGTTATCTGATCGCCGAGGCTGACGAAAGCGATGCCAGCTTCCTGCACCTGCAACCGCTGGTCGCCGTGGTCACCAATATCGACGCCGATCACATGGCGACCTACGAGGGCGACTTCAACAAACTGAAGAAGACGTTCGTCGAGTTCCTGCACAACCTGCCGTTCTACGGACTGGCAGTGATGTGCGTCGACGATCCGGTGGTGCGTGAAATTCTGCCACTGGTCAAACGTCCGACCATGACCTACGGCTTCAGCGAAGAAGCCGACGTGCGTGCGATCAATGTGCGCCAGGACGGCATGCTGACGTTCTTTACCGTACTGCGCCGTGACCGCGAGCCGCTGGACGTGTCGGTGAACATGCCCGGCAATCACAACGTGCTCAACTCGCTGGCCACCATCGCCATTGCGACCGATGAAGGCGTCAGCGATGAAGCCATCGTCAAGGGCCTGTCCGGCTTCCAGGGCGTGGGTCGGCGTTTCCAGGTCTACGGCGAGCTGCCGGTCGAAGGCGGCAACGTCATGCTGGTCGATGACTACGGCCACCATCCGCGTGAAGTCGCTGCTGTGATCAACGCTGTACGCGGTGGCTGGCCGGATCGTCGTCTAGTGATGGTTTACCAGCCGCACCGGTTCAGTCGCACCCGTGATCTGTACGATGATTTCGTACAGGTGCTGGCCGACGCCAACGTGCTGTTGCTGATGGAAGTCTACCCGGCCGGTGAAGAACCGATTCCTGGTGCGGACAGCCGCAACCTGTGCCACAGCATCCGCCAGCGTGGCCAACTGGACCCGATCTACATCGAGCGCGGTGTTGAACTCGCGCCGCTGGTCAAGCCGTTGCTGCGTGCCGGTGACATTCTGCTGTGCCAGGGCGCCGGTGACATCGGCGGTCTTGCTCCGCAGCTGCTCAAGAGCCCGCTGTTCGTCGGTGCTACCGTGGCGTCAACCGAAGGGAAGCTGAAATGACAGCCCTTGCCTTGTCTTCCCTGTGCTCGACACTCGAGCCGAAAAGCTTCGGCCGCGTTGCCGTGCTGTTCGGCGGCAAAAGTGCCGAGCGGGAAGTGTCCCTGAACTCGGGGCAGGCGGTGCTCAAGGCGCTGGTTGACGCTGGCGTGGACGCGTTCGGCATCGATGTGGGCGGTGATTTCCTGCAGCGGCTGGTCAGCGAAAAGATCGACCGCGCCTTTATCGTTCTGCATGGGCGTGGTGGCGAAGACGGCACCATGCAGGGCCTGCTGGAGTGCCTGGAAATCCCTTACACCGGCAGCGGCGTACTGGCTTCGGCACTGGCCATGGACAAGCTGCGCACCAAGCAGGTCTGGCAGAGTCTGGGCCTGCCGACCCCCTTGCACGCTGTGCTCGAAAACGAGAGCGATTGTATTTGCGACGCGACGGAACTGGGCTTCCCTTTGATCGTCAAACCGGCCCATGAAGGCTCAAGTATCGGTATGGCCAAGGTGAACAGCGTCGACGAATTGATCGCCGCCTGGAAAACCGTCAGTACCTACGATTCGCAAGTGTTGGTCGAACAGTGGATTCAGGGGCCGGAGTTCACTGTTGCGTCTCTGCGTGGCCAGGTATTGCCTCCCATCGGCCTGGGCACTCCTCACAGTTTTTATGATTACGACGCCAAGTACCTGGCCTCCGATACTCAGTACCGGATTCCATGCGGGCTGGGCGATGCACAGGAACAGGAACTCAAACAACTCGCTGCACGTGCTTGCGACGCCATCGGCATTGCGGGCTGGGCGCGCACGGATGTGATGCAGGACGCGCAAGGCAAATTCTGGCTGCTGGAGGTGAACACCGTACCGGGCATGACCGATCACAGCCTGGTGCCGATGGCGGCACGTGCTGCGGGTCTGGATTTTCAGCAACTGGTGTTGGCGATTCTGGCCGACAGCGTTCCGGTGAGAGGGTAAGGCATGTGCGGCCCTTCGGCACGTCCTCAGCCACCAGCCCCCGGCCGTAACAAGCCGGTGCCGCGTGGTGCCAGCCGGATGGTGGCCAAGGAGCCGCTGTCGGCGCGCCTGCCGAAGGCCAACTTCAGTTTCCTGAAGCGCCTGTTCTGGCCGGTGCTGCTGGTGATTCTGGGCTTCGCCACGTATGAGGGCGCTCAGCGTCTGCTGCCATATGCCGATCGCCCGATCACCCGCATCAACGTGCAGGGCGATTTGAGTTACATCAGTCAGCAGGCAGTGCAGCAGCGCATCGCGCCATATGTGGCGTCGAGTTTTTTCAAGATTGATCTGGCCGCCATGCGCACCGAGCTTGAGCAGATGCCGTGGATCGCGCACGCCGAAGTGCGTCGGGTCTGGCCGGATCAGGTGGTGATTCGCCTTGAAGAGCAACTGCCGGTTGCGCGGTGGGGCGACGAGGCGTTGTTGAATAACCAGGGGCAGGCTTTCACGCCGCGTGAACTGTCCAACTATGAACATCTTCCCCAGTTGTTCGGCCCGCAGCGGGCCCAGCAGCAGGTGATGCAGCAGTACCAGGTATTGAGTCAGATGTTGCGCCCGCTGGGCTTCTCCATCGTACGCCTGGAGCTGCGCGAGCGTGGCAGCTGGTTCCTGACAACAGGCGCTGGTAGTGCTGGCCCGGGTATCGAATTGTTGCTGGGACGCGACCACCTTGTCGAAAAAATGCGCCGCTTCATCGCGATTTACGACAAGACGCTTAAAGAACAGATCACGAACATCGCGCGCGTCGACCTGCGTTACTCCAACGGCCTTGCGGTCGGTTGGCGCGAACAGGCAGCGCCGACGACGGAAAAACCCGCCGTCGCGAAGAATTGATAAGAGGCAGGACCATGGCAAACGTGCAAAGCGGCAAAATGATCGTCGGGCTGGATATCGGTACCTCCAAGGTGGTGGCACTGGTAGGCGAAGTCGCGGCCGATGGCTCGCTGGAAATCGTGGGTATCGGCACCCACCCCTCCCGCGGCCTGAAAAAGGGCGTGGTGGTGAATATCGAGTCGACCGTGCAGTCGATCCAGCGCGCGATCGAAGAAGCGCAACTGATGGCTGGCTGCCGGATTCACTCGGCGTTCGTCGGCGTTGCGGGCAGCCATATTCGCAGCCTCAACTCGCACGGCATCGTGGCGATTCGTGATCGTGAAGTCAGCGCTGCCGATCTGGAGCGCGTGCTCGATGCTGCTCAGGCGGTGGCCATTCCTGCCGACCAGCGCGTGCTGCACACCCTGCCGCAGGATTACGTCATCGACAACCAGGAAGGCGTGCGTGAGCCACTGGGTATGTCCGGCGTGCGTCTGGAAGCCAAGGTGCACGTGGTGACCTGCGCAGTGAACGCCGCGCAGAACATCGAAAAATGCGTGCGTCGCTGCGGTCTGGAAGTCGACGACATCATTCTCGAGCAACTGGCTTCGGCCTATTCGGTACTGACCGATGACGAGAAAGAGCTGGGTGTCTGCCTGGTGGATATCGGCGGCGGCACCACCGACATCGCGATCTTTACGGAAGGCGCCATTCGTCACACTGCGGTGATCCCGATTGCCGGCGATCAGGTGACCAACGACATCGCCATGGCGCTGCGTACACCCACCCAGTACGCCGAAGAAATCAAGATTCGTTACGCCTGCGCCCTGGCCAAACTGGCCGGTGCCGGCGAAACCATCAAAGTACCGAGCGTGGGCGACCGTCCACCTCGCGAGCTGTCGCGTCAGGCGCTGGCTGAAGTGGTCGAGCCCCGTTACGACGAGCTGTTCACCCTGATCCAGGCCGAACTGCGTCGTAGCGGCTACGAAGACCTCATCCCGGCCGGCATCGTGCTGACCGGTGGTACGGCGAAAATGGAAGGCGCGGTCGAGCTGGCCGAGGAAATCTTCCACATGCCGGTGCGCCTGGGCGTGCCGCACAGCGTCAAGGGGCTCGCCGATGTCGTGCGTAACCCGATCTATTCAACGGGCGTAGGCCTGTTGCTGTACGGGCTGCAAAAACAGTCGGACGGTATTTCGCTGTCCGGGATTGTCGGCAACAGCAGCTACAGCGACGAAACCAAGGCCCCGGTGCTTGAGCGGATCAAGCGTTGGGTGCAGGGCAATTTCTAAGTTTCAGGTTGTAACGTTTCAGGGCAACAAAAAGCAGTATCGGCAGGCAGTAGGCAAAACTAACTAGAAAGCGGAAGGAGAGAGAAAATGTTCGAACTCGTAGACAACGTCCCGCAAAGCCCGGTCATTAAAGTAATCGGTGTAGGCGGTGGTGGCGGAAACGCTGTCAATCACATGGTCAAGAGCAACATCGAAGGCGTGGAATTCATCTGCGCCAACACCGATGCTCAAGCGCTGAAAAACATTGGCGCGCGGACCATCCTGCAACTGGGCACAGGCGTGACCAAAGGCCTTGGCGCTGGCGCCAACCCGGAAGTCGGTCGTCAGGCCGCCATGGAAGACCGTGAGCGCATTGCAGAAGTCCTGCAAGGCACCAACATGGTGTTCATTACCACCGGCATGGGTGGCGGTACCGGTACCGGTGCTGCTCCGATCATTGCTGAAGTGGCCAAGGAAATGGGCATCCTCACGGTAGCAGTCGTGACCCGTCCGTTCCCGTTCGAAGGTCGCAAGCGTATGCAGATCGCCGATGAAGGCATCCGCATGCTGTCCGAAAGCGTCGACTCGTTGATCACCATTCCCAACGAGAAGCTGCTGACCATCCTCGGTAAGGACGCCAGCCTGCTGTCGGCTTTCGCCAAGGCTGACGATGTACTGGCCGGTGCCGTTCGCGGTATCTCCGACATCATCAAGCGTCCGGGCATGATCAACGTCGACTTCGCCGACGTTCGTACTGTCATGAGCGAAATGGGCATGGCGATGATGGGCACTGGCTGCGCCAGCGGTCCGAACCGTGCACGTGAAGCGACCGAAGCAGCCATTCGCAACCCGCTGCTCGAAGACGTCAACCTGCAGGGCGCTCGCGGCATCCTGGTCAACATCACTGCCGGTCCTGACCTGTCGCTGGGTGAGTACTCGGACGTGGGCAGCATCATCGAAGCGTTCGCTTCCGAGCACGCCATGGTCAAGGTCGGTACCGTTATCGATCCAGACATGCGTGACGAGTTGCACGTGACTGTGGTCGCTACCGGCCTGGGCGCGAAAATCGAGAAGCCTGTCAAGGTGATCGACAACACGCTGCAAACCACCCAGCAGGCTCCTGCACAGCAGGCGTCCCGTCAGGAAGCGCCGTCGGTCAACTACCGCGATCTGGATCGTCCGACCGTGATGCGCAACCAGGCTCACGCCAGCGCGACCGCTGCGGCAAAGATGAACCCTAACGATGACCTCGACTACCTGGACATCCCGGCTTTCCTGCGTCGTCAGGCCGATTGATGAAATGTATCAGGGGTATTAGGGTGATTGGTGTTCAGCAAAGGCATGGTCTGCTATCATCGCCAGCCTTTGTTGATACCAGTTCGCAACTTGCGCTGAAGCGGCCCATGCCATGATTAAACAACGCACCCTGAAAAATATTATCCGTGCCACAGGTGTAGGCCTGCACTCCGGGGAGAAGGTTTACCTGACCCTCAAGCCCGCACCTGTGAATACCGGCATTGTGTTTTGCCGAGCTGACCTTGACCCCGTCGTGCAGATCCCTGCGCGTGCGGAAAACGTCGGCGACACCACTCTTTCGACCACACTGGTCAATGGTGATGTCAAAGTTGACACGGTAGAACACTTGCTCTCGGCCATGGCTGGCCTTGGCATCGATAACGCCTACGTCGAGCTCTCTGCCTCCGAAGTCCCGATCATGGACGGCAGCGCAGGCCCATTCGTATTCCTGATTCAATCGGCAGGCCTGGAAGAACAGGACGCACCGAAGAAATTCATCCGGATCCTGCGTGAAGTCACAGTGGAGGAGGGCGGTAAACGCGCTACGTTCGTGCCTTTCGAAGGCTTCAAGGTCAGTTTCGAGATCGATTTCGATCACCCCGTCTTCCGTGACCGCACCCAGAGTGCAAGCGTGGACTTTTCCAGCACTTCCTTCGTGAAGGAAGTCAGCCGTGCCCGGACCTTCGGGTTCATGAGTGACATCGAGTACCTGCGCAAGCACAACCTCGCACTCGGCGGCAGTGTGGAAAATGCCATCGTGGTCGACAAGGACGGCGTATTGAACGAAGACGGCCTGCGGTATGAGGACGAATTCGTCAAACACAAAATCCTGGACGCCATCGGTGACCTCTACCTGCTCGGCAATAGCCTGATCGGGGAGTTCCGGGGCTTCAAGTCAGGACACGCACTGAACAATCGTCTTTTGCGCACGTTGATCGAGCAGAAAGACGCCTGGGAAGTGGTGACCTTCGAGGATGCCAGTACGGCACCTATTTCTTACATGCGCCCTGTCGCGGCCGTGTAAGCAAGCTTTACTCTCTTTCCTTTTGTTCTTTAAAGGCTGCCCTCGGGTAGCCTTTTTTTATTGGATTTATTGGGGGGCATGAGGTTTGCGCACGTCTGCTCAGGACCACTCAGGCGCTATTTCCTGTCCCTGGCATGACTGGCGAGTCTTTCGAGTGCGGCGCGCAGCTTGGGGTCTGTGATGCCGTCGGCCGTGGCCTGGATGTTTTCGGCGGCCACTGCTGACAGATCAATGGTGTGCGTAGCTGCTCCGCGAGGGGCTTCCGGCGGTTGGACCTTGAAGACGATTCGGGTCAGATTGATGAATTCGTCGAAGGCGATCAGTTGTCGGTGCAGGCGCTTTTGCTGATAGCGCAGGCGCGTGGCCCAGTGACCGTCTGTCACGATCAGCAATAAAGTGCCCTCGCGCCACGAAGCCACATGACAATGCTCGCGCGCTGCCGGTTGCAACTGGCTTTCGAGCAAGCGTTGCAGATGGCTCAGGCGTTCGGCGTGGCGAAAGATGGCCTTCAGCGGCTTGGCTTCGCGCAGCAGAACCGCAGGGGGGCGTGCATTGAGGGGACGAAAGGCCATGGGTAATTGCCTGGTAACAAGATGAACATGTTAACAGAAAGCATTCTGACGGCTGCTTTCTGAGGCGTTTCCGTGCTTTCATATGCAAATCAATGAGTAACTTCCCCGTTTTCCGGGTTGAAGTGCTTGAAAATGGCCCCATTGTAAATCTGCCCCGTCACAGCGCTGTGCCAGCATCGTGGAATAACGCCACTTTCCTCACCACCGTTTCCGGGTAGAATGCTCGTTCGCATGTGGCCATCTGGGCTGCACGGGCGACTCACGGGGCCGCCCTCCATTCCTATGTGTGGAAGATCCTGTCGATATGTTTGCGCCTTTGTTGAAAAAACTTTTTGGAAGCAAGAACGAGCGTGAAGTCAAACGCATGCTCAAGACGGTACAGATCGTCAATGCCTTCGAAGAGCAAATGGTGGCCCTTTCGGACGAGCAATTGCGCGCCAAGACCGAAGAGTTCAAGGCCCGCATAGCCAAAGGCGAGACCCTCGATCAATTGCTGCCTGAAGCCTTTGCCGTTGCTCGTGAAGCGGGCAAACGCGTCATGGGCATGCGCCACTTCGACGTTCAGTTGATTGGCGGCATGACCCTGCACGAAGGTCAGATCGCGGAAATGCGCACCGGTGAAGGTAAAACCCTCGTCGGCACCCTGGCTGTGTACCTCAATGCGTTGTCCGGCAAGGGCGTTCACGTGGTCACTGTGAACGACTACCTCGCGCGCCGCGACGCCAACTGGATGCGCCCGCTGTACGAATTCCTCGGTCTGACCGTAGGCATCGTCTCGCCATTCCAGCCGCCGGAAGAGAAGCGCGCCGCTTACGCTGCCGACATCACGTACGGCACCAACAACGAATACGGTTTCGATTACCTGCGCGACAACATGGCGTTCAGCATGGACGACAAGTTCCAGCGTGAACTCAATTTCGCCGTGATCGACGAAGTCGACTCGATTCTGATCGACGAAGCGCGTACGCCGCTGATCATTTCCGGTCAGGCCGAGGACAGCTCCAAGCTGTACACCGAAATCAACCGCCTGATCCCCAAGCTCGAGCAGCACATCGAGGAAGTGGAAGGCGAAGTCACCAAGCCGGGCCATTTCACCGTTGACGAGAAGACGCGTCAGGTCGAGCTGAACGAAGCCGGTCACCAGTTCATCGAAGAAATGCTCACCGAAGTCGGCCTGCTGGCCGAGGGCGAAAGCCTGTACTCGGCGCACAACCTTGGCCTGCTGACCCACGTCTATGCCGGTCTGCGTGCGCACAAACTGTTCAATCGCAACGTCGAATACATCGTGTCGGACGGTCAGGTGCTGCTGGTCGACGAACACACCGGTCGCACCATGCCGGGTCGTCGCCTGTCCGAGGGTCTGCACCAGGCCATCGAAGCCAAGGAAGGTCTGAACATTCAGGCCGAAAGCCAGACCCTGGCATCGACCACGTTCCAGAATTACTTCCGTCTGTACAACAAGCTGTCCGGCATGACCGGTACAGCCGACACTGAAGCGTTCGAATTCCACCAGATCTACAATCTGGCCGTAATGGTCATCCCGCCGAACAAACCACTGGCGCGTAAAGACTTCAACGACCTTGTCTACCTGACGGCGGAAGAGAAGTACGCGGCCATCGTGACCGATATCAAGGCCTGCCTGGCGCAAAACCGGCCGGTGCTGGTTGGTACGGCGACCATCGAAACGTCCGAGCACATGTCCCGCCTGCTCAACCAGGAAGGCATCGAGCACAAGGTTCTGAACGCCAAGTTCCACGAAAAAGAAGCAGAGATCATTGCACAGGCCGGTCGTCCGGGGGCGCTGACCATCGCCACCAACATGGCCGGTCGTGGTACTGACATCCTGTTGGGCGGCAACTGGGAAGTTGAAGTTGCCAACCTGGAAGACCCGACTCCGGAGCAGATCGCCCAGATCAAGGCCGATTGGCAGAAACGCCATCAGCAAGTGATCGAGGCCGGTGGTTTGCACGTGATTGCTTCCGAGCGTCACGAATCGCGTCGTATCGACAACCAGTTGCGCGGCCGTGCCGGTCGTCAGGGTGATGCTGGCTCCAGCCGCTTCTACCTGTCGCTCGAAGACAGCCTGATGCGCATCTTCGCCTCTGATCGGGTGAAAAACTTCATGAAGGCGCTGGGCATGCAGTCCGGTGAGGCCATCGAGCACCGCATGGTGACCAACGCCATCGAAAAAGCGCAGCGCAAGGTGGAAGGTCGTAACTTCGACATCCGCAAGCAACTGCTCGAATACGATGACGTCGCCAACGAGCAGCGCAAAGTGATCTATCACATGCGTAACACGCTATTGGCCGCTGAAAACATTGGTGAGACGATTGCCGACTTCCGCGAAGAGGTGCTCAACACCCTCATCAGCCAGCACATCCCGCCGCAATCGTTGCCAGAACAGTGGAATGTCGCCGGTCTGGAAGCGGCGCTGAATACCGACTTTGCGGTGCAATTGCCGATTCAGCAGTGGCTGGACGAAGACGATCACCTTCACGAAGACAGCTTGCGCGAAAAAATCATGGCGCAACTGCTGGTGGCTTACAACGAGAAGGAAGATCAGGCCAGCGCCGAAGCTCTGCGCTCGTTCGAGAAGCAGATCCTCCTGCGCGTGCTGGACGACCTGTGGAAAGATCACCTGTCGACCATGGATCATCTGCGTCACGGTATTCACTTGCGCGGTTACGCTCAGAAGAACCCGAAGCAGGAATACAAGCGCGAGTCGTTCACCCTGTTCCAGGAACTGCTGGATTCGATCAAGCGCGACACCATCCGTGTCTTGTCGCATGTTCAGGTCCGTCGCGAAGATCCCGAGGAAGAAGAGGCTCGTCAGCGCCGGGAAGCCGAAGAACTGGCGAGCCGCATGCAGTTCGAGCACGCACCGGCGCCGGGTCTCGACCAGCCATTGGCGGATGAGGAAAGTGGCGAAGTGCCGGTAACCGTTGCTTCCGAGCCCGTGCGTAACGACCAGAAACTGGGTCGCAACGAGCTGTGCTGGTGTGGCTCGGGCAAGAAATTCAAGCACTGTCACGGTCAGATCAGCTAAGCCTTTTGACTGTGTGATACCTGCGCCGCGACCGGCTTGCCCGTCGCGGCGTTTTTTCATTGATAGCCGTACCGATGTGGACGGCGCCCCTACTCCTTGAGGAGCACCCCGATGGCTGTTGGTCTTGGTCCGTTGCCTGCGTTGCACCCGGTTCCCGGTTTTGAACTCGGCATTTCGTCTGCCGGCATCAAGCGCCCGGGGCGCAAGGACGTCGTGGTTATGCGCTGTGCCGAAGGCTCCAGCGTTGCCGGCGTATTCACCTTGAATGCGTTCTGCGCCGCGCCGGTCATTCTGGCCAAACAACGCGTGCAGGGCACTGTGCGTTATCTGCTGACCAATACCGGCAATGCCAACGCGGGCACCGGCGAGCCGGGTCTGGCGGCGGCGCGTCGTACCTGCGAAGCGCTGGCGCAACTGACGGGCGTCGATGCGTCGGCGGTGCTGCCGTATTCGACCGGTGTGATCGGCGAGCCGTTGCCTGTGGAAAAGATCGAAGGCGCGCTGCAAGCTGCGCTCGACGATCTGTCTGTGGATAACTGGGCCGCCGCGGCAACCGGGATCATGACCACCGATACCCTGCCCAAAGGCGCAAGCCGTCAGTTCACTCATGATGGCGTTACCATCACCGTGACCGGCATCAGCAAGGGGGCGGGCATGATCCGTCCGAACATGGCGACCATGCTCGGCTACATCGCGACCGACGCCAAAGTGTCGCAAAGCGTCTTGCAGGACCTGATCCGCGACGGTGCCAACAAGTCCTTCAACCGCATCACCATCGATGGCGACACTTCGACCAACGACTGCTGCATGCTGATCGCCACCGGTCAGGCCGGTCTGCCTGAAATCACCGAGGCCAAAGGGCCGCTGTTCGAGGCCTTGAAGAAGGCCGTGTTCGACGTGAGCATGGAAGTCGCTCAGGCCATCGTGCGTGACGGCGAAGGCGCGACCAAATTCGTGACCGTCGAAGTCAACGGCGGTGGCAATCATCAGGAATGCCTGGACGTCGGGTACGCGGTCGCTCACTCGCCGCTGATCAAGACCGCGCTGTTCGCGTCCGACCCGAACTGGGGCCGTATCCTGGCCGCTGTTGGCCGTGCAGGCGTGCCGGATCTCGACGTCAGCAAGATCGACGTGTTCCTCGGCGGCGTCTGCATCGCCAGCCAGGGCTGTCGCGCGACTACTTACACTGAAGAGCAGGGCTCCGCGGTCATGGCGGAAGAGGAAATCACCATCCGTATCGAGCTGGGCCGCGGTGATTGCAGCGAAACCATCTGGACCACTGATCTTTCTCACGAATACGTGAAGATCAACGCCGAATACCGCACCTGATTCAACGTCCAGCGCGGGGGCATCCTGTTCTCGCGCCGGCCTCAACGGAGCTGAACCATGAGCCTGCATCTGATTATCGGCGACAAACGCTATTCCTCCTGGTCGCTGCGTCCATGGCTGGTCCTGGAAATGACCGGCGCGCCGTTCACCGATCAGGTGATTCGTCTCAATCAGCCTGATACCCGCGAGAACATTCTCAAGTATTCGCCCACCGGTAAAGTGCCTGCGTTGCAGTGCGAGCACGGCACGATCATTGATTCGCTGGCGATTTGCGAGTACCTGGTCGAGCGTTTCCCGGACGTCGAGTTATGGCCGCGTGATATCGCTGCCCGTGCCCAGGCGCGCTCGGCTTGTGCGCAGATGCACAGCGGTTTCGTCAGCCTGCGTTCGAACATGCCGATGGACCTGCGTCAGGATCAGGCGCTGGAAGTGATTCCGGTCGACACCCAGAATGACATCGACCGTATCGTCGCGTTGTGGGCCGAGTGCCGCGTTGCTGCGGCCGAGACTGGTCCGTTTCTATTCGGTAAGCCGAGCATTGCTGATGCGTTCTTTGCGCCAGTGGCGATCCGTCTGCGTGGCTATCGTGTCCAGTTGCCTGCCGAAGCGCTGGCCTATATCGAAACCATCTACCAATGGCCTGCCTTCAAGCGCTGGCAGCAGGCTGGTCTGAAGGAGTCCTGATCGTGAAACGAGTTCATGTGGCCGCCGCGGTCATTCGTGGTGCTGACGATAAAGTCCTGATCGCCCGACGTGCAGACAGCCAGCATCAGGGCGGTCTCTGGGAATTTCCCGGTGGCAAGGTCGAGGCGGGCGAAACCGTCGAGGCGGCACTTGCACGTGAACTGCAGGAAGAGCTGGGCATCGTTGTGGCTGCTGCCCGTCCGTTGATCAAGGTTTGCCATGATTACCCGGACAAGCAGGTGCTGCTGGATGTGTGGGAAGTTTCTGCATTCACTGGCGAACCGCATGGTGCAGAAGGTCAGCCGCTGGCCTGGGTGACGCCGCGCGAGCTTGCCGGTTACGAGTTTCCGGCGGCCAACCAGCCGATTGTCGCGGCAGCGCGCTTGCCTGCTGACTACTTGATCACGCCGGACGGGCTGGACTCCATCGAGCTGCTGCGTGGCGTACAGAAAGCAATCGCCGGGGGCATCAAGCTGGTTCAGTTGCGTGCGCCGGGTGGCTACGACCCGAAATATCGCGATCTGGCGGTCGATGCGGCGGGCCTGTGCGCAGGCAAGGCGCAACTCATGCTCAAGGGCCCTCTGGAGTGGCTGGGAGACTTTCCGTCCGCTGGCTGGCACCTGACGGCGGAACAACTGCGCAAGTACGCCAGCCGAGGCCGTCCGTTCCCTGAGCATCGCTGGCTGGCGGCGTCTTGCCATAACGCAGAAGAACTGGCCCTCGCAGAACAGATGGGCGTGGATTTCGTCACCCTGTCACCGGTTCAGCCCACCCTGACCCATCCGGATACACAGCCGCTGGGCTGGGAGCAGGCGACACAGTTGATCGCATGCGTCAACAAACCGGTCTTTCTGTTGGGCGGCGTAGGTCCTGCGCAACGCCAGCAGGCGTGGGAAAGCGGCGCGCAAGGCGTTGCCGGGATACGCGCTTTCTGGCCTGACGAGATTGTTTGAGTAGCACAAGAGGACGCAGAGCACTCATCGCTATACAAGTCCGCTTTTGACTCTGGCCGAAGGCCGTGGGAGCGGACTTGTCCGCGAATGGGCAGGTCTATTCTCTGAAAATGCATCGTTTGAACTATTGCCTTCGCGAACAAGTTCGCTCCCACAAAAGCCCCTACGCTTCAACGTGAGAACGCTCCGCGTCACACATCTGCGCCGCGCAGCTATTTCGGCTTGATGTCAAACCGGCTTGGGCGCAGGTTGCCAGAGTATTTCCGCAATGCCCTGCCGTCTGCCAATCAGGCGGGCGGCAACGAACAGCAGGTCCGACAGCCTGTTGATGTACGCCAGCCCGGCACCTTCCAGAGGTTCGACCGCATTCAGGTGCTGGCAGCGGCGTTCGGCGCTGCGTGCCAGGCTGCGGCAGATGTGCGCCTGGGCAATCAGTGATGAGCCACCCGGCAGAATGAAATTTTCCAGCGGGCCGAGCTCGTCGTTCCACACATCGATCGCTGCTTCCAGCCTCTCGACTTCGGTGCTGTTCAGCGCCTTGTAGCTCGGCATCGCCAGCTCCCCACCCAGATCGAACAATCGATGCTGGCAGGGCGCAAGCACTTCGATGACTTCGTTGAGTGCCGGAACGCGCTGAGCCTCATCGATCAGCCCGGCCAGCAGCAACCCGAGCTGGCTGTTCAGGGTATCGACTTCGCCGATGGCCTCAATGCGCGGGTGATCCTTGGACACCCGGCGGCCGTCGCCCAGTCCGGTTTCTCCGGTGTCACCCGTGCGTGTGTAAATCTTCGACAAACGAAAGCCCATTGCGATGGCTCCTGATCAGGATTTGGAAATAACCTGCTGCTGAACACTGGCCTGATTGGCGACCAACGGCAAACGCAGCGTGAAGCAGGTTCCCATGCCGAGAGAGGATTGCACCTCCATCTGGCCTTTGTGGTTATTGGTGATGATGAAGTACGACACCGAAAGCCCCAGTCCAGTGCCCTGACCGATTTCCTTGGTGGTGAAAAACGGCTCGAACGTCCGCTTGCGAACGTTTTCCGACATGCCGATGCCGTTGTCTTCCACCTGAATTTCGGCCCACGGCGGATTGAGGCGGGTGCGCAGAATGATGCGCCCTGGTTCTGCGCTGTCTGGCCGCTGGTGAATGGCCTGTGCGGCATTTTTCAGCAGGTTCAGCAGCACCTGCTCCAGCTCGTTGGAAATGCACGGCACCGGGCCCAGTTCCGGGTCGAACTGGCGAATGATGTGCTGGCCCTTGAAGTCGAAGCCGATGGTCAGGTCGAAGTCGTTACTGGCGATTTCTACCGCCTGATCGATCAGCGCTGGCAGATCGCACGGTGCCAGCTGGCGGCTGCTCAAGCGGCTGAAGTTGAGCATGTGGCTGACGATTTTCGCCGCCCTGGCGCCTGCCTGTTGAATGCCGTCCAGCAGTTTTGGAACCTCGCGGCTCTCCAGGTATTGATTGACCACCGCCAGATCGATGCCATCGGCTTCGGCCTGCTCGACGTTTTTCGGCAATTCTGGGGATAGACGCCGTCTGATGTTCTGTACGTTATGCAGAATGGCGCCCAGCGGGTTATTGATCTCATGCGCCATGCCCGCCGCCAGCCCGCCGACCGAAAGCATTTTCTCCGACTGCACCATCATTTCTTCCAGCGAGATACGCTGAGTGATGTCATCGATACGGATCACCACGCCGCGCCCGGCATCGCCCGTCAACGGGTAGAAGGTCAGAGCGTAGTGGCGCGCCTCTTCGTTCTTGATCCAGGTCACGCGCTCGATCTTGGTCACACTGTGCCGCTCGACGGTGTGTTTGATCTGCGGCAGGAACGAGCGCATCGGCTCGAAGGCGAGAAAGATCGGCTGGTTCAGCGCTTCGTCCAGCGTGGTGCCGGACAGCGCAGTAGCTTCCTGATTCCATTGCGTCACGTAAAGCTGCTCGTCCAGCGCGATCATGGCCGAGGGCATGGAATCGATGATGCTGTTGAGGTAATTCTGGAAGCCGGTGAGCTTTTTCTCGATCTTGCTGCGCACCTGAACTTCCAGTTCCAGCTTGCGGTTGGTATGGCGGGTTTCCTCGGCCAGCCCCTGCGCCTGATCGTAGGCTTCCTGAGAGTCGTCGCGGGCGCGTTTGAGTTGCTGCTCGCGGGCCTCGATACGCGACAGCATGGTATTGAACGCTTCCGCCAGACTGCCGATTTCATCCTCGTTGCCAGGCTCGGCGCGCAGTGCATAGTTCTCTTCGCGGGTGACGCGTCGGGACAGTTCTTCCAGTTGATAGATAGGCTCGGTGATCAGGCGCCGGATCTGCCGGGCGACGACCAGCCAGAGCAGCACACTGAACACCAGGATGCCCAGGCTGGCGGTCAGCGTGCCGGTGTAGAACGCTGCAGGCAGCTCGCTGCTGGCGACCAGCAACAGATGCCCTGGCGGTTCGTCGCCTTTGGGCACGGTAATCACCTGGGTGCTGCGAAATTCAGTCAGACGCCAGTTGTCCAGGTCTTTGAAATGCCGGGGCAGCTCGAGGCTTTCGCCCTGATGCATCTGCTCCAGTCGCTCGCCGTTATTGTCGTACAGCGCTGCGGCCCGCAACGGTCCGTAGCTTCTCAGCTCCTTGAGCAAGGCGCGCGCCTCGTTCGGCGAGTACAAGGCCCGCTCGTTGAGGTTGGCGCTGCTGATCAGGCGGCCGATGGTTTGTAGCGCCTGCGGGGCCATGGCCTCTTGAGAGATGTAATAGGCCGCGCTGATGAAGGTCAGGTTGGCGACCAGCAGCACGGTGGTCATCAGGATCAGCAGGGCGGCCAGCAGTTTCTGGCCGACCGGCAGGTTTTCCAGGCGTTGGCGCAAGGGCATGGGCGAGTCGCAGTGGCGGGTGGTGCGAGCAGGGTAGCGCGGGCTAGTCAGTACGCAAACCCTTGCTTGCCAGATGAGCTGTCAGACGCGTCTGCAAATGCTGCAGGTGTGGCGTCGGGCAGCGATGGCGAACTGCCTCAGTGCAGGCATAGCCGAGCAGGTAACGGATTTCGGTGCGTCGCCGGTTGGCGACATCCTGATGCATCGACGCGTAGTTGGCTGCCGTGGCGTTGATCACGCGCAGCACTTCGCTGTGCAGGTCTTGTGCGGCAGCGGGCTGACCGCAACGCTCCAGCAGTTGCGTCAGTTCGGCGCAAAGGGTTGCAACCTCGCCGCCATGTTCCAGCAGCCCCCCATTACGGCAATCGTGCAGCACGGTCAGCGGGTTGATCGTGCAATTGATTGCCAGCTTGCGCCACAACCGCGAGAGGATGTCCGGCGTCCATTCGTGAGGGATGCCGCTGTCGTGCAAATCCTTCAACAGCAGCGGTGCAACCGGGTTGGCGGCATCATCCAGCCACGTGAAACCGTGGCCGGCGAACCTGACACACCAGTCCGATTCACGAAATGCACCTTCGGTGCTGGAGGCGAAGAGGCAGCGGGGGTCGGGAATGATCGCTGCCACCGCGTCCTGACTGCCCAGGCCGTTTTGCAGCAGGATGACGTCGGCGCCCTTCGCCAGGCGCGGAATCAACTGTGCAACGGCCTGTTCGGCATCGTAGGCCTTGCAGGCGACCAGCAAGCGTTCGATCGGTTCTTGCCGGTCTGCCGTCTGCGCATCGACGGGATAAGCCTGGGGCAGCGCGTTTTCTATCAGCGTCACGCAGCCGCCATTGGCGCGATACGCCGCCAGCCGCTCGGCGTCACGCAGTAACAGCCGCACCGGCAGGCCTGCCCGGTGCAGGCGCGTCGCCCACAGGCAACCCAGACTGCCGGCCCCCAGCACGTGCCAGATCACGGCCATCAGCGTGGCACGATCATGGACGGAAACGGTCTGCTGAACGTGAAAACAGGGATGTGCATGAAAGGCTCACAGTGAACGCAGGGAAAGTCTCGTTATAATAAGCGTTCTTTCAAACCGTCAAGTCATGCGTGCCCGATCCTTGTGCGCACGCCGTTTATCTGGAGAACATACATGCCCTCGTTCGACGTAGTGTCCGAATTGGATAAACACGAAGTCACGAATGCCGTCGACAACGCCATCAAAGAGCTGGACCGTCGCTACGACCTGAAAGGCAAAGGCACGTTCGAGTTCAAGGAACTGACCATCACGTTGACGGCTGAAGCGGATTTTCAGCTGGAAGCCATGATCGAGATCCTCAAGCTGGCGCTGGTCAAGCGCAAGATCGACGCCAAGTGCCTTGAAGTCAAAGACGCCTATGCGTCCGGCAAGCTGATGAAGCAGGAAGCCACGCTGCGCGAAGGCATCGACAAAGAGCTGGCGAAGAAAATCGTTGCTCACATCAAAGAAGCCAAGCTCAAGGTTCAGGCCGCCATTCAGGGCGAGCAGGTTCGGGTGACCGGCAAGAAACGTGACGACCTGCAAGAGGCCATCGCTGCACTGCGTGCCTACGATGCGGACATGCCGTTGCAATTCAATAACTTCCGTGACTGAACATGGGGACTGCGCTGCGGGGAACCCTTGTGGTCCCCGGCCAGTCCGAATCGCCTTGAGCGCGATTTGACGTCGGTTCGTAACGGGTAATGGGGACAACAATGGATTTAAATGCTGAAGTCGGTCATCTGTGGCAAGCGTCGCAGGCGTGGATTCCGATGATCATGGAATACGGCAGTCGTTTGCTGCTGGCTCTGGTAACGCTGTGCCTGGGCTGGTGGCTGATCAACCGGCTGACCGGCAGGCTGGGCGCCTTACTGGCGCTGCGCCATGCTGATCTGGCCTTGCAGGGCTTCGTCAGCAACCTGGCGAACATCATTCTGAAAATCCTGCTGGTGGTCAGCGTCGCGTCGATGATCGGCGTCGAAACCACCTCGTTCGTGGCCGCGATCGGTGCGGCCGGCCTGGCCATCGGTCTGGCCTTGCAAGGCAGCCTGGCGAACTTCGCGGGCGGGGTGCTGATTCTGCTGTTTCGTCCGTTCCGCATCGGCGACTGGATCGAAGCCCAAGGTGTGTCGGGAACCGTCGACAACATCCAGATCTTCCACACCGTCCTGCGCACCGGCGACAACCGTACCGTGATCATCCCCAACGGCAACCTGTCGAATGGCATCATCACCAATACCAACCGCCAGCCGACCCGCAAAATCACCTTCGACATCGGCGTCAGCCATGATGCGGATTTGAAGAAGGCCTTGCAGGTCCTGCTGGACATGGCCGATGACCCCCGCGTGCTGCAAGACCCGGCCCCGCAAGCCGTGGTGGCAGCGCTCGGCGAGAACGCGATTACCCTGTCATTGCGGGTCTGGACCAGTACGGGCGATATGGGCGACGTGACGTCGATGTTCAACATCGAGGCGCGCGACCGTTTGAAGGATGCCGGAATCGAGATTCCACTGCCGCAGCGGATTGTGCGGGTGGTTCAGGAATAGTGTTGAGACCGATATGAGAAAGCCCTGGCTCGCGAGAGTCAGGGCTTTTTTTCGCCCTGCGGTCACTACATCCTGGCCAGCGTAGTAACGATGGTAATTGCCGCAACGACGGCGGCCACTGCGTTGATCCAGAACACTGTGCGTACTGTTCTTGAAAGCCTCCACGGCTTTATGGCGATGGCATACAGCAGCAGAAAGATGACCGCAAAGATTTCAATCTGCGCGAGGATGACCGTGCCGCCGCTGAAAGCCATCGATCCGGACGGATCGGCAGGCCCGCTCGACAGGAATGCGGCGCCGATGATCGGCAGCCAGATTCCCAGGCTGATAAGGCCCAGTGGAACCGGGTTGAAAGGGCGTGCTTTGTTTTCAGTGTCCAAGGGTGTTCCTTGATGGGTTAGCCAGGGATCAGGGCTGGTCGACCGGGGAAACCTGTTTGGGCTCCTCGGTCTGCGCCGTGCGTATCTCTCTGTTCCATTGCAGGATGATCATCACCAGCGTCGGGATACCCAGCAGGGCGGTGATCAGGAAGAAGTTGTGGTAGCCGAACTTTTCCACAACCACACCGGAATAACCGCCCAGCAGGCGCGGCAACAGCAGCATGATGGAGCTGAGCAGGGCGTATTGCGTGGCAGAGAATTTCAGGTTGGTCAGGCTCGACAAATAGGCGACGAACGCCGAGGTCGCCAGCCCCGAGCTGAGGTTGTCCAGTGAGATGGTCAGGATCAGCATCTTCACGTTCGGGCCCATGTCTGCCAGCAGCAGGAACAGAATATTGGTCGATGCCGAGGTCAGGCCGCCGATGAACAGGATCGGCATAATGCCGAAACGCACGATCAGCAGCCCTCCGACACCTGCGCCAAGCAGGGTCATGATCAGGCCGAAGATCTTGCTGACGCTGGCGATCTGGTCCTTGGTGAAGCCCTGATCGATATAGAAGACGTTGGCCATCACGCCCATCACCGTGTCCGACATCCGGTAGGTGGCGATCAGGCCCAGCAACAGCAGGGCCTGCCAGCGGTAGCGCATGATGAAGTCGTTGATCGGCGTCAACACCGGCGCCAGACCGCGACGGCCCATTGCAGACAGGCAGGCGAAGGTCAGGAGCGTGTAGAGAATGGCGCGCAGAAACGCCCGGTCTTCCAGCAGCAGGTCCATCCAGCTGGTGCCGTCGAACAGCACGCTGGCGAAGTCGGTGTTGTAAAGCTGGGTAAACATCGACGGCACGGACACCAGCAATACGATCAGTACGAACACCGACGCCAACTGGTGAGTGAAACCGTAGCGCGCGGCCGACAGCTGAGTGCGCAGCGGCACTGGCGGCTCGCGCATGATCAGCGTAGTGACCAGCGCGGGCAGCATCAGCAGGCCGAACAGCACATAGGTGCCGGTCCATGCCGAATGCTTGTAGGCAAAGCCGGTCGAGCCGAAGCCTTCGGCGAAATACAGCGCCCCGGCGGTTGCCAGCAGCGCGGCAACCCGATAGCCCGACATATAGCTGGCGGCGAGGGCGGCCTGCTGGGTGTCTTGGGCGATTTCCAGGCGATAGGCATCGATGGCGATGTCCTGAGTCGCAGAGGCAAAAGCCACTACCACCGCAATGGCGATCAACCACGACAGGTGTTTTTGCGGGTCGCAGAAGCCCATGCCGATCAGGCCCAGAATCACCAGGCTTTGCGCAAGCACCAGCCAGGAACGGCGGCGCCCGAGTTTGCCGAGCAGGGGCAGGCGCCATTGGTCGAGCAAGGGCGACCACACCCATTTAAAGGCGTAGGCCAGACCGATCAGGCTTGCATAGCCGATGGTTTCACGAGCAACACCCGCTTCGCGCAACCAGACGGATAACGTTGAAAAGACCAGCATGTAAGGCATGCCCGCAGCGAATCCGAGCAGCAGTAACACTAATGTCGACGGGCTGGCATATGCGGCGAGCGCGGCGCGCCAGGTTTTACGGGGCATGGGCTGGAATCTGCCTCAGGTTACGAAAACAAAGGGCGCACTCTAACCGCTGTGCTATAGCGGACGCCAGCCATGGCGCTGCATATCAACCCGATTATTCGTAACGGTAACGCCCTCGGCCCGTAAACGTGCGCGCTGTTCGTCACCGGAAGCGCTGCCGACGGGCAGGCTGATGCGACCGTCAGCCCCTAAAACCCGGTGCCACGGCAGAGAGGAGCCGTCCGGCAACTGACTCAGCGTGCGCCCGACCCAGCGCGCGGCGCGGCCCAGGCCTGCCAGCTCGGCCAACTGACCGTAGGCGATTACTTTGCCCTCCGGTATTTGCGCCATGGTCAGGTAAAGAGCGGCACGTCGCACTTCGTCAGGCGACTGTTCGTCTGGGTAAAGTAATGTCAAGTTCGGATCAGCCACACATTAATCCTGTATAAAAGCGATATTGATTGTCGTTCGCTGAACTTTTGCTGAGTCAGGCTGTCAGTTACCACCGTGCTTGGTGGTACATGGATCGCCCCGACGCCTTCCCGCAGGATAATGCCCGATTTCCCGCCCTACAGAGCCTAGTTATCGCTTATGTTGTCCAGAACCCTGCTGTGCCTTGCAATCACCGCCGTATCCACTCCGTTGCTTGCCGATACCGTCTGGTTGAAGAACGGCGATCGGCTGACCGGTACCATCAAAGTGTTCGATGGCGGCAAGTTGCTGCTGCAGACCGAGTACGGCGGCGCCATCGCGCTGGACTGGAAACAGGTCAAGACCCTGAAAAGCGACCAGCCTTTGCTGGTCAAGCAGGACGAGCACACCGGCGAAGTAGCCAAATCGTTGCAGGCTGCCGATGACGGCAAGGTCGTGCTGGCCAATGGTGATGCGCCCAAGACCGTCGAGCTGGCGAGCATTCAGCAGATCATCAAGCCGAAACCGGTGATCACCGATCTGGTCTGGAAGGGCAACATCGATGCCGCGCTGGACTTCCAGCAGGCTGAAAACGATACCAATGACTATAACGTCGCCTTCAAGACCTCGGCTCGTCATGGCGACTGGCGCCACAACGCCAGGGGCGATTACAACCGCGAGACTACGGACGAAGTTGTCGGCACCGACAACTGGAGCGCCGAGTACTCGCTGGACCGCTTCCTGACCGAGAAATTCTTCTGGGACGGCCGCATCAGCTACAAACGTGACAAGGTCGAAGATCTGTCCCGTCAGCGCGTTGTCGGTACCGGTCCCGGTTATCAGCTGTGGGATGACGAGCTGGGCGCCTTTAAAGTCGGCGCGCTGCTCAACCGCACAGATTTCGAATTCTCCAACGGCCAGAAAGAAAACTTCTACTCCGTTGCAGGCACCTGGGATTACACCCGCTACCTGATCGGCAAGAAAGTCGAATTCTTCACCAACGGCGAACTGGGCAAACCGTTGAGTGCCGTAGCCGATTACTCGCTGGATGCCGAGGCAGGCCTGCGTTACAAGGTCACCGATTGGGCGTCGCTCAATCTGAAAGCCGAGAAGAACGTCATCAGCGGTTCGAGCAATGGCGACGTCGACAAGACGCGCTACACCGCTGGCTTCGGCGTGAGCTGGTAAGCGACTGGCAGGCGACGCACGCTATGTGCGTCGCTCGCCGTTTCAGTGCTGACAGACCCTAGATCCGCATCGCGCCATCCAGCTCCAGGATGCGTCCGCTGAAATAATCATTCTCCAGAATATAAGCCACCGAGTGCGCAATCTCGTCCGGCTTGCCCATGCGTTTGAGCGGTATGGCTGAGGTCATTTTTTCCAGCGCCTCAGGCTTCATGCTGCCGGTCATCTCGGTCTCAATGAACCCCGGCGCCACGCCCGCCACGCGAATGCCATAGCGCGCCAGCTCCCTCGCCCACGTCACCGTTGCAGCCGCAACGCCAGCCTTGGCCGCTGAATAGTTGGTCTGTCCGATATTTCCGGCCCGGGAAATCGACGAGATGTTGATGATCGCGCCCTGACTCTTCTGCTCGATCATTTTCGCTGCCACTTCGCGGGTGCAAAGAAACACGCCGGTCAGGTTGACGTCGATCACCGACTGCCATTGCGCGAGGCTCAGCTTGGTCATCACGCCGTCCTTGACCTTGACCAGCAGGCCGTCACGCAGGATGCCGGCGTTATTCACCAGGCCGTGAATGGCGCCAAACTCGTCAGCGACCTTGTTGACCGTGTCGACGACCTGATCTTCGTTGGCGACGTTGCACAGGTAGGCGCGCGCCTTGACCCCAAGCGCTTCGCAGGCGGCGACGGCTTGGTCCAGCTTCTCCTGATTCAGGTCCAGCAACGCCAGATTCGCGCCCTTGCCGGCCAGGTACTCGGCCATGGCTCTGCCCAGGCCCTGGCATCCGCCGGTGATTATTATCAGCTTGTCTTTCAATTCCATGTGCGTGCCCAATCAGTTGATCGTTTCCATGGCATCACTGGCTGGATGCGAGTGCTTATGCCATAGCCAGACGACGTTATATTCTGTTTCAGCGCGCTCGTCTTCCCTTCACAGCAAGACGCAGCAGCAGGGCTCCAGCCGAAGATTTGCTCTGCCTTGAAATACACCGATACACGTTCGTGAAGCCTGTGTTCAGCCGGTTTATGCGCATAATCAGCCTGCGACCGAGATGCGCGGAGCTTGAATTAACGATCTTCTGACATCACATACGGTCTACTCGGAAGGCATTCTTCCCCTGAGGAACTCATTTGATGCGTGTTTTTTTGCTGCTGTTCTTATTATTCCCGGTGCTCGAGCTGTTTCTGCTGGTTCGAGTCGGAATGTCCATCGGCTTTCTCTGGACCTTTCTGCTGGTCGTCGCGACGTCCATGCTCGGGCTGTTCGTGATGCGTGTGGCCGGTTTTGCAACGGCGCTGCGTGCGCGCGAAAGCCTGGCGCGCGGCGAGTTGCCTGCGCAGGAGATGCTCGAAGGCCTGATGGTTGCCGTCGGTGGTGGTCTGTTGCTGCTGCCGGGTTTCATCAGTGACATTCTCGGCGTGATCTGCCTGTTGCCGATAACCCGTCGCCTGCTGATCAGCAAAGTGCGCCAGCGCGCTCAGGATCAGGCGATGCGTCAGCGCGCTTTTGCCGACGACTTGCAGACGCCCGCCAACCAAGGGCCCGCCAGCCGCCCCACTGCGATTCACCAACCGACCCGCGAACCCGACGTCATCGAGGGCGAGTTCGAACACCGCGACAAGTAACCTGCATAGCCTCGCAGCGCGGCACCTTCGGGTGCCGCGCTGGTTTCAGGACCGGTATCGGATTGTAAAAATTTTCTGTGCCAAGACTTGTAATCAACTCGCTCGCCCTTATGTATGGGTCACCGCAAGGTTTCTGGCCTGAAGGCCAGACCGTATTCTGCGGTTCGCGCGTCGAACCGTAACCGGCAAGTCCGGATTTGAACCGGCCGGTGCACTCACCGGGCGATAAAAAAACATAATCAGGAGATCGCAATGAAGCTTCGTCCTCTGCATGACCGCGTCGTCATTCGTCGCAGTGAAGAAGAAACGAAAACTGCCGGCGGTATCGTTCTGCCAGGCTCGGCTGCTGAAAAGCCTAACCGTGGCGAGATCGTCGCTGTAGGTACCGGCCGCGTGCTGGACAACGGTGAAGTGCGTGCGCTGGCCGTAAAAGTGGGTGACAAGGTTGTGTTCGGCCCTTATTCCGGCAGCAACACAGTGAAAGTAGACGGCGAAGACCTGCTGGTGATGAGCGAGAACGAGATTCTTGCTGTCGTCGAAGGCTGAGTGCTCCCGCTGATTTCCGTTACCACAAAGTATTCAAGGAATAATGATCATGGCTGCTAAAGAAGTTAAGTTCGGCGATGCTGGCCGTAAAAAAATGCTCGCCGGTGTAAACGTCCTGGCTGACGCAGTAAAAGCGACCCTGGGCCCAAAAGGCCGTAACGTCATCATCGAAAAAAGCTTTGGCGCTCCGCTGATCACCAAAGACGGTGTGTCGGTTGCCAAGGAAATCGAGCTCAAAGACCGTTTCGAAAACATGGGCGCGCAGCTGGTCAAAGACGTTGCCTCCCGTGCCAACGATGATGCTGGTGACGGCACCACGACTGCTACCGTTCTGGCTCAGGCTATCGTCAACGAGGGCCTGAAGGCTGTCGCTGCCGGCATGAACCCGATGGACCTGAAGCGCGGCATCGACAAGGCGACCATCGCCATCGTTGCTCAACTGAAGCTGCTGTCCAAGCCGTGCACCGACACCAAGGCAATTGCCCAGGTCGGCACCATCTCTGCCAACTCGGATCACTCCATCGGCGACATCATTGCCGAAGCCATGGAAAAAGTGACCAAAGACGGCGTTATCACCGTTGAAGAAGGTTCGGGTCTGGACAACGAGCTGTCTGTTGTAGAAGGCATGCAGTTTGACCGTGGCTACCTGTCCCCGTACTTCATCAACAAGCCGGACACCATGGTTGCCGAACTGGACAGCCCGCTGCTGTTGCTGGTTGACAAGAAGATCTCCAACATTCGCGAAATGCTGCCGGTTCTGGAAGCAGTCGCCAAGGCTGGTCGTCCGCTGCTGATCGTTGCTGAAGACGTTGAAGGCGAAGCGCTGGCAACTCTGGTTGTCAACAACATGCGCGGTATCGTGAAAGTTGCAGCCGTCAAGGCGCCAGGTTTCGGTGACCGTCGCAAGGCCATGCTGCAGGACATCGCTGTTCTGACTGGCGGTACCGTCATCTCCGAAGAGATCGGTCTGAGCCTGGAAACCACTACCCTGGAACACCTGGGTAATGCCAAGCGCGTCATTCTGAACAAAGAAAACACCACCATCATCGATGGTGCTGGCGTCAAAACCGATATCGACTCGCGTATCTCCCAGATCCGTCAGCAGATCGGTGACACCAGCTCGGACTACGACAAGGAAAAACTGCAAGAGCGTCTGGCCAAGCTGTCGGGCGGCGTTGCAGTGATCAAGGTCGGTGCCGGTTCCGAAGTTGAAATGAAAGAGAAGAAAGCCCGCGTTGAAGACGCCCTGCACGCAACCCGTGCAGCCGTTGAAGAAGGCGTGGTACCTGGCGGTGGCGTAGCACTGGTTCGCTCGCTGCAGGCCATCGAAGGTCTGAAAGGCGACAACGCCGATCAGGACGTCGGTATCGCTCTGCTGCGTCGTGCAGTTGAAGCGCCTCTGCGTCAGATCGTTGCCAACTCCGGCGACGAGCCAAGCGTGGTTGTCGACAAGGTCAAGCAAGGTTCGGGTAACTTCGGTTACAACGCTGCTTCCGGCGAATACGGCGACATGATCGAAATGGGTATCCTCGACCCGGCCAAAGTGACTCGCTCTGCTCTGCAGGCGGCGTCCTCCATCGCCAGCTTGATGATCACCACCGAAGCGATGATCGCTGACGTGCCTGAAGACAAGCCAGCAGGCGGTGGCATGCCGGACATGGGCGGCATGGGTGGTATGGGCGGCATGATGTAAGCCGGCTTTACCCCTTAAGCTACACCCATAAAGAACCCCGCCTTGTGCGGGGTTTTTTGTTTGTTCATCGGTATAGCTATTGTGTTACCTGTGGCTGAAGTTTGCTGCCAAATGTTCTTGGGCGCCGATGGCGATTAATGGGTATGACATTAGACTTGTCACTAAGGCGGACATGCGAACTCCCGCAGTAAGAGAGGTCAATGACGCTGTATCGGCCGCAGGACTTGATTTGTATCTTGCTGGCCTCTTGAAGTGATGGCCTTTTCGGGAGTGGTTGAAATGAAAAATATTATCAGGATGATTAGTTTTGCAGTGGTTTTGGGCAGCGGTGCAGCCGCTTCGTCAGTTGTCTTTGCGGAAGGTTGCCGAGATGGTTATATCCAAATATCAGGTCCGCTGGGCCTGGTATGTATTCCTGTTTCTCTGTGCACTATCGCGCCTCAGTCGTGTTAACAGACTGATCAAGTGAGCGCTTCAAGTTGTCGAGTACAGCACTTAAAAAGAGACCCCGCCTTGTGCGGGGTTTCTCACGCTGGCTACTGCAGGGTCAAGTTTGCCTGTGACGCCAACTTCCGGCGTCATGGTTGTGCACTGTCAGCCAGCGGTCTTTACTCCTCCCGCCACCGAACCCTTCGGCATAGGCCGATACAGCACAAAGTAATAAACCCCCAGACAGATCAACCAGCAAAACACCGCCGTCCAGATGTTATGGGAGAAGAAGTGCGCACCTTGCAGCATGCGGCCGATGGAAAATATCGATCCCAGACCGAAGGCCAGTGCCAGCCCCGCTTTTGCCAGCCGTGGGCGACGATCCCGCAGCACAAAAAACAGTGCAAACAGGGTAAAGCCGGTCGCCGCATGACCACCCGGCCAGCAGCGTCCGGGTTTTTCGGTGGCGGGGCGCGGGCTCAACAGTTCGCTGTAGGTTTCCTCGCCGCCGAACTCTTTCAGGCTCCACGGGCATTGCACCGACGTCACGACTTTTACCGGGGTGACGAAGGCGGTCGACAGGGCCATGGACAGCACCAGGCAACCCAGCTCCCTGCGCCATGGAATCAGACGCTCTACCTTGAATGACGCGGCAAAGCCGATGATGGCCAGAGCACCGAAGGCCATGACCATTTGTTTGGCGCGGTCGTGCAATACATCTTCGAGAAAGTGACTGTGCCTGCCGATGAATTCGCCACTGACCGGGTCGTAGGCCATTTTGGCAATGTCCATGTCCAGCGAGGTCAGTTCGAGCAGCACCAGCACTATCGCGACAGCGATGGGGATACCCAGATAAATCCACGGATTGAGCGAGCGAGAGTAGGGCGGGGCGACGGTTTTCGACATATCGAATCCAGAACGATGGGTGAAAGGCGGCTGTTTTCACGGGCGACAGCAGGTCTCAAAGTGTGTCATGGCCTTTGTTGATCATAGGTGAAAAAAACGTCATGCCATTTCGGCGCTGGCTCTGAGGCCCACTTCGTCTTAAGCTGCGCCAGCCCAAACTGCATATGAGAGTGCTCCATGCGAATTCTTCTGGTTGAAGACAACCGCGACATCCTGGCGAACATGGCCGATTATCTGGGCATGAAAGGCTACACCGTCGATTGCGCCCAGGATGGCCTCTCAGGACTGCATCTGGCAGCCACCGAGCATTACGACCTCATTGTTCTCGACATCATGCTGCCGGGCATTGACGGCTACACGCTGTGCAAGCGCCTGCGCGAGGACGCCCGTCGCGATACGCCGGTGATCATGCTGACCGCCCGCGATCAGCTGGACGACCGTTTGCAGGGGTTTCGCTCGGGGGCTGACGACTACCTGCTCAAGCCGTTCGCCCTGTCCGAACTGGCCGCTCGTATCGAAGCCGTATTGCGTCGGGCGCAGGGCGGTGGGCGGCGCACTTTGCAGGTGGGCGATCTGATCTACGACCTCGATACGCTTGAGGTCACGCGCGAAGGCCGCCTGCTCAAGCTCAACCCGGTCGGGCTCAAGCTGCTGGCCGTGCTGATGCAGAAGAGCCCGCACGTGCTGCGTCGCGAGATTCTTGAGGAAGCGTTGTGGGGTGATGATTGCCCGGACAGCGACAGCCTGCGCAGCCACGTGCACCAACTGCGTCAGGTGATCGACAAACCGTTCGCCAAACCGCTGCTGCAAACCGTGCATGGTGTGGGCTATCGCTTGGCCGAGGGTCGGGATGGAGTTTAAACAGAGTCTTGCCCAACGGATCATCATTGCCTTCGCATTGATGAGCGCATTGGTGGCCGGGTCGTTTGCCATCGGCATCATTTCCACCGTCCATCTGGTCGAAGAAAAACTGATCTCTGCCGGCCTTGGCGGCGACCTCAATCGCCTGATGCTGATGGACAGTGTCAGCGACTGGAGCCACCGTCCCAAGCCTGACCAGTTGTTCTATTTCAGCAACGGCCCTGGCGACTTCGATCTGCCCAAGGACCTGCGGCATCTTGAGCCGGGCTTCCACGAGGTTTTTCGCGGGCCATTGTCTTACCACGCCATGATCGAGGTGGTGGACGGTCGGCATTATGCGCTGCTGCAGGACCAAAGCGATTTCGAAGAGCGCGAACGGGTGCTGTTTGCCGTCGTGCTGGTGGGCTTCGTGTTGGCGCTGGCGCTGGCGGTGTTTCTCGGCTGGGTGCTGGCGCGTCGCGTCATGGCGCCGGTCGTGCGCCTTGCCAGACAGGTTCGTCATCGTGACCAGCTTCTGGGCCTGGCACCGCCGCTGGCACCCGATTACGCCGCCGATGAGGTGGGTGAACTGGCAGTCGCCTTCGACGCGACGCTGGGTCGCCTCAGACAGGCGCTGATCCGCGAGCGGATGTTTACCAGCGATGTGAGCCATGAGCTGCGCACACCGTTGATGGTGCTGGCCAGTTCCTGCGAGCTGCTTTTGGAAAATCCTGCACTCGACCAGCGCGCGCGTCGGCAGGTCGAGCGGATCGGCCGTGCCTGCGAGGAAATGCGCGATCTGGTGCAGACCTTCCTCATGCTCGCCCGCACTCAGCGTGAAGACCCGGCGATGACACCGAAAGCTATCCTGGTCGGCGTGGCCGAACAACTGATCTCGCAGTGGCGCGACCCTATCGAGAGCAAAGGCCTTACGCTGACCTACAACCCTCCACCTGAAGATCAGGTCTCGGACATTCGCTACAACGCGACGTTCCTGCACGCGGTCATGGGCAACCTGCTGCGCAATGCTCTGCACTACACGGACGAAGGCTTCATCATTTTGACCCTGCAAGCGGAAAGCTTCACGGTCGAGGACAGCGGCGTCGGCATTCCCGAAGAAAAACGCGAAGCCATGTTCGAGCCGTTCGTGCGCGGCAACGAGCAGCGCGGTGAAGGGCTGGGGCTCGGCCTGTCACTGGTGCAGCGCATCTGCGTCAATCAGGGCTGGAGCGTGGATCTGAGCCCCATGGAACCGCATGGCTGCCGGTTCAGCGTGACCCTGAACGTCGTTAAGTCCTGAGTTCTTTCTCTGACAAAAAGCGCCGGTGTGTGATCGGAAATCGACTGCATTTCGTCGATTGGTCACACACAGCGCTTATCTCTCTGTAAAATCTCGAAACACCTGTCTCACCAACGTGACAATTTTTTCACGTTGAGATGACCTGACAGTAACGGCGTGGCCTCTATTTTGGCCCCCATCACTGTCAGGAGCTGCCCTCATGAGCGAGCGCATAGAACTCGATTTTTCCCGTAAATACGACAGGACGCATGCCCGTCGATACTTTGAAAAGCATCAGGATGGTCTGTGGCGCAAGCTGTCGCACCATCGTGACGAGCAATTGGCCAGAAAGGCTTTGCACGTGGCCGGTGACCCCGGGCTCGTTCTGGATCTGCCGTGCGGTGCTGGTCGTTTTTGGCCATTACTGGCCGAAAAACCCAACCGCTCGATCATCGGTGCTGACAACGCTGTCCATATGCTTAACACCGCCATGGAGTCGCAACCGGCAGAAATCGTGAAAAGGGTACAACCCTTGCAGACATCTGCCTTCGACATCGATCTGCCTGACAACGCGGTAGACAGTATCTTTTGCATGCGTCTGATGCACCATATTGGTCAGTCCACCGACCGAATGGCTCTATTGAGGGAGTTTCAGCGGGTGACCCGGGACAGCGTGATTGTCTCGCTATGGGTCGACGGCAACTTCAAGGCCTGGAAACGCGGACGTCTGGAGAAAAAACGTTCGCAAAAAGGTGTGCAGGAAGGTTACCAGAACCGTTTTGTGTTACCTGTAACAACAGTAGAAACCGAATTTGAGCAGGCCGGATTTCGCATTCAGAACCGAATGGATTTCCTGCTGATGTACGCCATGTGGCGTGTCTATGTCTTACGTAAAAGGTAAAAAGATGGGTTTGCAGTCCTCGAAAAAGCCAGTTGTGAACTCGATCCAGGATGAGTTCAGCCATTTCTGGAGCAAGCGCGGCGAATGGGTTGAAGAACCTAATGTGCGTCGCGGCGGAGAAAGTGGCGTACAGCGGCTGCTGATGGAGGACGGCAAGACCCTTTATGCCAAACGCCAGACGGGTCATATATAACGTAGCCTGTTGCACCCGCTCGGACGCCCGACGGTACTGCGTGAACGCGAGGCGCTCGAAGGGTTGCGCAAACAGGGTGTGGTCGTACCTGAGGTCGTGTTCTGCGGTGCCAGACGCGGCGATGAAAATGCCTGGCAGGCGCTTTTGGTCACCGTCGAGCTGGTGGGGTTCGGAGAAATCCAGAAATGGCTCGATGCCGGCGGAAGGGAGCGCCATGGCGAGCTGTTTTACGAGCGGATGCTCAAGGAAGTCGCGACTACTCTGGCGCGTATGCACCTCGGTCGCTGGCAGCACAGCTGTCTGTACATCAAGCACATTTTTGTCCGCGTAACCGGCGAAGGCCCCGACGCCGACGTTCAGGTGGCCTTGCTCGATCTGGAAAAAGGCCGTCGCCGCGTGACCGCTTACGGTGCGGCCCAGCACGACATGAAACAGCTCCGACGCCATTCGTCATTCAGTGATGCAGACTGGCAAAAGCTGGTCTATTTTTACGAGGCGGCATTTGGCAGCTCCATCAAAGGTTTAGAGTCATGAAACTAGAAATGGCAAGAGGTCTATTTGTGTTCAGTGCGCTGGCGACAGCGACCGTTGCAATTGCTGCGTTCGAGCAACCGGCGACCCGGATACTCAGCGCGGTGCATGGTGAGGGGTATTGTCCGATGCCGCGCGTGGCGAAAAGCCTGGTTGCGGTGAGCCCGGATCACGACCTTTTGCTGCTCATGTACGGCCTGGTTCAAGGGACCGGCGTTCGTAACTGAGCCTGTTTCACGCCCACTCAAAGGCCCCTTCAAGGGGCCTTTTTGCGTGTGTGCGCTTGTGTCGACAGTTACGCCACGTGCAAGTGGTTGTCCCAAAGCCCTGCGGGCAAATCCAGAGGCTTGGCCATTAATCCGCTTTTGCGGCAATCGTAAAACCGGCAGCGGCCTTGGCCTGACGTGACCACGAAACCGTCTGCCACTGCACCGACGCCCGCGCAGTCCGGCAACGGTGCGTCCAGTTTCAAGGCGCCGCTGTCCAGATCCCAGATGAAAAACCGGTTGCCACGCGGAGCCGTGAGGGCGACCAGTCGCAGCTCACTGTGCACCGCGACGCTGGCCGTGTAGTGGGCCATTGCGCGCAGTTGCTCTTCTGCCACCGGAAACGCCTGAAATGGCTGGCCCGGACGCTTGATCGCCAGCAGCTCGGCCAGTTCGTGGCTGGGCCCCATGAACTGTTGACCGGCAACGATGGTGCCGTCCGCAGCGATGCCCATATGTCGCACGCTGTTCATCTGCTGCGACAATGTTTCCTTGCTCAGCAACGTCCCGTCACGCTGCATCAGCACCAGGCTGGGCTGCATCGCATCGAGGTTCATTTCAACGCGACTTTCCGCTTCAGTGCGAATGCCGCCATTGGCGACTGCGAGGGTTTCGCCGTCCGGCATCCATGACACCTGATGTGGACCGATGCCGTGCGTTGGTATTTCGCCTGAATACTCCAGTCGCTCATCGACAAATCGATAGACGCCCAGCAGACCGCGACCAGGATCGCTCGTGTCGTTTTCCGTGGCGTAAAGCCATTCGCCGTCACGATGAATCACGGCATGCCCATAAAAGTGTCGATCGGGCTGTGAGGTGATGGTTTGCAGCAGGCTGCCGTCGCGCAGATCGATCAGATAGCTTTCGGTGCCCGGACGACGCGCGATGAACACCGCCAGTGGCAGGCCCGGATGGTTGATGATGTCGTGACAGCGCTGACCGACCTGGGTGGCGAATACCTGCGTGCCGTCAAGTCGGTAGCCCACTGCGTAATGCCGGCCGTCGCTATCGTCACGCGCGGAAAGCAGCAGGGGGCCTTGGTCCTTTTGCCTTAACAGCGTCCAGCCGCCGAGCATGCGAGCACTTGGCAACCATTTGGCGAGGGCCATGACCTGACGTCGCAACATCATTCGTATCCTCTGATCAGTCGCCGTCGTTGGCGTTGAAGCCCAATTGAATACCCAGCGCCTTGGCCAGTTCGCCCTCGTGCAGGCGATGCACTGCGTTCAGGCTGTCATAGAACGCATTGAGTTGCTGGCGTCCGGCCTCGCTGGCCAGCAGGTCGGCCAGCGGTGGCTTGAGCTCCGTGAGCAGTTTGCGGCTGGTGGCGTAGGCTGCATCGATTTTGTCGGCCAGTGGTTTCTGTTCAGCCGGGAGCAAGCCTCGCAAGCCCTTGTTATCCACACCTGTCCAGACTGTTTCGGCGCTGATCAGGCTGGCCTCCAGACTGCTGAGCGACGCTTTGCTGCGCCATGCGTCAGCCTGGAACGGCTGCGGCTGGCCTTTGCTCTGCCGACCCAGCGGGGTCCCCAGTTTTTTCTTCAGGCTGTCCAGTGCAGTGACCTGAACCCGTAGCAACTCGGCAATGGCTTCGTGGGAGTCGGCGTAACGCTGGTTGGGAAACTTGCTCAGTTGCGCGAGCATGCCGTCGGTGCTGTTCCAGCTGTTGAGGATTTCTTCCGCCAGTTGTTTCTGGCGTTCACCAATGGCCATCAACAGCGGGCAGTAACGCGCTTTCTGCTCGGCATTGGCCGTGTCGATTTCAGCATCGAACAGGATGTATTCGTAAGCGGACAGACCCTGAACCACGACGCTGGCTTTGGACAGTTCATCGGCTGTGATCTGCGGCTGCGCGGCAACCAGTTGTTCGACCTGACGGCCAACCAGATTCTTCTTGTCCGGCCAGAACTGTATCTGCCAGGCGCGATTGCCCTCGGCCAGCGGGCCGATCAAAAGTGGCTGCAACTCGGCCCAGGTCTTTTGCGCCTTGAGGAAGTCGGCGCGGGCGGCTGCCAGATCGGTCTTGCCCTGGCAAAACGCCAGAGCGCTGGCTGCCAACTGACGATCAGCGTCAACCCAGCGGCTGTAGGTCGGCAGTATCACCTGCTTGGCGATGGCCGCAGACGTGACTGCTTGCGGGTCGGATGGCGAACAGGCACCCAATGCGAGAGCCGCAAGGCTGGTCAGCAACAACTTGGGTCGGAACATGTCCGGCTCCTTATTTTTGACGAAGTAATGTTGGAATGGGCGCAATCATAACGAATTCAGAAAGGCCAGCAGCGCTTCACGCTGTTCAGCATCGAATGTCAGTACTTTGCGTTGCGCGGCCTGCGCTTCGCCGCCGTGCCAGAGTATCGCCTCAAGTACATTGCGGGCGCGACCATCATGCAACAATTGCGTGTGTCCGCTCACGGTGCCGGTCAGGCCCAGCCCCCACAGCGGCGGCGTACGCCACTCGCTTCCCGTGGCTTGAAACTCAGTACGATTGTCGGGCAGCCCGTCGCCCATGTCATGCAACAGCAGATCGCTGTAAGGGCGAATCTCCTGATTGGCCAGTTCGGGCTCGGCAGCGTCGCCACGGGTCTTGAACGCTGGAGTGTGACACTGCTGACAGCCCGTCTCGAAAAACAGATTCTTGCCGGCGAGTACTTGAGGATCATCCACTTTGCGCCGTGCCGGAACGCCCAGGTTGCGGGTGTAGAACTCCACCAGGCGCAGGATGTTGTCGCTGACCTCCGGTTCGCCGTTCGGGCCATTGCCATTCGGCGCTGCCAGGCAGTCAGTCTGGGCCGGGGTGCAATCATCGAAACGACGCAGGCTGGTCGTCAGCCCCATGTCACCGGCAAAGGCGTGCACGTTCTGCTGGTTGAGATTGGGTTGCCCGGCTTTCCAGCCGAACCGGCCCATCACGACTTTCTGCTGCGCGTCGTCCCATACCCAGTTGGCACGACCGGAAATACCGTCGGCGTTCTTGTCATCGGGGTCGGCGTTGGCGAGGATGGCCTCGTCGGCAATGGCTTCCAGCAGCCCGAGGCCGATCATCGGCGGGGCGATACGCGCCGAAATGTGAATGTCCGGGTGCATCGGGCCGTAGCCCAACTGGGTGATGCTGAGGGTGGGCTGACGCAACTCTACAGTCGTGCCGTCGCGAAACGTGACCGCCAGCGCGTCGTACTCGACCCGCACCTTGCCCTCCGGCGCCACGCCGGGGTTGGCCATATCCTGCAACTGTCCGCCGTAGGTCGGTTCGGGTAACACCCCGTTGCGACGGATCAGATCGGCGTAGGCCGGGTCGTCCGGAATAGACAGCCTGACCAGCATCGACACCGCATTGCTGTCGCTGGCTTCCGGTGGGTGGCCCCGGCCGTCTTTGATATGGCAGTTCTGGCAGGCGTTGGTGTTGAACAATGGCCCGAGGCCGTCGCGAGCGGTGGTGGTGGATGGAGCGATCACCCACGGGCTGCGGAAGAAACTGTTGCCGACGCTGAAGTCGAGCCGTCGTACCGGAGACAGATTGGCCGATGGCATGGAGAACGCGTTCTGGTCAGTCTTGCGCACCGTTGCGCTGCCTGCAGACAACGCTTCGCCCGGCTCGGCATGAGTGAAGCGCGGGGCGTCGTCGCACGCGCTCAGGACCAGAGTCATGAGCAAGGCAAGAGAAAGACGGAACCGCGTACTCATACACATCCTGCAACGAGGAGGAAATCAGGGCGTGCAAGCTTATCAGTCTGCTGCGGTTTGAATAAGAGGGATTATCGTTTACTGCATCCGACGTAATGCGTTGTTACGAATCTTTGAAGCTGGCCGGCTCCTGGCATTTTTGCTTATGCTGCATGGGCCGCCCAACAGAGATTATCCGATGGAAAATCCGGACAACAACGCGTTCGTGACCACCACCCAAGCGCTGGAAGCGCTGTATGGTCCGATTGCGCCGCCCTCCCTGATCAAGGAAGTCGACCATATTCACCCGGCCTACCGGCCCTTCATCGAAGCCGCCCCTTTTGTCGTGCTGGCTTCTGCCGGGGCCGATGGCCTCGATGCGTCGCCGCGTGGCGATCAGGCGGGCTTCGTGCACATCGAAGACAGCAAGACGCTTTACCTGCCTGACCGACGCGGCAACAACCGGATCGATACGCTGCGCAACATCGTCAACGACCCGCGCGTTGCGCTTTTGTTTCTCATCCCCGGCGTCGGTGAAACCCTGCGCATCAACGGCACCGCGCAGATCTCGATTCAGCCCGAACTGCTGGCGCGTTTCGCAGTGAAGGGCCAACTGCCCAAATCAGTCCTGCGCATCACCGTGACCAGTGTGTATTTCCAGTGCAGCCGGGCAACCATCCGGTCAGGCCTGTGGGACGCGACACAGCACATCGAACGCAGCGCGCTGCCTACAGCGGGGCAAATACTGAAAGCAGTTTCAGCCGAGCAAATCGATGGTGACGCCTACGACAAGGCCTTGCTTGGTCGGATTGCGGACACGTTGTATTGATCAAGGCTGCTGCCTGATCAGCCTCTGGTCTTGCTCGGGTTATTTTCCTTCTCGCGAAAGTGCTCAAAGATGTCCATCCCCTTGCGAAAGCTTTTGCGGACTTCTTCACTTTGCGCAATCAGTTCGGCACTCGGGGATTGCCATTGATCGCGAGGCAGGGGCTTGGACCAGTTCTGCACCGACTTCGGGAAAGCTGTCTTCGGCAGTCGCTCGACCCAAGTGGCGATATGGCAGGGCAAGGTCCAGCCGCTGCAGAACTGGATCAAAAGAAAGCCGAAGAAGTAGCGCAAGTAGCCGTGGTCAATCAGATAATCACGGCGGCACATGTGGAAAAACCCCACGGTGCCTTGCTCGGGAGTATCGCCCATCATCGGCTTGGGCAGGGCGTCTGGACCTTCCTCCATGTACGCGCGGATGGCCTCCCACTCGCTGACGGCCATGCCGAGCGTGAAGGCTGGCACCGTGAGCCACATCACTTGCCCATCCGAGGCATCTACCAGGCCGATCATCAGCGCGAACTTCTGCTGAGAGCCATATTCCGTTGGCACGATGCTGCTACTGACGCAGGCAATGACTTCTTCCCATGGAATAAACCTGGGCGGCTGGCCGCGTTTGGCGACGTACGCCACTTCGCGGCGCTGGCGATTGAAGCGGATGGGGGTGGTGGTGGATAGTTGATAGACCGCGTTGAGAAAAAGGTAGCTGTATGCAGTCGATAAAATAATTAAAGTAATCCACATAAACCAGTTTGAAAGAACTAAAGCTCCAAACGTCTCGGAAAAAGATTTTTGAAATCTAAAGTAACCGTCGATGCCAAGTCCAACAGCGATCAGAAAAAAAAGACTGATAATCGTAATGATTGCGCTTATAAAAGCACGGGCTGAGAACTCTATGTTCGCTGAGTTCAGTGCAAAGTCGAGATAGACCTCGTTCGCTTCCTGGTGTAAATGTCGCGCACTGTAGACTTTTACACCCATTGGTACTGGACGTGGGGCGAGATAGAATACCTTGATGCCTGACTCATCTTCTGTATCGCCCGCGCGTGGCAGGCGATCGTATTTATTGATGCTCATCAAGATGCTCCCCCATGATTTGCACTGCTGGCAGTGTTACGCCTGTCTCGACGGAGTCAGACGACGCATTTATGGGTTTGCTCACGGACTCCCTGCTTAGCGGGATACGGTAATTCAGGTAGCTCTGATCTGCTTTCAGATAAGTATTGGCTAATGCCGGCTTGACTGCGACCCGCAAAAACAGCATTGCGTTATGTCTCTGCCACTCTTCCGGGATCTCCAGTGCCAACGTCAACGGTGATGCAGAGACAACGGACAGTCCTTGGCGAAGTACGGTGCTGACATCTTGTCTATGAGGGGCGTCCACTAGGGAGGCGCTGATTTATTCGATTTTTCGTCCCTGCAACGCTCTGGAGGCCTTGATTTATCTGGGGGCAACAGCTGGGTTTTAGAATAAATCAGCGTCTCCCTAGGAGGGTGTAGACAAAATAAATTAAACTTTCACTCCCTTGTCTGAATAGCCCTCAAGCCATGCCTAAAACCGGACGTCCTCGCTCGATTGCCGCCGAGCACTATCCCGTGCTGGTGAAACTCGCTCATGCACAGCCCTATTCCAGCCAGGCCGAATTGGCGCTCGTATTCTTCGCCGAAACCGGTATCACTGCGCATCCCGACACCTTTGCAAAAGCGTTGAAAATGGCAGGGATTACGCGTGTAAAGCAGCGGGCCAAGGGAAGTTTTCAGTCACCTGAACCTAATAAAGCCTATGGCTACAATGAAACCCACCGCCGCCAACTGCCGGAGCAGCTATATCCGAGTTGCTTGACAGATACCGAGTGGGCACTGGTCGCCGACCTGTTTGAAAGCCAGGGCGGACGAGGAGTGCCACCGCTTCACTCTCGGCGCACGTTGCTGGAAGCCTGTTGCTATGTCGTACGCACGGGGTGCTCATGGCGAATGCTACCCCGCGATTTTCCTCATTGGGACAATGTCTACAAAACGTTCCGCCGGTGGAGCGCTCAAGGCAAGTTCGAGCAAATGCATGATCGCTTGCGAGCTCAATGGCGTGAGCGGGAAGAACGCGCTGACAGCCCGTCAGCAGCGATCCTGGATTCACAGTCGACCCGCAGTTCTCCTCAAGGCGGTGACAGCGGCTACGACGCAGGCAAAAAAGTGAAGGGGCGTAAACGAAGTCTGATTGTCGATACATTGGGCCTGCTGCTGGCTGTCAGTATCAGTGCTGCAAGCGTGCAGGATCGTGACGCGGCGGATGATGCGGTGGCGTACTCGAAGGAAAAATATCCGTCACTGAGCACGCTTTTTGTTGATAGTGCGTACGCAGGAAAATGGGCACAGCGCACCCATCAACTGCACGCTATCGATGTTCAAGTGATCCGTGGCCCGAATAACAGAAGAACAGGGCAATGGCACTCTGAACAAGGCGATCTATTTTCCGTGGAGCCTGTTCAGACTGGATTTGTGGTCATGCCCAAGCGATGGGTAGTGGAGCGAACTCATGCCTGGAATGAGAGAGCTCGGCGACTGATCATGCATCATGATCGCCTTTTTGCGGTAAGCGAGGCATGGGTTTGGTTGGCCGAGGCTCGAATACTCGCGCGCCGACTCACTACATGATTTTGTCTACACCCTCTAGGGAAGGTCTGAAAAAGCCTTTTCTTCAAAAGTCGAAGCCAGTAAATACAGGCGCTCCAGCCCGGTTCCTCTCCAAAAAAATGGGCTTTTTCAGAGGATACCTAGCTCGGCAAACCAGCGCAAAGACGTGTCGTCAAAGCTGGCCTTGGTTATCCCCGGTAATACTAAATGCAGACTCCGTACTGGTTCGCCATCAACACGGCGATTGCTGATGCCTTTATCGAAAATCGTGGGGAGTAGATTGGTCTCGGCAAGTTTTTGTGAGTGTGTACTCCAGTCCCAACCTTGGGGCTCTTTGCCCCAGATCCCATACAGTAACCAACGTTGTTGTTCTTCCAGGTTGGAGTAGTTGAATAGCGATTCGCCGCTTAATTGAAGTGCGGTGAAGATTAGGCCCCAAGGAGTGAGTCGAATCGAAAATCGTAGAAGTCGTGGCCCTCTTGTAGACCACGCTAGGTTTGCCGCTTCTTCTTTGGAATAAGTGGGGTCAAGGTAAATATCCGTCAATATGCCGATTAGCTCTTTACCTGTCTGTAGCGTCAATGCGGCGTTCACGCCGGTTGCGCCGACGTCACCTGTCAGCGCTATGAGTGCTCCTGTCTGTTCGCCAGTCGAGCCGTAGGTCAACGCTTTCTGCCATTTCCCCCAATTATTCCATGCCGTACCTGCACCGCCCAATAAACTCAGCGGCGCGATAAATGCTCCTGAAGCCAATCCTATCTTTCCTAGGCGAGCAGTCAGTAACTTTCCGCCTGTCTCAGAGCTTCCGGTTGTTATTGCTCGAAGAGCATTGTCAATCATTGCAACGTATACCGCTTGCAAGACCGATAGCGCCGCCGACGCAACACTGCTGAGTCCACCCAGAACAACTACAATTTCTTTGATCGTTCTACGGTTTCCGGACCCCTTCCAAACCTCCCAAGCCTCCCCCAGATTCCCAATCTGCAAACACATCGCCAGCAACGGAAAAAAGCTTCCCTTCAGTGCCGCCGCAGCCGCGCCTTGAGTCGCATAGCCTCTTAACCCGCCAGCCCGCAGCTTTTCGATTTCGTCATTAAGCGCTTGCAGTTGCGGATCGCTGATATTCAGTCGCACACCGATCGCGCCGTTGGCCTGGGTGCCGGTCGGGGTGATGGCTTTTTCCAGTTCGCGGCGCAGGGCGTCGCGTGTGTTGCGGGTCTGGAGGAGCTGGTTGTTGACGTATTGCCGCTCGTAAAGCAGGTCTCGATGTTGATCCGCTGTCAGTGTGCGGCGGCTGATCAGTTTGGTGATACGGTTGCGCTGCCGGATGAGATCATCTTCGGCGGCGAGCAGCTGATTCAGGCGGATGAAGTTGTCGCGAAACTTTTGTACGTCGGCTTCGTCTGCAATTCTCAGGGTCATTGCTTCCTGTTGCAGCGCCACCAGCATGCCCAGCCGTTGTGCGCGGTTATTCGCGCGGCTGAAGTTGTCCAGGTGTTGGCGCAGTTCCGGGCTGTTCAGCCGGTTTTGCATCTCTATGAGCCAGCGCTCCAGGCGCAGGGCAACGGCGGGGATGTAGCTGGCGTTGACGGCCTGATGCAGGGGCAGAGCGGCAGGGTCCAGGTTGAGACTGTTGGTCCAGTGATTGCCCATGATGTGGCTGATGTCAGCGATACGCCGGTTTGCATCGGCCAGGCCGTCACTGAAATTGCGCATATCATCCAGCCATTTGAGCAGGCTGGCTGACTTGGAACGCAAGAACTCCAGGTCCAGACGCCCGTAGAACACCGGCAAAATGTAGTGCGGGTTCTCGTGAAAATAATCCCCGACTTTTTGCAGGCTTTCGTCGGTACGGCACAAGTCGCGTGTGCAGTTGAGCTCCATCGCCAGTGCGCTTTTCAACTGGTCGGGATGTTCCGGGTCGAAGTACCACGCACTTCGATAGAGCTCTCCCTGGGTGAAAAGGCTTACGCGGTCGTGGGTGATATCGTCGAGGCGCTGCGTCCAGCGTTTCAGGTGCGAGCGCTCATGAGTCAGGTAGGCTTGCATCTCTCCGTGTCGAACAAGATCGTGAATGCCTCGCGCGCCAATCCCGACCCCGTTCAACGTGCCTTGGCTGTTCTCTTCCAGGGTTTCGATATCGTCTTCAATTTCCTCGTGCAGCGGTTTGCCGAGGGCTGACACCATCTGTGAGTGCTTACTGTCCATGTCCTGTCTGGCGAAACGGACGCTCGGTGGCTCTTCGAAAGGGTTTCCGCGCAACGCGGAATACTGTCCTGCTGAAGTCGTGGCGGGCTCGGGTACCTGTTTGCGTTCACGGCGCCAGTGATTGCGCGCGTTGAGGTAGTCATAGATGCGCGAGCGCTGTGCCGGTGTGGTTTTTTTCAATAACGCTGAATCGGGAGGCAACGGGCGAGTGCTGTTTTCACCAATGCTCATTAATGTGTCGATGTAGCTGGCGGTGAGGTAGCGCATTTCGTTGTCATTGCGCTCGCGCCACTCATTGAGCCAGCTCACTACTTCGTCCTGCTCTTGGGCAAGATCACGCAACAGGCCAATGCTGTCGTCGAGCACCAAATACAGGTAATTCAATTCGTAGAATGGGTTGAGGGTGTTTTTAAGCTCGCCGATTTGTGTTTCCCGAAACAGTGGCAGATGTTCCCAGACATAGTCCTGAGTTTCCCCGACCGGCATGTCAGGTGCACCGCACTGCTGGGCTGGCAGCTCCGCCAGTTCTGCGAGCTGTTCCCGGATCTGCTGTTCGGTACGAAGGTAGGTGCCGCCTTTCTGACAGTCGGCTTCAGCCAGGTTCACTTTCTGCATGAAGTAGAAACGGTCTGCTGCGTTACCCAGCACGTGCATGCACTTGGCCGCTGTCCATTGCAGTTCCGAGTAAGCGACATGCAACGTGGTGTCACGGGCGAATATCAGGGCGTGTTCGCCAATGGACGTCTGCCTGACATCCTGAGCCACTTCCTGGTCCTGCCAGAGCAGTTTGGTCGGCACACCGTTGTCGAGGCGGTACTCATGCAGGTAGCCGCTGTTCTCATCAATGACATACAGATAACCGTCGCGAATCAGTCGCAGCCCCAGCGGTCGCTTGAGGCCTGAGTAGGGCAATGAATCCGCCTGGCTGTGCAACCGCTCGACACGCCCGCTACGCAGCGGTAATAGCTGGATTTTATCGCCCATCAACGGGCAGTGGCTCATGCTGTTGCGGGCGTCTGCGTGACTTTTTGCTCTCGACTCCCAGTAAGCGTTGTCCTCAGGCGAAAGGGTTTTGCGGATCATGGCCGGGCGGCTCCGTGCTGTTCGCGACTACGTTCCACGGTCAGCCAGTTGGCCTGCTGAATACGCTGCGAGGGCGTCAATGAGGACCTTTCAGTCATCAGCATTCTGATATCGAGATGCGCATCGGCCGGCTGCCCAGCGAGAAAGCAAACGACGTTGGCGTAGTGGAAAATATCCACTTCGCTGTTGAAGCCTGCTTCATAGGCTGTGACGGCCAGCGCGTGCACGTGGTCGTATCGTGACTTCAGGTCCGAGGAGTTGAGGCAGGCCGGGAAAAATGTGCGCAGGTGCCGGTCGAGGCTGATCACCATCAGGCGGAACGCGACGTCTCCCATGGCCTCTATCTGCCGGGAGTTCATCCGGTACAGGATTTTCTGGTCATGAACGGCCGGTTCACCGTGACGCGTGTGATGGACCCAGCGCTCAGTGACGACGTCTGCTGCGTAAACCTGCTCGATAGGGCCGAACAGCCTGTTGTCGGTGTGTTCCGGGTGAAGGCCGAACAGGGCGTTGGCGACGGGCGGGTCCGAGAGGTTCAGATGGCAGGATTTGCCTGCAGGCAGGTCCACGAACACCAGCCAGCGCAGGTGACTGGCGACCGTTGTGTGGTTGGCGTCACTGAATAGCAGCAAACCCCATTCGTCGCGGGTGTGAGTCAAAAAACTGGAAAAGGCGGGGTCGTATGGGCCGTTGATTTGAATCAGCGCCGGCGAGTGGTCGAGCAGTTCGCGGAAGCGGGTTTGCACGAACAGCATTGTGTAGATTGGGTCTGGATTCCAATCGAACAGCTTCCTCCTCAACTGCAGAAGATTGATGGCGTTGAGCAGCAGATAAGCGTTTTTCGACCATGGCAGATCACGAGGGCCGGATTCAAATTCAGACATGAGCGCGCTTCGACGGAGCAAGAGGCGCGGATACTCGGCGGTACGGGAAGCGTGTTCAATACGCCGAAATGACTTTAGGGAGACGCTGATTTATTCTAAAACCCAGCTGTTGCCCCCCAGATAAATCAAGGCCTCCAGAGCGTTGCAGGGACGAAAAATCGAATAAATCAGCGCCTCCTTAGGAAAGGCCCTACAGTAATTGCTGAAATATCGCCGATCAGACGTGACGCACGGGTCGCCCGGACACAAAAAAACGCCGATCAGCGAATTGACCGGCGTTGTTTTTACAGCAGCAAGCGCAGTGATCAGAACTCGTGATCGGCGTTATCCGGGTTCAGGTCGGTGATGCCCAGCTTGCCCGCCGCTTGCTCAATGGCACCGGTCTGTTTGACCAGAGCGGCGATAGCGTCGCGGACGACTTGATTGCCTGCGGTGTTACCGGAGGCGATCAACTGGTCGAAGTGTTCGCCCTTGTTGGCGTGATCGACGATGGCTTGCAGCTTGGCCTGAGTGTCGTCCAGGTCTGCGCGCAGGGTGGCGTCGGTGGCCGGATCGACTTTGGCTACCAGCGACGAGAGGCTCGGGCCGCTGACTTTGCTGCCGTCGGTGCGGGTGTACTCGCCCAGGTACACGTTGCGAATGCCTTTGCCGTTGTAGAAGTGCGAGTTGTGCGTGTTGTCGCTGAAGCAGTCGTGCTCGTCTTCGCTGGAGTTGGCTTCCAGTGCGACTTTCATGCGTTCGCCAGCCAGCTCGCCAAGGGACAGGCTGCCCATGCCGAACAGCATTTTGCGCAGGCCGCTTTCGCCCGACTCGGCTTCCAACGTAGCGCGGTAGTTATCGGCCACACCTGCGCGCCAGTTGCCGGACATTTCTTCCAGGTCGCTGACCAGCAGGTCAGTGACGGCTTTGAGGTAGGCGCGGCGGCGGTCGTTATGACCACCGGTTGCGCCTGCGCCTTCAAGGTAGTCGCTGGCTGGACGATTGCCGGCGCCAGGGCCGGTGCCGTTCAGGTCCTGGCCCCAGAGCAGAAACTCGATGGCGTGGTAGCCGGTGGCAACGTTTGCCTCGGAACCGCCCAGCTCGTTGAGGCTGGCGAGTTTGTCGGCAGTGATCTCTTTGACGTCGACCTTGTCCTCGCCCACCTGAATTTCGGTGTTGGCGATGATGTTGGCCGTAGCGCCTGGGTTGCCCAGCGCGTGCTGGTAATCCTTAGCCACATAATCGATCAGGCCTTCGTCCAGCGGCCAGGCGTTAACCTGTCCTTCCCAGTCGTCGATGATGGTGTTGCCGAAGCGGAATACTTCGCTCTGCATATAAGGCACACGTGCCGCCACCCAGGCTTCACGAGCCGCTTTCAGGGTTTCGTCGTTGGGCTTGGCCAGAAATGCGTCGACCGCCGCGCTGAGTTTTTTCGCACCGGCCTCGGCATCGTCGAATACGGCCGACACCATGTTGGCGTAGTTGGCGACCACGGCTTTGGCCGCTGCGTCGTCTGTTTGTGCGGCGGCGACCGGCGCGGCGGCGGGTGCAGCAGGCGCTGGCGCGGTGGCCGGGGCAGCAGGGGTTGCGGCTGGCGCCTGGGCGGCGGCCTTGTCCTTGCCTTCACCGCAACCGGCGAGAGAGATAGCGATGGCCAACAGACTAGCGGTTGCCAGAGGCATACGAATCATGACGGAATCCTGCGTCGATAGGGTTAAGGCGGGAGTGCGCCCATAAAATCTGCGACATGATGCGAAAGATTTGCATTCGATGTAAAGGCAAAACGCCGTTGCCGTCGTGATCAGGTATCAGACAGGTTGTAAAAGACGGTTTCAAAACGTTCTGACCGGCCTCTGCTGCGCGGCAGTTTTCAGAGTGTGACGGGATTGCGCTGACGTGCCTGCTTCAAATACGCCAGCAGCTCACGGGCTGCCAACGGTTTGCTGTACAGGTAGCCTTGGCCTTCATGGCAGCCCTCGGTCACCACGTAGGCCTCTTGCTCGACGGTTTCCACACCTTCGGCAATCACCTGCATGCCGAGGCTTTTGCCCAGTTGGATGATTGCCCGCACGATCGTGGCGTCATCGTCGTCATGAATGAGGTCCTGGACGAAACTCTTGTCAATTTTGATCTTGTCCAGCGGCAGACTCTTCAGGTAACTGAGCGAAGAGTAACCGGTGCCGAAGTCATCGATGGCGATCAATGCACCGGAGCGGCGCAGGCTGAGCAAGTGCTGGGCGGCGGTATTGATGTCTTCCATCAGGCCGGTTTCGGTGACTTCCAGCTCGAGGCAGCGGGGTGGCAGGCGATAGATTTGCAACAGGTTGTTGACGACCCGTGGCAGCTCGGCGTGATGCAGTTGCACGGTCGACAGGTTCACCGCCATGCGCAAATCGGTGAAGCCCTGATCGAGCCATTCGCGCAACTGGCGGCAAGCCTGGTCTAGCACCCATTCACCGATGGCGATGATCGTGCCGTTCTGCTCGGCCAGCGGGATAAACGCGTCCGGCGGCACCAGCCCATGCTCCGGGTGTTGCCAGCGAATCAGCGCTTCCACGCCGACCACACTGTTGTCGCGATAGCTGATCTGCGGCTGATAGACCAGGTACAACTGATCACGCGGCAAGGCTTCACGCAGGTCTTTTTCGAGCTCCCGACGGCGGCGCATTTCGCTGTCGACGCTGGCGATGTAGAACTGGTAGCGATTGCGCGAGCGGGCTTTGGCCAGGGTCATGGTCTGTTCAGCTTTCTGCAGCAGTTTCTCGGTGCTGTCGCCGTCCTCGGGGAACAGGGTAATGCCGATGGTGGCCCGCAACTGGATGCGCTGTTCGGCTACTTCGAACGGGGCTTCCAGCTCGTCGAGGATATTTTGCGCCAGTTCTGCCGCTTCGTAAGGCTGCTCGATAGTGGCCTGAACCAGCGCGAACTGATCGCCGCCCAGCCGCGCCAGAGCGCCGAGCCGGCCGCTGTGCGCGCGCAACCGGTCTGCGAGTGCCAACAGCAACTGATCGCCGGCCTGATAACTGAACTGCTCGTTGATGCCTTTGAAGTCATCGAGGCCCACGCACAGAACCGCAACCCGGTGTTGCTGACGTCCGGCATCCTCCAGAATCCGGTCCAGTCGGGTCTGTAATTGAAGCCGGTTGGGCAGCCCGGTCAGAAAGTCATAGTGCGCCAGGCGCTGCAGATTGCTTTCGGCCTCGTGGCGCAGGTAGGTGTTGCGCTCGATGGAGGCCAGCAGCTGATTGGCGGTGTTGACCCAGATCCCCAACTCGTTCTTTTCATGACCCTTGAGCAGCGGCAATTGATACTCGCTGGGGCGATCCGGGTTGATGGTCGTCAGGTGCTCGATTATTTTCGACAGCGGCTTGGTCAGCAGCCAGTGATAGACCAGATACAGCACCAGGCCCATTGCCAACGCTCGTAGCACGCCAGCGATGAAGATGATGCCCGCGTTGACCAGAAAACTTTCGCCGTAGTTGGCCGTGTCCAGGGTAATGCGCAAATCACCGTAATACTCGCTGTACGGGCTGCGTCCCACTAACTGCGTAGAGAAGCTGCGCTCTTGACCCAGAATGAGATCGGTCAGCCAGCGGGTCGGCGATGCTTTCAGCGGGCGGTCTTTTTCGGCGAGCAGGGTTTCGTTGGGGTGTCCGATCGACGCCATGCGCACCGAGTCATCCTGAAACAGGCCTTCGATGACCTGCATGCCCATTTCCCTGTCCAGGCTGTAGACCGCCTGAGTCGAGGGGTCGCGAAACATGCCGAGAATCCGCTCGGCATCACTTGCAACGGCTTGCCGGGTTTTGTAAGCGTCGAAAACGATTTGCGCGCAGCTCAATACGACGCCCACCAGAAGCGCTGACAGCAGCACGACACGCAGCAGCTTTACCGACAGGCTGTTCTTGAGTTCCAGCTTCAATGGCCGTTCCTTAGTTCGTGTCGGAGGGGGCGCATAGCCCCGTCACCCTCGAAAAACCGGAGTGCCTCAGAAGGGGCACCGCCGGCTGATCCTCGCGTTCCTTGCACCCACTGGCCCACGCCACCTCAATGCAGCCGACGGCCGTGTGCATGATTAGAGCAGGACACTGTAAAGAATTACGTCGTGATAATACGTCGTGATAATTAGCTAACTAACGCTTTCTGACAATACACAAAGTACGAGCGGCAGGCGAAAAACATTTGTACGTCGCATGGATGAAAAACCGCTCGCCTGAGGCCATTACGCAGAAAGCGGGCCAAAAAAAACCCGGCGCAGGGCCGGGTTCTTCAGTGTTGCCGGATTCAGGAGGCGTATTGCTGAGCCACGAAATCCCAGTTCACCAGGTTCCAGAACGCTTCTACATACTTCGGACGCAGGTTGCGATAGTCGATGTAGTAGGCGTGCTCCCAGACATCGCAGGTCAGCAATGGCTTGTCGCCGCTGGTCAGCGGGTTGCCGGCACCGATGGTGCTGGCCAGCGCCAAAGAGCCATCAGCCTTTTTCACCAGCCAGCCCCAGCCGGAGCCGAAGGTGCCGATGGACGTCTTGCTGAACTCTTCCTTGAACTTGTCGAAGGAGCCGAATGCAGCGTTGATTGCTTCGGCCAGCGCACCGGTCGGCTCGCCGCCAGCGTTGGGGGCCAGGCAGTTCCAGTAGAACGTGTGGTTCCATACCTGAGCGGCGTTGTTGAAGATACCGCCCGAGGAAGTCTTGATGATCTCTTCCAGCGTTTTGCCTTCGAACTCGGTGCCTGGCACCAGGTTGTTCAGGTTCACGACGTAGGTGTTGTGGTGCTTGTCGTGGTGATATTCCAGAGTCTCCGCAGAAATGTGCGGCACCAGAGCGTCTTTGGCGTAGGGCAGTGGTGGCAATTCAAAAGCCATGGTTTATCTCCTTTCAGGTCAATTGCGGTAATCGCGTGGCCGATCACGGGCGGCCAGGAGCAGCATGCACCGGGAGTTTTACTCTTTTGCGGCGCAGACCCCGGATCATAGCACCGGGCCTGCGGCTTAACCACGCAACAACTGTGTGGAATAGAGGTTCCTGCGCTGTTGCCCCAATGGACATGAAACCTTCAGGCTGAACGGATCAACTGCCACGCCACGCTGAACATCATGACCGCCACCATCACGTCCAGCAGGCGCCAGGTGGCAGGCCGGGCCAGCCAGGGCGCGAGCCATGCCGCGCCGAGCGCAAGGCAGGAAAACCACAGCAACGAAGCACTCGCCGCACCGGCCACGTAGGCCTCCGGTACCGTTTGCTGCGCGCCGAGCGAACCGATCAGCAACACCGTGTCCAGATAAACGTGCGGGTTGAGCAACGTCACGGCCAGCGCGCTGAGCAGTACCGTGCGGCGGGACCTTTTGCCAGCTGTCGCGCTGTGTTCGAGGCTTTGTTTCGAGCAGGCCCGGCGCAGTGCCTGCAGGCCATACCAGGTGAGGAATATCACACCGCCCCAACGCGCCACCGCCAGAAGAGTCGGGTTTTGCGCCAGCACGTTGGCCAGACCGAACACCCCGGCAGCCACCAGAATGGCGTCACAGATAACGCACAGCAGCGCTACCGGCACATGGTGTTCACGGCGCAGCCCCTGCGCCAGCACGAACGCGTTTTGCGAGCCGATGGCCATGATCAGCCCGGCGGCGAGCAGTAATCCGTTGAAATAGCTTTGCCACATAATACGTTCCCATCAGGCAGATTCAGGTGGCGATTCTCGGTGGTGTAGCGGTATAAGGAAAACCAATAATCTTTATCGCTCATTAGGAAATCTGATGTTCGACTACAAGCTGTTATCGGCGCTCGCCGCCGTTATCGAGCAAGCCGGGTTCGAGCGCGCGGCTCAGGTGCTGGGGCTGTCGCAGTCGGCCGTGTCGCAACGCATAAAATTGCTGGAAGCGCGTATCGGCCAGCCGGTGCTGGTCAGGGCTACGCCACCCAGCCCTACCGACATCGGGCGACGTCTGCTCAACCATGTGCAGCAGGTGCGTCTGCTGGAGCGCGATCTGCAAAGTCAGGTGCCTGCTCTGGATGAAGAGGGTGTGCCCGAGCGTCTGCGGATCGCCTTGAATGCCGACAGTCTGGCAACGTGGTGGGCGCCTGCGATCGGTGATTTCTGTACACAGCACCGTCTTTTGCTGGACCTGGTGGTCGAAGATCAGGACGTCGGGCTCAAGCGTATGCGGGCTGGTGAAGTCGCTGCCTGTCTGTGTGGCAGCGAGCGCCCGGTGGCCGGGGCGCGCAGCCAGTTGCTTGGGGCGATGCGCTATAGGGCACTGGCCAGCCCGGCGTTCATCGCACGTCATTTTGCGGACGGTGTCAGCCCCGAAAAACTGGCCAGGTCGGCAGCACTCGTTTACGGGCCGGATGATCTTTTGCAGCATCGCTATCTGGCACTGCTTGGTGTACAGGAAGGTTTCCAGCATCATTTGTGCCCCTCTTCCGAAGGTTTCATCCGTATGATCGAAGCCGGAATGGGCTGGGGGCTGGCGCCTGAACTGCAAGTGCGCGGGCAATTGCGCAGCGGCGTTCTGTTTGAGCTGCTGCCGGATCGCTGTATCGATGTGCCGTTGTACTGGCACCATTGGCGCAATGGCGGCCAGTTGCTGACACGCCTCACCGAGCATCTGGCGCAACATGCTGCGCGCTGGCTGGTGCCGTTGAGCGATGAATGATCGTCATTGTGGTCATGTGTAATCAATGCGGGTCGGGTTTCTCCCGTCACGCAGGTGCGTTAATGGAGCGGTAAATGAAGATTCTGGTCACCGGCGCAAGCGGCTTCATTGGCGGACGCTTTGCGCGTTTCGCCCTTGAACAGGGCATGAGCGTGCGGATCAATGGCCGCCGTGCCGATGCCGTCGAGCATCTGGTCAGGCGCGGCGCCGAGTTCATTCAGGGCGACCTCGCCGACCCGTATCTGGTGGGAGCGCTGTGCGATGACGTCGAGGCCGTGGTGCATTGCTCCGGCTCGGTCGGCGTGTGGGGGCGGCGTCAGGATTTCGTGCAGGGCAACGTGCAGCTCACCGAGAACATCGTTGAGGGCTGCCTGAAACAAAGAGTGCGCAAGCTGGTCCACCTGTCATCGCCGTCGATTTATTTCAATGGTCAGTCGCGTCGCGATATCACTGAAGATCAGGTGCCCAAACGCTTCCACAATCACTACGCGGCCACCAAATACATGGCCGAGCAGAAGGTCTTCGGCGCTGCAGAATTCGGCCTCGAGGTGATTGCCCTGCGGCCGCGCTTCGTCACCGGCGCAGGCGACAACAGTATCTTTCCGCGTCTGTTGCAGATGCAGCGCAAGAAGCGCCTGTCGATCATCGGCAATGGCCTGAACATGGTCGACTTCACCAGCATGCAGAACCTCAACGAAGCATTGCTGAGCAGTCTGCTGGCAACCGGATCGGCACTGGGCAAGGCCTACAACATCAGCAACGGCACGCCGGTGCCGCTATGGGATGCGATCAATTATGTGATGCGGCAGATGCAGTTGCCGCAGGTTACCCGCTATCGTTCGTACGGGCTGGCCTGCAGCGCGGCGGCCATCAACGAAGCCGCTTGCAGGCTGTGGCCGGGCCGACCTGAACCCACGCTGACAAGGTTGGGCATGCAGGTCATGAACAAGGACTTTACGCTTGATATCAGCCGTGCAAGGCATTATCTGGATTACCAGCCGCAGGTCAGCCTGTGGACTGCACTGGATGAATTCTGTGGCTGGTGGCAGGCACAGAGCGGGATGTGAACGTGGTAGTGGCACAGTGAGATTGGTCGCCGTGCTGTTGATATACTGCCTGATTTTGGTTTCGACAGTTTCCTGAAGGGTTATCCATGCGCAACGATCCATACGATGACGTCGACGACGTTCCCCACCTCAGCGCCAAAGACGACGATGACGATTTCGTCGTGAACAGCGAGGCGCGTGACCGCACCAAGGTTTATTCGCGTACCGCGCCGGTGGTCAAGGTCAAAGGGCCGAGCACCGGACCGCTCTGGGCATTGGTCGGTGCGTTGTTCATTGCTTTTTGCGGCCTGGGCTGGTGGAGCTTTCAGCAGGTTTCGCTGATGGAGCAACAGCTGGTGGCAACGCAGGAAAGCTTCGCGCGTATCAGTGAAGAAGCTGCGGGACGTTTGCAGGACATCTCCGGCAAGGTCGTGGCGACTGAGTCACTGTCCAGTGACGGCGAAGCCCTCAAGCAGCGCATCAAGTTGCTCGAAGCGCAACTGGAGGACCAGGACAAACAGCGTGAAGGCGTCGAAGGTCAGCAGGGCAGCCTCGACAAGCGTCTGGAGCAGATTGCCGCGCAAACGGCCCAGCAACAAACCGAAAACACGCAGGTGCAGGAACAACTGAAAAGCGTCGCCGCTGAACTGGCCGCCTTGAAAGCCGCGTTGCCTGACCTGAAAACTGCGCAGGCCGAGCAGGGCAAGCTGGACGCCCAGATCAAGAGCGTGGCCGCCGATGTGGCGACCCTGAAAAAACAGGGTAATGCGTCGGCTGCGGTCGAGCGCCTGGAGCAGGAACTGATGGTGCTCAAAAGCGAGCAGGAAAACACCCCGGCGCCGTCAGCGGGCGGAAACACCGCCGAGTTCGATGCTTTCCGGGCGCAAGTCACCCGCAGCATCAACACGCTGAACAGCCAGATCCAGAACCTCTCCCAGCAGCTCAACACACGTCGTTGAAGCCTGCCGCTGCGCTGTAGCGGTAGGGCAGACGGACACTAAAAAACCCTGACTCTCGCGAGTCAGGGTTTTTTTGCCTTACGGCAACGTGTTACAGGCGTGGGTAGTCGATATAGCCGACCGCCCCTTTGCCGTAGAACGTCTCCGGATGCGGTTCGTTCAGAGGTGCATCGCTGGCCAGACGCTCTGGCAGGTCCGGGTTGGCGATATACGGCACACCGAACGCGATTGCGTCAGCCTTGCCTTCTGCCAGCCAGGCATTGGCGCTTTCCTTGGTGAACTTCTCGTTGGCAATGTACATGCCGCCGAAGTCTTTCTTCAGTTGCGGGCCGAGGCTGTCTTCAGCATCACGCTCACGCGCGCAGATGAACGCAATACCGCGCTTGCCGAGCTCTTTGGCAACGTAGCTAAAAGTTTCCGCCCGGTTTTCATCGCTCATGTCGTGCATGTCGAAGCGTGGTGACAGGTGCACACCCACGCGGCCAGCGCCCCACACGTCGATCACCGCATCGGTCACTTCCAGCAACAGACGTGCACGGTTCTCCAGCGATCCGCCGTACTGGTCGGTACGCTGGTTGCTGCCGGTCAGCAGGAATTGCTCGAGCAGGTAACCATTGGCGCCGTGGACTTCCACGCCATCGAAGCCCGCTGCCTTGGCGTTTTCTGCGCCGACCCGATAAGCCTCGACGATGTCGCCGATTTCTGCCAGTTCCAGCGCACGCGGGGTTGGCAATGGAGTGATAGGGCGCATCAGGCTGACGTGGCCTTCAGCAGCAATGGCACTCGGCGCGACCGGCGTTTCGCCATTCAGGTACGCCGGGTGGGAAATACGGCCTACGTGCCACAGTTGCAGCACGATGCGGCCGCCAGCGTTATGCACCGCCTTGGTGATGTTGCTCCAGCCACGCACTTGATCGTTGGACCAGATGCCAGGGGTGTCCGGGTAGCCAACGCCCATCGGTGTGACAGAGGTGGCTTCGGTCAGGATCAGGCCTGCCGAAGTGCGCTGTACGTAATACTCGGCCATCATTGCGTTGGGCACGCGCCCTTCGTCGGCACGGCAGCGGGTCAGCGGCGCCATGATGATGCGGTTTGGCAGTTGCAGATCGCCAAGGGTGATCGGGTCAAAGATAGTCGTCATGTGTCGAATCCTCGTAATTGATCAATGTGTAGCGTGTGCCAGATCGGGGTTGCCGGTCTGGCGGAAAGTAATCAGGGTGATCAGCAGCGCGAGCACGGCCAGAACGGCTGCTGCCAATGGCACGCTGGTCAGGCCCAGGCCGTGTGCGATGACGCTGCCGCCGACCCAGGCGCCGAGCGCGTTACCGACGTTGAAGGCGCCGATGTTCAGGGTCGAGACCAGGTTGGGTGCGGCTTTGCCGAAGGTCACCACGTTGATCTGCAACGCCGGGACCGCCGCGAAGGCCGCCACTGCCCAGAGGAACAGAGTGATTTCAGTCGGTATCAGCGCCGCGCTGGTCCAGCTGAGGGCGGTGGAAATCACCGCCATCGAAACGAACACACCTATCAGCGTGGACGACAGGCGGCGGTCGGCCATCTTGCCGCCGATCACGTTGCCGGCGGTCAGGCCCAGGCCGATCAGCAGCAGGGTCCAGGTCACGCCGTTGGGCGACACGCCGGTCACTTCGCCGAGCAACGGGGCGATGTAGGTGAACAGGGTGAACATGGACGCCGAAAACAGCGCAGTCATGCTCAGCGACAGCCAGATACCGGCACCTTTGAGGGCGCTCAGTTCGGCACGCATGTCGAGTTTTTCTTCGTTGCGATTGGTCGGCAGAAAGCGGATCAGGCCGATCAGCGCAATCACGCCGATCACGGTCACGGCCCAGAACGTCGAGCGCCAGCCGGCGTATTGTCCCAACGCGGTGCCCAGCGGTACGCCCAGCACGTTGGCCAGGGTCAGACCGGTGAACATCAAGGCCACAGCGGACGCACGGCGGTTGGCGGGCACCAGGCCTGCGGCGACCACCGAGCCGATACCGAAGAACGCGCCATGGCACAGCGCCGTGACCACACGGGCGAACATCAGCACGTTGTAGTCACTGGCCAGCGCGCAGAGCAGGTTGCCGATGATGAAAATCCCCATCAGCGTGACCAGCGCGGCTTTGCGCGGCAGTCTGGCGGTGGCCATGGCCATGAACGGTGCGCCGACAGCCACGCCCAGCGCGTAGCCGGTCACCAGCCAGCCAGCGCCGGGGATCGATACGCCCAGATCGGCGGCGACGTCGGGCAGCAGGCCCATGATGACGAATTCAGTGGTGCCGATGGCGAAGGCGCTCAAGGCCAGAATGAGTAGCGAAAGGGGCACGGGCATCTCCTTGAAACGAAACAGTGTGGAAAATCAGGTCGGGTTGTTCAGCTCTTTAACCAGCGCCTGCACGAACGCCTGGATCACTTCTTCGTTACGTCTGAAGAAGTGCCATTGGCCGACCTTCTTGCTGCTGATCAGCCCGGCGCGTTGCAGGGTCGCCAGATGGGCTGACACTGTGGACTGCGACAACCCGGCGCGCTGATCGATCTGTCCGGCGCAGACGCCGTGTTCGATCGAGTACTCCTGGGTCGGAAAGTTGCCACGCGGGTCTTTCAGCCAGGTCAGGATTTCTCGGCGGACCGGGTGGGCCAGGGCTTTTATTATGTCGTCGAGGTCGATCTGCATGTCGTTCTCACAGGCGGTGTAGCGATATATCGCGATAGGGCGAACTTTATATCTGTATATTGCGATATACAAATATGATTATGTGCTGAGCAGCGAACAAATCGGTATATCGGGTTATATCGATATATAGACCGGAGCCCCGAAAGCGGCGTAGGCTTGCGCTCATGAACTATCTGGCACATCTTCATCTTGGCGGGCAGCGGCCTGCTCAATTGCTCGGCAGCCTGTACGGCGACTTCGTCAAAGGTCCGCTGCCCGGGCGTTTTTCTGTCGAACTGGAAGCCGCGATTCGTCTGCATCGCAGGATTGACGCGTTCACCGATGCCCACCCGCTGATCAAGGCGTCCATCGCTCGCTTTCCGACACAGCGGCGGCGTTACGCGGGCATCATGCTCGATGTGTTTTTCGATCATTGCCTGGCGCGTGACTGGCATGTGTATGCCGATCTGCCGCTGGACACGTTCACTCGACGGGTTTATGGCACGCTGGCAGCCGAGCCGCAGTTGCCCGAGCGTCTGGCATTGATCGCACCGCGGATGGCGGCGCAGGACTGGCTGGGTTCGTACCGGGATTTCGACGTGTTGGAGCAGGTGCTGCGTGGTATCTCCAGCCGCCTGTCACGACCCGAAGGGCTGGCGGGCGGCATGCAAGAGTTGCAGGCGCTTTACCAGCCCTTGAGCGAGGATTTCGCCGCGTTTTATCCGCAGCTTCAGGATTTCGCTCAGGCCGCTCTGGCCGGCCGCGAGACCACTTCGCTCGACTGAGCAGGTTCGCCGATCACGGGCTCACCAAACAAGGCCGTCTGCACAGCCTGCTGAGCCTTGAAGGCCAGGGCGGCACGTTCCTGATCCGCCGTCGGGATCGGCGTCAGCAGATGAATATGCACGTCGCTTTGCTCGTTGGCGAACAGCCGGCGCAGGTGCGACAGCAGGTCATCATCACCAATGAACGGCGCAATAGGGTCAGGCTTGCCATCACGCGAATAGCCGATGGCTACCGGCTGGATCGGCACGCCTGCTTCGATGGCGCTGGACAGCAAGCGACCATGAAACGTACGCAGGCTCCTGCCGTCGGTGGTGGTGCCTTCCGGGAAGATCAACAGCGCGTTGCCTTGTTGCAGGTGGTTGCACATCTGCTTCTGGATCAGACGGCTGTCGCCCGCGCCGCGACGAATGAACAGGGTGCCGGCTTTCAAGGCCAGCCAGCCAGCCACCGGCCAGGTGCGCACTTCGGCCTTGGACAGAAACGACAGCGGCGCGAGCATGCCCAGCAGCGCGATGTCAGTCCATGACACATGATTGCTGACCCACAGCATCGGCTGCTTTGGCAACTCGCCGGTCACGGTGACGCGAAACGGCAGGGCGTTGCTCAGGCGTGCCATGAACCAGCGGCTCCAGGGCTGCCTGCGCTCCATCGAGCTGCCGACTTTCATGCGCTCCAGAATCGCGAACGCTCCGGCAATCGTCAGGCCGAGTGCCACCACCAGCAGCACCCGGACCACGCGGGCATAGCCGCGCATCCGGCTCATCACACGGCCGCCTTGAAGTGACGCGCGTAGTGTGGGCACAGATCGTCGCGCTTGAGCAGGATGAACACGTCGGCGACCTGGAAATCTTCGTCCCAGCAGGGCTCGCCGCAGATCTTCGCACCCAGGCGCATGTAGGCCTTGAGCAGCGGCGGCATTTCGCAAATGACGTTGCTGGGGATATCGAGGGTCGGCAGCGGGTTTTTCGGCTCGGCGCGCAGGTGCTCGTTGCACAGATAGCGTTCGCGCAGGCGCTGCATGATTGCGTGGGCCTGAATGCCGCCGTCCTGCATGGGGATGCTCGCGCAACCCATCAGGTAGCTGTAGCCGCCTTCGTTGAGCACTTCGGCCAGTTCGCTCCACAACACGGCGATGGTGCCGCCGTTACGGTAGGCCGGATCGACACAGGTGCGTCCCAGTTCCAGAATCGGACCTTGCAGATGCGCCAGGCCGTGCAGGCTGAATTCTTCTTCACTGTAGAAGCTGCCCAAGGTGCTGGCAGCCTTGTGGTCGAGCAGCCGGGTGGTGGCAACCAGACGCCCGGTGTTCAAGTCGCGAACCCCTATGTGCGAGCAGTGAACATCGTAGTCATCGATATCCAGACCTTGTTCAGCGCCGTTGAGGCGAGCGTTGAACTCTTCGCTGAACACACTGAAACGCAGCGCCTGTGCTTCCTGCAGGGCGCGCGTTCCAATCAGGCGTTCGGCCTGAAGACGACGTTCAGAAGTGTTGTCACGAATGCGGGCGATCTGGGTCATACGAATCTCCATGAGCCAGCCTTGGCTGATAGGGCTGGTTGACTGATTTGTCCAGGCGCTTTGCCGTAACTGCAGGCTAGGGAGGTGGCGTGTCACGGCTGTGAAGCTTTGGTGATGGTTGTGTGGTCCTGTTACGCCCGGACTCTTGTGCCGAAGCTCCGCGTCCCGCGTGATGCACAAGTCTTGATGAGCTCGGAAAACAGGCTTCTGCCCGCAGGGCGAGGAGCAGACCGGGCGACGCTTCGCTCGTCCGCGAACTGCCGGGAACCGGCAGCAAAACCAATCGCCTCGGTGTATCAGGCAAAACCGAGGTGTCCTGTTTCAGGGCCGCTTCGCAGCCCATCGCAGCCGTCGTAACCTCCTGAAGCTCCTGCATCCCACCAATCCGGCGCGTTACCGGATTGTCATGAAGGTTTGATAAGGTTTGCGGATAATTCTTTCGAGACCCTGCCATGCCTCGTCGATTCGTCCGCTTGTGTCTGCTGTTGATGCTGGGTATCAGCGCGCATAACGCTGTTGCCGAAACATGGCCCGCGGAGCAGTGGCCATCTCGCTCGGTCCCACGATCCCCGGCCATCGAAACGCTTGAAAACTACGCCTTTCCGGCCAGGGACGAAGACACCCGCAAAGGCATTCGCACCGACGCGCTGCTGGTCATCCGTGATGGCGAAGTCGTTTACGAACGCTATGCCGGCGTCACCACCGCCCAGACCCCGCACCTGACTTGGTCCATCAGCAAGAGCATCCTGGCCACGGTGCTTGGCGTGGCGTTTACAGAAGGGCGCTTTCAGTTGAATGACCCGGTCGCGAAGTTCTATGCGCCGTTCCAGAAGCATCCCGATATCACCCTCAAAGACCTGATGCACTGGGCGTCCGGCCTGGACTGGCAGGAAGACTACGAATACGCGCCGCTCAACTCCTCCGTGGTCGCCATGCTCTATACCCGCGGCCGTGACGACATGGCGCGCTTCACCGCCGAGCACGCCGCCGCCAGGCCTGCGGGCAAGGCTTATCTTTATTCCAGCGGCGACAGCACGGTGCTGGCGGCCGCGCTGAAAAACATGGTCGGGCAACAGGCGTATCCGGACTACCCGTGGACAGCGCTGTTTGACCCGCTCGGTATTCGTGGTGCGGTCTGGGAAACCGACGGCAGCGGCATCTTCGTGGGGTCGTCGTATGCCTACATGACCGTTGGCGATCTGGCACGTATCGGCCTGTTGATGCAGCGCGGCGGTCAATGGCAGGGGCGGCAGTTGCTCAATCAGGCGTGGATGGATTTCGTGCTGACGCCTTTTGCCGGCGAGCAAGTGGACGCCAGTGTTGAAGTGCCGGGCGGTCAGTGGTGGCTCAATCGCACGGCTGATGGCGGCAAGGGCCCTTGGGCTGACGCCCCCGCCGATACCTTCGCCGCGCTGGGGCACTGGGGGCAGGCGCTGTATGTGATTCCTGAACAGAAACTGGTCATCGTGCGCTATGCCGATGACCGTGATGGCACTTACAACCACAATCAGATGCTCAAGCTGGTACAAACAGCCTTCGGCAAGGAGGCTAGCCAATGAGCAGCCGTCGGATGTTCATCCTGCGTCGCCCGTTCAGCAGCCTGCTGGTGCTGATCATCGTTGTGCTCGCCGTGCTTGCCTGGCTATACCGCGTGAACCTGCAGGCATTCCCGACCATCATCAGCGCTTACACCGCCAAGGAATACTGCTCGTGCCGGTACGTGATGAACAACCCTGAAACGTACTGTCGGGGCTACGTCAAACAGTACGTGCCCAGCACTCTGACAGATGATGCAAGCCAGAAACGGGTAGTTGCCAGCGGCCTTGGACGTACCAGCAGCGCCGCATGGCAGGGCGAAAAACAAGGCTGTCGGCTGCTGTCGCCCCCTTCCTGACACGTCGGGTCGAACATAGCGGTATGCCGGAGGTCTGACAGGCGTTAAGGTTGCCCCCAAATGCACGTCTGGAGTCTGCATGCTCAACACAATTCGTCTGCTGCTGGTCATGCTGGCCGCAGTGGCGTTACCTGCCCATGCCAACTGGTATCTGGATAACGAGTCTTCACGACTCTCTTTCACTTCAACCAAAGACTCCGACATCGCCGAAGTGCACCGCTTTCTGGTGCTGCACGGCAAGGTCAGCAACAAAGGGCTGGCGCAAGTGCAGGTCGAGATGGACTCGGTCAGCACCGGCATTCCGATGCGCGACGAGCGCCTTCGTGAGCAGGTGTTTCAGGTCCACAACTTTCCTTTCGCGCAGATCAACGCGCAGCTGGACATGCGACCGATCAACGACCTCGCCCCCGGTGCGCAACTGGAACTGCGCTTGCCGCTGTCCGTGAGCCTGCGCGACAAGACCCATACCTACAACGCTGAGTTGCTGGTGACGCGTCTCGACGATCGCCGCTTTCAGGTGGTGACGCTGAAGCCGCTGGTGGTCCATGCACAGGATTTCGATCTGCTGCCGGACTTCACCGCCTTGCGCAAAACGGCGGGATTGTCAGCGGTCAGCCTGTCGGTGCCCGTGGGCGCTGTGCTGATTTTCACGGCGCGCTGATATGGCCAGCGCGATTTTTCCGTGGCGTGAAAACAACCGTTTCCAATTATTGATCGACGGCCCGGCATTCTTTCCGCGCATGATCGCGGCGATCGATCGCGCCGAGCAGCAGGTAGACCTTGAACTGTACCTGGTCGAAGCCGGGGCCTGCGCCGATGCCATCGTGCGGGCGCTGGTCGAGGCGGGGCGGCGTGGCGTGATGGTCCGCTGTCTGTTCGATGACTTCGGCTCGAAAGCCTTCGATGCCGGGCTGCGCCAGCAACTGACGGATGCCGGGGTGATCCTGCGCTTCTATAACCCGATTCACTGGCGGCGTGGCGTGCGCAATCTGTACCGTGACCATCGCAAGATTCTGGTCGTGGACAAAGCTCTGGCAGTGGTGGGTGGCACCGGGGTGACCGATGAATTCTGGGAGCCGGACAAAGACGTCAGTCAGTGGCATGAGGTCATGGTGGAGATTACCGGGCCGCTGGTGCTGGACTGGCAGGCGCTGTTCGACCGGCAATTCCATGCCAATGCGCTGCGCTTTGCCTGGCGCCCGAAGCAAAACTTCGGCCTGCGGCAGTTACCGAACATGCCGACGTCCGGGGAAGGGCTGGGACGGGTGGCTTATGCCGATTCCCGTCAGCACCGCGACATTCTGCAGTCGCTGGTGCGTACCTTGCACAGCGGCCAGAAGCGCGTCTGGCTCGCCACACCGTATTTCCTGCCCACCTGGAAAGTCCGTCGCGCCCTGCGCAGCGCGGCGGCGCGTGGCGTCGATGTGCGGCTGCTGCTGACCGGCCCGCGCACTGACCACCCGTCCGTGCGCTACGCTGGTCACCGCTACTACCCGCGCCTACTGCGTGCCGGTGTCAAAGTCTTCGAATACCAGCCGTGTTTTCTGCACCTGAAAATGGTGCTGATCGACGACTGGGTGAGTATCGGCTCGTGCAACTTCGATCACTGGAACCTGCACTTCAACCTGGAAGCCAACCTCGAAGGCATCGATCCGGGCCTGACCCGGGACGTGGTTGCCAGTTTCGAAAAAGACTTCGCCCTGAGCGCCGAAATCACCCTGGAAGACTGGAAAGCCAGACCCCTGTGGCGGCGTGTCAAGCAGCGCCTGTGGGGCTGGATCGACCGGCTGGTGGTGAATTTGCTGGATCAGCGGAATTGAGGGTGTAAGCGGGGCCGATCAAGGCCTCGTGTCGAGATTTTGCCAGGCGATGCCTGGTAGCGAACCCGAATTGTAGACGAATTCGCTACCTCATCGAAGGGCGCCTACTGCACTTCCACCGCCAGGCTGTCGCTGATCTTCTTCTGCCAGATCTGCGGGCCGGTGATGTGAACAGACTCACCGGTGCTGTCTACGGCAACGGTCACAGGCATGTCCTTGACCTCGAACTCGTAGATCGCTTCCATGCCCAGCTCGGCGAAGGCCACGACTCTGGATTTCTTGATCGCTTGAGCCACCAGATAAGCAGCGCCGCCAACGGCCATCAGGTACACCGCCTTGTGCTCACGAATGGCTTCGATGGCGGTCGGGCCGCGTTCGGATTTGCCGATCATGCCCAGCAGGCCGGTCTGGTCGAGGATCTGGCGGGTGAATTTGTCCATCCGCGTGGCCGTGGTCGGGCCAGCAGGGCCGACGACTTCTTCGCGTACCGGGTCAACCGGGCCAACGTAGTAGATGAAGCGGCCCTTGAGGTCTACCGGCAGGGTTTCGCCCTTGTTGAGCATCTCGACCATGCGTTTGTGCGCAGCGTCGCGACCGGTGAGCATCTTGCCGTTGAGCAGCACGGTTTCGCCCGGCTTCCAGCTTTGCACGTCTTCCGGGGTCAGGGTGTCGAGATCGACGCGGCGGGCCGACGGGCCGGCTTCCCAGACGATTTCCGGGTAGGCATCCAGCGGTGGTGCTTCCAGCGAAGCCGGGCCGGAGCCGTCGAGCACGAAGTGGGCGTGACGGGTGGCGGCGCAGTTGGGGATCATGCACACCGGCAGCGAGGCGGCGTGGGTCGGGTAATCCATGATCTTGACGTCGAGCACGGTGGTCAGACCGCCAAGGCCCTGAGCACCGATGCCCAGCTGGTTGACCTTCTCGAACAGCTCCAGACGCATCTCTTCGATACGGTTCTGCGGGCCGCGGGCTTTCAGCTCATGAATGTCGATGGATTCCATCAGCACTTCCTTGGCCATGACGGCGGCTTTTTCAGCCGTGCCGCCGATGCCGATGCCGAGCATGCCCGGCGGGCACCAGCCAGCGCCCATGGTCGGCACTGTTTTCAGTACCCAGTCGACGATCGAATCGGACGGGTTGAGCATCGCCATCTTCGATTTGTTTTCCGAACCGCCGCCTTTTGCTGCGACGTCTACTTCCACGGTGTTACCCGGGACAATGGAGTAGTGGATGACCGCCGGGGTGTTGTCCTTGGTGTTTTTGCGAGCGCCTGCCGGGTCGGCGAGGATGGAGGCGCGCAAGACGTTTTCAGGCAGGTTGTAGGCGCGACGCACACCTTCGTTGATCATGTCGTCCAGGCCCATGGTGGCGCCGTCCCAGCGAACGTCCATACCGACGCGCACGAAAACGGTGACGATGCCGGTGTCCTGACAGATCGGGCGATGACCGGTCGCGCACATGCGCGAGTTGATCAGGATCTGGGCGATGGAGTCGCGGGCGGCAGGCGACTCTTCACGCAGATACGCCTCGTGCATGGCCTGGATGAAATCCACGGGGTGGTAATAGGATATGAACTGCAGGGCGTCTGCAACGCTCTGAATCAGGTCGTCTTGCTTGATCACGGTCATGCGGCGCGCTCCTCTGTAAGGACGGGAACATTCAAATACGCTATCGGCGGCAGTCTGGAACTGCGGCTTGGACCAGAGCTGTCAGTGAGCCGAAGCGGGCGCAAAAAGGCGCGGCAGTATAACCCGCCCGACAGGCCAGTCTGTACAATCACGGTTATTTTCTGCACAGGGCGTCTGAATGCCTCAATTGCATGTGGGTGAGCGTAGCTGGTCGGTGCCATCGGCCGGCAATCTGCTCGACGCCCTTAACCATGTCGGTGTGCCGGTTCCTTACAGTTGTCGTGCCGGCAGTTGTCATGCGTGTCTGGTGCGCTGTGTAAAAGGTGAGCCTGACGACGCGTTGCCCGAAGCCTTGCCCGCTGAAAAGCGTCAGCAGGGCTGGCGCCTTGCCTGCCAGTGCCGAGTGGTCGAGGACCTGACGGTCGAGGTGTTCGATCCGCAACGCGACGGTTTGCCCGCGAAGGTTGTCGGCTGCGACTGGCTTGGCCCCACAGTGCTGCGCTTGCGGCTCGAACCGGCACGCCCGCTGCGCTACGGCGCAGGCCAGCATCAGGTGTTGTGGACGGAAGGTGGTATTGCACGACCCTACTCGCTGGCCAGTCTTCCGGGCGAGGATGCGTTTCTGGAATTTCATATCGATTGTGGTTTGCCCGGTGCCTTCCGTGATGCCGCCCGTCAGTTGCAGATCGGTGACGACTTGCGACTCGGCGAACTGCGTGGCGGGGCGCTGCGCTATGACCCTGACTGGCAGGACAAGCCGTTGCTGCTGTTGGCAGCCGGCACCGGTCTCGGGCCTTTGTGGGGCGTGCTGCGCGAGGCGTTGCGTCAGGAGCATCAAGGCAGTATCCGCCTGATTCATCTGGCTCGTGACCGTCATGAACATTACCTGGCTGACGAGTTACAGGCCTTGGCTGAGCGTTATCCACAGCTGCTGGTTCAACTGATCACCGCGCAGACTCTACAGACAACCTTGGCCGAGCTGCGCCTGTTGTCGCGGCATGCCATGGCGCTGTTGTGTGGCAGTGCCGACAGCGTGGAGATGTTTGCCAAGCGTTTGTATCTGGCAGGGCTGCCGCGTAATCGACTGCTGGCGGATGTGTTTGTGGCGCGGGAGTAAGGGGCTCGTTAGTTAAAGCTCTCGTTCCGCATGCTTCAGCGCTTAGCGTTATACAAGTCCGCTTTTGATTCTGGCCGAAGTCCGTGCGAACTTGTTCGCGAAAGGGCCGTTACATCCGCTGAAGATGTATCGCCCGGAATAAAGCTTTCGCGAACAAGTTCGCTCCCACGCCCTACGGGCAGAAGCGTGCTCTGCGTCCGATGCATCGCTATGCACAAGTCCGCTTCTGATTCTGGCCGAAAGCCGTGGGAGCGACCGGGGCGGCGATCCGCATTGTTCGCGAAGACTGTGGTTCAGGGGGGACATTATTCGCGGAATGTACCGGCCCCTTCGCGAACAAGTTCGCTCCCACGGCCTACGGGCAGAAGCCTGAAAGCCCCAGTTCCCGAGCTGACACAATACAAAAAGGCCCCGGCTCTTGCGAGATGGGGCCTTGGCTTGCAGCGCCGAGCTATAAGACCAGTGCTATCAGACCAATGGGTCGCCAACGTGCAGGATTTTCATGCCGTTGGTGCCGCCGATGGTGTGGTAGCTGTCACCCTTGGTCAGGATGACCCAGTCGCCTTGCTCGACCAGCCCGCGCTTGAGCAGTTCGTCGACGGCGGCCTGGCTGACCTGGCCAGGCGGCAGGTTTGCCGGGTCGAACGGCACGGTGTAGACGCCACGGAACATCGCCGCGCGCGCCTGAGTGCCACGGTGCGGGGAAAACGCGTAGATCGGCACCGAGGAGCGAATGCGCGACATGATCAGCGGGGTGTAGCCGCTTTCGGTCAGTGCGATGATCGCCTTCACGCCAGGGAAGTGGTTGGCGGTGTACATGGCGGCCAGCGCGATGCTTTCATCGCAACGCGTGAACGAGTGGCCGATACGGTGGCTGGACGTTTTGCCGGTCGGGTGCTTTTCAGCGCCGACGCAGATACGTGCCATGGCCTGTACGGCTTCAACAGGGTAAGAACCCGCAGCGCTTTCTGCCGAGAGCATGACGGCGTCGGTGTAATCGAGCACGGCGTTGGCCACGTCGGACACTTCGGCGCGGGTCGGCATGGGGCTGGAGATCATCGACTCCATCATTTGCGTCGCGACGATCACCGCCTTGTTGTGGCGACGTGCGTGCAGAATGATGCGTTTCTGAACACCGACCAGTTCGGCGTCACCGATTTCGACACCCAGGTCGCCACGGGCAACCATGACGGCATCGCTGGCGCGAATCAGTGCGTCAAGCACTTCGTCGTTGGCGACGGCTTCAGCCCGTTCGATCTTGGCGACCAGCCAGGCGGTGCCACCGGATTCGTCACGCAACTGGCGGGCATATTCCATATCAGCGGCATCGCGCGGAAAGGAAACGGCCAGATAGTCCAGATCCATTTCGGCAGCGAGCTTGATGTCCTGCTTGTCTTTCTCGGTCAGCGCCGGGGCCGTCAGACCGCCACCGCGACGGTTGATGCCTTTATGGTCGGACAGCGGACCGCCGATCAGCACCGTGCAGTGCAGTTCGTGTGCGGTCTGGGTGTCGACGCGCATGACCACGCGACCGTCGTCGAGCAACAGCTCGTCGCCTACGCCGCAATCCTTGACCAGATCCGGGTAGTCGATACCCACGATTTGCTGGTTGCCACTGGTCAGCGGATGAGCGGTGGAGAAGGTGAACTTGTCACCGACCTTCAGCTCGATTCGTTTGTCGGTGAACTTCGCAATACGGATTTTCGGACCCTGCAGGTCACCCAGCAGAGCGACGAAGCGCCCGTGTCTGGCGGCAATCTCACGGATCAGTTTGGCGCGAGCCTTGTGCTCATCCGGGGTGCCGTGGGAGAAATTCAGACGGGCAACGTCCAGACCCGAGAGGATCAGTTGCTCGATGATTTCCGGCGAGTTGCTGGCAGGGCCAAGTGTGGCGACGATTTTGGTGCGGCGTACGGTCATGCACAAACTCCTTGATTGAAGCGCAGCGAGAGGCTACTCCTCTCTGGATCTTTAGTCATTGTTCCTTTGCACTGCCGCGCTGCGGACGGGACGGGCAAGCGGCTGACGATCGGTGCTCGATTGGCCTGTAGAAAACGGCTGGCGAGCCGATAAAGCGCAGAGAACAGGAGACTCCCATGCGTATTGTAACGATTGTTGTATTACTGATTGCGCTCGGCGGCTGCAATCGCTGGGCAATGAACTCCAACCTGGATCATGCCTACCGCGCTTATCAGGAAGGCGATTGCGATCGGGTGATGCTCGATTTGTCCAAGATCGAGCGTCAGAGCCGTGAGCGGCGTTATGTGCAGCCGGAGGTTTCGATGCTCCGCGCGCAGTGCCTGGAGCGTCAGAAATTGTATGTGGATGCTGCACAGACCTACCAATTCCTTCTAACGCAGTACCCACAAAGTGAATATGCTTACCGCGCACGGGCCAGACTCGACACGCTGGCGCAGCTCGGTCACTACCCCCAGGCCCAGCCCGTCAGAGTAATGCCTGCTCCGCGCAGTCCCGTTTCAAAATAATTACATCCAATTGGGTGGAATGTATCGTAATCGGGTGGATTTCGGAAAAAACTGGGCTAGTCTGTCTCATGAGGGATAGAGGAGTTGTAAAACTCTGTATCAAAGGAATCTCTGCAGCTCGGTGTCTGGAGTGGCTGTAGCGAACATGCAGTTTTACGTAACCACGCCCAGTGGTTTCCGAAGGCGGCCTGCCATGTATAAAGAGCGAAGAATAGAACGGCACCAATTGCATGATTATCTTCAGGTTTTCAATTGTCATACGGGCAAACCTATAGGTTGCCTAGGGAGGCGCTGATTTATTCGATTTTTCGTCCCTGCAACGCTCTGGAGGCCTTGATTTATCTGGGGGCAACAGCTGGGTTTTAGAATAAATCAGCGTCTCCCTAGGTAACGTATCCGAAGATGGACTGATGCTTATCAGTGACCTGCCGATGCTGGTGGGTGCCCGGTTTGACCTTGTATTGAGAATGCCCGATGCAAAGGGTGCCGATGTCATCAATGTAAAAGCCTTGTGCCTCTGGTGTCACGAGGACGAAACGCCCGGCGGCTATGACTCTGGCTTTGAGCTGTCTCAGGTTTCGACCGAATACCTCGACTTCATCCAGATGCTGCGCCGCTACTTCTCGTTTTACCCGTCTTACGAGGCGTCTGCCTGACCTTGGCGGACCGTGCGGTTCAAGCCGCACGGGTCCTGCCTGTTAACGTTCTGCCCTATAGCGTTCCTGCCTTCTTCCAGCTCAGGTAGCGAGTGATCAATTGCGGCCCCAGTTCCCTTGGACGCGCATCCATGATCGCCACGCCTTGGGCACTCATCCGCTCATGAAGCGCCGCCCGGGCATTGAGGAAACTCATCGTCCCACAGTAGTCGAGCGCCTGATCATAGGTTTGCACTGGCGACTGGCGCAGGCTGTCGAGCACTTCCTCTCTCAGACTGGCAACCAGCACCCGATGCTGGCGACTCAGTTGCCTGACCGCCGCCAGGAGTTCGTCGTCGTCTTCGTCGCGCAAGTTAGTGACCAGTACGATCAGCGAGCGTCTTTTGTGTCGGATCATCAGTTGACGAACGGCTGCGCTGTAATCGGCCGTACGCCGGGTGGTCTGCAAGTCATAGACCGTATTGAGCAACAGGTTGAGTTGCCCCGAGCCTTTGACGGGCGACAGGTAGCGGTCCTCATCGCCAGCAAAAGTTGCCAGGCCTACCGAGTCGCCCTGGCGCAACGCGACATAGCTCAACAGCAGGCAGGCATTGAGTGCGTGATCGAAATGCGACAGCTCGCCATCCTGGCTGCGCATACGGCGTCCGCAATCGAGCATGAAGACGATTTGCTGATCGCGCTCATCCTGATACTCGCGAGCGATGGGGGTGCGTTGACGCGCGGTGGCTTTCCAGTCGATCTGGCGCAGGCTGTCGCCTTCGCGAAATTCGCGCAACTGATTGAATTCCATGCCCAACCCGCGACGTTGCAACTGCCGCACACCGAGCTGGCTGATCCAGTTGTCCACCGCCAGCAGTTGCCCGCCATAGAGACGAGCGAAATCCGGGTAGACGCGGGTTGTGCTGTGCAAAGCCAGATAGCGCCGGGTGGTCCACAGCCGCAAACGTCCGGGCAGGCTGATTTCACAGCGCTCGAACACAAAATGCCCCCGGCTCGTCGGGCGCAGCCGATAGCCGAACTGGCCTTTTTCGCCCGGCAGCAGCGTCAGGGATTGCGGCAGGTTTTCCCATTCCAGACCATGGGGCAGGTGGTCGAAAACGCGTATCGTCAGCGGCCTGGAACTGTGCTGCTCGACGTCGAGCCGAGCCTCGTTCCAGCGATCCAGCGCCAGGCTTCCCGGAAGATGACGCTGCACCTGCGGCGAGGCCTGGCGAATCAGCCAGAAGGCGTCGAGCAGGCCGGCAATCGTCAGCACCAGTAAAGCGCCCCGATACAGGCTGTCGATCTGTGCCGGATAGTCGATGCCCAGCGCATGCAGTGTGCCGAGCAGCAACGCAGCACCCGTCAGCCCTCCGAGCCAACGGAGCAACGTCACCGACGGCCGCAGGGTCTGTTTCACAGGCGCGGCGCCGGAACCTGATCGAGGATCTGCCTGAGCACCTGATCCACCGACAGGCCTTCGATGTCCAGCTCTGGCGACAGACGTACCCGGTGCCGCAACACGGCCAGCGCACAGCCCTTGATATCATCCGGCGTCACGAATTCGCCACCGCGCAGCAAGGCGCGCGCCCGTCCGCCACGCACCAGCGCAATCGACGCTCGCGGTCCGGCGCCCTGGCTCAGGCCGGGCCAGGTTCGCGTGCTGCGCGCCAGCCTGACGGCATAATCCAGCACCTGTTCGTCGAGCGGCAGCTCGCTGGCAATACGTTGCAGGACCTGAACTTCACGGGCCTGCATGATGACCCTGAGCGGCTTCACATCCAGCATGTCGGCGCGCGACGAACGAGTGACCTGGCGCACCATGTCCAGCTCTTCCCGGGCTTCGGGGTAATCCATGCGCAGCTTGAGCATGAAGCGATCCAGCTCCGCTTCCGGCAGCGGGTAGGTGCCTTCCTGCTCGATAGGATTCTGAGTCGCCAGCACCATGAACGGCTGCGCAATGGGCAAGGCTCGTCCTTCAAGGGTGACCTGCCGTTCTTGCATGGCTTCCAGCAGTGCGGCCTGCGTCTTGGCCGGTGCACGGTTGATTTCATCGGCCAGTAACAGATTGGTGAACAGTGGCCCTTTGCGCAGCTTGAACTGCTCGGTCTGCATGTCGTACACAGCGTGCCCGGTGACATCGCTGGGCATCAGGTCCGGCGTGAACTGGATACGTGCGAAGTCGCAACCAATGCAACTGGCCAGCGCTCTGACCAGCAGCGTCTTGCCCAGCCCCGGTACGCCTTCGAGCAATACATGCCCGCCGCCGATCAGCGCAGTCAGCACGTCTTCGATGACCGTATTCTGCCCGATCACCGCTTTTTGCAGTTCAGTGCGCAACGCCTGAGCAAGCTGACTGGCGCGCTGGCGCTGCTGCGCCTGAGTGCTTGCAGTGCTCGTCGGGCTGACCGGTTCCGTGACGGGCTCGGCGCTGGCAGGGTGTTCGGGCGTTTGATTGGTCATTGGTTCCGTAGCCTTGCTAACTGTTAGGGCGGGATTATCTTCCATAAATTAATCACTTACTCAATCTAACTGTTTTAGGTGACCTTTTGGCCGGCACGCCTTTTTGGGTAACGGTGCTCACGTTCACACTCTTTTAGACCGCTGACGGTAACCTACTCCATCCCCTCATCCGCGCAAGAGTCGGTAGCATCAATCCTCTTCCAGTATCGATGGACAGTCGATAGAGCTAGCCCGGTCTCGCGTGCAATCTGCGATTGATTCATCCCCGCCGCCTTGATCTCGCGGACTACGCTTCCGTTTTCTCTGTTTTGAGGCTTGCCTAGTTTTCGATGGGTGATCCGTCAACTCCTATCTATAGTTGTGGTTGCAGGCCTGTATCGCTTTTTCCGATTCTCACTTCGCAAGTCAATTGCGCTTTGGTTGGATCGAATGAACAGGCTTGCTTACGACTATCCTTATGCTTAACAACCTTCACCAACGCGACGTACCCATCCTTTTGTTCCGTGATGAGGATGACCTCATCGACAGGGTTGAACGCGCCACTTACAGAGTGGATGTACCAGTAGCCAGCCAGCACTATCCCCAGCAGAGTGGCAAGATCTTGCAAAAATTTAAATCTCACCAGCAGGCTGAACGCGACGAGCAATAGCCCCACCACCGTTACCAGGTAGCTCAATGAAATCGCGGCGCCAAAGAAAGGAACCATACAAAACGTGACGATAAGGACTAGGGAGCCGCTGATTTATTCGATTTTTCGTCCCTGCAACGCTCTGGAGGCCTTGATTTATCAGGGGGCAACAGCTGTGCTTTAGAATAAATCAGCGTCTCCCTAGGGAGGCGCTGCAAAAATAGCCAACTGTCCCCACCCTTGGCACACTAAGTTCCTTCAACAGCCTCCCTCTCCGTGAGCGTTACGCGCGTGCAGAAGACCTTCTCCGAACTCGAATATACCGGCAAGAAAAAGCAGACTCGCCGAGATCGCTTCCTGGCTGACCTTGAACAGTTGGTGCCCTGGGCCCTGCTGGAGGCGCAAGTGGCGCCGTTTTATAGCAACACCGCAGGCAAGCGCGGACGCCCTGCGATAGGGGTGTCGCGCATGTTGCGCATGTACGTCGTGCAGCAGTGTTTCGGTTTCTCCGATGAAGGTTGCGAAGATGCCGTCTACGACAGCCAGGCCATCCGCGGTTTTATGGGTATCGACCTGGGTCGCGAGTCTGCACCGGATGCCACCACCTTGCTGCGTTTTCGCCGCTTGCTGGAAGTCCATCAGCTAACCCGGCTGCTGTTTGAAACGATTAACCAGCATCTGGCCAGCCGGGGGCTGCTGCTCAAGGAAGGCACTATCGTCGACGCTACTCTGATCGCCGCGCCGCCCTCGGTCAAGAACCGAGAAGGCAAGCGTGATCCTGAGATGCATCAGGCCAGGAAAGGCAATCAATGGCACTTTGGGATGAAGGCCCACATTGGTGTAGACGCCACGTCGGGGCTGGTGCACAGCGTAGTAGGGACGGCCGCTAACGTGGCGGATGTCACCCAGGTTGGCCAGTTGCTTCACGGTGACGAAACCTATGTTTCGGGTGACGCTGGATACACCGGTGCGGCCAAGCGACCGGAGCATGCTGAACGGGACGTTATCTGGTCGATTGCAGAACGGCCAAGCAGTTACAAGCAGCACGGCGAAGGCAGCGTGCTGTATCGGGTCAAGCGCAAAATTGAATATGCCAAGGCGCAACTGCGTGCCAAGGTCGAGCACCCCTTCCAGGTAATCAAGGTGCGCTTCAATCATCGCAAGGTTCGCTACCGTGGGCTGGAAAAGAATACAGCGCAGTTGTTCAGTTTGTTTGGGTTGGCCAATCTGATGCTGGCCAAGCGGTATTTACAACAGACGGCAGGATAAATCCATCTGAAAGGCGGGACTGGCCCGCCTTTCAGCAAAATGAGGGCAGAAATCTGCTCGAGAAACGTAAAATAAGGCCGGCAGGTTGAAAAAAACCGGCTTGGAAATGGGGACGGTGCGAACGGGTTAATTGTTCAGCGTCTCCCTAGGATAGTCGTTATCGCAACCCACTTTAGCCAGTATGTTTTCCATTTTTGCTCTTTGGCAGCAAGCCATGCTTTACACCTAGCCAATTTCCGCTTGAGGCAACTCGTGATTCGCTTCATCAGCGGCACATTTTGGGAGGGCATCTCCCAATTGCACCGAGCGTTCGCTAGTTCGTTGTCCAAAACCATCCGCTGTGCCTTAGAGATAAGTTCATATTCCTCCAGGGTCTCTACGTAGTTCTGCGTTGCCTGTGAAAGCTGATCTGCTTCCGGTCTGCTAATAGCCGCATAGATCGAAAGGATTTTTGCGCGAGCGTTTTCGAATGGTCGCATTGGGTAGTTACTAGACATAAAGTCATCCTTGATGTGGGCCGAGTACTTTACATTAACCATTCATGAAAGCATGCCCACGAAAGCCTGAAATTAACGACGAAGTCATACCAAAATGATCCCCCTACATAGGAAATAAGAGGGCTCATGCAGACTGTGTGAAAACACACTGATGAAGGCCCAAGCAAACGCCCCGACTTGTTCGGGGCGTTTTTTTTGTATTGGCAGCAGACGAAAAAAATGTCCGCTCAGCCCATCAAAGCCATCAGATGGCGCACACCGAGCACTTTAATCGCTCGTTTCAGGTTATAGGCATTCACCGCCAAGGCCATTTCAGCTTTTGTACCCTCCAGTTGTCGCAGCAAGAAACGGCCATTACCAAATAGCCATTGCTTGAGGTTGCCGAAGGGGTGCTCAACGATGGATCTTCGGTTGGCCATCATCTCAGGATGCGCCTGCATTCTTTGCTCCATCCGCTCGAAAGCCTCTTCATGGGCATGTCGTGAGACATAACGGCGCCGGGCTCGAGTGCATTGCGTTTTCAGCGCGCAGTTGGCGCAGTCATCGACCTCAGCCTGATAGATCCGATCACCTTTGTTGTGCTGTTTTAGCGTTAACCATTTGCCTGCCGGACACTGGAAACGATCGTGTCCGGTCTCATAGATAAAGTCTTTTCGCTCAAAGAGCTGCTCTTCCTGACTGCCAGGGTTTTTCGAACGATTGGGCGGTACATAGGCCGTAATCGAAGCATCCTCGCAGGCCTGAAACTGCTTGCCATTGGAGTAGCCGGCATCGGCAGTGACCGTCAGATCATCTTGCTGTAACTCTGCTTTGGCGGCCTTGGCCATCGGCTCCAGTTGCTTTCGGTCATCGCCATCTTGGGTGACCTCATGATGCAAAATCAGGCAATGCTCGGCGTCCACGACGGTTTGCACGTTGTAGGCCACACGTGGCCCTTTGGCCGTGCGCATCATTCGGGCATCGCTTTCATGGGTGTTGAACTGCTCGATGCCCATCGAACGCATCAGTGCCTGGCAACTCTGATTATCCTGTTGTCGAGCCTCAAGCTGTGCCAGGGCTACCTTGATTGCGCTGCGATCAATTGAATCTGTGGTTTCAGCCTTGTCGGCCTCATCCAGCTCGGCCAGATACTGAGCGATGCGCTTATCCAGTTTTTCTTCCTGGCGCTTGAGCTGCTTCAAATTCACATGACGCCGTGAGGATGCGACCGCCTGAAACTTGCTGCCGTCGATGGCCACCAACTCACCGGCGATCAAGCCTGCCGTGCGACAAAACCGAACGAAAGCACGGCAGGTCGCGATGAAGGCGGGTTTATTGTTCTTGCGAAAATCGGCGATGGTCTTGAAGTCGGGCTTGAGCCGGTTGATCAGCCACATCACTTCGATGTTGCGCTGACACTCGGCTTCAAGACGTCGCGATGAGCGAATCCGCTGAAAATAGCCGTAGAGGTAGAGTTTTAGCTGATCGGCGGGATCATAAGCAGGGCGCCCCGTGCTTTTTGGAATCGCTTTATCGAAGCCCAGTTGCACCAGATCGAGCCTGGCAACGTACAGGTCAATGACACGAACGAGGTGATCCTCGGGGATCAACTCTTCCAGCGAGACCGGGAATAGGCTGGTCTGGCTGCGGGACTCACCTTGGATGTAGGCCATAACGAAAAATGCTCTGTATCTTTCGATACGGAGCATTTTCTTTGAGCGCTGCGCAGATTGCTAGGTTTTCACACAGTCTGCATGGCAGCTTTATACAACCAAGATGTTGTCCTCAAAAAGCAGGGGGCCGAGCCAGTCATCCGGTGACAGCGGACAAACAGCCTCAGAGAAAGCCATGGTTGCAGATGCTCACGATCAACGAGCGGTTTGGTAAGTCCTCTCGGAAATGTACGGACATCTTTCATTCGTAGCTCGCACGTCTTGTATCCCCACAAATCGTAAAAATCAGACAGCGTCATATCTATGCATCCCCAATCAAGTCTCTTGGCCCTGAAGGAAAAAGAATTTGAAAAGAGTCTTTATTTGGTCTACATTTTGGCTTCGAGCGTGCGGCTTAGGCGATACAGTGCCGAAAGCAGTGGAGGTTAGGCACGATTTTCCCGGTGCCACTACGAAGGAGGTCTCAACTCATGCGAGTTGAAACAATTAGCTATCTGAAACGCAACGCAGCCGACCTGCCTCTCGATGAGCCATTGGTTGTCACGCAAAATGGTGTCCCGGCTTACGTGGTGGAATCTTACGCAGATCGTAAGCGTCGCGATGAGTCGATCGCTTTGGTGAAGCTCCTGGCCATCAGTTCCCGCGAGTACGCCCAAGGCAAGCACTGTTCCACTGACGAACTCAAGGCCCGATTGAGCAGGAGGTTTGACCACAAGTAATCAGGAGCCTACATGACTACAGTTGCACTGCGCTTTACCGAGGTTGCCCAGCAAAGCCTCGAAGATCAGGTTGAACACCTGGCTGTTCATCAGGGATTCTCATCAGCTGCTCAACGCGTAGATACCCTGATCGATGCCATTCAGAACAAGCTCCTGTCCACCCCGTTGGGCTACCCGGTCAGTCCTCAATTGAGTGAGCTGGGCGTACTGCATTATCGTGAGTTGAACACTGACGGATACCGGATCTTTTACGAAGTGAGGGATTCAGATGGTATTACCGTCATCGTCGTGGTGCTTGTAATGGGTGGTAAACAAAGTGTCGAACAAGCCCTCATCCGCTACTGCCTGCTTCAGCCTATATAGCAGGATATGGCATCGACACCACCGAAAGAAGATGATGAGAAGCGGCGACGCTGGAGCTTTGGATTGGCGTGCAGGGCAGGCATGGACGCAAGGAAATCATCCCGATTTGAAGCTGGTAAGTTTTCAAAAATAGGTTTCGCTGACAGAAGCTACTTCAATGTCAGGCGTTAGCGAGTGGTGTTCGGCGCCAGTTCGCAGGTCACTAAACAGTAGTCTCGATAGGCTGCCACGAGACATTTGGCCTCACCAGGATCCACGTCACGCCAATCAATCCCATGGGCTCCAAGAAGCTGAGAAAGTCGTAGAGAACTCCGCATAGGGCTGCCCGGCAATTACGAAATCCTCAGCAGCCCACACAAGCTCCATCTGCCGTCTCCTGCACTCAACAGATACCCACTGCTCAGTACCAAGACCTGTGAGCTTATAAGGTGTTGATTTCACTGGGGCAGCAATCTAACGCTTTCCGAGCCAGATCATATGGCATTCCTGATGGTTTGCAGGTGGGCCACCTGACGGGTGAATTCGCTGTGTGAGAGGCGTTGCGCCGGCCTTGGGCGCAGGGCGTCGCTGATGGCGCTGGTGGGCTGGCGCGTCAGGCGCGACAGCACCTGCCATTGTTCGGCGACAACCAGTTGTTCGAAACCGGGATGGACCTGACGGGCGCGGCGCAGGACGTCCTGTTGCAGGCTTTTGATCAGGGTTTGCTGACCGGTGCGTCGGCGCAGAAACTCGGCGCTGGCGCGCAGGTGCTCGGTCAGCTGACGGCGTGCCAGGGAAGCGGGTCTCTGTAACGGGCCTTCGCGCAGTCCGACATGCCACAGGCCGAAGGCAATCAGCAGCGCCAGTGCCAGCAGCGCCTGAGGGAAGTTGCGCAGCAACAGGCTCGGCAAATTGTCGTGCTCGGTTTGCAGCACCATGGTCACTTCGCTGCCTTGAGTCAGGTACCAGAGCAGCCAGGCGTTGTCATATTTGCCGATCGAGCGGGTTTTCCACAGGTCGGCGTCGGTGATCACCGTGATCATGCCATCGCCACGGCTGAGCTGCATCAGGTGCGTAGCGTCGGCACTGTTCGCCCAGGACTGGGCATTGTCTTCCGGGTCTTCCAGATGAAACGCCGGCGTGAAACTCATGTAAGCCGGAGCGCTTTCGTTTTCCAGATACAGGCGGGTCAGTTCGGGCCAAGGCACTTTTTTGTGCGGCGGGGCGGGTTTCGCCAGTGGAATGGGCGGCATGGGCTGGGCGTCGTCCAGTTGCCGGTCCTTCGCGTTGATGTCTCGGGTGAGGTATTGATGAATCTGCAACCTGTCGAGCAGCAGGTCTCCGCTGCGGCCTTTTCGTTCATCCCAGAGTTGCTGGGCGACGAACAGCAAGTGCCCGCCCGATTCTGCCCAGTCCAGCAGACGCTGGGTTTGTGCGGGGGTCATATTCTTGCGGTCGTTGAGCAGCAAAAGCGTCTGCGTGCCCTGGCGTGGATCGGGCAACTGAACCAGCGTGTCGGTGGTGCTGACCGGTACGGACAGCCCTCGCAAAAACTGCTCGGCGGCTAGCCACGGGTTAGCCTTCGCCTCGGGTGCAGGTCCATGATCGACTGTTTTCTCGTAGCGCTCCAGATGGCTGCTCAGGTAAATCCCCGCAGCGGTCAGCAGCGCCACGACCAGCACGCCGATCAGTATGCCGATGGGGACTGTGTTACGCCGGCTCATGATTTCGCCGACGAACCGAACAGGCGACGCCAGCCATCACAGAGTTCCTGCCGCAAGTGCGCAGGTGGCAGGCGATGGCCGTAGGCGAGTGCTTGCCAGTGGCGGGTCAGGGTTTGACTGAATTCGCTCAACAGCGGCTGGTTCAGCGACGCTATGCGCTGCAGAACCTGGCCTTCGGTGTCGGCGTTTTTCAATGGCAGTCGGTAGTCGGTCAGCAAGCGGCTGAGCAGTGCGCGGTACAGCAAGCCCAAAGCCTCACGAGGCTGGCTGTTCCAAAGCTGCTCGGCCTGCCCGGCGACGTCGTCCGGCAGACTTTCGGCGCTCACCTGCAGACCGAAAAGCTGCTCGGGACGAGGCTTTGCGGCTTTTTTCCTGCCGGTGCCACGGCTGACGAAGGTTGTGACCCACCGCCGATAACGCCAGATCAACAAGCCGCTCAGACCCAGCACTGCCGCCCATAGCAGCACTTCGACGAAACGGGCGATGCCGTGGGTCGCCAGCATCAGCCTGTCGAGCCATTTGATCAGCCAGCCTTGATCGTGATGTTCCCGACCGTTCGGTTTGCCTGGCTGTTTTTTTTCCGGGAAGCGCCAGCCGGTTTCAGTCTTGAGGTTCTTGAACGGAGGCTGTTGCAGTACCTCGTTTATCTTGTGTCGGGACGCTTCGCTGGTCAGGGTCTGACGCGTCAGGCGTGGCGTGTCGGGGGCAGCCAGAGACGGCGTCGCGTGGACCTCGCTGCCGTCAGGCAATGGGCAACTGTATTCCTGCGGATCGGCCCATGCCGGGACCGGGGCTATCGACAGGCCCAGCCCGACGCCGATCAACAACACATAAGCGCTGCCGATCAGACGCTGGCGCAAGCGTCTGAAAACCAGTTCGATATCCCACGCTTCAAGGACGGTACGGCGGTTGAGGTAAAGGGTGAAGCCGCATGCGACATATATGGGCTCCCAGAGCACCAGCGCCAGCGCATAAAACAGGTTGGTCAGGTGATCGATCCACAGTTGCGGACTTTCAAGATCGAGCAGGTTCATCCAGTGCCAGTCGACCTGCACCTGCTGAGGGATCAGTGCGTAGAGCAGAATCAGCAGGCCGATCCACAGTGAATATTCCAGGTGGGCGCCCACGACCGTGAGCATCCGCGCGGCGCGCAGGTCTTTTTGACTGAGCAGACCGATACGGATGGCGCGCTCGGTGCCGTCCAGGTGTTCGAGTTGTTGCACCGGTAATTGAAAGCTGCGGCTCAGGCTCAGGCGCCGCCATAGCAGGCTGGGTAGAAGCTGGCTTTTCAAGGTGCCCGTCCAGGCTTTGAGGGCTTGCCTGAGCGTGGGTGTTGCGCCGAACAGCGACTGGGACAAGATAAGCAGCGGCAGGCGCTCGAACGCAGGCTTCAACCACCAGAACAGGAAAATGACCGCCGAAGGATATTCCCAGAGCAGCAGGCTGAGCAGGCAGAAAAAGGGCAGCGTCACGATTGCCCAACTGCCCATCAGCAAACCGCGATGCCGACCGGCCAGCAGCACGCCGAGATCGATGGCTTCCCAAGGCGAGCGAGGACGAATGGCGACGCTCGATTCAGTCAGGCGCATGGGTCACCCGTCCGGCCAGGGTCAGGTAGGCCGCCACCAGCACCCATAACAGGCTGCCCACCAGATATTTGATCACCGGGCCGGGCCAGGTCATTGATGACCAATAGGCTTCGATGAAGGCCGCGATCAACAGAAACAGAATCACTCCGCCGATCAGTTGCACACTGGTGCTGGCGGCAGCGCGCAATGCCGCGCTGCGGGTCAGCCTGCCCGGTGCCAGCAAGGCCCAGCCCAGTTTGAGCCCGGCTGCACCGGCCAGGGCAATGGCGGTGAGTTCGAAGGCACCATGGCCGATAACGAAGGACCAGAATGTCTGACCGTAGCCGATGTCCGTCAAATGCCCCGCTACCGCGCCGATCATCAAACCGTTGAACAGCAGAAAGAACAGGCTGCCCAGGCCGAACAGCAAACCGCTGGCGTAGGTTTGAAAAGCGATGCCGATGTTGTTCATGATGTAGTAGCCGAACATCATCCAGTCGGCGTCGGATGCGCGTTCGGCCGCCTGGCCAATCCTGCTGGCCGACGGGTCATACATGCTCTGCATCTCGCTAAGCTGTTCCGGGCTGACAACACTGTAAATCAACTCTGGAAAGCCGTAGACCAGCAAGCCCATGCCGATCAGGCTGCCGAAAAACAGCAGGCTGGCGATCAGCACGAAACGCCATTCGGCGCGGACCAGTCTGGGGAAGCCCGCCAGAATGAAGCCCAGCAAACGGGCACTCGATGCACTGCGGTGGCGATAAAGTTGCTGATGGCCACGCATTGCCAACTGGTGGAGCGGATCGATGAGGTGGCTGCTGTAACCCCGTTCTTGAGCCAGCGCCAGATGCTGACAGATGCGCCGGTAATCGCCGGGGAATGTCTCGCTGGCGGCAGCGTCGGCGTTGCCACGCTCCAGTGCATCGAGGCGCTGGCCAAAGTGTTGCCATTCAGGGGCATGGCGGCTTTCGAACTGGCTTTGCTTCATGTCGGCCCCAGCAGGCTACGGGCGATGCCGTTCACGTGAAGCACAGCCTGGTCCGCCGGGATACGCAACGGCTTGGCCAGAATCGCCGCCAGTTCCTGAGTGCGGGCGCTGGACAGTTCGGCCTGACGTTCGGCCAGGCTCAGCACTGCACGCTGCTCGTCCAGGCGCAGGGCGAACGGCACGATGACTGGCTCGGCTGGCGGCACCACAGGGCGCAGCGCAGGCCGGTCGCTGTAGATTACCAGCGTACCGGCGGCCAGATCGCCGAGGCGCTTGAACAAAGGATGGTTCAGGCAACTGACCGCCCCGAGGCTGTAACCCAGCGGCAGCATATCGACGAAACGCAGCAGGTTTCGTATGACCGATGACGACCAGTCGACAGGCGTACCGTCATCGTGCACGACCCGCAGCCCGAGCATTCGCTTGCCCGGCGTGCGGCCTTGATTCAGCACTTCGAATAGCACCATGTACCACCAGTTGACCAAGAAGATGGCAATGGCCGCGAGGCCCATTCCGAGCTTGTCGAACAACTGTAGCAACATGAAAAGTATGCCGATGACGCCTGCCCGAATGGCCAGGTCGATGCCGAACGCCAGCGAGCGGGAAACCAGGCCGGCGGGGCGAAGGAGCATGTCGATGCCTTCCGGGGTCTCGATCTCGATGCGTGTATCCAGCGGTCTGTTCACTGCATTCCCTGGCGAAGCTGGAGAGGGCGGCACTATTGGAGGCGCATGTTGTTCGAAAACTGATGCTAGCCACCTGCGCAGTGCTAAGCAACCAGCCATTCAATACGCGAGCTGTAAGAAAGGATTTCTCCGTGCGCCGGACGTTACCCGATTAGCCAACGGTGTATTTGACACCCTACACTTGGCGGGTCTTTTGTTCAGGATCAGCCCGTGACTTCCAGCATTTTTTGGTATGACTACGAAACCACCGGCATCAACCCGCGCAATGATCGCGCGTTGCAGATGGCTGGCATTCGTACCGATGCCGATCTCAATGAAATAGCGCCTCCGGTCAATCTGCATTGTCAGCCCAGTGATGACATTCTGCCTCATCCTGCGGCGTGCCTGATTACCGGAATAACGCCAACCCTGCTGGCCGAAAAGGGCCTGAGTGAAGCTGACTTCATGACCCGGGTACACGCCGAACTGTCCACGCCGGGCACCTGTGGCGCAGGTTACAACACGCTGCGTTTCGATGACGAAGTTACCCGTTACAGCCTTTATCGCAACTTTTTCGACCCCTACGCGCGCGAGTGGCAGGGCGGTAACAGTCGCTGGGATCTGATCGATGTAGTGCGCGCAGCGTATGCATTGCGCCCCGATGGCATTGTCTGGCCCGAACAGGACGGACGGGTAACGCTTAAACTGGAGCGCCTCACGGCTGCCAACGGTATCGATCATGGGCAGGCGCATGACGCGCTGTCCGATGTGCGGGCAACGATAGCGCTGGCACGTTTGATTCGTGAGAAACAGCCCAGGCTCTACGACTATCTGTTCGCGCTGCGCAGTAAGCAGAAAGTTCAGGACCAGATTCGTCTGATGCAGCCATTGGTGCATATCTCCGGACGCTTTTCAGCGGCGCGCAACTATCTGGGCGTTGTGTTACCGCTGGCCTGGCACCCGCATAATCGCAATGCGCTGATCGTCTGTGATCTGCACCTGGATCATTCGCCTTTGTTGGATCAAGACGCGTCGACACTTAAGCAGCGTCTATATACGCGGCATGAGGCCTTGAACGAAGGCGAATTGCCAGTGCCGCTCAAATTACTTCATATAAATCGCTGCCCGGTGATTGCGCCGATGGGCGTGCTGCGCAGCGAAGATCAAGAGCGTCTGCAACTGGACATGGCGGGCTATGAGTCACGTGCTGCCGCGTTGAATGAAAGTCGCGAAGTTTGGCAGGATAAAGTGTTGGCGCTGTACGGCAAGGAGGACTTCACTGCAAGTGAAGATCCCGAACAACAGTTATATGATGGATTTATCGCTGATCGGGATCGTCGGCTGTGCGAGCAAGTACGACTCGCTGACCCTGAGCGGTTGGCGGGTGACGCCTGGCCGTTCGACGATACGCGTTTGCCTGAACTGTTATTTCGCTACCGTGCGCGCAACTTTCCGCACACCTTGAGCCGTGAAGAGCAGCAGCGCTGGCAGCATTTCTGCCAAGAGCGGTTACGCAATCCGGAGTGGGGTGCGCCCAATACCCTACAGGATTTTACGAAAGCGCTGATTGAACTGTCGCTTAATGCCACACCCGATCAACTGGATGTGTTACGCCAGTGGCAGGATTACGCCCAACTGTTGAGTGCGCGTTTGCAGCTATAAATAGCGGGCAATAAAAAACGCCAGCAAGCTGGCGTTTTTCAATCGCGATGATTGCGACCGTGTGCAGCTTAGCCCAGCAGAGTGGCCCAGCTTTCTACGTCATCGCTGCCCCACTTGGCTTTCCACTCTTTCAGCGTCTTGTGGTTGCCACCTTTGGTTTCGATGACTTCACCGTTGTGCGGGTTCTTGTATTGCTTGACCTTGCGAGCGCGTTTGGTGCCGGCAGGTTTAACTGCGCCGCCACGTGGAGCCTTGTTAACCTTGGCGTCCGGGTCCAGCAAAGCAATGATGTCACGCAGCGATTTCTGATATTCGCCCATCAGCGTGCGCAGTTTGCCTTCGAATTCCAGCTCGGTTTGCAGTTTGTCGTCTTGCGACAGATTCTTCAAACGGGCTTGCAGTTCTTTGATGGCTTCTTCTGTGGCGCGGTATTCGTTGATCAGGGACATGAGGGGACCTTAAGTTGTGAGGGTTGCAGGGATACAGTGCGGCAATAATAGTCACTGTAAATGGGCAAGTAAACATTAAATAAAAGTTTTATTTGAATTATTTAGGGAAGGTCTGAAAAAGCCTTTTCTTCAAAAGTCGAAGCCAGTAAATACAGGCGCTCCAGCCCGGTTCCTCTCCAAAAAAATGGGCTTTTTCAGAGGATACTTAGGGAGACGCTGAACAATTAACCCGTTCGCACCGTCCCCATTTCCAAGCCGGTTTTTTTCAACCTGCCGGCCTTATTTTACGTTTCTCGAGCAGATTTCTGCCCTCATTTTGCTGAAAGGCGGGCCAGTCCCGCCTTTCAGACGGATTTATCCTGCCGTCTGTTGTAAATACCGCTTGGCCAGCATCAGATTGGCCAACCCAAACAAACTGAACAACTGCGCTGTATTCTTTTCCAGCCCACGGTAGCGAACCTTGCGATGATTGAAGCGCACCTTGATTACCTGGAAGGGGTGCTCGACCTTGGCACGCAGTTGCGCCTTGGCATATTCAATTTTGCGCTTGACCCGATACAGCACGCTGCCTTCGCCGTGCTGCTTGTAACTGCTTGGCCGTTCTGCAATCGACCAGATAACGTCCCGTTCAGCATGCTCCGGTCGCTTGGCCGCACCGGTGTATCCAGCGTCACCCGAAACATAGGTTTCGTCACCGTGAAGCAACTGGCCAACCTGGGTGACATCCGCCACGTTAGCGGCCGTCCCTACTACGCTGTGCACCAGCCCCGACGTGGCGTCTACACCAATGTGGGCCTTCATCCCAAAGTGCCATTGATTGCCTTTCCTGGCCTGATGCATCTCAGGATCACGCTTGCCTTCTCGGTTCTTGACCGAGGGCGGCGCGGCGATCAGAGTAGCGTCGACGATAGTGCCTTCCTTGAGCAGCAGCCCCCGGCTGGCCAGATGCTGGTTAATCGTTTCAAACAGCAGCCGGGTTAGCTGATGGACTTCCAGCAAGCGGCGAAAACGCAGCAAGGTGGTGGCATCCGGTGCAGACTCGCGACCCAGGTCGATACCCATAAAACCGCGGATGGCCTGGCTGTCGTAGACGGCATCTTCGCAACCTTCATCGGAGAAACCGAAACACTGCTGCACGACGTACATGCGCAACATGCGCGACACCCCTATCGCAGGGCGTCCGCGCTTGCCTGCGGTGTTGCTATAAAACGGCGCCACTTGCGCCTCCAGCAGGGCCCAGGGCACCAACTGTTCAAGGTCAGCCAGGAAGCGATCTCGGCGAGTCTGCTTTTTCTTGCCGGTATATTCGAGTTCGGAGAAGGTCTTCTGCACGCGCGTAACGCTCACGGAGAGGGAGGCTGTTGAAGGAACTTAGTGTGCCAAGGGTGGGGACAGTTGGCTATTTTTGCAGCGCCTCCCTAAGGAAGGTCTGAAAAAGCCTTTTCTTCAAAAGTCGAAGCCAGTAAATACAGGCGCTCCAGCCCGGTTCCTCTCCAAAAAAATGGGCTTTTTCAGAGGATACCTAAGGAGGCGCTGATTTATTCGATTTTTCGTCCCTGCAACGCTCTGGAGGCCTTGATTTATCTGGGGGCAACAGCTGGGTTTTAGAATAAATCAGCGTCTCCCTAAGTCAGGGATCTACTTTCTGATAAACAACGGAAGCTTTCCAAGACCAGTACCACTAGGCATCAGAGCCGTCGGCTGGATTGAGGCAGAGGTGTCAGCGTGGTTAAGCCATAAATGTGAGAAACGACTAACGCAAGCTGTTCGCTGAGGTAAAAATGAGCCTCGCTAAAAATAATGCTCTGGATGAAATATCTTGGGAGCTTAACCCCCGCTTGCTCCGCATGATGAATGACGCGACTCGGATGGAAGCTGCTCAGAGAACGAAACCGGGTCCCACGGCGTTCACGACCCGTTTTCTAGTACAGGCTACCTTTCCTCATAGCGACCCTGGTATTCATTATTTTGAACGCGGTACGGAATGGTTGAAGCTATCGATTTCGGCACCTCCACATATCGGAGTACCGTATGGAAGCCTACCGAGATTGCTACTGGCTTGGATCTGCACTGAAGCAGTCAAAACTCAAAGCCCCGTGATAGGGCTGGGTAAATCACAGTCGGCGTTCCTTAAAAAACTGGGACTGCATAACGATGGTCGATACATCGGCAAACTTAAAGAGCAGACATTAAGGCTTGTAAGATCGATGATTTCAGTAACTGGAAGCAACAGCGGCGCGATCACAATTGAAAATATGATGGTAGCAAAGAAAGCGTTTTTCTTTTGGGATGTTAGAACACTAGGGAGACGCTGATTTATTCTAAAACCCAGCTGTTGCCCCCAGATAAATCAAGGCCTCCAGAGCGTTGCAGGGACGAAAAATCGAATAAATCAGCGCCTCCCTAGACTGCGAGAAATGGGAGAGCAGTCTTACACTCAATACAGACTTCTTTGAAGCAATCATTAGCGCCCCAGTTCCGCTCAAAATGGAAGCATTGCAAAGCCTAAGGCATTCGCCGCTAGCGATGGATATCTACGCCTGGCTTGTCTATAGGATGTACACGTTACGGAAATCCAAAAGAACAGAAATGAAGATACCAATCTCAAGTTTGCGTAGGCAATTTGGTGCCAACTACGCAACGGATAAACAAGGTGCTCGTGACTTCAAGAAAACTTTTATTAGACGCCTCGACGAAGCCCTATTGTTTTACCCTGAGGCCCGTCCCCACGTGGAAATCTACCGAGAGTATATCAAACTGACTCCCGCCCAGCTTCATATACCGCCTGATAAAAAGCAGTCAAAACGAATACGAAGTTTAGATCAATGCGCCTGAAGATTCGTCTGCTAGCGTTCTAAAGGTGTTCACCTCAATGAGATGAACACCTCGCGCCGATTACCGGGACACATTCACACCAATGGGACTCGCTTGCCCATGTACTGAAGTCCGTTCGGAGTACCCACCACTTTCAAGGCATTTTTGTAGCCGAAAAACTCCCCGGGGCCATCGCCCGCAGGAATTACATCAAGGCCGTTTACGACTGCGGTATGGTCACCGAAGCCCAATAGCCGAGGTGCATAGGACGTAGCTCCGTCGGACACGTAAAGCATGGGCGAGCGCTCATCTCGACGCTGTCGCCAAGAGAAGTACGAGTGGACTACGCCTGCAAGCACCTCGCTAGCCGGATTGTTTCTTGAGAAGAGAACGACGTATGGCCGCCACCGACTTTCGTGTTCGCTGGACACGCCGAGCCCGAAATTGCGACTGTCCAACACCTTAATAAGGTCAAGTACGACGTCCTTTGATCCCTTATGGAGTTCTGGCGGACATTCACCGATTGCAGAGGTCTGCCGCGCAGCATCTTCGCTTATCCATAGTGGCCATGATTTTCCTGATGCAAGTTGGAATGCAGCCTCTTGCACCGAATAGAAAGGGATGGCCTCAAAATCTTTTGAGCAACGTACCTGATTCCGCGATTTGGCGTTCTCGTAAGCGCTAACTTCCAACCCTGCTTCCCACCCACTTTGCTGCAGCAGGGTCTGTAGATCTTTCGGCAGAACATCGGTGATCGCTTTAACCCACCACCTAGGGAGGCGCTGATTTATTCGATTTTTCGTCCCTGCAACGCTCTGGAGGCCTTGATTTATCTGGGGGCAACAGCTGGGTTTTAGAATAAATCAGCGTCTCCCTAGGGAGGCGCTGAACAATTAACCCGTTCGCACCGTCCCCATTTCCAAGCCGGTTTTTTTCAACCTGCCGGCCTTATTTTACGTTTCTCGAGCAGATTTCTGCCCTCATTTTGCTGAAAGGCGGGCCAGTCCCGCCTTTCAGACGGATTTATCCTGCCGTCTGTTGTAAATACCGCTTGGCCAGCATCAGATTGGCCAACCCAAACAAACTGAACAACTGCGCTGTATTCTTTTCCAGCCCACGGTAGCGAACCTTGCGATGATTGAAGCGCACCTTGATTACCTGGAAGGGGTGCTCGACCTTGGCACGCAGTTGCGCCTTGGCATATTCAATTTTGCGCTTGACCCGATACAGCACGCTGCCTTCGCCGTGCTGCTTGTAACTGCTTGGCCGTTCTGCAATCGACCAGATAACGTCCCGTTCAGCATGCTCCGGTCGCTTGGCCGCACCGGTGTATCCAGCGTCACCCGAAACATAGGTTTCGTCACCGTGAAGCAACTGGCCAACCTGGGTGACATCCGCCACGTTAGCGGCCGTCCCTACTACGCTGTGCACCAGCCCCGACGTGGCGTCTACACCAATGTGGGCCTTCATCCCAAAGTGCCATTGATTGCCTTTCCTGGCCTGATGCATCTCAGGATCACGCTTGCCTTCTCGGTTCTTGACCGAGGGCGGCGCGGCGATCAGAGTAGCGTCGACGATAGTGCCTTCCTTGAGCAGCAGCCCCCGGCTGGCCAGATGCTGGTTAATCGTTTCAAACAGCAGCCGGGTTAGCTGATGGACTTCCAGCAAGCGGCGAAAACGCAGCAAGGTGGTGGCATCCGGTGCAGACTCGCGACCCAGGTCGATACCCATAAAACCGCGGATGGCCTGGCTGTCGTAGACGGCATCTTCGCAACCTTCATCGGAGAAACCGAAACACTGCTGCACGACGTACATGCGCAACATGCGCGACACCCCTATCGCAGGGCGTCCGCGCTTGCCTGCGGTGTTGCTATAAAACGGCGCCACTTGCGCCTCCAGCAGGGCCCAGGGCACCAACTGTTCAAGGTCAGCCAGGAAGCGATCTCGGCGAGTCTGCTTTTTCTTGCCGGTATATTCGAGTTCGGAGAAGGTCTTCTGCACGCGCGTAACGCTCACGGAGAGGGAGGCTGTTGAAGGAACTTAGTGTGCCAAGGGTGGGGACAGTTGGCTATTTTTGCAGCGCCTCCCTAAAGCTGAGGGTGCAGGCATATCGTTGTCGATGTTTATTCGTTGTGCAGGATTGAGTCGCCGGATACGGAACCAATCAGACCGGATACTCTGTGCAGACATAAAGACGTTTGCAGCTCAGCTCCGTAGTTTAGGCGGACTGCAAAAAGAGTTATTTAATAGCAGCCGCGGTGCGCATTCACAGCAAACTTCTGAATTACTGATTGCGTTTAAGGAGACGCTGATTTATTCTAAAACCCAGCTGTTGCCCCCAGATAAATCAAGGCCTCCAGAGCGTTGCAGGGACGAAAAATCGAATAAATCAGCGCCTCCTTAAGGAAGGTCTGAAGTAGCCGGATGTTTTCCGGCTACCGAGTCCTCAGCACTTTTCAAAAAACGATGCATGTCGAAATTTGCTCAATTATCTTCGCTTTTCAGCTCTTTCGGCCGCTGCAAAGCCTTTTGCGGTAACCATTTCCTGCATTACACGCGCACCTCTCCTGCGCTCGCCAACAAATGTCGGCGGGCCATCCACAGGTTTGACAGGGCGAACAACGTCACCATCTGCGCGGTGTTCTTGGCCAAGCCCCGAAAGCGCACTTTTTCATAGCCAAACTGGCGTTTGATGACCCGAAACGGATGCTCGACCTTGGCGCGAACCTGGGCCTTGGCCTTCTCGATTTTGCGGATCGCCTTGTACAAAACACTGCGTTTTCCGTGCTTTTTGTAAGTGCTGCGGCGGGCGGCAATCTGCCAAATGACCTTGCGCCCAGCATGTTCTTCGCGCTTCTCAACCCCGGTGTAACCTGCGTCGGCGCAGACTACGTTTTCCTCGCCGTGTAGCAGTTTGGCAACCTGCGTGACGTCTGCCACATTGGCCGCTGTTACTACCACGCTGTGCACCAGGCCTGACTCGTCGTCGGCGCCGATGTGAGCCTTGGCGCCGAAATAGTACTGGTTACCTTTCTTGGTTTGATGCATCTCAGGATCGCGTTTGCCATCCTTGTTCTTGGTCGAACTGGGCGCGTGGATCAGCGTGGCATCGACGATGGTGCCTTGACGCAACGACAAGCCACGGTCGCCCAGATAACCATTAATTACGCCGAGAATCCCGGTCGCCAACTCGTGCTTTTCCAGCAGATGACGGAAGTTGAGAATCGTGGTTTCGTCTGGAATGCGCTCCAGGCTCAGGCCTGAAAACTGACGCAGGATGGTCGTCTCATACAGCGCTTCTTCCATCGCCGGATCGCTGTAGCCGAACCAGTTCTGCATCAGATGAACACGCAGCATCGCCATCAGTGGGTAGGCGGGCCGGCCACCTTCTCCTTTTGGATAATAGGGCTCAATCAGGGCAATCAAACCTTTCCAGGGCACCACCTGATCCATCTCGATCAGGAACAATTCCTTACGGGTCTGCTTGCGCTTGCCGGCATACTCGGCGTCGGCGAAGGTCATCTGTTTCATCATCGAAAAGCTCGGCGACTGGTGTCCGGAGATTTTGCCAAATTAGGAAGTCTTTTTCAGAGTTTCCTTAGAGGATGTAGACAAAATAAATTAAACTTTCACTCCCTTGTCTGAATAGCCCTCAAGCCATGCCTAAAACCGGACGTCCTCGCTCGATTGCCGCCGAGCACTATCCCGTGCTGGTGAAACTCGCTCATGCACAGCCCTATTCCAGCCAGGCCGAATTGGCGCTCGTATTCTTCGCCGAAACCGGTATCACTGCGCATCCCGACACCTTTGCAAAAGCGTTGAAAATGGCAGGGATTACGCGTGTAAAGCAGCGGGCCAAGGGAAGTTTTCAGTCACCTGAACCTAATAAAGCCTATGGCTACAATGAAACCCACCGCCGCCAACTGCCGGAGCAGCTATATCCGAGTTGCTTGACAGATACCGAGTGGGCACTGGTCGCCGACCTGTTTGAAAGCCAGGGCGGACGAGGAGTGCCACCGCTTCACTCTCGGCGCACGTTGCTGGAAGCCTGTTGCTATGTCGTACGCACGGGGTGCTCATGGCGAATGCTACCCCGCGATTTTCCTCATTGGGACAATGTCTACAAAACGTTCCGCCGGTGGAGCGCTCAAGGCAAGTTCGAGCAAATGCATGATCGCTTGCGAGCTCAATGGCGTGAGCGGGAAGAACGCGCTGACAGCCCGTCAGCAGCGATCCTGGATTCACAGTCGACCCGCAGTTCTCCTCAAGGCGGTGACAGCGGCTACGACGCAGGCAAAAAAGTGAAGGGGCGTAAACGAAGTCTGATTGTCGATACATTGGGCCTGCTGCTGGCTGTCAGTATCAGTGCTGCAAGCGTGCAGGATCGTGACGCGGCGGATGATGCGGTGGCGTACTCGAAGGAAAAATATCCGTCACTGAGCACGCTTTTTGTTGATAGTGCGTACGCAGGAAAATGGGCACAGCGCACCCATCAACTGCACGCTATCGATGTTCAAGTGATCCGTGGCCCGAATAACAGAAGAACAGGGCAATGGCACTCTGAACAAGGCGATCTATTTTCCGTGGAGCCTGTTCAGACTGGATTTGTGGTCATGCCCAAGCGATGGGTAGTGGAGCGAACTCATGCCTGGAATGAGAGAGCTCGGCGACTGATCATGCATCATGATCGCCTTTTTGCGGTAAGCGAGGCATGGGTTTGGTTGGCCGAGGCTCGAATACTCGCGCGCCGACTCACTACATGATTTTGTCTACACCCTCCTAGGGAGGCGCTGCAAAAATAGCCAACTGTCCCCACCCTTGGCACACTAAGTTCCTTCAACAGCCTCCCTCTCCGTGAGCGTTACGCGCGTGCAGAAGACCTTCTCCGAACTCGAATATACCGGCAAGAAAAAGCAGACTCGCCGAGATCGCTTCCTGGCTGACCTTGAACAGTTGGTGCCCTGGGCCCTGCTGGAGGCGCAAGTGGCGCCGTTTTATAGCAACACCGCAGGCAAGCGCGGACGCCCTGCGATAGGGGTGTCGCGCATGTTGCGCATGTACGTCGTGCAGCAGTGTTTCGGTTTCTCCGATGAAGGTTGCGAAGATGCCGTCTACGACAGCCAGGCCATCCGCGGTTTTATGGGTATCGACCTGGGTCGCGAGTCTGCACCGGATGCCACCACCTTGCTGCGTTTTCGCCGCTTGCTGGAAGTCCATCAGCTAACCCGGCTGCTGTTTGAAACGATTAACCAGCATCTGGCCAGCCGGGGGCTGCTGCTCAAGGAAGGCACTATCGTCGACGCTACTCTGATCGCCGCGCCGCCCTCGGTCAAGAACCGAGAAGGCAAGCGTGATCCTGAGATGCATCAGGCCAGGAAAGGCAATCAATGGCACTTTGGGATGAAGGCCCACATTGGTGTAGACGCCACGTCGGGGCTGGTGCACAGCGTAGTAGGGACGGCCGCTAACGTGGCGGATGTCACCCAGGTTGGCCAGTTGCTTCACGGTGACGAAACCTATGTTTCGGGTGACGCTGGATACACCGGTGCGGCCAAGCGACCGGAGCATGCTGAACGGGACGTTATCTGGTCGATTGCAGAACGGCCAAGCAGTTACAAGCAGCACGGCGAAGGCAGCGTGCTGTATCGGGTCAAGCGCAAAATTGAATATGCCAAGGCGCAACTGCGTGCCAAGGTCGAGCACCCCTTCCAGGTAATCAAGGTGCGCTTCAATCATCGCAAGGTTCGCTACCGTGGGCTGGAAAAGAATACAGCGCAGTTGTTCAGTTTGTTTGGGTTGGCCAATCTGATGCTGGCCAAGCGGTATTTACAACAGACGGCAGGATAAATCCGTCTGAAAGGCGGGACTGGCCCGCCTTTCAGCAAAATGAGGGCAGAAATCTGCTCGAGAAACGTAAAATAAGGCCGGCAGGTTGAAAAAAACCGGCTTGGAAATGGGGACGGTGCGAACGGGTTAATTGTTCAGCGTCTCCCTAGGGTCTGTTCCCGTTTCACATTGGTAGCCACAGAAAAGCGCAGGCCATTGCTATGACGCTTTCATAGTTTCTCTTGAGTTTGTCAAATCGAGAAGCCACCGCCCGGAAATGCTTCAACCGGGCGAAGGCGTTTTCTACGAGATGTCGATTGCGATATAACCCTTTGTCCAGATCTGCGTTCCCTTTCAGAGAATTGCGCTTTCGTGGAATCACCACTTTGCTGCCTTGCTGCTCGACCTGAGCCCGTATCGCTTCAGTGTCGTAGCCCTTGTCCGCAATGATCACTTCTGCATCGGGCACCTTGGCAATCAACGAGGCCGCCTGCGAACAATCATTGGTCTGGCCTGCGGTCACGTCAAATGCAATAGGCAGCCCACAAGCGTCTACAGCCAGGTGAATCTTGCTGGTGTTACCGGCTCGGCTTTTTCCGATGGCCTGGTCCTGCGTGCTGGCAGCACCTGCGCTGTGCTGATGAGCCTTGGCATAGCTGCCATCAATGAAGACCCACTCCATGTCAGGATCAGTCATCAGCACCTCAAGCACCTTGACCCACTTGCCTGAAGCAGACCAGGCATTGAACCGCTTGTAGACCTTGCTCCAGTTTCCAAACGCTTTCGGCAGGTCTCGCCAAGGGCAACCCACACGCATGCGATACAGCATGCCTTCAACCGTGGTGCGCAAATCTCGCTTGTTGTAGATCGATTCGTGTAGCAAAATTTCTCGTAGCTTCGGCCAGTGCTCATCACTGAGCATTAATCGGGGCATTGCAGGCTCGTATTGGTGTTGTGTGAGAACTCCAACAATACGGGGCTGTTCTCATAAGGATCAATGGGTTACGTGCAAACGGGAACAGACCCTAGGGAGGCGCTGATTTATTCGATTTTTCGTCCCTGCAACGCTCTGGAGGCCTTGATTTATCTGGGGGCAACAGCTGGGTTTTAGAATAAATCAGCGTCTCCCTAGGTCTCAAATGGATGAAGAAAATTGGCAAGTCTCTCGCAACCGCGTTAGCAAATCGTGTAGATCACGTAAATGGATTACATGATCTTTGGACGCGTGCGTGGCGCCTCCTAGTGTCCAATTCGGCGTGTACTGATCGTATGGAGGCAGAGCTCCAAATCTACAGCCTGCAAAAGAGGCTCGGCGGCACAGTCATTCTTCATTCCGACCTCCTCGCAGCAGTTGATTTAATTACCCCTATGCTAACCCTCAATGGAGCGCGTGCATTTCTGTCAAACCAGGAAAGCGCCGACGCGCCTGAACAAATCAGAGATCTGATTCGCCCCAGTTTTGAACTGCGAGATTCTGCCGGCGCTGCCGAGTTGGTGGATGCTTTGCTGACGCACTCACAGCCAGCGCTAATAATGAAGCTAGCGACCTCAAAGCTTCAGGATCTTGTCGCGTCAACCGTCGATTGCGGAGCCCTTGAAACAGACTATGACATCAATGATGCCTCAGTGCCCTCGGTGGAACCTCACGCCCAGAATGAGCATCATGACGGGCCGATGCTCCTGGTTAAGTTGATCGCGAGTCTTTTGCCAAAGATTGCCGCAACGGATCCAGATGCTGCTCGGCATTTTGTTGACGAGTGGCGGCGTGTGCCAGGAATGTTAGCCGTAAGACTATGGCTTCATGGGCATCGTAATGCAGCGATCTACACAGCAGACGAGGCCATTCGTGGCCTCAACGCTCTGTCACTTACCCAGTTTTGGCAGGTGAAACGTGAACTTCTCCTAGTGATGCGAGAACGCCTTGCTGAGGCCAGTCAGATGTTAGGGAGACGCTGATTTATTCTAAAACCCAGCTGTTGCCCCCAGATAAATCAAGGCCTCCAGAGCGTTGCAGGGACGAAAAATCGAATAAATCAGCGCCTCCTTAGTCTTAGAACTTGAGCGGAGGGTGCTGACTGAGGGCGAAGAGTTCTTCGCACGCTACACCATCGACAGTGGCCAAACTGATTGGAGAGGCCATGCTCGTGACTCCGACGTATGGTTGCGCCTGAAGATGTTTGAAGCTGCTGGAGCGTTGTCCGTACAAGGGGCCCAGGAGCTCGCCTCAATCTTATTACGGCGCGATTACCTAGATCGCGACGTGGAAGAGCGAGACTTTTTTAGATCTTATTCAAGCGGTGTCCGAACGATCATTGGTGATGCACAGCCAATTATGGCCGCCGCTAGTGACCAACGTCTCGAGATCGCGCAAGCGGTTATGCAGAGCTTCGACATCGAGAAAAGAATGGGATGGAGTGCATACTGTGGTGATGATCCAGAAGGCGCGTTCGACACACTTCAAAACGCTCCCCTTGAGGAAGTGAATGCACCGTTGTGGAACGACTTGCTAGGGAGGCGCTGATTTATTCGATTTTTCGTCCCTGCAACGCTCTGGAGGCCTTGATTTATCTGGGGGCAACAGCTGGGTTTTAGAATAAATCAGCGTCTCCCTAGGAGCTTTGACATTTCCCCCAAGTACCAGCGTTGAGACGACCTCAGAACTCATTATCCGAGTTTTTCAACGCATGGAGCATGCCGAATCTGGATTTCTGGCCCTTGTCATCGAGCGCTTGGCAATTCTTTATGCATTCGTTCCTCGGCAACCCAGTAATGATGTATCAACATGTTGGCAAAGGTTATTTGCGATAGCCGTTGAACAAGATGTAGAGCTTCTCGAAAACGGGGAGCGACTGTATGAGCGAGCGATCAACTCACCTGCGGGCAGATTAGCTGAAGCCCTGCTCTCCGATATCGAGGCCGCCCGACAATCGTTCGGTTCGGTTAGCGAGAATCATCTCAGGGCAATGGTTTTTGCTGCTCGCGCAGAAGGAAAGCAAGGCGCGTTTGCGCGGGCTATTTTCGTCAACTCGCTCGCATTTGTACTGAGCGTGGCGAACGATGAGATTTGTACCTGCCTTGATGCTGCTCTTGGCGAGACAACCGCTGCTGGGCATGGATTGCGAGCAGTCTTGGTAAACCAACGGCGTACGTATATCTCTGTCTCGAATGTATTCTCCGCTCACATTTTGAGAGGGCTGTTAGAGGTTGATGCATCGCATCACGAAACTACAGCCGCAGCAGCAAAGATTGTAGCGCCTGCATTGGCAATTATTCGTGAAGACAGTGACGTCGAGGCTTGGGGCATCACCCTTACGGATATCTCTCATACACTTCGCAACTGTCCAGCCGCATTGCGGGAAGGCGCTGTGGAGCTCCTCGCTCAGTGGATTTTGGACATTGAAGGTGGTCCGGCGGAGGCATGGCGTACAAGCGTCGGCCCTCTTCTTGAAAAAGTATGGCCGCGAGAGCGCGTTGTGCGTGAAAGCGCGTTGACTTGCCCTTTCACTAATCTGGTAATAAGGTCGGGAGAGGCTTTTCCCGAAGCACTTGTTCAACTACTTCCCTACCTCTCGCAGGTTCAAGGGCGAGAAAGAATACCTGCCCTAGAACGATCAGAATGTCCGGAGAGATTTCCTTGTGAAACCCTGACACTGCTATGGCGTCTGTACGGTCCGGGTAGCACTAACAATCTCTATGGAATTCCCAAAATATTGGACCGTTTGATCGCCGCCCAGCCGACGATTGAGTTCGATAGACGTCTTCAGTCTCTGCATTTTAGGGCCGAGAGATATGAATAGCGTCAAGGAGTGGAACGGGGCCTGTTATAAGAACTCGTCGGTTCGACATATGTGAAATGGATAAGCTTTTTGGGTAACCCTCCACCGGGCTAAAAAGGTGTCCAGCAAGCCTGAAGCTGAGTTCCTTACATTTCAGATCGCTTTTGCTGTAGTGGTCTAGTCACTATGAATGCTATCGCTCAAGCATGAACCACCCCTAGCCCATTTCCACAATATCTTCGTGTTCCTGCGTGGATATATAGAAACCGTGGCGAAGGGGTCTGCACCTGAGAAACGAGAAAAATCCACCATGGAGCGCTGTAGACCAAAGTCATTCATTAATTGTTTGCGTTTCTGCGTGAATAACGCGGATAGCCGGGTCAAGGGCCGCCGCACCGGCTCATCGGGCCTGCCCGATGAACGGAGCGCCGGGGCGAAGCCTTCACCCTTGATGCGGTTGGAACGACCCCAGCCTATGCAAGGGAGGCTGATGGGCGCTCTTCCCGTCAGCTTCCCGCCGCGTCGCAAGGCAGATCTGGGGAGTCCAGAGGGGCAAAGCCCCTATGGCCCTAGGGAAGGTCTGAAAAAGCCTTTTCTTCAAAAGTCGAAGCCAGTAAATACAGGCGCTCCAGCCCGGTTCCTCTCCAAAAAAATGGGCTTTTTCAGAGGATACCTAGAGGGTGTAGACAAAATAAATTAAACTTTCACTCCCTTGTCTGAATAGCCCTCAAGCCATGCCTAAAACCGGACGTCCTCGCTCGATTGCCGCCGAGCACTATCCCGTGCTGGTGAAACTCGCTCATGCACAGCCCTATTCCAGCCAGGCCGAATTGGCGCTCGTATTCTTCGCCGAAACCGGTATCACTGCGCATCCCGACACCTTTGCAAAAGCGTTGAAAATGGCAGGGATTACGCGTGTAAAGCAGCGGGCCAAGGGAAGTTTTCAGTCACCTGAACCTAATAAAGCCTATGGCTACAATGAAACCCACCGCCGCCAACTGCCGGAGCAGCTATATCCGAGTTGCTTGACAGATACCGAGTGGGCACTGGTCGCCGACCTGTTTGAAAGCCAGGGCGGACGAGGAGTGCCACCGCTTCACTCTCGGCGCACGTTGCTGGAAGCCTGTTGCTATGTCGTACGCACGGGGTGCTCATGGCGAATGCTACCCCGCGATTTTCCTCATTGGGACAATGTCTACAAAACGTTCCGCCGGTGGAGCGCTCAAGGCAAGTTCGAGCAAATGCATGATCGCTTGCGAGCTCAATGGCGTGAGCGGGAAGAACGCGCTGACAGCCCGTCAGCAGCGATCCTGGATTCACAGTCGACCCGCAGTTCTCCTCAAGGCGGTGACAGCGGCTACGACGCAGGCAAAAAAGTGAAGGGGCGTAAACGAAGTCTGATTGTCGATACATTGGGCCTGCTGCTGGCTGTCAGTATCAGTGCTGCAAGCGTGCAGGATCGTGACGCGGCGGATGATGCGGTGGCGTACTCGAAGGAAAAATATCCGTCACTGAGCACGCTTTTTGTTGATAGTGCGTACGCAGGAAAATGGGCACAGCGCACCCATCAACTGCACGCTATCGATGTTCAAGTGATCCGTGGCCCGAATAACAGAAGAACAGGGCAATGGCACTCTGAACAAGGCGATCTATTTTCCGTGGAGCCTGTTCAGACTGGATTTGTGGTCATGCCCAAGCGATGGGTAGTGGAGCGAACTCATGCCTGGAATGAGAGAGCTCGGCGACTGATCATGCATCATGATCGCCTTTTTGCGGTAAGCGAGGCATGGGTTTGGTTGGCCGAGGCTCGAATACTCGCGCGCCGACTCACTACATGATTTTGTCTACACCCTCTTAGAAATATACACAGGTCCTACAGACGTCTGAACTAGAAGCGGGACGTGTGCGCTTGAAAAGAACCTCGCATAAAATCCCTCTTAATATAGGGCTTGTTTAGCGCCGGACGCGCTAAAAGCAGATAGTGGCACGGTGCAATCTTTCGCGCCGGGGCCGTGCATTTCGGCGCGTGCATTCAGGCAACAGAGATACTGCAGTTTTCCTGCGCAGCCGCTAGAATAGCGGCTTTGCGAAGTTCTGGAGTTTCCCCCAATGCGCACTTTTCGTCTGGTGATTGCTTGCCCGGACCGTGTCGGCATCGTTGCCAAAGTCAGTAACTTTCTGGCGTCCCATAACGGCTGGATCACCGAAGCGAGTCATCATTCCGACAACCTCAGCGGCTGGTTTTTCATGCGTCACGAGATTCGTGCCGACACCCTGCCTTTTGATCTGGACGGTTTCCGTGAGGCCTTCACGCCGATAGCGGAAGAGTTTTCGATGGACTGGCGCATCACCGACTCGGCGCAGAAGAAGCGCGTCGTGCTCATGGCCAGCCGTGAATCGCACTGCCTGGCGGACTTGCTGCACCGCTGGCACAGTGATGAACTCGATTGCGATATCGCCTGCGTGATCTCGAACCACCAGGACCTGCGCAGCATGGTCGAGTGGCATGACATTCCTTATTACCATGTTCCGGTGGACCCGAAAGACAAGGAGCCGGCGTTCGCCGAAGTGTCGCGTCTGGTTGGGCATCATCAGGCAGATGTCGTGGTTCTGGCGCGCTACATGCAAATTCTGCCACCGCAGTTGTGCCGTGAATATGCCCATCAGGTCATCAACATTCACCACAGTTTCCTGCCGTCTTTCGTAGGTGCAAAGCCCTATCATCAGGCGTCGCTGCGCGGCGTAAAACTGATCGGTGCGACCTGTCACTATGTAACCGAAGAGCTGGACGCTGGTCCGATCATCGAGCAGGACGTGGTACGCGTCAGCCATCGCGACAGCATCGAAAACATGGTGCGTTTCGGTCGTGATGTGGAAAAAATGGTCCTGGCCCGTGGTCTGCGTGCGCATTTGGAAGACCGTGTTCTGGTGCATGACAACAAGACAGTGGTGTTCGACTAATCTCTGAGGCAGGCGCGCCCGTTGCGCGCCTGTCATTCCCCTGTTGGTGATGGCGCAACGTGCAAGGTGCCAGCCTGATGACCGACCCTCTCGACAAAGCTGTTTCGATACCACCCGCCACCCTCGGCGAAGGCTGCCTGAGCCGTTATGACCCCGCTGCGCTGACCCCGGAAAACGGTGCCGATTTTGACGGTGCTGCAGAACTGTGGCGCACGTTGCAGCAATCGACTGAAGCGCCGTCCTCGCCACAGGGCGATGACCCGGCGTAAAACCATTCAGCTGCGGTGCGGTGCGCTGGTGCTGAATCCCTTTTGGAGAAGCTGAACGATGCGTGACTCTCTGGAAATAGTCCTGGGTGCCGACCCTGCCGGGCGACCCGTTTCTCAGGCGCTTCGCCTGGCCAACCGTCACGGGCTGATCGCCGGTGCGACTGGCACCGGCAAGACCGTCACCTTGCAGCGCCTGGCCGAGGCTTTCAGCGATGCGGGCGTCGCAGTTTTCGCCGCTTATATCAAAGTTGACTTGTGCGGCCTCGGAGCTGCCGGCAGTCCGCAAGGCAAGATTGCCGAACGCATTGCCGGCATGCCCTGGCTTGCGCACAGCCCTCAAGGGTATCCGGTCACGTTGTGGGACATTGACGGCAAGTCTGGTCATCCATTGCGCACCACGTTGAGTGAAATGGGGCCGTTACTGCTCGGTAATTTGCTCGAGTTGACCGACAGCCAGCAAGCGGCCCTGTATGCGGCGTTCAAGGTGGCGGATCGTGAAGGTCTGTTGTTGCTCGATATCAAAGACCTCAAAGCGCTGCTCAATCATTTGCGTGACAATCCGCAATTGCTGGGCGAAGACAGCGCGCTGATGACAACCGGTTCCAGCCAGGCCCTTCAGCGTCGGCTGGCCGTGCTGGAGCAGCAGGGCGCCGAAGCCTTGTTTGGTGAGCCCGCGCTACAGCTCGAAGACATTCTTCAGCCCGCCAGCGATGGGCGAGGGCGCATTCATCTGCTCGACGCCAGCCGTCTGGTTCATGAAGCGCCGAAGGTGTACGCGACTTTTCTGCTGTGGCTGCTGGCTGAGTTGTTCGAGCAGTTGCCTGAGCGCGGCGATGCCGACAAACCGCTGCTGGCGTTGTTCTTCGATGAGGCCCATTTGCTGTTTGCCGACACGCCGAAAGCGCTTCAGGAACGGCTTGAGCAAGTCGTTCGCCTGATTCGCTCCAAAGGTGTGGGCGTCTATTTCGTGACCCAGTCGCCAAGTGATTTGCCTGATGCGGTGCTTGCCCAGCTTGGCTTGCGCATTCAGCACGGTCTGCGCGCGTTTACGGCCAAAGAACAGAAATCGCTGCGCGCCGTGGCCGACGGTTTTCGGCCTAATCCTGATATCGATGCCTTGAGTGTGCTGACCGAGCTGGGCACCGGTGAAGCACTGGTCGGCACGTTGCAGGATAAAGGCACGCCGGCGATGGTTCAGCGCGTTCTGATTGCACCGCCTCAATCGCGTATCGGGCCGCTCAGCGAGAGTGAGCGCGCCAGTCTGATCAGTCAGTCCACGCTGGGCCAGCGTTACAGCAAGCCGGTGGACAGAGAGTCTGCCTATGAAATGCTCAGCGCCCGCAACGTCGACGCGCCTGAGCAGCAGAATGCGGATGTCACGAAAAGTGCTCAGGAAGAGAGTTTCAGCGACAAGGCCGGAGAGTTTCTGGGTGGTCTGGCCGGGCAGGCGATGAAAAACGTGATGCGTCAGGCCGCCAACCGACTTGGGCGTGAGTTGGTGCGGGGTTTGATGGGGTCGTTGCTGGGCAGTAAAAAGCGCAAGTAACGCCAGGCCTTCAAGCGGTGTGGGGGGCGCACCGCTTGAGCAGGCTCAGATCAGGACAGCGCCTTCGAGGCCAGCCAGAACAGCCCGGCGGACAAGGCAACCGTGGCAGGCAGGGTCAGCACCCAGGCCAGCAGAATGGTGCGGACCGTCCCGCCTTGCAGGCCGCTCTTGTTGGCGACCATGGTCCCGGCAACACCCGATGACAGAATGTGGGTGGTGGACACCGGCAGGCTAAACACGTTGGCCAGACCGATGGCGCAGGCCGTGGTGATTTGCGCCGACATGCCTTGGGCGTAGGTCATGCCTTGCTTGCCAATCTTCTCGCCGATGGTCAGTACCACGCGTTTCCAGCCGACCATGGTGCCGATGCCCAGCGCCAGCGCAACCGCCAGAATCACCCAGAATGGTGCGTATTCAGTGGTGGCGGTCAGGTCCTTGCGCAGCTTCTCAAGGTCGGACTTTTCACGCGCGCCCAGGTCTGGCAGTTTGCCGACCTTGCGTGCCGTGTCATCCAGGCACAACAGATAGCGGCGTACTTCGATGCGGCTCTCGGGCGTCAAGGAATGGTAGTCGGACACGCCTTTCAGGCGGTCAAGCAGCGCGTCGATGGTGGGCTCGGTCTGTTTCGGGTTGCACGCCGAACTGGACGGCAAGTCGCCTTTTTCAGCCTTGCCCATCGCCAGGTATTCGCCCAGCGTGCTGCTGTTGCGCTGATAGAACTGGCTCAAATGCAGCGTCGCGTCGCGGGTACGTTCGATCTGGTAGGTGGTGCTGGTCAGGTCGAGGACGAACTGGCTCGGTACGATACCGATCAGCACCAGCATGATCAGGCCGATGCCTTTCTGACCATCGTTGGAACCGTGCACGAAGCTGACCGCCATGGCGGAGATGACCAGGGCCAGGCGGTTCCAGAACGGCGGGTGTTTCTTGTCATCGAGCTTGCGGCGTTGATCCGGCGTCTTGTGCATCTTCGACTGCGGCCGCCACCATTTCAGGCCGATCAGCACCAGTCCTGCAACGATGAAGCCGGCGAGTGGCGAGAACACCAGCGAGGCGCCGATGTCGATCGCTTTCTGCCAGTTGACGCCATCAGCCAGAGGAATGCCGTTGATCAGTGCATTGGCCAGGCCGACACCGAGGATCGAGCCGATCAGGGTGTGCGAACTGGAGGCCGGAATCCCAAAATACCAGGTGCCCAGGTTCCAGGTAATCGCCGCCGCCAGCAGCGAGAACACCATGGCCAGACCGTGTCCGGTATTGACGTTGATCAACAGCTCTACCGGCAGCAGGTGGACGATGGCATAGGCAACGCCCACACCGCCGAGCAGCACACCGAGAAAGTTGAACACACCGGAAAAGAACACGGCCAGATGAGGGGGCATGGCCTTGGTATAGATGACTGTCGCCACCGCGTTAGCGGTGTCATGAAAGCCGTTGATGAACTCGAAGGTGAGGACGAAAGCCAGGGCGAGCAACAGGCTCACAAGCACCCAGGCATCAAGCCCGCTGAATAAATCGATCATGTAGGTTTTCTGACCGGGTCTGAAGGGGGCGCGATTATGACAGAAAAAATACAGAACGACCTGTCGTCGCTGACCGGTGTCGCCTCAAACCAAAAAAAAGACGCATGAGCGCAGCCCCGTTGAAGGCTCAATGGGGCGGTGGTGCAAGTAGTGCGGACGCATCAAGGCAGAGGTGGCGGGGCATTCAGGCCCGTGATGTCACGGCTCTTCTTTCAGTTCTTCTTCCATTTTCTGTAATTCCTGCTTGAACGCCTGGTCCAGCAGGCTGGCTCTTTTACGCCAAGGCTTGCGTTCCGGTTCCGGCTGCGCGGCGTAGGTGGTGATTTCCCCGCCGTAGACATCCTTGAAACGTTGCTCCTGGCGCTCAAGTTCCGCGCGCAGTTCATCTTTAGTCACTGTATTACCTAAGGAGACGCTGATTTATTCTAAAACCCAGCTGTTGCCCCCAGATAAATCAAGGCCTCCAGAGCGTTGCAGGGACGAAAAATCGAATAAATCAGCGCCTCCCTAATCAAGTCAAATGGGATCCGGTGATAACGCAAAACATTGCAAGTAGGCTCATTCCGTCTTTCTGTAATGCGCAAGCAGGTGAAACCTTGCCGTGCAGTCGAACAGAGAGTGCGGGGCATCTTGCGGATGCTTGCGGCTACGTACACCGGAGAAAATAGCTGTCGTAGCGACATGCATTCTGATTTCAGGCAGTGGGCCTGTGTTGGCAGACTTGCCGGTGAATGGCAACGTGTTCCATCACGACGAAGCCGTACATCGAAACGCTTATCGAAGCAGAGCCGCTTTGCACCGGGCAATCGTCGTGAGTGTAAGGCCTGTCAACTGCCGGATACTATCTCCAAGAACTAGTGTTACGTCAACAACCGACGTTGCACGAGTTCACATATCTGGTTTTTTTGTACGATTGTTCCGAAGTTTGAGTCGGGCATTTATATGAAAGAACTTTTATAAAACATTTTTTGCCGCCTCAGACAAAACTCCGATGCTGAAATTCAGCGTGTTCATATCCGGGATGACTTGAAATATTGCCACGTATTCAAGGCGGGTTCGTCAAGCGCGGGCGAGGCTGGCGGAACTGCAGCGCACGGCGGCGCTTCGTAATGAAAACGGCCTTGCTAGGTAAGCAAGGCCGCTGCCTATGACTTCTCAGTGGGTACCTGACCAGTAATTTCCAAGAAGTCACTTCGTGGCAGTGCTAAAGGTATAAGCATCTGTGTGACGGGTCAATTGCGATTATCGGCCATCTGTTCGATAATCGCACGAGCCGGGGCGCGCAGATATTCTTGAAAATCATCCGAAGCCCCCGGTTTACAAGGCCTGACTACGTGTTACAGAGGGTGTGGCAATGAATGATGAACTGCGTAATTCTTTTGCCTCATTGGCACCGCCTATCGTGGCGTCGCCTGCCAAGCGCATCCAGGCGCTGACCGGTGACCCGGATTTCATGACGTCACTGGCGCGCGGGCTCGCCGTTATTCATGCCTTTCAGGAGCGCAAACGGCACCTGACCATCGCGCAGATCAGCCACCGCACTGAAATCCCGCGCGCAGCCGTGCGGCGCTGCCTGCATACATTGATCAAACTGGGTTACGCGACCACTGACGGACGCACGTATTCGTTGTTGCCGAAAGTCCTGACCCTCGGTCACGCCTATTTGTCGTCGACGCCGCTGGCAACGTCGTCGCAGCCTTATCTGGACCGCATGAGCGATCAACTGCACGAGGCGTGCAACATGGCGACGCTGGAAGGCAACGACATTCTTTATATCGCGCGCTCGGCAACCACGCAGCGGCTGATCTCGGTCGACCTTTCAGTCGGCGGCCGATTGCCGGCGTATTGCACGTCCATGGGGCGTATTCTGCTGGCTGCGCTGGACGATGTGTCGTTGCAGGAATATCTGGACCACGTCGACTTGCAGCCCAAGACCAGCCGGACCATTCGCACGCCGGAAGCCTTGCTAGAATGCCTGCAACTGGTTCGTCAACAAGGCTGGTGTATTGTCGATCAGGAACTGGAGCAGGGGCTGCGTTCTATTGCCGTCCCGGTTTATGATGCGTCGGGCCAGGTGCTGGCCGCGCTGAATGTCAGCACCAGTGCCGGGCGAGTGGCGCGAAGTGAGTTGGAGCAGCGCTTCCTGCCGATCATGCTGGATGCCAGCCGGGACTTGAGTACCCAGCTGTTCACCTGATGCCTTGAGCGCCCTCGTTGCAGGTGAATTTGTTCGGTTACCGAACGGTTAGTCGATTATCGGATTGTTTGCCGTGTGGCTCAGGCATAACCTCATTTTCATTCCGGCGCAGGTCTTCGCGCTGATCCTTGAACGTGATGTTGGGTTCGGAGCACCTCATGGCAGATATTCTTTCTCTACGCGATGCGGTGAAGCAACTGGTCAACGATGGCGACACCGTTGCGCTTGAAGGCTTTACCCATTTGATCCCCACGGCTGCGGGCCATGAAATCATTCGTCAGGGTAAGAAAGACCTGACCCTGGTACGCATGACGCCCGACCTTATCTACGATCAGTTGATAGGCGCAGGGTGTGCGAAACGTCTGATTTTCTCGTGGGGCGGCAACCCTAGCGTCGGCTCCCTGCACCGTCTGCGCGACGCCGTCGAAAAACAGTGGCCGCGCGCGATGGAAATCGAAGAGCACAGCCATGCCGACCTCCCCAACGCGTATGTCGCCGGTGCCTCAGGCCTGCCGTTTGCGGTGCTGCGTGCTTATGCCGGTTCCGACTTGCCCAAGGTCAACCCGTTGATCAAGACCGTCACCTGCCCGTTTACCGGGGAAGTGCTGGCTGCCGTGCCATCGGTTCGTCCCGACGTCACGGTGATCCACGCGCAGAAGGCCGATCGTAAGGGCAATGTTTTGCTGTGGGGCATTCTTGGCGCGCAGAAAGAGGCCGCGCTGGCTGCCAAACGCTGCATCGTGACGGTAGAAGAGATAGTCGATGACCTCAAGGCACCGATGAACTCCTGTGTGTTGCCGACTTGGGCGTTGAGCGCGGTGTGTCTGGTGCCCGGTGGCGCGCATCCGTCCTATGCGCATGGCTACTACGAGCGAGATAACCCGTTTTATCAGGCGTGGGACCCGATTGCCCGCGACCGCGAAACGTTCACGGCGTGGAACGACGAATACATTCACGGCACAGCAGATTTCAGCGAATTCCAGAGCAAGCTGGCTCGCGCTTCGGAGGCCCGATAATGACTTACTCCACCAGTGAAATGATGACTGTCGCCGCCGCCCGCCGTTTGCGCAACGGTTCGGTGTGCTTTGTCGGCATCGGCCTGCCTTCCAAGGCGGCGAACCTTGCACGCCTGACGTCGTCGCCCGACGTCGTACTGATCTACGAATCCGGGCCGATTGGTGCCAAACCCACCGTTTTACCGCTGTCGATTGGTGATGGCGAGCTGGCGGAAACCGCTGACACGGTGGTTTCCACCAGCGAAATTTTCCGCTACTGGCTGCAAGGCGGTCGGGTCGACGTCGGCTTTCTCGGCGCTGCGCAAGTGGACCGCTTCGGCAATATCAACACCACCGTAGTGGGCGATTATCACCATCCGAAAGTGCGCCTGCCGGGTGCCGGTGGTGCGCCGGAAATCGCCGGTTCGGCGAAGTCGGTGCTGATCATTCTCAAGCAGTCGGCGCGTTCGTTCGTCAATAAGCTGGATTTCATCACCTCGGTCGGTCATGGCGAAGGTGGCGATTCGCGCAAGCGTCTGGGCTTGCCGGGTGCCGGGCCGGTGGGGATCATCACTGACTTGTGCATCATGGAGCCGGAAGCGCACACCAATGAGTTCGTCGTGACCACGCTGCACCCCGGCGTGACCCGCGAGCAGGTTATCGCCGCGACGGGCTGGGACATCCGTTTTGCCGACACGGTCGCAATCTCGGAAGAACCCACTGACGTCGAGCTGACGGCACTGCGCGATCTCGAAGCCCGGACCGCCGCAGCCCATGGTCAGGTTGCAGGAGAAGCGTGATGCGTGACGTCTTTATTTGCGATGCGATTCGTACGCCGATCGGCCGTTTCGGCGGTGGTTTGTCCACGGTGCGTGCTGACGACCTGGCCGCCATACCGATCAAGGCATTGATGGAGCGCAACCTCACCGTCAATTGGGAAGAGGTTGATGAAGTGTTCCTCGGTTGCGCCAATCAGGCCGGTGAGGACAACCGCAACGTCGCGCGCATGGCGGCCTTGCTCGCCGGGCTGCCGAAAAGCGTGCCGGGCGTTACCCTCAATCGTTTGTGCGCGTCTGGAATGGATGCCATCGGCACTGCGTTCCGTGCCATTGCGTCAGGTGAGATGGAGCTGGCGATTGCCGGTGGCGTCGAGTCGATGTCGCGTGCGCCGTTCGTGATGGGCAAGGCCGATGCGGCGTTTTCGCGCAACATGAAGCTGGAAGACACCACCATCGGCTGGCGTTTCGTCAACCCGGCCATGAAAGCGCTGTATGGCGTGGACTCCATGCCCGAGACCGGCGACAACGTCGCCACTGACTTCAACATTTCGCGAGCCGATCAGGACGCTTTTGCGCTGCGCAGCCAGCAACGCGCCGCCGTCGCCCAGGCGGCAGGCTTCTTCGAGGAAGAAATCGTACCGGTGCGGGTCCCGCACAAAAAGGGTGAAACGATTGTCGACAAGGACGAACACCCGCGCGCCGATACCAGCCTGGAAACCCTGAGCAAACTCAAGCCGGTCAACGGCGCGGACCAGACCGTGACGGCTGGCAATGCGTCAGGCGTCAACGACGGTACGGCGGCGCTGACTCTGGCGTTGGCCGAAGCGGTCAAAAAGCATGGCCTGATCCCTCGCGCTCGCGTATTGGGCATGGCCAGCGCAGCCGTCGAGCCACGGGTGATGGGCATCGGCCCTGTGCCCGCAGTGCGCAAACTGGTCGAGCGGCTGGGCATCGCGATTACTGATTTTGACGTCATCGAACTCAACGAGGCTTTTGCCAGCCAGGGCTTGGCGGTGTTGCGCGAGCTGGGCCTGGCGGACGACGCGCCGCAGGTCAATCCCAATGGCGGCGCGATTGCACTCGGGCACCCGCTGGGCATGAGCGGCGCACGGCTGGTCCTGACGGCGCTGCACCAGCTGGAAAAAACCGGCGGGCGCAAAGGCCTGGCGACCATGTGCGTGGGTGTAGGGCAGGGCCTGGCGCTGGCCATCGAGCGTTAGGCTTTTCTGTTTCAAGCCGCTTCCCGACCCGTTGTTCAGCAACCCGGTTCATCCGTCCGTCTCCACGAAAAGACAGGCGAGTGATCCGGGTTGTTGTGCGATTTGAGTACAGGTACCCGCCTGGTGGTTTTGGCTGAATTGGCCTGAGTGATTGTGCTCGATTAAAGACAGTGTTACAGATTGTTGCTTATGGACAGTTCTGCTTTGGGGAAAACAATGACGACAACAGCAAAAGCACCGCACTACACGGGCGAGGAGCGAAGCAAAAGAATTTTCGCGATCGTCGGCGCCTCTTCCGGGAACCTCGTTGAATGGTTCGACTTTTATATCTACGCCTTCTGTGCGATCTATTTCGCGCCTGCCTTCTTTCCATCCGATGACCCGACCGTCCAGTTGCTCAACACCGCAGGCGTGTTTGCCGCTGGCTTTCTGATGCGCCCGATTGGTGGCTGGCTGTTTGGCCGCGTGGCGGACAAGCATGGCCGCAAGAACTCGATGCTGATTTCGGTCACCATGATGTGTGCCGGTTCGTTGATCATCGCCTGCCTGCCGACCTATGCATCGATTGGTGCCTGGGCCCCGGCACTGCTGCTGATGGCGCGCTTGCTTCAAGGTTTGTCGGTGTGTGGCGAGTACGGCACCACGGCAACGTACATGAGTGAAGTGGCGTTGCGCGGCCAGCGCGGTTTCTATGCCTCGTTCCAGTACGTGACGTTGATTGGCGGTCAGTTGCTGGCCGTGCTGACCGTGGTCATCCTGCAGCAGTTTCTCACCACCGAAGAGCTGCGCGATTACGGCTGGCGCATCCCGTTCGTGATCGGCGCGGCGGCCGCTGTCATCGCCTTGCTGCTACGGCGCACACTCAATGAAACCACCACCGCTGAAAGTCGTCAGGACAAGGATGCAGGCAGTATCACGGCGCTGTTCAGAAATCACACGGCTGCGTTTATCACGGTGCTGGGTTACACCGCCGGTGGCTCGCTGATTTTCTATACCTTCACGACCTACATGCAGAAATATCTGGTGAACACCGGCGGTATGGAAGCCAAGACGGCCAGCTACATCATGACCGGCGCGCTGTTCCTGTACATGTGCATGCAGCCGTTCTTCGGCATGCTCGCGGACCGTATCGGCCGACGTAATTCGATGCTGTTGTTCGGCGCGCTGGGTACGCTGTGTACGGTGCCGATCCTGATGACTCTGAAAACCACCACCAACCCGTTCATGGCCTTCGTGCTGATCACCCTGGCGCTGGCGATTGTCAGCTTCTACACCTCGATCAGCGGGCTGGTCAAAGCCGAGATGTTTCCGCCTCAGGTGCGTGCGCTGGGCGTAGGGCTGGCGTATGCGGTCGCCAACGCGATGTTTGGCGGTTCGGCCGAATGGGTCGCCTTGAAACTCAAGAGCGCCGGGATGGAAAACAGCTTTTACTGGTACGTGACGGCCATGATGGCGATCGCGTTCCTGTTCAGTCTGCGGCTGCCGAAAGAGCCGAAGTACCTGCATCAGGATCATTGATCGCAGGTCTTCCAATCAAAAAAAAACCACCTGATCAGGTGGGTTTTTTATGCGTTGCAATCAGAGCAGTGCGATTAAAACACTGCCTTTAGAACAGCTGCACCGAAGGCTTCTCTTTGGAGATGGTTTCGGTCTGCCCGGTTCTTTCATACCAGCCGCCGCCGAGGGCCTTGTACAGGTTGACCTCGCTGGTCAGCTGCGACAGGCGATCAATGATCAGCGTTTGTTGCGCGCTGAACAACGAGCGCTGAGCGTCGAGGAAGGTCAGGTTGCTGTCGATGCCGATCCGGTAGCGACGCTCGGCCAGACGGTAGTAATCCTGGTTGGCAGTGACAAAGTCACGCTGCGCCTGGAGCTGCTCGTCGTAGGTCTTGCGCGAAGCCAGGCCGTCGGACACTTCCTGGAAAGCCGTCTGAATGGCCTTCTCGTAGTTGGCGACGCTGATTTCTTTCTGGATCTTCGAGTAATCCAGGCTGGCACGCAGGCTGCCGGCGTTGAAGATCGGGATGTTGATGCTCGGCTGGAACAGCCAGGTTCCCGACCCCCCCTTGAACAGGCCGGACAGCTCGGTGCTGCCGGTCCCGGCGCTGGCGGTCAGGCTGATGCTCGGGAAGAACGCTGCACGCGCTGCGCCGATGTTGGCATTGGCGGCCTTGAGCGTGTGCTCGGCTTGCAGAATGTCCGGACGACGCTGCAACAGGTCGGACGGCAGACCGGCCGGCATTTCGGTCAGCATGTCGGAATCCAGCAGTTGGCTGGCCGGCAGGTTGTCCGGCAGGCCGGTGCCAAGCAACAGCACCAGGCTGTTCTGGTCCTGAGCGACCAGACGCTGGTACTGGGCCAGTCTGGCGCGAGCGCTCTCGACAGCGGTACGCGACTGGCTCAGGTCCAGCGCCGAAGAAACACCGACTTCATTGCTGCGCGAGGTCAGGCGGAAGCTTTCTTCGTAGGTCTTGAGGGTGTCCTGCGTCAGCTTGAGCAGTTCCTTGTCGGCCTGCCAGGTCATGTAGGCGTTGGCGACGTTGGCCACCAGACTGATCTGGGTGGCGCGACGCGCTTCTTCCGTGGCGAAGTAGGTTTCCAGTGCCTGTTCGCTGAGGCTGCGCACGCGACCGAACAGGTCCAGCTCGTAGGCGCTGACGCCCAGCGTGGCCGAGTAGCTACTGGTGATCGCGGACTGACCGGTCTGCGTCTGGTCGGCCGGCACGCGTTGGCGAGCGCCGCTGCCGGTCGCGGAAACAGCGGGGAACAAGTCCGCGCGCTGAATGCGGTACTGGGCGCGATAGGCGTCGATGTTCAACGCCGCGACCCGCAGGTCACGGTTGTTGAGCAGCGCGGTCTCGATCAGCTGTTGCAACGCCGGATCATTGAAGAAGTGGCGCCAGCCTTGCTCCGCAGCGGCCATTTTGGCCGCCTCGGCCGGCGTGTAGGCCGGACCTTGTGGATATTGGGCGGCGACCGGGGCTTCCGGCTGCTTGTACTCGGGGATCAAAGAGCAGCCGCCGAGTATGAACGCGGTAACTGCAAGAGAGATCAATGACTTGCTCATTGGCCAGCCTCATCGTGTGAAATATGTTTCTGCTTGCCCTTGAACAGCCCTGAAACCGAGACAAAGAACAGGGGCACCCAGAAGATCGCCAGGATAACTGCCGTGATCATACCGCCAATTACGCCGGTACCGATCGAATGCTGACTGCCCGAGCCTGCGCCTGACGAAATCGCCAGCGGCACAACGCCGAGGATGAACGCCATGGACGTCATGATGATCGGGCGCAGACGCATGCGGCACGCTTCGATGGCTGCATCGGCAAGACTCTTGCCCTGTTCATGCAGCTCTTTGGCGAACTCGACGATCAGAATGGCGTTTTTCGCCGCCAGACCCACCGTCACCAGCAGACCGACCTGGAAGAACACGTCGTTGGACAGTCCGCGCAGGCTGGTTGCCATCAGTGCACCGATAACCCCCAGCGGCACCACGAGGATGACCGCGATCGGAATCGACCAGCTTTCATACAACGCTGCCAGACACAGGAACACCACCAGCAACGACAGGGCGTAAAGGGCAGGGGCTTGCGAACCGGACAGACGCTCCTCGTAGGACAGACCGGTCCAGGAGATGCCGATGCCTTGCGGCAGTTTCTTGGCCAGCGCTTCAACTTCGGCCATTGCGTCGCCGCTGCTGTAGCCCGGTGCCGGCGTACCGAGGATTTCCTCAGCCGCCACGCCGTTGTAACGCGACAGTTTTGGCGAACCGTAGGACCACTTGCCGCTGGCGAAGGCCGAGAACGGCACCATTTCGCCCGAGCTGTTGCGCACGTACCATTTCTTCAGGTCTTCAGGCGTCATACGAGCGCCTGCGTCACCCTGGATGTACACCTTCTTCACACGGCCACGGTCGATGAAGTCATTGACGTAGCTGCCACCCAACGCGATGGACAGTGTGTTGTTGATGTCCGACAGGGTGATACCCAACGCGCTGGCACGTTCGTCGTCGATGAGCAGCTGATATTGCGGTTCGTCGTTCAGCCCGTTCGGACGCACGCCTGCCAGAATCTTGCTCTGCGCCGCCATGCCGAGGAACTGGTTACGTGCTTCCATCAGTTTCTCGTGACCGACGCCGCCCTGATCTTGCAGGTAAACGTCGAAGCCTGTTGCGTTACCCAGCTCCAGTACCGACGGCGGGACGATGGCGAACACCATCGCGTCGCGCAGGCTGAAGAAGTAGCCCTGAGCGCGCTCGGCCAGTTTGAAGACGCTGTTGTCGGCGTCACGTTCTTCCCACGGTTTGAGCATGACGAATGCAATCGCCGAGCTCTGCCCGCGGCCTGCGAAGTTGAAGCCGTTGACCGAGAACACCGACTTCACTGCGCCGCTTTCCTTGGTCAGCAGGTATTCACGCATGTTGTCGATGACTTCCTGCGTACGCTCGGTCGAGGAGCCGGCCGGGGTCTGGATCTGCGCGAAGATAACGCCCTGATCTTCTTCCGGCAGGAACGCTGCGGGGATGCGCATGAACATGAAGACCATGCCCGCGCAGATCAGGATGTAACCCAGATACGCGGGCCACTTGTACTTGAGCATGTTGCCGACGCCGCGCTCGTAGCTCAGAACGCTGCGGTCGAAGGTGCGGTTGAACCAGCCGAAGAAACCACGCTTGGGCTGGCCGTGCGTTTTCTCGTCGATGGGCTTGAGCATGGTGGCGCACAGCGCCGGGGTGAAAATCAGCGCAACCACGACCGACAGGGCCATGGCCGAGACGATGGTGATCGAGAACTGTTTGTAGATCACCCCGGTGGAACCGCCGAAGAACGCCATCGGCAACAGCACCGCCGACAGCACCAGCGCGATACCGACCAGTGCGCCCTGAATCTGCGTCATGGATTTGATCGTGGCGTCACGCGGAGAGAGCTTTTCTTCCTCCATGACCCGTTCGACGTTTTCCACCACCACAATCGCATCGTCCACCAGCAAGCCGATGGCCAGCACCATACCGAACATGGTCAGGGTGTTGATGGTGAAACCGAAGGCCGCGAGGATGCCGAATGTACCCAGCAATACCACCGGAACGGTCATGGTGGTAATGACGGTCGCGCGGAAGTTCTGCAGGAACAGGTACATCACCAGGAACACCAGCACGATGGCTTCGATCAGGGTGTGAACCACGCCGTTGATCGATTCGCTCACGACCGGGGTCGTGTCATACGGGTAAACCACTTTCATGCCGGGCGGGAAAAACGGCTCCAGCGACGAAACGGTCGCACGGATCGCCTTGGCGGTGTCCAGCGCGTTGGCGCCGGTCGCGAGCTTGATCGCCAGACCGGAAGCCGGTTTGCCGTCGAACTGCGAGTCGGTGCTGTAGTTCTCTGCGCCAAGGCCGACGGTGGCGACGTCTTTGAGGCGAACCTGCGAGCCGTCAGTGTTGACCTTGAGGAAGATATTGCCGAACTGCTCGGCCGTCTGCAGACGGGTCTTGCCGATGATCGTGGCGTTCAACTGCTGACCGCTGATCGACGGCAGGCCGCCCAACTGACCGGAAGACACCTGCACGTTCTGCGCAGTGATCGCGTCTCGCACGTCCACCGGGGTCAGCTGGAAGTTGTTCAGCTTGGCCGGGTCGAGCCAGATGCGCATGGCGTACTGCGAACCGAACACCTGGAAGTCACCCACACCGGAGGTCCGCGAGATCGGGTCCTGCATGTTCGACACGATGTAGTTAGCCAGGTCTTCCTTGCCCATGCTGCCGTCTTCCGACACCAGGCCGATCACCATCAGGAAGTTCTTCACCGCCTTGGTTACGCGGATACCCTGCTGCTGCACTTCTTGCGGCAGCAGTGGGGTGGCCAGGTTGAGTTTGTTCTGTACCTGAACCTGCGCCGTATCCGGGTTGGTGCCCTGATTGAAGGTCGCAGTGATGGTCATGCTGCCGTCGGAGTTACTTTCCGAACTCACATAACGCAGGTTATCGATACCATTGAGCTGCTGCTCGATGACCTGCACCACGGTGTCCTGCACGGTTTGTGCAGAGGCGCCCGGGTAAGTCACCTGAATGCCGATGGCAGGCGGTGCGATACTCGGGTATTGGTTGATCGGCAGGCTGGAAATGGACAGCGCACCGACCAGCATGATCACGAGGGCAATAACCCAGGCAAAAATGGGTCGATCAATAAAAAATTTCGACATGGGTTACTCCCCTTTGCTGCCTGCGGCTTTATCAGTGGCCGGGGCAGGCGCCGGGTTTGCTCCTTTAACGTTGGTCGCTTCGGCGACTTTCACTTCTGCACCTGGTTTGACGTATTGCAGGCCTTCGGTGATGACGCGATCACCTTCTTTAAGGCCGTCTTCGATCAGCCAGTCGCTACCCACGGTGCGGTTGGCCACCAGCGTGCGCATTTCGACCTTGTTGTCCTGATTGACCACCATGGCGGTCGGTGTGCCTTTCAGGTCGCGCGTCACGCCCTGTTGCGGTGCCAGAATGGCCTTCGAATTGACGCCTGCCTGCAATTGCGCATGAACGAACATGCCAGGCAGCAGGCGGTGTTCAGGGTTCGGGAACACGGCACGCAGGGTCACGGAGCCGGTGGTCTGATCAACCGAGACTTCGGAGAACTCCAGCTTGCCTTCCTGTGCGTAGGTGCTGTTGTCTTCCAGCGTCAGCTTGACCTTGGCCGAGTTGTCGCCTGATTTCTGCAGCTTGCCGCTGTCCAGATCGTTGCGCAGCTTGAGCATGTCAGCGGATGACTGCACCACGTCCACGTAAATCGGATCAAGTTGCTGAATGGTCGCCATTGCGTCGGCCTGAGCGCTGCTCACCAGTGCGCCTTCGGTTACCGCAGAGCGACCGATACGGCCGGAAATCGGCGCCAGCACCTTGGTAAAACGCAGGTTGATCTGAGCGGTCTGCAGGGCTGCCTGAGCTTCCATGGTCGAGGCCAGTGCGGTGTCGTATTCCTGACGACTGACGGCTTGTTCGCTGACCAGCTGCTTGTAGCGATCGGACATCGATTTGGCCGACTGCAAGGTCGCCTTGGCGCTGTTGGCACTGGCCTCATAGATAGCAGGATCGATCTGATACAGCTGCTGACCGGCCTTGACGTCGCCGCCTTCGGTAAACAGACGCTTGAGAATGATGCCATTGACCTGAGGGCGGACCTCGGCCACGCGGAATGCGGTGGTCCGGCCCGGCAACTCGGTCGTCAGGGTGTAAGGCTGCGCTTTGAGAGTAACGACACCGACCTGAGGGGTTTGCGCAGGCGGGGCCGCCTGTTCTTTCTTGCTACAGCCACTGAGCAGGGTTGCCAGGGCGACGGCAGTGACCAGAACGGTAACAGCTGGCTTGAATTGCATGAAGATCCTCGGGGGCAGGAGCCTGTTATCTCAACAGTACGTTGAAGTGTAAAAAAATATTTCGGCTAGATTAGTAGCATGCTAAGGAATATACTTACATTCGCGGTTGTTTGTAAACACCCGCGATGCGCATTCGGCCACTATCCAGCGTGCCGACAGCCAATTCGGGACAAGGCGAGACAAATGCCGCCCGGTTATGTATCCAGGCATGCAGCCAACGAGGTGCCTGGGGTGATTTTCTTGAGGTTTTATTGCCATGGTTCGTCGCACCAAAGAGGAAGCCCAGATTACCCGCAGCCAGATACTGGAGGCCGCCGAACACGCTTTTTATGAGCGAGGCGTCGCCCGTACCACGCTGGCTGACATCGCGACCCTTGCCGGTGTGACGCGCGGTGCCATCTATTGGCACTTCAATAACAAGGCCGATCTGGTGCAGGCGATGCTCGACAGCCTTCAGGAACCGCTCGATGAAATGGCCCAGGCCAGTCAGAGCGAGGAGGAGGAAGACCCGCTCGGGTGCATGAGGAACCTGTTGATTCACTTGTTCCATGAGCTGGCACGGGACCCGAAAACACGTCGTATCAATGAAATCCTTTTCCATAAGTGCGAGTTTACTGACGAGATGTGTGATTTTCGTCGTCAACGCCAAGAAAACGCGATTCAGTGCCACGAGCGGATCACGCTGGGGCTGCGCAATGCGGTGCGCCAAGGGCAGCTTCCGCAAGGCCTGGACACCGCACGCGCCGCCGTCGCCATGTTTGCCCACATCAACGGCATCATTTATCAATGGCTGTTGGTGCCCGACAGTTTTTCGTTGCCTGAAGAGGCCGAGCAGATGGTCGATGTGTGTCTGGACATGCTTCGCTACAGCCCTTCCTTGAGAGTAAAAACGGTCGCGGTCTGAAAGATGGCGGGCACGATGCCTGCCGGTCTTTCGATGCCGACCTTTCGCACAAAGGCTAACGCCATTCCTTGCCTGATAGACAGCAGATTTACCGACTGTTTACCTGTCGTGCCTTACTGCGTCCGTTTATTACGACCCATTGACCGGCAACTTACAAAGATTTTGTAGGAATCGGGTAGGACATTTCCTGATACATGTAGCTGATTTCCCAAAGTAATTTCCGACTATTGCTCCGTGGGAAAACTCCCTTCACTCTTCGCCTCCTGGAAAAACAGAAGAGAGGAAAGCTGCATGTTTTTGCCGAATCTTGCGCCGATGTGTCACGAAATCAATGAAAAATCCGCCGATGTTCATCAGGACGGCAACGGGCGTGGCTGTCGCGCGACCCGACGCGCGCAGCAGGTAACCGAAACGCGCAAGACAGCTTCAGGCAATGGCGCCACCCGATCTACCAAAGGACTGAAAGGAGTGCCGATCATGCCGGATAGCGGATCTGATGCTGTAAGGTTTCTGAACAGTATCGGACAGCAATCCGGGCCGGTTTCAGTCGATTCGCTATCGGGCACGCCCGTCATACGACTGGGCCTGATCACCACCTTGTACTTCCGTAACGGTCACAGCCCGGAGGTCAAGCGGCGGATAGAAGGCTGTTTCGCGCGTTTTTACGAAACCTTCAGGCCCAAGCTCAAATGGCAGTTGTTCAAGCGCATGCGGCGCCTGACGTCGACGGCGTTTTCCGCAACGTGCCGGCAGGTTGTGGACAGTTCGCCAGACGAGCAATTCATCTGGTCGCTTGCCAGCGCAACCCAGGCCGAAGTCGCGATGTACAGCCTGTTTGTGATGAACACCCCGCAGAGCCAGGCCGAGAATGACCGTTCGTGCCTGAAGATGGTACTGCCCTGGTCATACCTGAATGAGCCTGACGGGCTGAAAAACTACGAAACCTGGATCAGATACCTGAGCAGCGAAGTGCAGGCCGAGCATGGTTACGGCGGGCTGGCGTGTGTGCTGCCCTGCGATAGTCACCAGTATCTGCCGTGGGAATATCGTCTGGCGCAGGAATACATCGGGCTGATGGTCGACCCTGGGCCGCACATAGAAAGCCTGCGTTTGCTGGACCGCATCAAGGGTGTGAGCTGGTACACCGTGTTGGGTGATTCATTCGTCAAACAACTGGGCGGGAGCGACCGGTTGCGCGGGCAGATGAGCGCGCACAGTGACATCGTGTTTCACAGTTACCGCAGCGGCCTGCTGATTCGTGCTGGCGTGGCGCCAGAGCTGGGTGGCAGCGGGCTGCCGCCGCCGCAGTCTTACGTGACGGTCAACAGACTGATCAAGCCGATCCGTTTGCAGGACACCGGTAATCTTCATCCTTATCTCGCGCCAGCGCTCGGTTTTACCGAAGAGACCACCGCGCAGTGGTATGCGCGGTTCGATGAAAAACCTCTGCCGCCCGTCGATGCCGGGCAAGCCTGTCCGCGCTCGGGTTATTGGTTCAGCAGCGCCCGGTTTGGCTCTCGGCGGCATTTCGACGAGGGCGAAATCATGCCTGCCTTCGCCCATGTAAAAAACAAGAAGACCCAATGGTTCTGGGCCGGATTGTCGTAAGCCTGAATCACCGCTCAGTCCCGGCCGCGCAGTAATGTGTCGGGCATGGCCCAGGCCGCGGCCAGGCCAAGCAGCGAAATGGCTGCACTGGTGATCAACAGGTTTCTGAACGTCAGCGCCAGTTCGGCACGCAAGGTATCCAGTGCCGGCCCGGTTGCCGTATTGAGGCTGTCGAGCAGAACGTTGCCAGAGCCGCTTTCGCCAGTCACGCCGGTATCCGTCAGGCCCACACCCGAATGTTGCAGCATCGCCAGCAACAGCGCCGACATCAGCGCGACCCCGACTGCGCCACCCAGTGAGCGGAACAGATTGGTGGTGCTGGTCGCAACGCCCATGTCCCTGATCTGCACTGCGTTCTGGGTTCCGACCAGCGAGGAGGGGAATTGCATGCCGGTCGCGATGCCGGTCAGAATCATGAACAGGCTCATCAGCAGAACCGACTGCGGCGGTGTGAAGGCCATGGACAGAATGGCGATCGGCATCAGCAGCGCGCCAGTCAGAATCAATGGTTTGTAGCGGCCGGTCTGCGCTGTGCGTCGCCCGGCAAAATAAGCGCCCATCGGCATGCCGATAGCCAGAGGCAACATGTGCAAAGCAGCACTGTCACCGCCACCGCCGGTGACAGTCTGGTAACGCAGCGGCATCAGCACAATCAGGGAAATAGCCTGGAAACTGGTGAAGAACACCGTACACCAGCAGAGCACTGCGCTGCGGTTGGTAAACAGGTGCATGGGCAGTAACGGCTCCGGAGCGCGACGTTCGTACCAGACGAAAACCGCCAGCGCCAGCAAGGCGATGCTCAGCAGCAGCTGAACCTGAGCGTGGCCCAGCGTCAGCCCCTGACCGATTTCGGTGATGCCCAGCAGCAGCGCGGTCAGGCCGATGATCATCAGCACGGTGCCTAGATAGTCGATCACTGGCTTGCGTTGTGGAATGGGCAGGCCGTTCAAGGTCCGGTAGGCGACGATAAGCGCAGCGGCTCCCAGTGGCAGGTTGATCAGAAACACCCAGCGCCAGGACAGGTACACCGTCATCAAACCGCCCAGCACCGGGCCTGCGACGCTGGCCACGGCGTACATGCTGCTGAAATAACCCTGGTAGCGGCCCCGCTCACGAGGCGGGACGATGTCGGCGATGATGGCCTGACTCACCGACACCATGCCGCCCGCACCGATGCCCTGTAACACGCGCGCTAGCACCAGTTGCTCCATGCTTTGCGCGACGCCGCAAAACAGCGAGGCCAGCGTAAACAGGCCAAGCCCGAACAGCATCAGCTTGCGTCGCCCGTAGAGGTCGCCCAGCTTGCCGTAGATGGGCACCGCCACGGTCAGCGCGACCATGTACGCGGAGATGACCCAGGCCAGCAGGTCGATGTCCCTGAACTGGGCGGAAATGGCTGGCATCGACACAGCGACGATGGTCTGATCCAGCGCGCTGAGCAGGACGGCCATCATCAGCGCGAACAAAATGCTGCGAATGGCTGGCGGCGTTTGAGTAAGACTGGTCAAGGCAGAACCCGATGGCAGTGTTGACCCGCCGCAAGGGCGGCGGGAGAAGTCTGGCCAGTCTAATCCGATAGCTTGCTAATCGATAGCTGCCTTTGCTGAATGGCGACCCAACCCGCCAGGCATGAGCGTCATCGCAGGGCGCTGAAAGTAGCATCGGTCGGCACACAATGGCCGAACGTGCAACTGGCGACCGCCGGGTTCTGTCGAGACAGTTCGTTGCGGTAAGCACCCGCGGCATACACCGCCAGTACCGTGATAATGCCGACGGCAGCCATACATCTTCTTGTTATTACTTTCATGACGCACTCCTTGTTTTACCTACAGAGCAGCTTGAAAGAGCTGATTGAAGTGTAGGACAAGAAAGCGCTTCGGGCCGGACGATATCCGTGCCGCACAGGGAGGGAATGAAGCGTTAGAATTCGCGTTTTGACTGACTGCAGGTTCGAGACAGATGGCACGCAAGGAATACAACGGGTTTGAAGTGGTTTCGGCGGTCATCCCTTCGGAACAGAAGGGTTACAGCGCGGCCGTTGCCGTCAAGGCACTGGCTGCCGGGGGCGCGCCGCGCTTCCACGCGATATTGCCCGGGCAGTCTTTCAAGACTGCGCATGACGCCGATCTGGCCGCCGTCCAGGAACTGGAGCGGCTGATCGACGTGGACCCGGAGGGCGAGCCGGTGTGGGCTTCCTGATCAGGCGCCCGGGCGGAACATCTTGAACAAGGCTTCTGGCCCAAGCTGGAAATAATCCGCCGGGCCCCCACCGCGCAGAATCGGCTCGGCCGCAGCGGTATCGTAGATGCCGTCCTTGAGCAGCGACTTGTCGATATGGACCGCAACCACCTCGCCCAGAATCAGCCAGCTCGGCACCAGCTCCTTGTCTGCCCGTTGCAGTTGAATGATCTGCGTGACCTTGCATTCGAAGGACACGGGCGTTTCCTGCACGCGCGGCACCGAGACAATAAGCGATGCCAGCGGTGTGAGGTTCGCCAGCTCGAATTCGCTCACGTCCGGGGCCACGGGCGCACAGCTTTGATTCATGGCCTCGGCCAGCGAGCGGGTCGCCAGGTTCCAGACGAATTCGCCGGTCTGCTCGATGTTATTGAGGCTGTCTTTGCGCCCGACGCTACAAAAACCAATGATCGGTGGCACGTAGTTGAACGCGTTGAAAAAGCTGTACGGCGCAAGGTTCAGCTTACCGCTAGCATCCCGAGAGGAAATCCAGCCAATCGGGCGCGGGCCGACAATTGCGTTGAACGGATCGTGCGGCAGGCCGTGTCCTTTGGATGGCTCGTAAGAGTGAATAGCGTCTGACATGCTCGATTCCTTATGGCTCACTGTTAGATGTGAACATAGTGCTGCGCATTGGCGCTGGATGCCAGAGCAGTCTGTGTTTCGGTCTAAGCCAGAAACAAAGAAGCCCGGCATAGCCGGGCCTTGGGGTGTTGCATGAGTGATCAGCTCAGGCGGTTTGCACCGACACGATCAGCCCCATCAGCGGCCAGGCGGTTTGCACCGACATGGTCTGCACCATCAGCAGCTTGACGGTTTGCACCGACGCGATCGGCACCATCAGCGGCCAGACGATTTGCACCGACGTGATCAGCACCATCGGCAGCTTGACGGTTCGGACCTACACGATCTGCGCCATCAGCGGCTACGCGGATCGAGCCGACGTTAGTGTGCTTGGTGCCGCCTTCAGCAACGACGGTTGCTTTGGACATTTCGTTGTGCACGGTATCGACTGCTGGAAGAGCGAATGCGCTCGATGTCAGAACAGAGAAGACCAGGCCGAAGATCAGTGTGTTGGTTTTCATGAGAGTGTCTCCAAGTGGTGTCGGGTGAGTTGTCATCCCGGTATGGAGGCAATGCTACGCGCCAGCAGTTTTTTAAGAAGTTAATAGGATTGCTAGCGATCATCGCTAAAAATGATAGTAAGCCGCAACGCGCTGATTTCGGGCCTTGCAGGTAGAGCTGCCTTGTTGTGGTGCAATTCTTGAAAAATCTTGTAATAAACGCTCTTGACAAAATGAAAGTGTCGTTAATTCAAATAGTTATCGTTGAAAACTACTTAAATAATGCACCAAACTGAAACGCTTTGTTTCAGGTGCTCAATGAAAGATGGTGCTTTTATGCGGTGGTTATATCGATGTGGGCAATGATACTGATCGTTATCAGTGAGCCTGAATGACGCTCACGCCCTACGCAGAACCCAAAACACACCTGCGTACGACAATGAGCGCTCCAGCATGGGAACGCCTTCATCATGCTCCGCGTCAAAAGCTGTATTTCAACGCGGAGCATGATCACGAAAATCGTGGTGAACCTGACCCGATCAGTCAGTCTCGATCCGCGAGTGTTTACGCGTGTCTTTCATGAACACGTAGACCAGCAGCGAGCAGGCGATGCAGGCGGTGACATACCAGTAATAACCGGTTTCCATGCCGACACTCTTGAACCACAGCGCGATGTATTCCGCCGTGCCACCAAAGATCGATACGGTCAGCGCATACGGCAGACCCACGCCCAGGGCGCGGATTTCGGTAGGGAACAGTTCGGCCTTCACCACGGCGTTGATCGACGTATAACCGCTGACAATGATCAGCGCTGCCATGATCAGGAAGAACGCGCCCCACCAGGTCTGAATGGTGTGCAGCGTGGTCAGGATCGGCACTGTGCACAGCGTACCCAGCACGCCGAAGGCAATCAGGATCGGGCGGCGACCGACTTTATCGGACAGCGCGCCGACCACCGGTTGCAACAGCATGAACAGAAACAGCGTCGCAGCCGATATCGAGGTCGAGTCGGTGATGCTCATGCCGACCGTGTTGACCAGATACTTCTGCATATACGTGGTGTAGGTATAGAAGGCCAGGGTGCCGCCCATGGTCAGGCCGACGACGGTCATCAATTCCTTGGGATGACGCATCAGCGTACGCATCAGGCTTTCCTTGCGTTTTTCCTTCTTCTTGCGGGTGAACGATTCGGTCTCTTCCATGCCGCGACGCAGGAACAGCGCTACCACTGCGCACAAGGCACCGATGACAAACGGGATACGCCAGCCCCAGGCGTACAGCTGTTCGGTGGTGAGCGTCTGTTGCAGCACGATCAGCACACCCAGCGCGATGAGCTGGCCGGAAATCAGCGTGACGTACTGGAAGCTGGAGAAGAAGCCGCGACGCTCCTTGGTCGCCATTTCGCTCAGGTAAGTCGCCGAGGTGCCGTATTCGCCGCCGACCGACAGGCCCTGCAGCAATCGGGCGAACACCAGTAGGATCGGCGCCCCGACACCGATGCTTTCATAGCCCGGTGTCAGTGCAATGATCAGCGAGCCGAAACACATCAGTAGCACCGAGGCCATCAGCGCGGCCTTGCGGCCCTTGTAGTCGGCATACAGCCCCATCAGCCAGCCACCGATCGGCCGCATCAGAAAGCCGACCGCGAAGATGGCGGCAGTGTTGAGCAGTTGCGCAGTGGTGTCGCCTTTGGGGAAGAACGCTTTGGCGAAGTACAACGAAAAAGCGGCGTAGACGTACCAGTCGTACCACTCGACCATGTTGCCGACCGAGCCACTGAAGATCGATTTGAGACGGCTGGAAGTGGTTTTTTGGCCAGCGGCAGGAGCCGTTGACCCATTGGAGGCGGGATTTGGGGTGTCCATGGTGTTCCTTGAATTCATTATTTTTAGGAAGAGGCATTCCATGCCCTGACCAGCTCCATAGCAGGAGCTGTGCCACACCCTGAGAGCCCGTTCCAGAGGACTTGCGATTTTTCGATGAGCAAGAATCCGCTTATAGGTGTCGAGCAGATAGGCGGATTCTTGCTGATGGAGGGGCGGAAGGAGCTAATTGCCGTGTACGGCCTTGAAAATAATCACTGCCCCAACAAAGGCGAGCATTACGCCCATCAGGACCATGATGCCTGTGAAGGTGTTCCGGGCGGCGAAGGCATTGATGCCCTGCCAGCCACCGGTCCGCCGGGAAACCGCATCCTGAAACAGGGACATTCGGTAAGGCGACAGAATGATCCATAGCGCTACGATGGATAGATACAAGAGAGCAATCAGCGGCCCTAACGATATGAACGCCGCGCCAAACAACGCTAGAGGCAGTCCGTGGCGCAACAGCAGTGCCTGATGACCGGGCCAGCTCAGGAAGTCGGGAAGCAGGCGTTTGCTGTAGCGAATATCGATTGAGCTGAACATTGCAGAAGCAGGGCGCCAGGCGCGCATGAACACGGCGACAGCCAGTATTGTGAAAACGGGGACGGTAAGTACAACGGAAAGTATTTCGTTCCATCGATCTTTTGTGGTCGGAGGATTCAGATTGACTGTCGTCAACGTCGCCAATGCGCTGAACAGGTACGTTCTGAGATTAGTGTTGAACGACACCTGCTTCGACAACTTTCGCCATGACTGCACATCAGCCTCGGGAAACCACTGCATGGCCTCCGGAAATCGATGAATCAGATCAGACGCGAGTGCTTCGCAGGCTTGCCAGAGCGTTTGATCGCCCAGTCTTGCGATGCGCAGTCTTTCATTCAACGGCGGCGGCTGCAGAATCAGATGCGCTGCAGCCGCTTCGGGAGTATCGGGCGGTCCAGCGAGCAGTTGATACTGACGGGCGATGAAGGCTTTCTCTTCACAGCGTCGGACCAGGTTCATCCACAGCGACATCGGCCCGGAATGCACATCGTGCTTCTTGTCCCAGTCGAACAGATTGGTCAGACGTTCGAACAGGGCGGGCGACCAGTGATGGTTGTTGAGCAGCAGCGCCATGGTCCACTGCTCCAGTTGCTCCTGCCGATCAAAAGAAGCCAGCCAGGGTTGCTGTTGAAGTGTCTTCAACGCGTCGAGAAAGGCGCGCTCTTCGTTGCTTTCGAGCAACGCATGCATGGGCTGAACCGAGCTTTCCAGCAGTGCCTGGGTCAGTCGGTGCGACTGGTGCGCTCTGAGCTGCACCTTCTGCCACGGTGTCAGCCAATGTAACTGCTCTACTGCGGCTTTTATCAGCGGCAGGTTGTCTTCCGGGTCGAGCAGGCAGCGGCGCGCCAGATGTTGCTGGAACACCTCGTCGCAGCCCTGATCCCTGGCGAGCTGGTGTTGTGCATGCAGGTTGTCCGGCGTGGTTCGAGACGCTTGCTCATACCAGTTCAGCTCTATCGCCGGGCGCACCGGAGCATCGGTGCCGTCGAAGCCGGACAGCGCCTGATCGTGCGGCTGTACCCGCAGTGCGGGTGTATCCAGAGCTGTCGACTCCTGACCGGCAAACGACCACGCTTCGTCGCCTTCGCTGTCGTCTTCGACACGATTTCGGGCCCGCTCCAGCGCCTGCTCGTACGCATCGCGCAGCCTCTGGAACGCGACAGGATCATCATCCGGCCGAGTGGTCTTCAGCAGTCTGGCGTATTGCCGTTTGATGCTGCGTTCATCGGCGTCGTCTTGCAGTTGCAGTACGCCCCAGCAATCCATTGCAATCACCACTCACCCCGTTCAAAACGGTCGGCTTCCTGTTCGAGCTGCTTGCGCATTTCACTGATCTGCCGGTCATCCTGGGTTTCCAGAACCCGCTGGAACTGCGCTGCCCAGACTCCGATGGTTTCCCGAGCCTCGCCCAGATACTCTTGATAGAGCCGTTCCAGGCGGGCTGTCAGGTGAGTATTGACCTGCCGTTCGCGCGGATGAACCTTGAGCGCTTCCAGCACCTTGAGGCGTTCCTTGATCTCGGCGGGGGTCATGACGCCGGGGTTGTTCTCGATCACCAGCTTGTGCTTTTCGCCGGTCATCTGGATCAGGACGTCGGCTTCCAGCAGACCGTTGTTGTCGTAAGTGAAGCGCACGTCCAGCTCGACCTCACCGGCCTTGGCCTTCGGGACGGGAATATTCAGCTCGCCCAGTGCGATGTTGTCTTTGACCAGACGACTTTCGCCTTGAAATATCTTCAGCAGCACGTGTTCCTGATTGTCAGCCACCGTGTTAACCGTGCGCACCCGGCTGACCGGCACCACGCTGTTGCGCTCGATGATCGGCAGGTAATGCCCCGGCTGATAGCCATTGAACACGTATTGCGTGGTCTCGATGCCCAATGTGTAAGGGCACACGTCGGTCAGCACGACCTCTTCCAGCGCTGCATCACGCTGCTTGAGTGCGGCCTGAATCGCAGCACCCTGCGCGACCACTTTGTCCGGGTTGAGGGTGATGGCCGGAAAGCGCCCGAACATCCCGGCCGCCAGTTTGCGGATCAAAGGCATGCGCGTCGTGCCGCCCACCAGCAGGATCTCGTCGAGATCGGCGACGCGTATTTTCGCGTCACGCAAGGCGCGCTCGATCGGTGCACGCAGCCTGGCCAGCAGTGGTGCAAACTGTTCGGTCATCTCATCCTGGGTGATGGTTTTGCGCCATTCCCGATCAGCATGACGCAGCACGAAGTCAACGCTGTCTTCCTGCCCCAGCGCTTTGCGCACGCGCTCGGCTTCACGCTTGAGCGACGGGGTCACCAGTTCCTTGGCCGGGAAGTCACGCTCGTCGCGGTGCAGGTTCAGAAAGTGCTCGACCAGCAACCGATCGAAGTCTTCGCCGCCGAGAAAGTTGTCACCCGCACTGGCGCGCACTTCCATCACACCATCGAACAACTCGAGAATCGAAATATCGAACGTCCCGCCGCCCAGGTCAAACACCAGGAACGAGGTTTCGCCTTCTTGCTGGTGCAGCCCGTACGCCAGTGCTGCGGCGGTGGGCTCGTTGATCAGTTTTTCGACTTTCAGGCCGGCCAGCTCACCGGCAATGCGCGTTGCCTTGCGTTGAGCATCGCTGAAATACGCGGGAACACTGATCACCGCCTCGGTCACCGGCTCACCGAACGCGCGCTCGACGTCGGCTTTCAGGCTTTTGAGGACCAGCGACGACAGTTCTTCCGGGCGGTAGGTCTCGGCGCCCAGACGAATCTCCTGGGCGCTGCCCATGTAGCGCTTGAACAGCGCCGTGGTTTGTTGCGGGTGGGTCTGCAGACGTTCGCGTGCCGCCTTGCCGACCAGAATATGCCCTTCATCGTCCAGCCCGACCACGCTCGGGGTGAGCGTTTCACCCAGGGCATTGGTAACCAGCTGGCTGCTACCGTCGCGCCATACCGCGACCAGGCTGTTGGTGGTGCCCAGGTCAATTCCGACGATCATCTCAAAAATGCTCCCTGCCTTAAATTTGGCGTGATTCTAAAACAAGGCGGTCTGTGCCGCCTGTAAACGAGTGTTCAGTGCTTCGGTTCCCCATTGCGGCACACGGCCTTATGCAGAAGGGCGGCCAGATCTTCTCTGGAGTAGGGCTTTTGCAGCAGATCGAAGCGATGGGTTTCGTCTTGAGCAATCGTGGCAAATTCGGTGCTGTAGCCTGTGGTCAGCACCACCGGCATCCACGGGTAGCGCGCTTCGATTTCTGCGTACAGCTCCAGTCCGCTCATGCCCGGCATGGCGATGTCCGAAAACACCACGTGGAAGTTTTCAGGGTTGCCGGACAGCTCGTGCAGTGCTTCGCGGGCGCTCGATACCCAGAGCACCTGAAAACCGAGTTGTTCGAGCATCGGCCGGGTGTAGGTGCCGATGTCCTGATTGTCTTCGACCATCAATACGCACAAGCCGGAGGGTGCATTGAGCTCGCAGTTCTCGTCTTCCGGAACCGGCTCATGGTCCTGGGCGCTGGGCAGGCACAACGTAAAGCGGCTGCCGCTGCCCAGTTCGCTTTCGACCAGCACTTCACCACCGGACTGCTTGGCAAAGCCGAACACCTGCGACAGGCCCAGCCCGGTGCCCTGACCAATACTTTTGGTGGTATAGAACGGCTCGAAGATCAGCCCCAGTTTGTCCTTGGGGATGCCCGACCCGGTATCGGTCAACGACACTGTCACGTAGTCCCCTCGCTGAGCGAAGGGTCCAGTTCAGCAGAAGAGCAGGCCGAGCATTCGACCTTGATGGTCAGACGGCCAGAGCCCGCCATCGCATCGCGGGCGTTGACCACCATGTTGACCAGCGCGGTGTCGAACTGGCTACCATCAGCAAAGATAAAGCACGGTTCTGGCGGCAGATCGATGTGTACCTGAATGCGTGAGCCGGTCAGGGTGTCCATCATTTCGCCGATGCGCGCCACGCTTTTGCAGACATCGAAGACTTCCGGCTGCAAGGCCTGGCGGCGGGCAAAGGCCAGCAGCTGGCCGGTCAAGCGCGCCGCGCGGTCGACGGTGCTGGAAATCGCTTCCACGTATTTCATGCGGCGCGTTTCGTCGAGGTTGGTGGACTTCAGCAAGTCGCTGCACGAGCGGATAACCGTCAGCAGATTATTGAAATCGTGTGCCACGCCACCGGTCAGCTGACCGATGGCTTCCAGTTTCTGGGCTTGATGAAGCGCTTCCTGAGAAACCCTCAGGGCCTCGTTGGCGGCTTCTTCGGCCTGAATATCGCGACCCACGGCGTGAATGAACTGCTTGTCCGGCACCGCCGTCCAGGCGATGGTCCGGTACGAACCGTCCTTGTGGCGGTAACGGTTCTTGAAATGAGGGATGGTCTGACCGTTCTCCAGCCCGCTCATCGCCGCCAGGGTGCTGTCGATATCGTCAGGGTGCACCAACGCCAGGAATTGGCTGTCGAGCAGTTGTTCTTCCGACCAGCCCAATGCCTGGGTCCAGGCCGGGTTGACCGCCGAAATGATGCCGTCGAACTGCGCAACCAGCATCAGATCGGTCGAGAGCCGCCAGATGCGGTCGCGGTCCTGGGTGCGCTCGATAACGCGCTGTTCGAGGGTTTCGTTCAGCGACAGCAGCGCCTCTTCTGCATCCCTGAGCTGGGTCATGTCTCTGGAGACGCAGAGAATCTTCTCCGGTTTGCCGTCCTTGCCGAAAATCGGGCTGACCTGCACATGCCACCATTTGACGTTGCCACCCAGCGTTTGCGCCGAGCCCATGAAGCTGGCGCTTCGACCGGCGCGCGCGGCTTCGACGGCGGCGATGGCGTCCAGATTGCCCTGGTTCTGCCAGAAATCCGGCCACGGACAGCCACGAATGGCGTTGAAGTCGCTGACTTCCATGATCCGCTGACCGCCTTCGCTCATGAACGTCAGACGCGAGTCGAGATCCAGCACTTTGATGCAGTCATTGATGCTCGACAGAACCCGGTCGGTAAACGCTTCGTTTTCATTTTGCCGGGCTTCAGCGAGAACCTGAGAGGTGGTTTCGTTGACCCGGCTGAAGACGCCTTCGATCAGGCCGCTGTCACCGTAAAGGGGTGAATAGGACAGCGACCACCAGGTCTGTACGGATTTGCCACCGCGCACGACGGTTCGCTGAATATCGTCCGACCGGCAACTGTGACCGGCGAGCGCCTGCTCGGCCAGCGGTCGAACCGCTTCCCACGCATCGCCCCATACAGAGGCGATAGGCTGTCCCTGCGCCTGTCGAGCCTCAACGGGCAGCACCGGGCAATAAGCATCGTTGAAAAACAGAATGAAATCCCGCCCCCAGAGCAAATACATGCTGTCCGGGCAACTGAGCATCAGGTTCAACGCCGACAGTAACGCCGCAGGCCAGGCATGCTTTGGCCCCAGCGCAGACGTCGACCAGTCGGTCTCGCGGATAAACCGGCCCATTTCGCCGCCTCCCAGTGGGAGGTCGAGGGGAGTATTCACGGTAGAAAATGCCCCATCTTTCGGACTGCCAAAGTGAGCTGAATGGTTAAAGCAGGAATGGTGTCATTATGCCTTGTCTGACTCAGCGACCGCTATCGAATGCGACCGCGATCAGTAAGCAGACCCGGTGCGAGCAAAAATGTTCGTTTCTGCCCTTAAGAAGACGTGTGCAGCGCCGGTAACCCTCAGTTGAGAAACATTTCCCGCGTCAGGCCATGACGCTGCATCTTCTCGTTCAGGGTCCGGCGCGGCAGTTGCAATTCGCTCAGCACGGCCTTGATATCGCCTTTATGAAGGGTCAGCGAGGCGCGCAGGCATTGCGCCTCGAACGCTTCCTGACGGGTCGCCAGTGATTGCCCCTGCGCCGGGCTGTCAGGCTCGGAAGGCGTCAGCTCCAGGCCGAGTGCCTGACGCTCGGCCGCATTGGCCAGCTCGCGAACGTTGCCGGGCCAGTCATGACTAAGCAACTGGCTCAGGCGCGCGGCACTGAGGGTAGGCGCGTCGCGGTTCAGACGTTCGGCGGAGGTTCTGGCGAAATGGCTGAACAGTTGCGGGATGTCTTCCCGGCGTTCGCGCAAGGGCGGCAAGCGCAGTTCAGCTACATTCAGGCGATACGCGAGGTCTTCCCGAAAGCGCCCGGCACGTGCCTCTTCAAGCAGATCAGGCTTGGTCGCCGCAATGATCCGCAGGTCGACCTCGATGCTCTGATTCGAGCCCAATCGCTCCAAGCGCTTGTCCTGCAGCACGCGCAGCAGCTTGACCTGTTGCGCCATCGGCATGCTTTCTATTTCATCGAGAAACACCGTGCCGCCGTCGGCGTACTCCAGGCGCCCGATGCGCTTGCCTTGCGCGCCGGTAAACGCGCCGCTTTCGTGGCCGAACAGTTCGGCTTCGAACAGGTGTTCCGGGATGGCCGCGCAGTTGAGTGCCACGAAAGGTTTGCCTGCGCGCGGGCCGAAGTCATGCAGACAGCGGGCGACCAGTTCTTTGCCACTGCCTGTTTCGCCCCGGATGATCACATTGACCGGCAGTTGCGACAGCTCCAGCACCTGCCGGCGCAGGGTTTGCAGGCTGGGCGAAGTGCCAAGCAGGGTAGCGTCGAGGCGTGTCCGGGCGTCAGCCTGCTCATGCAGGCGCCGGTTTTCCAGCACCAACTGGCGTTTTTCCAGGGCGCGGCGCAGGTTGCTGATCAGGGTTTCAGGGCTGAACGGCTTTTCCAGAAAGTCATACGCGCCTTCGCGCATAGCCTCGACCGCCATCGGCACGTCGCCATGCCCGGTCAGCAGAATGACCGGCAAATCCCGGTCCAGTTCATGCAGTCGGCTCAACAGCTCCAGACCGCTCATGCCCGGCATGCGCACGTCGGTCAGTACCACGCCGGGAAAGTGTTCCGGCAGGCTGTTCAGGCATTCTTCAGCGCGGGCAAACACCTGCACCTCGAAACCCGACAGGCTCAGCCACTGTTCGACGGCTTGCCGGATGGGCGCTTCGTCGTCTACCACGATGACCGAGTTCAACATGCCGGGTCAGGTCTCCAGAGCGTCATTGGGCAGGCAGAACCAGAACACCGCGTCGTTGGCATGGCTTTCTGCGGTCAGTTGCCCGCCCAGTTGATGAATGATGGCGTACGAAACGGCCAGACCGAGGCCCAGACCATCGCCTACCGGTTTGGTGGTAAAGAACGGATCGAAAATACGGGCGAGGTTTTCTGGCGCGATGCCGGTCCCGGTGTCGCTGACGCTGAGTCGCCACTGCGCGTCGAGCGCATCGATACGGACTTCCAGGCGGCGTGTGCTGCAATCGCGCATGGCATCCAGCGCGTTGCGCAGCAGATTGATCAGCACCTGCTCCAGACGGATCGCATCGCCGCGTACCTAGGCCGGACGCGACAGGTGCAGCACGCAGTCGACAGCTTCTTCGCGCAGGCGTGGTTCCAGCAGCAGCAAGGCCTGATCGACCACCGTGGCGAGGTCCAGCCGCTCGCGCAAACCGCTCGGGCTCTTGCGCGCGAAGGTTTTCAGGTGGCCGGTCAGTGCCGCCATGCGCGTCAGTTGCTGGTCCACCGCATTCAGCGCCTTGCAGGCTTCGTCGATGCGGCCCTGATCGAGCAGCAGGCGCAGGGTTGCCAGTTGCATGCGCTGGGCCGTCAGCGGTTGGTTGATTTCGTGGGCCAGCGCTGCTGACATCTGCCCCAGCGCAGCCAGCTTGGCCGATTGCACCAGCCCGTCCTGCGCGGTTTGCAGGTCGCGGGTGCGCTCCTGCACCAGGCGCTCCAGTTCGTCCCGACTGCGTTCGCGCAATCGCGCCAGCCGCCAGCGCTGGTAAAGAAACAGGCCGAGAAACACCAGTGCCAGCCAGATGCCCGCTGCGGCCAGTCCGGCATTGCGCACGTCCTCGCTGGCGGCCGCTGGCTTGCGCAGCAGGTGCAGGGTCCAGTTTTTGTCGGGCAGCGGCAGTGATTGCCAGAGGTAGTCAGCCGTGCCATCCGGTCCTTCGACACGGCTCAAGTGGCTGTTGATGCCAAAGCGATCAATAACCCGGCTGCGCAACGGAGACAGAGGCTTTTTGTCATATTGGCGAGTGCGCAGCAGATCGGCCCGGCCTGCAACGGAGATCGGCAGCAGTTCGTGATAACGCCAGTCGGGTCGATTGGCGATGAACACGATGCCCTTTTCATCGCTGACCAGCAGCAGGTCGTCACCCTGGCCCCATTCCTGCTCAAGGTTCGGAAACTCCAGTTTCACGACCATCGCGCCACTGAAGACCCCCGCATCGTTCACCACTGCGCTGGAGAGGAAGTAACCGGGAATCCCCGTGGTCACGCCGACTGCGTAGAAGCGCCCGGTGCCATTGGCGCGGGTTTGCAGGAAGTAAGGCCGAAAGCCGTAGTTGTGACCGACATAACTGTTGGGCGTGCGCCAGTTGCTCGCGCCGATGGCCAGCCCGTTGGCATCAAGCAGTTCGAGGGTCGACGAGTGGGCCGCGCTGTTGATTTTTTCCAGCTTGAGATTGAGTGCGCGTTGCACGTCGTCGGTCACCGGATGGCTTAGTGCCGCGCGAATTTCCGGGTCCAGTGCCAGCACCGAGGGCAGGGCGCGGTAGCGTTCGATCAGGGTGTGCAGAGTGTTGGCGTACAACGCCAGTTGCCCGCTGCCACGTGCGGCATCTTCCGACAGTGCGTGGCGCTGCGCCTGACGCATCGCCAGACTGGCCGACAGGGCGGCACCCGCCAGAATCAGCAGCACGTACAGAGAAAGTCGCCAGTAGCGATGCTTGATCGTCATGGTGCAGCCTGAACGGAATCCGCAGGCGTATTGGCAGGCGGGTGCTCGCCAATACGCCTTGGAGGGGCGTTACAACAGAGTGAACGTCGCTTCTTTCACCGTCTGCGAGTCGAGGCCGATCATGACCTTGAATTCGCCCGGCTCTGCGGCGTACTTGAGTTCCGTGTTGTAGAACTTCAGGTCGTCTTCGCTGAGGGTGAAGGTGACAACCTTTTCCTCGCCTGGCTCAAGTATGACTTTCTCGAAGTTTTTCAGTTCTTTCACCGGACGACTGATCGACGCGGCGATATCGCGCAGGTACAGCTGAACAATGGTGGCGCCCGCGACCTTGCCGGTGTTCTTCACCGTAACGCTGGCCGTCAGCTTGCCCTTGCGCTGCATGTTGGCGTTCGACAGCTTGACGTCTGAGACATCGAACTGCGTGTAGCTCAAGCCGTAGCCAAATGGAAACAGCGGACCGTTCGGCTCCTCGAAGTAGTGCGAGGTGTAATTGCCAGGGCTGCCTTCATGATACGGGCGACCGGTGTTCAGGTGTGCGTAATAGACCGGCAACTGGCCAATCGAGCGCGGGAACGACATGGCCAGCTTGCCCGACGGGTTGTAATCGCCAAACAGCACGTCAGCCACGGCATTGCCGCCTTCGGTACCCGGGAACCAGGTTTCGAGCATGGCATCGGCCTGTTCCTGTTCGTCGACCAGAACCAGCGGACGACCGTTCATCAGCACCAGGACCAGCGGTTTGCCAGTGGCTTTGAGCGCCTTGATCAGGTCACGCTGCTTGCCCGGAATATTCAGGCTGCTGCGGCTGGCCGATTCGTGCGACATGCCGCGCGACTCGCCCACGACGGCAACGATGACGTCGGACTGTTCGGCGACCTTGACCGCTTCGTCGATCATTTCCTGCGCCGGACGTGGATCAATCTCCACTTCCTTCTCGATGAAGTTCAGGTAAGTGAGGACCTGCTCGTTATCACTGACGTTGGCGCCACGGGCATAGAGCAGTTTGGCTTTGTCGCCGACGGCATTGGCCAAGCCTTCGTACACGGTGACCGACTGGTTGGGCCGACCCGCTGCCGACCAGCTACCGAGTGTATCGAGGTGACTCTGGGCCAGTCCGCCGATGACCGCGATGGTGCCTTGTTTCTTCAGCGGTAGCGTGTCGTTCTGGTTTTTCAGCAGGACCAGCGTCTTGCGGGCCACGTCGCGAGCTTCGGTGCGGTGCAGGCGGTCGTCGGAATACGTGTCGACCGGATCATCGGCAGCGACGCCGATACGACCATAAGGCGAGGCGAACAGGCCCATGTCGTATTTGGCACCCAGCACTTCACGCACGGCGCTGTCGATTTCCTTCATGGAAACCTCGCCGTCCTTCACCAGCCCCGGCAATTGCTCGCCGTAGGCTACGTCGTTCATGCTCAGGTCGACGCCCGCCTTGATCGCCAGCTTGGCGGCTTCGCGGTAATCCTTGGCGACGCCGTGCTCGATCAGTTCCTTGATCGCGCCGTGGTCACTGATGGTCACACCCTTGAAGCCCCAGTCCTTGCGCAACAGGTCTTGCATCAACCATGTGTTGGAGGTCGCCGGGATGCCGTTGATCGAGTTGAGCGAGACCATGATACCGCCAGCACCGGCATCGATACCGGCCTTGTAGGGCGGCAGGTAGTCCTGGTACATGCGCGTTTTGCTCATGTCCACCGTGTTGTAATCACGTCCGCCTTCCACCGCGCCATACAAGGCGAAGTGTTTGACCGCTGCCATGATGCTGTCGTTGGCTGCAACGTTCTTGCCCTGAAACGACCTGACCATCACGTCGGAGATGCGTGACACCAGGTAAGTGTCTTCACCGAAACCTTCGGAACTGCGTCCCCAGCGTGGGTCACGGGAAATATCGACCATCGGCGCAAACGTCATGTCGATACTGTCGGCACTGGCTTCTTTGGCGGAAACCCGGGCCATTGTCGCGATCGCGTCCATGTCCCAGCTGGCAGCCATGCCCAGGCTGATCGGAAAGATCGTGCGGTGACCGTGAACCACGTCATAGGCGAAGAACATCGGAATTTTCAGGCGGCTGTTGGCGACCGCCGCTTCCTGCAACGGGCGGTTTTCCGAGCGGGTGATCGAGTTGAACGTGCCGCCGATTCTTCCGGCAGCAATTTCCTTGAGAATCTGCGGCTGGGGCATTTCCGAGCTGATGCTGATGAGTCGCAGCTGACCGATCTTTTCGTCCAGAGTCATTTGTTTCATCAGTTTGCCGATGAAAGCATTCTTGGCCTGAAGCGTTGTATTGTCGGCAGCGGCGGCACTCTGGACCACCACTGACTGACTGGCCAGGCCGACCAGCAAACTTAATAAACACAGCTTATTCACGAATAATTTCTCAAGGCTTTTGCCGGTAACTCGCGTTTAATGTCCGACAGCCAGTTTTTGGGTTATGGACCTTTGGCGTTATGGTTCGGGCAGGGCGCAAGGATAGTGACTATCCGCATCACTGTACGAAGTTTCCCCAAGGTACGTACAAAAATGGTGGGTTGCTGGATTTTTGTACAAACCCTGTCTGCTCAGCGACTGACCGGTATCCGGTGTCGCCGGTGGATTATGCCGGGGAACTTGCGTTTTGGCTAAGGCGCGTCGTTTCAACAGAGACAAAAAAGCACTGGAGGTCTGGTTTTGAAGGGTGTTTCACGGCTGATGTTGTACGTGGTAATGCTGTTTGGAGGGATATTTCGGGCTGAGGCAGACCAGCCCGCGCTGGTGTTTCCGCCTATGACAGGCAGCGTGGTGGATGCTGCCCAAATGCTTGACAGTCAGACTGCAGTGCGACTGGCCAGGTTGCTGCGCGCGCATGAACAGGCGACCGGCGAACGCGTGGTGGTGGTTACCCTGCTTGATCTGCAAGGCGCAAGCATCGAAGAATTCGGCTCCAGACTCGGCACTGCCTGGAGTCTGGGGCAGCACGGTGCCGCCAAAAGTGTTTTGCTGATGGTCTACCGCGACAAGCGCAAGGTATTCATGGAGGTGGGCGCTGAGCTGGCAGATCGTCTCAATGACGCTCAGGCCGCGCTGATCATAGATATGCTGATGACGCCCGAGTTCGACGATGGCCATTTTGCGGCCGGCATAGAACGAGGTGCTCAGGCAATTATCACCGCATTGGGTGGACAGATACCCGACCACCCCGAACCTGCCGAACAGGTGGCGGTTAATGATGAGCAGGTCAATGACGATCAGGTGTGGTTGATCGCAATCGTGCTGACCCTCATCGTGCTGGGCATCGTGGTCATCAGTATCAGGCGCGGTTCCGCTGGCCGGTCTGCGCGAAGTGGCGCGGGCCGTGACGCTGGCGGCCGGTTCGGTGGCGGCGGCGCTTCAGGGAACTGGTAATCGGGCATTTCAGGAATGAGGGAACCATGGCGTTATTGAACAAAGAAGAACAGCGACAGGTCGCCGAGGCCATCGATCGCGTCGAACAGCGCACCGATGCCGAACTGGTCACGGTACTGGCCGCGCGCGCGGATGATTACGCCTACATGCCGTTGATCTGGGCCGGCCTGATCGGTCTGTTGCTGCCGGGCACGATCAACTACTGCCTGCAGTGGCTGAGCGCGGATGAGTTGATGCTCGCGCAGATGAGCACGTTCATTGTCGTGGCGCTGGTGTGTCGGGTTCCGAAAGTGACCGCTTTTCTGGTCCCGGTATCGGTCAGGCGCTGGCGTGCAGGCAATCTCGCCCGTCGGCAGTTTCTTGAGCAGAACCTGCACAAGACCCACGACGGCACCGGCATTCTGGTGTTCGTTAGCGAAGCCGAGCGTTACGTCGAAATTCTGGTCGATCACGGGATCGCCAGCCGTTTGCACGACGATACGTGGAAGGCGATGGTCGATGTGTTTACTCAACAGGTCCGGGACGGGCAGATCCTGCAGGGGTTTCTGGGGTGTATTCACGCCTGTGGCGAGCTGCTCGCCGACCACGTGCCAGTGACTCACGGTAAAAACGAACTGCCCAACAGACTGGTGGTGCTGGGTTAAGAACAAGAAAGCAGGTGTCGATGTGATCGCCACCTGCTTTTTTTGAAAACCGGCGCGTCAGACGACGCGTTTTACATCGTAGAACGATTTTATATACGTCTTCAATTGTTCGACATACGGGCTGATCGACGCCGAGGAATCATCTTGCGGCGTGATCTGGTCCAAAAAGTTGTAAAGCGACCGATACACTTTTTTCGCCTCTTCGACCCAAAGCGCTTTGCTCTGATTGACGCTAGCGAGCCCTGTCAATTCGTCAATTTTTGCTGCGGTGGCCGTTGCTTCCCGAGCAGCAGTGCGAGACTCTTCAAGCAAGGCGTTAAAGCGCAGCCTCAGCCTGTCGCGTTCTTCAATAAGATCCAGGTAATTCAGAGCGCTGCTGACCTTGTCGAGGAGTTTGCCGAGTCTGGCAATCCCGGCGGTAACCAATGCAAGTTCCGGCGATGGCAGCTTGATCAGTTCGAGTTCTTCCGCGGTGGGCAACATTTCCTTGAACACGTCGGCAAGATTGTATTTTTCAAATGTCTTGATGGTGTTATCGAGCAGGCGTCGGTCGGCGGTGATTTCACCCATAGCGCTTTCCAGCGTTGCTGAGCGCAGGTTCATACTGTCGATGTGTTCCTGAAGGGTTTCCAGAAAACGATTGCCTTCCAGTTTCAGGTTGATCTGTGCCATATCATCGCTGTATTCCGCAATGGCTTTAGCGCTATTGCGCACGACGGCAGTGAGGTTCGATACCTGACGAATACGCTGTGCATTCAGCAGGCTGATGGCTTGCTGTTTGTGTCTGTCGCTGAGGTTTTGGTCCGCTTCAATCTGTTGCTGTTTGAGATCAATGGGCTGCAGGTTCACGCTATTCAACTGGACGGTGATCGCGGCGAGTTGATCGCGATAAACCTCGTTCGCACGCGTCAACGCTGTTTGAAGTGGCCGCATTTTTTCTTTCATTACAGGCAGAAAGTCCAATTTCAAAGCGATTGCCTGCGTAAGAATGTTCTGGCGGGCGGCGTTCATGATTTCAGTGTCGGGAGGGGTCAGGATCAATGCCTTATCCACGGTTTCAGTGCTCATGCTCATTGCTCTAGTGTAATGACGGATTGTTGTTCGCGTTGAAACTGATCCAGCGCACTTTCAAATATTTTCAGTAGCTGAGTCGTCAGGCCTCTTATTTCCAGCCAAGGTGTGACTACGCCTTGAAACTGCATGGCGAATATCATCAGTGCCTGATCGTCACTGATCGCCGCCAGTTCATTGGCAGAGCCGTCGATGTACGCGGCCAGCATGGTCCAGAGGTCTTTCAGGTTGGTGGCACTCTTGTGAGCGTCCAACATGCGAATATTCATATCTTCAAACAGTATTTGCAGGCTGCGCACGGCGGCTGCCAAAGGAACTTTTTCTTTGAGTATTTGAACTTTCTGATTCTTGGAAGCTACCAGTCGATTTTTTTTCTTTTCGGATTTTCTCCGCTTTGGCGCCAAAAATACCTCCTGTGATAGCGACCCCGATAGGGCCGCCGAAACCACCCCAGGCAATATTATTCATTGCCGTTTTATACTCTTTGTTTTTCTGCTCGATTACCGTCGTCAGTTGTTCGATATCTTTTTCCAGCTCCTTGATCTGGTCGTTCAGGTCCGAGCGCGCTGCCAGTTTTACTTTGTCGTTGATGCCGGGAATGAGCCGCACGCTCAGGACGTTGCTGAACGTGTCGATGTTTTGCGCCAGCGTTCCTGCTGCGTGCTGGTGACCTTTTATCTGAGAGGCCGTTTTTTTCAGAAATTCGGCCAGTGTGATACAGACCCTTTGGTCGGTTTCACTCAATGGCGAAGGCGTTTTGTCGCGGACCTCTTCAATGGTCAAGTCGGCAACGGTCAGATCCAGTTGACTGGCAAAGTCCATCTTTTCAATGTAGTTGATGATCGTCTGGCCCTGCCCCGAGAATTGTGCGGCAAACAGGTCAATGGCGAACCCGCTGCGCTTGATGCCATCCTCGATACCCCGCCAGCTCTTGCCATGGTTATTGATTGCCTGGTAAGTCACCAGCATGTCTTTAGGAGGGTGTAGACAAAATAAATTAAACTTTCACTCCCTTGTCTGAATAGCCCTCAAGCCATGCCTAAAACCGGACGTCCTCGCTCGATTGCCGCCGAGCACTATCCCGTGCTGGTGAAACTCGCTCATGCACAGCCCTATTCCAGCCAGGCCGAATTGGCGCTCGTATTCTTCGCCGAAACCGGTATCACTGCGCATCCCGACACCTTTGCAAAAGCGTTGAAAATGGCAGGGATTACGCGTGTAAAGCAGCGGGCCAAGGGAAGTTTTCAGTCACCTGAACCTAATAAAGCCTATGGCTACAATGAAACCCACCGCCGCCAACTGCCGGAGCAGCTATATCCGAGTTGCTTGACAGATACCGAGTGGGCACTGGTCGCCGACCTGTTTGAAAGCCAGGGCGGACGAGGAGTGCCACCGCTTCACTCTCGGCGCACGTTGCTGGAAGCCTGTTGCTATGTCGTACGCACGGGGTGCTCATGGCGAATGCTACCCCGCGATTTTCCTCACTGGGACAATGTCTACAAAACGTTCCGCCGGTGGAGCGCTCAAGGCAAGTTCGAGCAAATGCATGATCGCTTGCGAGCTCAATGGCGTGAGCGGGAAGAACGCGCTGACAGCCCGTCAGCAGCGATCCTGGATTCACAGTCGACCCGCAGTTCTCCTCAAGGCGGTGACAGCGGCTACGACGCAGGCAAAAAAGTGAAGGGGCGTAAACGAAGTCTGATTGTCGATACATTGGGCCTGCTGCTGGCTGTCAGTATCAGTGCTGCAAGCGTGCAGGATCGTGACGCGGCGGATGATGCGGTGGCGTACTCGAAGGAAAAATATCCGTCACTGAGCACGCTTTTTGTTGATAGTGCGTACGCAGGAAAATGGGCACAGCGCACCCATCAACTGCACGCTATCGATGTTCAAGTGATCCGTGGCCCGAATAACAGAAGAACAGGGCAATGGCACTCTGAACAAGGCGATCTATTTTCCGTGGAGCCTGTTCAGACTGGATTTGTGGTCATGCCCAAGCGATGGGTAGTGGAGCGAACTCATGCCTGGAATGAGAGAGCTCGGCGACTGATCATGCATCATGATCGCCTTTTTGCGGTAAGCGAGGCATGGGTTTGGTTGGCCGAGGCTCGAATACTCGCGCGCCGACTCACTACATGATTTTGTCTACACCCTCTAGGGAAACTCTGAAAAAGACTTCCTAAGGAGGCGCTGATTTATTCGATTTTTCGTCCCTGCAACGCTCTGGAGGCCTTGATTTATCTGGGGGCAACAGCTGGGTTTTAGAATAAATCAGCGTCTCCCTAATTTGGCAAAATCTCCGGACACCAGTCGCCGAGCTTTTCGATGATGAAACAGATGACCTTCGCCGACGCCGAGTATGCCGGCAAGCGCAAGCAGACCCGTAAGGAATTGTTCCTGATCGAGATGGATCAGGTGGTGCCCTGGAAAGGTTTGATTGCCCTGATTGAGCCCTATTATCCAAAAGGAGAAGGTGGCCGGCCCGCCTACCCACTGATGGCGATGCTGCGTGTTCATCTGATGCAGAACTGGTTCGGCTACAGCGATCCGGCGATGGAAGAAGCGCTGTATGAGACGACCATCCTGCGTCAGTTTTCAGGCCTGAGCCTGGAGCGAATTCCAGACGAAACCACCATTCTCAACTTCCGTCGTCTGCTGGAAAAGCACGAGTTGGCGACCGGGATTCTCGGCGTAATTAATGGTTATCTGGGCGACCGTGGCTTGTCGTTGCGTCAAGGCACCATCGTCGATGCCACGCTGATTCACGCGCCCAGTTCGACCAAGAACAAGGATGGCAAACGCGATCCTGAGATGCATCAAACCAAGAAAGGTAACCAGTACTATTTCGGCGCCAAGGCTCACATCGGCGCCGACGACGAGTCAGGCCTGGTGCACAGCGTGGTAGTAACAGCGGCCAATGTGGCAGACGTCACGCAGGTTGCCAAACTGCTGCACGGCGAGGAAAACGTAGTCTGCGCCGACGCAGGTTACACCGGGGTCGAGAAGCGCGAAGAACACGCTGGGCGCAAGGTCATTTGGCAGATTGCCGCCCGCCGCAGCACTTACAAAAAGCACGGAAAACGCAGTATTTTGTACAAGGCGATCCGCAAAATCGAGAAGGCCAAGGCCCAGGTTCGCGCCAAGGTCGAGCATCCGTTTCGGGTCATCAAACGCCAGTTTGGCTATGAAAAAGTGCGCTTTCGGGGCTTGGCCAAGAACACCGCGCAGATGGTGACGTTGTTCGCCCTGTCAAACCTGTGGATGGCCCGCCGACATTTGTTGGCGAGCGCAGGAGAGGTGCGCGTGTAATGCAGGAAATGGTTACCGCAAAAGGCTTTGCAGCGGCCGAAAGAGCTAAAAAGCGAAGATAATTGAGCAAATTTCGACATGCATCTTTTTTTGAAAAGTGCTGAGGACTCGGTAGCCGGAAAACATCCGGCTACTTCAGACCTTCCTTAGGGAGGCGCTGATTTATTCGATTTTTCGTCCCTGCAACGCTCTGGAGGCCTTGATTTATCTGGGGGCAACAGCTGGGTTTTAGAATAAATCAGCGTCTCCTTAGAGGGTGTAGACAAAATAAATTAAACTTTCACTCCCTTGTCTGAATAGCCCTCAAGCCATGCCTAAAACCGGACGTCCTCGCTCGATTGCCGCCGAGCACTATCCCGTGCTGGTGAAACTCGCTCATGCACAGCCCTATTCCAGCCAGGCCGAATTGGCGCTCGTATTCTTCGCCGAAACCGGTATCACTGCGCATCCCGACACCTTTGCAAAAGCGTTGAAAATGGCAGGGATTACGCGTGTAAAGCAGCGGGCCAAGGGAAGTTTTCAGTCACCTGAACCTAATAAAGCCTATGGCTACAATGAAACCCACCGCCGCCAACTGCCGGAGCAGCTATATCCGAGTTGCTTGACAGATACCGAGTGGGCACTGGTCGCCGACCTGTTTGAAAGCCAGGGCGGACGAGGAGTGCCACCGCTTCACTCTCGGCGCACGTTGCTGGAAGCCTGTTGCTATGTCGTACGCACGGGGTGCTCATGGCGAATGCTACCCCGCGATTTTCCTCATTGGGACAATGTCTACAAAACGTTCCGCCGGTGGAGCGCTCAAGGCAAGTTCGAGCAAATGCATGATCGCTTGCGAGCTCAATGGCGTGAGCGGGAAGAACGCGCTGACAGCCCGTCAGCAGCGATCCTGGATTCACAGTCGACCCGCAGTTCTCCTCAAGGCGGTGACAGCGGCTACGACGCAGGCAAAAAAGTGAAGGGGCGTAAACGAAGTCTGATTGTCGATACATTGGGCCTGCTGCTGGCTGTCAGTATCAGTGCTGCAAGCGTGCAGGATCGTGACGCGGCGGATGATGCGGTGGCGTACTCGAAGGAAAAATATCCGTCACTGAGCACGCTTTTTGTTGATAGTGCGTACGCAGGAAAATGGGCACAGCGCACCCATCAACTGCACGCTATCGATGTTCAAGTGATCCGTGGCCCGAATAACAGAAGAACAGGGCAATGGCACTCTGAACAAGGCGATCTATTTTCCGTGGAGCCTGTTCAGACTGGATTTGTGGTCATGCCCAAGCGATGGGTAGTGGAGCGAACTCATGCCTGGAATGAGAGAGCTCGGCGACTGATCATGCATCATGATCGCCTTTTTGCGGTAAGCGAGGCATGGGTTTGGTTGGCCGAGGCTCGAATACTCGCGCGCCGACTCACTACATGATTTTGTCTACACCCTCTTAGGGAGACGCTGATTTATTCTAAAACCCAGCTGTTGCCCCCAGATAAATCAAGGCCTCCAGAGCGTTGCAGGGACGAAAAATCGAATAAATCAGCGCCTCCCTAGGTTCAAGCCCGGGCATGCCACTTCTCGTAAAACCCAATTGCTGTTCGACACGAGAAAGCGAGGTGGGAATATTCAGGGCGTGACGTTCGTAACGCTTCAGACTGAGGATGTCTTCCTTGGTCAGAATAAGGGCTGCGCTCCGGCCACCGTTTTTTTCATCATCCAGTATGAGGTTCAAGTACTCTACGGGTTTTAAAGTAACCCGTGCGATGTCTTCGTTTTCCAATAGTGCTGCTTGACTTAACATAATGCACGTTCCTTGTGCGGGTTATTTTGTTGGAGTCACGGGTCTCCAGAAGTATGATCTGATTACGGGTAATCAGTCAGGGCGACTATAAAGATGTTTTTGTGCAGTACAAGTAATGGCCCGTGGTTTTGGGCAGGGATTATTTTACCGGTTATGTGCATTTCGTCTTAGCGTGTAGGGCAGTGCGAACAACGTGTGTAGTCGCTGGAAAATAGGGGTGCCCTTGATGAGCTGACGCGCCTAAAATGCAGGTCTGATTTTTCGAGTCCCGGTCGGGACGCTTGAGGCACATGTTCAATGTCAGTCATCACCCCCACGTCACTCACTCCTGCAACCGATCACCGCGCGCAGTTTCTTGAGCTGCTGGACACCAGTCTGTCGCAGAACTCGCTCATCAAGCTGGTCCTGGCCAAATACGTGGGCAGCGAAGCCGAGCTGCAGCGGGTCATCATCAAGTCGTTGACCGTCAAGGAGCAACCTTGCCTGAGCTTTGTATACCGCTACAAGACGCGCGATATCACCAAGAACTTTCCGCTTGCTGAGGCGGTGGCCGTTATTGCCAGCCTGATACCTGAATCGTTCAAGAACGCACACCTGCTGTCATTGAGCGACGAAGTCCAGCTGGAATTCAGCAAAAAAGGCAAGACCACGCTGTTCAAAAGCAAGGCTCAGCAAGAGCGCGAAGTGCCTGCGGCAGGTCACGATCGCGAGAAAAAGCGTTACTTGGAGCTGTCCCGGCCATTCCTGACCGATCTCGGCGTGACCAATCGGCAGCATGAGCTGATTCCCGCCATGTCGCGCAAGTGGAAGCAGATCAACAAGTTCATCGAAGTGTTTTCCCATGCGCTGAGTTCATCGCCGCTGAAGCTCGATCAGCCGATCAAGGTCGCAGACTTCGGCTCGGGCAAGGGTTATCTGACCTTCGCCATCCACGATTACTTGTGCAACACCTTGCAAGCCCAAGGGCAGGTGACCGGCGTCGAGCTGCGTGAAGACATGGTGACGCTGTGCAATACCGCTGCGGCGGCGCTCGATCACCCCGGCCTGACGTTCCGGCATGGTGACGTGCGCACCGTGGCGCCCAGCGCGCTGGATGTGATGATTGCGCTGCACGCCTGCGACATCGCGACCGACTACGCCATTCATATGGGCATTCGTTCCGGAGCCTCGATCATCATGTGCTCGCCGTGCTGTCACAAACAGATCCGCTTGCAGATCCAGAGCCCGACGCTGTTGAAGCCGATGCTGCAATACGGTCTGCACATGGGCCAGCAGGCGGAAATGGTGACTGACAGCCTGCGTGCGCTGTTACTGGAAGCCTGCGGTTACGACACCAAGGTGTTCGAATTCATCTCCCTGGAACATACCAACAAGAACAAAATGATCCTCGCCGTCAAACGCGCCGAGCCTGTCAACCCGGCCTTGCTGCTGGCGCGCATCCAAGAGCTCAAGACGTTTTACGGCATCACCGAGCACTGTCTGGAAACCCTGCTTCAGGCCGATGGGCTCCTGAACTGAAGAGTACCTGAACTGAAGAGAGCGGTCGCGGCCGATAGTCTGCGACCAGCGGTTCTCGGAATGACGGCTTCATTGCTCTGGATCAATGGTTGTATCGCGCGCGAGGCGGATGCTTGAGCTATTACCCAGGCACCCGCGCCTGCCACGAGGTCCGTCATGATCAGCACCTTTTTCATCCCCGCTGTGAACATCATCGGCACCGGCTGTATTGATGAGGCGATGCAAGCCATCCGCAAATACGGCTTTCACAAGGCTCTGATCGTCACGGATGCCGGGCTGGCCAAGGCGGGCGTGGCGAGTCAGGTGGCCGGATTGCTGGTGGAGCAGGGCATCGACTCGGTGGTGTATGACGGTGCCCGGCCCAACCCGACCATCGCCAACGTCGAGCATGGCCTGGCGCTGTTGCAAGAGCGGCAATGCGATTTCGTGATCTCTCTGGGCGGCGGCTCGCCCCACGACTGCGCCAAGGGGATTGCGCTGTGCGCCAGCAATGGCGGGCATATCAGCGATTACGAAGGTGTCGACCGTTCGGCCAAACCGCAATTGCCGCTGATCGCTATCAACACCACCGCTGGCACAGCCAGCGAGATGACGCGTTTCTGCATCATCACCGACGAAGCCCGTCACGTAAAAATGGCCATCATCGACCGCAACGTCACACCACTGTTGTCGGTAAACGACCCGAACATGATGGTGGCAATGCCCAGATCGCTTACGGCTGCCACCGGCATGGACGCGCTGACCCACGCCATCGAAGCCTACGTCTCGACCGCCGCCAACCCGATCACCGACGCCTGTGCGTTGCAGGCCATGTCGCTGATTGCCAACAACCTGCGTGAAGCCGTCAACAACGGAACCCACATCACGGCCCGCGAGAACATGGCCTATGCCCAGTTTCTCGCGGGCATGGCCTTCAACAATGCATCGCTGGGCTACGTGCATGCCATGGCGCACCAACTGGGTGGCTTCTATGATTTGCCGCATGGCGTGTGCAATGCTGTTTTGCTGCCGCATGTTCAGCGCTTCAACGCCAGCGTCAGTGCTGCGCGCCTGACCGACGTCGCGCATGCGATGGGCGCCAATATTCGCGGCATGTCTCCAGAAGCAGGCGCTCAGGCAGCCATCGACGCTATTCGTGCGTTGTCTGCCGACGTGGACATTCCGGCAGGCTTGACAGCGCTGGGCGTCAGGGAAGAAGACTTTCCGATGCTTGCTGCCAACGCGCTGAAAGACGCCTGCGGGCTGACCAACCCGCGCCCGGCGGATCTTGAACAGATTCAGGATATATTTCGCCAGGCGCTTTGATTACCGACACCGTACAGGCTTGTAAATGGACATGCTTCGGCCCTACACCCTTGCAGATCGTGATCGTTGTCTGGATATCTTCAACACCAACGTTCCGCGTTATTTTGATCCTGCAGAGCGCGAGCAATTCGCCAGTTTCCTGATGGCGCCGCTGGGTCACTACTTCGTTGTCGAGCGTGATGGCGAAGTAGTTGCGTGCGGTGGCTACCTGGTGCTGTCAGACCCGTCGGTGGCCGAGCTGACCTGGGGCATGGTCAGCAGCGACCGCCACGGCAGCGGTCTCGGCAGGTTTCTGACCGAGGCCCGGCTTGACGTCATGAGGGCTTTGCCGGGCGTCACCCGCGCTTACATCAACACCAGCCAGCGTGTTCAGGGGTTCTACTCGAATCTGGGCTTTGCCGTGGTTTCGGTGGAAGCCGACGGGCATGGTTGCGGGATCGACAGCGTCAGGATGGAACTGACGTTTTCGCAAACAAGATGCCTGAACGAAGGCTGACAAAAGCCATAAAACCCGAGTCCGTCACGACATTGTGCGTTTAGCATTCAGGCCGTCCTCGCGATTCCCGCGAACCTGCCTGAAAGGTCAACCGATGAGGTTACTGCGCGCTCTTTCGCATCACGGCTATTTGAGATGCGCCGTTACGTTCGCGTTGATCCTGTCAGGTGCGCCTTACGTGCAGGCAGCAGACAAACCGCAAGGCTTTGCCAAAGAGGTAACAGGTGGTGGTTCTGTCGCCGCCGTGCATCCCGCGACACTGGATGATCTTCGATCAGCGCTCTGTGCATCTCGTAACTCGCACGGTGTCTGCACCGATGAAACGCCGCGAGTGATTGTCCTGGACCACCTGTTCGATTTCCGTGGAAGTGTGATTGCCGATGGCCTTGCCGAAAGCACCGAGCCTGGCTGTGTGGTGAAACCCTGCCCGCAGGGCGGTGAGCAATTTGCACTCAATGGTGCCAATAACTTCTGCCACTCAAGGCCGCCGGTAATGGTGACCTACGACAACGCCGGGTTGAAGCCCCTGAAAGTCGGTTCGAACAAGACGCTGATCGGAGTCGGCGACAAGGCAGGCATTCAGGGTGCAGGGCTGTTCATCGGTGGCGGCGCGCACAATGTGATCATTCGCAACCTGACGCTTTCGGACATCAATCCACGTGTCGTATGGGGCGGCGATGCACTCACCCTGAACAAGGCCGATGGCGTATGGATCGATCACAACACCTTCGCTCGAGTCGGCAGACAGATGATCGTGACGGGCTGGGGAGCGGCGTCCCACGTGACCATCTCCAATAATGAATTCGACGGCCGTACACCGTACTCGTCTACTTGCGACGGTCATCATTACTGGGTCTGGCTGTTTCTCGGCAGCCAGGACACGCTGACGCTGTCGAGAAACTACGTCCACGACACCTCCGGCAGAACGCCTCATTCCGGAGGAATGAACCATGCGCAAGTTCGTGCGCAACTGGTCAACAACGTCTTCCAGCGCATGACTTATCAAGGCGCAATCATGTCGCGAACGTCGTCTTCACAGTTGCTGGTTGAAGGAAATGACTTCGATAACGTGGCTCACCCGCTGTTCAACTATGCGGATCAACCGGGCACGGCGTTCGCTCTGTTCGATCAAGTTTCAGCCGCCGCGAACGGTGCCTGTGCGAGTGTGATCGGCAGGGCATGTGTCGCGAATCGGCAACAGTCGAGTGGCGAAGATTATCGCCCTCAGGATGCCTCTGCTTTAGAAGCGTTCAGGGCGTATCGGCAGTATCTGGTGGTGCCGGTGTCGGCGCAAGAGGCCAGGGCGCGGGGCCCGGAGGAGGCAGGGGGGGGAAGATCAGGGCGGGTTTACTGCCATGATTTCACAGTCTGCGGTGTATCGACCAGCGAGTAGACCCACTCGTTGCCGGCCTTGGTTTTACTGAACAGCTTGAACTCCACCAGGCCGTTGAGAAGGGTCGCGGCTGTGTTGTAAGCGCATCCCAGATTGTCTTTGACATCGGTCACGGTAAATGACCGGTTACTGGTTGACCTGGCTACGTTAAAGACAATTTTTTGTTTGTCCGACAGTTTTGCATACAGCCCGGACTCATAAAGAAACGCATTGAATTGATCAACCGCAGCCACGGCTGACTCATGATTTCTCGTGAACGCCTTGATGGCTCGCGCAATGATCTGGCACTGATAGTCGATAAAGTACGTCAGGTCCATGTCATCAGTTTCGGTATACAAGTAGCTTCGACCATATTTGACCGGCGCGATTTTCAGCAGCGTACTGATCGCGATATACCTGAACCCATCAAAACCGCATTTGAACACGTACCAGTAAAACAATGACCTTGCGACCCGACCATTGCCATCGTGAAAAGGGTGCTCAAAACCGATGACAAAGTGGAGAATGACCGCTTTTATCAACGGATGGATATAGGGCTTGCCGTCTACATTGGTGTGGTCGGTATTTACCCAGTCAATGACTGACTGAAGCCGCTGCGACAACGCTTGTGCGGGCGGCGGCTGGTGAACAATGTTGCCATTACCGTCCTCGACGACAACGTCATCAACAGACCGATATTCGCCTGGGCGGTAGCGCTTATCGTCGATCCCCTCGACGCCCACTCGGTGCAGGTCGGTTATCAGCTCAAGTGAAAGCGCCTCGTTCCGATATTCCCAAGTGTGTTGCATCATCCGGAAGTTACCGATGATCATCTTTTCATCGGGGGTACGGGCGCCACGTTTGCGCTTCAACAGTTCCTTCGCCAACTGAGTAGTCGTTGCGGCACCTTCGAGCTGACTGCTGCTGATGGCTTCGTCTTCGACCAGATCGTTGAGCAGGTACTTCAGTTGTCTGGACTCTCCAAACCTGGCATTCATCCATTCCAGTGTCGCAGTGGTCGTATTCTGGTCACAGGCAGACACCGCCATCTGCATCGCAGGCGTATAGAGAAAACCGCAGAGCTTTGACGGCTCACCAAGGGAAATGGCCATGCTCAACTGGCGATTTCTGGCTTGCCTGACGACCGACCAGGCCAGATCGGTATCCAGCGATTTCGGAAATCTGAACCGCAGCTTGTCAAAATGCAGATAGCGCCCTTGTGCATCGAAGGGTTGCGCAAGCTCAAGGTAGGCGTCTGCGTGATCGGCATGGTCCTTGATAATCCTGGCGAACGCATTCTGGATGAGCCTGGGTGGCGACTTGATCGTCATTTCAAATGTCCGGAAATTTGAAATGGAGAATACGGCGGCCAGGCGAAGATTTCAATTTTGGATGGAATTGAAATGACAAAAACCGCCGAACCGGTTTTGAAGTCAGACTCGGTGGTGTGCGGATTTGTCGACCTCGTCTATGTCGCCCAGCCCAGCGTGATCACTGTCAGTGTCAGATAACGCAGGGCTTTTGCCAGTGTGACAACAAGCAGGAAACGCCACAGTGGCTCACGCATGACACCGGCGATCATGGTAATCGGGTCGCCGATGATGGGCACCCAACTGAACAGTAATGCCCAACGGCCATAGCGACGATACGTCGTTTGCGCCTTGTCGAGATGACGCTCGCTGATGGGGAACCAGCGCTTATGGCGAAAGCGTTCTATCGAGCGGCCCAGGTACCAGTTCACCACCGAGCCCAGAACATTGCCCGCCGTAGCGGTCAGCAAAAGCAGGATGGTCACGTAGCGCTCCGAAAGGAGCATGCCGACCAACACGGCTTCAGACTGCAAGGGCAGCAGCGTGGCGGCACCGAATGCCACTAAAAAGAGACCCAGATAACTGGTCAGCTCGAACACGATGTCATCTCACGAATACAGGTCGTTCCGGCCGTGGATACCCACCTACACCCCTACGCAGATAATCAGCGCGCTGGAGAGATAAGGTGCGCGCCGGGCGGCGGCATTGAGCCAGGGAAAACGGTTGGACGCTTCACGAGCGCCGATTGCGGCAGCGGCGCCAACCGTCACGAGGGTGATGGCCAAACCAACGCTGAAACACAGCACCATCGCGGCGCCGAGCGTGACTTGCTTCACTTGCAGGCACAAGAGCAAAACAGTGATGGCTGCCGGACAAGGAATGAGCCCGCCCGTCAAACCGAACATCAGGATCTGACCGTTCCTCGCCTGTTTTTGTCTTGCCTGACCTTCGCTCGCCGACTTTTCGTGCAGAGCCTAATCACAAGAACGGAACGTATCAACGTTGAGTCCAAACCGGCTCATTTTGTTGTACAACCCGCCGCGCGATACATTCAGCCGTTGAGCAGCCAGGCGGATATTTCCGCGCGTGTCTTTCAGGGCGGCAATGATCGCATTCATCTCATAGGTGCCGAGGTCCTGAGCCATTCGGGGTTCGGGCGCCATTCCCCTCGTCGAGGGTCGCCCACTCTGTCTGATTTCCAGCGCCAGATCGCTCGGCTCGATCAATTCGGTCATTGCCAGGTTGGTCGCTCGCTCATTGACGTTTTCCAGCTCGCGAACATTGCCCGGCCAGTGATAGGTGCCAAGAATATCCAGCGCTGCGGGTGAAAAGTCCTGCATCGACTTGCGCAACGACCGGGCACAACGCGCCAGAAAATGCCGTGCCAGCAGCGGCACATCTTCGCGGCGCATCCGCAATGGCGGCACCGTCATATTCAGCACGTTGAGTCGGTAGTAAAGATCCTCACGAAAGGCGCCCTCGGCCACCGCCTGGCTCAGGTTGCGGTGAGTGGCGGCGACGATACGAACGTTGACCCGCAGAGATTTTTTCGCCCCCACGCGTGTGACTTCACCTTCCTGCAGCACGCGCAGCAAACTGACCTGCGCATCAAAGGACATGTCACCGATTTCGTCCAGAAAGATCGTTCCTCCATCGGCTAATTCGAATTTGCCTGCCGAACCACCCCGAGCCGATCCGGTGAAAGCACCTTCTACATGACCGAACAGCTCGCTTTGCACCAGTTCGCGGGGAATGGCTCCGCAATTGACCGCCACGAAAGGGCCCGCACGCCGGTCGCTGGCATTATGGATTGCCTGGGCGAACAGTTCCTTGCCAGTGCCGCTCTCACCGAGAATCAGTGTGGTCGAATCACTGCGACTGGCTATGCGAGCCAGATGCATTGCATCCTGAATCGCCTGAGAGCGGCCCAGGATAGTTTCGAAGGTGTAGCTGGCCTGAGTGCCGATGATTCGCCGGGTGATTTCCCGAATACGTCGGTTCTCGCGCAACGATACAATCCGCCCGCCTTGCTCTAGCGGGCAGACCGACACCAGGCACGCCAGATGACTACGGTCGTGCAGCTCGAAGGTGCAATCCAGGTCCCGCACCCCTTCCTGGCTGCCGAGCAGGACTGAGTCGGTTAACTCGCTCTGCCCCAGGCTTTTGAATGGACTGCCGAGCAGGTCGCGGCCAACGCGGAACAACTGTCGGGCGTAATGGTTGAGCGCTTTGATACAGCCCTGATCATCCAGTACCACCAAGCCCTCGTTGAGCACTTCAAGTACAGTCTGTTGCTCTTCCAGCAAGGCTTGCAGCGCCATCTGCCGCGAAACCGCCTCGGCGGCCGACTGGACAGTACCCAGCGTGTGGAAATGAAACCAGCCAGGCTCTGCCGTCAAGGTCAACATACCCAGCGTCCTGCCCTGGGCATCACGGATTGGCGCGGCGGCGCAATGCATGCGGCGCTGACGCAGGCCAAGCCCGAAGTTCTCCTCGGCGAGCACATAGACCAAACGATCTTCGATGATCGCCAGCCCGGTACAATTGGTGCCCTGCACCGACTCCAGCAGTCGACTGCCTACGGGGGTCAGGTCAAGGCCACAGAAATACAATGTCGTGCCTTCGGCATCGGTCAGGTTGATATGGCCTTTGGGGTTATAGGCGAGTAAACCTCGCATGACTTGCGCCGCTACTGTGATCAGCACCCGATTGGCTGCCTGCGTTGCATCGAGCTCGGTGGGCGTCACAAAACGGTATTCACCATCCTCTGGATCAAGCCCGGCATTGACGCTGCGCAACCAGGACCCCCAAACCACCTGCCTGATGCCTGGAGGACGATCGATCGCCCCCTGCAAGCACGCTTGCCAGGCTTGATCCAGCGCGCTGCCCGGTCCTGCGTTTAAAGAAGCCGGGCCTAATGCTGTGAGGTAATCACGGTCTTCGGCACTTAATTCGGCAGGTGGCTGATTCATCACTCAACTCTATGTCGATATTTTTGACATGCCAGTATAGACATGTCATCAAAATGAACACTGTTCAATCCAGATAAATAAATAAAACCTTAAATATCAATGAATTACTTATTGGCACAGTGATTGCTCCCTGCATAAACAGACGAGGACTTTACCGCCGAGTCATAAAAACAATAAGGGAGTCATTTTCATGAGTGCAACCAGGATCATCCGCCTTGGCCTCATCGGCGCTGGTCGCATGGGTAGCTTTCACGGCCTTAGCGCCGCCCGTCATGTTCCCGGCGCGAGCCTTACCGCCATCGCTGACCCTACCCCCGGCCAGGCTGAACGCCTTGCGGCAGAACTTGGTGTGCAGAAGGTCTACACCGATCCTCAGCAATTGCTCGATGACCCGGATATCGACGCCGTGCTGATCGCCGCTCCGGCCCGCAGCCATGCCGAACTGGTCATCAGTACGGCCCGCGCCTGCAAAGGCGTCTTCTGTGAAAAGCCGATGGCGATCACCCTCGACGAAGCTGATCGCGCAATCAGCGCTGCGGCCGATGCACGAGTGACGCTGCAAGTCGGCTTCAACCGTCGCTTTGCCAAGAGCTTCCGCACCGCTCATCTGGATGTAGTTGCCGGTCGGATCGGTACGCCACAACTGCTGCGTTCGCTGACCCGCGATCCTGCTCTGAACAATCCGGCAGCGTCACCGCAATGGGTGATTTTTCTGGAAACCCTGATCCATGACTTCGACACTCTGCGCTATCTGAATCCAGGTGCAGAAGCGGTTGAGGTGTTTGTGATGGCTGATGCCCTGATTGCACCAAGCTACAAAGAGAAAGGATTTCTCGATACGGCGGTGGTCACGATCCGATTCGACAATGGTGCCATCGCCACTGCCGAAGCCAGTTTCCAGGCGGTCTATGGCTACGACGTTCGGGGCGAAGTGTTCGGCAGCGCAGGCATGCTGACGATGGGGAATGTCAACGACTCAGACCTGCTCCGGTACCTGGCCAATGGGGTCCAGGCCGATACCCAGCGCATGGATACCGACTTGTTGCGTGATGCGTATGTAGCCGAGCTCAATCACTTCGTTCACTGTGTTCGCAGCGGAGAAAGACCGTTGGCTAGCGGCGAAGACGCACGGGCGGCACTGGCTATCGCCCGCGCCTGTATCGAATCTTTTCAGCAGGGCAAAACGGTGCGTGTGCAAGGAGCTCTTTCATGAGTTTGACACCGTTCAAACTGGCGATCAGCGCCGAAATGGTCTTTCTTGATTTGCCCTTCATCGAGCGTGTCAAACGCATCCATGCATTAGGTTTCAGCGTTGAGATATGGAACTGGACGAGCAAAGACATTCAGGCCCTTGCGGCGACCGGCGCGGACTTCACCTCCATGACCGGCTACATCTCCGGCAACCTGACCGAGGCTGATGGTATCCGGCACCTGCTGGACAGCGCACAGGAGTCCCTGGCGGTTGCCGCGCAGTTGGGTTGCCCAAGTCTTAACCTGCATGGCACCGGTCTCGGTGACCAGGGCTTGCCGGTTAAACCGGTCACTCAGACCACCGGGCGCATGTGGTTGAGTGCATGCCAGACGCTGGAAAAAATCGCTCGTCTGGGTGAAGACGCGGGTCGGGTGTTCCTGCTGGAAAACCTCAACACTGAAGTTGATCATCCGGGCACGCCGTTCGCTCGCGCTGACGATACCCTAGCGTTGATCGAGGCCGTGGGCAGCCCGCATCTGAAGATGAACCTGGACCTTTATCACGCACAGATCGGCGAGGGAAACCTGATCGAACTGATTCAGCGCGCTGGCAGCGCCATCGGCGAAATCCAGGTTGCCGATGTTCCCGGGCGCATGGAGCCCGGCACCGGCGAAATACACTATCCCGCGATTGCCAGGGCCTTGTTCGGTATGGGGTATAGCGGTGTTGTCGGCCTTGAAAGCTGGGCCAGCGGTGATAGCGAGGTCGCGCTTGAGCGTTTCAGGCAGGCCTTCACGCTTGAGGGGTAACCTCATCGTTTCAACGAATACCACTCGTAAGCAATACACCTTTTTATCTCTTGATGACGTTTCAACCTATAACAACAAAAGGAAAACCATCATGCGTCGTTGCACACTGCTTTTCGCCACCCTGCTAGTGTTTTTAAGTCAATGGGCCGTCGCCGACTATCGCATCGGCGTAAGCATCGCCAGAGTCGACGACAACTTCATGACCTACGTGCGTAACGGGCTGGCTGACGCCGCTAAAAAGGAAAACGTGCAGATTCAGTTTGAAGACGCCCAAGGCGATGTAGTGCGCCAACTTAACCATGTCCAAGGCTTTCTCAACCAGAAAGTCGACGCGATTATTGTCCTGCCGGTGGACACCTCCGCTACGGCGAACATCACGCGCGCCTCGGTCGAGGCGAAGACACCGCTGGTTTACGTCAATCGTCACCCGGACGAACGCAACCTGCCCAAAGGCGTCGTTACAGTGGCCTCCAATGACATTGAGGCCGGGCAGTTACAAATGCGCTACCTGGCTGAAAAGCTTCGAGGCAAAGGCAACCTCGCGATCATCATGGGTGACCTGGCGCAAAACGCCACCCGCGACCGCACCGAAGGCGTCAAACAGGTACTCAAGGATTATCCCGGGATCAAGATTGTCGAGCAGCAAAGTGCCGAGTGGCAACGCCACAAAGGAATGGACCTGACCAGTAACTGGTTGCTGGCTGGTAGTCGTTTCGATGCCATCGTTGCCAACAACGACGAGATGGCTATCGGTGCAGCTATGGCGTTGCAACAGGCCGGTAAAGCCAAAGGCGAGATTGCGATTATCGGAATCGACGGTTTGCCTGACGGTCTGGCGGCAATCAAGCGCGGAATGCTGGTCGCTTCGGTATTCCAGGATCCCAGAGCCCAAGCGACCAGCGCGGTGCAATCAGCGCTCAAGATGATCAAGGGAGAGCCTGTAGAGACGGACGTATGGGTGCCGTTTCAGTTGATCAGGCCCGAGCAGTTGACGGTGTTTGAACAATATTACAAGTAGTGGCAAGGTCAACACTTCGCCGCGGTCCCGGAAGGGATCAGCGGTGATCCGCAAACCCTGATACAGCTTCGACTGTTCCTGGTGAGCAACACTGCACGCTACCTCTAAGTAAGTAGAAGGGAGCAGGCCGCAGCTTCCTTGGGCAGGACAAGGTTGGGTCATCGCTGATGCCAGAAGGCTTGGAAATAAGGGGCTAACACTGAGGTGATATGGAGCGGGTAGAGGGAATCGAACCCTCAACTAAAGCTTGGGAAGCTTTCGTTTTACCACTAAACTATACCCGCTCTGAGACGCGCGTTGAGCGGCTGACTTTGTACCAGAACCCTGCCCTGATTTGAAGCGCTAATTTCGCTGCGTAGCGGTTTTTCTGTTGATTTTCGCCCTGAAACCAACCGCCCGCTGAAGACATTCCGCAGATGGCGGTGGCTCCCTGCGCGGTTTCAAAAGGTCAGGGTCGGGTGGCTCTGGGTCTGGTGATAGCCGTTGCGCGACACGTGTTCCGGTTGCAGGAATGTCATGAGCACCTGTTTCGAGTCGCGGCTGGCGGCTTTGTGTTCCATGTCCAGAAAGTGCCCGGTGGCGTCGATGGTGCTGAAGCTGCAATCGCGCAAGTACCTGGAGAAGTTGGTCGCGTCGTTTGCGGAGGTGTATTCGTCCAGGGCGCCATTGATGAACAGCACCGGAGTGTTGATGTTTTTGCCGGCGGTCAGGTAATTGTCCGGATCGAGTTCCAGTGCCTGACTGAAGTGGTAATGCATCTGGTCGTACTCGTGAGTCTCCAGATTGCTGATATGCCGGAAATTGAAGCGCTTGAATAATTCCGGCAGATGCTTGCCCACGGTGCTGTTGATCAAGTGGCCCATGTCGTAGCGGTTATGCGCGCCCAGGTGCGTGATCCCCTGACGCAAGTAGTCATGCATCTTCTCGTTGATGACCGGGGAAAACGAACTGATGACCGCGCTTTCGATGCGCTTTGGTCGGTGCGCGAGTGCCACCAGCGTGGCTGCGCCGCCCCATGAGAAAGACAGCACGTGCTCGGCGTTGAAGTGATCGATCAGTTCCAGCAGCAGCTGGCCTTCCTGTTCCCGCGTCAGTGGCGTGCCATGCAGGTTGTGCGGCTTGGACTTGCCCGAATAGGGTTGGTCGTAAAGCACCACATTGAAAGCCGGATGCAGGCTGCGCACGGTCTGGGCAAATGATGCGGTGGTGGCCAGTGAGCCGTTGACCAGAATGATGGTCTTCGCGGCGGCGTCGGTGCGATAGAACTCGGTGTAAACCCGAAACTGTCCTTGTATGTCCAGCACTGCTTTTTCTGGCGACATAGGTATAACTCCTGGGGTAAACAGGTGTGCGTTGCAACGACGTTGCACGAGTTTCGTGACAGGCAAGCGATAGCCTATTAAAGGCCCAGGTTGATCCTGACGAGCGGGTCGACAGGTCTTGTTATTGGCGGGCAGTTTGTCGTGGGCCAGGTAGCGCGCATGACAAAAGATTTCTTGGAATAGGGATGTGTCGTGTCAGCCGCGTGTGCACTGACATGTCGAGTCAAGCAGGCGATCAGCCATCTCGCAAGTGACTGCCAGCCTATCCGCCAGACGGTCATTACCTTCAGAACAGGCTGATTTCCGGTGCATGCAGCGCGCGGTAATTGCCCGGCTCAAGCGTCGGGTCGAGCAATAGTTCACCCACGCTTTCTCGATGCAGTGTCACGACTTTGTTGTCGAAGTGGCCGAACATGCGCTTCACCTGATGGTAGCGGCCTTCGGTGATGCTCAAGCGTGCGCAGCGCGGCCCCAGCAAGGTCAGTTGCGCCGGTTGGGTGGTGATGTTCTCGAAAGAAAAATACAGACCTTCGGCAAATCTGGCCGCGTAGCGCTCGTCGATGATCTGCTCGGTCTCGACGTAATACACTTTTGCCAGCCGGGTCTGCGGCTGGGTGAGACGGCGCGACCATTGGCCGTCATTGGTGATCAGCATCAGCCCGGTGGTGTTGAAATCCAGCCGTCCGGCGATATGCAGCTCGCGCCGGTCAGGCTCGTCCAGCAGGTCGATGACCGTCGGGTGTTGCGCATCGACCGTCGCGCTGACGCAGCCTTGCGGCTTGTGCAGCATGAAGTAGCGCGCGGGCTTGCCCGCCTGAAGGATTTCTTCGTCGAAGACCACGCAACTGAATTCCCGCACTTCGTGATGCGGATCGGTGGTCGTCAGCCCGTCCACTTTCACGTGTCCGCCGACCAGTGCCAGACGCACGTTTTTGCGGTTGAAGCGCGGCAGGTTGCTCAGGAAACGATCAAGACGCATGGCTGAAGTGAGGCAAGAGAGAGCGGGCGGGCATCTTACTACGTGCCCTGACGGACGGGTTGCCCGGGCGCGGCGTCCTCGACCCCGGCGCAACGCGGGCAGAGGCAGGACTGGTTGCGGATTTCGTCAGGCAGTGCAGCAAGCAGCGCCGGATCGATGCGCTCGGAAAAGCACCAGCAAGGCTGATCCGCCGTGCGTGGATCGGCCAGGCTGCATCGGTTGCTGAAGCCGCACACGGGGCATAGCGCGGTGTCGGGAAGGGCGGTGGTCATGTCGGATGTGGGCGCCATGCTGGATGATCGGTGCGGTCGGTTCAGGCCATATTAGCAATCACCGAACCCGCTGTCGGCGCATGATAGACGGGCGCGCGGCCCAGCAGGGCCGACACCGCGGCACATCGGCAATGCACCAGCAGGATTCTGTCGTAATGAATGCCTTGAATGGACAGGCTGTCGAACAGGTCGGCCAGCGACGGCGGGGGCATGCCGAAGCGATTGCGCACGGTCAGCACATCCATCGGCGTCGGCGGCAACCAGCCGCGCAAGGATGACGCCTGGGAGTTACCGACCACGCGTGCGATTTCGTCATAGGTTTCGTCCGATGCAGTCTGAAACTTGGACAGGCTGTAATTTTTCAATCTGCCGGGCAGCGAAGTGCCTGCGATGAGTTTGTCGGTGATGAGCAGCGAGTCCAGCGTTGTGGGTTGCATCACGCTATTGAGCGCTGTGTTCGAGCGTGCGAAAGGCCGGGCGTTCTTGTTGACGACGCGGTGCAGCCTGGGGTCCATCAGTTCATAGCCATGCGGCGCGTAAGTGCGAATCTCCGTGCCGTTGGGGATTGTTACGGTACGCGTCCACGGCGTGTAGTACCCGTGAGTGCTGACCACCAGGGTGCGCGCCTGACCTCTGTCAGACGTCCATAACAAAAACCTCCGGCCCAGTTTCCAGGCATGTACCGGCATCCGGTTTGGCGATGTGGCAGCGGTGATGGTCCAGCGCTTGAGCAGCGCGTCGGTGTGAAAGAATTTTTCCAGCCGGGTCTGGCGCGGCGGCACAAAATGCCTGCGCAGCGGCTGGGTGCCCGGCGCTCTGCCGGTCGTGGTTGCTGTGATCGGGGTGTTGCGCGCGGCAGGTTTGGCGATTCTGTGCAGTGAGCGCAGCAGCCGTGGGGTGTGCGGAGCCAGTTGTAACAAGCCCACTGATAACGTGGTCAGCAGCGCCTGGTTTTTCTCCGCGTAACGCCTGCCCGGCAGCTGTGTTGCGGCAATGGTCAGCGCCGTGATGCCGAGCTCGGTCGCCAGCACGGCGACAAACGCGGGTGTGAGTAGCAGGGACATGGGCACCAGCAGACGCTGCAAGTGCTGCAACCGGTCTGTCCAGTCCGCCAGCGAAACCTGCGCCGAGGTAACGATCTGATCCTTCGCATCATCCAGCGCGTTCTGTTTGAGGTGTTGCTGCAAAAAAGCGAACGGTGTGTCTTCCAGTTGTTTTTCACACAGTGAATGGTGCATGGCCTGTCGTGTGTCCGGGTTGTACAGCGCGTCGGTCCATGGGCGCAGGATCGAAACGGGTGGAGTGGGCGCCTGTGTGCCGCCCCACAGTTTGAACAGGTAGTCGAGCCGCGGGTGGTGACGGCTGGGTACGTAGCGCATGACCGTTTCACGCCACTGCGGATCGGCCGTTTTCCGGATCAGGTGCTGTTCCAGCGCCTTGTCATCGGCACATTCGATGAACGCCTCGGCGTGGCCCGCTTGATAGAGCACTTTCAGTGTGCCCGTTTGTTCGAGCAACAGCAGGCCGGTGTACTGATGTTCCATACCGTCGATCATCGAGCCCTGAACGAAAAAACCCAGCGCCCGCCATGGCTGCTGTGCAGCGGGCGCGATACTTTCCACTACCAGATCGAAGCCTCTGCGCGTGAGACTGCCCCGCTTGAGACTGAGCAGTGCCTGGTTGATAAAGGCTGATCTGAACGCCTGTTCGATGCTCGTTTTCTGCTGGCCCCAGAAGTCATGGAGGCGCCGGGTCATCCAGGTCAGGAAATCGAACGTGTGGATGTAGTCCTCGAGTGCCTGCGGGCTGATCTCCAGCAGCCGGCCCCGCTCACGGTCGCCAAGCCCGGTAGGGTCGAAGAAGACCACCGTGCTGCCGCCGTGATCGATATAGCCTGCCGGATGATCGACTCGATAATGGCTGACCAGCGCTTCGCTCAGGCTGATCGGTTTTTCGTCGGGGGCGTGAACGTAGGTAGGCGGCACGCGAGGATCGCCCAGCGGTCTGGTCGAATAGCCGGGCTGATAAGCGATGAAGACATGCTCGGGGTTGAGTGTCAGCCCATGACGTTCCTGTAGATAGCTCGCCATGACCTGCGCAGCCATTGTCGAAGCCACCGGTAGCTGCTCCAGAATGGCCGGTCGTGTCTGCCACAGGTCGATCGCGCCCGCCAACGTCAGGCTGCGCGCCACGGACCGGAGCAGATCGGTGCTGTCGCGGGAATTATTGCCAGGCAGAAAACCGGCGAATGAAGCCTGCGTCAGTGTGTCGAACACATCGCCTTCGATCAGTGGGGCGTCGGCAACAATGCCTGCATGGTGCTCAAGCGCGAGCAGTGCGTGGCCGTAGAACCCTGACGCATTCATGGCCGCCAATAAACGACCGGTCATGTAGCGCGGATCATCGCTGATGTATTCGATGACCTTGCCCTTTGTCCCGAGTAGATGAATGAAGCAGTGCGACGTGGTTTTTGACCTGACCTGAAAGATCCCCGGCACCTGTTCGCCGTTCAGCGAGAGTGCTCGAACCTCGGACTGTTCACCGCGTCCGCCTTTGTCCAGCGTCTCTGTATCGACCGGGAAATTGCTCAACCCCAAGGCGTCCAGCGCCAGCCAATAGCCGTCCCGGCTGATATGCCGGTGGGTGTGCCGCGCGGCCAGTTGGTCGAGAAAAGCCAGCCGCGACAAGCTGCGCCAAGTGGCCTTGTGCCGGGTCTGGAATGCTTCCAGCGCGGCGCTGTAATCACCCTCCAGAGGCATCTCGCCAATCCACTTGAAGACCTGCGCTGTTGTCAGCGAGGGAGCGTCTTCGGACAGTGACGTATCGCTAATGGCGCTGCGACACAGGGCCACGAAGTACGCGGGTTCGAAGCAGGCCAATGCCACGTCGGTCAGCGACAGGCTGACGCTGTAGCGTTCGTTGCCCTGATCGTCCACAGCGGGTCGATCCTCGCTGCTGAAGGTGATCTGCAAGGCGTCCGGGTCAAGCACCTTGCCACTTTTTTGCAGCAGCAGTGTGATCAGTTGATGGCGAACGTAATCCTGGCGGGTCGGCGGAAAATCCATGTCCAGCTGACAGGCCTTGAGAAACAGCGCCGAGTCGGCAATCAGCCGGAAGCCAGGGCTGTTGCGCAGGGTCTTGAGTTGGCGTTCGACAGGCTGCGCGACGTCTTGCGGCTCATGCGCTTCGGGTGAGGTCGGGCGTTTGGGTTCTGCGGACGGAAAAAGGGCGGTCGACTGCGCTGCCAGCGTTGATGCGTTAAGTGTGTCATGCCTGAGGCTGCTGTGCTCAGGGCGCAGAACACTGGGTTGTTCCAGCAGGTAAGCGGACGGATCAAACAGCGTGTCCTGACGAAGCGGACTCCAGAAGGGATTCATGAGGGGCCGTCAAAATGAAAAGAGGCCCACTATGCCGGAGAGCGTGCGTTTGAAGGCCATAACTATGTATCGCGACCCTGCATCGCGCAAGGCAGCACGCCTGAGCACGCTGCCTTGTCTGTTTACTGTTGTTGCAGGTGTGCCCGCCAGCCACCGAGATGACTGATGTCCTGCGCACCCTCCAGACCATAGGCTTCGCAGATGAAACCGGTTTCCCAGCGCCCGTCGGCCAGTTGCACTTTGCCCAGCCCGAGCGGCGCAGGGATGCCGGCCAGAAACGAGCCAAGCTCGGCGCTTGGCAGCTCCCAGATTTCTACGGCAATTGCCACGCCGTCCTTGGCCACACGCACCATGCCGGGCCGGAACGGCGGGCCACCGGCCAGTGCGTACAGGCGATAATCGGCGGAGCTTTGCGTGGCCTCCAGCAGTCGGCCGCCACGTTGTTTGAGCTGCCCGTTCAATGCCAGGCCGTCGAGGTGCGCGCCGCACACCACCAGCCGCGCCAGGTCATTGCGCGCGGCGGTGGTCGGGGCGGGCAGCGAAGGGCGGTCGCCGCCAATCAGCGGCAGGGCGGTTTGCCGTTGAAAGGCGTCTGCCAGACTGAGCAGGTATTGATCCGTGAACGCTCTGCCGAACAGCGTGACGCCCCACGGCAGGCCGTTGTCCATGAACGCGCCGGGCACGGCGATGGCAGCGTAATCAAGCAGGTTGACGAAGTTGGTGTAGTAACCCAGTTCCGAGTTGCGCAGCACCGGCTCGGCGGTCAGTTCTGCCGAGGTCACCGGGCGTCCGATGCTGGGCGTCACCACGCAATCCAGCCCTTCGAGCGCCCGGTCACAGATCACTTTCAACGCTTGCAGGCGGTATTGCGCGCGAAAGGTGTCGACGCCGCTGACCGAGGGCGCCTTGCCCAATACGGCTCGAATCACCGGCAGTACGGCCTCGGGATTGTCTTCCATCAACTGCCCGGCAACGCTGTAACGCTCGGCCACCCAAGGGCCTTCGTACAGCAACCGCGCCGCTTCCAGAAAGGGTGAAAGGTCCACGCTGACCGCTTCGCCACCCAATGCAGTGAGGCGGTTGATGGCATCGCCGAACAACGACGGTCCTTGAGCGCAGCCAAAGAACTCCAGATCCTCGGCACGTGGTACGCCGAAGCGAAACGGGCGGGGCGCGCCGAATGCCGAGGCGTCGTTCCACTGTGGGTTGCGGCGCCTGTACTCGTCGCGCGGGTCAAACCTGGCGATCAGCCCCAGTAACTGGCTGGCTTCTCTCGCCGTGGCGGTGAAGGTCGACACGCAGTCCTGGGTACGACAGGCCGGTACGACGCCCGCTGTGGAAATAAGCCCTTTGCTGGCCTTCATGCCGACCAGATTGTTCAGCGCCGCCGGTACTCGCCCCGAGCCTGCGGTGTCGGTGCCCAGCGAGAAACTGCTGACCCCAAGCGCGACGGCCAAGGACGAGCCGGAGCTTGAACCGCCCGATGGGTAGTCAGCCAGAACGCTGTTGGGGCAAGCGCCGTAGGGCGAGCGACTGCCGTTCAGGCCAGTGGCGAACTGGTCCAGGTTGGTCTTGCCCATCGGCACGGCGCCCAGCGCGATCAACTGCTCGACAACCGTCGCCGAGCGTTCGGGTGTGTAGGCGTAGTCCGGGCAGGCGGCGGTGGTTGGAATAGCGGCCAGATCGATGTTGTCCTTGATCGCGAAAGGCACGCCGTAGAGTGGCAGATCCTTGAGTTCACGACCTTCCAGCGCGACGAGATAAGGTTCCAGTTCAACCGCGCTGAGCAGGTGAATGAACAGGTGATAGTCGGGATTGAGCGCAGCGGCTTTTTCCCGCAGGGCCAGGATCAACTGGCGCGGCGACAGATGGCCAGACTGGTAGGCCGCGCGCACGGTGTCCAGGCGCAGGTTGTTCGGCAGAGCGGTGTCGTTCATGACAGGATTCCCTCGACATTGAAAAGTTGATCGGTTCCGTCTGCTGCCAGCACCACGACCCGCTGCCCTGCGCGGACCGCCGAGCCGGGTTGCACCCTGACTTCCTGCACCACGCCGCCGACCGGTGCGAGGAGCGGGATTTCCATCTTCATCGACTCCAGAATCACCAGCACATCACCCGCTTCGACCCGCTCACCGGGTTGCACCTGCACTTGCCAGAGGTTGCCTGCGATATGGCTGTCGATGCCTTGCTGGCCTGGCTGTAAGGGCAACTCTTCGCTGCTTGGCGCAGCGCCTTCGTCATTCTGGAAGTCTGCCTGGCCGTTGGCGATCCAGCGTTCGCGTTCAGCGTTGAAGGCCGATTGTTGCTGGGCTCGAAATGCTGCGATGCCGTCGGCTTCGCGGGTCAGGAAGGCCTGGTAATCGGCCAGGTTCAGGGTGCTGTGTTCGATTTTCAGTGCAAAGCGGCCGAGCGGAAAGTCACGGCGGATGCGCAGCAGTTCGTCGGCGCTGACCGGGTAGAAGCGAATCTGATCGAAGAAACGCAGCAGCCAGGGTTTGCCTTCGAATGCGGCCACTTCGCGATAGCGGTTCCACATCTGCAACGTGCGGCCGACGAATTGATAACCGCCGGGGCCTTCCATGCCGTACACGCACATGTAAGCGCCACCGATGCCGACCGAGTTCTCCGCTGTCCAGGTGCGTGCCGGGTTGTACTTGGTGGTCACCAAGCGATGGCGCGGGTCCAGCGGGGTGGCGACCGGCGCACCGAGGTAGACGTCGCCCAGGCCCATGACCAGATAGCTGGCGTCGAACACCGTGCGTTGTACTTCGTCGAGGTTGGGCAGGTCATTGATGCGGCGGATGAATTCCAGGTTGCTCGGGCACCACGGCGCGTCCTTGCGCACGGTGGTCATGTATTTCTCGATGGCCAGCTGGCAGGCCGGGTCATCCCAGGAAAGGGGCAGGTGGACGATGCGTGAGGCGACGTGCAGGTCTTTCGCCGCGCACACGGCGTCCCATTCGCCAGCAATAATGTCGAGTAGTCGCCTAAGCGGCAGTTGCTCGGGGCGATAGTGAACTTGCAGCGAGCGAATGCCCGGCGTCAGGTCGATCACGCCCGCCAGCGATTTGGCTTCCAGCGCCAGCATCAAGGCATGGCCGCGCAGGCGCAGCACCAGATCCAGCTCGGGCGCACCGATTTCCAGCAGTAGATGGGTGTCGCCCGACAGCCGCGCAACGAGGCGTTTGTCGTCCTGACCGATGTCGAGAATGATCGGGCTGGGCAACTTATGTAGGAACGAGCCGACACCTTGTGGGAGCGAGCTTGCTCGCGAAGAGGCCGATGCATCCGATGTGTTTTCTGTGTCTGAACTATTGCCTTCGCGAGCAAGCTCGCTCCCACAGTTGTATAAGGAGCCTTGTGGGAGCGGACTTGTCCGCGAATGGGCCGGTACATCCGGTGCATTTTTTGTGTATGGAATATCGGCTTCGCGAGCAAGCTCGCTCCCACAGGGGTGTATGGGGCCTTGTGGGAGCGGACTTGTCCGCGAATGGGCCGGTACATCCGGTGCATTTTTTGTGTATGGAATATCGGCTTCGCGAGCAAGCTCGCTCCCACAGGGGTGTATGGGGCTTTGTGGGAGCGGACTTGTCCGCGAATGGGCCGGTACATCCGGTGCATTTTTTGTGTATGGAATATCGGCTTCGCGAGCAAGCTCGCTCCCACAGGGGTGTATGGGGCTTTGTGGGAGCGGACTTGTCCGCGAATGGGCCGGTACATCCGATGCATTTTTTGTGTATGGAATATCGGCTTCGCGAGCAAGCTCGCTCCCACAGGGGTGTATGGGGCTTTGTGGGAGCGGACTTGTCCGCGAATGGGCCGGTACATCCGATGCATTTTTTGTGTCTGGAATATCGGCTTCGCGAGCAAGCTCGCTCCCACAGGGGTGTATGGGGCCTTGTGGGAGCGGACTTGTCCGCGAATGGGCCGGTACATCCGATGCATTTTTTGTGTCTGGAATATCGGCTTCGCGAGCAAGCTCGCTCCCACAGTTGTATGTGGAGCCTTGTGGGTTCATCGCCGCGTGACACGACTCGACACTCACTGGATAAAACCGCACCCGGTCTCCAGCCTTCACCTGCCCCAGTTGCCACAAGTCCGCTTCGATGATGGTCACCGGGCACACAAAGCCGCCCAGGCTCGGGCCATCCGGGCCAAGGATCACCGGCATGTCGCCCGTAAAATCCACCGCGCCGATCGCATATGGGTTGTCGTGGATGTTGGACGGGTGCAGACCCGCTTCGCCGCCATCCGCACGAACCCATTCCGGCTTGGGCCCGATCAGGCGTACGCCGGTGCGGCTGGAGTTGAAATGCACCTCCCAGTCGGTAGCAAAAAAGGTCTCGATATACGCTTCGGTGAAGTATTCCGGCGCAGCATGCGGGCCATAGATCACTCGAATCTGGCGAACCTCTTTCAGCTCATCAAGCTCTTCATCGGCAATCCGCTGGCCCGCATTGCGGTCAACCAAGGGCGCGATATGCAGCACGTCACCGGCGCGTAACGCCCGGCCGCCATGCCCGCCGAACTGGCCGAGGGTGAAGGTGCTTTTGCTGCCCAGGTAATCCGGCACGTCCAGCCCGCCGCGCACGCACAGGTAACTGCGCACGCCTGCCCCCGCGATAGTGCCCAGCGACAGGGTCGACCCTGCGCGCACCAGTAACGCGGTGTTCATGGCGCAGGCTTCGCCGTCCAGTGTGATCGGGATCTGCGCGCCGGTCACGGCGATCACCGCATCGGTGTTGAAGCGCAGCAGCGGCCCGCTCATGGTGATTTCCAGCGCGGCGCAGCCTTCGGCATTGCCCAGCAGCCGGTTGCCCTGACGCAAGGCGCGGCTGTCCATCGGCCCGGACGGCGGCACACCGACCGCCCAGTAACCCAGTCGACCGGGATAATCCTGCACGCTGGTGTGCGTTCCGCCGCTCAGCACTTCAAATGTATCAGCGTGATACACCAGACCTTCCAGGCAGCGCGTCCACGGCTGACCGCTGGCGAAAGGTGCATCGTCGATGATCTGGCGCAGGTAATCGCGGTTGGTCTCCACGCCATACAGGCGCGTTTCGTGAAGCGCGGCAGCCAGCCCGGCGCTGGCCTGATCGCGGTTCGGCGCCCAACTGATCAGCTTGGCGATCATCGGATCGAAATACGGCGGGATCTCGCAACCGGCTTCCACCCAGGTATCAATGCGCAGCCCAAGGCCATCGGCAGGCGGAAAGCTGACAGCGGTCAGCAGGCCGGGGCAGGGCTGGAAGTCACGGCCCGGATCCTCGGCGTACAGCCGCGCCTGAATGGCATGGCCAACCGGCTTCAAACCGGCCTGCAACTGATCGAGCGGCGGCAGATCACCGGCGGCCAGTTGCACCATCCAGCTGACCAGATCGACGCCCCACACCTGCTCGGTTACACCATGCTCGACCTGCAGGCGCGTGTTCACTTCCAGAAAATAAAAGCGCTGATCTTCGCTGTCGAACACAAACTCGACGGTCCCGGCGCTGCGATAGTTGACCGCTCTGGCCAGCTTGATGGCCGCCGCGCAAAGCTCATCGGCCATGCCGTCCGGCAGGTTGGGCGCCGGGGTTTCTTCCAGCACTTTCTGGTTGCGGCGCTGTACTGAGCAGTCGCGCACGCCGAGGGCCAGCACCTCGCCCTGACCATCACCGAACACCTGCACTTCCAGATGGCGGGCGCGCTCAATGTATTTCTCGATGAACACGCCCGCGTCGCTGAAGTTGTTCTGGCCCAGACGTTTTACCGCTTCGAACGAATCCGCCAGCTCTTCGGCGCTGCGGCACACGCGCATGCCAATGCCGCCACCGCCTGCAGTGCTTTTGAGCATGACCGGATAGCCAATGCTGCGCGCGGCTGCGATGGCGGCTTCCAGGCTGTCGAGCAATTCGGTGCCTTCCAACAGTGGCACGCCATGTTGTCGGGCCAGCGCGCGGGCGGTGTGCTTGAGGCCAAACACGCGTAGCTGCTCGGGCGTCGGGCCGACGAAGGCGATACCGGCGTCCTCACAGGCTTGGGCAAAGCCGGCGTTTTCAGAAAGAAAGCCGTAGCCGGGATGAATGGCTTTGGCGCCGCTGGCGTTGGCGATGGCGAGGATCTTGTCCACCGCCAGATACGTCCCGGCCGCACCGCCTTCGCCCAGGCTGTGGGCTTCGTCGGCCTGCATCAGGTGCAGGCTGGCAGCGTCGGCTTCGGAATACACCGCCACGCCTTTGACCTGCAAGGTGCGCAGGGTCCGCAGGATGCGGCAGGCAATGGCGCCACGATTGGCAATCAGCAGTTTGTCGAACATGGCATAACCCCGGAAACCTGGCTGAGCCCGGTTTCGTGATGGGAAGCGGGCCGTCCCGCTATTGATCTATCTACGCAACGGTCGTCCGTTGCTGAGGGCGGTCGCCGGGTCAGTCGCGAATCAGCAACTGCGCGGGCGTCGGGTTGTAGCCGTTGCAAGGATTGTTGAGCTGCGGGCAGTTGGAAATCAGCACGATCACGTCCATTTCGGCGCGCAGTTCGACGTATTTGCCGGGTGCGGAAATACCGTCTTCGAAGGTCAGGCCGCCGTCGGCTGTCACCGGCACGTTCATGAAGAAATTGATGTTCGGCCCGATGTCGGTCTTGGTCAGGCGCCCGTCGTGCAGGCAGGCACGCAGGTAGTTGTCGCGGCAGCTGTGCATGTAGCGTTTCTCCAGGGCGTAACGCACGGTGTTGCTCTCTTGGGCGCACGCACCGCCCAGCGTATCGTGGCGACCACAGGTGTCATCGATGATGGTCAGCATCGGCTGGCCGAGGTTGGAAAACAGCACGCTGCCGGTGGTCAGGTAAACGCTGTTCTGCCGCCGCAAAGTACGCTGCACGTCGTAGCGTTCACGCGGGTTAGCGAGGCTGAAAAACAGCGTGTCGACCGCCTGATTGCCTTGCAGATCGAGAATGCGCACGGTCTGCCCGGCCTTTACTTCGGCCAGAAACGGCTCGCCGGCCGGAATGGTTGCGTCGCAGCAATGATGATTATGAGCGTTCATGGCAGGGCTCCTCAGGCGAACAGGCGGTCGGTGTTGATGAAACCGCGCTCGTTTTCCGGGCGCGAGGTGCGGCAGTGCTCGGCAACGCTGGCATCGGCCTTCATCCAGCTGAGTTTGAGCGGCTGCGGCGCGTACTCCGGGTTGGGGTCCATCGGGTGTTGCAGCGCGGTCAGCACCACCAGCGTGTCCATCGGCGCATACAGCTCGATGTAATCACCGGCTTTCGAGTTGTTCGCGGCGAAATGCAGCGCGCCGGTGTCGTCGACATCGACGCGGCTGAACAGGTTGAGGGTCATCAGCAGGTCCGACAGCCCGAGCCCCCATTTGCCCAGCTCGACCAGCAGGTTGTCGACGCCGTTGCGGAAAAAGCCGTTGCGCAGCTCCTGATAGCGGCCCTGGCCGTATTTTTCAGCGACTTCCTGAGCGTTGAGCACACCGCCAATGCTGTCGCTCCAGCCGCAGGTGTCGGTGACGATGGCGGCCAGCACGCGGCCCATGTCCGAGTACAGGCAATGGCCGTTGCTCAACTTGGCGGTGTGCTGGCATTTGAGGCTGTCGGGCAGGTTCAGGCGCTCGGTTTTTTCGTGTGCGTTGAGCAGCGTCAGGCTGACGTTGGCGTTGCCGTGCAGGTCGGTCAGGCGCAGCAGTTCGCCGCGCTTGAGGATGAACGAACGATGGCCGCCGCCGGGCAGCAGTTCTTCGGCGAAAACCGGGTACAGCGTGGTCGAGTCAGTCATTGAACGGGCTCCTCTGAAACGGTAAGCAGCGAATCGATGGCGGCGCGTTCGGCGCGGCGTTCGCTGTTGAGGGGGATGTCGTAAGTGATGCGCGCGCCATATGCACCGGGTTCGTGCGGGTCGTGGCGCACTTTGCCGAACACCAGCAGGCGGGTGCCGAGGTTGAAGCCTTCGGACAGGTCATGGGTGACCATGAACACGGTCAGTTTCGTCTCGCGCCACAGCTCCAGCAGCAAGTGGTGCATGTCCTTGCGAATGCCGGGGTCGAGCGCACCGAACGGCTCGTCCAGCAGCAGAACGCGGGGTTTCATTATCAGCGCTTGAGCAATCGCCAGCCGTTGTTGCATGCCGCCGGATAGCTGCGTCGGGTACTTGTCCAGCGCGTGGCTCAGGCCGACTTTGTCCAGCAATTGCGCGGCTTGCTCGCGGGCCTCGCGTTTGGCCTGGCCGAACAGGCGACCGAGCAACGGCGAGCGGGGCAACTCCAGGCCCAGCGCGACGTTGTCCAGCACCGACAGATGCGGAAACACCGAATAGCGCTGGAAGACCACGCCACGGCTGGCGTCCGGTTCATTGCACAAGGCTTCACCGTCCAGCGTGATCAGGCCGCGGCTCGGGGTTTCCTGGCCCAGCAGCAGGCGCAGAAATGTCGATTTGCCGCAGCCCGATGCGCCGACCAGTGTGCAGAACTCGCCTTCTGCCACGTCCAGATTCAGGCCCTCGAGCACCACTTGATCGTCGTATCGTTGCCAGACATTACGCACACAGATAAAGCTCATGCGCGGGCTCCTTCGTACCAAGGGAACGCGCGTCGGGTCAGGGCTTTGAGGCCCCAGTCCATCAACCAGGCGAGCAGAGTGATCCACACTACATACGGCAGAATCACATCCATCGCCAGATAACGCCGCACCAGAAAGATCCGGTAGCCCAGACCGTCAGTTGAGGCGATGGCCTCGGCTGCGATCAGGAACAGCCACGCCGAACCGAGCACCAGCCGCAGGGCAATCAATAAACGCGGTAACAGTTGCGGCAGGATCACCCGCAGGATCAGCGTCCAGGTGGTGGCCCCCAGCGTCTGCGCCTTGATCAGCAGTTCGACCGGAATTTCCCGGGCGCGCTGTTCCAGATCACGGGCCAGAATCGGCGTGATGCCGATCACGATCAGCATCACTTTCGACAGCTCGCCCAGGCCGAAGACGATGAACAGAATCGGCAGGATCGCCAGCGGCGGCACCATCGACAGCACCGTCAGCAACGGCGACAACGGTGCGCTGAACAGCGGCAGAATGCCCGCTGCAATACCCAGACACAGGCCCAGCAATGCGCTGATGCCAAGACCGATCGCCAGGCGCTTGAGGCTCGACGCGGAGTCTTGCCACAGCAGGTAGTCGCCGGTTCGGGCGTCGGCAGTGAACGCCACGCGTTTGACCGCATCGGCCATCTGCATTGCGCTGGGCAGCAGTTTGTCGGTGGGGTTTTCCGCAAGCCGGGTGGCCGAGCCCATGAAATAGGAGAGCAGCAACAGGGCGAACGGCAGGATCACCAGAATCAGGCGACCGGCGCGATCCGGATGGCGGTTTATCAAGCGCATGGCAATGACCTTTCTACTGAGCGTGATTTACAGCTTGCCGTCGGCGGCCATCTGCACGTAGCTGGGGTCAAAGTGCAGCTTGAGGTTGGCCTTGTCGCCGAGAACCACGCCGTTGGCGAACGACATCCCGACCGCGTTCGCGTCGCGAGCGCCTTCGCCGAGCAAACCGTGGGCGAACGAGAAGTCAGCCACCTTGCGCTGGGTCTCGGGCAGCTGTTTGCTGGTGGCGAACTCGAGCGCTTCCTTTGGAGTGGCAAATAGCTTGGTGGTGTCGAGCTGCGCCTGGAAACCGGCCAGATCAGTGCCCGATGCCTTGGCCATGTGTTCCAGCGCGGCTTTGCTCTGGGCATTTTTGGCGTTCATCAGTGCAACCACTTCAAACCACGCGCCGGTCAGGGCTTTACCCAGGGCCGGGTTGTCTTTGAGGGTCTGGCTGTTGACGACCATCATGTCCATGATCTCGCCGGGGATCTGGCTGGAATTGAACACCTCGGTCACGCCGGGCTTGGCCTTGATGTCCGACAGCATCGGGTTCCAGGTGGTGACCGCCTGCACGTCATCCGTATTGAAGGCAGCCGAGATATCGGCATCCGAGGTGTTGACGACTTTCAGGTCTTTTTCGCTGAGCTTGACGCTGTCCAGCGCGCGGGCCAGCAGGTAATGGGACACCGACAGCTCGACCAGATTGACGTCCATGCCCTTGAGATCAGCGACTTTCTTGCCTTCGCCCTTGAGCACAACGCCGTCGTTGCCATTGGAGAAGTCACTGACGATCAGCGCTGTGCTTTCCACGCCGCCTGCGGCCGGAATGGTGAGGGCGTCCATGTTGGTCATGGTGCAGCCATCGAACTGGCCGGCAGTGTACTGATTAATGGATTCGACGTAGTCATTGAGCTGAGTGACATCGATCTTGATGCCGTACTTTTTCGCCCACTTGTCGACAATGCCCTGGCTACCGGCGTATTCCCACGGCATCCAGCCTGCGTAGATGGTCCAGCAGACGTTGAAGTGATCTTTCTGGGCGGCAGTCGCCGAGAGGCTCAACGCAGCAAGCAGGCCTGCGGTGAGCAGGCCGAAAAGACGAGACTTTTGCATGTTGAGAAATCTCCAGTAGTGAAAAAAGGCGGCCAGGAGCAACGTGACACCACTGGTGTCCCTGTCTCCCGGGCTTTTGTCCCGCCGTGTAACCTCTACTGGAGGTCGCCAACTCTCGGACCAGCCACTTGCCTGTCGGCAAGCCGGAACCCTAGTCGGCTATTGCAAATTGTGGTGCCGCGAACCTGTGTTGACTCCTGCACGCCAGTCATTAAGCGAGAGTTGTGCCAACTCGCCAGAAGTGACGGTTTACCGGGGCGCTGCTGACGTCGAGCTGGCGGTGAATGCGCAATTGCCTTGTACTGGTGCGGCCTTGCACCGCGATGAGGCGTCTGTGCATTTATCGAGGTGAAATGTTTTGTAGCATGTTTGTATAAAACTGAAACAGTCCCGCGGTGCGCGGTTTTCGGGCCGCTCGGCGCCATATCGCCATTATGGACGGGTCCCGGTCAGGGGCGTGTTCAGGGCACTAGAAGGGCATTTCACTGTCATAACCCTTGTTCGCCAACCGCTTTGGCGGACGCCGACCAGCGTCGCTGGTTTGTGCCCAATCGCGGTCCAGGAGGCCGCCATGTATCGAAGACCCTTGCTTGTCACGTTGCTGACCCTTTTCCTTGCTGGTTGCTACGGAGGCCCCGGTTATTACGAATCCGATGTGTACACACAGCCGACGACGGTCGTCAGTGGTGGCACTTATGCGTATGACAACGGCTATAACGCCACTTATTACCAAGAGCGGCGCATCTACGTAGCGCCCCAGCCGCGCTATTACAGCCAACCCCGTTATTACGTTCCGGCCCCGCGTTACTACGCGCCGCCGCCGGTTCCGCACTACTACCAGCCAGGACGTCCGCCGGGCTACGGCTGGAGGAATGATGGCTTTCGTGGCAATGGCGGTTTCGGGCGTAACGACGGTTTCCGCGGAGACCGTGGCAATCGCGGCTGGGACGACCATGGCGGTCGAAGCGGGCGCGATGGCCGGGATCATGGACGAGGCGGGCGTGGCGATGGTCGTGGTGGCCATCGATAGCTGAAACTCATGTCAGACTGACGCTCACTGTCGTGCCGATGCTCCGCGTCGGCACGCCTTTCTGGACGCTCTGCGTTCTGTCTTGAGTGTGCAAGCGCAACCGCCATTGACTTTGCCGCCGGGCTTTCCTAGTGTCTGCGCATTGTTTTTACCGGATGTAACCATGACTAGCGAAGACCGCATCAAGCTTGAGCCCAGCTGGAAAGAAGCCCTGCGTGACGAGTTCGAACAGCCCTACATGGCTCAGCTGCGTGAGTTTCTGCGTCAGGAGCATGCGACCGGCAAGGAGATCTATCCGCCGGGACCACTGATCTTCAACGCGCTGAATTCCACGCCGCTGGATAACGTGAAAGTGGTAATCCTCGGTCAGGACCCGTACCACGGCCCGAATCAGGCCCACGGTTTGTGCTTCTCGGTGCAGCCCGGCGTGCCGACGCCACCGTCACTGGTCAACATCTATAAAGAGCTGAAGCGTGACCTGAACATCGACATTCCCAATCACGGTTGCCTGCAATCCTGGGCCGACCAAGGCGTGCTGCTGCTCAACACCACCCTGACTGTCGAGCGCGCCAACGCTGCCTCGCATGCGGGCAAAGGCTGGCAGCACTTTACCGACCGGATCATTCGGGTGGTCAGCGAGCATCAGCCGCATCTGGTGTTTCTGTTATGGGGCGCTCATGCGCAGAGCAAACAGAAGTTGGTCGATGCGACCAAGCATCTGGTGCTGACGTCCGTCCATCCATCGCCGCTGTCGGCTTATAAAGGCTTTTTGGGCAACGGTCATTTCGGGCGGGCCAACAAGTACCTTGAGCAAAACGGCATCGAACCGATCGATTGGCGACTGCCGAATCTGTGAACGACGCATTCAGTCAGTGAACCGCTTGTTCCAGAGGCGGTACAGCGGCTCGGCGAGAAACAGTACGAACAGTAGACGCATGACCTGCATGGCCGTGACCAGCGGCACTGACAGTTGCAGCACCTCGGCGGTCAGGCTCATCTCGGCAATGCCGCCGGGCATCATGCCCAGCGTCAACGAACGCAAATCCAGCTGGGTGAGGGCGCTGAGGCCCAGCGCTGCGAGTGCCGCGATCAGCATCGTCAATGCAGTGCCCAGCAGGGTGCGCGCCAGAAACGACGGCGCGCGGCGGAAGAACGCCCGATTGAAGTGACAGCCCAGCCCGCTGCCGATCAGCAACTGACCGAGCTGGCTGGCGCCGTTGGGCAAACTGATTCGCAGATCCCAGACCACACTCACCACCGCGCTCAGCAACAACGGGCCGAACAACCATGGGTTGGGCTGCTTGAGACGTTGCCATATCCAGGCCAGTGCGGCACCGACCGGCAGCAGCAACGCCAGCCAGCGCCAGTCCACCATCGTGGCGTGCAGCGTGGGTGCGCCATCCCCCAGCAAGTATTTGAAAATCGCGGGCACACAGAGCACCACGACCAGCACTCGAAGACTTTGCGCGGCAGCCACGCTGCTGAGCGCCGCACCATTGCGGGCACCGAGGTTGACCATCTCTCCCGAACCGCCCGGCATGCTGGAGAAAAACGCCGTTGGCCGGTCCTCGCCAGTACGCAGCATCAGCCAGACGCCGATCAGGCACGACAGGCTGGTGACCAGCGCACCGATAAAAATCAAGCCGAAATGCGCCAGCACCTGTTCGATGACCACCGGGGTGAAGTGCAGGCCGATGCCGGTCCCGATGATCAACTGACCGCATTTGCGGCCGCCGGGAATCTGCGCCAGTTGCCAGGGCGTCAGGCAGCGCACGAGGATGATCGCCAGCAACGAGCCAACCATCCACGGCAGCGGCCAGCCGACCTGACTGGCGAGGTAGCCGCCCGGCAGGCCGACCAGCGGTGTCGCCCACCAGTGGCGCAGAGCAGGCTCAGCCATGAATCGTGGTGGCGCGCTGTTTCGCGCGTTTACGCCAGATCCGCAGCAGCGGGAACAGCAGCATGAACACCGTCACCACCCAGACTCCGAGCGTGATCGGGCTGGACCAGAGAATCCCCAGTTCGCCGTTGGAGATCGACAGGGCGCGGCGCAGGTTTTGCTCCATCAGGCCGCCGAGGATGAACCCGAGCAGGATCGGCGACAGCGGGAAGTCCAGCTTGCGCAGGATGTAACCGAAAATGCCGATGCCGACCATCAGGAACAAGTCGAACGTGGTCGCATGCACCGCGTACACACCAATCCCGGTGATGATCGCGATCACCGGCACCAGCGCCCAGTTCGGCACGGTAAGGATGCGGGTAAAGATGCGGATCATCGGAATGTTGAGGATCACCAGCATGATATTGGCGATGAACAACGACGCGATCAGGCCCCAGACGATGTCCGGTTGTTGCTGAAAGAGCATCGGCCCTGGTGTGATGTTGTACAGCGACAGCGCGCCGATCATCACGGCCGTGGTGCCCGAGCCGGGAACGCCCAGGGTCAGCATCGGCACCAGAGCGCCGCAGGCCGTGGCGCCGATGGCGGTTTCCGGTGCGGCCAGACCGCGCATGTCACCCTGACCGAAGTTGCCGCTTGCCCCGGCGATGCGTTTCTCGGTCATGTAGGCGACCGCACTGGCCAGCGTCGCCCCCGCACCCGGCAGCACACCGAGGATGAAGCCCAGCAGCCCGCAGCGCACATTCACAGCGAATACCGAAGCGGCCTCCTTGACGTTGAATATCATGCGCCCGGTGGCTTTGACCGCTTCCTGGCCGCGATGGGTTTTCTCCAGCAATAACAGAATTTCGCTGATCGAGAACAGCCCCAGAACCAGGACCACAAACTGAATGCCATCGGTCAGGTGAATGTTATCGCCAGTAAAGCGATACACGCCGCTGTTGGCATCGATGCCAACAGCAGACAGAAACAGGCCGATCAACGCAGCGATAAACGTTTTCAGCGGCCTGTCGCCCGCCATGCCGCCCAGACAGACAATCGCGAACACCATCAGCACGAAGTATTCCGCCGGGCCGAAGGCAATCGCCCACTTGGCGAGCAACGGCGCGAACAGCACCATGCCGCAGGTTGCGATGAACGCACCGATGAACGAACTCCACGCGGACAGCGACAACGCGACGCCGGCCAGGCCCTGACGCGCCATCGGGTAACCGTCCAGCGTGGTCATGACGGTCGAGGCTTCACCCGGAATGTTAAGCAGAATCGAGCTGATACGGCCGCCGTATTCGCAACCCAGGTACACGGCCGCGAGCAGAATCAGTGCCGATTCGGGCGGCAGCCCCAGTGCAAAGGCAATCGGGATCAACAGCGCCACGCCGTTGATCGGTCCAAGCCCCGGCAGCAGGCCGACGACGGTGCCAATCAGCGTGCCGGACAGCGCAGTGATCAGGTTGTAGGGAGTGAGGGCGACGCCGAAGCCCTGGCCCAGATAGCCGAACGTATCCATATCAGTTCTCCAGAACGCTGAGCAGGCCCAAAGGCAGCGGGACATCCATGGCCTTGTCGAACAGCAGGTACAGGCCGACGCTCGTCAGAATCACCACCACGATGCTGGGCAGCCAGCGTCCGCCATAGAGGCGCGCCATGGGGATGCCGATCAGGATGCTGCTGAGAATGAAGCCCAGCGGTTCGAACAGTCCGGCAAAGATCAGCAGCAGGCCGATGCACACGCCGATCTTGATCAGGGTTTGACGGTCCAGCGCGGGCTCTTCTTCAGTGTGGACGATGGCCGTAGGACGAATCAGCATGTACAGCAGGCCAACGCCCATCAGCCCGAGAATCAGCAGCGGGAAGGCGCGGGGGCCGACCGGTTCGTAGGAAAAAGTTGCCTGATAAGGCCAGGCCATAAGGGCCAGGCCTGCGCAGGCCATTAACAGAATGGCCGCGAAAATGCGTTGTATGACCATGAGAAGCTCCTGCGTCGCGCCCGTCTGGCGGGCGCAACCGAAAGTCAGTCAATTGCGTTGAATTACTGAATCAGGCCGAATTCCTTGGCCAGCATTTTGTAGTCGGCCACCTGTTTCTTGACGTAGGTGTCCAGTTCCGGACCTGTCATGGCAAACGGGAACAGCTCGCGCTGATCACGCAATTTGGCAAAATCTTCCGAAGCCAGAATCTTGTCGAACGCCGCTTTCCACCAGTTGTAGTCTTCGTCGCTGACCTTCGGCCCCAGATAGAAGCCGCGCACGACAGGCCAGACGATGTCGTAGCCCTGTTCCTTGGCGGTCGGGATGCCTTTCATTTCCGGCTCGTCGATGCGCTTCTCGGCGAAAACGGCAAGCATGCGCATGTCACCGCTCAAGATGTGTGGCATCGAGTCGGAAATGTCGGTGCTGCCCACCTGAATGTGGCCGCCCAGCAACGCCGTGGCGATCTCGCCGCCACCTTCAAGCGCGACATAGCGCAAGTCGCGAGGGTTAATGCCTGCGGCTTTGGCGATCAGTGCGGTTTGCATCCAGTCCTGGCTGCCGACCGTGCCGCCGGAGCCGATCACGACTTTGCTCGGATCGGCCTTCAGGGCTTTGACCAGATCGTCGAGGTTGTTGTACGGCGAATCGCTTTTCACGGCGATGGCACCGTAGCTGGTGCCGACGGCGGCGAGCCAGCGAACGGCGTTCTCGTCAAAACGGCCGAATTTGCCTTGTGCCAGATTGAGCAGCGAGCCGCTGGACCACGCAACCAGCGTGCCTGCATCAGCCGGGCGCTGAGCGACCACCGCGTTGTAGGCCACTGCGCCGACACCACCGGGCATATACGTCACGCGCATCGGCGTGGACAGAATCTTTTCGTTGATGAGCGCGCTCTGGATCAGTTTGCAGGTCAGGTCGAAGCCGCCGCCGGGCGATGCCGGTGCAATGCACTCCGGGCGCCGAGGGTCTGCAAACAGTTGGCTGGCAAGCAACAGACAGCCAGCAGTGGCCGCTAGCTGACGCAGGGAAATTTTCATGTTCAGTCTCCAGATTTGTTGTTTTTAGCTGAGAGAGTTTTGTGGGGTCAGGAAGCTGCCGGGCAATCGCTTTGGTCGCGCGCACAACGAAACGCTGTTCGCTGACAACAGGCTGTCATCGGTGCAGAGGTGGGCACTGCCGGATTGAAGCGTGACGGGTTGAAGAGCGTGGAGCAGGGGCGCTGAGCTATCCACGAGGGACAGACAGCCGGGGGAGGCGCAGGCCTGGAAGGGCGTAGACATGGGGGTGACTCCATTTACCGATTTATTGTTTTTATTTTCAGACGCATCCGGGTGTCTGTGTTTACGTGCCCGTTTTAGCGGGTCGTTAAGCGATGCTAAATCATCAACCTTTCGCAAACCTTTCAGCGGCCTGTCAGGTGACCGATGAAGCTTCAAGTCGTTTCTGTCCTTCACAGGCAGCGGCCTGCCTGTAAACTCCTCCGCCACAAGCCCCGGATAACAACAGTGTCAATCAGGAGACGGCGATGCGTGTTCTTCTTGTGGAAGATCATCTGCAATTGGCTGAAAGTGTTGCGCAGGCGCTCAAGAGCGCGGGTTTGACCGTAGACGTGTTGCATGATGGCGTGGCCGCCGACCTGGCCTTGAGCAGTGAGGAATATGCCGTCGCGATTCTTGATGTCGGGCTGCCGCGCATGGACGGCTTCGAGGTGCTGGCGCGTTTGCGGGCGCGCAGCAAGAACCTGCCGGTGCTGATGCTGACCGCGCGCAGTGACGTCAAGGATCGCGTTCACGGCCTCAATCTGGGGGCGGATGATTACCTGGCCAAGCCTTTCGAACTGTCGGAACTGGAAGCCAGGGTCAAGGCCTTGCTGCGGCGCAGCGTACTGGGCGGCGAGCGGCAGCAGTGCTGCGGCGTGCTGACGTATGATCTGGACACACGGCGTTTCACGCTCGGCGAAGAACTGTTGACGTTGACCTCGCGCGAGCAGGCGGTGCTGGAGGCCCTGATCGCCCGGCCCGGCAGGGTGATGAGCAAGGAGCAACTGGCGGCACAGGTCTTCGGGCTTGATGAAGAAGCCAGCCCCGATGCCATCGAAATCTATATTCACCGCCTGCGCAAGAAGCTCGACGGGCATGCCGTGGCCATCGTGACCTTTCGGGGTCTGGGGTATCTGCTTGAAAGCCGCGATGATTAACGACAGCCTGCGCTGGCGGTTGCTATGGAATCTGGCATTGCTGCTGGTGGTGTTGATGCTGGCCAGCGGCATGAGTGCTTACTGGAATGGCCGGGAAGTGGCCGATACGGCCTACGACCGTACGCTGCTGGCATCGGCGCGAACCATCGCGGCCGGCCTGACTCAGCGTGACGGCACCTTGAGCGCCGACATTCCCTACGTGGCGCTGGACACTTTCGCTTACGACAGCGAAGGACGCATTTATTATCAGGTCAATGACATCCACCAGAAGCTGATCTCCGGCTACGAAAACCTGCCTTCTCCGCCGCCGGGTACTCTGCGCACCGACGATTACCCGGCGCTGGCCAAGTTTTATAACGGCACCTATCAGGGCCAGGACGTTCGGGTGGTCAGCCTGCTCAAGCCGGTGACGGACCCTGGCATGAACGGGGTTGCGGAAATTCGCGTGGCGGAAACTCAGGAAGCGCGCAAAGGCATGGCGCGCAGCCTGATGGCCGACACCTTGCTGCGCCTGGGCATGCTCGGCGGTGGCGCATTGCTGCTGGTCTGGTTCACGGTCAGCGCAGCGTTGCGTCCGCTGGAGCGACTGCGCACGTCGGTCGAAGAGCGTCAGCCGGACGATCTTCGCGCCTTGCCGATGGTCGAGGTGCAGCATGAGCTGCGCCCATTGGTCGGCGCGCTGAACCACTTCACTGAACGGCTGCGCATGCAGTTCGAGCGGCAGGCGCAGTTCATCGCCGATGCGGCCCATGAATTGCGCACGCCCCTGACAGCCCTCAAGGCACGGGTCGAGCTCGGATTGCGTGAGCGTGAACCGCACCGCTGGCGCGAAACGCTGGAAGCGGCAGCGCTGGGCACAGATCGCCTCACGCATCTGGCCAATCAGTTGCTGTCGCTGGCGCGGATCGAAAACGGTGCGCGGGCGATTGCCGAAGGTGGCGCGCAGCAACTGGACCTCAGTCAACTGGCCAGAGAGCTGGGCATGGCCATGGCGCCGCTGGCCCATTCACGCGGCGTCGCGTTGGCGCTGGAGGCTGACGAACCGGTCTGGCTGCGTGGCGAGCCGACTTTGTTGAACGAATTGCTGAGCAATCTGATCGACAACGCGCTGGCGCACACGCCGCCAGGCGGCAATGTGGTGCTGCGGGTATACGCGCCCGCTGTGCTGGAGGTCGAGGATGACGGTGCGGGCATTCCGCAAGACGAGCGCGAACGGGTTTTCGAACGCTTCTATCGCAGCAGTCAGCGGGGCAGTGGCGCAGGGCTCGGTCTGGCTATCGTGGGCGAGATCTGCCGGGCGCATCTGGCCAGAATTACGCTGCATGATGGCGCCGAGCGAGGTCTCAAGGTGCGGGTCAGTTTCACGACGATGTCTTGATCCTGATCGGGCTAGTAGAGCATGCTCTTGGCTTCTTCCATCTGCGCCGCCAGCGTGCCGTCGGCTTCGCTCAGCCTTAGCTGATGGAATGCAGGCAGATCGGTCATCTCGATCTCACTGAACGGGTGGTCGGTGTTCTTGTGGATGTGCACCGTGGCAATCTGCACCAGGTCGGTGTAATCAGGGTTTTTTGATACGCGGGCAAAGTCCTGGAACTGGCCCGGCACGCAAGCCAGTGGCTCGGGGAAGTCCCATGAACGCAGCAGGCGCTCACCGATGACCGAGTGAATGCTGTCAATCACATGGTTGAGGCTGATCGGGTCCGCCAGCAATTCGAAATGATCTTCGGCATAGGTCAGGATCGGCAAAATGCCGATCAGATGAATCAGCCCGGCAAGCGTCGCCTGATCTGGCTTGAGGTGGGTGTAGCGCTGACAAAGCGTGTAGCTGATCCCGGCGACCTGAAGGCTCTGTTTCCAGATTTCACGCATCTTCTGTTCGATGACTTCCGACTTGGCGTGAAACATTTGCTCGACCACCAGGCCGATGGCCAGGTTGCAGGTGTAATTGACGCCCAGGCGACGAATCGCTGTGTTGACGTCGCTGACTTCAAAATTCGGGCGCAACAAGGGGCTGTTCGCCACTTTGATCAGGCGTGCGGAGAGGGCGGTATCGCTACCAATGACCTTGCTCAAGTCCGCGATACTGATTTCAGTGTCTTCGGCGGCAAGGCGAATTCTCAATGCTACTTCCGGCAGGGTCGGCAGAAACAGGGCATCTCTATCGATAGCCTTGATCAGGTTTCTCTGCACCTCGTCAGCCATCTTGCTCATGTGCATCTCGCAGCCGTTAAGAGTGTCCAGAGTTTTCCGCGCGCCCAAAGCAGCGCCAGCGTGCTGCTGGATCGCTCTAGAGACATTAGGAACGTGAATGTGTTCGCCAGGCCTAGCGCAGAGTTTCGAGTTTACTGTCCAGCGTGTAGGGCAGTTCACTCATGTGCAGCGCCGGGCCTTGCGGCGAACCGAGGTGTATCTGTCCACTTTCGGCCGCATCACCCTGAAGCACGGCGAGCAATTCGATGCCTTGGTCAGACTGCGCGGCCAGCACCACGTTGCCTACGGCACTGGCGTGTACAGGCGAAAACAACGCTGTGCCGGGTTGTGGAATTTCCTGAGCCTGCAAGGTCAGGCGATAAAGCCGACGCTTGAGTTTGCCCAGGTACTGCATGCGCGCGACAATTTCCTGGCCGGTGTAGCAGCCCTTTTTAAAGCTGACACCGCCGACCGCCTGCAGATTGATCATCTGCGGGATGAATTCTTCACGCGTGCTGCCGAATACCTGGCCGATACCGGCACGTATCTGGCCCAGCAACCAGTCGTTCAGCGAGCCTTCTGCCAGTCGGGCTGCCAGATGCGATCGGGTGCTGTCCGCCTGCCCGGCGGGTACCCAGAGTTCGGCGCGGGCCGGCGAAACGCGAATGGCGATCAGCGCGTCGGTCCTCGCCACCGCCCCGGTTTCCTGCTGCAGATCCAGGCCAAGGCTGGCAAGCGCGTCGTCGCCTTCCTGTAAACCAAAGCGCACCCAGGCAGCGCTTTCGTCGGTGAGTTTCGATTTGGAGAACACGGCGTACTTGCGCAGGTCCAGCAATTGCGGCTCGATCAGTTCGCTGGCCATCGCCAGCAGGCAGCCATCGCCTTCGAAAACTATACGAAAACTCGACTGCATGCGGCCTTTCTGCGTGCAGCGTGCGCCCAGGCTGGACTGGCTCTCACTCAGATAATTGAGGTTGCATGTCAATTGACCTTGTAGGAATTTGCCGGCATCCACGCCGCGAACGGCGAGAACGCCCTCATGGGATAGCGTGCAGAAAAAAGCTGTGTGGGCCATGGTCATCGCAGATTGGGGAAAAAGTCCGGGGGCACATCATAGTGCATAGTGCCCAGTCGACGATATGAATACGGTTACATGAAAACTGCTGCGACCATTGTGCGGTTCGCTCCGTCGGCTCACGGCTGTATACTCGCCGCCTACTTTGAGGAGCGCTCCATGGTCGAAGACGTTGAACTCAACCGCCTTTACTGGCACAGCCGCCGCGGCATGCTTGAACTGGACGTGCTGTTGGTGCCGTTTGTCCGTGAGGTCTACCCGCATTTGAATGACGTGGACCGCGATCTGTATCGTCGTCTGCTGACCTGTGAGGATCAGGACATGTTCGGCTGGTTCATGCAGCGTGCCGAATCCGAAGACCCTGAGCTGCAACGCATGGTTCGCATGATTCTGGACCGTGTCCAGCCCAAGTGACCGTTTCGAGTGCCACTGGCAGGCGTCGCGTCTGCTGCTGGCCGCTTATCTGGTCGCTCAGCTGCTGGCGTTGATTGCGTTGTGCCAGCTGGATATCAGCCCATGGGCGACACTGGTCGGATCCGCCTCTTGCCTGGCGCACGCCGTCTGGGTGCTGCCCCGGTCGATCCTGCTTAATCATCCTGCGGCGTACCGCGCGCTGAAACGTGATCGCCAGGGGTGGCAGCTCTGGAGTGAGCGGGGCGGCTGGCAACCTGTCTGCCTCAGGCCTGATAGCCTCGCCTTGCCGTGGGTCGTGATGATGCGTTTTCGCCTGATCGACGGCGACGGCAGGCCCTCGGGGTTCACCAGCAGTTGCTGTATACCTCGCGATGCGCTGACGCCGGACATGCATCGACGCCTGCGCGTGCGTCTGAAATTCAGCCGGCGTAATTGGGTGGCAGCAGAATAGTGTCGAGCGCCTCGGGCAGCATGTCGGGATAATCCAGCGTGTAATGCAGGCCACGGCTTTCCTTGCGCTGCATGGCTGACTCAATCATCAGTTCGGCGACCTGCGCCAGGTTGCGCAGCTCGATCAGGTCGCGGCTGACCTTGTAGTTGCTGTAAAACTCGTCGATTTCGTCCAGCAACAGACGCACCCGATGCCGGGCGCGCTGCAAGCGCTTGTTGGTGCGCACGATGCCTACGTAGTCCCACATGAAGCGCCGCAACTCGTCCCAGTTGTGGGCGATGATTACGTCTTCATCCGAATCGGTGACCTGACTGGCATCCCAGGCTGGCAGGTCTGTGGGCATGGACACTTCATCCAGTTGCTGCTCGATGTCTGCGGCTGCCGAGCGCGCGTAGACAAAGCACTCCAGCAGCGAATTGCTGGCCATGCGGTTTGCGCCGTGTAGGCCTGTGAAGCTGGTTTCTCCGATGGCATACAGGCCGGGCACATCGGTATGGCCGTGACTGTCGACCATCACGCCGCCGCAGGTGTAGTGCGCGGCGGGCACCACTGGAATGGGCTGGCGGGTAATGTCGATGGAGAACTCGAGGCAGCGTTCATAGACGGTGGGGAAGTGTGTCTTGATGAATGCTTCGGGTTTGTGGCTGATGTCCAGAAAAACGCAGTCGATGCCCAAGCGCTTCATCTCGTGGTCGATCGCCCGCGCTACGATATCGCGCGGGGCCAATTCTGCCCGTTCGTCGAATCGCGGCATGAAACGCTCGCCGTTGGGTAGCTTGAGATAGGCACCTTCGCCGCGCAGCGCTTCGGTGATCAGAAAGCTCTTGGCCTGCGGGTGATAGAGGCAGGTGGGGTGGAACTGGTTGAACTCCAGATTCGCCACCCGGCAGCCCGAGCGCCAAGCCATTGCGATGCCGTCACCGCACGCGCCGTCCGGGTTGCTGGTGTACAGATAGACTTTTGCAGCGCCGCCCGAGGCCAGAATCGTGAAGCGCGCACCGTAGGTGTCGACTTCGCCGCTGCTGAGATTGAGCACATACGCGCCCAGGCAGCGCTGGCCGTCAAGCCCGAGACGGCGCTCGGTGATCAGGTCGATGGCGGCGCGCTGCTCCAGCAGCTCGATGTTCGGTCGCTTGCTGGCTTGCTCGAGCAAGGTTCGGAATATCGCCGCGCCGGTGGCGTCGGCGGCGTGAATGATGCGTCGATGGCTGTGACCGCCTTCGCGGGTCAGGTGAAACTCAAAGCCGCTTTCGTCCGTGTCCCCGTGGTCGCCACGGGTAAACGGCACGCCCTGATCGATCAACCACTGAATGGCCTCGCGGCTGTGCTCCACGGTAAAGCGCACGGCGTCTTCATGGCAAAGGCCGCCGCCGGCGTTCAGTGTGTCTTCGACATGAGACTGCACGGTGTCGCTGTCATCGAGGACCGCCGCCACGCCGCCTTGCGCCCAGAATGTCGAACCGTTGGCCAGATCGCCCTTGCTCAGCACGGCAATCCGCAGATGCCCGGGAAGCGTCAGGGCCAGACTCAGTCCGGCAGCGCCGCTGCCGATTACCAGTACGTCGTGCTGAAAATGTTGACTCATCTGCGCATTCTGTCCTTGGCGGCCACTAGTATAAGTATGGGGGTAACGGCACAATAGCCGCGCCTACATGGCAATGTGAGACCACGGCGGGCAGGGATTGTGCTCCAGTCCCTGATGTCATGCCTATTTGTTTTACCGGGTTCTTCACTGGAAATGCTTCAATTCAGTGATTTCCTGGCGATATATGCAGTCTGGGGTCCACGCCTGACATTGTGTCAATGGAACTTTTTACCGGGTTCCAGGCTCAATAGCAGGTTGCCTACACAGGAACAGCGTCGTTTTTTGCAGTGTTAGATAAGTGATCATCAACTGCGAATTCGACGACAAGACTATTCGCGCAGCCGACCCTGTCGAGCTGCGTTTTTCGTGCAGGCGTCAAGATGGTCTGCAGGAAACTTGCTGGAAGGGGGAGAACTTTTGCGAAAAGCCCGAGTCTATGTTTGCAAGCCTGAACACTGTCAGTTGCAACGCTCCTTCAAGCTTAACGAGGAGTGTTCATGCTAACCCAGGAAGAGGATCAGCAGCTTGTCGAGCGCGTACAGCGCGGTGATACGCGAGCGTTTGATCTGTTGGTGCTGAAATATCAGCACAAAATTCTAGGGTTGATCGTGCGATTCGTGCACGACACCCATGAGGCTCAGGATGTTGCACAGGAAGCGTTTATAAAAGCTTATCGTGCACTCGGAAATTTTCGCGGCGACAGTGCTTTTTATACTTGGCTGTACCGCATCGCCATTAATACGGCGAAGAACTATCTGGTGTCGAGAGGTCGTCGGCCACCTGATAGCGATGTAAGGTCTGAAGACGCGGAGTTCTACGACGGCGATCACGACCTCAAGGACATCGAGTCGCCGGAACGTGCATTGTTGAGGGATGAGATCGAGGGCACCGTCCATCGGACCATCCAGCTTCTCCCGGAAGATTTACGTACGGCACTAACTTTACGTGAATTCGATGGTCTGAGTTATGAAGACATTGCGAGCGTCATGCAGTGTCCTGTTGGTACCGTGCGCTCTCGCATCTTTCGCGCTCGGGAAGCCATCGATAAAGCCCTGCAGCCGTTGTTGCAGGAATCCTGAGACAGCGGCGATAGCCCAAGAGAGGACCCGCCATGAGTCGTGAAGCCCTGCAGGAATCGCTGTCCGCGGTACTGGATAACGAAGCGGACGAACTGGAATTACGTCGGGTATTGAATGCCATTGACGATGCCGATACTCGCGCCACATGGGCGCGTTATCAAGTTGCCCGTGCAGCGATGCACAAAGAGTTACTGATGCCTCATCTGGATATTTCGGCTGCTGTATCTGCCGCCATTGCCGATGAAGTCAGCCCGCTCAAGGCAGCGCGTGGTCCTTGGCGTACGCTCGGTCGTCTGGCCGTTGCAGCGTCGGTTACCGTAGCCGTTCTGGCCGGTGTCCGCCTGTACAACCAGGATGAAATAGCCGGCGCGCAGCTAGCACAGCAGACCCAACAGCCTGCCAGCCTGACCGTGCCGCAAGTAAAAGGCCCGGCTGTACTTGCCGGCTACACTGAAAGCGCCGAGCAGGCACCAGGCCCGATGGCTAACGGTGTGTTGCAGGGTGCAGGTGAAGGCGATCAGCGTCTGCCTGGTTACCTGCGTCAACACGCTCAGGAAGCAGCGTTGAAAGGCACTGAAAGCGCGTTGCCGTATGCCCGTGCTGCCAGCCTGGAAAACCGTTAAGGAGGATCATGCGAGCCGTCCCTCTACTGCCGTTACTGCTTAGTGGATGGCTTGCCCTCCCGGTACAGGCTGACGACGCGCAGGACGCTATCAATCGTCTTGCCAAAGTCGATCAGTCGCAGAGTTATCAAGGCGCATTTGTTTACGAGCGTAATGGTAGTTTTTCTACCCACCGAATCTGGCACCGCATCGCGGATGGAAAGGTCCAAGAGCGTTTATTGCAACTTGATGGGTCTGCTCAGGAAGTGTTGCGCGTTGGCGGACTTACCCAGTGCGTCAGCGGTACGCTTGAAGCGGGTGTAGCCAATCCGGCTGTTTCCACCGCCCGTGCATTCGATGTCAAAAGACTTTCTGCCTGGTACGACATGAAAATTGTCGGCAAATCCAGAGTGGCTGGCCGCCCAACGACCATTGTCGCGCTGGCGCCCAAGGATCAGCATCGTTACGGCCTCGAACTTCATCTGGATAATGAAGCCGGACTGTTGCTCAAATCACTGTTATTAAGTGAGCGGGGTCAATTGCTCGAGCGTTTCCAGTTTACCGATCTTGATACATCCAGCCTATTGTCCGAGCAAACGCTCAAGGCAAGTGATGAGTGCAAGCCGGTGCCTGTCGTGAAAACCAAGCCTGAAGTTGCTATCAGCCCGGTGGCATGGCGCTCGGACTGGTTGCCTCCCGGTTTTGAGCTCAGCAGCAGTGGCGTCCGCAAGGACCCCGCCACGCAGTCCTCTGTCACCCGTTTGATGTACGGCGATGGTCTGGCGCGTTTTTCGGTGTTTATCGAATCCGTGAAAGGGGCGTCTTCGTCAGATATCCGCACTCAATTGGGGCCGACCGCGGCGGTTTCGCGTCGTCTCACTACGCCTCAGGGTGACATGATGGTGACGGTCGTCGGAGAAGTGCCCATGGGTACGGCCGAGCGTATTGCGTTATCCATGCGCAATGATGAAACTCCGGTAAAGCAATAAACATCTGAAGCGACGAATGCCCGGGATGTAAAAATTTTCATCTTGGGCTCGATGAGCCGCCTGACCGCAGTCAACCTGGCCTTGGGCGAGATACTGAAATGTTTGGTGAGGTTTTCACGTTGCAAAAATCCTCTATTTTTTCTATAGGTCACAGCCTCGCAGCTCTGGCCTTTGTCGTTTGTGGGCCCTATATCTGACTCTGGAGTGAGCATCGTGGCTCAGGGTCTTTGAGTCAGCTGCTCTGTACTGCTTAATTTTGCTCGTTACGAACGGGAGCCGTATGTCGATACCACGTATGAAGTCTTATTTTTCATTGATCGCCGCCGTGCTGATGCTCGGACAGGTCGCTGCGGCTCAGGCCGAGAACCTGCCCGACTTTACCGGGCTGGTCGAGCAGGCCTCGCCCGCAGTGGTGAACATCAGTACCCGTCAGAAATTGCCGGATCGCGCTGTCGCCAACCAACAGATGCCGGATATGGAAGGCTTGCCGCCCATGCTCCGCGAGTTTCTCGAGCGCAGTATGCCGCCGGGTTCGCGGGCGCCAGGCAAAGGTGATCGCCAGCGCGAAGCGCAGTCGCTGGGTTCGGGGTTCATTATTTCGTCGGACGGTTACGTTCTGACCAACAACCATGTGATCGATGGCGCCGACGAGATTCTCGTGCGCCTGTCCGATCGCAGTGAATTGAAAGCCAAGCTGGTCGGTACTGATCCGCGCACTGACGTGGCCGTGCTGAAAATCGAGGGCAAAGACCTGCCAACCGCCAAGCTGGGCAATTCCAACACGCTCAAAGTGGGTGAGTGGGTGTTGGCCATCGGTTCGCCTTTCGGCTTTGATCATTCGGTGACTAAAGGCATCGTCAGTGCCAAGGGCCGCAGTCTGCCGAATGACACTTACGTGCCGTTCATCCAGACCGACGTGGCGATCAACCCGGGTAACTCGGGCGGCCCGTTGTTCAACATGGCGGGCGAGGTGGTTGGGATCAACTCGCAGATCTTCACCCGTTCCGGCGGCTTCATGGGCCTGTCGTTCGCAATCCCGATTGACGTCGCTATGGACGTTGCCAACCAGCTCAAGGCCAATGGCAAAGTCAGCCGCGGCTGGCTGGGTGTGGTCATTCAGGAAGTGAACAAGGACCTGGCCGAATCGTTCGGGCTGGACAAACCTGCCGGTGCGCTGGTTGCCCAGGTTCTGGAAGATGGCCCGGCGGCCAAGGGTGGTTTGCAGGTCGGTGACGTGATTCTCAGCGCCAACGGCCAGCCAATCATTATGTCGGCTGACCTGCCGCACTTGATCGGTAACCTCAAGGACGGCAGCAAAGCCGAACTCGAAGTAATTCGTGACGGCAAGCGTCAGAAACTGACCGTGACTGTCGGCGCATTGCCGGATGAAGGTCAGGAGATGGGCGACATTTCAGGTTCCGGTGCCGAGCGCAGCAGCAATCGTCTGGGCGTATCGGTGATCGAGCTGACCGCCGAGCAGAAAAAGACTCTGGACATCAAAGGTGGCGTGGCCATCAAAGAAGTCTCCGGTGGTCCGGCAGCGCTGATCGGCCTGCAACCGGGTGATGTGATCACTCACCTGAACAATCAGGCGATCATCTCCGGCAAGCAGTTCACCGAAGTTGCGAAAAGCCTGCCCAAGGATCGTTCCGTCTCGATGCGTGTTTTGCGCCAGGGCCGTGCGACCTTCATTACCTTCAAGCTGTCCGAGTAACGGGCTGATTTGGCCGGGAAGGGTGGCTGCGGCCACCCTTTTTTGTGGCTGACTGTTTGCCCGGCACCGATCCGGATGCCTGTAAGCGTGACGCCTCTTGCTTAGTTCAGGTACAATTCCCGGCTATTTTTCGGCGGGCAATCTGCCTGCAACCTTTTTGAGTGTTGATCCGTGAGTGATTTGAGTCATATCCGCAATTTCTCCATCATCGCCCACATTGACCATGGCAAGTCGACGCTGGCCGATCGCTTCATTCAAATGTGCGGCGGCCTGTCCGAGCGCGAAATGGAAGCGCAGGTGCTCGACTCCATGGACCTCGAGCGCGAGCGCGGGATCACCATCAAGGCCCATAGCGTTACCCTGTATTACAAGGCCAAAGACGGTATCACCTACCAACTGAACTTCATTGACACCCCGGGGCACGTCGACTTCACCTATGAAGTCAGCCGTTCCCTGGCTGCGTGCGAAGGTGCGTTGCTGGTGGTCGATGCCGGTCAGGGCGTTGAGGCCCAGTCGGTTGCCAACTGCTACACCGCCATCGAGCAGGGCCTGGAGGTCATGCCGGTTCTGAACAAGATGGATTTGCCGCAGGCCGATCCGGACCGCGTCAAGGAAGAGATCGAGAAGATCATCGGCATCGATGCCACTGACGCCGTCGCGTGCAGCGCCAAGAGCGGCATGGGTGTCGACGAAGTCCTCGAGCGTCTGGTAGCGACCATCCCGCCACCGACCGGCGACATCGAAGCGCCGTTGCAGGCGCTGATCATCGACTCATGGTTCGACAATTACCTGGGCGTTGTGTCGCTGGTGCGTGTACGCCATGGCCGCGTGCGCAAGGGCGACAAGATCCTCGTCAAGTCCACCGGCAAGATGCACCTGGTCGACAGCGTGGGTGTGTTCAATCCCAAGCACATAGCCACCGTTGATCTGAAAGCCGGTGAAGTGGGCTTCATCATTGCCGGCATCAAGGACATTCACGGTGCGCCGGTGGGTGACACCCTGACCCTGAGCACCACCCCTGACGTAGACGTGCTGCCGGGTTTCAAGCGCATTCAGCCGCAAGTCTATGCCGGTCTGTTTCCGGTCAGTTCGGACGACTTCGAAGACTTCCGCGAAGCCCTGCAAAAGCTGACGCTGAACGACTCCTCGCTGCAGTATTTGCCGGAAAGCTCCGACGCACTGGGCTTCGGTTTCCGTTGTGGTTTCCTCGGCATGCTGCACATGGAGATCATCCAGGAGCGCCTGGAGCGTGAGTACAACCTCGACCTGATCACCACCGCGCCAACCGTAATCTTTGAATTGCTGTTGAAGACCGGCGAGACCATCTACGTCGACAACCCATCCAAGCTGCCTGACCTGTCGGCCATCGAAGACATGCGCGAACCCATTGTTCGGGCAAATATTCTTGTGCCGCAGGAGCACCTGGGCAACGTCATTACCCTGTGCATCGAAAAGCGTGGCGTTCAGCACGACATGCTGTTCCTCGGCACCCAGGTACAGGTGAGCTACGATTTGCCGATGAATGAAGTGGTCCTCGACTTCTTCGACCGTCTCAAGTCTGTCAGCCGCGGTTATGCTTCGCTGGACTATCATTTCGATCGTTACCAGTCAGCCAACCTGGTCAAGCTCGACGTGTTGATCAACGCCGAGAAGGTCGATGCCCTGGCACTGATCGTTCACCGCGACAACGCCCACTACAAAGGGCGTGCGTTGACCGAGAAGATGAAAGAGCTGATTCCTCGGCAGATGTTCGACGTGGCAATTCAGGCGGCCATCGGCGGTCAGATTGTGGCGCGGACAACCGTCAAGGCGCTTAGAAAGAACGTATTGGCCAAATGCTACGGCGGTGACGTCAGCCGCAAGCGTAAATTGCTGGAGAAGCAAAAGGCCGGTAAGAAACGCATGAAGCAGGTCGGCAACGTGGAAATTCCACAGGAAGCCTTCCTTGCAGTGCTCAGGTTGGAATAGTCAGGTCCTATGTCACTAAATTTCCCGCTGTTGTTGGTCATCGCTGTGTTCGTCTGTGGCGTGCTTGCACTGATCGACCTGATTGTCCTGGCGCCTCGTCGCCGGGCGGCCATTTCGAATTATCAGGGCAGCGTCGGTGAACCTGACATTGCTGTCGTCGAGCGATTGAACAAGGAGCCTTTGCTGGTTGAATACGGCAAATCGTTCTTTCCGGTGCTGTTCATCGTGCTGGTGCTTCGTTCGTTTCTGGTCGAGCCGTTCCAGATTCCTTCGGGCTCCATGAAGCCGACGCTGGATGTAGGCGATTTCATTCTGGTCAACAAGTTCGCGTATGGCATCCGCCTGCCGGTCCTGGACCAGAAAGTGATCGAGATCGGTGACCCGCAGCGTGGCGATGTGATGGTGTTCCGCTACCCGAGCGATCCGAGCGTCAATTACATCAAGCGTGTCGTCGGGCTGCCCGGTGATCGCATCCGTTATACCAGCGACAAGCGCCTGTTCATCAATGGCGAGCTGGTTGCCAAGAAGCTGATCGGCACTGAGCCGGGTACGCTGGGCAGCGCGGAGTTGTATGAAGAGCAACTGGGTGCAGTCGAGCATCAGATCCGTCAGGAAATGACCCGTTACCGTGCTCCGCCTGACAGTGAATGGACAGTACCTGCCGCTCACTACTTCATGATGGGTGACAATCGCGACAACTCCAATGACAGCCGTTACTGGGATGACCCTAACATTCCGAAGGACGAGCTGGGCATGGTTCCAGACAAGAACATCGTCGGCAAAGCCTTTGCGGTGTGGATGAGCTGGCCAGAGCCGAAGCTCAGCCACTTCCCCAACTTCGCACGCGTAGGGTTGATCAAGTAATCGATGCGGCGCTGCCTGGGGCAGCGCCGTTTGTCATTTCGGCTGACGGGAAGCGCCTCTGAACGATGAGCCGGCCCGATCGGGCAGGCTGCGCACGTTTGAGGTCGAGCATGAAGTTTTCTACTTCTCAAAAAGGTTTTTCGCTGGTGGGATGGCTGCTGGTTCTGATGTTGGTTGCCTTTGCGACCACCACGGCCTTCAAGCTCGTCCCCCATTACCTCGACTACAGGACGATGACGAACATCATCGAAACAGTCGACACCAACAAGACCCTGGACATCACCACGGTCGACGAATTTTACGGTTATGTCGGTAAGAACATGCAGGTCAACAGCATTCGGGATATAGATTTGAACAAGGCGTTGAAAGTGACGGTGGAGAACAACGCGTTCAAAGCCCATTTGAATTATGAGCAGCGTGAGCCGTGGTTCCAGAACATCGATCTGGTGTTGAAGTTCGACAAGCAATTCAGCGTGGGTAAACCGTGAGCGTATCCCTGAGCCGCCTGGAGCGTCAGCTCGGCTACACCTTCAAGGATCAGGAGCTGATGGTCCTGGCGCTGACCCACCGCAGCTTTGCGGGTCGCAACAATGAGCGTCTGGAATTCCTCGGCGATGCCATACTCAACTTCGTCGCCGGCGAGGCGCTGTTCGAACGCTTTCCGCAGGCCCGCGAAGGTCAGTTGTCACGCTTGCGTGCGCGGTTGGTGAAAGGCGAAACCCTGGCGCTGCTGGCGCGTGGTTTCGATCTGGGCGAATACCTGCGTCTGGGCTCCGGCGAGCTGAAAAGCGGCGGTTTCCGTCGTGAGTCCATTCTGGCTGACGCACTGGAAGCGCTGATCGGTGCGATCTATCTCGATGCCGGCATGGAAGCGGCCCGCGAACGTGTGCTGGCCTGGCTGACCACCGAGTTCGACAGCCTGACGCTGGTGGACACCAACAAGGACCCGAAAACCCGACTGCAGGAATTCCTTCAGTCGCGCGCCTGCGATCTGCCGCGTTACGAAGTGGTGGATATTCAGGGCGAACCGCATTGCCGGACGTTTTTCGTCGAATGCGAGATCAACCTTTTGAATGAAAAGAGCCGAGGACAGGGTGTCAGCCGCCGGATTGCCGAACAGGTAGCCGCAGCAGCCGCACTCATTGCCCTGGGCGTGGAGAACGGTCATGACTGATACAACCGCAACTCGCTGTGGCTATGTTGCCATCGTCGGCCGCCCTAACGTAGGCAAGTCCACGCTGCTCAACCATATTCTGGGTCAGAAGCTGGCGATCACCTCGCGCAAGCCGCAGACCACGCGTCATAACATGCTGGGCATCAAGACCGAGGGCGCCGTGCAGGCGGTCTATGTCGATACCCCCGGCATGCACAAGAATGGCGAAAAAGCGCTCAACCGCTACATGAACAAGACCGCGTCGGCGGCCTTGAAAGACGTCGACGTGGTGATCTTCGTGGTCGACCGTACTCGCTGGACCGACGAAGACCAGATGGTTCTGGAACGCGTGCAGTACGTGCAGGGTCCGGTCATTCTGGCGATCAACAAAACCGACCGCATCGAAGACAAAAGCGATCTGATGCCGCATCTGGAGTGGCTGCAAGGCCAGTTGCCAAATGCCTCTATCGTGCCGATTTCCGCGCAGCACGGGCACAACCTTGAAGCGCTGGAAAGCCTGATCGCGTCCCATCTGCCGGAGAACGAGCACTTCTTCCCGGAAGACCAGATCACCGACCGCAGCAGTCGTTTCCTGGCTGCCGAACTGGTCCGCGAGAAGATCATGCGCCAGTTGGGTGCCGAGCTTCCGTACCAGATCACCGTCGAAATCGAAGAGTTCAAGCAGCAGGGCCGCACGCTGCATATCCACGCGCTGATCCTCGTCGAACGTGATGGTCAGAAGAAGATCATCATTGGCGACAAGGGCGATCGCATCAAGCGCATCGGCAGTGATGCCCGTCGCGACATGGAGCTGCTGTTCGACTCCAAAGTCATGCTCAACCTGTGGGTCAAGGTCAAGGGTGGCTGGTCCGATGATGAGCGTGCGCTGCGCTCGCTGGGTTACGGCGACCTCTAAGCTGTCCTTTCGCCCGACTTCTTTGCGGTCGGGCGAACCCTTTTCTTTCGAGCCCGCCTGATGAGCACGCCCACCGGCCAACCTGCTTATGTGCTGCATAGCCGTGCCTATCGCGAAAACAGCGCGCTGGTCGACTTCCTCACGCCGCAAGGGCTTTTTCGAGCCGTGTTGCGCAGCGCCAAAGGCAAGGCCGGTTCGCTGGCGCGTCCTTTCGTGCCGCTGGAAGTCGAGTTTCGCGGGCGTGGCGAACTGAAGAACGTCGGTCGCATGGAAAGCGCAGGTGTGGCCACCTGGATGACCGGTGAAGCGCTGTTCAGCGGCATGTACCTCAACGAACTGCTGATTCGCCTGTTGCCCGCCGAAGATCCGCACCCTGCGGTATTCGATCACTATGCCGCCACCTTGCTGGCGCTGGCCGCGGGGCGTCCGCTGGAACCGTTGCTGCGCTCTTTCGAATGGCGATTGCTAGACGATCTCGGCTACGGTTTTGCCATGGACACGGACATCAATGGCGAACCATTGGCAGCAGACGGCATGTACCGTCTGCAAGTGGACGCAGGGCTCGAGCGTGTCCATCTGTTACAGCCAGGCTTGTTTCAAGGCGTCGAGCTGCTGGCCATGGCGGAGGCCGACTGGAGCACGCCGGGCGCGTTGTCTGCTGCCAAGCGTCTGATGCGTCAGGCGCTGGCGGTGCATCTGGGCGGTCGCCCTTTAGTCAGTCGTGAACTGTTTCGCAAGCCGTAATCAGGCTTTATGCTCCACAGCCAGCATCAAGTCGATAAACATCAGTTCGTACCTTTTTCTGGAGACAACCGTGACCCAAAGCACTCGTATCCTTCTTGGCGTGAACATCGATCATGTGGCCACCTTGCGTCAGGCTCGCGGCACGCGTTACCCGGACCCGGTGAAAGCTGCGCTGGACGCCGAAGAGGCGGGTGCCGATGGCATCACCGTGCACCTGCGTGAAGACCGTCGACACATTCAGGAACGTGATGTGCTATTGCTCAAGGATGTGCTGCAGACGCGCATGAACTTCGAGATGGGTGTAACCGAAGAAATGCTCGCCTTTGCCGAACGTATCCGCCCGGCGCATATCTGCCTGGTGCCGGAAACGCGTCAGGAGCTGACCACCGAAGGCGGTCTGGACGTAGCCGGGCAGGAAGCACGCATCAAAGCCGCAGTCGAGCGGCTGGCAAAGATCGGTTGTGAGGTCTCGCTGTTCATCGACGCCGACGAGCGTCAGATCGCGGCATCAAAACGTGTGGGTGCGCCCGCCATCGAACTGCACACCGGCCGCTATGCCGATGCTCAGACACCGGCCGAAGTCGCCGAAGAACTGCAACGCGTGGCCGATGGGGTCGCGTTCGGTCTCGCTCAGGGCCTGATCGTCAACGCCGGTCACGGCCTGCACTATCACAACGTCGAAGCGATTGCGGCCATCAAGGGCATCAACGAACTGAACATCGGCCACGCGCTGGTGGCCCATGCGTTGTTCGTTGGCTTCAAGGCGGCAGTGTCAGAAATGAAAGCGCTGATCGTGGCGGCTGCGAATTCACGTTAAATCTTTGTTCCTGAGTAACCTGGCGTGCCACCGGGTTACTTTATGCTGGCATTCATTATTCGAATAAACGTTCTGGAGCAAGAAAGTAGCGCGCAGGTCTGGTTTGTTTTTCGATGCGACCTTCTTCCATCAGACGCTTTAGCCAGGCTCTGGTTTGCACAATTGAGGTCCCTAGAAGGGTGGCTATTTCCTCTTCTTTCATCGGGTGTTTCAACCGGTCTTTCAAAATATCATGAACGGTTTTTAACAGGGTTTCTGCGGGACTCAGCGACGATTTTTTTGACACTTTCTTTCTGGGCTTTCTTTTTTTAGCTAAGAGGGTGTAGACAAAATAAATTAAACTTTCACTCCCTTGTCTGAATAGCCCTCAAGCCATGCCTAAAACCGGACGTCCTCGCTCGATTGCCGCCGAGCACTATCCCGTGCTGGTGAAACTCGCTCATGCACAGCCCTATTCCAGCCAGGCCGAATTGGCGCTCGTATTCTTCGCCGAAACCGGTATCACTGCGCATCCCGACACCTTTGCAAAAGCGTTGAAAATGGCAGGGATTACGCGTGTAAAGCAGCGGGCCAAGGGAAGTTTTCAGTCACCTGAACCTAATAAAGCCTATGGCTACAATGAAACCCACCGCCGCCAACTGCCGGAGCAGCTATATCCGAGTTGCTTGACAGATACCGAGTGGGCACTGGTCGCCGACCTGTTTGAAAGCCAGGGCGGACGAGGAGTGCCACCGCTTCACTCTCGGCGCACGTTGCTGGAAGCCTGTTGCTATGTCGTACGCACGGGGTGCTCATGGCGAATGCTACCCCGCGATTTTCCTCATTGGGACAATGTCTACAAAACGTTCCGCCGGTGGAGCGCTCAAGGCAAGTTCGAGCAAATGCATGATCGCTTGCGAGCTCAATGGCGTGAGCGGGAAGAACGCGCTGACAGCCCGTCAGCAGCGATCCTGGATTCACAGTCGACCCGCAGTTCTCCTCAAGGCGGTGACAGCGGCTACGACGCAGGCAAAAAAGTGAAGGGGCGTAAACGAAGTCTGATTGTCGATACATTGGGCCTGCTGCTGGCTGTCAGTATCAGTGCTGCAAGCGTGCAGGATCGTGACGCGGCGGATGATGCGGTGGCGTACTCGAAGGAAAAATATCCGTCACTGAGCACGCTTTTTGTTGATAGTGCGTACGCAGGAAAATGGGCACAGCGCACCCATCAACTGCACGCTATCGATGTTCAAGTGATCCGTGGCCCGAATAACAGAAGAACAGGGCAATGGCACTCTGAACAAGGCGATCTATTTTCCGTGGAGCCTGTTCAGACTGGATTTGTGGTCATGCCCAAGCGATGGGTAGTGGAGCGAACTCATGCCTGGAATGAGAGAGCTCGGCGACTGATCATGCATCATGATCGCCTTTTTGCGGTAAGCGAGGCATGGGTTTGGTTGGCCGAGGCTCGAATACTCGCGCGCCGACTCACTACATGATTTTGTCTACACCCTCCTAGGGAGACGCTGAACAATTAACCCGTTCGCACCGTCCCCATTTCCAAGCCGGTTTTTTTCAACCTGCCGGCCTTATTTTACGTTTCTCGAGCAGATTTCTGCCCTCATTTTGCTGAAAGGCGGGCCAGTCCCGCCTTTCAGACGGATTTATCCTGCCGTCTGTTGTAAATACCGCTTGGCCAGCATCAGATTGGCCAACCCAAACAAACTGAACAACTGCGCTGTATTCTTTTCCAGCCCACGGTAGCGAACCTTGCGATGATTGAAGCGCACCTTGATTACCTGGAAGGGGTGCTCGACCTTGGCACGCAGTTGCGCCTTGGCATATTCAATTTTGCGCTTGACCCGATACAGCACGCTGCCTTCGCCGTGCTGCTTGTAACTGCTTGGCCGTTCTGCAATCGACCAGATAACGTCCCGTTCAGCATGCTCCGGTCGCTTGGCCGCACCGGTGTATCCAGCGTCACCCGAAACATAGGTTTCGTCACCGTGAAGCAACTGGCCAACCTGGGTGACATCCGCCACGTTAGCGGCCGTCCCTACTACGCTGTGCACCAGCCCCGACGTGGCGTCTACACCAATGTGGGCCTTCATCCCAAAGTGCCATTGATTGCCTTTCCTGGCCTGATGCATCTCAGGATCACGCTTGCCTTCTCGGTTCTTGACCGAGGGCGGCGCGGCGATCAGAGTAGCGTCGACGATAGTGCCTTCCTTGAGCAGCAGCCCCCGGCTGGCCAGATGCTGGTTAATCGTTTCAAACAGCAGCCGGGTTAGCTGATGGACTTCCAGCAAGCGGCGAAAACGCAGCAAGGTGGTGGCATCCGGTGCAGACTCGCGACCCAGGTCGATACCCATAAAACCGCGGATGGCCTGGCTGTCGTAGACGGCATCTTCGCAACCTTCATCGGAGAAACCGAAACACTGCTGCACGACGTACATGCGCAACATGCGCGACACCCCTATCGCAGGGCGTCCGCGCTTGCCTGCGGTGTTGCTATAAAACGGCGCCACTTGCGCCTCCAGCAGGGCCCAGGGCACCAACTGTTCAAGGTCAGCCAGGAAGCGATCTCGGCGAGTCTGCTTTTTCTTGCCGGTATATTCGAGTTCGGAGAAGGTCTTCTGCACGCGCGTAACGCTCACGGAGAGGGAGGCTGTTGAAGGAACTTAGTGTGCCAAGGGTGGGGACAGTTGGCTATTTTTGCAGCGCCTCCCTAGGAGGGTGTAGACAAAATCATGTAGTGAGTCGGCGCGCGAGTATTCGAGCCTCGGCCAACCAAACCCATGCCTCGCTTACCGCAAAAAGGCGATCATGATGCATGATCAGTCGCCGAGCTCTCTCATTCCAGGCATGAGTTCGCTCCACTACCCATCGCTTGGGCATGACCACAAATCCAGTCTGAACAGGCTCCACGGAAAATAGATCGCCTTGTTCAGAGTGCCATTGCCCTGTTCTTCTGTTATTCGGGCCACGGATCACTTGAACATCGATAGCGTGCAGTTGATGGGTGCGCTGTGCCCATTTTCCTGCGTACGCACTATCAACAAAAAGCGTGCTCAGTGACGGATATTTTTCCTTCGAGTACGCCACCGCATCATCCGCCGCGTCACGATCCTGCACGCTTGCAGCACTGATACTGACAGCCAGCAGCAGGCCCAATGTATCGACAATCAGACTTCGTTTACGCCCCTTCACTTTTTTGCCTGCGTCGTAGCCGCTGTCACCGCCTTGAGGAGAACTGCGGGTCGACTGTGAATCCAGGATCGCTGCTGACGGGCTGTCAGCGCGTTCTTCCCGCTCACGCCATTGAGCTCGCAAGCGATCATGCATTTGCTCGAACTTGCCTTGAGCGCTCCACCGGCGGAACGTTTTGTAGACATTGTCCCAATGAGGAAAATCGCGGGGTAGCATTCGCCATGAGCACCCCGTGCGTACGACATAGCAACAGGCTTCCAGCAACGTGCGCCGAGAGTGAAGCGGTGGCACTCCTCGTCCGCCCTGGCTTTCAAACAGGTCGGCGACCAGTGCCCACTCGGTATCTGTCAAGCAACTCGGATATAGCTGCTCCGGCAGTTGGCGGCGGTGGGTTTCATTGTAGCCATAGGCTTTATTAGGTTCAGGTGACTGAAAACTTCCCTTGGCCCGCTGCTTTACACGCGTAATCCCTGCCATTTTCAACGCTTTTGCAAAGGTGCCGGGATGCGCAGTGATACCGGTTTCGGCGAAGAATACGAGCGCCAATTCGGCTTGGCTGGAATAGGGCTGTGCATGAGCGAGTTTCACCAGCACGGGATAGTGCTCGGCGGCAATCGAGCGAGGACGTCCGGTTTTAGGCATGGCTTGAGGGCTATTCAGACAAGGGAGTGAAAGTTTAATTTATTTTGTCTACACCCTCTAAGGAAGGTCTGAAAAAGCCTTTTCTTCAAAAGTCGAAGCCAGTAAATACAGGCGCTCCAGCCCGGTTCCTCTCCAAAAAAATGGGCTTTTTCAGAGGATACCTAAGGAGCCGCTGATTTATTCGATTTTTCGTCCCTGCAACGCTCTGGAGGCCTTGATTTATCAGGGGGCAACAGCTGTGCTTTAGAATAAATCAGCGTCTCCCTAAGGGGGCAGTTGCGCTGGCTGCCGACTGACGATACTCAACGGGCGACACTTCATTTATTCCCGTCTGTGACAGCAGATCATTAGAACTGTTTGCGTCCATGTTATTTTTAATAGAAGGCGGCAGACCCTGCTTTTCCAAAGCACTCATTACCGGGTATTCAAACATGTCCTTGAAATCTGATCTTGTTTTTGGGTTCGGCCATGGCAGCGCACCTTTTTCTGCCAGTAAGTTCAAGGCTTCAGAGGAAGTGCCTGTCGAGCGCACGTAAACGTTAACCAGTTTAAGTTTGTCCAGTTGCTCTACCGCACCCGACCATGTGCCGCCCTTATTAACTTCCGCATTGACCACGAGCGAGGCGTCTGAAAGAGCATAGATGAGTTTGTTTCTTTGCATCGCATGCCCGACGCTGAAGACGGAGCCTGGGTCATAGGCGGAAACAAGGACGAGCTGTCCGCTCATTAGGCAAGGCCGATTATTTCGATCAAGCGCTCCTCGGTCCAGTCGCTCGGCCATAACCTCACATACATACCCATTCTCGTGCAGCGATCCATTCATGGCTGCGCGATCAACGCCTTTGGCCCCTCCAGAAATGATAGGGATCGACGCACGTGCCGCGAGTTGACCGGCAGTGGTTGAGTAGTCGACCAAGTCTTGTGTCACATCGCGAGGGCCTACAACAGCCAGTCCGCCCGATTCGAAAAGTTCTATATTGCCGCAACCATATAAAATGGCTGGAGCATTTTCTTTTAATCTGGCTTTCAGTCGGCGCGGGTACATACTGTCCGCCCGGCTAATTACCCAAATGCCACGTGCTTGCCAATGTTCAATCACCTGGCTTAATAGAAAATCTCTGTTAAGTAGCTTTCTAAGCCTTGTCTCATCAACGATTGCCTGACAATCAGAGATTAATGTGGATCCATTCGCCGCCATTAGATCCGCCGGTTGCCGCTGCATGTGCCTCAGGTGCATAGCCAAACGTTTATATTCTGCAGGCGTGAGCAAATCCTTGGAAGGCGCATTTCCAATAATCAAGGGCGCAGTCAGCAGTAATATAGCTTGAGTATTCGGAGACAGGTCCGGCGTCATTCTTGGTGTCCGCTAAAGGCAAGTGCTAATGGCCATACCTCGCCACCTCCGTTTTTTCGCAGAAGCCAGGCGGCCAGGGTGAATGTCCAACGTGAGTTGACGATATCATCTATCAGCAATACAGGGCCAGCAGGTATTTTTTCAGATACGAGTTCCATTGAACCGTCGACGTTCAAGGCTTGTTGAGCTGAATTAGCCATGGTTTTTTGTTCTTGCCGATGCTCTGTTTTTTTCAGTACTGCATGAAAAGGCAAGCCTAATTTGCAGGCAACACGGCGGGCGAATTCGGGAACCAAATCAGGATGACGAAGAGACGGGATTGCTGTTACCCATGTCGGGGCAGGTTGAGGATTCCACGTGTTATACATTTTTACACAGGCTTCCAATAGCTCATTATCGAAAGACTTGCTCACGTATCGACCCTGTTTGACCCGGGCACCCCATCCAGCGTCTCCCCATATGCAGAGTGCCCGTCCCTTTTGCGCTTGATGGGCTGGCGAGATTTTACCGCTTGTCTGGTAGTAAGGCATTCCGCCGGGAGGCCACATTTTTCTCGGCTCAATGGGTAGATTTGATCGGCCTAAGAAGTTGTGTGCTTCTTGTTCAGCTTGCTCACTGACGGTGGCAGCAAAGGGTTTGAGGCCAGGAGGCGATACAAAGCGGGGATCGCCGTCCAGTGCTTCTATCAAAAACTTCATGTGCTGCCCAAATGGAAGCTCACAATAGTCCTTCATTTGTTGAAGTTCTTGCTGGCGTAGAGATGTCATTCGCTCGGCGCGTCCCCAGAAGTCTGGATTCAGTTCTGAAGAGGTGAGTTACCATCTGGAGTTCTCATGCACGACCGGCGTGGGAAGCTCCAATGCCATCAGTTTGAGTGCCTGTTCAATACGGGTTTTGCCGAAATTCAAACATTTCATCAGGGAGGGAAGCGTCAAGCCCTCTGGGTGTTCTGTCAAAACGGCAATTATATCTTCCACCAGTTCAGGAGGAGGAAATGCAGTGTCAATAAAGTAATTATTGACACTTTTTTCTTCATCTCCGAAAAGCAGTATGCCGTAAGCGTCGGGCAGGGCCCGACCAGCTCGCCCCACTTGTTGATAGTAAGCTACGACGGATCCGGGCATCTGGTAGTGGATGACGAATGCAAGGTCAGGTTTGTCGTAGCCCATGCCCAGCGCTGTCGTAGCTACTACTGCCTTTAGCGTATTGTCGTCAAGTTTCTTTTCAATGGCTGCCCGGTCTTCTGTACGTCCTGTATACGCCTCAACGTCAAAACCTTTGTGCTTAAGCCAGCGGGTAAGTTCGTCCGCGTCGCGGACCGTGAGTGCATATATTATTCCGCTGCCTTTCAAACAATTCAGGTGATCGGCGATCCAGGCCATGCGTTGCGCTTGATGCTGTACATATAACGTCTGGAGCGTCAGCGAAGCACGATTTAGATCGCCTCGTGATACTTCAATGTCAGGGCCCAGTACGTGAATAAGATCATGGATAACCCGATTGTTTGCGGTGGCCGTCGTTGCCAGAACTCTCATGTTCTGAGGCAGCTTTTTTATGGTTCTTTCCAGCAGCCTGTAGTGCGGTCTGAAATCATGTCCCCAGTCGGAAATGCAATGTGCTTCGTCTACCACCAGAAGAGAAATGTTTGAAGCCAGCTGTGCCAGCGATTTTTCGCGGAACCGACTGTTGGCAAGTCGCTCAGGAGAGATGATTAAAACATCCACTTCGTCTTCTTCAATCTGTTGCTCAATTGATGTCCATTCATCCTCGTTATCTGAATTTATGTGGACAGCTTTTACACCCATACGCGTTGCCGCCGAGGTCATGATTCCTCATGAGCGACAGCAAGGGCGAGATTAATATGGCGGGTCCCTCTCCCTGTTCGCGCAGTAGCTTAGTGGCGATAAAGTATACAAAACTTTTACCCCATCCCGTCTTCTGCACCACAAGCATTCTACGATGACCATCCACTGTACCCTGGATAGCCTCTTCTTGACCGTTACGGAATTGTGCGGTTGGCTTGTTCGAGCCAGTACGGAGTAATTCCAGGGCGCGCGAGCGGTTGTAATTCAAGTAAGCTCTCCTTGCTTCGAATTAAATTTTCTTTTATAGCCTGCATCAGGCTAGCCATCTCTGGCTTGCACTTCAGCCCCACAATCGAGTCAAAATATTTTAAGCCATGATATCTATATGCTATCTATCATTACTACAGATGCAGTTTCTGTTCAAGGCTTGCGCCCCACGATCACTGCACGCATGGGCGCAGGCAGGCCTTCGACGGTCTTGCTGTGATCATTGGGGTCCAGGTAGTCACTCAACGACTGAAAGCGCATCCACTCGGTGCTGCGCTGTTCTTCGACCGTGGTATGGCTGACGTCCACACACCGCACGTCGGTAAAGCCTGCGCGGCGCATCCACAGGTCCAGCGCGGGCACCGACGGCAGGAACCATACGTTGCGCATTTGCGCATAGCGGTCTTCAGGCACCAGCACCTGATGCACATCGCCTGGCACCACGAGCGTTTCCATCACCAGTTCCCCGCCTTTGACCAGGCAGTCTTTCAAAGCCAGCAAATGGTCGATGGGCGACTTGCGGTGATAGAGCACGCCCATGGAAAACACCGTGTCGAAGCCTTCCAGACTGGCGGGCAGATCTTCCAGCGCGAAGGGCAGGTGCCAGGCGGGCAGGTCTGGCAGGTAGCGCTGCATGGCCTGGAACTGGCAAAAGAACAACCAGTTCGGGTCGACACCAATCACACTGTCGGCCCCGGCACCGAGCATGCGCCACTGGTAGTAACCATTGCCGCAGCCTACGTCGAGGACGCGTTTGCCCTTCAGATCGAGGTGTGGCGACACTCGCGACCACTTCCAGTCCGAGCGCCATTCGGTATCGATGTGCACGCCGAACACGTTGAACGGCCCCTTGCGCCATGGCGACAAGCCGAGCAACGCCTTGCGCAGCACAGTACGGGTTTCGCCGTCACACTCGGTTTCCAGGGTAAAGCTGTCCGTCAGATCGACCCTCTCGGGTTGCAGGTCCGGCAACGCATCCAGCGCACTTTGCCAGCGTTGCAGGTCGCCGTGACCTTTGGTCATCTTGGTGTTGAGCTGGGCTTGCAGGCCGTTGGCCCATTCAGCAAGAGGGGTGCCCGCCAGACGACGGACGAGGGGAGCGAGATCAATCATGGCAGGGCAATCAACGAGGCAAAGTTAAGGCATTGGAACCAGGGCACGACCTTGGAGAAGCCTGCTGCCAGCAGGCGCTGACGGTGTTCTTCAAGGCTGTCGGGTTTCATGACATTTTCGATGGCGCTGCGTTTCTGGGAAATTTCCAGATCGCTGTAGCCGTTGGCGCGCTTGAAGGCGATGTGCAGATCGGTCAACAGCGCGTGTTCCTGCTCATCGTTAAAGCGCAGTTTCTCGGAGAGGATCAGCGCGCCGCCCGGTACCAGTGCATCACGAATGCGGCCGAGCAGCGCCAGACGCTGGTCGGGCGCAATGAATTGCAGGGTGAAATTCAGCGCCACCACCGAGGCAGGCTTGAACTCCAGCGCGAGGATATCGCCCTCGATGACCTGCACTGGCAGCAGCTCCTGAAACATGGAGTTCTGCGCGTTAAGGTACTCACGGCAGCGCTCGACCATCGCGCTGGAATTGTCTATCGCGATGACTTCACAGCCTTCGCCGCGTACGTGACGGCGCAAGGCTTGCGTGACAGCACCCAGCGAACTGCCAAGGTCATACAGCACGGTGTCGGGCTGCGCGAACTGCGCGGCGAGCACGCCGAGGTTTTCGACAATCGTCGGGTAGCCGGGCACCGAGCGCTTGATCATGTCCGGGAATACCCGAACCACGTCTTCATTGAAGGCGAAGTCAGGCACCTGAGCCAGAGGCTGGGCGAAAATGCGGTCGGGTTCTTTGCTCACGGCGGTTCCGGCGAAGGCTTTGAAAGGCGGGCATTCTAGCCAACTTGTCGCCGGGATGCATGGTGCAGCGCGTGCGCTCGGACCAGCCGCACCGAAAGCCTCAGTTCACACTGATCGCGCACTCGAACGTCTGCTCCGGCGGCACTTCCGGCGCCCACGGCTGTTGATAGGTCATGAGCAGCTTCCCGGTGCCGACGTCCGTTGCCTTGTAGCGCCACACCGACTGTCCGCCACTGCCGACCATTTCCTTGCTTTCGGCATTGGCATACACCTCAGGCCCCAGGCTGCGCAGGACAGTCGGCGCCGGGTTCTGGATCAACCAGCGAAAGCCCGTCGTCGGGTTGCTGGGCAGCGTGAGGATCAGCGTCTGTCCGGGTTTGAGCGTCAGCGGGCAATCGCTCTGCGTGTCGATGGAGACGATGTTTCTCGGTGTCTGAGCGCACGCCGTCAGCAGCGCGAGGCTCAACGGTGCAACAAAACGGGCAGGGATCATGGCAAGTTCCGGTAGTGCGAGACGAGGCCGAAGGATAACCGATCAGGGTTTTGTGGGGGAGTACGACAGGTATCGCGCTCAGGATCGGACGCAGAGCATCCAGAACTGCGTGCCGACGCGGAGCATCGGCACGATAGTCAGTTAGATTTGTGAATAACACCAGAGCGCGGGAACGAGCGTCAGTGTGAGACTTGTCCCCGCATCAACCTTTAAAACAACACCTTCACCACATCGGCAAAGCGCTTGGCGAAGTGCACGGTGATGCCTTCCTTGAGGTAATCCGGCAACTCCTCGAAATTGCCCCGGTTCGGTTCCGGCAGGATCAGTTCGTGGATTTTCTGTCGGCGCGCCGCAATGACTTTTTCGCGCACGCCACCGATGGGCAGTACATGGCCGGTCAGGGTCAGTTCTCCGGTCATGGCCACACCTTTCTTCGGCGCTTGATTGCGCGCCAGCGACAGCAGGGCGCTGGCCATGGTCACGCCTGCGCTCGGTCCATCTTTCGGGGTTGCGCCCTCGGGAACGTGAACGTGCACAAAGGCCTCGTCGAAAAACTTCGCGTCGCCACCAAACTTCGACAGATTGGCACTGACGTAGCTATAGGCGATTTCTGCCGACTCTTTCATCACATCGCCCAGTTGCCCGGTCAGTTTGAAGCCTCGGTTCAGGGTGTGAATACGCGTTGCCTCGATCGGCAAGGTTGCGCCGCCCATGCTGGTCCAGGCCAGACCGGTGATGACACCCACTCCCGACAGCACCTGTTCACTGCGGAACACCGGCATGCCCAGCGACGCTTCGAGGTCTTTCGGCCCTATCTTGATCACCGAATCAGGCGCGTCCAGCAGTTTGACGACCGCTTTACGCACCAGTTTGCCGAGCTGTTTTTCCAGATGCCGCACGCCGGCTTCGCGCGCATAGCCTTCGATCACGGCGCGCAAGGCGGTGTCGCTGATGCTCAGCTTGTTTTTCGCAACGCCGGCTTTTGCCAGCTGCTTGGGCCACAAGTGGCGCTTGGCAATCGCCAGTTTCTCTTCGGTGATATAGCCCGACAGGCGAATCACTTCCATCCGGTCGAGCAACGGGCCGGGGATCGAATCCAGGGTGTTGGCGGTGCACACGAACAGCACTTTCGACAGGTCCAGACGCAGGTCCAGATAATGATCGAGGAATTCGACGTTCTGTTCCGGGTCCAGGGTTTCCAGCAGCGCCGACGCCGGGTCGCCCTGATAGCTCTGACCCATCTTGTCGATTTCATCGAGCATAATGACCGGGTTCATGACTTCGACGTCTTTCAGCGCCTGCACCAGCTTGCCCGGCTGGGCACCGATATAAGTACGGCGATGGCCCTTGATCTCGGCTTCGTCGCGCATGCCGCCGACGCTCAGGCGATAGAACGGCCGACCCAGTGATTCGGCAATCGAGCGTCCGACGCTGGTCTTGCCCACGCCGGGCGGGCCGACCAGCAAGACTATCGAGCCGCTGATCTCGCCCTTGTAGGCGCCCACGGCAAGGAATTCGAGAATCCGCGCCTTGATGTCATCCAGCCCGGCGTGGTGCTGATCGAGCACTTTGCGGGCGTGCTTGAGGTCCAGTTTGTCCGCACCGTAGACGCCCCACGGCAACGAACTGGTCCAGTCCAGGTAATTACGCGTCACGGCGTATTCAGGCGAGCCGGTTTCCAGCACCTTGAGCTTGCCGATTTCCTCGTCGAACTTCTTGCGCGCCTGTGGCGGCAAGGTCTTGCCTTCAAGGCGCTGCTCGAATTGTTCGATATCGGCGCTGCGGTCGTCTTTGCTCAACCCCAGCTCTTGCTGAATGACTTTGAGCTGTTCCTTGAGGAAGAACTGGCGCTGATGCTCGCCGATCTTGCGGTTCACCTCGGCGGAAATCTCTTTCTGCAAGCGTGCAACTTCGACTTCCTTGCGCAGCATCGGCAGGACTTTTTCCATGCGCTTGAGCATCGGCACGCAGTCGAGCACCTGTTGCAGCTCAACGCCGGTGGCGGAGGTCAGTGCCGCGGCGAAGTCGGTCAGCGGTGAGGGGTCGTTGGGGCTGAAGCGATTGAGGTAATTCTTTAGCTCTTCGCTGTACAACGGGTTAAGCGGCAGCAGTTCCTTGATCGCATTGATCAGCGCCATGCCGTACGCCTTCACCTCGTCGGTCGGCTCGTTAGGCTGCTGCGGATATTCGACTTCAACCAGATACGGCGGGCGATGGTGCTTGAGCCAGGTGCGGATACGCACGCGGCTCAGGCCCTGAGCCACGAACTGCAAGCGACCATTTTCGCGGCTGGCGTGGTGAACCTTGACCAAAGTGCCATACTCGGGAAGCGCCGCCGTATCGAAGTGGCGTGGATCTTCCTGTGGCGTGTCCATGAAGAACAGCGCCAGCGAGTGATGCTCGGACTTGCTGACCAGCTCCAGGGTCTCGGCCCACGGCTCTTCGTTGACGATCACCGGCAACACTTGCGCAGGGAAGAACGGGCGGTTGTGAATCGGGATGATGTACACCTTGTCCGGCAGGTTCTGGCCGGGCAGGGCAAGCGAGGTGCTGTCGGAACTCAGAGACACGTCGTGCTCGTCTGCGTCATTGGGCAAATCTGGCGAGGCTGTCTGCTGGTCGCTCATGGGGCACCTGAGAAGTTGAACATGGCTCTTAGATGGGGCAGCTACCCTCAGGTTTCAATAGTCTTGGTCGATAGTCTGTAAAGCGACAATAAAACCGTTTTCGTGGCACGGAGGCAGTCAGCACCTGAATGGCGCTGGCTTATTTAATTGCGGCCCTGCCGCTATGGGTTGAATCAGGTATGACCAACGTATTTTTTTCGGCATTGCTGGCCGGATTATGGATAGCATCGGCCACCACAGCATCGGCCGCGACCTTTACTGCACAAATGCTCGACAGCCAGGGCAAGCCTCTCGCTGATGCAGTGGTAACGCTCAAAGGGCCAGCTGGTGCTGCGCCCGCTGTGCTTCAGGCGTCGATGGATCAGCGCGACCAGGAGTTTTCGCCCTACGTGCTGGCGGTGCACACCGGTACGCAGGTCAAGTTCCCCAACAGCGACAACATTCGCCATCAGGTGTATTCGTTTTCTCCGGCCAAACGCTTTGAATTGCGTCTTTATGAAGGCACCCCGTCGGAACCGTTGCTGTTCGACAAGCCTGGCGTCGTGGTTCTCGGTTGCAACATTCATGACTGGATGGTGGGTTATATCTACGTGACCGACGAGCCATGGTTCGGCGTTACGGACAGCAAAGGCCTGCTGAAGCTCGATCAGATCCCCGCCGGGCACTATGCCGCCACCCTCTGGCACCCACAGCTTGAAAATATGCAGCCGGTGTCGGGTGGCGAATTCGAGGTGCCCGCTGCAGGCCTTGTTCAGCGCTTCAAGCTGGAGGTCGAGGCGAAAGCGGAGGACAAACCTGCCAGGCCGGAGTCCAGCGGTTTTGGTGACGCCTTTCACAAGGCCGCCCATGAATGAAGCTTAAAATCAGCTTTCAGGCGCGTATCGCCGGGGTTCTGATTGCCCTGTTGCTGATCGTCGTGGGCGCAGTGTTTCTGGCGGTCAAGTTCGCGACCGGCGATGCCGTGCGTACCCAGGCGCAGGCGCAACTGGAAGTGGGTAGCCGGGTGTTTGAGCGTCTGATCGATCTGCGTGGCAAGCGCTTGCGTGACGGCGTGCAGTTGCTGTCTGCCGACTTCGGTTTTCGCGATGCGGTGGCCAGCTCTGACGCATCGACGATTCGCTCGGTACTGCTTAACCACGGCAAGCGGATCAATGCCAGTGACATGTTCCTGCTGGGCATGGACGGTGTGGTGATTGCCAGCACCATTCCCGACGTGCCAGAGGGCTCCAGATTCATCTACGACCAGGCGCTGCGCAATGCCAAACGCGCCGGGCAGTCCGTATTGATCATTCCCGGTGGCGGAACACCGCATTTGCTGGTGGAAAGTACCGTGCTGGCACCGTTGCCGATCGGTCGGGTGGTCATGGGGTTCGCCATCGACAGCAATATTGCCGAAGAACTGCGCTCGCTCAGCGGCCTGGAAGTGTCTTTTCTCACGGTGGAAAACGGTGAGCCCGGCAACTTGATCAGCACCCAGTCGCCCGCGATGCATGCAGGACTGGTCGAGCTGATGAGAAACTCCTCCGGCGGTCAGATGCGCGTCACCGAACAGGCCAACCAGAAATTCCTCAGTCAGACCCTGATGCTGGCCAACACCGGCAATGCCGGCGACGGGCAAGTGATAGCGCTGTTGCAAAGCCCGCTGGACAAGGCCTTTCAAGCCTTTGCGCCGCTGGATGAAAAGATTTTCTGGATTTCCATGGCCGCCTTGCTGGCGTCCTTGATCGGCACGCTGGCACTGGCGCGCAGCGTTTCGTTACCGGTGCGGGCTCTGGCGATTGCCGCCAAGCGCATCGGCGACGGTGATTATGAAACCCCGGTCAACATGGCCCGCGACGATGAGCTGGGCATGCTCGCTGATGCCATCAACACCATGCAGCATGGCATCGCCGTGCGCGAGAGCCAGCTTGCGCATAACGCGCTGCATGACAATCTGACCGGCCTGCCCAACCGGGCGCTGGTCATGGAGCGTCTGGGCAGCGCGATTGCTGCCGAGCGTCCGGTTGCGCTGCTGTACCTGGGTATCAGCAATCTCGCGGCGATCAGTGAAAGCGCGGGTGCCGAGGGGGTGGAGCCGTTGTTGCTTCAGGTCGGGCAACGCCTGCAAGGCATTCTGCGTGCTGGTGATACAGTTGCCCGGCTGGCCGCCACCGAGTTTCTGCTACTGCTGGACAACACCACCAGCGACGGCGCCGTGGGCATGGGCGACGCCGTGCAACGTTCGCTCGCCGGGTTGCCGCGCATCGACAATCTGGATCTGGCGCTTGAATGCTGTGTCGGCATCACGGTGTACCCGGAACACGGTGGCTCTGCTCACGAGCTGGTCAGTCGTGCCGCGATTGCCCGCAAAGACGCGACCTTCCTGCCTGGCCGTCTGCAGATCTATCAAGACGGTCGTGACCTTGCCCACCAGCGCCAGATCTGTCTGATTCGTGACCTGCGCAAGGCACCGCAGAACGGCGAGCTGACGCTGCATTACCAGCCCAAGCTGGATATCCGCCAAGGCTATGTGCGGCAGGCCGAAGCCTTGCTACGCTGGGTTCACCCACGGTTCGGCAACGTCTCGCCGGCTGAATTCATCGTGCTGGCCGAGCGCACCGGCAGCATTCATCTGCTGACCGACTGGGTTATCGAAGAAGCGTTTCGGCAGTTGGCCGACTGGCGCCAGCGTGGGCTGGTGTTGCAGGTGTCGGTCAACATCTCTGCCGATGACTTGTTGAGCGGTGACCTGGCCGGGTATGTCATGCGCTTGATCAAACAATACGGCGTGCCTGCCGAGCAGTTGGTGTTCGAAATCACCGAAAGCGCCGTCATGAGCGAGCCGGAAAAGGCGCTGATCGTTCTGCATCGCCTGCGCGACTGCGGCATCAGCTTGTCGATCGATGACTTCGGCACTGGCTATTCGTCATTGGCGCACTTGAAGCGACTGCCCGTGCAGGAACTGAAAATCGACCAGTCTTTCGTGCGCGATCTGGATGAAACCAGTGAAGACGCCGTGATCGTGCGTTCGACCATCGAAATGAGCCACAACCTGGGGCTCAAAGTCGTGGCCGAAGGCGTTGAATATCAACACAGCCTGGACCTGCTCCGGCGCTGGCATTGCGACACGGCACAGGGTTACCTGATCAGCCGTCCGCTGCCGGCGGCCGCCTTTGAAGCATGGATTGCCAAGTCTCAGGTGTCACCCGGCCTTAGGGTGAACTAAGTCATGTCCTATAAAATTCCGTTGCTGTTGGGCTGTGTTCTGGGCGCTTTCGCACCGCTTGTGCTGGCTGACAACGGTCGCTTGATCGCCACGGGAGGCGCCACCAGCATCGAAGGCAGCGCTGGCGGCGGCATCACGCCATGGGCGGTGATCACCGGCTACAGCGAGCAGGGCGAGTGGGGCGCAACCGCCTTCGCCACGCATGTCAATCTGCCGGATTACAACCTGGACGTGGCGGGCCTGGCGTTCGCTTACGGCAACCGCCTCGACCTGTCCTATGCTCACCAGCGTTTTGATATCAGCACCTTGCAGCACCGGCTCAGCCTGCCGGACGATAACCTCAGCCAGGACGTGTTCGGCGTCAAACTGCGGCTGTTCGGCGACCTGATCTACGACAGCCTGCCGCAGGTGTCGCTGGGTGTGCAGTACAAGCATCAGAATGATTTTCTAATCCCCAGCCTGGTCGGTGCGCAACGTGATTCGGACGTCGAAGGCTACCTGACGGCCAGCCGGTTGTTCATGGGCGCTGCATTTGGCTACAACGTGGTGGTCAACGGTGGAGTGCGTTACAGCCGCGCCAACGAAACCGGCCTGCTCGGTTTCGGCGGTGACCGGCGCGACCGCCGCAGCGTGCTCAAAGAGGGATCGGTAGCGGTCCTGTTCAACCCGCGCTGGGCGCTCGGCGTCGAGTATCGCGAGAAGCCGGACAACCTTTCGTTCGCGGGCGAAAGCGACTGGGCGGACCTGTTCGTCGGGTATTTCCCCAACAAGCACCTGTCCGTGGTGTTGGCCTACGCGCGTCTGGGTGAAATCGCCACGCTGGATAACCAGAACGGCACCTATCTGTCTGTACAGGGGAGCTTCTGATGAGGCGTTTGTTTATTTGCCTGATGCTGACGGTGCTGGCCGGTTGTGCGCAGCAACCCGTGAAAGACGACAGTCTTTATCAGGACCTCGGCCAGCGCGCCGGTATTCAGCGCATCGTCGAAGGCATGCTGATCAATGTTGCCAGGGACGAGCGCATCGTTGCCCGCTTCAAACGGGTCAACATTGTGCTGCTGCGCGACAGACTGGTCGAGAAGCTCTGCGTCGAAACCGGCGGGCCATGTCGCTACACCGGCGACAGCATGGCTGAATCCCACAAAGGCCAGAACCTGACGCCCAGCGACTTCAACGCACTGGTCGAAAACCTGATCGCCTCGATGGACGCCGAGCACATCCCCGTCCCCGTACAAAACCGCCTCATCGCCCGACTGGCGCCGATGCGGGGTGAAGTGATTGGCAAGTGAAATGACGCGCTGCGTCAAATCTATGCTGCTGAACAACGTCATGTCTTGCACGTAGTCACTGCATGTAAACGAAAGCGCTCTTTCATCGCGATGGCACTGACAACGCAGAGTGCGACGTAAGTGACGGCTGAGTCCTGACACTGATCCGGGGGATGCGAGGCAGGACGCCGAGCAAGCAGCACCGGGCCATGGATGGCCCGTTGCAGCGACCCCCGGATCAGTGTCAGGGCGAAGGAACCCGACGAAGTCGGGCCGGAAATTGCCTACTTTGGTCCCTCAAAGTAGGGCGCCGTAAAGGCGCAAAGGTGACCTGAGCCGGAAACAGAAATCACTGACATCGCAGAACCGCTGTGCGAAGCGGAGCGTGTGCACGAGAGCGATTCTTCAGGTACTTACGGCTTCGCGCGGCTGCTGGCGAAAGGCTTGGTGGTTTCAGGCGCAGCTCAACTCAACCGCGTCAGATACCCCGGCACTTCCTGCTCCGGCAACACCGACAGTACCTTCAGGCGCTGGAGCATGCGTTGTCGGGCGCGTTGCAGGTGTTCCTTGAGGTTGAGAGCGGCGGCGTCGAACGCGCCGTGCAGCAGTAACTCAATGATCAGCCGGTGTTCGGCAAGCATTGCTTCGTCTGCGCCGATGTCCAGCAAGCGGTAGAAAATCCGGTTGATGATCATCGGGCTCTGCGCCTGGCTGATCAGCGTCGCAATCTTGCGGTTTTGCAGGCCCGCCAGGCACTGCTGATGCAGGTCGTCCTCAAGGCGCTCGATGTCTTCCAGGCTGCATCGCTCGGCGCTTTGTGCGTGGACGACTCTGGCCAGCATCGCTTCAAGGGTGTCACGGCTCAACGTCGGGGCTGTCAGGCGCAAGGCTTCCGGCTCCAGACAGGCGCGCAGCTCGTAATCTTCGGTGATTTCCCGAGCGGTCAGCGGCCCGGCCAGCCATTGTGAGTAAGGCTCCTTTTCCACCAGCCCTCGATCGCGCAGACGCATCAGCGCCTCACGGACCACCGCACGGCTGACACCGTAGTGCTGCGCGGCGCTCTGTTCATCCAGCCGATAATGACCAAACGCAATGCACGCCGACAGCGCCGCGCCAATCTCGTCATGGATACGTTCGCCCAGCGGACGGGTGTCGACCAGTTCTTCACTGCTGTCCAGGCCGAATTGCGTGTGGCTGAGGCTCAGGCGCAGCGGTTCGACCTCACGAGACTCCGGATTGACCAGATAACCGCGGCCGTCGAAACGACTGATCAGGCCTTCTTCATGCAGCAAATTGAGCGCTTTGCGCACCGGCACGCGGCTGGTGCCGAACAATTCCGCCAAGGGTGCTTCGAGCAACACCAGTCCATTGGCAGCCGCACCGGAAAGTATCGCGTTACGCAATACCTCACGGATCATGGCGTAGCGCGACGCGGTGCGCGGATCCTCTTCTGACATGGGTTTCTTACACATGTGACGGCTGACGGACGATTCTCGCACAGATGCACGGCTGTCACCTTGGGCTACGTCCAGATGCTCACTCATGGGGCCACCGTTACTTTTTTGCACTTAAATGTATCTTTTATAAAAGATACATTATTTCTTTATGACGATTCGTTTCTCTTGAAAACTGCCGCCGAACTGAAACTGCTTTTTTGCGAAAAGAGTTCTAGCACGCTGGTTCCAGCTCGGCGGGCCTGATCGGCGACTGGTGTGCGACGTCGCTCGGTGAAGATTGGCATGGAATCTGCCTTTGTTAAATGTACATTTTAGTAATAAGTACATTTTTAGAGGCGTGACGTTCATGATCGATACCGGGAGTCACAGTGTCACCCGTGATGCCTGCGCAATGGCTGATGACTTTGCACAGGGCCGCAGTGATCCTGTGCGCGTGCTGGATCAGGCGTTGCAGCAGGCGACGCAGGTCGACCATGTGTTCATCTCCATGAGCGTCGAGCGTGCGCGCCGTGAAGCCGAAGCCTCGGCAGTACGCTGGAAGCACGGGCAGCCATTGAGTCCTTTCGACGGCGTGCCGATTGCCTGGAAAGACCTGTTCGACGTCGCTGGCTGCGTCACTACCGCAGGTGCTGCGCTGCGTCACACTCTTTCGCCCGCCTTGCTGGACGCGCCGAGCGTCGGGCTGCTGGCGCGCGCTGGCATGATCAGCCTGGGCAAGACCAATCTCAGTGAATTCGCCTACTCTGGGTTGGGACTGAATCCGCATTTCGGCACGCCGGTCAACCCGCTGAGCGACGCCGTACCGCGTATCCCGGGTGGGTCTTCGTCGGGCTCGGCCGTGGCGGTCGCGTCGGGCATCGTGCCGATTGCGATGGGCACCGACACCGCCGGATCGATCCGCATTCCGGCAGCGTTCAACGGGCTGGTCGGCTTTCGCAGTACCAGCCGCCGCTACAGCCGTGACGGTGTGTTCCCGCTGGCGCTGACCCTCGACAGTGTCGGCCCGTTGACCCGCAGCGTGCGCGATGCGCTGGTGATCGATGACTTGCTGTGTGCGCGCAGCAAACCGACCTCGCTGCTGCCGCGCAGTCTCGCCGGGCAGCGTTTTCTGGTCGATCAGGCCGTGCTGGAGGACGAGCGCGTGGCGCCTGCGGTTCGCGAAAATCTGTTGCGCGCCGTTGAGGCGTTACGTGCGGGCGGCGCGCTTGTCGAGTTGCGTCCGTGTCAGGCATTTCAGGCCACCTTGCAATTGATCCAGCACCACGGCTGGCTGGGTGCGGCCGAGGCGTTTGCCCTGCACCAGCCGCTGCTCGACAGCGACGCTGCCAACCAGCTCGACCCTCGGGTACGCAAGCGTCTGGAAGCGGCGCGGTCGATGCCTGCCAGCCTGCTAGTCAACCTCTACAGCGCTCGCGAAACGTTACAAGAGCAACTGACCCTCGAACTCGATGGCGCGCTGCTGTTGACGCCCAGTGTCGCTCATGTCGCTCCGCCACTTGCGCCATTGCTGGCCGATGACGAGCTGTTCATCCAGACCAACCTCGCAACGCTGCGCCTGACCATGCCCGGCAGCCTGCTGAACATGCCCGGCGTTTCATTGCCCAGCGGAGTCGATGCCGCAGGCCTGCCCACTGGCTTGCTGATCAGCGCGCCAGCGGGGGAGGACGCACGTCTGCTGCGAGCGGCCCTGGCCGTGGAGTCGCTGCTCAAATCCTGAACAACAGCAAACCGGCACGCGTGCTGAACACCGCGCTGCCGCTCTGATAAACCAGTGGGAGAAGCAAAATGGCCAAAGAAATTCTGTGTGCGTTTGGGGTGGATGTCGATGCCGTCGCAGGCTGGCTCGGCTCGTATGGCGGCGAGGACTCGCCGGACGACATTTCTCGCGGGCTGTTCGCCGGTGAAGTCGGGGCGCCGCGTCTGCTCAAGCTGTTCGAACGCTATGGCCTGCGTACCACCTGGTTCATTCCGGGCCACTCGATGGAAACTTTTCCCGAGCAGATGAAAGCCGTGGCTGACGCCGGGCATGAAATCGGCGTGCATGGTTACAGCCATGAAAACCCGATTGCCATGACCCCCGAGCAGGAAGAGATCGTGCTCGACAAATCCATCGACCTGATCACGCAAATGACCGGCAAGCGCCCGACCGGCTATGTCGCGCCGTGGTGGGAATTCAGCAACGTCACCAACGAGCTGCTGCTCAAGAAAGGCATCAAGTACGACCACAGCCTGATGCACAACGACTTTCATCCGTACTACGTGCGCGTCGGCGACAAGTGGACCAAGATCGATTACAGCCAGCATCCGGATACCTGGATGAAACCGCTGGTGCGTGGCGAAGAAACTGATCTGGTGGAAATTCCCGCCAACTGGTACCTCGACGACCTGCCGCCAATGATGTTCATCAAGAAAGCGCCGAACAGCCACGGTTTCGTCAACCCCCGGCATCTGGAAGAGATGTGGCGCGACCAGTTCGACTGGGTCTATCGCGAGCACGAACACGCCGTTTTCACCATGACCATTCACCCGGACGTGTCTGGTCGCCCGCAAGTGCTGCTGATGCTGGAGCGCTTGATCGAGCACATTCAAAGCCATGCTGGCGTCAAGTTCGTCACGTTCGACGAGATTGCCGACGACTTCGTGCGTCGCAATCCCCGTACCCGCTGATTCATTGCCCTGTCCGAGGCGTCACTCATGTCCATTTACAATAAGCTCGACCTGACCGGCTGGAAACCTGAGCAACTGACTCCGGAGCAAGTACGGTTCGCCACATGGATTGCGTTTTTCGCGTGGGTGTTTGCGGTATATGACTTCATTCTGTTTGGTACGCTGCTACCGGAAATCGGTCGGCATTTCAGCTGGAGTGAGGTCGAACAGGCCGAAATCGCGACGTGGGTCGCGGTCGGCACGGCGGTGGTGGCACTGGCCATCGGTCCGTTGGTAGATCGCCTGGGACGGCGCGTGGGTATCATTTTTACCGTGAGCGGTTCGGCAATCTGCTCGGCGCTCACGGCCATTGGTGGGTCATGGGGCAAATCGCCGCTGATCCTGATTCGTTCGCTGGGCGGTCTGGGGTATGCGGAAGAGACGGTCAACGCGACCTACCTCAGCGAAATCTACGCCGCCTCGGATGACCCGCGACTGGCCAAACGCCGTGGCTTCATCTACAGCCTGGTGCAGGGCGGCTGGCCGGTCGGCGCACTGATCGCGGCTGGCCTGACGGCGGTGTTGCTGCCGATCATCGGCTGGCAGGGCTGCTTCGTTTTTGCGGCGATCCCGGCCATTGTCATCGCGATCCTGGCGCGCAAGCTCAAGGAGAGCCCGCAGTTCCAGATTCATCAGCGCATCACTCAACTGCGCAAAAAAGGCGACGTCAGTCAGGCGCAGGCTGTGGCGCAAACGTACGGTGTCGATTATGACGAGCACAGCAAAGCGGGGATTGGTGCGGCCTTCCGGGGTTCTTCGCGCCGCGCCACGTTGGTGATCGGTGCGGCAATCCTGCTCAACTGGGCGGCGATTCAAGTGTTCAGTGTGCTGGGCACGACGGTGATCGTCAGCGTTCACCACATCTCTTTTGAAAACTCGCTGATCATTCTGGTGCTGTCCAACCTGGTGGGTTATTGCGGCTACCTGTCTCACGGCTGGATGGGCGACCGTATCGGCCGGCGCAACGTGATCGGCCTGGGCTGGATGCTTGGCGGCCTGGCTTTTGCGGGCATGTTGTACGGGCCAAGCAATATGGCGATGGTGGTCGGGCTTTATAGCTTGGGGCTGTTCTTCCTGATCGGACCTTACTCGGCGGCGCTGTTCTTCATCAGTGAAAGCTTTCCGACCAGCATTCGTGCAACCGGTGGCGCAATCATCCACGCCATGGGGCCGCTCGGCGCTGTCGTGGCGGGCTTCGGTGCCACCTCGGTATTGAGTGCCGGTGGCGACTGGCAGACCTCGGCGCTGTACTTCGGCGCCGTGCCTTGCTTCCTGTCGGGCGCGCTGATGTTCGCCGCTAAACACGTGCGACCTGAAACCGTTAAATAAGGAGCAGCCCATGATTCGTAAAGTTGCAGTGGTCACCGGTGCCGCCAGCGGCATCGGTCAGGCGCTGGCAGTGGCCTTCGCCCGCCAGGGGGTTGCGGTGGCAGGCGGGTATTACCCGGCTGACCCGCATGATCCTGAGCGAACCCGTCTGTTGGTCGAGGAAGCGGGCGGCGAATGTCTGATGCTGCCGCTGGATGTGACCTTCACAGAATCCGTCGACGATCTGGCCGCGCAGGCGGTCAAGACGTTTGGCCGTATCGACTACGCAGTGGCCAATGCCGGGCTGCTGCGTCGTGCGCCGCTGCTGGAAATGACGGACCAGCGCTGGAACGAGATGCTCGACGTGGACCTGACCGGCGTCATGCGCACGTTCCGTGCGGCGGTTCGGCACATGGGCGAGGGCGGCGCGCTGGTGGCGATTTCCTCGATTGCCGGCGGTGTCTACGGCTGGCAGGACCATTCCCACTATGCGGCAGCCAAGGCTGGCGTACCGGGGTTGTGTCGTTCGCTGGCAGTCGAGCTGGCACCGAAAGGCATCCGCTGCAACGCCGCGATTCCCGGCCTGATCGAGACGCCGCAGTCGCTGGACAGGCAAAACTCGCTGGGGCCGGAAGGCCTTGCACAAGCAGCCAAAGCCATTCCGCTGGGCCGTGTCGGGCGGGCAGATGAGGTTGCGGCGCTGGTGCGCTTTCTGTGCAGCGATGAAGCCAGCTACCTGACCGGGCAAAGCATCGTGATTGACGGCGGCCTGACCGTGCGCTGGCCGGAGTAAAACGCGCAAACCTGACCAAGGAGTCGATCCATGCAACAACTCAAACAAAAACGCGCGGTGATCACCGGTGCAGGCAGCGGCATAGGCGCGGCCATCGCCCGCGCCTACGCGGTTGAGGGCGCGCATCTGGTGCTGGGCGATCGTGATCCGGCCAGCCTGGCAAAAGTCGCCGAACACTGCCGCCAGCTCGGCGCGCAGGTGCATGAATGTGTGGCTGACGTCGGCAGTGTCGAGGGTGCGCAGGCCAGCGTCGATGCCTGTGTCGAGCATTTCGGCGGCATCGATATTCTGGTCAACAACGCGGGCATGCTCACCCAGGCCCGCTGCGTCGACCTGAGCATCGAGATGTGGAACGACATGTTGCGCGTCGATCTGACCAGCGTGTTCGTCGCCAGCCAGCGCGCTTTGCCGCACATGATTGCCCAGCGCTGGGGCCGTATCATCAATGTCGCGTCGCAATTGGGTATCAAAGGCGGTGCCGAACTGACCCATTACGCGGCCGCCAAAGCGGGTGTCATTGGCTTCAGCAAATCGCTGGCGCTGGAAGTTGCCAAAGATAACGTGCTGGTCAACGCCATCGCGCCCGGTCCTATCGAAACACCGCTGGTGGCGGGCATCAGCAGCGCCTGGAAAATCGCCAAGGCTGCCGAGCTGCCGCTGGGCCGTTTCGGTCTGGCCGAAGAAGTCGCGCCTGTGGCGGTGCTATTGGCCAGTGAGCCGGGAGGCAACCTGTTTGTCGGTCAGACGCTGGGCCCCAATTCCGGCGATGTCATGCCATGAGCAACCTGCTGGAGCACCACTGATGTGTGGACTGTGCGGCCTGTTGGGCGAAGACGTGCACTGGAGCGATCCGCTGGCTGCCGAGCTGCCCCGGCGGCGTGAGCGTTTGCGGCGTATCGCTGCGATCAATAAGGTGGTGGCGCCGTTTCGCCTCAAGGTCGAGGACTTTCAGGGCGTGTCCTACTTGCTGCTCGGTGCCACCGGCAAGCAGGAACTGGCGACTGGACTGGAACAGCTTTGGCAGAAGGCCGAATTGTTGATCGGCCGGCCGCTGGACCCGCTGGATTCGGGTCTGCTTGACCATCTGCAGAGGTCATCATGAGCATTGCCCTGAATGTGATTACCGGCTTCCTCGGCAGCGGCAAGACCACCTTGCTCAAGCGCCTGCTGGCCGATGAAAACATGGGCGACACGGCGCTGCTGATCAACGAATTCGGCGATGTCGGCATTGACCACCTGCTGGTCGAAGAGGTCGCGCCGGACGCCGTGCTGCTGCCCAGCGGCTGTGTCTGCTGCACCGTTCGCGGCGAATTGAAAGATGCATTGCTCAGCCTGCTCGAGCGCCGCAATCGCGGGGAAATACCCGCGTTTCGGCGGGTGATTCTGGAGACCACCGGGCTGGCCGATCCGGCACCTATCCTCACCACGTTGAGCAACGATCCGCAGTTGCGCGGGCGTTTTCACATCGGCCTGATCGTCACGCTGGTGGACGCCTGTCACGCCGGGTTGCAGGAGCGGTTGCACCCGGAATGGCTGGCTCAGGTCGCGGCGGCGGACAGGCTGCTGCTGAGCAAAACCGATCTGGTGGAGGCGCCCGCGCTCGACGCACTGCGGCAGCGTCTGCAAGCACTGAATTTTTCTGCGCCGCTGCTGGACACGGCGCAGGTTCACAGCGGTGATCAGTTGCTGCTCGGGGAGGGCGTGCGCAGTGCCGAACCGGCTGCCGAGGTAACACGCTGGCAACTGCACCGTGTCGAGTCGACCTCAGCACGTCACGGTGACGCGCAGGTCTGCTGCCTGAGCTTCGACCGCCCGCTGGACTGGGTCGGTTTCGGGGTGTGGCTGTCGATGCTGCTAAGATGCCACGGCGAACGAATCCTCCGTGTCAAAGGACTGCTCAACGTGAACGACAACCAGGCCCCCATCGTGATTCATGGCGTACAGCATTGCCTGCATGCGCCAGTGCATCTCGCGGCCTGGCCGGGTGAAGATCGCACGTCGCGGCTGGTGTTCATCCTGCGCGGCCTGGACCCGGACTTGCTGCACCGCTCGTTCGAGGTGTTTTCCAGCAGCTTCGCGCCGCCTGGCGAGTCCGCGGCATGACCATCACCTTGCGCGTACTCGGCACCTCGGTGACTTTGCTTGAATCCCTGCGCGAGCGGGCCGAGCAGGAACTGGGCATCAAGCTGGTCTACCAGATTCACGACGTGCAGACCGCGCAACGCATTGCGGTCATGCAGCCAGACAGTTATGACCTTTACGACCAGTGGTTTCATAACGTTGATTTCGTCTGGCCGGCGCGGGCGATCCAGCCCATCGATACCCGGCGGATCGCGCTGTGGCATGAAATCAATGACTTGCCGAAACGGGGGCGGCTGCGGCCTTCCGATCAACCCGGTAGCGGCAGTGTGCCCAGCGAGCGTTTGTTCGTGCAGCACGATGGCAGTCTGGGCAGCACTGTGACCGAGCGCATCAGCATGCTGCCGCTGACTCATAATGCCGACAGTTTCGCCTATCGCCCCGAGCGCTTGCCGGACGGTCTGAGCTCGGCCGATGAAAGCTGGGGCTGGCTGCTGGACCCGGCCTGGGGCGGGCGTATCGCGTTGCAAAGCGATGCCGCCATCGGTGCGCTGGATGCCGCTCTGGCGGTGCAGGGCGCGGGACTGGCGACCTTCAAGGACATCGGCAACATGAGCATCGAAGAGATCGACCTGCTGGCCGACGTACTGGTGCGCAAACAGCAGCAGGGGCATTTCGGTGCGTTCTGGTCGGACGACGAAGAAGCCGCCGAACTGATGCTCAGCCCGACCATCGACATACAAAGCCTGTGGTCGCCGACGCTGGTCAGGCTGCACCGCGCGGGCGTGAAATACCGTGTGGCGGTGCCCAAAGAGGGCTATCGCGGCTGGTTCGGCGGGCTGTCGTTGTCACGCCACGCCAGAGGTCCGGTGCTGGATGCCGCCTATGCGTATCTCAACTGGTGGCTGTCCGGCTGGCCGGGTGCGGTGATGGCGCGGCAGGGCTACTACATCGGCAACCCGGCGCGCAGCCGCGACCATCTGAGCGCGGCCGAATGGGATTACTGGTACGCCGGCCTGCCTGCCCGCGAACAACTGCTCGGCAGCGACGGCCTGCCCCTGATCGATGCCGGAGAACTCCGCGACGGCGGCTCCTACGAAGAGCGCATGGGCCACATCGCCGTGTGGAACTCGGTCATGAACGAACACAACTACCTCGTCCGCCGCTGGAGCGACATCCTGCGCGCCAGTGGCAAGAGCAGCGCCAAGGCGCGCTAGTCATTCGCACTGATCGAGGCCCCTCAAGAGCGGACGCAGAGCGTCCAGAACTGCGTTCCCACGCGGGAGCGTGTGGAACGATTATCGTCTGAACCCTATCGTGCCAACGCTCCGCGTGGGCATGCATTTCGTGACGCTCTGCGTCACAAATCTGCGGTCGTGCCCGCTAGCAGGCGTAACCTAGGTCAAGGCTTCAATGGCGATAAAAAAAAGCGGCTACCTCTCGATAGCCGCCTTTCATTTACCTGTCCCGTCCTGAATAAGGTTTACACCTTCTGACCTTTCCTCAGGAGGACTCAATGAATTCGGGCAAAAGGCGCAGCCAGCGCGATTACACGCTAGCCTTTAAATTATCGGTCGTAGATCAGGTTGAAAAAGGCGAGTTGAGTTATAAAGAAGCCCAGCGACGCTATGGCATCCAAGGCCGGTCGACGGTGCTGGTCTGGTTACGAAAGCACGGTCGACAGGATTGGAGCCAAGGCGCATCAATTCGAGAGCCGAGGAACAGGTCCATGACCGAGCCAACACTCCCGCCGACACCTGAGCAGCGGATTAAAGAGCTTGAAGAACAGCTGGTGCTGAGCAATCAGAAGGCCCAGTTCTTTGAAGCTGTCGTGAACGTCTTGAAAAATGACTACGGTGTTTCCATCGTAAAAAAGCGACCCGGCAAGTCCTCTCGCAAGGGCAAATCCAAGACCTGAGCATTACCAGGGCTTGCCTGTTCATGGGTATTTCGCGTCAAGCGTATTACAAGCGTAATCGCGCTTTTGACGCGAAGGTCCGCCAAGACCAAGAGGTGGTGGACTTCGTCCTGGAAAAGCGGCGTCGCCAGCCCAGGCTGGGAACGCGCAAGCTGCACTACTTGATGAGCGTCGAAGCTCCTGCGTCGTTGTGCGTGGGTAGAGACCGTCTGTTTACCATCCTTCGTGATGCGCGCGAGCTGGTTCCGCGCAAACGGGCTTATCACAAGACCACTCATAGTCATCATCGCTTTCGCCGCCACCCCAACCTGCTCAAAGCAGGTCCTGAACAAGTCGTGGCCAATGGACCCGAACAGGTCTGGGTTGCAGACATCACCTATCTGCCTACACAGGAAAGCGTGGCCTATGTGAGCCTTGTGACAGATGCGTACTCACGCAAGATCGTTGGTCATCATGTGCATGAAAGCCTGCATACCCAGTCGGTGATAAAGGCACTGGAAAAAGCGGTAGGAGAGCGAAAAACCGATCAGATGCTGATTCATCATTCAGATCGCGGTGCCCAGTACTGTTCCGACCTCTATCAGCGGCTGCATACCAGGCATGAAATCCGGTGCTCGATGACTGATGGTTATGACTGTTACCAGAACGCTATGGCCGAGCGAATAAACGGAATTTTGAAGACCGAGTTTCTACTCCATCGGCCTAAAGACTTGGCAGATGCAGTGAAAATGGTGGATGAATCGGTGCAGATCTACAATGGGGAGCGACCACACTTATCCCTGAAATACAAAACGCCCGATGCGGTGCATCGGGCGTTTTTGAGCGTGAAACAGGTGTAAACCTATTTCAGGACTAGACAACCTCAACACCACCTTACTTGGGCAGTTTGAACGCCATCACGTAGTCACCCTGTTTGGTACCCAGCGAACCGTGACCGCCGGCCACGACCAGCACGTATTGCTGACCGTCCTTGCCGGTGTAAGTCATCGGGGTGGTTTGCGCGCCTGCTGGCAGGCGGGCTTCCCACAATTGCTTACCGTTACGCACGTCGTAAGCACGCAGGTACTGGTCAAGCGTAGCGCTCATGAAGGCCAGACCGCTGGCGGTCATGAACGGACCTCCCAGGCTTGGGACACCCATGGTCAGCGGCAGCGGAAGCGGCGAGCTGTCACGCACCGTACCGTTTTTATGCATCCAGATGGTTTTGTGAGTCGTCAGGTCGACCGCTGCCAGATAACCCCACGCTGGCGTCTGGCAAGGCAGGCCCATCGGCGAGAGCAGTGGTTCGAGGATCACGCCATACGGTGCGCCCTTGTTCGGCTGTACGCCTTCGGTTTCACTCTTGCGACCCGGACCGCCTTCCACTTCAGCGGAAGGCACCAGCTTCGAGCGGAACGCCATGTAGTTCGGGTTGACGAAGGCGATCTGACGCACCGGATCGACCGAAATGCCGCCCCAGTCGAAGACACCGAAGTTACCCGGATAAACAATCGAACCCTGCAGCGAAGGCGGCGTAAACGGACCGTCGTAGCGCAGCGACTTGAAGTCGATCCGGCACATCATCTGGTCAAACGGCGTCACGCCCCACATGTCGCGTTCCTTGAGCGGAGGCGGCATGAAGTTCAGCTCGGACTTGGGTTGTGTCGGCGAGGTCCAGTCACCTGCAACAGCGCCCTGCGGAACCGGTACCTCGTTGATCGGCACGATAGGCTGGCCGGTGCTGCGGTCCAGCACATAGATGCTGCCCTGCTTGGTCGATGCCAGCACCGCAGGCTTGACGCCGTCAGCCGTTTTCATGTCCAGCAGTGTCGGTTGACCGCCCACATCCATGTCCCACAGGTCGTGGTGAGTGAACTGGAAGTCCCAGCGTACACGACCAGTTGCGATGTCCAGTGCAACCAGGCCAGCGCTGTACTTCTCGGACTCTTTGGTACGGTCGCCGCCCCATTGGTCAGGCGTCTGGTTACCCATCGGCAGGTAGATCAGGCCGAGTTTTTCATCGACGCTGAACATGGACCACATGTTCGGCGAGTTGCGGGTGTAGATCTTGCCATCGGCAATCGGAGCGGTTTCTTCCGGGTTGCCGCTGTCCCAGTTCCAGACCAGGCGACCGGTGTGTACGTCATACGCACGGATCACGCCGGATGGCTCGTCCATGGAAACGTTATCGGTGACGTGGCCACCGATGATCACTAGGTCTTTGGTCACTGCCGGTGGCGACGTAGAGTAGTAGCCGCCCGGTGCGAAAGTTCCCATATTGGCCGTCAGATCAATCGAGCCTTTGTTGCCGAAGTCTTCGCACATCTTGCCGGTATCGGCGTTCAGCGCGATCAGACGGGTGTCGGCGGTCGGCAGGAAGATCCTGCGCGGGCAGGCACTCGCCGTGGCAGTGCTGTCAGCCGCTGGCGCAGCCGGGCTTTGTGCCGGAGCGCTGGCAGCGTACGCGGCGTCATCGTGGTAAGACACACCACGGCAGGTCATGTGCGCCCAACCTTTGAAGTTGGCGGCGTTCTGGGTGCTGAGCTTCGGATCGAAGCGCCAGATTTCCTTGCCCGAATCCGGATCAAGGGCAATCACCTGGCTGTGTGGCGTACACACATAGAGCATGCCGTTGACTTTGAGCGGGGTGTTCTCGGCAGTGGTTTCACCCGGGTCATTCGGCCTTGGGATGTCGCCCGTGCGATAGGTCCAGGCCGGCTCCAGCTTATTGACGTTTTCCGGCGTGATCTGCGCCAACGGCGAATAGCGATCACCGAACGCGGTGCGGCCGTACGACTGCCAATCGCCGTCAGGCATGGCCGGAGCGGTGTTGGTGGTGCCGGCAGTTTCGCGATCCAGTTGGCCTTCGATGCGGCCAGGGTTGGTGAACTGGCTCGCCAGCGCGGTCAGACCGGCCAGCACGACCGCGATGCTCAATGCACCGGTACCCATACGCGCCGGGCCCTTGAGCAGCAACGGGCGACGGAACCACGGCAGCAGCAAGACGATGCCGAGCGCGAACCACAACGCCAGACGTGGCACCAGTTGCCACCAGTCCAGACCGACTTCCCACAACGACCATACCGTGCTCGCGAACAGCAGCAATGCGTACAGGCCAAGCGCGGCAGGGCGTCCGCTGATCAGCAGCACGCCGGTCACTGCAAAACCGATACCCGCCAGCAGGTAATAAAGAGAGCCGTCCAGTTGCAGCAGCCGGACACCGCCGATCAGCAGTGCCAGCCCCATCAGCAGGATCACCAGCCCGAGCAGGCTCGGCAACAGGCGATTTCTATTTGAAGCACCGTCAGTGCTCATAAAATGAATCTCCGCGAGAAGTAAGTGATTGATATCTTGTTCGTATGCATCGCCTACCCTGGCGTCATTCCTTGCAGCTGCTTATTCAAACGAATCACCGACAGTCGAATTCAGCGCACCACGCACAACGCAGTGGTGCGACCGGCCTGCCACGGTCATTGAATCGTAGACCCTGGCGGTTTGAATTCGTGCATCGACGTTTACTCGAAGAAACCTCGGTAAGAGGCAAGATGTTTAATCCGTAAACGACAATGATAGGGCGCTAACGATCTCTCGAAAAGCTTTAAACATGACATGGATCATTGCGACGGCCGTAACAGTGCGTTAAGCGGGATGTGTTTTATGAAAGCGCGGCGCTTACAATGGCAGACTTCTGGAAGTCCGCGAGCGGTCGCGATGATCTGTTCAGGTACGATTTTTTCTTCATCAGCTTCAAGGTTCAACATGACAACAGCTAATTCCGATCCGCTGCACGGCGTTACGCTGGAGCAGATTCTCAGGGCGCTGGTCGAACACTACGAATGGTCCGGGCTGGCCGAGCGCATCGATATCCGTTGCTTCAAGAGTGATCCGAGCATCAAATCCAGCCTGACTTTCCTGCGCAAGACGCCATGGGCACGCGAAAAGGTCGAAGCGCTGTATGTAAAGCTGCATCGCGGCAAAGGCTGGTAGCCGTTCCTGTCAAAGCGCTCAGCATCGCCATAAAAGCCCGGCACGGACGCCGGAACTCAAGGAAACAGATCGATGCACAGCGACTATCCGCAACGTGCGCAGGGACAGCGCTATTACGCCTTGGTCGGCGCGTGTCTGGGCTGGGCAGGGCTGGTGATTCAGCTTTACCTGATTTTCATCGGGCGCTATGCCGATCACGCCAGCCTGCTGGGCGGTCTGGTGCGGTTTTTCAGTTTCTTCACCGTGCTCACCAACACCCTCGTGGCGGTTGCTTTGAGCTGCGCGCTGACCGAGCGCCAATCGGCGGGCCATCGGTTTTTCCGTCACCCGGTGGTGTGTGCAGGCATTGCGGTGAGCATTGCGCTGGTCGGCCTGGCTTACAACATTCTGTTACGCCACCTGTGGCATCCACAGGGCTGGCAGTGGGTGACCGACGAACTGCTGCATGACGTCATGCCGCTGGGGTTCGTTCTGTACTGGTGGCTGTTTGTGCCCAAAGGCCATTTGCGTTTTAAACATATTGCGCTGTGGGCGATGTATCCGGTTGTGTATTTTGCCTACGTGCTGCTGCGCGGCGACATGATCGGCGACTACATGTACCCGTTCATCGACGTCGGCACGATCGGCTTTCTGAACGCGTTCATTAACGCGCTGGGCGTGCTGCTCGGGTTCGTACTGATCGCGCTGCTGCTGGTCGGGATCGACCAATGGGCGGCTCGTCGTCAGGCATGAGTCGCCCGGCGGGGCTCACTCCTCGCTGTCGTCCGCTTTCCAGTAACCGGCAGCCTTGACGAAGTCTTCCTCCAGACCGAACTCGTCCAGCAGTACCCGCCGCAGCTTGCGTGACAAACCGGACTCGGTGGCGACCCACGCGTACAACTTGCCCTCAGGCATTTCCAGGCGGCGCACAACGTCCACCAGGTTCTGTTCTCCCCGCACGACCCAGATCACATCGACCTGCGCTTCGCTCTGCAACGTCTGCTGTTCCTGCTGGCTGGCGACCTCGACCACCACCAGTGCCGCACGGTTGGCGGGCAATGCTTCCAGACGCCTGGCAATAGACGGAATAGCGGTCTCGTCGCCAATCAGCAGATAACTGTCGAACATGTCCGGCACGACCATCGAGCCGCGCGGCCCGGCAATGTGCAGGAACTGCCCCGGTTCGGCCTGTGCAGCCCAAGTGGCAGCCGGACCTTCGCCATGCAGGACAAAATCGATGTCCAGTTCGCCGCTGGTTTCGTCGTAGCGGCGCGGGGTGTAATCGCGCATCGGTGGGCGCGGTGCGTCCTTGTCGCTGCTGACGGTCAGGTCTTCCAGCGCTGCATGCTCTTGCGCGGTTTGCGGAAAGAACAATTTGACGTGGTCATCGGTCCCGAGGCTGATGAAGCCTGTCAGTTCCGGCCCGTGCAAGGTGATGCGGCGCATCAGTGGAGTCAGGTCGGTGACCCGCAGGACTTCCAGCTTGCGGCGCTTGATTTCGTGCATGACGCGGTGGATCGATTGTGGCGAATTCATACAGAAGCCTCCGATGCAGGTTGAGGCCCGTCAACGATGGCCTTGGCGGTGGTATTGAGCAGCTCGCTCACGCGGAGGATTTCTTCCGGGCTCCAGCGACCATGATGCATATGCATGGCGTGACGCAGATTGTGTACCGCTTCGTGAATCTCTGGCGGGCGGTCATGGCCGCGCAACGAGCGCTTGCTGACGTCGATGCGCGTACGCACGCCTTCCAGGGCAACGGCCTGATCCAGCAGCGAACTGCGCCCCGCGTCAGTGGCGGTGTAGAGTTTTTTGCCGGCCTGAGCGTCGCCACTGATCATTTCGCTTTCTTCGAGAAACGTCAGGGTCGGGTAGATCACACCTGGGCTTGGGCAATACGCGCCGTCGAACAGGCCTTCGATCCTGCGGATCAGGTCATAGCCGTGGGCGGGCTGCTCGGCAATCAGCGCCAGCAGCAGTAATTTCAGATCACCGGGGGCAAAGACCCGTGGACCTCGGCCGCCGCGTTCACGGCCTGGACGTTTTTCGAAACCGTCACGGTCTTCGCCCGCTTCACGCAGGTGCGGCGGACGGTAATGGGCAAGGTGTTTGTCTTCACGCATGTTTTTTCATCTCTGATGACACGTTTAGATATACCTTAAGATATATCTAAACGTAATCGCAAGCGATGAAGACGAACGGTCACTGACGCGTCAGGCACCTTTGGGCGGCTCGGGTAACCGGGTGTTGCACATGGCTTGCCCGTGGTTTTCCAGATACGGCGTCAGGATCGGTGCCATGCCTTTGAGCACCTGCACCGGCAGTGCCGAGGTGAAGCGAAAGCCTTCGGCAGCGCGTCCCGGGACGAAGGCGGTCAATGCGCCAAAGTGGTTGTCGCCGATATAAAACACGAAGGTCGCAGTCCGGTTGATCGCTCTGGAACTGAGAATGCGTCCGCCCGCGCCGATGCTCTCGATCCGGTTATCACCCGTGCCGGTCTTGCCACCCATCGCCAGCACGCTGCCGTCCTGCATCTTGAACGTGCCTTGCACGCGCTTGGCCGTGCCGCCGTCCACTACTTGCGACAAGGCTTCACGCATGGCTGCGGCGACTTCCGACGGCAAGACCCGCTCACCCAGTTCGGGGTTGATGGCCAGCTCGGTTTCATAAGGGGTGTCGGCGGCGAAATGCAGGCTGTCGATACGCACCGGCGGCAGACGGATGCCGTCGTTCTGGATGATGCCGATCAACTCGGCCAGCGCCGCCGGACGATCTCCCGAGCTGCCGATTGCCGTCGCCAGCGAGGGCACCAGGTGGTCGAACGGGTAACCCACCCGCTGCCAGCGTTGTTCGATGTCCAGAAACGCTTCGACTTCCATCATGGTCCGCACCCGGCTGTCGCGTGCGCCCTTGTGGCGACTCTTGAACAGCCAGCCGTAGACTTCCTGACGCTCGAAACGGCTGGCCGCCGCTGCATCCTTGAATTGCGCTTCCGGGTGCTTGAGCAGGTAGCCCACCAGCCACAGGTCCAGTGGGTGAACCCGGGCGATGTAGCCTTGATCGGGCAGGTTGTAAGCACCCGGAGCGTAGCTGGTGTACAGCTCGGCCAGGCGCTTGTCGGTCAGTTTCGACGTCGTCCGGGTTTCTTCCAGATGGGCGCGCACGAACGCATTGAACGTAGCCTGATCGGCACCCGGTAACAGGTAGCGATGCACGGCAGCAAGGCGAATCGCCGTCGGATGGATGCCGTCCAGAAAGGTATCCAGCCGCTCCTGCGTGGTCTTGTTCTTGTAGCGCTTCCAGAAGCGCAGCAGAAACACGGTGCCTTCGCGGTCGGCAAACTGACTCAGGTATTCCTGACGGCGCGGGTTGTCATCATCCTTGAGCAGCGAAGCGCTGTTATTGGGCGCCTGATAGGTGCTGTAACGCACGACATCGCGCATCAGGCGAATGAACGGCAGGTTGATCGATTCACGCAGCGACTCGCGCAGGGTCGGAATACGCTCGTTGTCTTCCCGTCGGAAGTTATTGAACCGGTGCATGCCGCCGCCGGTGAAGAAGGCCTCGGCGGGGCTTGCCGAATAGGTTCGGTCCAATGCCGAGGAGAGCATTTTCGCCAGATCGCGATCGCTGTTCTGCAACAGGTAGTCCACCGCCCAGCGAGTGAGCCGGTCGGGGTCTTCGACGGGGATCTTGCGCAACTGCGCATTGCTCATGCCGGCATAGCGCCCGTGCAGCTCGGCAATGATTTCCAGGTAAGTGGTCAGTACGCGCATCTTGGCGGTAGAGCCCAGTTCCAGCTTGCTGCCTTCGTTGATGTCGAACGGCTGATCGGTACTGTCGGTCTGCACCCTGACCCGCGAACCATCTGCGCCGCGTTCGAACAGGGTGAAGCTGTAACGCACCTGTGTCGTGCTGGCCGGGGTCAGCAGGCGTTCGCCCATCAGGCCGACTTTTGCGGCAAATTCAGGGTTGGCCAGATCACGCAGGTACTGGCTGACGCTGCGCTGCAGTTCGCCGTGCAACGTGCTGGTGGCCGACAGATCAAGGCGGTCCAGATCATACAGCGGGCGATTGAGCAGGTTCGACAGCCGGGTACGCGCGACGCTGATGCCCTTGTTGGTTTCGATGGGTTGAATCGTCGGCTGCTGCGCCCAGTCGCGGTAGGTGACCGTTGCTTTCAGCGCGGCATCGGCCAGCGGCTTGTCGATGACATTGGCTTGGGCCAGCAGGCGGATGTGGCTGTCGGTCAGCTCAGCCAGTTCTGCACGGCCCTTGGCCAGATAATGCGACGGACGACGCTGCGCGATCACCAGCGACAGCACCTCGCGCAACGCCAGCGCCTTGTCGGCCAGGCTCTTCTGATCGGTGGGGCTCGAAGCCAGCAGCTCATTGGTTTTGGCGAAATCCACCCCGAACCAGACCCGCAGCCCTTCCGCCAGGCCATGCACCTCACCATGCCCCGGCACCGCAGACAGCGGCACGCTGTTCAGATAATCGCGCACCACCCGCTGGCGTACCGCGAGGGTCTGCTCACCGGGTTGGTACGCACGCACGCTGGCAGACACCATCTGCCGCAGTTTCTCCGAGCCGGACTGTGTCAGCCCGTCAGGTGAGTGACGGTATTTTTCCAGTTGAGTCGCCAGCGTACTGCCACCGGCGGACTGACCGGGCAGGGCAAATACCTTTGCCACTTGCGACCAGGCGGCCTTGGCAAAGCGTGGCCAGTCCACGGCCGGGTTGGCCAGCGGCTGCTGCGGGTCCCGGCAGTCAGTGATCGACAGCCCGGCCTGGCTTTTTTCCTCGTAAGGCACGAAAAAACCGCGCTGCACGTAGCGCCGCAGTTCGGGTGAAAAGCGTGTCTGACGCGTGATCACGTAGTCGCGCTTGAGCAGGCGCGGCAAAAACTCATCCAGCGATGAATAGCCGAGACGCTTGTCGATCGGCCCGTCACCGGGATAAATCACCTCATTGCCTGCCCCGGGTTGCATCGAGTAGCTCAGGTTCGCCGCAAAACGGCTGAATTCCCGCGCCTGCAATCTGGAGCTGCGACTTTCCATCGCCACCGCAACGCCCAGCGCCACCCCACCCGCCACCACAATCCCCCAGAACAGCCACCACCCATATCGCCTGCGACGCGGTCGCTTCGGCGTGCGTGGGTCATCCTGACGGTCGGCTGCCATCACATCCTGCTTGCTATCGGAATGCCGAAATACGCCCATAGTCGATCGTCCGGTCATCCAGTAAACGCCCCTGAGCTCAGCTTAGACGCTGGTCAGGATAACGGGGGAAAATGTCTGACGGATTTCAGACTGAAACGAGGTGAAGTGTGGATGGGCGCTAGGGAGGCGCTGCAAAAATAGCCAACTGTCCCCACCCTTGGCACACTAAGTTCCTTCAACAGCCTCCCTCTCCGTGAGCGTTACGCGCGTGCAGAAGACCTTCTCCGAACTCGAATATACCGGCAAGAAAAAGCAGACTCGCCGAGATCGCTTCCTGGCTGACCTTGAACAGTTGGTGCCCTGGGCCCTGCTGGAGGCGCAAGTGGCGCCGTTTTATAGCAACACCGCAGGCAAGCGCGGACGCCCTGCGATAGGGGTGTCGCGCATGTTGCGCATGTACGTCGTGCAGCAGTGTTTCGGTTTCTCCGATGAAGGTTGCGAAGATGCCGTCTACGACAGCCAGGCCATCCGCGGTTTTATGGGTATCGACCTGGGTCGCGAGTCTGCACCGGATGCCACCACCTTGCTGCGTTTTCGCCGCTTGCTGGAAGTCCATCAGCTAACCCGGCTGCTGTTTGAAACGATTAACCAGCATCTGGCCAGCCGGGGGCTGCTGCTCAAGGAAGGCACTATCGTCGACGCTACTCTGATCGCCGCGCCGCCCTCGGTCAAGAACCGAGAAGGCAAGCGTGATCCTGAGATGCATCAGGCCAGGAAAGGCAATCAATGGCACTTTGGGATGAAGGCCCACATTGGTGTAGACGCCACGTCGGGGCTGGTGCACAGCGTAGTAGGGACGGCCGCTAACGTGGCGGATGTCACCCAGGTTGGCCAGTTGCTTCACGGTGACGAAACCTATGTTTCGGGTGACGCTGGATACACCGGTGCGGCCAAGCGACCGGAGCATGCTGAACGGGACGTTATCTGGTCGATTGCAGAACGGCCAAGCAGTTACAAGCAGCACGGCGAAGGCAGCGTGCTGTATCGGGTCAAGCGCAAAATTGAATATGCCAAGGCGCAACTGCGTGCCAAGGTCGAGCACCCCTTCCAGGTAATCAAGGTGCGCTTCAATCATCGCAAGGTTCGCTACCGTGGGCTGGAAAAGAATACAGCGCAGTTGTTCAGTTTGTTTGGGTTGGCCAATCTGATGCTGGCCAAGCGGTATTTACAACAGACGGCAGGATAAATCCGTCTGAAAGGCGGGACTGGCCCGCCTTTCAGCAAAATGAGGGCAGAAATCTGCTCGAGAAACGTAAAATAAGGCCGGCAGGTTGAAAAAAACCGGCTTGGAAATGGGGACGGTGCGAACGGGTTAATTGTTCAGCGTCTCCTTAGGGAGACGCTGATTTATTCTAAAACCCAGCTGTTGCCCCCAGATAAATCAAGGCCTCCAGAGCGTTGCAGGGACGAAAAATCGAATAAATCAGCGCCTCCCTAAGTCAGGTGTCCTACAGCAAGAGTTTTATTGACCTGAAAGTTTCTGCGCAGCAGGTTGTTAAAGCGTTAGGGAGCCGCTGATTTATTCGATTTTTCGTCCCTGCAACGCTCTGGAGGCCTTGATTTATCTGGGGGCAACAGCTGGATTTTAGAATAAATCAGCGGCTACCTAGTTGTAGGAAGTTAAGCATCTGATTTAACTATTTTGTAGGAGGTTTCCGATAATCTTTTGTATCGCTTGATCTTGGGTCTAACAACTGATTACGTCCGGGTTTGTCAGTGGCAATGATGCCCTGCGTAATTAATAACTACTAATGAGATCAGGAAGATGAAAAACAAGAAAAACAAGGCGGGTCGCGCGTTTGTGTCTGGATTGCTATTGGCAATGTCTTGCCATGCGACGGCGCAAGTAGAGGGCGCGCCTACTGCCAGCGAGCAACCGACGCCTCAAGAGCAGACTGCTCCAGCTACAGGCAATTCCGTTCCGGTCGTGTTGACGGATAAAATTCATCAGATCAATAAAATTCTGGAAAGCACCACGGCGGTTCATCAGTATGAGTTTACTGCGGTACGTGGGCAGAACGTACTGATCGCGACCCCTGACCACCAGTACAACCAGACGTGGAGGCTGGAGTATCAGGTGGATGGCGGGGAGTGGCAGGCCAAGCGTCATAATGGAGCAGAGAAAATCAGTGGGTTGAATGCCGGTTCGCAGGTGAATATACGCATTCTTGCGACCGAAGGAGCCAGGTTTGACAGTGTTGATTACAGCGTGGTGTTCGGTTCTTACCCGCACATGAGGTATGACCTGCATAATGAAGAAGGGTTTTTACCAATTCCGCATGGCCGGACGACGCCTGCGTTTCTAGCTACGCAGGCTTTTACAAAAGCGATGCTGGAAGCGACTTTCACTGACAGTGTAGGGGTGCCACTGGAGGGGGGTGTTTTAGACTTTTATCTGAGCATCAGAAAGGGTGGAGAAGGGGAGCAGTACATTTCAGATGGCTCAGGAAAAATAATGCAGTTGCTGACATTTGAAGGCTGTGAGGGGGGGCGGCTCGCAGATAATTTTGTTCATTACAGCAATGGAAAAAATACGTGGAGCACTCGTTACGAAGTGGGAGATTACTGGGCTGTAAACAGGCTGTTGGAAAACTTGGCTGATAAGCCATACGTTTACAATTTTGGACACATTTGCAAGCGTTGGCTGATAAATTGGTCTAGAAATTAACTCATGAAGAAGACGCTCTGTCCAATATCCCGGGTGCAGAGCGTCTTCTTGACTGTCAGGCTCGTATGTCTACGTAAGATGTTTCTTTCTTGTCCGCATTTTGCTTGACCTGGTTTATCCATATCTCGCGTGGGTCATTTTTTTTGCTGGCCCCTATAAGGCCCAAATCTATAACATCCTGAAAATTCATCAGGCTAAGACCATAGAGTCCTTTAAGGAGACGCTGAACAATTAACCCGTTCGCACCGTCCCCATTTCCAAGCCGGTTTTTTTCAACCTGCCGGCCTTATTTTACGTTTCTCGAGCAGATTTCTGCCCTCATTTTGCTGAAAGGCGGGCCAGTCCCGCCTTTCAGACGGATTTATCCTGCCGTCTGTTGTAAATACCGCTTGGCCAGCATCAGATTGGCCAACCCAAACAAACTGAACAACTGCGCTGTATTCTTTTCCAGCCCACGGTAGCGAACCTTGCGATGATTGAAGCGCACCTTGATTACCTGGAAGGGGTGCTCGACCTTGGCACGCAGTTGCGCCTTGGCATATTCAATTTTGCGCTTGACCCGATACAGCACGCTGCCTTCGCCGTGCTGCTTGTAACTGCTTGGCCGTTCTGCAATCGACCAGATAACGTCCCGTTCAGCATGCTCCGGTCGCTTGGCCGCACCGGTGTATCCAGCGTCACCCGAAACATAGGTTTCGTCACCGTGAAGCAACTGGCCAACCTGGGTGACATCCGCCACGTTAGCGGCCGTCCCTACTACGCTGTGCACCAGCCCCGACGTGGCGTCTACACCAATGTGGGCCTTCATCCCAAAGTGCCATTGATTGCCTTTCCTGGCCTGATGCATCTCAGGATCACGCTTGCCTTCTCGGTTCTTGACCGAGGGCGGCGCGGCGATCAGAGTAGCGTCGACGATAGTGCCTTCCTTGAGCAGCAGCCCCCGGCTGGCCAGATGCTGGTTAATCGTTTCAAACAGCAGCCGGGTTAGCTGATGGACTTCCAGCAAGCGGCGAAAACGCAGCAAGGTGGTGGCATCCGGTGCAGACTCGCGACCCAGGTCGATACCCATAAAACCGCGGATGGCCTGGCTGTCGTAGACGGCATCTTCGCAACCTTCATCGGAGAAACCGAAACACTGCTGCACGACGTACATGCGCAACATGCGCGACACCCCTATCGCAGGGCGTCCGCGCTTGCCTGCGGTGTTGCTATAAAACGGCGCCACTTGCGCCTCCAGCAGGGCCCAGGGCACCAACTGTTCAAGGTCAGCCAGGAAGCGATCTCGGCGAGTCTGCTTTTTCTTGCCGGTATATTCGAGTTCGGAGAAGGTCTTCTGCACGCGCGTAACGCTCACGGAGAGGGAGGCTGTTGAAGGAACTTAGTGTGCCAAGGGTGGGGACAGTTGGCTATTTTTGCAGCGCCTCCCTAAGGAGACGCTGAACAATTAACCCGTTCGCACCGTCCCCATTTCCAAGCCGGTTTTTTTCAACCTGCCGGCCTTATTTTACGTTTCTCGAGCAGATTTCTGCCCTCATTTTGCTGAAAGGCGGGCCAGTCCCGCCTTTCAGACGGATTTATCCTGCCGTCTGTTGTAAATACCGCTTGGCCAGCATCAGATTGGCCAACCCAAACAAACTGAACAACTGCGCTGTATTCTTTTCCAGCCCACGGTAGCGAACCTTGCGATGATTGAAGCGCACCTTGATTACCTGGAAGGGGTGCTCGACCTTGGCACGCAGTTGCGCCTTGGCATATTCAATTTTGCGCTTGACCCGATACAGCACGCTGCCTTCGCCGTGCTGCTTGTAACTGCTTGGCCGTTCTGCAATCGACCAGATAACGTCCCGTTCAGCATGCTCCGGTCGCTTGGCCGCACCGGTGTATCCAGCGTCACCCGAAACATAGGTTTCGTCACCGTGAAGCAACTGGCCAACCTGGGTGACATCCGCCACGTTAGCGGCCGTCCCTACTACGCTGTGCACCAGCCCCGACGTGGCGTCTACACCAATGTGGGCCTTCATCCCAAAGTGCCATTGATTGCCTTTCCTGGCCTGATGCATCTCAGGATCACGCTTGCCTTCTCGGTTCTTGACCGAGGGCGGCGCGGCGATCAGAGTAGCGTCGACGATAGTGCCTTCCTTGAGCAGCAGCCCCCGGCTGGCCAGATGCTGGTTAATCGTTTCAAACAGCAGCCGGGTTAGCTGATGGACTTCCAGCAAGCGGCGAAAACGCAGCAAGGTGGTGGCATCCGGTGCAGACTCGCGACCCAGGTCGATACCCATAAAACCGCGGATGGCCTGGCTGTCGTAGACGGCATCTTCGCAACCTTCATCGGAGAAACCGAAACACTGCTGCACGACGTACATGCGCAACATGCGCGACACCCCTATCGCAGGGCGTCCGCGCTTGCCTGCGGTGTTGCTATAAAACGGCGCCACTTGCGCCTCCAGCAGGGCCCAGGGCACCAACTGTTCAAGGTCAGCCAGGAAGCGATCTCGGCGAGTCTGCTTTTTCTTGCCGGTATATTCGAGTTCGGAGAAGGTCTTCTGCACGCGCGTAACGCTCACGGAGAGGGAGGCTGTTGAAGGAACTTAGTGTGCCAAGGGTGGGGACAGTTGGCTATTTTTGCAGCGCCTCCCTAAGGAGGCGCTGATTTATTCGATTTTTCGTCCCTGCAACGCTCTGGAGGCCTTGATTTATCTGGGGGCAACAGCTGGGTTTTAGAATAAATCAGCGTCTCCCTAAAAGTCTCTGTGTCATGGTCCACAAGCGTCATTATTATTTTTGCATGTTCGCGTGCAGCTTCTTTAAAATCTGTTTTTTTGTTGATTGCATCGGTAAGAAACTTTAATTCGTGTTCACCAAGTTTTCCGTCAAGGTTGATGATTTTCAATTCTGCGTCGTCACCCAGCGTGTAACTGAAATTAATGCCCGCCAAATCGGGACGTAACTCCATGAGTTCATTTCTGAATTTGCTAAGGTGATCTGACTCAATTCTTGACATAAGGCCGGACCAAGCATAGGCATCCTCAATGTATTCTTGCTTGGTCATCGAGCGTATTTCGGTTTTTACTTCTGGTTGGGTGTGATCAGTATATCGATAAGGTCTGTTTAGCCATGGCTGATCCTCACGTGTATAAAATGCTTTTGCAGCCGCTTCTTTTGTGCTTAGTGTAGATTTGGTTTCAGGCAAAGTATCCAATGGTGTCGTTCGCGCGGAAGCCGGGACGGGTATCAGAGAATTCAACCGCGTGATACTTGCTGGGGGGATGTTCATATCGAGCTCCTTGCTGAATAGTGAGTACTTTGGTTAACGGCAAATTCAGGAAAAACTTGGGCTGATAACTATGTGGGAAAAATCCGAGGGAATGGCGTTATGTGATCCGCGTCACGGCTGAATCCTGCCGGAGTCGCTCAAGCATGAATATCGACCAAGGGCTTTCGCTCTTCCTCGTCCTCATGCTTTGGCGCATTGCGCTCAATCTGATAGATAATGGTGTCCATATAGTTGCCAATATGATTACGGCTGAATATTTGCCCGTAGTCGATGACTTTGCTGTAGTTTTCCAGATTGAGTTTGTACTGGCTGTCAAATTTTTCCGAATAGTGATCAAGCAGGCCCATCACGATTTTTGCATGGGCCTTCAAATCATCCTTCAGCTGCTCCCGCGAGTTCAGCGCCTCTGTCAGGTACGTAAATTCAGCAGGGGTAAGCACCTCGTCGGGATCGGTCACCTGAATCTGCTCATTAAACCCCAAGGGAGACGCTGATTTATTCTAAAACCCAGCTGTTGCCCCCAGATAAATCAAGGCCTCCAGAGCGTTGCAGGGACGAAAAATCGAATAAATCAGCGCCTCCCAAGGTAAAGCCGAAATGCTTTTTTGACAGCTCAGGGTTCAAGTAGCGAAGTTGCTCTTTGAATTCATGATAATCATCAAACATGCGGTATATTGTTTTATCAAATTGTTTGACTTCGGCTTTTAAGTATCCTCTGAAAAAGCCCATTTTTTTGGAGAGGAACCGGGCTGGAGCGCCTGTATTTACTGGCTTCGACTTTTGAAGAAAAGGCTTTTTCAGACCTTCCTTAAATACTCGTTTTTAATAGCTGTCGCTGTTTCTTCAAGCATGTTTTCTAGCGCGGCGCGGCCGTCTTCCGATTTCTTGTATCCGGCAAACCAAGGTGTTTCCTCCTTGCGGTAAAACTCAGCGTTCGGGTCACGCTGTTTTGCTGGTTCTGGTTCGATGGAGAGCTTGGTCATAGGAACCAAGACAGCAGGGTCTTTTTTCTCAAACAGGCTTTGCCATTCCTGTGCGGTGATGTAGTTCGGAGTTATATTCATTGTGCACCTGTTTTTTCATGGTCAACCGTTATTAACGGCATGCTTGAAAAAAACTTTTGCTGATAAAGCTGTAGGAATATTCCCAAAAATAGAGAATTTAATTATTTTGTAGGAGGTTTCTTTATTTTTCGATTTGTGGTTGACCGCTTGGTATTATTTCTATTACGTCCTGATTAGTGAGTTTTACTAATAACAGGAGAATTTTATGAACAACCAAAAAATGGCAAAAATTCTGATTTTCTCGTTGCTGACGTTCGTATTACACCCGCTCGCAATAGCGCAAGAACCGCATCAGGACACCCTAAATCAGGTATACGGATCGGAGGGTTTTGGGCGTGTTAATGAGTCAGGAGAAGCGGAGTCTGTGGAGCCAAAATATACAGTGCTCCCTGACAAACTTAATATAATCAAGGATTTTTTAGTAAGTGCGGCGGACAGCCATTACTATGGATTCACTGCATTTCGCGGGCAGAAGGTACTGATTCAAGGGCATCTGTCCGGATCGCTGCAACTGGAGATTCACGATGGCTTCAAATGGAATACAATTGCCAGTGGTCAGAAAATTGTGCTTTCTTCATTGGCGCCTGGCCAAGATGTGATTGCTCGGATTTCTCATAACGAAGTGAAACCGTTTGAGAAAGATTCCATATACGGTCTGATACTGGGTTCGTTTCCAAAAGTCACTTATGCGCGCTTGCGAGATCAGCCGTTCGGCATGTCGAGAATACCTCCTGATGCGTCCACGCTGGGGCCGCTGTCTGCCCAAGGGATAAGTAAGGTGGTCCTGGAGATCGACATGGCTGACTCGACTGGAAAGCCTTTGGAAGGAGGCATTGCTTCATACTCGTTCGATCTGCCAGCGTCTGATAAATCTCGATTGGGTGGCTTGGTAAGACTGACGCATTGGGAAAAGTTCGGACAGTCGTAGATATTGGTCGCTGTGTCGGCGGCAACGATGCGGGTATTTTTACTGAAAAAGACAGGGGGACACATGTTTGGCGCACCCAATATTTTGAAGGCCGTTGGACGGTCAACAGCTTTTATGCTGGAAACACGGGGATCCATACTCCTTACCCTGACAGGGGGCAAGTCGGTCATATCTGCCATCAGAATCTAGTCAGCAGCACCCCATAAATAAAATCTCAAAAACTGGCAAATTTTTTGCCAGTTTTTTTGCGTTCATGTTTTCAATTTTGAACGGCTACGTGACTCTGATACTTACCCAAGCGCTTATTCAACTCCAACCCGTTCGCCATCAGCATCATCAATCCCAACCCGGCTATCGCCGTCGTCACCTGCATCGGCCACGTATCGCCGGCCAGTGCATTTGCCATGTCTGCCAGCGGAGCGAGCAACACGCCCAGACAGAAAACTTCCAGTGAATAACGCCCCATGCGACAGATCTGACGGGCGGGCCAGTTTTCGAGCCAGTTGCCTGAGGTCGGCAGCAGTTGCGCGACGACGTAGACCAGTGCGAGGAAGTGCAGCAAACGAGCCGGCGCAAGGTCGGTCTTGCTGATGGGATACAGGCTGTCGAGGTGCAGGGCCGATACCAGTGTGGCGTGTAGCCCGGGCCATTTTTCACTGAAGGTCAGGACCCCGGCGATCAACACGTAGACGGCGGCCATTATGAACAGCGGCTGTTGCTGCAGAGGCGGGCGCGCCGGTGTCGTCGATGTTTCGCTGCGCAACGCGCAGGCACCGCCGAGGATGAACAGCAACTGCCAGGCTACCGGGTTGAAGTACCACACGCCGCCGCCTTCGTAGGCGCGCAGATTCCAGCCGAACAGCGGCACCATCAGGTACAGGGCAATCGACAGGCCGACCGCCACTTCGAGTTTGCGCAGCATCAACGGCAATATCAGGGGCAAGGTCAGCAGCAGGACGATGTACAGCGGCAGCGGGTCGGTCAGGTTGGGTTTGAAGCGCAGCAGCAGTTCGTCGGCCAGTGCCTGTTGCGGGTTACCGACGAAGTATTCGAGGCCCATCTGCTGAACCATGTCGCGGGTCTCGACATGGTTATTGGCAACAAACACGATACCCATCAGCAGGGTCAGCAAAAAGATGTGCACCACATACAGCACCCAGGTGCGGCGCAGAATCCGCACGCCAGCCACCAGCATGCCGTCGCGTCGGGCGATGCGCCCATAGGCCATGATTGCCGCGTAGCCCGCGAGGAAAACAAAGACCTCCGCGGCGTCGCTGAAGCCGAAGTTGCGCAAGGTCAGTTGCGCCAACGGGTTGTCCGGCACGTGATCCCAGAATATGAAGATCAACGCCAGGCCACGAAAGAAGTCGATTCGGTGATCGCGTCCGTTAGTCATAACGGTGGACTCTTGAAAGTGCTAATGATTGAAGATCGTCCGCAGAGGGCTCAGGTTCCAGGCCGTCGACCAGTGACGTTCGGCGGCGCGGCAGGGTGCCGTTCTATGTTGCAAATTGCAAAGGCTGGCTATTACAGAATGTCTCTGGCGCCCAAGTAGAAGCAGGTTGCCAGGGGACAGCAGCCAAGCGCGCAGGTGCGATCAAGGGCAGTAATGTCGGCAATCAACAGCAATCATTCTCATCCAGTGTTATGTTACTGTATAACGATTGTATTCAACTCACCGGAGAGATCGCCATGAAACTCGATATCCATCCTGCCTACCGCACCGTGTTGTTCCACGACACTGCCGCCGACGCTTACTTCCTGATCGGCTCAACCGTCGACACCGACCGGACGCATCAGCACACCGACGGCACGACCTATCCTTATGTGGCGCTCGACGTCTCCAGCGCCTCGCACCCGATTTACACCGGGCAGCAGCGCAAGACCACTAATGAAGGCCGGATCGCCGGTTTCAACAAGCGTTTCGCCACCTTCGGCTCAGGCGCCAGGAAAGACGCCGAAGCGGCTCAATGAGCGCTCTGACTTCCCAGTCGCGTGCACTCCACATGGATTGCCCGCGACCGGGATTTTTTTGCCTGAAATTCCGCTGTCCGGGCAATCCTCTGCTGGACTAACAGGCGGCATTGCTTTTATCTTCGCGGCCTGAAAAACAGGAGTAGCCGCTTTGAAAAAGTCAGTCGCCATCGTTTTTGGTGGGCAATCCAGCGAGCATGAGGTTTCGTTGCAGTCGGCACGCAACGTGATCAATGCGATTGATCGCGAACGCTACGCGCTGACCCTGATCGGCGTCGACAAGCTGGGCCGCTGGTTGCGCTTCGATGAGGCCGATTATCTGGTCAACGCCAATGACCCGGCGCAGATCAAGCTGAGCGGTTCAGGCAAGCAGTTGTCGTTGCTGCCCGGCAGCACGGGCGGGCAGCTTGTCGAGGTTGAAACGGGCAAGCCGCTGGCCAGTATCGACGTGGTGTTCCCGCTGATCCATGGCGCTTTTGGTGAAGACGGTGCATTGCAAGGCCTGTTGCGGATGCTGGCCATTCCATTCGTGGGCGCTGATGTGCTTGCGTCTGCGGCGTGCATGGACAAGGACGTAACCAAGCGTCTGCTGCGTGACGCGGGCATCGCGGTTGCGCCGTTCCTGGTGCTGATCCGTGGTGAAACCCTCGCTTTCGCCGACGCGGTTGCGCAACTGGGCCTGCCGATGTTCGTCAAACCGGCCAATCAGGGTTCGTCGGTCGGGGTCAGTAAAGTGTCTGACGAGGCGGGTTTCGCCGCCGCACTGGCGCTGGGCTTCGAGTTCGATCACAAACTGCTGATCGAGCAGGGCATCGTCGGCCGGGAAGTGGAATGCGCCGTGTTGGGCAACCACGAGCCGCAGGTCAGTGTCTGTGGCGAGGTCATTGCCAACGACGAATTCTATGCCTACGACACCAAATACCTGAATGGCGATCAGGCGCGCATCGCCATCCCTGCCGAAATGCCTGCCGATCTGAGTGATCAGGTGCGTGACGTCGCGTTGCAGGCTTACAAGGTGCTGGGTTGCGCAGGGCTTTCACGGGTCGATTTCTTCGTCACCGACGCGCGGCAGATCATCATCAACGAGGTCAACACGCTGCCCGGTTTCACCTCCATCAGCATGTACCCCAAGCTCTGGCAGGCCAGCGGGCTGAGTTACGCCGAACTGATCCATCGCCTGATTGTGCTGGCGCTGGAGCGTGCGGACGAAGCGCGGTTGTTGAAGACGGAGATATTCGCATGAAGATCATCAGCATCGCGGCAGCGCTGTTGATCGGCGCAGATGGGCGGACCTTGCTGGTGCGCAAGCGTGGCACGCAGGCATTCATGCAGCCGGGCGGCAAGATCGAGCCCGGCGAGCCGGCACCGTTGGCGCTGGCCAGAGAGCTTGAAGAAGAACTCGGGCTGATTATCGATCCGCAGCAAGCAACGTTTCTAGGCGAGTTCGCGGCACCGGCGGCCAACGAGCCGGGTTTCGAGGTTCGTTGTCAGCTGTATGAAGTCAAAACCGATGCGCACGTGCTGCCCGCCGCCGAGATCGAAGAAGTGGTCTGGGTGGGGGCGGACAGTCATCCTGATCTGCATCTGGCCCCATTGACCCGTGATTTGATTTTGCCGCTGTATCGCCAGCGGCAAACGGACGTTATCTGAGTCAGCGTCGCTTTCTTTAAGAGCGACCCTTCGCCGAGCGATTCACTATCGAACCACGCTCACACCGTCCAGCGTCGAGAACGATGTGTCTTTGGCGGTCAGCAGAAAGTCGCGCATGTACGGCGCGTCGAGCATGTCGGCGCGAATCCCGGCATAGAGCGTCGCGAACAGCCCTTTCTCTCCCAGCCGTTTGGCCTTCACGTAGCCGCGTGAGCTGTATTCATGCAGCGCCCAATGAGGCATGCCGCACACGCCACGGCCGCTGGCGACCAGTTGCATCATCATCACCGTCAGTTCCGAGGTGCGAACCTGCGCGGGTTCGATATCGGCGGGCTCCAGAAAACGCGTGAAGATGTCCAGCCGGTCGCGCTCGACCGGGTAGGTGATCAGCGTTTCAGTGAGCAAGTCTTCCGGAACGATGTAGGGCTTGTTGGCCAGCGTATGCTGATTGGCCACCGCCAGCATGGCTTCGTAGGTGAACAGCGGCACGTAAGTGATGCCGGGCAATTCCAGCGGGTCCGATGTCACCACCAGATCCAGATCGCCCCTCGCCAGCGCGGGCAACGGCGCAAACGAGAAGCCGGACGACAGGTCCAGTTCGACTTCCGGCCAGGCATCGCGGAACTGGTCGATGGTCGGCATCAACCATTGAAAGCAGCTGTGGCATTCGATGGCCATGTGCAAGCGGCCCGCCGTACCGCCCGCCAGCCGGGCAATGTCGCGTTCGGCGCTGCGCAGTTGCGGCAGCAGCGAGTCGGACAATTGCAGCAAGCGCAGGCCGGCGCTGGTGAAGCGCACCGGCTTGGTCTTGCGCACGAACAGCGGCATGCCGAGGCGTTCTTCCAGTTCCTTGAACTGGTGGGAAAGCGCCGACTGCGTCAGGTGCAGGCGTTCGGCAGCTTCCACAAGGCTGTCGGCCTCGCGCAGGGCGTGCAAGGTTTTGAGGTGGCGTATTTCAAGCACCGTCACGGCTCCATGAATAGTATTTGTGATCAACACGAAAAAAATGAGTTTGTCTCATGATGGGTCGGCTGTCGACAATAGCGCCATCTTTTATGGAGGACGCATCATGGCCCTGACCCCACACGCTGAATGTCTGCTCATTGGCGCCGATCAAGCATTGCAGCAAGCGATGCAGGCTTTCTGGAAAGAAGATCAGGGTGTATCGACGGGCGGTGACATGTCTGGTGCACACCTGCGCACCTGGCTGCGTGCACATCATCCACAATTGGTGCCGCAGCTGAACCTCGGCCAACGCGTGCAACCGAACTGGCAGCCACTGTTGGCCAGCGTCAAAGAGGCTTGTGAACACGGCCGTAAGCCGGCGCTGATTGGCCCGCTGACGCTGCTCTGGCTGGGTGAGGTTCAAGGCCGTGAAATCGATCGGCTCGAGTTGCTGGAACAACTGTTGCCCGCCTATGGCGAAATTTTCGGGCGTCTTGCAGCGCGAGGCGTCGAGTGGGTGCAGGTCGACGAACCCATCCTGGCGCTGGACTTGCCGCTGGCATGGACCAATGCTTTCGAGCGGGCTTACCACATCCTTCAGTATTCGCCGTTGAAGAAGCTGGTGGCCACGTATAACGGCGACCTGCGTTGCAATCTTGGCGTTGCAGCGCTGTTGCCGGTCGCAGGCCTGCATCTGGACAGTGTCAGCGTGCCTGAGCAACTGGCCTCGGTATTCGATCGCCTGCCAACCTACAAGGTGCTGTCGCTGGGCGAGTGCGCCCGGCATGAAGGCTGGGGGCATGAATCGCTGCAGGAAGCGCGTGCCCGCTTCGGTGAAAACCTCATGGTCGCCGATCAGGCCGCCGCATAGTCCGAAACGGTTTAACGACCGCTCGGCGCCATTCATCAAACTGTCACGTAACTGTGGCAGCGCGCTTGGCAAAACATCATCAGACTCGCGGCTTACTGGGGATCTGTTTTTTGGTGTTTTTCATGCGGGTTTTAATTTTTCTGGCCGCGCTTCTGTGCGGCTTGCCGTCGTTTGCGGCCGATCGTTGTGATGTCAATGCTCCTGTGCAGTTTGCTGACCTCAAGGAAGTTCGGATTGCCTACCAAAGTATCGGCAGCGAATCCGACCCTGCCTTATTGCTGATCATGGGTCTGGGTGGGCAACTGATCCACTGGCCGGACGAAGTGGTGGTCGCGCTCTGTCAGCAGGGTTACCGGGTCATCCGCTATGACAACCGCGACGTCGGTCTGTCTACCTGGGTGCAGCAGCCGACTGACGCCAACCTGACGTTCGAAGTGCTGCGCTACAAGCTCGGCTTGCCGGTGTCGGCGCCTTATTCGTTGACCGACATGGCCGACGATGCGCTGGGCCTGATGGATGCGTTGCAGGTTCGCCAGTTCCACGTACTGGGTGCGAGCATGGGCGGCATGATTGCCCAGCATCTGGCCGACATGGCTCCGTCGCGCGTGGAAAGTATGACGCTGATCATGACCAGTTCCGGCGCCCAGGGGCTGCCGATGCCCAGCGCAGCACTGATGCAATTGCTGGCACGTCGTGGCGCGCCTGATCGGGAAGTGGCCATCGAACAGCAGGCCGATCTGCTTGCCGCGCTGGGTAGCCCGCAGGTCAAGGATGATCGCGAGCAGTTGCTGCATCAGGCTGCGGTTTCCTATGACCGGGCGTTCAACCCTGAAGGCGTCAAACGTCAGATCATGGCGATTCTTGCCGAGCCCAGTCGCGTCGAGTTGCTGAATCGTCTGCGTCTGCCGGTGCTGGTGGTTCACGGCACTGCTGACCCGTTGCTGCCGGTCATGCACGGCGTGCATGTTGCTGCGCACAATCAGGGCAGCCAACTGCGCCTGATTCCGGGGCTGGCGCACCGTTTTCAGGAGGCGTTCAAGGCGCCGCTGCTGGGCGCAGTGTTGCCGTACCTGAAAGCCCAGCACGAAGACGGCCGCAGCCTGGCTCAGTTGTAAGGCAGCGGCAGAGGTGTATCGTGTGGCCTTTGTTGATTGAACGAGGCCCGTCATGGCAACTGCACTGAAGATCGATTTCATTTCCGATGTTTCCTGCCCTTGGTGCGTCATCGGCCTGCGCGCACTCGATCAGGCGCTGGAGGTGCTTGGCGATGAGGTGCAGGCACAGATCCATTTTCAGCCCTTCGAGCTGAACCCGAACATGCCTGCCGAAGGCCAGGACATCAAAGAGCACATCGCCGAGAAATACGGCTCCACGCCTGACCAGATCGACGCCATTCACGAGACGATCCGTGAGCGCGGTGCCGAGCTGGGGTTCACGTTTGGCAAGGGCGAGCGACGCATCTACAACACCTTCGATGCACATCGTCTGTTGCATTGGGCCGAACAGGAAGGCAAGCAGCCCGCGTTGAAGCAAGCGCTGTTTGTGGCGTATTTCAGTGAGCTGAAAGACCCTTCCGATCACCAAACCCTAGCGGACGTGGCGCAGAAGGTGGGTTTGGACCGTCTGCGTGCTCAGGCGATTCTGGACAGCGACGAGTACGCCGCCGAAGTCCGCGAAGCCGAACAACTCTGGACGTCGCGAGGCATCACTTCGGTGCCGACCATGGTTTTCAATGACCAGTACGCCGTTTCGGGCGGGCAGCCGGTTGACGTGTTCGTCAGCGCGATCCGGCAGATGCTCAGCGAGTCAAAGTAACTCGCTGCCTGCTCACGGATCGGACGCGGAGCGTCCAGAACGGCATGCCGACGCGGAGCGTCGCACGATAGTCGAGGTTCCGCACGCTCCAGCGTGGGAATGCCTGTCGTGACGCTCTGTGTCACAAATCTGCGCCGCGCTGCACATTCCGGGCACGTGCCTTCAAAGTCCGTATTTCTTGACCTTGTCGAACAGTGTGGTTTTGGCCATGCCCAGTTCCTGACTGGCCTGGCTGAGTTTGCCGCCGCTGCGTTGCAAGGCTTCGCTAAGTAATGAGCGTTCGAAGGCTTCAACCGCTTCGGCAAAACCCAGGCTCTGGTTTTCACTGATCGTGCCGCTCTGCTTGAACGCGGGCAGACCGAGGGCAAATCGTTCTGCGACGTTACGCAGTTCACGTACATTGCCCGGCCAGTCGTGGCTCATCAGGCTCGAGCCGGTCTGCCGATCCAGTTGCGGCGGCTCGCGGTCGAAGCGTAACGAGGACAACTGCAGAAAGTGCTCGAACAACGGAAGAATGTCTTCCCGACGGTCGCGCAGTGGCGGCAGTTCCAGGGTGACGACGTTGAGGCGGTAATACAGGTCGCTGCGGAACTGGTTGGTCCTGCCCAGCGCATTCAGATCGGATTTCGTCGCTGCTATGACCCGGCAATCCACCGCCACGCTCTGGTTCGAACCCAGCCGCTCCAGTGTGCGCTCCTGCAAGACGCGCAGCAGCTTGATCTGCAGATTGATTGGCATGCTTTCCACCTCATCGAGAAACAGCGTGCCCTCGTGAGCGTGTTCGATCTTGCCGATGCGCCGCTTGCCCGCGCCGGTAAAGGCGTTGGCTTCGTGACCGAATATTTCCGACTCGAACAGACTTTCTGCCAGCCCGCCGCAGTTGAGCGCCACGAACGGGTTGTTCTTGCGGCGGCTGAAGTCATGCAGGCAGCGAGCGACCAGTTCCTTGCCAGTGCCGGTTTCGCCTTCGATCAGCACGTTGGCCGAGGTGTCGGCGACGTTGGCGATCAATGCCCGCAGGTTCTGCATGACCGGTGAGCGGCCAATGATCCGGCCCTCCAGCGAGTCGCGTTCGGCGAGTTGCTTGCGTAACGACCAGACTTCGCGGGCCAGACCGCGTTGCTCGAGCGCCCGGCGCGTCACATCGACCAGGCGCTCGGGCGAAAAAGGTTTCTCCATGAAGTCATAGGCACCGTCGCGCATCGCATTGACGGCCATGGTGATATCGCCATGGCCGGTGATCAGCACCACCGGCAGGCTGCTGTCGCGTGCCTTGAGGCGGCTCAACAGTTCCAGCCCGTCAATGCCCGGCAGACGAATGTCGCTGATGACGATGCCGGCAAAGTTGTCGCCAATGCGTTGCAGCGCTTCTTCGGCGCTCGATACACCCTCGCTGGCAATGTCCTCGAGCGCCAGCGCCTGCTGGCAGCCCAGCAACACGTGCGGGTCATCTTCGACGATCAGGACCGTCAGGTCTCTGTTGATGCTCATGGGTGTTCCTTATGTGAGCTTGCCCTGGCGAGAATCGGTCGGCGCGTCCGTTATGAACGGCAGGCACAGAACAAAAGTCGAGCCCGCGTCGCCCACAGGCTCCGCGCCCAGACTGCCTCCCGCTGCGGCGGCCAGGCTCGCTGACAGCGTCAGGCCAAGACCGAGGCCTTGTTCGCCCGGTTTGGTCGTGAAAAAGGGTTCGAACAGGTGTTTGCGCACTTCATCGTCGATACCGTGCCCATTGTCACGCACCAACAGGCGATAGCGGCCGTCGACGACCGAACCTTCAAGCCACAACTGCGGCTGCGGCTGGGCGGACATGGCGTCCAGCGCATTGCCGATCAGGTTGACCAGAATCTGTTCCAGCCGGGTCTGATCGATGCCCAGCGCGGCGTCGGCGAACGCCTGGTGCAGGATGAGCCCTGACTGTTCCAGACGTACGGCCAGCAATTGCAGCGCGGCGTTTACAGCTTTGCTGAGCTGCGCCTGCCCCTTGTCGTCACCCCGTCGGGCAAAGGCGCGCAGGCTGGCGGTGATGCGGCCCATGCGGTCGACCAGATCGTTGATGGTGCGCAGGTTGGCGCTGGCAGTATCCAGTGCACCACGTTCCAGAAAGCGCACGGTGTTGCCGGACAACGTGCGCAAGGCGGCCAGTGGCTGATTGAGTTCATGCGCAATACTGGTCGACATCTGCCCGATGGCCGCCAGTTTGCCGGCCTGGACCAGCTCATCCTGAGCCCGGCGCAGCGTGTCTTCCGCCTGCCTTCGCTCGCGAATCTGCGCCTTGAGACGCTCGTTGCTCGCGCGCAAGTGCTCGGTACGTTCGGCAATCTTGCGTTCCAGCTCATCGTTGGCAGCCTGCAGCGCTTCCCGGGCAGCGAGCCGGGTCGAGATGACCTTGCGTCGTTCGTTCCAGGCGATCAGCAGAAACGTCACCAGCGCACAGGCCACCGCCACCAGCATGCCTCGACTCGCGGCTTCACTGCGCAGGTCCTCCAGAGGCGTGAGCAGCGTGAAGTGCCATGAAGTCTCATTCAGCGGCCGGGTCTGCGCCAGGTAGCTCACCTGCGTGTGTTCCCGATCAACGCTGACGTTGGCCGGAAAGGTGAGTTTCTCGACGCCTTCGGACAGCGTTTCACGTTCCAGTGGCACCAGCTCATTGAGCGGCCACCAGTAATATTGCAGGCTGCGGGCCATGCGCTCTTTGATTTCGGGTGTCAGCGGGCGCACCGATTTCAGGCGTCTGGCCGGGTCGCTGGACAGAATGATGATGCCGTTTTCATCGGTGACAAATGCTTCCAGTCGGGCCCGTTGCCAGCGTTCTTCGAGCGCTTCAAGGCGGACTTTGATCACCGCGACGCCGATGATCCTGCCTTTGTCTTCCAGCCCGTGAGCCAGGTAGTAGCCGGATTCGCCCGACGTGCTGCCGATCCCGTAAAAACGTCCTGGCAGGCCGCGCACCGCGTCCTGAAAATAGGCGCGAAAAGAGAGGTCTTCGCCCTGATAGCTGTCGGCATCACGCCAGTTGCTGGTCGCCAGCACGCGGCCGGTGGTGTCCATCACGTAGATGGCACGGCTGCGGCTGCGCCGATTCAGACCCTCGAGGTAGCGGTTGACCTGTTGCTGCAGCTCGGGGCCGGGGTTGTTGAGCAGCTGCGAAACGCTGGATTCCAGCTCCAGAACGCTGGGCAGGTAGGTGTATTTGCTGATTTCGCTTTCAACGGTACTGGCGTGCAGCTCCAGTTGCCGTTCGCCACTTTCGCGCAAGCTCTTGATGCCGTTGTGTTCGCTGATCAGATAGGCGACGTAGCCCAGCCCGATCATCAGCAGGAGGATCAGCGGGGGCAGAAACAGTTGGCGGACCAGACGAGGCTTCACGGCAAGTGATGGCGGCGCGGCGCGATAAAGAGTGGAGTCGCATTTCATCACAGTCGTCCTGGACCGAACAGCTGCCCGAGCGGGGCAGGCAGCTGTGGGTAATGCCTAGTGCTGAAGGATTTTGGCGAGAAATTGCTGAGCACGTTCGGAACGGGCGCTGACATCGCCGAAAAACTCTTCCTTTTCGCAGTCTTCGACAATCTGCCCCTTGTCCATGAAAATCACCCGGTTGGCGACTTTGCGGGCGAAACCCATTTCGTGGGTCACGCACATCATGGTCATGCCTTCATGGGCCAGTTGCACCATGACGTCGAGCACTTCATTGACCATTTCCGGGTCCAGCGCGGAGGTCGGTTCGTCGAACAGCATGACCACCGGGTCCATGGCCAGCGCGCGGGCGATGGCGACGCGCTGTTGCTGCCCACCGGAAAGTTGACCGGGATGCTTGTGCGCATGCTCGGACAGGCCCACGCGGTCCAGCAGTTTCAGGCCTTTCTCAGTGGCTTCGGCCTTGCTGCGGCCCAGCACCTTGATCTGCGCGATGGTCAGGTTTTCGACGATGCTCAGGTGTGGAAACAGTTCGAAATGCTGGAACACCATGCCGACCCGCGAACGCAGTTTCGGCAGGTTGGTCTTGGCATCGGAGATGGATGTACCGTCGACGACGATGTCGCCTTTCTGGAACGGCTCCAGCGCATTGACACACTTGATCAGGGTCGACTTGCCCGAGCCGGACGGTCCGCAAACCACGACCACTTCGCCCTTGCTGACCTCGGTGCTGCAATCGGTCAGGACCTGAAAGTCCCCGTACCACTTGTTGACGTTCTTGATTGAAATCATACGGCAAACCTTTTTTGCAGACGCTTCACCAGCAACGAGGCGGCGAAACTGATCGTGAAATACACCAGACCGGCAATGACTAGGAACTCGTTGGCGCGACCGATGATGTCGCCACTGGAACGCGAGGCGTTGAGGAAGTCCACGAGGCCGACGGTGTACACCAGGGAGGTGTCCTGAAACAGAATGATGCTTTGTTGCAGCAACAGCGGGGTCATCTTGCGAAACGCTTGCGGCAGGATGATCAGTCGCATCATTTGCGAGTAGTTCATGCCCAGCGCCTGGGCTGCACCCATCTGCCCCTTGGAAATCGACTGCACGCCGGCCCGGACGATTTCACAGAAGTACGCGGCTTCGAACATCATGAAGGCCACGACGCAGGAGGCGAACGCACCGATCGGCGTGTCCTCACCGGTGATCCAGCGCAGCACGAACGGCACGGCGAGGTAAAACCAGGTGATCACCAGCAGCAGCGGGATCGAGCGAAAGTAGTTCACGTAGGCGCCGGCTACATTGGCCAGCAGCTTGTTCGATGACAGCCGCATCAGTGCCAGCACCGTACCGAGCAGCAGACCGCCGACCACCCCCATCGCCATCAGTTTGAGGGTCATGATCATGCCGTTCCACAGGCCGGGAATGGCTGGAATGATTCCGGTAAAGTCCATTATTTGCCCCCCAGAGAGATCAGGCCGGGCACTGCGACTTTCTTCTCGATCATGCGCATCAGCAGCATCAGGCTCATGTTCAGCGTGAAATAAATGAGGGTCGCCAGGGTGAAGGCTTCAAACAGGTTGGCGGAAAACTCAGCCGTCTGTTTGGTCTGCGCGAGCAGCTCCATCAGGCCGATCAGCGACGCGACCGAAGAGTTCTTGAACACGTTCAGGAATTCGGAGGTAAGCGGCGGAATGATGATCCGGTAGGCCTGTGGCAACAGCACATTCCAGTAGATCTGCGGCAGCTTGAAGCCCATGGCCCGTGCGGCGGATTCCTGGCCTTTCGGCAATGCTTCGATGCCGGTACGCACTTGTTCGCAAACCCGTGCAGCGGTGAACAGGCCCAAGCACACTACGACGCTCAGAAATGCAGAGGTAGTCGGGTTGAGGTCCTGCTTGTACCACTCCTGAATGTTTTCCGGCAGCATGTCGGGCACCAGAAAGTACCAGATGAACAGCTGCACCAGCAGTGGCACGTTACGGAAGATTTCCACGTACACCGTGGCGATACCCGACACCAGGCGGTTCGGTACGGTGCGCATGACGCCCAGCACCGAGCCCAGCAGCAGGGCGATGATCCAGGCGATCACGGCAATTGCGATGGTCCAGCCCAGACCGGAGATGAACCAGTCCAGATAGGTCTCGCTGCCGACGCCGGTGGACTTGAAGAACACGCCCCAGTCCCAGTTGTAATTCATCAGGGTCTTCCCCTATTGTTCTATTTATATCGAGATGCGCGCACTGTCGAAAGCGAGGCCCCGGTCCCGAACAGGGGTGCCTGTTCGGGATGCAATCAGTTCAGGTGAGCCGAACCGGTTGCTCAGGCTTTCTTGTCGTCAGCCGCTTTGTCAGTCGGGTTCTGAATCAGCTCCTTGAGCTTGTCGCTCATCGGGAAATTCAGGTTCAGACCTTTTGGAGGAATGGGCGACATGAACCACTTGCTGTAGATGGCGTTGATGTCACCGGACTTGTAGGTAGCAACAATCGCGTCATCCACCGCTTTCTTGAACGGGGCATCGCCTTTGCGAACCATGCAACCGTAGATTTCGTAGGATTGCGCAGTGCCGGTCACCGCCCAGTCATCCGGCTTCTTCGCTTTGGCCTTTTCGCCTGCCAGCAACGCGTCGTCCATCATGAAGGCGACTGCACGACCCGATTCGAGCATCTGGAAGGACTCACCGTGGTCCTTGGCAGAGATCACGTTCATGCCCATCTGCTTGTCGGCGTTCATCGACTTGAGGATGCGCTCGGACGTGGTGCCAGCAGTGGTCACGACGTTCTTGCCTTTCAGGTCGTCGAAATCTTTGTAGCTTGAATCCTTTTTCGACAGCAGGCGGGTGCCAACTTCAAATATGCCGATGGAGAAATCGACCTGTTGCTGGCGCTCGACGTTGTTGGTGGTCGAACCGCATTCCAGGTCAACCGTACCGTTCTGCACCAGCGGAATACGGGTCTGCGAAGTGACCAGGTTGTACTTGATCTTGAGCTCGGGCATGCCGAGGTCTTTCTTGATGGCTTCGACGATTTTCAACTGAATGTCGTGGGAGTAGCCCATCGGCACGCCGGAGGCATCGGCGATGTAGGAAAACGGGATGGAGGCGTCACGGTGACCGAGAGTAATGGTGCCGGACTCTTTGATTTTTTTCAGTGTGCCGGTCAGTTCGGCGGCGAAAACCGGAGTGCTGATCAGAGCGGCAGCAATAGCGGCACCCAGAAGTTGGGGAACGATGCGCATCGATGAATCCTCGATTTCATTTTCTTATTGATAGGGCCGCTGGCAGGGCGACCCGCTTTTTGACGAATGCTTCAACGGCGTCCTGCGAGACACACGCCTTTGCTGAAACGGTCGATGCAGAGTGTAGAGCACGAGTCGTGCCATGCTTTTCATATCAAGTAAATTGTTGAAATATATGATTTTTTATTTTTTCTGATGGGCGCAGACGTTGCTTGACGTCCGGGAAGCCGAATAGGCCGGCGGGAAATGTTCGGGAAACCGAATGGGTGGGGCAGGCGGGGAGAGGCAGGGTAACGCGCACCTGTTCACCCGCAGGAGGGTGAACAGGTGGATGAGCCAGCCATCAGGCGGCTTCGATCGTCGCCTTGTTGCGCACGACTGTTTCCAGGTAGCTGCGTACGTTTGCCTGTTCTTCGGGTGTGGTGAACAGGCCCAGCTTGGTGCGGCGCCACAGGATATCTTCGATGCTGGTCGCCCATTCCTGCTCGCACAGGTAATCGACTTCACGGGTGTACAGACCTGCGCCAAGGTGCTGGCCGAGGTCTTCCAGACCCTGCGCGCCGTCCAGTAAGCGCCAGCTACGGCTGCCGTATGTGATCGACCAGCGTTTGGCGATCGGAGCAGGCAGCCAGCTGTAACGCCCGGTCATTTCCGCAGCCAGTGCTTCCGGCGTGGTCATGTCTTCGCCGCCGGGCAGGGCCGCTTTGGCCGTCCAGCTCGGTTTCATCTGCTTGAAGAATGGCGCCAGTTGCGTCATTGCCGATTCCGCCAGCTTGCGATAGGTCGTCAGCTTGCCGCCGAATACCGACAGAATCGGCGCTTCATCGCCGCTACCCGACAACGACAGGGTGTAATCGCGGGTGATGGCCGACGGGTTATCGGACTCGTCGTTGCACAGCGGACGCACGCCCGAGAAGGTGCGCAGCACGTCGGCGCGGCTCAATTGTTTCTTGAAGTGGTCGTTGGCCACTTTCAGCACGTAATCCATCTCGCCTTCGGTGATGTCGACCTTGTTAGGGTCGCCCTGATATTCACGGTCGGTGGTGCCAACGATGGTGAAGTGCTCCAGGTACGGAATGGTGAAGACGATGCGCTTGTCTTCGTTTTGCAGAATGAACGCATGCTCGCCCTCGTACAGCTTAGGCACGATCAGGTGGCTGCCCTGAATCAGACGGATGCCGTAGGCCGAATCGAGCTTGAGGTCTTCACGAATGAATTTGGCCACCCACGGGCCGGCTGCGTTGACCAGCGCCTTGGCGTGGATCGAGAACAGGCTGCCGTCGCTGCGCTCCAGATGCAGGTGCCACATGCCTTTGATGCGGCGCGCGCTGACGCAGCGGGTCTGGGTGTGGATATGTGCGCCGTTTTCACGCGCCGCCATGGCATTGAGAACTACCAGACGCGCATCGTCTACCCAGCAGTCTGAGTATTCGAAACCCCGGGTGATGCTCGGATTGAGCGGGCTGTCCGCACCAAAACGAATGGTCCTCGAGGCGGGCAGCTTTTCGCGCTTGCCGAGGTTGTCGTACAGAAACATCCCCGCACGAATCATCCACGCCGGACGCAGGTGTGGGCGGTGAGGCAAGACGAAACGCATCGGCTTGACGATGTGCGGCGCCTTGGCGAGCAGCACTTCACGTTCCGCAAGCGCCTCGCGCACCAGACGAAATTCGTAATGCTCCAGATAGCGCAAACCACCATGGATCAGCTTGCTGCTGGCCGAAGACGTATGACTGGCCAAGTCATCTTTCTCGCACAGGAAAACCGAAAGGCCACGACCGGAGGCGTCTGCCGCAATCCCGACGCCATTGATGCCACCGCCGATAACAGCGATGTCGTAAACCTCGGAAAGAGGTGGGGTTGGCACGGTAGCGTGGGGCATCGGTGGCCTCCTGGACAATTCTTGAGCATGGCTCGAATGGCGAATATGAACATTAATGTTCATTTTCGAAAATCATAGCTCAATAAAATGACCCTTGCCAGCGCGAATCGATTGAAAATACTGATAACTGCGTGATGAAAACAACAAAAATGAACATTGTAGGGCGGGATGTCAGGCGGGGATGATCTTGCTGTCTGACGCTTCTCGTTCTGTAAGCGCCAGTCCAGACACCTCTCGTTTCAGTGGGAATGCAGTTCGTGACGCTCTGCGTCGCAAAAGAGGACGCGGAGCGTCCGGAACGGCATGCGACGCAGAGCGTCGCAAGATAGCGTGGGAATTCAGTTCGCGACGGATGATAGCGATGGCATTCTTCCGGCCGCCTCTTGTGAGCTCATCGCAATCCGATGTCTTCGATCAAACCACTTCCAGCCGGATCTTGTGTTGGGTCAGCAATTGCTGCAGCGCAGGCACCGGAGGCTGGTCGGTGACCAGGCAATCGATCAGGGTGATCGGCCCGAGTCGGACCATGGCGTTACGCCCGAACTTGCTGGAGTCCGCCGCCAGCAGCACTTTGCGCGCATTGGCGATGATCGCCTGGGAGACCCGCACTTCCTGATAATCGAAGTCCAGCAGACTGCCGTCTTCGTCGATACCGCTGATGCCGACCAGTGCAAAGTCCACTTTGAACTGGCTGATGAAATCGATACTGCCCTGACCCACAACACCGCCATCACGGCGGACATTGCCGCCTGCAATCAACACTTCGAAATCGTCCTTGGTGCTGAGGATCGACGCTACGTGCAGGTTGTTGGTAATGATTTTCAGGTTGTTGTGATTGAGCAGGGCGCGGGCGATGGATTCGGTGGTGGTGCCGATGTTGATGAACAACGACGCGTTGTCCGGGATCTGCGCGGCGATGGCCTCGGCGATCCGTTGTTTCTCGTCGCGCATCTGATCCGCACGCATGGCGTAGGCGGTGTTTTCGATGCTGGAGTCATAAGCCGCGCCGCCGTGGTAGCGACGCAGCAGGTTCATTTCCGCCAGCTGATTGATATCGCGGCGGATGGTTTGTGGGGTCACGACGAACAGCGTCGCCATTTCCTCGATGCTGACGTAACCACGGTCACGGACCAGTTCGAGAATCTGTTGTTGGCGGGGAGGCAGGTTCATTGTTTTTCCTTGAGCGCCCTCTACAAATGGCGCCCATCATGCCGCAGGAAAGTGTGACCTGTCAGCCGGAATCCTGTCCTCCCTCATTCAACAGAGGCGATCACTCCTCGTTTTCGTGCGGTTCCCAGTCACGAGTGTGCGCAACGGCTTTCTGCCAGCCCGCGTACAACTTCTCGCGGTGCGCCTCTTCGCATGATGGTTCGAAGACGCGCTCGATCACGGCCTTGTTGCGCAGTTCGTCCAGGCTGCTCCAGAAACCGATCGCCAGACCGGCCAGGAACGCTGCGCCCAGTGCCGTTGTTTCACGCATTTGAGGGCGTTCAACGTGAGTGCCGAGAATGTCCGCCTGGAACTGCATCAGGAAGTTGTTGGCAACCGCGCCGCCATCGACACGCAGCGACTTGAGGCGTTCGCCGGAGTCCTGCTGCATCGCGTCGAGCACGTCGCGAGTCTGATAGGCGATGGATTCCAGCGCGGCCCGAATGATGTGATCGACTTTCACGCCACGGGTCAGGCCGAACAGCGCGCCGCGGGCATACGGGTCCCAGTACGGAGCGCCCAGACCGGTAAAGGCCGGGACCAGGTACACGCCGTTGCTGTCCTTGACCTTGCTGGCGAAGTATTCGGTGTCCAGCGCGTCATTGATGAGCTTCAGTTCGTCGCGCAGCCACTGTACGGTCGAGCCGCCGTTGAACACTGCACCTTCGAGCGCATAGGCCACTTCACCACGCGGGCCGCAGCCGATGGTCGTGAGCATGCCGTGGGCCGATTTCACGGCTTTCTTGCCCGTGTTCATCAGCAGGAAGCAGCCGGTGCCGTAGGTGTTCTTCGCCTGGCCGGGCTCGACGCACATCTGGCCGAACAACGCGGCCTGCTGGTCGCCCGCAATGCCGGCAATCGGGATGCCGCTCTTGCTGTGACCGTAGACCTCGGAGGAGCCTTTGACTTCAGGCAGCATCTCGCGCGGGATGTCCAGCACATCAAGCATGCGCTGATCCCATTCCAGCGTATGAATATTGAACAGCATGGTGCGCGAGGCGTTGGTGTAATCGGTGACGTGCACTTTGCCGCCAGTGAATTTCCAGATCAGCCAGGTATCGATGGTGCCGAACATCAGTTCGCCTTTGCGGGCGCGCTCGCGGCTGCCTTCGACGTGGTCCAGAATCCACTTGACCTTGGAGCCGGAGAAGTACGGATCAAGCACCAGGCCTGTGGTGTCCTTGATGTACTCCTCCAGACCGTCGCGCTTGAGCTGCTGACAGATTTCGGTGCTGCGGCGGCACTGCCAGACGATGGCGTTGTAGATCGGGCGCCCGGTGTCGCGTTCCCAGATGACAGTCGTTTCACGCTGGTTGGTGATACCGATGGCGGCGATCTGATCGTGGTGCAGATCAGCCTGCGCCAGCGCCTTGGTCATGCACGCGGTCTGGGTGGCGAAGATTTCCATCGGGTCGTGTTCGACCCAGCCTGCCTGTGGGTAGTGCTGAACGAATTCGCTTTGGGCAGTGCTCACCACGTTGGCATCGCGGTCGAAAATGATGGCTCGCGAGCTGGTGGTGCCCTGGTCAAGAGCAATGATGTAATTCTTGTTCTGTGTGTCAGTCATGTCGATTGCCTTGCGTTATTAAGTGGGATTCAAGATGAAGCCTGAACTTTGCCGCGAACCACTGGAGCATCTTTTTCGTTTTCAACAGGAAGGGCGCTTGGCAGGTGACGCGCAATCAGTGCGCGATAGCCGGCAGCACCCAGGCAGGCACCCAGAATGGGCGCAAAAATCGGAACCAGGAAATAAGGAATGTCACGCCCACCGGTGAACGCTATTTCACCCCAGCCCGCGAAGAACGTCATCAGCTTCGGACCGAAGTCACGGGCCGGGTTCATCGCGAAACCGGTCAGCGGTCCCATCGAGCTACCGATCACTGCCACCAGCAGGCCGATCAGCAAGGGCGCCAACGGGCCGCGTGGCAAGCCGTTGCTGTCATCGCCCAAGGCCATGATCACACCCATCAGAATGGTGGTGATGACCACTTCGACCAGAAACGCCTGACCCACGGAAATGGCAGGGTCTGGATAGGTCGAGAACACCGACGCCAGTTCGAGACTCTGCTCGCTGCCGCGGATGATGTGGTGAGCATGTTCGAAGTCGAAAAAGAGGCTGATGTACAACAGGTACACAAGACCTGCGCCGAAAAACGCGCCAGCGATCTGTGCCGAGATGTAAAAAGGCAATTTACGCTTTTCGAAACCGGCGAACAGGCTCAGCGCGATGCTGACGGCGGGGTTCAGGTGAGCGCCGGAAATGCCCGCGCTGAGGTAGATCCCCATGCTGACCGCCATGCCCCAGATGATGCAGATTTCCCATAAACCGAAACTTGCACCCGCGACCTTGAGCGCCGCGACGCACCCGGTTCCGAAAAAAATCATCAGCGCGGTGCCCAGAAATTCTGCCAGGCATTGCCCGCCGAGTGTCGGTTGTTTTAGTGCGATGGTCATGGATACCTCATTTTTTGTTTTTGTCTCGGCACCCTGAGACAGTCGTGGGTGCTCGTTATTCGTGCGTATCAGAAAAACCCCATTTCTGATCGCCGGTGCGAGTTATACCGAAAAATCGCTTTCGATAATATTCGTAAACGAAAAAATATAGGCAAGAAACCCGGCTGTCAAAGGTCGGAACTGAACGGTCAGATAATCTTCCCGCTGCCATGAGAGCGCGTTCGCAGGCTGTATGACGGCGCTTTACGGTGGTTTTCAAAATGCCATCAGTGTCGCAGGTGGCGTGAATCAAGGCATGTTCACTTTACCTGGCTTAAAGTGATCGTCGTCCCGAACCCTTTGGAGCGTTGCATGACACCCGCATTGGACTTACTGAAAAAACGTCGCGCCGAGCACCGTATTCACAGTTACGAACATGACCCGAAAGCCGCGTCGTATGGGCTGGAGGCCGCAGAAAAACTGGGGTTGGAGCCTGAGCAGGTGTTTAAGACGCTATTGGCCAGCAGCGAAAAAGGGGAATTGCTGGTCGCTGTGGTGCCGGTCGTCGGAACGCTTGATTTGAAGGCTCTGGCGCAGGCTGCCGGGGCGAAAAAAGCCGAAATGGCTGACCCTGCCGCCGCACAGCGTGCCACCGGATACCTGCTGGGCGGCATCAGCCCGCTGGGGCAGAAAAAGCGCCTGCGCACGTTCATCGACGAGAGCGCGCAGAACTTTGAAAGTATTTATGTCAGTGCCGGGAGGAGGGGGCTGGAAGTTGAATTGGCGCCCGCAGTGTTGGCCGAACACACCCAGGCCAGATTCGCTCCGATCGGTCGAGGTTGATTGATTTCGCCTCAGTCGCCCTAGATATGCGCCGCCACGCTGCCCGGCGCTGCAAACAACACCAGATGATCCGCCGCTACACGAATGCCGACGTCATCACCTTGCAGGTGGTCGGCATGGCTGGGGAAGATCGCTTCAAGCTGGCTGCCAGTCGGCAATTGCAGGCGGTACAAGGTCGAAGCACCCTGAAAGGTCCGGCCCGTGACCCGTGCTTTCAAGTCACTGTCGGGCGCATAAACGATATCGTCAGGGCGCAGCAATACATCCACGGCACTGCCGCTGACCCCCGGGTACGCCCGGTTGCCGCGCAAAGTGCCGAGTTCGGTACTCACCGATTGCGGATCGATCATCTGCCCGCGAATGAAATAGCCCTGACCGATGAAGCTGGCGACAAAGGGCGTGCGCGGCTCGTGATACAGGTTGTAAGGCGTGTCCCACTGTTCCAGGCGACCTTCCTTGAACACGCCAACGTGATCGCTGACGGCGAAGGCTTCTTCCTGGTCGTGGGTCACCAGAATGGCGCTGGTGCCACGCGCCTTGAGGATGTCTCGCACCTCATGGCTCAGCCGACGGCGCAGCTCGCCGTCCAGATTTGAGAACGGCTCATCGAGCAACAATAATCGGGGCTCCGGCGCCAGCGCTCGGGCCAGGGCGACACGCTGTTGCTGGCCGCCAGACAGTTCATGAGGAAAGCGTTTGCCCAGCGCGCCAAGATTGACCAGCTCCAGCAACTCGCCGATCACGTTGTCCAGCTGCGGATGCTTGCGGATGCCGAATGCGATGTTCTCGGCGACGCTCAGGTGCGGGAACAGGGCGTAATCCTGAAACACCATGCCGATGCGGCGCTTTTCGGGAGCCAGCGTCCAGCCCGGGCGGGAAATAACCTCGCCCGCCAGGCTGATTTCGCCCGCGTGAATCGGTTCGAAACCGGCAATTGCGCGCAGGGTGGTGGTCTTGCCGCAGCCCGATGAGCACAGCAGGCAGCCGATATCCCCAGCGTTAAGGTGTAGGTTCAAATCCTGCACCACGCGCTGGTTCTGGTAGCCGCAGGCCAGATTGCGCAGGCTCAGCAGCAACGGCTGGCTCATGCGGGCTGGCAGGCCGGTGCGACGAGAAACTCCAGCAGTGCTTTTTGTGCGTGCAGGCGGTTTTCGGCCTGGTCCCAGGCAACCGAGCGTGCGTCGTCCAGCACGTCGACACTGATTTCTTCGCCGCGATGAGCTGGCAGGCAGTGCATGAACAGCACGTCCTTGTCAGCCAGATCGAGTAATGCGCGAGTGACCTGAAACGGCGCAAACAACGCCTTGCGCCGGGCCGTTTCTTCTTCCTGCCCCATTGAGGTCCAGACGTCAGTGCTGACCAGATGAGCCCCGCTGACCGCCGCCTGCGGATCGCGAACCACCGTGACCCGGTCGCCGGCCAGCGCCATAAACTCAGGGTTGGGTTCGTAACCGGCCGGGCAGGCGACGCGCAGCTGGAAGTCGAACCGGATCGCCGCTTCTATATAGCTGTTGCACATGTTGTTGCCGTCGCCGATCCAGGCCACGGTCTTGCCTTTGATCGAGCCACGATGCTCGAGAAAGGTCTGCATGTCGGCCAGCAACTGACAGGGGTGCAGGTCGTCGGACAGGCCATTGATCACCGGCACGCGGGAATTGGCAGCGAATTCAGTCAGATTACTGTGCGCATAGGTGCGGATCATCACTGCATCGAGCATGCGCGACATGACTTTTGCGCTGTCGGCAACGGGTTCGCCACGGCCTAATTGAGTGTCGCGATGCGACAAAAAGATTGCCTGACCACCCAGGTGAATCATCCCTGCTTCGAACGAAAGACGGGTACGTGTCGAGGATTTTTCAAAGATCATCCCCAGCACCCGGTTTTTCAGCGGCTCAAAGAGTACGCCGCGATTGCGCAGGTCTTTGAGCTCTACGCCACGACGGATCAGGCCCAGTAGCTCGTCCGGGGTGTAATCCATCATCGAGAGAAAGTGCCTGGGGTTCATGATTAACTACCTTTTTTGCAACAGACCGCAGGTTATCAAAGCCGGTTTTTATCGGGAAAACGGCCAGACCTGCGGCGGAAGCCGCACGGGGCGACGAATAGGAGAGGCGCGATAGTATAAAAAAATGTCGCGTCTTACCAATAGCATGCGTGTTTCGGAGAAGCCGACGTCGCTGGCGCTTGTCATGGAGACGCGCTGCAAATGTTCGTTGGCGCGTCAAAAGCTGGCTACGCTGAGAAGGCTTATTGCCACCTCGGGTTTTTCCGAAGGCAGCATTTGTACACTGCTCAAATAGCGCTTGGCAATTAGTACCAATCCTGCAACAGTCCGCGATTACACGGGCACGCTTATGCGAAAGACGTCACGGACTTGAAACAGGAACCGTTTCTTTAATGACGGGCGTAGGTTATAAAACAGTGCCGATACATTACTGATCGAGGGGTGGGGGAATGGACTCAAAAGAGCATCAATTGACGGAGTTACTGGGTCTCACTGCTCGTACGCTTACCCATCTGACCGCTTCAATGACGTCAATGTCCTTCGAGCTGCTGCGCAGCGAGGACGAAGTCACGCGGACCGCAGGGCGACGCATGATTGACCGCATGGCGACCATCAGTGCAGGGCTCGACGAGCACTGGCGTCTGATCGGCGATCTGACCGGTGTTCATCTGGCTCAGGAACAGGTCGAAACCGTCACGGAAATCCAGCTGCAGCGCAAGGTCGTCACCCCTATCGGCAGCTGATCCGGCCTGACCATCGGCGCGCATGATGCTTCTCGATTCACAAGACGCACGTCAGTGGCGCGGGGCATGGCGAGGCACCATAGTGCTTGTTCAGCAATCGTTCGAATTGCCATGACAAGACCATGAGGCTGCGATGACCCGGACCGAACATTACCGCGCCTGTCATTTGTGCGAGGCCATCTGCGGCCTTGTCATCGAAACCATCGCCCTGCCTGATGAGAGCCCGCGCATTGCGTCCATCAAGGGCGACCCGCTGGATACGTTCAGTCGCGGCCACATCTGCCCAAAGGCCGTTGCGCTGCAGGATATCCAGAACGACCCCGACCGGCTGCGCCAACCCATGCTGCGCGCTGGTGATCAATGGCAGCCAATTGCCTGGCAGCAGGCGTTCGACCTGGTGGCGGAGCGGCTTTACGCCATTCAGCAGCGCTACGGGCAAAACGCAGTGGCGATTTATCAAGGCAACCCGAGCGTTCATAACTACGGGCTGATGACCCACAGCAACTATTTTCTTGGCCTGCTCAAGACCCGTAACCGTTTCTCGGCCACGTCGGTCGATCAGTTGCCGCATCATCTGACCAGCTTCCTGATGTACGGTCACGGCATGCTATTGCCGATTCCGGACATTGATCACACTGATTTCATGCTGATTCTGGGCGGCAACCCGCTGGCGTCCAACGGCAGCATTATGACGGTCCCGGATGTCGAGAAACGCCTGAAGGCCATTCAGCAGCGCGATGGCAAGCTGGTGGTGATCGACCCACGGCGCAGCGAGACAGCGGCCATCGCCGATCAGCATCTGTTTGTGCGGCCCGGCGGCGATGCCGCGTTGCTGTTCGGGCTGCTCAATACGCTGTTTGAAGAAGGGCTGACCCGTCACAGCCATTTGCCTGTCGATGGCCTGGACCACGTCAGGCAAGCCATTACCAGCTTTGACGCAGAGGCCATGAGCCCGCGTTGCGGCGTGCCCGCCGAACAGATTCGACAGCTGGCGCGCGACTTCGCGGCGGCTGACAAGGCGGTGTGTTACGGGCGCATGGGCGTGTCCACGCAAGCCTTCGGCACGCTGTGCCATTGGCTGACGCAGTTGATCAATCTGGTCACCGGCAATCTGGACCGCGCCGGTGGAGCACTGTGCACCGAGCCTGCTGTCGATCTGGTCAGTTCGACCTCCGGCGGGCATTTCAATCTGTGGCAAAGCCGCGTCTCAGGCCTGCCTGAATACGGCGGCGAGCTGCCGGTGTCAGCGCTGGCCGAGGAAATGCTGGTGGAGGGCGACGGGCAGGTTCGCGCACTGGTCACCGTCGCGGGCAACCCGGTGCTGTCGACACCCAATGGCCGTCAACTGGACAAAGCGCTTGAGGGGCTGGAGTTCATGCTCAGCATGGATTTGTACATCAATGAGACCACCCGCCATGCGGATCTGATTCTGCCATCGACCTCGGCGCTGGAGAACGATCACTACGACACCACATTCAATACCCTGGCGGTGCGTAACGTCACACGCTTCAATCAGCCCATCTTTGACAAGCCTGAGGGCGCCTTGCACGACTGGGAGATTTTTGTGGGCCTGGCCAAGGCTTTTGCCGCCAGAGCCGAGCGCGACCTCAAACCGACCCTGCCGCCCGCGCAGATGATCGATCGCGGCCTGCGTGCGGGTCTTTATGGTGATGCGTCACCGCACAAATTGTCGCTTGCAACGCTGGCCGGCCATCCGCATGGGCTTGATCTGGGCGCCCTGAAGGCAAATCTGACAGAGCGGCTGAAAACTGCCAATGGCCGCATTCAGGCTGCGCCGGAAGTGATCATGGCTGACCTGGCGCGCTTCGCCGCCGATCCGGCACCCAAGGCCGGTGAATTGCTGATGATTGGTCGCAGGCACGTGCGCAGCAATAATTCCTGGATGCACAACTATCATCGTCTGGTGAAAGGCAAGCCTCGTCATCATTTACTCATGCACCCCGACGATCTGGCCACTCGCGGCCTGAGCGACGGGCAGCAGGTCAGGGTCAGTTCGCGGGTCGGGATGATCGAGGTCCAAGTGTTGGGCAGTCTGGACATGATGCCAGGGGTGGTCAGCCTGCCGCACGGCTGGGGCCATTCACGAGCCGGGGTCAAGATGGAAATCGCCCGGAGCCAGCCGGGAGTGAGTGCCAATGACCTGACCGACGAGCGGCAACTCGACGCGCTGTCCGGCAATGCGGCACTGAACGGGGTGCCGGTGCAGGTGGCCTCGTGCTGAGGTTCGAGCGTCTGGCCTGGTATTTCGTTACAATGCGCCACCGTGCCGACAACTGAGTCGGATATTTCAGCCGAGGTGCTCCATGGATATCATCGAAACAATCAAAGAGCAGATTGCCAGCAACACCATTCTGCTTTACATGAAAGGCGCTCCAAACGCTCCGCAGTGCGGTTTTTCGGCCAAGGCTTCCCAGGCGCTGATGGCCTGTGGCGAAAAGTTTGCCTACGTCGACATCCTGCAAAACCCGGAAATCCGTGCCAACCTGCCCAAGTACGCCAACTGGCCGACTTTCCCGCAACTGTGGGTGGCCGGTGAGCTGGTCGGCGGCAGCGACATCATCACCGAGATGATGGCTGACGGTTCGTTGCAGACCCTGGTCAAAGAAGCATCGGCTGCCAAAGCCGAGTAAAGCGTTGCGCTTCGGCGTTATACACAAATCTGGTGGGAGCGAGCTTGCTCGCGAAGAGGTGTGGTAATGCCGATCACGACGCTCTGCGTCGCAAGAGGCGCTGAAGGTTTTACACGCAAGAAAAAGCCCGCTCTCGATTGAGGCGGGCTTTTTCGTTGCTGCGCAGTCAGGGAATCAGTCGCCCATCTGCGATTGCAGGTAATTCTCGATGCCGACTTTGACGATCAGACCCAACTGAGTCTCAAGCCAGTCGATTTGCTCTTCTTTAGGCTCAAGGATGTCTTCCAGCAGCTCACGGCTGCCGAAGTCGCCTACCGTCTCAAAGTGCGCAATCGCCGCTTTCAGATCAGCCAGACCTTTCTGTTCGATCTTCAGGTCGCACTCCAGCATTTCCTTGGTGTGCTCGCCGATCAGGATCTTGCCCAGATCCTGCAGGTTTGGCAGCCCTTCAAGAAACAGCGTGCGCTTGATGAGCTTGTCAGCGTACTTCATTGCGTGGATGGACTCGTGGTACTCATGCCCACCGAGCTTTTTCAGACCCCAGTCTTCGTACATGCGTGCATGCAGAAAATACTGATTGATAGCGACCAGCTCGTTTCCGAGGATCTTGTTGAGATGCTGGATGACTGTAATGTCGCCTTTCATGTTCGAGGTCCTGCCGATGGATTGTGTCGATAAGCCGCGAGTGTGAGCTGCGTCCAAACGTCTGTCAAACCTAAGTAATTGAATATTAAGTGAATTTAAATAGGAATAAGAATGTTTGAGTTCCGCATCTTGACGCTAAGCGCTTGAATTACAGGCATAAAAAAACCGGACATAGCGTCCGGTTCTTCAAAAAGGGGTATTCAGGCCGCTGAAAATTTTGCAGGGTAGGCCAGCGCTGCATGGCTGCTTTGCAGTTCGGTCAGGGTGTCACGCACCACTTCCTTTGCCAAGCAGGCGCATTTTCCACATTTACTCGCGACGCCAAGCGTTTCGCGGACTTCACGGTAACTGCAGCAGCCTTCCAGAATTGCATCCCGGATTTGACCGTCTGTGACACCTTGGCAGAGGCAAACATACATAAGCTATGGACCGTCGCTGGTTTATTGCTTGGTGCCGAGGAGCTTAATGTTAATGAGAATGCTTGTCAAAACTGTTTTGGGTTCGATTCAGGAAGCGGCGATGAGTGGTCGTTTGCGTCCTTTGCCTTTCGGCAAGCATGAAAAAACCGGCACAAGGCCGGTCGATTCATTGAAGGGTCGACATCAGTCGTCGAAGTCTTCCCAGCCGCCCATCTCCTTCCAGCGGTTGACGATGCCGCAGAACAGCTCGGCCGTCTTCTCGGTGTCGTAGCGGGCCGAGTGGGCTTCACGCCCGTCGAAGTCGATACCGGCGGCCTGGCAGGCTTTGGCCAGTACGGTCTGACCGTAAGCCAGGCCGGCGAGGGTGGCGGTGTCGAAGCTGGAGAACGGGTGAAACGGGTTGCGTTTCATGTCCATGCGCGCGACAGCGGCGTTGACGAAGCCGAGGTCGAAGCTGGCGTTGTGACCGACCAGCACCGCGCGTTTGCAGCCGTTGGCTTTCAGCGCCTTGCGCACGCCACGGAAGATGTCGTTCAGCGCGGTCTCTTCGCTGACCGCCATGCGCAGCGGGTGATCGAGCTTGATGCCGGTGAACTCCAGTGCAGCGGCTTCGATGTTGGCACCTGCAAATGGCTCGACGCGGAAGAAATAGGTGTGCTCGGGGAACACGAAGCCTCTCTCGTCCATGCCGATGGTCACCGCAGCGATTTCCAGCAGCGCATCGGTAGCCGAATTGAAACCGCCGGTTTCTACGTCAACGACGACCGGCAGGTAACCGCGAAAGCGTGCTGCCATCGGGTGACGGGAACCGCCGCCACCGCCGTGGCCTTCCTGTTCGTCGTCGAAATGATCTTCACTCACGCGTGTTCCTCCAGACGCCAGCGCAGTTTTTCACCCGCGCGCAGCGGAATAACGGTCAACTCGCCAAACGGCAGGCTGGCAGGGGCGGTCCACTCTTCACGTACCAGTGTGATGGTGTCCTGATTGGCGGGCAGGCCGTAGAACGCCGGACCGTGCAGGCTGGCGAAGCCCTCCAGCTTGTCCAGGGCGTTACGCTGCTCGAACGCTTCGGCATACAGCTCGATGGCGGCGTAGGCGGTGTAGCACCCGGCGCAACCGCAAGCGTTTTCCTTGGCGTGCTGGGCATGCGGTGCCGAGTCGGTGCCGAGGAAGAACTTGCCGCTGCCGCTGGTGGCTGCGTCAAGCAGGGAAACCTGATGGGTATTGCGCTTGAGAATCGGCAGGCAGTAGAAGTGCGGACGAATCCCGCCGACCAGCATGTGGTTGCGGTTATAAAGCAGGTGGTGCGCCGTGATGGTCGCCGCGACGTTGGCCGAGGCTTCGTTGACGAACTGCACGGCATCGCCGGTGGTGATGTGTTCAAACACCACTTTGAGGGTCGGGAAACGTTCCACGACGCGGCGCAGGTGTTCTTCGATGAACACCTTTTCACGATCGAACACGTCGATTTCACCACGAGTCACTTCGCCGTGTACCAGCAGCAGCATGCCGACTTCGGCCATGGCTTCCAGCGCAGGGAAGATCTTGTCGATGCTGGTGACACCGGAATCGGAGTTGGTGGTCGCACCGGCCGGGTACAGCTTGGCGGCGTGAACGAAACCGGTTGCCTTGGCGGCGCGTACATCTTCGGCCGTGGTCTGGTCGGTGAGATAAAGCACCATCAGCGGCTCGAAGCGGCTGCCCGCGGGGCGTGCAGCCAGAATGCGCTGGCGATAGGCATCGGCCTGCTGTGCGTTGCGAACCGGTGGCACGAGGTTGGGCATGATGATTGCGCGACCAAAGGTTCGCGCTACGTCAGCAACGGTATGCGGCAAAACAGCTCCATCACGGAGGTGAATATGCCAGTCGTCGGGGCGCAGAAGGGTCAGGCGGTCAGACATTGGGGATTCCAGGCGGGTCAAACTCGCTGGGAATGCTACCGGAAAAGACTCTGTCAGGCATCCGCTATCAAGTTTTGCATGAAGTTACCGATAGCTCCCTTGTAAGGAAGTATTTTCTGTTTCGCGTTCATTTCCAGTGGAGCCTCCCGTGCGCCAGCGATATTTAGCCCTGCTCAGCTTGTTTGCCAGCCTTCCGGCGATGGCTATCAGTTTCCAGACACGTCTGGAGAGCATCGAGTGGAAAGTCGAAGGCGATCAGTTCGAGTGCCGCCTGACTCAGCCGATCACCGATTTCGGTGCGGGCGAGTTCGTGCGTCGCGCGGGTGAGCAGGCGACTTTTCGTCTGAAGGCGGCCTATAACATGCTCGGCAATGGCTCCGCGACGCTGCTGGCCGCGGCCGCTCCGTGGCAACCGGGGCGTGGCGATATCAATCTGGGCTCGGTACGCGTCAGCAACGGCGACATACCGTTCAATACCTCCCAAGCGCAGGCCGGGCGCTTGATCACTGGCCTGATGGACGGGCGCAGTCCGCTGATCCGCCACTACAACCGCGACGGTGGGCAGATGGAAATTCGTCTGCTGCCCGTCAAATTCAGCAAGGCGTTCAGCGATTATCAGGCTTGCACGGCAAAGCTTTTGCCGATGAATTTCGATCAGATCAAGCAGGCTGAAATCGGCTTTCCGGGGGGCGGTATCGAGCTGGACGCTGCGGCCAAGGCACGTCTGGACAACATGGTGGCTTACTTGAAGGCGGACCCGACCGTCAATCGCATCGAGCTGGACGGCCATTCCGACAACAGCGGCAATCGCCTGACCAACCGTGACCTGTCCCGTCGGCGGGCGCTGGCGGTCATGGATTACTTCAAGGCTCAGGGTGTTCCCGAGCAGCAGATCACCCTGCGTTTTCACGGTGAACGCTACCCGCTGGCACCCAACACCAACAACGCCAATCGCGCGCGTAACCGTCGCGTCAACGTGCACCTGGAGCGTGTTGCTCCGGAAGAGCGTCCGGTGCCGGTTGCCTCTTCGGCGAGTGCGGCACACACCTCGTGAATCCCGTCTGCAAGGGGCGCTGAACGTCGCCTGGTCGTCACAAGCTGTCGCGCCCCTGTAAATTTGCTGGTTTGAACGGTAGAATCGGCGGTTTTCCGTACAACCCGGTGGAGTGATGGCATGGCGGACGTAAACAAGGTAGTTCTCGCGTATTCCGGTGGCCTGGATACTTCGGTAATCCTCAAGTGGCTACAAGATACGTACAACTGCGAAGTGGTGACCTTTACCGCTGACCTGGGTCAGGGTGAAGAAGTCGAACCGGCACGCGCCAAGGCTCAGGCCATGGGCGTCAAGGAAATTTACATCGACGACCTGCGCGAAGAGTTCGTGCGTGATTTCGTCTTCCCGATGTTCCGCGCCAACACCGTCTATGAAGGCGAGTACCTGCTGGGTACATCTATCGCGCGTCCGCTGATCGCCAAGCGTCTGATCGAAATCGCCAACGAAACCGGTGCTGACGCCATTTCCCACGGCGCGACCGGCAAGGGTAACGATCAGGTCCGCTTCGAACTGGGTGCCTACGCACTGAAGCCAGGCGTCAAAGTGATCGCTCCATGGCGCGAGTGGGATCTGCTGTCGCGTGAAAAGCTGATGGACTACGCTGAGAAGCACAACATTCCGATCGAGCGCCACGGCAAGAAGAAATCGCCATACTCCATGGATGCCAACCTGCTGCACATTTCCTATGAAGGCGGCGTGCTGGAAGACACCTGGACCGAGCATGAAGAAGACATGTGGCGCTGGACCAAGTCCCCGGAGGACGCGCCAAACGTTGCGACTTATCTCGAACTGACCTACCGCAATGGCGATATCGTCGCTCTGGATGGCGTCGAGATGACTCCTGCCACGGTATTGGCCACCCTGAACCGCATTGGCGGTGAAAACGGCATCGGTCGTCTGGATATCGTGGAAAACCGCTATGTGGGCATGAAGTCCCGTGGCTGCTACGAAACCCCGGGTGGCACCATCATGTTGCGTGCTCACCGTGCCATCGAGTCCATCACGCTGGACCGCGAAGTGGCTCACCTCAAGGATGAGCTGATGGCGAAATACGCCAGTCTGATCTATACCGGATACTGGTGGAGCCCTGAGCGTCTGATGCTGCAACAGATGATCGACGCCTCTCAGGCCCATGTAAACGGCGTTGTGCGTCTGAAGCTGTATAAAGGCAACGTGATCGTGACGGGCCGCAAGTCCGATGATTCGTTGTTCGATGCCAATATCGCAACCTTTGAAGATGACGCAGGTGCCTACGACCAGGCCGACGCAGCGGGCTTTATCAAGCTCAATGCCTTGCGTATGCGGATCGCCGCAAACAAGGGCCGCAAACTGTTCTGATTGCGTACCCGTCTGTCAGGGTAGCCCTTTGCAGGGCAGCCCTGGCTAACACATGTTCTTCCCCTGTCTTATCAACTCATTGCCTTCACGCATGCGGTATAAGTCGTTGTGCGGCAATGCTGTCACCCTTGAATGCTGTTAAACAGTTAGTGGTTTCTTACAGCGCCCTGTAAGTACGCATACAAACGCTTTTATTTCCTTCAGGCTATGTCAACGCTCCCGACAGTTGCAGGCAGTCCCTTGTCGGGCATTCCGGAATGCGTGTACACCGTGCTAATGATTGGCAGGAGACCAGGCAGACACCGAGTCGGACTTCTGTAACCAGCGTGTACGCAGTGTCAGGGTGTGTCGCTGTCGCGCCGATGTCGGAATTCGATTCGATAGGCTTTACCAATGTCCCACACCTGCCCGAGTGTCAGGTCAAGCACCTGTGCAATCTCCGACGCTGTGTAACCCAGGCTTGAGTAGTGCAGAGCGTGGCCGGCAACCACGTCGTCGACGTCGACGGGATCATCCCGTGCCTCCCTCCTCAGCGCACGAACAGGCTGGCTGAAGCTGATCCTCACGTCGTTCTCGGTCGCCAGCTGGCGAATGTCCTTCCTGTTCATTCTTAATGAGTACTGCAACGCGGTGAAACCAGCCCCCTTGGCCGCCAGGCACCTGAGCAGTTCCACCTTGGCCCTGTGTTCAAGGTGGGTGTCAGGGGTTGCAGATGTATGAGCTGAGGAAGCTGCCGATGATCCTGCTGTTTCGCCATCGGCGATGACGGTGATAACGCCGCCTTCGGCAACAAACGTTTGCACCGCCGTGACCAGATCCAGAGAGGCAGGCTCGCGTGAACGAGCGTATTTGTTGTTCATGGTATATCCCTTTTTGAACATGGTTATACACATGACCCTTCAAAGGGGTTGTCAGGCACCCCGTTGCGCGCTCAGGCGGGCTTGATCGGTCATGCGCGTGTTCGTCGAAATCCGTCCGACGTTTAGAATGCATACATGACTTCCTGCCAGGCAGTTGAGCTTATGACAGGTGCAACAGTCACTGTTTGTTTGAGTTATTCATAGGGCGCCACATGTTAAAGGGCGGTTGTTAGTGGCTTTATGTTAAAAAAGTAACGACTGGTAATAAGTTTTGCAAGTAAAAAAGGCAGCGTGGTACATGAATCGAGTAATGCCTATTTATAGTGTCATACAGATTTCGATTTCAGGTCCTGGATCTGCGTAGTACGTTTCCTGTTCGATACATCAAGTATGGAACTGACATAAAATCTGGTATTAGCTGTTTGTCGATTTAGCCATTAATGAACCTGAGTAGTGTAGGGTGATGCCATTGTCTCTGTAAGAATTCGTGAATGTGCGTATCAAGGAGTTCGATCGATGAGGGGTGTCAATGTGCCAGCCTTGAGTGCGGTGATTTTAAAGTCCTCTGTTTGGGCGACGCTGTTGTGGGATTTTTCCGATCAGCATGTAAGAAGCATCCTTATATAAATATATGTGCAAAATTCAACAATAAATGTGTAATTTTTCATCACCAATTACGTATTAAGAGTGCAGTTGTCGGAGGCGAACAGAAAGACAGAGGCTGCTGTCGTTGAAGGCATGGGTAAGCGGGCATCGGTTTTGGTAGGCAGAAGCATCATTTGCAGATGACGGCTCGTCCACGCGCTGTATTCATTTAATGGTGCTTCAAGTGAATAGCGGAAGCTCAGTATCGCTGGCTATATGCCACTTTATCGCTGCAACAGGTCATCAGTACAACAAGGGCCAGAGAGGTTTCAAGAGCGATAGCGTGATCAGCCTGAACACGAAGTGATAGGTCTGATCGTGTTACAAAAAAATGATCTACTGGAGTCGCGATGCTTAACGTCAGCGACCCCGGCAGCAACAATTCATCGGATTCCGAAAAGGAAGGCTCTATGAAAATTAATAAAAAGTATGCGTTCGTGCCGAGTTTTGTAGGAAGTTTCTGCTGTAATTGTAGGAATGGTCTTTGGCTGTCAGTCCTAAGGGGTGAGCGCCATGCAAAGCAGTAAACGACTAAGTTATTGTGCTGGCTCTGAAAATTCGAAAAGCGAAAAATGGACTGCCCATAAATAAAGTGCTGATCGTGGATGATCATCCCGTCATTCGCCTTGCTGTGCGCATGCTGATGGAGCGTCATGGCTATGAGGTCATTGCGGAGACTGACAACGGTGTGGATGCGTTGCAGCTGGCACGTGAGCACCTGCCCGATATCGTCATTCTCGACATCGGTATTCCCAAGCTCGACGGACTCGAAGTCATTGCCCGGTTGGCGGCAATGACACTGCCATTCAAGGTTCTGATCCTGACGTCTCAGGCCCCTGGTCACTTCTCGATGCGCTGCATGCAGGCGGGGGCTGCCGGTTATGTCTGCAAGCAGCAGGACCTTACCGAATTACTCAGTGCTATCAAGGCTGTACTGTCGGGATACAGCTACTTCCCCAACCAGGCTCTGCATACCGTCCGGTCAGGCATGGGAAATGCGAGCGAGTCAGATATGGTCGACCGTCTTTCCGGCCGGGAAATGATGGTTCTGCAGCAACTGGCCAGAGGCAAGACCAACAAAGAAATCGCTGACGGCATGTTTCTCAGCAACAAAACCGTGAGTACCTACAAGACACGTCTGCTGCTCAAGCTGAATGCTCATTCGCTGGTTGATCTGATCGAGCTGGCTCAACGCAACGGTCTGGTCTGAATCCGCTGATCAGTGAGTTCGGATCAGGCCAGGTCGACGATACACCGGGTTCCGTGTCATGGAAGCCTCTTTTCAGAGGCTTCCAGCACTCCGGTCAGAGATCGAAATCGTAGTCGGCCAGTTGCTTCTGCAAGCGCCGTTCTTCAAGCAGGTTGTCGATGGTGCGCCGTTTGCTCAGATTGGTCTTCGCGGGTTCGACGATCACCTGTTCGCTCTCGTCCGCATCAACGACAACAAGCTCGTCATCAACATCCAGTTGTTCTTTGCCAGTACTCATGAAGTCGACTCCAAGGCGTGGGCTCTCTGGCGCACCTTATATCGACAATCCACAAGCGGGTAAAAAAGATTTTTTCAATCGAACCCCAAGTAAATGCCCGCCTGGCTCAATCGTCGGAGGTTTTGTTCTTGTAATCGCACAAGTCCTCGATACGGCAACTGCCGCAGCGCGGTTTGCGAGCCTGGCAGACGTAGCGCCCATGCAGGATCAACCAGTGGTGGGCATCGAGCAGGTAGTTTTTGGGCACAAACTTCATCAGTTGCTTCTCGACGTCCACCACATTCTTTCCGGGTGCGATGCCGGTGCGATTGCTGACACGAAAAATGTGCGTGTCGACAGCCATCGCAACCTGCCGGAACGCGGTATTGAGCACTACGTTGGCAGTCTTGCGCCCGACGCCCGGCAACGCTTCGAGGGCTTCCCGGGTCTGAGGCACTTCGCTGTTGTGCAATTCCACCAGCATGCGACAGGTTTCGATCACATTTTTGGCCTTGCTGTTGTAAAGGCCAATCGTCTTGATGTACTCGGACAACCCTTCAACGCCCAGGTCGTAAATCGCCTGCGGCGTGTTGGCGACCGGATAGAGTCTGGCGGTTGCCTTGTTGACGCTGACGTCGGTGGCCTGAGCGGAAAGAATCACGGCAATCAGCAATTCGAAAGGTGTTGTGTAGGCCAGTTCGGTCTTGGGGTCCGGATTGTCCTCGTGCAGCCTGCGAAAGATTTCCTGACGTTTTGCAGCATTCATGAACAGAACGTTTCCTGAGTATCGGTCGGGGAAGAAGCCGTCAGCAGTGCTTCGAGCGCCTGCTCGGCTGCTTCGTACTCGCGCTGTAACTCCACAAGCCTGGCTGCCTGCTCTGCAACCGGGGGATGGCCGAACGCCTTGAGTGACTTGTTCAATTGCGCCCGGCTCATGGCCAAGGCGATTTTGGCTTTTTTCAAGGCGTCTTCTGGTGTGGCAGGTTTATTGGCCTGAACACGTTTTACCGTTGAGCCTACGACGGTGTCACGGATGGATTCAGCTCTCTTGCTGCGCGCAAGTCGCTCTGCCACGCGTGCCTGCTGTTCACGGTGCAGGCGTGCATTGCGTGATTCGAAACGCAGGCGGGCATGGGTCCGTTTTTTCAGACGTGCCTGTTGCAGCTCCGGGGTAGGCGCCAGACCGCCGACTATCGGGGTGACGGTCGCCAGCGGCAGCGGATGCATGTCGATGCAATCGACCGGGCAGGGCGCGATACACAGATCGCAACCTGTGCATTCATCAATGATCACGGTGTGCATCAGCTTGGCTGCGCCGACAATCGCATCCACCGGGCAGGCCTGGATGCATTTGGTGCAGCCGATGCACTCGGCTTCACGGATAAAAGCGACCTGCGCGGGGGCTGCGCCGCGTTCGGTGTCCAGCGCCAGCCTGGGCACAGCCAGCAGATCGGCCAACTGAGCAATGGTTTCGTCACCGCCCGGCGGGCATTTATTGATGGCTTCACCACCCGCAATGCCGTCGGCGTAAGGCCGGCAGCCGGAATGGCCACACTTGCCGCATTGAGTCTGCGGCAGAAGCGCGTCGATACGCTGGACCAGCTCCACGCTCGGGAGTAAACGAATCAAGTCAGTCATGATCTTTTGGATGGCGAACGGACAGTCCGGTTTTTATGGCGACCCATATTACCGGCCGCAGAGGAGTCTTGCGAACACACGAAGGCCCGGTATCCGCTGTCGAGCGAATACCGGGCCCCGCAGGTATTACTTGATCCGCTGGCCTGGCCTGGCACCGCTGTCCGGGCTGAGCAGATAGATTTCTTCACCGCCCGGGCCCGCCGCCATCACCATGCCTTGCGAGATACCGAAGCGCATTTTGCGTGGCTTGAGGTTGGCGATCATCATCGTCAAACGGCCTTCCAGTTCGGCCGGGTTCGGGTAGGCACTTTTGATGCCGGAAAAGACGTTGCGCTGCTCGTCTCCGATATCCAGGGTCAGGCGCAACAGCTTGTCGGCGCCTTCCACGTGCTCGGCCTTGAGAATCAGGGCCACACGCAGATCGACCGCGGCAAAGGTATCGAAATCGATTTCCGCAGACAGCGGGTCTTTGGCCAGCTCGCCATTGCCGACCGGTGCAGCGTCAGCGCCGGTATCAGTGGCCGTCAGGTCTTCCTTCGATGCTGTGGCCATGGCCTCTACCTTGAGCGGGTCGATGCGGGTCATCAGCGCCGAGAACGGGTTGAGCTGATGATTGACCAGCAGCGTCTTGTGATCATCCCAGGTCAGTGGCGCGACGTTGAGGAATTTCTCGGCATCAGCGGCGAGGTTCGGCAATACCGGCTTGAGGAAAATGACCAGTTGGCGGAACAGGTTGATGCCCAGCGCACAGACGGCCTGGACTTCGTCCTGCTTGCCTTCCTGTTTGGCCAGTGCCCAAGGCGCTTTTTCGGCGATATAGGCGTTGGCGCGGTCGGCCAGCGCCATGGTTTCACGCATGGCACGGGCGAAGTCGCGGGCTTCATAGGCGTCGGCAATGCTTGGCGCGGCAGCCAGGGATGCGTCCGTCAGTTCAGGCGCAGCGTTGGCTTCGACCATCATGCCGGCATTGCCTTTGTGGATGAATCCGGCGCAACGGCTGGCAATGTTCACGACCTTGCCGATCAGGTCGGAGTTGACCTTTTGGACGAAGTCTTCGAGATTCAGGTCCAGATCGTCTACGCCACGGCCCAGTTTCGACGCGTAGTAGTAGCGCAGGTATTCCGGCGGCAGGTGATCGAGGTAGGTGCGTGCCTTGATGAAGGTGCCGCGCGATTTCGACATCTTCTGGCCGTTGACGGTCAGGTAGCCATGCACATTGATGCCGGTCGGTTTGCGCAAGCCTGCGCCCTCCAGCATGGCAGGCCAGAACAGGGCGTGGAAATTGACGATGTCCTTGCCGATGAAGTGATACAGCTCGGTGGTCGCGTCTTTGCCCCAATACGCATCGAAGTCCAGATCCGGACGACGTGCGCACAGGTTCTTGAAACTGGCCATGTAGCCGATAGGTGCATCGAGCCACACATAGAAATACTTGCCCGGCTCGTCCGGGATTTCGAAACCGAAATATGGCGCGTCGCGGGAGATGTCCCACTGTTGCAGGCCGCTGTCGAGCCATTCGGCGATCTTGTTGGCGACCGCGTCCTGCAAGGTACCGCTGCGTGTCCAGCTTTTCAGCATGGTGTCGAACGCTGGCAGATCGAAGAAGAAGTGCTTCGAGTCCTTGAGGACTGGCGTCGCGCCGGAAATCGCTGATTTCGGGTCTTTGAGATCAGTCGGAGCGTAGGTTGCACCGCATTTTTCGCAGTTATCGCCGTACTGGTCCTCAGCCGCACATTTCGGGCACGTGCCCTTGATGAAGCGGTCGGCCAGGAACATGTTCTTTTCCGGGTCGAAATACTGGGTGACCGAACGCGTGGCAATATGGCCCGCATCGCGCAGGCGCTTGTAGATCATGCTCGACAGCTCACGGTTTTCATCCGAGTGCGTCGAGTGGAAATTGTCGAAGTCCACCAGGAAGCCGGCAAAGTCGGCGCTGTGTTCAGCCTTGACATTGTCGATCAGTTGTTCCGGGGTGATACCTTCTTTTTCAGCACGCAGCATGATTGCCGAACCATGGGCGTCGTCCGCGCAGACATAAATGCATTGGTTGCCGCGGTGCTTCTGAAAACGCACCCACATGTCGGTCTGAATGTACTCGAGCATGTGGCCAAGGTGAACGGGACCATTGGCATAGGGCAGGGCGCTGGTAACGAGAATCTTGCGTGGCTCGGACATGGGGCTCGGCTACTTGAAGTGAAACGGAGGTCGTCCACTATAAAGGTCTGAGCAACTTTTTTCATCCCGCGCGGCGGTCGGAATGCTTCTGGAAATATGCCGAAATCATGTGGTCACCTGGCAGAACGGGTACGATAGCCGCCTGTTTTAGTCAGTCTTTTTTCGGAGTGAGCCCATGAGCGCAGTCAATCGCGCAGCGGTGGAGACGATTCTTCGCCAGTACACCGACCCTTATCTGAATCAGGACCCGGTCAGCGCAGGTTGCGTCAGGTCCATCGACATTCAGGATGCACACGTCAGCGTGCAGCTCGAACTGGGTTACGCCGCTGATCTGTTCAGAAACGGCTGGGCGCAGGTCCTGAAAACCGCCATCGAGAATCTGGACGGCGTGGCATCGGCCAGCGTCGACATCAGCAGTGTGATCGTTGCGCACAAGGCGCAGAGCCAGATTCCGGGCCTGGCCAATGTGAAGAACATTGTCGCCGTGGCGTCCGGCAAGGGTGGCGTAGGCAAATCCACCACGGCCGCCAATCTGGCGCTGGCCCTGTCTCGCGAAGGTGCGCGGGTCGGGATTCTCGATGCGGACATCTATGGGCCGAGTCAGGGCGTGATGTTAGGCATCCCTGAGGGCACGCGACCGAAGATCAAGGATCAGAAATGGTTCGTGCCGGTCGAGGCGCACGGTATCGACGTGATGTCGATGGCCTTTTTGACCGATGACAACACGCCGATGGTCTGGCGCGGGCCGATGGTCTCGGGTGCGCTGCTGCAACTGGTGACCCAGACTGCGTGGAATGACCTGGATTATCTGGTCATCGACATGCCACCCGGCACCGGGGACATTCAGCTGACGCTGGCACAGAAGGTTCCGGTCGCCGGTGCGGTGATCGTCACCACGCCACAGGATTTGGCTTTGCTGGATGCGAAGAAGGGTGTCGAGATGTTCCGCAAGGTCAACATTCCGGTGCTGGGCGTCGTGGAAAACATGGCGGTGCATATTTGTTCGAACTGCGGGCATGCCGAGCATCTGTTCGGCGAAGGCGGCGGCGAGAAGCTGGCGTCGCAGTACAATGTCGAGCTGCTGGCGTCGTTGCCACTGTCGATGTTGATTCGCGAGCAGGCAGATGGCGGCAAGCCGACAGCGATTGCCGAGCCGGACAGTCAGATTGCGATGGTTTATCAGGAGCTGGCGCGCCACGTTGGCGCCCGCATTGTGTTGCAGGAGGCGGCGAGTCCTGCCATGCCGACCATTTCCGTCAGCGAGGACTGAGACTGTAGCGACGTTCTGGCGGGGGAGGCGATAGCGGTTCGGCCTTCCTCGTTCAGATCGATGTAAACAGCAGGCAATAAAAAACCCCGCTTTTGAGGGCGGGGTTTTTAAGCGAATCAGTACAAGTTAGATAACTTGAACTTCTTCAGCTTGCATGCCTTTCTGACCGCGGGTAGCGATGAAAGAAACCTGTTGGCCTTCTTTCAGGCTTTTGAAGCCGTCGGATTGGATAGCTTTGAAGTGCACGAACAGGTCGTCACCGGATTGTGGAGTGATGAAGCCGAAGCCTTTTTCATCGTTGAACCACTTAACGGTACCAGTTTGGCGATTAGACATAGTATATCTCCTTGGACAAAGTTAACTGCGGCGTAGGAAGAGCCCTGGCCGAGACTGAGTGCAAAGAGCTGGAAAATTCATGGAGATGGTTGGATCGAAATTCAACATCGTGTAGAGATTCTCAGTGACACAAGCAACACAGTAACGCCACCTTACCCCTTTTTTTCGAACGTGCCAATGGTCTGTTGATGATTATTTGTATTCACGGCGGATCGGCAAGGCGCACCGGGCAAACTCTCCATCTGTTGTCTTTGAACCGTTGGCTTCACCCCGGTAAGATGCCGGATACCTTTTTTACCTCGCTATTCAGGACATCGCCATGAGCATCAAATCGGACAAGTGGATTCGCCGCATGGCGCAGGAACACGGGATGATCGAGCCGTTCGTCGAGCGTCAGGTACGTGGCGAAGGCGCAGATCGAGTGATCTCTTTTGGCGTGTCCAGCTACGGTTACGACGTACGTTGCGCAGACGAATTCAAGGTCTTCACCAACATCAATTCGGCGACGGTCGACCCGAAAAATTTCGATGAAAAAAGTTTTGTCGATATCAAAAGTGACGTGTGCATCATCCCGCCGAACTCGTTCGCACTGGCTCGCACCGTTGAATATTTCCGCATTCCGCGCAACGTCCTGACCATCTGTCTGGGCAAAAGCACCTACGCGCGCTGCGGCATCATCGTTAACGTCACGCCGCTCGAGCCTGAGTGGGAAGGCCACGTGACACTGGAATTTTCCAATACCACCACCTTGCCGGCCAAGATCTACGCTAATGAAGGCGTGGCACAGATGCTGTTTCTCGAGTCTGACGAGGAATGCGAAGTTTCCTACAAGGACCGTGGCGGCAAGTATCAGGGCCAGCGTGGCGTCACCCTGCCGCGCACCTGATCCGCGAGTCAGGCGACTAGTGGAATTGAATTAATACTCTATTTCGTACTCTATCTGCTCACATGCTTTCGCATAATCGTTGTGTGCGATCGCCTTTGATCTGGAGTGCCCTATGAAGACTAATTTTAAAATCTCTGACCAGGTTCAATCTCCACTTAACGAGATCGGCTTGCTGGCCTGGTCATTGATGGCCCACTCAGACCTTCTGCCTGAGTTCAATATGGTCGGTGGGGGCATTCCGGGTGATCCGGGCCCTGATACGCCGTATCCGGAGCCCACTGAACCGGGTGGTCCTACCGTGCCGGACGAGCCGCCGCCTGCGCCTGTCGCCTGATTCTCGATGCCTGTTCGCCGGTTCAGCGAACGGGCTTTCTTGCTGGCTGGCACTGCCAGTCAGATCACCCGCCAGACCGCATCCCCGCCTGTCACATACACTGAACTGTCTTCGGCCGGCCTGATGCGAAATCCCCCTGTGAATTCGCCAAATGCCGGTAACAGCGTGACGCGTGTGCCGATGTAGTAGCACGCCAGGCGCAAGCGTTGTCGACCGCGGCCATGCAAGTGATAAACCGGATGTACGTGCCCGGCCAGTACATGAAGCTCAGGGTGAGGGTCGGGTTCGTGTTGCAGGGCGAATGGGCCCACGATCAACGGTTCGGGTACGACGTCGATGTTCAGGTACGCGGGCGGGTCGCCTGCGCGCTTGTCGTGGTTGCCGCGTATCAGTGTGATAGGCAGCGTCGGGCGTCCTGCCCGCCATTGCTCCAGCGCCGCCAGTGTGCCAGCGGCATGCGATTCCGGTGCGTGCAGGAAATCCCCCAGAAAGATCAGATGCTCGCTGGGGTACTCGTCCAGCAGGCTGTCGAGCCGACGCAGGTTTTCCTGGGTGGTGCCGTGCGGTACCGGTTGTCCAAGCTTGCGGTAGGCAGCGGCTTTGCCGAAATGTGCATCGGCAATCAGCAGTGCGCGTCTGGCGGGGTAATAGATGGCTTTGTCGGCCAGCAACCAAAGCTCTTCATCCGCCAGCGTGACGACTTGATAAGGCTTCATCGTTCATGCTCCGGGCCTGCGGCTTTCTCGAGATCGCGGACCATGCGGGCGATACGGTCAGACAGTTTCTCGGAGCTGAGGCTTTCACGAAAGCGCTCTACCAGTAACGGAAACGCCAGCGGGGTCGCACGTTTTATCGTGTGCAGGTCCAGCCTGCGGCTGTTGATCTGCCGCAGCGTCAGCTCAAGACGCTGCAGGTCGAGTTCCTGGCGCAACACTTCCTCCTGTGCCTGGGTCAACAGCATGTTCTCGGCGTCGTACTGTTTGAAAACCTCGAAAAACAGTCCGCTCGATGCTTGAAGCTGGCGGTTGCTCTTCGCCGCGCCGGGGTAACCGGAAAATACCAGCCCGGAGATGCGGGCGATTTCCCGAAAGCGCCGCAGCGCCAGTTCGCCTGCGTTGAGGCTGGCCATGATGTCGGCGAGCAGATCGGTTTCGCTGAACATTTCGGCGTTCAAAGCGTCGGTCCAATTGATTTCGCTGGCGCTGAGCAGCTCCAGGCCATAATCGTTGACCGCAATCGAGAACGTCAGCGGCCGGTCACGGCTCAGGCGCCAAGCCAGCAGGCTACCCAGTCCCAAGTGCACATGACGCCCGGCGAACGGGTAGAGAAACAGATGCCAGCCCTCGCGGGACTTGAGTGTTTCGGCCAGCAATGTATCGCGTTGCGGCAGGCCGGACCAGTGTTGCTGAACTTCCAGCAAGGGCTTGATGGCCTGCATTTCCGGGCTGTTGAATTCGCCACGGGCGGCAGCATCGAATTTTTCCACCACCGCGTCCGCCAGCTCGCTGGACAGTGGCATCCGCCCGCCATTCCAGCGCGGCACGGCGGCTTTCTTGCCGGTCGCGCGTTTCACGTAGGCGGTCATGTTCTCGACCCGGACCAGCTCCAGCAAACGCCCACCGAACAGAAAGCCGTCGCCGGGCTTGAGCCGGGCGATAAAGCCCTCTTCGACGCTGCCCAGCGAGCCGCCTCCACCGCCTTTTTTCCAGTATTTCAGATTGACGGTCGCTTCGCTGACAATGGTGCCGACGCCCATCCGGTGGCGACGGGCCAGACGCGCGTCGGGTACCCGCCACACGCCGTGTTCGTCGGGCTCTGCGCGCCGGTAATCGGGGTAGGCGGTCAGCGAGTGGCCGCCGTTGCGCACAAACGCCAGCGCCCACTGCCACTGTTCGTCGCTGAGCTCACGGTAGGCCCAGGCGCTGCGCACTTCAGTCAACAGCTCGTCGGGCAGAAAACCACCACCCAGCGCCATGCTGACCAAGTGCTGGACCAGCACGTCCAGCGGCTGGTGCGGTGATTCGCGTGGCTCAATCATGCGCGCGGCCACCGCATCATGCGCCGCGGCTGCTTCTACCAGTTCCAGGCTGTGGGTTGGCACCAGCGTGACGCGGGAAGGACGGCCTGGCGCATGGCCCGAACGTCCGGCGCGTTGCATGAGGCGTGCAACGCCTTTGGGTGAGCCAATTTGCAGCACGCGCTCGACCGGCAGAAAATCCACGCCCAAGTCGAGGCTGGAGGTGCATACCACGGCCTTGAGCGATCCCTCTTTGAGCGCGCGTTCAACCCAGTCGCGCACCTCGCGGGCCAGCGAACCATGGTGCAGCGCAATCAGGCCAGCCCAGTCCGGGCGCGCTTCGAGCAGCGCCTGATACCAGATTTCCGACTGCGCGCGCGTGTTGGTGAACACTAGGCAACTGGCGCTGCTGTCCACCTCTGCGACGACCTGCGGCAACATGCGCAAGCCCATGTGCCCGGCCCACGGAAAGCGTTCGATGGATGGCGGCAGGAGCGTATCAACCTGCAGCTGCTTGACGATCTTGCCCTGCACGGTCACGCCGCCGTCGCCAATCAGCACCTGTTGTGCGTGCTGTTGATTGCCGAGTGTTGCAGAAATGCCCCACACGATCAGTTGCGGATTCCACCGGCGCAGACGGGCCAGCGCCAGTTGTAACTGTACGCCACGCTTGTTGCCGATCAGTTCGTGCCATTCGTCCACCACGACCATCTTCAGCGTCGACAAGGCAACCTGCGCGTCGGCACGGGTCAACAACAGCGTCAGGCTTTCAGGTGTGGTAATCAGGGCGGACGGCAGTCGACGCCCCTGACGGGCGCGTTCGCTGCTGCTGGTGTCGCCGGTGCGCAACCCCACCGACCACGGAATATCCAGCTCACCCAGCGGTGCTTCAAGGGCGCGAGCGGTGTCGGCGGCCAGGGCGCGCATGGGCGTGATCCACATGACACTCAGCGGCGTAGCGGGTGGTTTGCGTTTGCGGGGTTTGTCGTCGGCAGTCAGCGTATTGGCTTTGGCGAATTGATTGAGGGCGGCGAACCACACGGCGTAGGTCTTGCCCGAACCGGTGCTGGCGTGCAGGAGCCCAGACTCACCCTTTTTTACCGCCGCCCAGACGTCCTTTTGAAACGCGAACGGCTTCCAGCCTCGGGCGAGAAACCATCGTCGAGCGAAATCGGTGGGTCTGCTCATCCGTTTGAATAGGCTCTGAGTGGCGGTAAGTCAGAGACAACACAGAAAGGGTAATAGTTTTAAATGGTTATGGAGCTCTCTCAGGTTTCAGGGCGGCTTCGCAGCACATCGCGGACAAGCGAAGCGTCGCCCGGTCCGCTCCTACGCCCTGCGGGCAGAAGCCCGAATTTCGGTGCTCAGGATGCAGACGCGGACCGGGCGACGCTTTGCTTGTCCGCGATATCTTATTTGCTTGGCCGCGATAGCTTACGTGTGGGAGCGGACTTGTCCGCGAACTGCCGGGAACCGGCAGCAAAACCAGCCGCCTTGGTGTACCAGACACGGCCGAGGTAGCAGGTTTCAGGGCGGCTTCGCAGCCCATCGCGGACAAGCGAAGCGTCGCCCGGTCCGCTCCTACGCCCTACGCCCTACGCCCTACGCCCTACGCCCTGCGGGCAGAGGCTCGAGTTTCTTGCTCTTGGCGCTTTACACAACAACCCGCGTTATTTCAGATTGCCACTCAAAAACTGCTGCAAACGCTCGCTTTTCGGGTGGTTTAGCACCTCATCCGGGTGGCCGGATTCTTCTATCTGCCCTTGGTGCAGGAACACCACCTGGCTGGCCACTTTGCGGGCGAAGCCCATTTCGTGGGTGACCAGAATCATCGTCCGGCCTTCTTCCGCCAGGCCCTGAATGACTTTCAGCACCTCGCCGACCAGTTCCGGGTCGAGCGCCGAGGTCGGCTCGTCGAACAGCATGATTTCCGGCTCCATCGCCAGTGCCCGTGCAATCGCCACGCGCTGTTGCTGACCACCGGACAGAAACGCCGGGTACTGATCCGCTACCCGCTCCGGCAGGCCGACTTTTTCCAGATACTTGCGCGCGCGTGCCTCGGCTTCGGCCTTGGGCACGCCCAGTACGCGGCGCGGCGCCATGCTGATGTTTTCCAGCACGGTCATGTGCGCCCATAGATTGAAATGCTGAAACACCATCGCCAGACGGGTGCGGATGCGTTGCAGCTCATCCGGATCGGCCACGCGCATGCCGTCCTTGTCGCTGACCATGCGCACTTGCTTGCCGTCCAGGCTCATCGCCCCGTCATTGGGCTGTTCAAGAAAGTTGATACAGCGCAGAAACGTGCTCTTGCCCGAGCCGCTGGCGCCGATCAGGCAGATCACATCACCGCTGCTGGCCTTGAGCGATACGCCTTTGAGCACTTCGTTGTCGCCGTAGCGCTTGTGCAGGCCATCGATGGTCAGTTTGTACATGACAGGTCCTCAAGGAGAAAGTAGGTAGCCGCTGCGATAGGCCTGAGTGCCGGCGATATGCGCGATGACCATGCCCGCCGTCGCCATGCGACGCAGCGAGCGCGCATACAGCAGGCCGCCATTCAGAGCGTGGACACAGGTCACACTGTCGCTGATCGGGTCGATGACCTCGGCAATCAGTTGGCCGGCCTCGACGTATTCGCCAGGCATCGCGCAAAACACCAGCAGGCCGCCGACCGGCGTTGCCACCGGCTCGACCGCAGCCAGTGGCGTAGCGGGGTAGAGCAATTCGGGAGGCGGCGACAATTCAGCGTCGATGAAGCCAGCATCGGTCAGGTAATGAATGATCGCCTGACAGTCGCGGCTGGCCAGCGCATGGTTGACATCGCCTTGGCCGCGCAGCTCCAGTGTCACCGAAAAACTGCCCATCGGTATCGGAAACCGCTCACCAAAGCGTTGTTGCAGTTGCCACCACACCAACGTGAAGCATTCATCGAACGACTGGCCGCCCGAATCGGTGGCCAGCAGGCTCGCTTGGGCGCCCAGGTATCGCGACAGCATCTCGACGTTCGGCCAGGCCTCAGGCGTGGTGTATAAATGCTCGACCGATTCGAAATCACAGTGCAGATCGAGCACCATGTCGGCATCGCAGGCCAGCCTTTGCAGGGTCAGGCGCAGCGATTCCAGCTGCGTGGTCGCCGTTTGCGCATTCAGGGCCGCCAGCAGGCTTTCACGCACCAGCGTGCGGTTTTGCTCGGCGTTGGCGGTCAGCCGTGTTTCGACAGCATCACCCACCTGTGCACCGAGGTCGCTGAACCGGCGATTGAAATTCTGCCCGCTTTCCAGTTCGTAACGCCCCAGCGGCGTGTCCATCAGCACCTGTTCCAGGCCAATCGGGTTGGCCACCGGCACCACGACGATTTCGCCCAGCAGCCGACCGGCACTTTCCAGTTCGGCGAGGCGCTGCTTCAGGTACCAGGCGACCAGCATCCCCGGCAATTCGTCGGCATGCAGCGACGCCTGAATGTAGACCTTGCCCGCGCCGTCTCGCGGCCCGTAATGAAAGCTGTGAACCTGTCGGGCAGTGCCCGGCACAGGGGACAGCAAGTCGTGGGTGTGATGGCGCATGATCAGCGGGCCGGTCCGAGAAAGGCCAGCCAGCGCCGTTCGGCAAGACGAAACAGACCGACCAGAATAAAGGTCACGGTCAGGTACATGATGGCGGCGATACCGAACGACTGGAAGGTCATGAACGTCGCGGAATTGGCGTCCCGCGCGACTTTGAGAATGTCCGGCACGGTCGCCGTGAACGCCACGGTGGTCGAATGCAGCATCAGAATCACTTCGTTGCTGTAATACGGCAGCGAGCGACGCAACGCCGACGGCATGATCACATAAGCGTAGAGCTTCCAGCCGGTCAGGCCGTAAGCCTTGGCGGCTTCGACTTCGCCGTGGGCCATGCTGCGGATCGAACCGGCAAAGATTTCCGTGGTGTACGCGCAGGTGTTCAGTGCGAAGGCGAGGATGGTGCAATTCATCGCGTCACGGAAAAACGCATCCAGTACCGGCTGCTCGCGCACCGCTGCCAGGCTGTAAATGCCGGTGTAGCAGATCAGCAGCTGTATATAGAGCGGCGTGCCGCGAAACAGGTAGGTGTAAAACTGCACCGGCCAGCGCACCCAGCGGTTTTTCGACACACGGGCGATGGACAGCGGAATGGACACGCAGAAACCGATGGCAATCGACGCGCTGAGCAGCCACATGGTCATGGCCAGTCCGGTCACATTGACGCCGTCTGTATAAAGGAAGGGTTTCCAGTATTCCTGCAACAACTCGATCATCGCTGCGCCTCCCGAGTGCCTGCGGCGTAATGCCGTTCAGCCCAGCGCAGGGCGAAATTGGAGGCGCTGGTAATCAGCAGGTAGATCAACGCCGCCAGCACCAGAAAGTAAAACAGCTGATAGGTGCTTTTGCCGGCGTCCTGCGAGGCTTTGACCAGATCGGCGAGACCGATGATCGACACCAGCGCGGTGGCTTTGAGCAGCACTTGCCAGTTGTTGCCGATGCCCGGCAGGGCGTAGCGCATCATTTGCGGGAACACCACGTAACGAAATCGCTGGCCGCGTTTCAGCCCGTAGGCGGTTGCCGCTTCGATCTGGCCGCGAGGCACCGACAGAATCGCGCCTCGGAACGTCTCGGTGAAATAGGCCCCATAGATGAAGCCCAAGGTAATGACGCCTGCGCCAAACGGGTTGATCTCGATGTATTCCCATTCCATGGCATCGGTAAGCATGGTCAGCCAGGTTTGCAGGCTGTAGAAGATCAGCAGAATCAACACCAGATCCGGTATACCGCGGATCAGCGTCGTATAAATTTGAGCCGGTACGCGCAGCAGCGCCGAACTCGACAGTTTGGCCGTGGCCCCGATCAGCCCGAGCAGAATGCTCAGTGCGAGCGACAGCACCGCCAGCTTGATCGTCATCCAGGTGCCTTCCAGCAACAGCGGGCCAAAGCCCTTCAGGCTGAACGCCGAGAGTCCCAGGTTTTGCATGAGTGCATCGAACATGGATAAGGCCTTGCGTTTAGCAACAAAAACGCCCATCGATGGGGCGGCGAATCATCGCCGAAATCGATGGGCGTCGGGGTGTTATTTGCCGCTGTACAGGTTCAGGTCGCCGAAGTGTTTTTTCTGGATCTCGGCGTAGGTGCCGTCATCGTGCATCGCCTTGATACCTTTATCCAGAAGCGCTTTCAGCTCTTTGTTGCCCTTGGCGATACCGATCGCGGTTTTGGCAGGCAGCAACTCGCTGTCGATCGGCTTGCTGACTTCATAATCAGCCCCGGCTGGCGACTTCAGAAAGCCCAGTTCGGCTTGCAGCATGTCCTGGATCGAAGCGTCCAGACGGCCGGAAGTCAGGTCGGCGTATACCTGATCCTGATTGGCGTAGGCCTTGGTGGTCACGCCTGCCTTGTCCAGCACGGCTTTGGCGTAGGCTTCCTGAATGGTGCCTTGCTCGTAACCCACGCTTTTGCCTTTCAGGCTGGCCGGATCAGCGGTAAAGCCTGCGCCTTTCTTGAACACCAGCGAGGTCGGACCAGAGAACAGTTCGTTGGAGAAATCGATGACTTTCTCGCGTGCCGGGGTCACGGTCATCGACGAGATCACGCCGTCGAACTTGCGCGCCTTGAGGCCGGGGATCATGCCGTCGAAGTCGCTTTCGACCCATTTGCAGGTGACTTTCAGCTCTTTGCAGATCGCATTGCCCAGATCGATATCGAAACCGACCAGGCTGCCATCGGCGGCTTTGGATTCGAAAGGCGCGTAAGACGGGTCAACGCCAAAGCGCAGTTCCTTGTATTCCTTGGCCATGGTGTTGCCGGCGGCGATGCACAGAGCCAGTGCAGAAAGAGTCAGCCATGCTTTTTTCATTGTTCAGTCCTTAAAACCTTGAATGGGGTGTTGGGAACACGCGAGGCTTGCTACCGGCGAGTGCCAGACTGGCTAAGGTTAGCAATTTCCGAACCATAGACACGAACGTGCGTTTGAAATGTAAGGGGTTGTCGCTATTTCGTATAAACCGCTGGCAATCTGCCTCCACGACCCGTTTAAAGCGCCGAGGTAGACGACGTGGGCTTCCGGCAAGTGCATGTACAGTCGGGAGCGAACGGCAGAATGGTAACGAACGTGGGAAGTATTCTGCGTGCGGACGGCTTGATTTGTCGCGCGGTGTTTCAAAAAGGTGCGCGCGATTAGTCGCGCGCCTTTTTGGTGCCTCAGTTGAGCAGATCTTGCAGCGTCACCAGGCTGTCGGCTTCGGCCACCGGTTTGTCCTGCCGCCAGCGCAACATGCGCGGGAAGCGCACGGCGATGCCGCTCTTGTGGCGTTTGGACAGCGCGATGCCTTCGAAGCCCAGCTCAAACACCAGCGTCGGCGTGACACTGCTCACTGGACCGAATTTTTCGACGGTGGTCTTGCGCACGATAGCGTCGACCTTGCGCATTTCTTCGTCGGTCAGCCCGGAATAGGCCTTGGCGAATGGCACGAGGGTGCGCTCGCTGGCTTCCGGCGGACCGTCCCACACGGCAAAGGTGTAATCGCTGTACAGGCTGGCACGCCGCCCATGACCGCGCTGCGCGTAGATCAAAACGGCATCGACACTGAACGGGTCGATTTTCCATTTCCACCACACGCCCATGTCCTTGGTGCGGCCGACGCCATACAAAGAATCGCGGGCCTTGAGCATCATGCCTTCGACGCCCAGGCTGCGCGAGGCTTCGCGCTGGGTCGCGAGGTCGAGCCAGTCCGTGCCGCTGAGCACCGGCGAGGGCATCAGCACTTCGCTCTGGCAGCGTTCGATCAGGGTTTCCAGTTGCGCGCGGCGTTCGTGCTGCGGCCGGCTGCGCCAGTCGTCGCCCTGCCATTCCAGCAGGTCATAAGCCAGCACCACCACCGGAATATCGGTAAGAATTTTCTTGCCCAGGGTTTTGCGGCCGATGCGTTGTTGCAACAGGGGGAACGGTTGCACCGACGGCGCAGCCTGCGGCACGTCAGTGTTCAAGGCGAATGCCGCATCGTCGTCGGCGTTGGCCTCGGGCGCTTTCCAGACCACGATTTCTCCGTCGATGACCGTGCCGTCCGGTAGGCAGTGCACCAAACTGTGCAGTTCGGGAAAGCGGTCAGTCACCAGTTCTTCGCCTCGCGACCAGATCCACAACCGGCCATCACGTTTGACCAGTTGTGCGCGGATGCCGTCCCATTTCCATTCCACCTGCCAGTTTTCGGCAGGCCCGAGCAGTGCATCGAACTGGTCGACGGGCTGCTGCATTGAGTGCGCAAGAAAGAACGGGTAGGGCTGGCCGCCGCGTTGCGCGTGTTCGTCTTCCGATTCCGGGGCGATCAGCTTCAGATAACGCTCGGCGCTGGGCCGATGCGACAGGTCGGTGTAGCCAACCAGCCGCTGTGCAACGCGTTTGCTGTCGATATCGGCCAGCGCTGCCAGGGCGCGCGTGACCAGCAACTTGGAGACACCCACCCGAAAACTGCCGGTGATCAACTTGATACAGACCATCAGGCTGCTGCGGTCCAGTTGCGACCAGAACATCGGCAAGCGCTCGGCCAGCTCTTCGGGCGGCAGGCCGCGCAATGGCAACAGCTTGTCTTCCATCCAGGTGGCCAGACCTTCGTCATTGCTGTGATCTGCATGGGGTAATAACAGCGAGAGGGTTTCCGCAAGGTCACCGACCGCCTGATAGCTTTCTTCGAACAGCCACTCCGGCAGGCTGGCCAGGGTCATGGCCTGTTCGCGCAATATGCGGGTCGGCACCAGTTGGCGCGGGCGTCCACCGGACAGAAAGTACACCGCCCAGGCGGCGTCCTCCGGCGCGGCTTTCTCGAAATAGTCGCGCATTGCCGCCAGTTTGGCGTTGCTGGAAGTGGTGGCATCCAGTTGCGCGTACAGTTCGGCGAAGGCTTTCATGGCTGCGCCTCACCCGCGCTGGCGGCTTCAGGTTCAGCGGCTGCCGGGTTGCTGTCTTCTTCGTCACCGTACTCGGTGCTGAAGCCTTGAGCATCCAGCCCCAGCTCGCGCAGATAGCGCACCAGTATGCTGACCGAACCGTGGGTGACCATGACGCGCTCGGCGCCGGTTTGCTCGATGGCCCACAGCAAGCCCGGCCAGTCGGCGTGATCGGAGAGCACGAAACCGCGATCCACGCCGCGCCGCCGCCGAGTGCCGCGCAGCATCATCCAGCCGCTGGCGAACGCATCGCTGTATTCGCCAAAGCGCTTCATCCAGCTGCTGCCGCCGGCCGAGGGCGGGGCGAGGATCAGCGCCTGCCGCAGCGCCGGGTCGGTCTTCTTGAAGTCGCCCGCGTACCGGGTTTCCGGGATGCGAATGGCGCCTTCGCGATAGACGCGATTCAAGGGCTCGACCGCGCCGTGCACCAGAATCGGCCCGATCTGCGAGTCGATCCCGTGCAAGATGCGTTGGGCCTTGCCAAAGGAATAGGCGAACAGCACGCTGGCTTTGCCCTGCGCAGCATTGCCGCGCCACCACTGGTTGATGCCTTCGAAAATCTGCGACTGCGGTGCCCAGCGGTAGATGGGCAGGCCGAAGGTCGATTCGGTGATGAAGGTATGGCAGCGCACCGGCTCGAAAGCGGCGCAGGTGCCATCCGGCTCGACTTTGTAATCCCCGGAAGCGACCCAGACCTCGCCCTCATACTCCAGCCGCACTTGTGCGGAGCCCAACACATGCCCGGCCGGGTGCAGGCTCAGCTTCACACCGTGATGGGTGATGGTTTCGCCATATTCCAGGGTCTGCAGATTGATGTCCTGACCCAGACGCGAGCGCAGAATACCTTCGCCACTGGCAGCCGACAGATAATGCTGATTGCCGGTGCGGGCATGATCGCCATGCGCATGGGTAATGACCGCGCGCTCCACTGAGCGCCACGGATCAATATAAAAATCCCCGGGCGGGCAATACAAACCTTCGGGGCGAGCAACGACAAGATCCATGGGGCAACCGTATGGATGGGCTTGTTAGCTATGAGCGGGGGCGTGGCGGGAAAGTTCGGGGATTTGTGAGTGGGGGCGGACCGGGCGACGCTTCGCTTGTCCGTGATTGTTGAGGTGTGGGAGCGGACTTGTCCGCGAACTGCCGGGAACCGGCAGCAAAACCGGTGCACACGGTACATCAGACGTCACCGAGGTCACCGGTTTCAGGGCCGCTTCGCAGCCCATCGCAGCCGTCGTAACCTCCTGAAGCTCTCACGCCCTCCGGGCAGAAGCCTGCTCTGCGTCCCATCCAGGTGCTAGGTTCTACTTGCCCGGCGTCAGCGTCAGGCGCTGTTTGCCGTAGCCCTTTTCGTAGTTCTGCTGCTGCACCGGGATCGACATGTATTGCGCTTTCTGCCACTGCTCGATGCTGTTGGCGTAATACGGGCTGGCCGGGTTACCGGACTGGCCGGTGCTGATCATGCCGGTCATGGGTTCGACCAGGCTGAAGTCGACGATCATGCGCAGGCCGGGTGCCATGCGCGCGTCGAAACCTTTACCCCACTCGAAGCCGGACACGTTCAGCGTGGTGTGATCGCCACCGGCCGATGTGGCGCTGCGGTTGAAATCGCCGCCACCCAGTTGTTTCGCCAGCGGGTTGGTCGAGACCCAATTGTCGCGATGCAGCTTGCCCCACTGCCAGGCCTTGTGATCGCTGCCCAGCAGGCTGTCGCCGCTGGTGATGGCTGCCGCCAGGCTGCGCGCCAGGATGGCCGGTTTGTCTTCTTTCTGCGGGGTTTTGACGTCATCCCAATACGGGCTGTCATCACGGCCCAGCAGATGGTCGGCTTGTGGCGAATAGGACGAGCTGGCGTTGGCCACTAGTGCCTGCCACGCCAGGCTGGTTTCCGGGCCCAGTTCATCGAGGAAAATCTGTTTGGCGCTTTCCTGCAGGAACAGCTCATAAATGGCGGCGTCAGCCGAGCCGGCGCTGAGCTTGCCATCGAACGCCATCAAGCGCGTGAACGCCTCGCGAGCCTTGTTGCGATCGGCTTCCGGCAGGGCATCAATGGCCTGTTTGAGCGGCTTGCTCATGCCCGGTGCCTGCAACATGATCTTGAGTTTGGCTGCAAAGGTCGTAGTCTGGTCGTACTGCATGGCGATGGTGCTGCGCAGGTCCTGCTTGCTGCCATTGGCCAGCTCGGCAATCCGCTCGGCACGCTCCGGGTAGCCCCAGGAGTTGGAAAGCTGCATGCCGTAGCCTTTCGGAATCATGCGCTGATTGGCGGCTGCCAGCCAACCCTGACGCGGGTCCTGATCGTAGGGGTGAAGCATCGAGTCGGCAAAGCCGTCCCAGTCATACTGGCCGTCCCAGCCCGGCGACGGCAGCAGCCCCTGGCCTTCGCGACGGTTCGGGAAGCGGCCGGTCACCTGCCAGCCGATGTTCGAGGCATCGGCAAACACCATGTTCAGCGTGATCGCGCGAATCTCGCGAGTGGTGTCAAACGCCTTTTCGACGTTGGGCGCGCGCGACAGGTCGAAGAACGCATCCAGGCTTTTGTCATCCTTGAAGCTCGGCACTTGCAGCGCCAGGCTCAACCCGTTTCCGAGGGGCGTTGCGCCTGCATTGAGCAGCGCGCCATGACGAGTCTCGTAAACGGTTTCGCGAAGCGGGCTGCCGCCTCGGACCAGAAAGGTTTCCTGATGGGCAGTGGCAAGCAGCCATTTGCCGTCAGCCATATAGGAGACGCGATTGCCCTCGCGTTTGATCTTCTCCAGAAACAGGTCCTGATTGTCGCCTTTGACGTTGCTCATGCTCCACGCCAGCTTGCCGTTGAAGCCGCTGAGGACCAGCGGCAGACCGGCAATCGAAACACCTGATACCTGATATTTCGGGGCACGGATCTGCACGAAGCTCCAGGCCGAATTGAGACCGGCAGGCAACTGCATGTCGCTGGCCAGCAGGCTCTTGCCGTTGCGGCTGCGTTGTGGCGCGATGGCCCAGTTGCTGGAGGCGGCGACGCCGAGCATGTTCAGGTCCGAGAGCTGCAAGGCGACTTTGTTGAGGTCGTTCAGGCCAGTGACCTGATTGTTCAGGTTCAGGCCTTTGAGCTTGTCGGCTTCGGCGAACGGCAGTTCTTCGTCAGGGTAGGTCGGCAGCAGCCAGGCCAGCTTGTCGGCCCCGACTTGCTGCGCCAGCACCAGCGCTGACAGCTCTTCCTGCAAGTTCACCGACAGGCTGAAGTTGAGCAAGCTGAAAATCAGCGCCGAGTCTTCCGGCTTCCAGTATTCGGGTTTGTAGCCAGAGCTGGCGATATCGGCTGGCAGCTTGTCGCGGTAACGGAACAGGTACGCATTGACGCCGCGTGCGTAGACATCGAAGAAACGCTTGAGGCGAGGCGAAGCGGCGTCGTACAGGTCGCTGGCATTCTGCTTGAGGTTGACCGAACGCATCAGGCGGTCGACTTCCAGCGCATCCGCCCCGGCCATTTCCGACAAACGGCCCTGCGCGAGCAGGCGCATGCCGAGCATCTGACTGAGGCGATCCCCTGCGTGCACGTAACCGAGGGTAAACAGCGCGTCATGGTAGCTGCTGCTTTCAATCAGCGGCATGCCCAAGGTGTTGCGCCGTACCGAGACGTTCTGCGCCAGCCCTTTGACGGGAAAAGTCCCGGAAACAGGCAGCACGGTGTCGGGATCACTGCTGCCCAACTGGCAACCAGCAAGGCTCAGGAAACTCGCCGCAGCGGCGGCAGCGCCGAATCGGGGGAGAAAATGAAGAAGGGCTGGCGAGGCCATGGGCAAGCTCCTGAAGGGGTCACGTACAAAAGCCGCTACGTTAGAGAGCAGGCAGGCCGCACGCAAGCGGCACAGACGAGTTTATTTCAGGATTTTACAGAGGCTGGCCGGCCGATGCATCGCTTGTCCGCGAACTGCCAGGATCTCGGGAGCTCGGGATGTGGGGATGTGGGGATGTGGGGATGCAAGGATATAGGGATGCAGGGATTTGGATATGTGGGAGCGGACCGGGCGACGCTTCGCTTGTCCGCGAACTGCCGGGAACCGGCAGCAACACCAGCCGCCTCGGTGCGCGAAACACAACCGAGGCGGCCAGTCTGGGACCCGCTTCACCGCTCATCGCAGCCGTCGCTACCCCGAAACTCATACAGCCCTTCGGGCAGAAGCCCAATCAGGATGTATCTCAGGATTTGTGTATCAAGCGCCGTGGCATTTCTTGAATTTCTTGTCGCTGCCGCAGGGGCAAGGATCGTTGCGGCCGACGTCCTTCAGGGTGTTGCGTACCGGTTCCTGGTGAGCGTGACCGCAGTTCGGACCGTGGACATGGCCGTGCTGGTGGTCGTGATGATCATGGTCGTGATCGTGGTTGCAATCGGGGCCATGAATATGGGCTTGCTGGTTCATCGGTGTACTCCAGTGAAATCTGTAATCGATCTGACGCGCATTATCCCGCAAATCGCTGCCCAGCAGTAACAGTGAGTTGTTTTTCGCGTCTATCGGTTTTTTTAAGTATGCTTAGATTCAGGCGGGCGTTTTCAGCGTCCATGTGTTTCCTGCAACGCTGAGCCACATTTATGACCCGACATGAACGCATTGCCAAAGCCATCGCCGCCAGCGGCATGAAGAAGGGCGAAATCGCCGCACAGTGCGGTGTCGCCAACTCGGCGGTTACCCAGTGGATAAGCGGCGAGAGCAAGAGCCTGCGGCCTGAGAACCTCTATGCCCTGGCCAGAGCCACCGGCTTTCGGGCCGAATGGCTGGCAATCGGTGAAGGGCCGGAGAAAGCGCCGGGGTTCGACGCCAACGTTGCACTGATCGACCAGCCTAAAATGTCGTTTCGCTATCCGGTCATCAGTTGGGTCTCTGCCGGCTCGTGGGAAGAAGCGGTACAGCCTTATCCCGACGGCTTCTCCGACCGCTATGAAATCTCTGATTATGACTCCAAAGGCCCGGCATTCTGGCTGGAGGTCAAAGGCGACTCGATGACTGCGCCCACTGGCGTCAGCGTGCCGGAAGGGATGATGATTCTGGTCGACACCGAAGCGGATGTTCAACCTGGCAAGCTGGTCATTGCCAAGCTGCCGGCCAGTAATGAGGCGACGTTCAAGAAGCTGGTCGAGGATGGGGGCACGCGTTACCTGAAGCCGCTGAACCCGGCTTACAAAATGATCGAGTGCGGTGCCGACTGTCGCATTATCGGCGTCGCGGTAAGGATGACGGGCAGGCTGTAAGGCCTGATCTAAAGCCTTGTCAGCCATTTTTCTGCGTGGTCGATAATATGAAGCGTCCTACGATCTGCTTGCCGAAATCATACGGCTGGAACACTGTATTTATATACAGTTAAGCCGGGAGGTCATCATGGCTAACCACAATAATTCAACGTCGAGCGCAGCTTCTTCCTACGAGTTGATTGGCAGACGGATTCAACGGCTGGTCTCGGCCCCGGACGTGCAGAAGATCCAGTGGGTCATCGTGACGCGCAAGGATGACGAACCGCTGGACAGCTGGGACAGAGTGCTCCGGGAGATTGAAGAAACCGAAGGCATTCAGGTCGACAGTCAGCAGGACGGGTCTGTACGGATCGGCTGGCAGCGCTATATCGATAACTGAATCGATAAGTGAAAATCACCCAGTGCGCACGGCCGACGACCGGACACCTCAGCATGCTTGACTATATTTTTAAGTATGCTTAAATTTAGTTCTTTCCACTCCACATCTCGCCCATCAATGACCTGCAACGGCGCAAGGATGCGACAAGGGCAGGGCGGCCCGCGTGTCAGACCGGATGACTTCCATTCTCCTCTCCCTGCCGATTCCCGGCAGGCGTTACACACCTGAGTTTTTCTATGTTCGAACGGCTGTTAACTCTTGAACGGAGTCAGGCTAATGGATCTCTTGAACGGTTTGGCAGACAGAGGCGAATGGTTAGTTGCCGGCCTGGTTGGCGCGATCATCTCTGGCTGGTGGCACAAGGCGGCGCTGCTCGACTGGCGCGCCTGGATGGTTTTTCTGATCACAGGCGTTGCCTGCGCAGTGTTTCTTACCGGCATTGCCAGCAATTACCTGGGCGTTGCCGAGCCTCGCAACATCACTGGCGTCGGCTTTTTGTTGGGCTCTTTCGGCGGCGCGTTGATCAGCGCAGTCAACCGTGCCCTGTGGGCGGCAGATGTCTGGAAGTTTCTGCTGGAACTGATCAAAGGGCGGATGGGCTGACGGTGCTCTGGTTATCGGCGATCTTTGATCAGATCGCCGGGAATCACGTCGCCTGAGCGCAGGATGCGCACATTGTTGTGAAACAGAATGCCCGTCTTGAGTTTGCCCACGAGCTGGTAATGAATGCTTTGGTCGGGTTTTTTCAGCAATTTAGCGATGTATCGGGCGTGTTGCCACAGGTTGGTCCGCACCGATATCCGCAGGGTTTTCCGGCTGTCGCCATCGACGAAGAACCACTCGCTGGATTTGCCCTCGGCCAGCATCTCTTCATTCAGCATGATTTTGTAATTCAGGCCGCGCACCAGCAGTCGTGAGTCGTTGGGGTTCTCGATCTCGAAATACAGTTTGAAATCCTGATGCGTCAGCCGTGCCTTGATCACCTCGACTTTCAGCAGGTGCACTTCCGGGTCCCGAACGCTGTCAAAGTTCAGTAACGAGCATCCGCTCAGCCCCAACAGGATCAACGCAAGGCTTGTGAATCTTGTAATGTGCGCCTGAAAAGACATGGATGTGCTCCGTTCGAAGCCCGAGTCTAACAACTCGACGGCCACGGGTAACGCGCTTGTTGCGCGGTTTGACGCTACGCCATACTTTTTACTGACGTGCCAATGGTGGCTCCATGAGTATCTATGAAATCGTCTTCAGCGCCGAACTGGTCGCCGGGGCCCGGCCCGAGAAGGTCAGGGCGAACCTCGGCAAGCTGTTCCAGGCGGATGCCGAGCGCCTTGAATTGTTGTTCTCCGGGCGTCGACTGGTACTGAAAAACAACCTCGACGCGGCGACCGCCGAGAAATACCGCGCCACGCTGGAGCGGGCGGGTGCGCGGGTTCATGTGGTGGAAATGGTCGTGGAACACGATACCTCACCACCCATGGAGGAGGTCGAGCTGGCACCACCACCTGACGCGCCGACCTGGGTGCGCAAATCACCGGCCAGCCAGGCTCGCCTGCAGATCAAGCCGCGTGACGTCTACATGGCGGCATTCGTCGACGTCGATGCTCCAGACTATTCGGTTGCCGAAGCGGGCGTCGATCTTATGCCTGCGAAACCTCAGCCGGTCGCGCCGCCGCTGGATCTTTCCCGATTGAGCCTGGCACCTGTAGGCAGCGATATGGGTCAGGCCGAAAAGCTCGTATCGAAAGCGGTGCCTGATACTTCGCGTTTGCGCGTCATTCAGGAATAGCCTCTTGCGGCGCCCGCAACCTGAAACGGAATTATTTTCAATCAGCCCTGCTACTTTTGAGTTTTCACTCGGCTAACAGGCATTGAGAAATATTCCATCAGGAGTTGCCCGATGTCCCGCTCGTTAGATACGTTGCTGCGCCCCAGTCTGTTGGCCGTGACGATTGCCTTTTGCTCGCCTCTGGTCAGCCCGTTGCTGATGGCGGCGCAACAAGCTGGCGTCGTTGCCTATGATCTGCCCGCCGCACCCTTGGCGACGACGCTGAATCAGATCGCCAGCCAGGGCGGCCTTGCGCTGAGCCTCGATCCCGCGCTGGCTGCCGGCAAGACCAGCGCGCCGGTGAAGGGCAACTTCGATGCAGCGACGGCGTTGCGCGAAGCGCTGCGTGGCAGCGGGCTGCAACTGACACAAAGCAGTGCCGGGACTTACACGCTGATGGTCATAGAACAGGGCGCGCTGAACCTGTCTGACGTCAACATCAATGCCAGCAGCGCGCCCGCCGAAGGTTCGGAAGCGGCGGGGTATCGCAGCGAGAACATCAGCAGCGTCGGTGCGCTGGGCGGCATGAGGCTTCAGGATGCGCCGTATTCCATCAGCGTGACGCCTCAGGCCTTGCTGAAAAACATTCAGGCCACCTCGCTGGATGACGTCATCAAGCACAATCCGTTTACCCAGATGTACTCGCCGACCAGCGCCGGTTATGCGAGCGCCGTCAATATCCGTGGCTTCAGCAGCGCGGGCAGCCTGAACATTGCCAACGATGGCTTGCGGTTCACCAACGGGGCTGATGGCAGCAATTATCTGGAAGAAATGGAACAGCTCGAAGTCATCACCGGCCTGACCGGCTTTCTGTACGGCCCGGCGTCGCCCGGCGGGCTGGTCAACTATGTGATGAAGCGCCCGACCTACGAGCGTTACAACAGCGTGACCCTGGGCAATGCCGGTGGCGAGAACTACTACCTGCATGGCGACTTCGGCGGGCCGATCGACAGTGAAGGCAAGTTCGCCTATCGCCTCAACGTGCTGACTCAGGATGGCGAGACCGCCGTTGACATGAACAAGCGCCGTCGCGAAATGATTTCTCTGGCGCTGGACTGGAACGTCTCCGATGACCTGCTGGTGCAGTTCGACGCGTCGCACAAGAAGACCGAAATCCGCGGCCTGACCAGCTATTGGTATTTCAGTGACCAATCGTTGCGCCCCAGTGCGGCATCGCTGGATAACGACAAGCTCTACAGCCAGAAATGGTCGTTCTCCGATTACGAGTCCGACAAAGCCGGGGTACGCGCCAAGTGGCGCTTGAACGACACCTTCACCTTGCGCGCCGCTTTAGCTGCCCAGCAATACACCTCGGAAAACACCTACACCGGCCCTACGGTGTCCAGTGCAGGCGTCTATTCGCAACCGCTGTACGCCTTTGCGCCGATTGAAACCGAGGAGAAGACCGGCTCGCTGTTCCTGGATGCTGCGTTCGATACCGGCTTCCTCGGCCATAAGGTCACGATGGGCTATCAGGGCAACACGTCACGCCAGAAGCAGTACGAGGATCACATTCCGTACACGCCGGCCCAGCCAGGCCCGCAATACACCTCGCCGGTCGGCACGATCCCGCTGGACCAGACGCCTCAGGTCGGCAAACCGTCTTACTCGATTGGTCACGGCAACCAGCGGCTGGCCAACAGCACCGAGAACAATAACTTCCTGATCGGCGACGTCATCACCTTCAACGAGCAGTGGTCGGCGATCCTTGGCGCGACCCACACGCAGATCAAGACTTACGCCAACGAGTACGTCTATGCCAGAGCGTTCGGTTCGGCGGAAACCGAAACCACCTACAACGAAAGCAAGACCTCGCCGAACATCTCGCTGGTCTACAAGCCGTTGCCGTGGCTGACGACCTACGCAACCTATATAGAAGGCCTGCAATCCGGAGGCATCGCCCCGAGCGGTACCACCAATGCCGGTCAGGCTTTCGCGCCTGAAGTCAGCGAGCAATACGAAATCGGCGCCAAGGCCACGCTGGGCGAAACACTGTTCACCCTCGCGCTGTTCAACATCGAGAAGCCCAACGGCTACACCACTGGCGGAAACGTCTATGTGGTCGACGGGCGCCAGGAAAACAACGGGCTGGAATTCAGCGTCACCGGCAAGGTCATCCCGGAACTGACTCTGGTCGGCGGCTTCACTTTGCTGGACCCGAAGATCAAGAAAACCGGCGTTTCGGAGAATGAAGGCAACGTGCCAACCAACGTCGCGAAGCAACTGGCCAAGGTCTATGCCGAATACGACATTCACCAGATGCCAGGCCTGGCCGTGACCGGCGGTGCGTTCTACACCGGCAAGCAATACACCGACCAAAGCAACGAAAACGACCTGCCGTCCTTCACCACCTTCGACGCCGGCGCCCGCTACCGCATGCGCGTTTCAGAAAACGACCTGACCCTGCGCGTCAACGTCAGCAACCTCGCCAACAAGGAATACTGGCTCAACAGCAGCTACCTGGGCGACCCGCGTACCGTCGCGTTTTCGGCGCAATTAGAGTTCTGACGACGGCCCCGCAAACTATCGTGCCCATGCGTGGGCACGATTATCTCAAGTATCGTGCGACGCTCCGCGTCGGCATGCCTTTCTGGACGCTCTGCGTCCGGTCTTGAGTTCGAGGGTGCGGCGCAGACCTGTAACGCAAAGCGTCACGCACGACATTCCCACTGGAGCGCTCATCGTTACACACGTCCGCTTTTGATTCTGGCCGAAGGCCGTGGGAGCGAACTTGTTCGCGAAAGGGCCGATGTAGTCTCCGAAAATGCAGCGCCTAAAACATCGTCTTCGCGAACAAGTGAAGCGTCGCCCGGTCCGCTCCCACGCCCTGCGGCAGAAGCCTGAAGGGCCCAGTTTTCCGGGCTCTTCAGTAGTTATGTATAACGATGAGCGCTGATGCGTAGGGAACGATAATCTGGACTATCGTGCCTCACTCAAACCACATACCCCGAGCAACACTTCTTGAACTTCTGTTCACTTCCACACGGGCACGCATCATTACGGCCGGCCTTCAGCGGTACAGTAGAGTCAATGAAGTACCAGCGGCCCTGATTCTGCACGAACGATGAGCGCTCCTTGTGGCTGTGCTCGCCATTACCATCGTGCCAGCGAGCAGTAAACGTCACGAACGCATGCTCGGGCTTGCCGCCGAACACCTCCGCGCTTTCCACCTCCAGCCCCAGCCAGGTGCTTTGCGCACTCCATTGGGCGATGGCTTCACGGTCCAGCGCGTTCTGCTGCACCGGCAGCGTGGTCTGCACCAGATAATCCGTCAGCCCCAGCACGTAAGCGCTATACCGCGAGCGCATCAGTTTCTCCGCGCACGGCGCAGGCTGGCCAGCGTGATAGTGGCCGCAGCACGCCAGCAACAGGTCGCCGCTGCCGCACGGGCAAATGGCACTACTCATGATTCACCACCAATATTTTCCAAAATTCTCCGGGTTGGCCCAGTACTTCGCATTCAGCCAGTCGGGCACCTGCTTGTATTCGCGCAAATCGTAAGTGAACAGACTCAACACCTGTTCGTCGCGGGCGAAGCGTTCGCTGGATTGCAGCGCCAGCGAGAAAAAGTCCGTCTCCTGCCAGTCGCAGGCCTGCAAGTCGGCCAGTACGGCAATGCGGCTGGCATTCAGATTGCGGATGCCGCCCAGCAACTCCAGCCCGATGCGCTTGGGGATGTGTTCCAGGCAGTCGACCACCAGCGCCAGATCAAAGCGTTGCGCGGCCAGATGCGCAGGCAGCGTGCCGGGTTCAGCGAGCGCCACAGTGGTCTGCGGATGCGCGTCCTGAAAGGCTTGCAGCGCAGGGAACGCCTGTGCCCCGATGACCAGCAGACGTGCAGGCGCATAGAGATCGAGCAGGGCAGCCAGCGCTTGCTGAGGGGTGCGAGTGGAATAGCCGACGGTCATCGAAAGTCCTCTGATTGACTGGCAAGACTAGCCTGCCGGACCGGCTCTGAACAGCCACCAGTCTGTGCGTCGATACCCTCTGACGAACGATAACCTTCTATGCTTGATCTTTTTCAATACACTGCTGGCATATTCGCTGAACAGCACGTCTACTGTGCGGCGACGAAAAGCGTGCGCAGACTTCGCTGTCGTAACGGATCATCACAAGGGGGGGCAGGCGATGAAGGTGTTTTGGGGGCTGGGAAAGATCCTGGTGCTGGGCTTCTGGCTGGTGGTGCTGGCCAATGCGCTGTTTGAAGCGCCCAGCCCGTTCGGCGTGATGATCGACATGGCGGGCGCGGTGCTGCTGCTGACGCATTTGCTGGAACTGATTCTGTTCAACGGCAGCCTGCGCGGTCGCCGGCATCCGTGGCGCGACCGGGGCAAAATCATCCTGTTCGGCATTTTTCATCTGCAATCCATCAGCCGTTCGGCTTCGGGGCACTCTCATGCGTAATCTCGTTCTGCTGGCGGCACTGTTCAGCCCTCTGGCCATGGCGCAAGCCATCATCGTCGCACCGCACTCGCTGATGCGCCTGCCCGGCAACAGCAGCGTGCTGCAACTGGATCGCCTCGAGGTGTCGGATTACGGCACCTTGTTGATCCCGGCCAATATCGACGATGTGAAAATCGGCCAGCTGGTGCTGGGGCATGAGGCGCGCATTGCCATCGTCCCCGGTGTGCAGGCCTTCAATCTGGTGGTGGCGCACGGCGAATTCGGCACCGGCAGCCAGATCACCGCACGCGGCGCGCCGGGCACCTATGAGAAACCTGCATTGCCAGGCCGCAACCTGACCCTGCGCCTGCAAAACCTCGACGCGGAAGAGTTGTCGATCGACGCACGCGGCGGCGCGGGCAGCCCGGGTTATGTGGGCCTCGATGGCGGCACGGGCGAAGCACCGGGTTGTACATGGGGTTCGGCTGGGCGCGGGCACGATGGTCAAAACGGCAGCACTGGTCGGGACGGCGCGGCGGGCGCTCAGGTTCGACTGGAGTTGCCCCAGAGTTTTCCGACTGATCGCATCAAGGTGAACGTCGCAGGCGGCGCGCCAGGCAAGGGCGGCGAGGGCGGCAAGGCGGGTAAAGGCGGCGCTTCCAAAGGCTGTTTCGTGTACCGCGCAGATGGTGGCAAAGCCGGTAAAGAGGGCGAGGCCGGTCAGCCGGGCGTTGCCGGTCCTGCGGGCGCGTTGATTTTGCAGCGCCTCTAAGTTTTCAAGTCGCTAAGTCGCCAGGTTCAATGCCCGGTCCGGATCAGGTGCAACGCCAAGATCCGGACCGGGTTCATAGCATTACGCTTTTATTGCGGTACGCCTTTTTCCCAGTTCTTCCAGTCGCTGACAATCGCTTGCACCAACGGATTGCCGGTGCGGTAGAGGTTTTCCAGCGCTGGCACGAACGCGCCCTGATCGGCGTACTTGAGCAGGTTATCGACCTCGCTGTAGCCCGGATACGGACGATCGAAGTCGGAACCCGCGCGTACCACGGCCAGACGATTGACATCGACCTTGCCCGCCTTGCTGGCGCGCAACAGGGCTTCATACGTCGAGTTGTCTTCCTGCTGGGTGGTGCAATACACGCCTTTGCCGTCGGTCAATAGCCTGGTCCAGACTTCCGCCCGTTCGCTCAAGCGCGTGCCGGAAAACCAGGTGTTGCCCGCCACCGTGTCGCACTGCGTCACCTGCGGTGGCTGATTGGCCGGGGCGTAAGGGTATTTGACGCGCCAGGCCGCCGACTCCTTGCTCTCGCTGAGCGTCACTTTCTGCGACAGGGCGAATGCCTTGGCCTGAAGCCTGGGGTTCAGCTCGAAGACTTCAGTCTTGTAGTCCAGCGGCGGTTTTTCGTTCGGACCTTTGGTGTTGATGCCTAGATAACCGGTCGGCCAGTCCTTGGGCACGTCGCGGGAATCGATCTCCCATTGTGTACCGAACTCCACCAGATAGTGCGCCCAGGCGGTGGTGCCGAGGCTGCCGTGGTGCGGGTTGATCCCGGCGATCCCGGCGACGATGAAGTAGGTTTTACGCAAATCGAATTGCGGCGACAGGGCCAGCGCGAGGGTCGAAGCGGCAGCGTTGGTCTGGCCCATGCCGGTCACCATCAGGCACACGTCCTGCTCGTTGCAGCGGATGGCCGGGTATTCGGCGGCAAGGCCCGGCACCTGGATTTCCTTGGTCAGGTGCAGACGGTCGATCCAGTTCTGCGCTTCGGGCGCGAACATCGCGACCAGCATGACTTTGGGTGTGACCGGTGCGGCCGCCGCCCAGATGCCGGGGCTGAGCAGGGCCAGGGTGGCGCACAGTGCATTGCGAGTGATGTGTTTCATGAGAACTCCTGTAGTCAAATCAGAATTGATAACCGACGCCTGCGTAGTAACCCCAGCCGTCCGAGCGCGCGCGGAAGTTGCCGTCACCGAAGTTCAGTTCGCTGCCGTCTTCCCAGTTGCCGCCATTGTGGAAATAACGGCCGACCAGGGTGAAGCGCAGGTGCGTGAAGGCGTAAAGCAACACGTTGGTGGCCACCGTGGAGTTGCCGGTGCGGGCCGGATCGTTCTTGAGGTCCGAACCGAAGTCGAAATTAGTAAAGCCGATGTAGGTCAGCGATGCGCCATTGTCGAATGTGCTGATCGGCACGATGTACTTGAGCTGGGCGCGATAACCGTCCCACGAATACTCATTGCTGGCGCCGTAGTTTTCCCACTGATAGCGACCGTAGAAGTTGGCCGACAGATTGACCCGCGAGTGGGTGTCGATGTCCGTACCCAGACCGCTGTACAGCGTGTTGGCGCGGTTGGCCGAGTTGCTGCCATGGTCGTAGATCCAGTCGAAGGCAACGTACCATTCCTTGAACGGCCCGACCGCCAGGCTGCGGCCGGCGAGGTAATCGATGGAAATGCGCGGCTCGTGCTCCATGAATACCGGCGAGCCATGATCCCAGACACCTTTGTCATTATCGTTGCCGATGCCGAGGATCTTCGGCACGTCGACATAGCCGTACAGTTCGAACGGCCCCTTGCGACCGAAATACTCGTACTCCAAGTAGATGTCATCGTTCGGCTTGGGGCCGAAACTGATGTCCTTGCTGCCGATCAGGGTCAGGTCCTGGTTGAACCAGTCTGAAAAGTACGCACCTTTGCTTTCCTTCGGCACGGCGGGCGGGCTGAGTGCTTCGCCCTGCGCGGAGTCTTCCGTGGTCGTTGGCTGCGCCAATGCCGTGGTGCAGGGCAATGCAGCGGCGGCTGCGAGCAGCAATGGAATCATGACGTTGCAGGTGGCTGCGGGCTGGATGAAAAACTGCTTGGGCATTGAAACTCCTTTTTATGATCGCGTACCGTCGACCGCATACGGCTGATCGCAAACGTTTGCACAGCGCATGCCAAAGTGTTTCAAAGTGTTGAAAGCCATGGATATCAGGTCAAGAACATGACCGAACAGGCAGGAATCTGCCCGTTAGCTGTGCGCGATGTCACCCCGGTGCCTTGTGATGTTCCGTTTCGTCTCAAAAGTCCGGACGCGCCGCCGCCAGCACGACCACGGCCAGACCGATGATCAGGTTGAAACCGACCAGCCTTCGGATATGACCAAGTGCCGCTGCGCCTTCCGCCCACTGTTCTGCGTCCACTGCACGGCGCAGGTCCGGCAATTGCAATGAATGGATACGAAGAAACAGCGCGACCATGACCACGTACAGGCCCATCATGATCTGCACGTAGCGTGGCGCGGTTTCAAAGCCGCTGAAGTTCATCTGGATCATGCCGATGCCGGTGACCGGCAGGATCACGATGGTCGCCCACACCCAGACAAAGAAGCGCGGAAACACCTGGACCCACACTTTCAAGCGGGACGGGCCTTCAAGTGCTGCAATGACGGCTGGACGCAAGACCATCCAGGCGAAAAACATGCCGCCAACCCAGATCAGGGCAGCCAGCACATGCAGCGTATAAATAGCGGAAAAAGCAGTCATCGGACACTCCGTTCTGCGCGGATGGATTTAGCGCGCTATGATAGCGCCCACTCAGAACCACTGAAAATTTATCCAGCCTTTTTAGTCGTGCCCCCGAACCGAAGCCAATGATCAGTACCGAACTCAAAACCCAGATCCAGGGCGCTTACTCGCGTTTCCTCGAAGCCAAGAGTCTCAAGCCGCGCTATGGCCAGCGATTGATGATCGCTGAAGTCGCCAGGGTGCTGGGGGACATTGATACCGATGAAGAGGGGCGTCGTTCGGGCGACCCGGCCGTGGTCGCGGTCGAGGCGGGCACCGGCACCGGCAAGACCGTGGCCTATGCCATTGCGTCGATTCCGACGGCCAAGGCCGCGGGCAAGCGACTGGTCATTGCCACAGCCACCGTCGCGCTGCAGGAGCAGATCGTCTACAAGGATCTGCCAGACCTGATGCGCAACAGCGGCCTGAACTTCACCTTCGCCCTGGCCAAGGGGCGCGGCCGCTATATGTGCCTGTCCAAACTCGACATGCTGCTGCAGGAAAGTGACGCGACCAACGCGACCGCGCAGCTGTTCGAAGAAGAAGGCTTCAAGATCGAGGTCGATGAAGCCAGCCAGAAGCTGTTCACCAGCATGTTGCAGAAGCTGGCCGGCAATAAATGGGACGGCGACCGTGACAGCTGGCCTCAGGAACTTGCCGATCAGGACTGGGCGCGTCTGACCACCGATCACAGCCAGTGCACCAACCGCCATTGCCCCAACTTCCAGCAATGCGCGTTCTATAAAGCGCGCGAAGGCATGGGCAAGGTCGACGTGATCGTCACCAACCACGACATGGTGCTGGCTGACCTGGCGCTGGGCGGCGGCGCCGTGCTGCCAGACCCGCGAGACACGCTGTACGTGTTCGACGAAGGCCATCATCTGCCGGACAAGGCCATCGGCCACTTCGCTCATTACACCCGATTGAAATCTACCGCCGACTGGCTGGAACAGACCGCCAAGAACCTCGCCAAACTGCTGGCCCAGCATCCTTTGCCCGGCGATCTGGGCAAGCTGATCGAGCAGGTGCCGGAGCTGGCCCGCGAGATCAAGGGCCACCAGCAGTTCATGTTCGGGGCCTGCGAGCAACTGGCTGATTTTCGTGCCGGTGAAGACATGCAGGGGCGTGAGCGTCCGCGTCACCGTTTTGTCGGCGGCGTGATCCCCGAGCACATCCGCGAGATGGGTATCGAACTGAAAAAGGGGTTTGCGCGGCTGGACGATCTGTTCACGCGCCTGACGGAATTACTCAAAGAAGGCATGGACGGCGAGGTCAATATCGGCATCGCCAGCCATCAGGCCGAAGAATGGTATCCGTTGTTCGGCAGCCTGCTGGCTCGCGCGCACGGCAACTGGGAGCTGTGGACCGCCTTCACCGCCGAAGATCCGGAAGACAGCCCGCCGATGGCGCGCTGGCTGACGCTCGCCGACAGCGGTGCGCTGTTCGATATCGAGGTCAACGCCAGTCCGATTCTGGCGGCCGAAATGCTGCGCCGTAACCTGTGGAACATCGCCTACGGTGCGCTGGTGACTTCGGCCACGCTGACTGCGCTGGGCAAGTTCGACCGTTATCGCATGCGTGCCGGTCTGCCCAAAGGTGCCGTCACCGCTGTCGTACCGAGCCCGTTCCATCATGCTGACGCTGGCGTGCTGCGGGTGCCGGACCTCAAGGCCGATCCGCGAGACTCGGTGGCCCATACCGCTGCGATCATTCGTGACCTGCCCGGTCTGGTGGAAGGTTCGCGAGGCACGCTGGTGCTGTATTCCTCGCGCAAGCAGATGCAGGATGTGTTCGACGGCCTGGACCGTGACTGGCGCAAGCAGGTCTTCATTCAGGGCAATCTGTCCAAACAGGAAACCCTCAACAAGCACAAGGCGCGGGTCGACAGCGGCGAGTCCAGCGTGCTGTTCGGACTTGCCAGCTTTGCCGAAGGGGTGGATTTGCCTGGTGCGTATTGCGAGCATGTGGTGATCGCCAAGATTCCGTTCGCGGTGCCGGACGACCCGGTCGAGGCGGCGCTGGCCGAGTGGATCGAGGCGCGTGGCGGCAACCCGTTCATGGAAATCGCCGTGCCCGATGCGTCGCTGCGTCTGGTGCAGGCCTGCGGCCGTTTGCTGCGTACCGAAGAAGACCGCGGCACCATCACGCTGCTGGACCGCCGCGTGGTCACCCAGCGTTATGGCAAGGCGATTCTCAACGCGCTGCCGCCGTTTCGGCGCGAGATATCCTGAGGCAAAGATGAAGAGCGTTTCACATAGGTTCCCAAAGCGCGCGATCGCTGGAACAATATGCGCCTATCAGAACATGCACCTTTAGCCTGTCAGCAGGCTGATGCTGTCAGTCAGGAGTCACCCGTTGCAGATCCAGGGTCATTACGAACTTCAATTCGAAGCGGTGCGTGAAGCATTCGCAGCGCTGTTTGACGATCCCCAGGAGCGCGGCGCGGCCTTGTGCATTCAGGTCGGTGGTCAGACGGTTGTCGATCTGTGGGCCGGTACGGCGGACAAGGACGGTGCCGAGGCCTGGCATACCGACACCATCGCCAATCTGTTTTCCTGCACCAAGACCTTTACCAGTGTGGCGGTGCTGCAACTGGTCGAAGAAGGCAAGCTGAAGCTGGACGAACCTGTCGCCAGGCTCTGGCCGGAATTCGCTGCAGCGGGCAAGGCGTCGATCACCCTGCGTCAGTTGCTCTGCCACCAGGCCGGTCTGCCCGCGCTGCGCGAGCAATTGCCGGCAGAAGCGCTTTATCAGTGGGGCACCATGACGGCGGCGCTGGCGGCTGAAGAGCCTTGGTGGACGCCGGGTCAGGGGCACGGTTACGCGGCAATCACCTATGGCTGGCTGGTGGGCGAAATGCTGCGCCGGGCCGACGGTCGCGGTCCGGGCGAGTCCATTGCCGCACGCATCTCGCGTCCGCTAGGGCTGGATTTCCATGTCGGGCTGGCCGATGACCAGTTCCATCGCGTGGCGCACATCGCTCGCGGCAAGGGCAATGCGGGTGATGATGCCGCTCAGCGTGTGTTGCAAGCGACGATGCGCGAGCCTGCTTCCATCACCGCCAAGGCCTTCACCAATCCGCCTTCAATCATGACCAGCACCAACAAGCCTGAATGGCGTCGCATGCAGCAGCCTGCGGCGAATGGCCATGGCAATGCGCGCAGCCTGGCCGGTTTCTATAATGGTCTGTTGGATGGCAGCCTGCTTGAAGCAGACGTGCTCAATGAGCTGACCCGCGAACACAGCATCGGTCAGGACAAGACGCTGTTGACCTCGACTCGCCTGGGGCTGGGCTGCATGCTCGATCAGCCGACGGTGCCCAACGCCACGTATGGCCTGGGCCCCAAGGCGTTCGGGCACCCCGGCGCAGGTGGCTCGGTGGGCTTCGCGGATCCGGATTACGAAGTGGCGTTCGGCTTCGTCACCAACACGCTGGGCCCTTACATCCTGATGGACCCAAGGGCGCAGAAGCTGGTCGGCAAACTGCGTGAGTGTTTGCAGTAAGTATCGATCATAAGTGCTTGTTTAATACCGACTGTCAGTTAATAGGCTGTAACCGGAACCGTACGACGGTTTCTTTTTCCAACTGCGTCTTTATGCGTGTTATACGGACATAGTCACGTTCCCTTGTCTGATCAAAACCGTTGCGGGTTACCCATGTCGTCTAATAAAAGCCTCGTTCTTGCTCTGTGCATCGCCGTTACCGGCTGCGCTCAAACTCCTCAATCCGACTCTGCTGCAACTGGAGGCCATTGGTGGCAGTTCGGTTCCAGCAACGAGTCTTCCGGTGCTGGCGCTGCTGCACAGGCGCCGGCACCAGGCCCTGCACCGGCTCCGGTTGCCAAGGCCGCTGCGACACCGGCACCCGCCGCGGGCTCTGAAAGCAGCGCTCCGTGGTACTGGCCGTTTGGCTCGAACGACAACGCTCAGGCAAAACCTGACGCGGTGGCCAGCAAACCGGCGGACAAGCCTGCTGCGCCTTCGCTGGTCGCCAAGTCGGAGACCGACACCAAATGGTGGTGGCCGTTTGGCGCGAACGACGGCAAGACGGACGAGCCCAAAGCGCTGCCGATGCCTGACCCGAAAGTGACTCAGGCCTGGCTGGACGAGTACGAGCCGCGCCTGCGCGCTGCCATCAAAGACAGCCCGTTCCAGCTGGAGCGTCGCGAAGACCTGCTGGCGATCACTGCGCCGGTAGACAGCTCGTTCAACCCGGATCGCCCGGCCATGTTGCTGCCCAACACCTTGGGTCCGATCACTCGTCTGGCCAAAGCGGTCGAAGGCGACCAGAAAACGGCCGTGCTGATTCTCGGCCACGCCGACACGTCCGGCCCTACCGACGCCAATCAGAAGATCAGTCAGGAACGTGCGCAGTCGGTTGCCGCTATCTTCCGCCTCAGTGGTCTGGAGCGTAATCGCCTGAGCCTGCGTGGCATGGGCGCGGTCATGCCGCGTGCTGCGAACGACAGCTTGCAGGGCCGCGCACTCAACCGCCGCGTTGAAATCCTCATGACGCCGCAAGACACCATGCGCGTCCTGATGGCCCGTTACGCGCTGCCGCCGGTTGCGCCAGTCATGGTTGCCACCCAGGACGTCAAGCCGGTCGTACCTGCGCCAGCCGCGCCTGCCAAAAAAGCAGCAGCCCCGGCGAAGAAAGACACGGCCAAAAAAGCTGCACCGGCCAAAGCCAGTACTGCCAAGAAAGCAGCGCCAGCCAAGACCACCGCAGCAGCCAAGAAACCGGCTGCGACCAAAACCACTGCCAAAGCCCCGGCCAAGGCCACCACGCCCGCCAAGAAGGATGACAGCCAGGCCAGTAACTGAGGCTTGACCTTGTGTGAGCGGACCGGGCGACGCTTCGCTTGTCCGCGACCTAGGTTTCTGTAGGAGCGGACTTGTCAGCGAACTGCCGGGAACCGGCAGCAAAACCAGCCGTCTCGGTGTACCCGACACAGCCGAGGTGGCAAGTTCTGGGGCCGCTGCGCAGCCCATCGCAGCCGTCGTAACCTCCTGAAGCTCCCACGCCCTCCGGGCAGAAGCTTTGTGTTTGCGCTCATCGGGCTTGTGTATACGACGAGCGCTGTTACAACCAACACCACGTAAAACCTGCGCAGGAATGAAACCATGACTCAGACTCTGGCCGACATGCGCCGTGATTACACTCGCGACGGGTTGACCGAAGCGCAGTCGCCGCAAGAGCCGTTTGCGCTGTTCCACACCTGGTTCCAGGAAGCTGTAAAAACCGAGCAGCCGCCGGTCGAGGCCAACGCCATGACCCTCGCAACGGTTGATGAGCAAGGGCGTCCGCACTGCCGCGTGTTGCTGCTCAAAGGGCTCGATAGCCAAGGCTTCACCTTCTTCACCAATTACGAAAGCGCCAAGGGCCAGCAACTGGCTGCACGTCCCTTTGCGGCCATGACTTTTTTCTGGCCGACGCTGGAGCGTCAGGTGCGCATTGAAGGTCGGGTCGAGAAAGTCAGCGCACAGGAATCCGATGCGTATTACCAGGTTCGTCCACTGGGCAGTCGCCTGGGCGCATGGGCATCACCGCAAAGCCGGGTGATTGCCGGTCGTGACGAGCTGGAAGGGCTGATCAGACAGACGGAACAACGCTTCGCAGACACCCAGCCACACTGCCCCGAGCACTGGGGTGGCTACCGTCTGTTGCCTGAGCGAATCGAGTTCTGGCAGGGGAGGTCCAGTCGCCTTCACGATCGTTTGAACTATCGTTGGGTAGACAGTGAGTGGACACGCGAGCGTCTCGCGCCCTGATTGAATTTTTTGTCCGCCGGACCGTCTGAGCGTTGTATAGACGCTCGCTGTATGGCGCCTGAATGAACTTTATTTGCGGGACCGAGGCCGTGACAGCACCCTTGTCGGGTAGTCTAATGGCCACTGGTTCCTCTGGAGATACCGTTATGCGCAAGTCTGCTCTTCTGGTTGCTTCGTTCACTGCCCTGGCATTGACCCTGGGCGGTTGTGCTTCGAATCTGACCGGCGATTCCTATTTCCGCGATGAGGCCAGGACCGTACAGACCGTCCGCATGGGCACCATCGAATCGCTGCGTCCAGTCAAGATCGAAGGCACCAAAACGCCAATCGGCGGCGCTGCGGGTGCAGTCGTTGGTGGCGTTGGCGGCAGCGCCATCGGCGGTGGTCGCGGCAGCATCGTGGCAGCGGTAATCGGTGCTGTAGCAGGTGGTTTGCTGGGTTCAGCGGCCGAAGAAGGCCTGACCCGCACGCAAGGTGTTGAAATCACCGTGCGTGAAGACGACGGCAGCATGCGTGCCTACGTGCAGCAGGTTCAGGAAAACGAAATTTTCCGGGTCGGCGAGCGCGTGCGCATCATGAGCGTCAACGGCACGAGCCGCGTGACCCACTGATCTGCAACGCTGCACAACAAAACCCCGAGCCGAAAAGCTCGGGGTTTTTTCGTTTTCTGCGCCAGATGGATTGTCGTGTAAGGCTTGCACACGCGCAGGAAACGATAATCTCAACCGTGACTCTCGTGCCGATGCGGAGCATCGGCATGCAGTTCTGGACGCTACGCGTCACATCTATGCTGCAACATAGCGTCATGCCTAGCCCGTAGTCACTGCACATAAACAAAAGCGCTTTTTTATCACGATATCACTGACAACGCAGAGTGCGACGTAAGTGACGGCTGAGTCCTGACACTGATCCGGGGGATGCGAGGCAGGACGCCGAGCAAGCTGCACCGGGCCATGGATGGCCCGTTGCGGCGGCCCCCGGATCAGTGTCAGGGCGAAGGAACGCGACGAAGTCGGGCCGGAAACGGAGCTGGGACTTTGCCTACTTTGGTCCCTCAAAGTAGGGCGCCGTAAGGGCGCAAAGGTGACCTGAGCCAGGAACAACCATCACTGACATCGCAAAACCGCTGTGTGACGCGGAACGTCCCCGATCTGCGCCGCATACTCAAGATCGGACGCAGAGCGTCCAAAACGGCATGCGACGCGGAGCGTCGCACGCTAGTTGATAATCAAAGCGCTTTTTTATCACGATATCACTGACGACGCAGAATGCGACGTAAGTGACGGCTGAGTCCTGACACTGATCCGGGGGATGCGAGGCAGGACGCCGAGCAAGCTGCACTGGGCCATGGATGGCCCGTTGCAGCGACCCCCGGATCAGTGTCAGGGCGAAGGAACCCGACGAAGTCGGGCCGGAAACGGAGCTGGGACTTTGCCTACTTTGGTCCTTCAAAGTAGGGCGCCGTAAGGGCGCAAAGGTGACCTGAGTCAGAAACAAACATTACTGCCATCGCAGAACCGCTGTGTGACGTAGAGCGCCACGAACTGCATGCCGACGCGGAGCGTCGGCATGATAGTCAGACGCAGAGCGCCGCACGATAGTCAGATCAGCCCTCGATCCCCAGCATGTCCCGCACCAGCGCCTCCGCAACCCGGATGCCGTCCACGCCTGCTGACAGAATGCCACCCGCGTAGCCAGCACCTTCACCGGCCGGGTACAGGCCTTTGGTGTTCAGGCTTTGCAGAGTCGGGCCGCGCGTGATACGCAACGGGGCCGAGGTGCGGGTTTCAATGCCGGTCAGCACTGCATCGTGCAGCGAGAAGCCTTTGATCTGCTTGTCGAACGCGGGCAATGCTTCACGAATGGCTTCGATGGCGAAGGCGGGCAGGGCGTCGGCCAGGTCCACCAGCTTCACACCCGGCTTGTAGGACGGTTCGACGCTGCCCAAGGCGGTCGACGCACGGCCCGCGATGAAGTCGCCGACCAGTTGCGCCGGGGCCTCATAACTGCTGCCGCCGAGCAGGTAAGCGTGGGATTCCAGGCGTTCCTGCAATTCGATACCGGCCAGCGGGCTGCCAGGGTAGTCCTGCTCCGGAGAAATACCGACCACGATGCCTGAGTTGGCATTGCGCTCGTTACGCGAATACTGGCTCATGCCGTTGGTGACCACCCGGCCTGGCTCCGAGGTCGCAGCCACGACAGTTCCGCCGGGGCACATGCAGAAACTGTAGACCGAGCGGCCGTTGCTGGCGTGATGCACCAGCTTGTAATCGGCAGCGCCCAGTTTCGGGTGCCCGGCGTACTTGCCCAGGCGGGCGCGGTCGATCAGCGACTGCGGATGCTCGATGCGGAAACCCACCGAGAACGGCTTGGCTTCCATGAACACGCCACGACCGTGCAGCATGCGGAAGGTGTCGCGGGCACTGTGGCCCAGCGCCAGAATGACGTGCCGGGACTCGATCTGCTCGCCACTGTCCAGCTGCACGCCGAGCAGTTGTCCGTCTTCGATCATCACGTCGGTGACGCGCTGCTGAAAGCGCACTTCGCCGCCCATGGCTTCGATCTGGTGCCGCATGTTTTCCACGACACCGGTCAGGCGGAAGGTGCCGATGTGCGGTTTGCTGACGTAAAGGATTTCTTCCGGCGCGCCGGCTTTGACGAACTCGTGCAGCACTTTGCGGCCGATGAATTTCGGGTCTTTGATCTGGCTGTACAGCTTGCCGTCGGAGAACGTCCCGGCACCGCCTTCGCCAAACTGCACGTTGGATTCGGGGTTGAGCACGTTCTTGCGCCACAGCGCCCAGGTATCCTTGGTGCGCTGACGCACTTCGGTGCCGCGCTCGAGAATGATCGGTTTGAAACCCATCTGCGCCAGCAGCAGCCCGGCGAAGATGCCGCACGGGCCAAAGCCGACCACGATCGGACGTTCGGTCAGGCCTTCGGGGGCATGACCGACCACTTTGTAACTGACGTCGGGCGCAGGGCCGACGTGGCGATCATTGGCCAGCTTGCGCAGCAAGGCCTCTTCATCCCTGACCTGAAAATCGATGGTATAGATGAAGCACAGTTCGGAGGACTTTTTACGCGCGTCATAGCTGCGCTTGAACAGGGTGAAGTCCAGCAATTCGCTGCTGTCGATACCCAGATGCTGCAAGAGTGCAACGCGCAGGTCTTCTTCCGGGTGATCGATCGGCAGCTTGAGTTCGGTGATTCGTAACATTAAAGGGTCCAGTTTTCGGGCCGCAGGTTCAGCCCGACAGCACTACAAGAACCGGCGATTATAAGCGCTGAACCCCTTTGGCGGCGAGCCTGCCCGATCAATCGTCGCGCGAGCCGCCGTAATAGCCGCAGCCACGCTGGGCCTGGCCGTTGATGCGCAGCTCGGCGGTCAGGTGTTGCACCGAGCCGTTGACGCTGTCGACGCAACGCTGCGGCGCAACCCACAGCTCGATGCGCTGATTATTGGCCTCGCTGCTGATGCTGAAACTGCCGTCGGGAAGCTTCTCTTCGACATACGGCACCGCCAGTGGCTCGGCACCTTCGCGCTCCAGCACCATGCCCTTGCCACTGACATTGACGTTCCAGGCCGGTTTGTTGCCATTGACGTGCAGGGTCAGGCGCTTGAAATTGAGGTCTTCACAGGACTGGCCCGGGCGCTCGACACGATACAGCTGGTGCAGGTCCAGCAGACCGTCGCTATTGCCGGCCTTGCTCGCCGTGAAGTTGCCGCGCAGATCGGCAAACACCTTGCCCTTGCTGTCGGCGAGCGAGGCGGCTTCCTGAAGAACACCGGTGTTGCCGCGATCCTTGACCACGTAGCGACGCTGCTCATTGCACGGTTTGAACAGCAACTGACCGTTTTCGCCCGTCAGGTCGCCCTGCATACGCAGCATGCCTGCGGTGGACACCGTGGGCGCATCGGCCGGCTTGCCAAGCAGCTGGCATCCGGCGAACAGGGGAAGAAGGGCAAATACAAGGACAGAACGAACAGCGAACATGGATTGATCTCCAGACAAGTGCCGCCACGTTACTCAGACTGGTGGTGCATCACAAGGGGTGGAATGTCTATCGCGTGCGGGAGCGGACCGGGCGAAGCCTCGCCCGGTCCGCTCCCACGCCTATGGGCAGAAGCCGTGAGCGTGGATAACGAGCTGTCTTGTGTGATGTCACCCGCCCAGATACGCATCCCGCACTTTCGGATCGACCAGCAGTTCTTCGCCTGTGCCTTGCATGACCACGCGGCCGTTCTCCAGGACGTAGGCGCGGTCGGCGACTTTCAGGGCCTGGTTGGCGTTTTGCTCGACCAGAAACACGGTCACGCCATCCCGGCGCAGTTGTTCGACGATCTCGAAAATCTGCTGAATGATGATCGGTGCCAGCCCCAGCGAAGGCTCGTCGAGCAGCAGCAGCTTGGGCTTGCTCATCAGCGCGCGGCCGATGGCAAGCATCTGCTGTTCGCCACCGGACATGGTGCCGCCGCGCTGATTGAAGCGTTCCTTGAGACGCGGGAAGAGATGCAGGACCTTGTCCATCTGCTCCTGATAGTCAGCCTTTTCCGTGAAGAAACCGCCCATCGCCAGGTTTTCTTCGACCGTCAGGCGCGCAAACACCCGGCGGCCTTCCGGCACCACGGCGATGCTCTTGCGCATGATGATCGACGATTCCTGACCGACCAGCTCTTCGCCCATGTAACGGATGCTGCCGCTGTGGGCGCGGGGTGAACCGCACAGGGTCATCAGCAGGGTGGACTTGCCCGCGCCGTTGGCGCCGATCAGGGTGACGATCTCGCCTTGACGCACTTCCACGTTGACGCTGTGCAGCGCCTGAATCTTGCCGTAGAAGGTGGAAACGTTTTCGAATTGCAGCATTTACGCTTCCCCCAGGTAGGCTTTGATCACGTCAGGATTGTCGCGAATCTGTTCCGGTGTGCCGTCGGCCAGCGGTGTGCCCTGATTGATCACCACGATGTGGTCAGAAATGCTCATTACCAGTTTCATGTCGTGCTCGATCAACAACACGGTAGCGTCGTGATCGTTGCGCAACACGCCAATCAGCGCTTTCAGGTCGTCGGTTTCCCGAGGGTTCAGGCCGGCAGCCGGTTCGTCGAGCATCAGGATGCGTGGGCGGGTCATCATGCAGCGGGCGATTTCCAGGCGACGTTGCTGACCGTAGGCCAGCGTGCCGGCAGGACGGTTGGCGAACTCCCGCAGGTTGACTGCTTCCAGCCAGTGCTCGGCGTAGTCCATGGCTTCGCGTTCGCTGCGGCGGAACGCTGGAGTCTTGAACAGCCCGGACAGGAAGTTGGTGTTCAAATGCCGGTGCTGGGCAACCAGCAGGTTCTCCACCGCGGTCATTTCCTTGAACAGACGCACGTTCTGAAAGGTTCGCACCACGCCCTTGCGGGCAATCTGGTGACCGGCCAGGCCTTGAATCGGTTCGCCGTCCAGCAGAATGGTGCCTGCGCTGGGCCGGTAGAAACCGGTCAGGCAGTTGAAGACCGTGGTTTTGCCTGCGCCGTTGGGACCGATCATTGACACGACCTGCCCTTTATTGACCGTCAGGGCGACACCGTTGACCGCCAGCAGGCCGCCGAAACGCATGCTCAAGCCAGTGGCTTGCAGTAATGGGCGGCTCATTTCGGCAGCTCCGCTTTCAATTTCATTTCGGGTCGCTGCATCGGCAGGAAGCCCTGTGGACGCCAGATCATCATCAGCACCATCAGCGCGCCGAACATCAGCATGCGGTAGTCACTGAACTCACGCATCAGCTCAGGCAGCAGGATCATCACTATGGCCGCCAGGATCACGCCCAGTTGCGAGCCCATGCCGCCCAGCACGACGATGGCCAGAATGATTGCCGACTCGATGAAGGTGAAGGATTCCGGTGTGATCAGACCCTGACGCGCGGCAAAGAAGCTGCCCGCGAAACCTGCGAAGGCCGCGCCGAGGGTGAAGGCCGAAAGCTTGATCACCGTCGGGTTCAGGCCCAGTGCACGGCAGGCGATTTCGTCTTCACGCAACGCTTCCCAGGCCCGACCGATCGGCATGCGCAGCAGGCGGTTGATGACGAACAGTGCGGCCAGCGCCAGCAGCAGGGCGATCAGGTAGAGAAAAATGACTTTGTTGATCGAGTTGTACGGCAGGCCGAAGAACTCATGAAACGTCTGCATGCCCTCGGCAGCCTTGCGCTCGAAGGTCAGGCCGAAGAAGGTCGGTTTTTCGATGTTGCTGATGCCGTTCGGGCCGCCGGTGATGTCGGTCAGGTTACGCAGGAAAATCCGGATGATCTCGCCGAACCCGAGCGTCACGATGGCCAGATAGTCTCCGCGCAGACGCAATACCGGAAAGCCCAGCAGGAACCCGAACAGCGCCGCCATCAACCCCGCAATCGGCAGACAGATCCAGAACCCGAAGCCGTAGTAATGCGACAGCAGGGCGTAGCTGTAGGCACCGACCGCATAGAAACCCACGTAGCCGAGGTCGAGCAGGCCTGCGAGCCCGACCACGATGTTCAGGCCGAGGCCGAGCATGACGTAGATCAGGATCAGCGTGACGATGTCCACCGCGCCGCGCGAACCGAAGAACGGCCAGATGAAGGCCAGCACGATCAACGCTGCCAGACCCCAGCGTTGGGTAGTCGGCTGAGTCAGGAAGTCGCTGGTCTTTTGCGGGATCAGTGGCTTGTCGGAGCCGCGAAGCAGGCCGCTGATCTGTTCGGCGAACAGCACGCGCAGAAACAGCAGGACCGAACATACGGCAATGATGGTCAGGGTCAGCGGGCTGGCATTCTGCACTTGCAGCGTGACGCCGGAGAAGGCCAGTTTCAGGCCGAACACCGGGTAGGCCACTGCCCAGACCAGCGCGGCGCTGAACAGCGCCTGTTTGAAAGACTTGCTCATACTTTCTCAACCTCCGGACGACCCAGAATACCGGTCGGTCGGAACAGCAGCACCAGGACCAGCAGGCCGAAGGCCACGACGTCCTTGTACTGATCACCAAAAATGTCGGCGCCGAAGGCTTCGGCGACACCCAGTACCAGGCCGCCGAGTACAGCGCCGGGGATCGAGCCGATACCGCCCAGCACCGCCGCAGTGAATGCTTTGAGCCCGACGAGGAATCCGGCATTGGGGTTGATCACGCCGTATTGCATGCTCAGCAGCATGGCCGCGACGGCCGCCAGTGCCGCACCGACCACAAAGGTCAGGGCAATGATGTTGTTGGTGTTGATCCCCAGCAGATTGGCCATCTTCATGTCTTCGGCGCAGGCGCGGCAGGCGCGGCCCATGCGTGAGCGGGAGATGAACAGGGTCAGGCCGGTCATGGCCAGCAGGGTGACGACGAACACCACGATCTGCATGTAGGAAATCAGCACTTCCTGCGAACCACCGGGCCCGAACGACAGGCTGCCGGGCAGCAGGTTGGGGATGGCATAGTTGCCGGAACCCTGGGAAAGCTGAACCGAGTTCTGCAGGAAGATCGACATGCCGATCGCAGAAATCAGTGGAATCAGACGGTTGCTGTTGCGCAACGGACGGTAGGCCACGCGCTCGATGCTGTATCCATAGGCGCTGGTCACGATGATGGCTGCGGCAAAACCGGCAATCATCAGCAACGGCAGGCTGTGAATCCCCAGCATCGCCAGTCCGGCGAGTGCCATGAAAGCAACATAGGAACCGATCATGTACACCTCGCCGTGGGCGAAGTTGATCATTCCGATGATGCCGTAGACCATCGTGTAGCCGATGGCGATCAATGCATACGTACTGCCAATGGTCAGGCCATTGACCAGTTGCTGCATGTAGTGGAATAACTCGGGCATTTACCGCGCTCCTAAAAACCTGATCTGCATTTCTCCGAATCGAGCCGGGGCGCATTCTGTCGATGCGTTGCTCGTGACGCTGTCAGAGAACCGCTGGTGACGGTTTTAAGATTTTCAGGGGGCTTCGTTGCGCTGCTCTGCTTTCAGAGAGGGCGAACGGGCCGGGATTTGTAAAACAAAGCCCACTGCGCAGGCAGTGGGCTTCGGTGGTTGACGCAGCAGCTTATTTGGCGGCTTCGGTCTTCGGCTTGCCGAAGTGCCACTCGTAAACCACGAACTGGAAGTTCTTCAGGTCGCCTTTTTCGTCATAGCTCAGGTCGCCCATCGGCGTCTTGAAGGAGCCCGCATGGATGGCGGCTGCCACTTTCGCGGTGTCTTCGGACTTGGCGGCAGCGATGCCGTCAGCAATGACCTGAACGGCGGAGTAGGACGGGTACACGAACGGGCCGCTCGGGTCTTGCTTCTTGTCCTGGAACGCCTTGGTCAGCGCCTGGTTGGCCGGGTCCTGATCAAAGGATTTCGGCAGGGTCACCAGCAGGCCTTCGGAAGCATCGCCAGCGATTTGCGAGATGGACTCGTTGCCGACACCTTCAGGGCCCATGAACTTCGCTTTCAGGCCTTTTTCCTTGGACTGGCGCAGGATCTGGCCCAGCTCAGGGTGGTAGCCGCCGTAGTAGACGAATTCAACGTTGGCTTGCTTGAGTTTGGCGATCAGCGAGGAGAAGTCTTTGTCGCCCGCGTTGATGCCTTCGAACAGCGCAACCTTGATGCCTTTTTTCTCCAGCGTTTGCTTCACGGCCGTTGCGATACCTTCGCCGTATTGCTGCTTGTCGTGAATGACCGCAACGATTTTCGGCTTGGCGACGTCAGCAATGTAGTTGCCTGCGGCCGGGCCCTGAGCGCTGTCGAGACCAATGGTACGGAATACCAGTTTGTAGCCACGGCTGGTGATGTCCGGGCTGGTGGCGGCTGGCGTCACCATGATGATGCCTTCGTCTTCATAGACGTCGGACGCGGGCTGAGTGGAGCTGGAGCAGAGGTGACCGACCACGAATTTAACACCGTCGTTGACCACTTTGTTGGCAACTGCAACGGCCTGTTTCGGGTCGCAGGCATCGTCGTACTCGACGGCTTCAAGCTGTTTGCCATCCACGCCGCCTTTGGCGTTGATCTGCTCGATGGCCATTTTGGCACCGTTGAACTGCATGGTGCCGTACTCGGCGACCGGGCCGGTTTTTGGGCCGGCGATGCCGATCTTGATGGTGTCAGCTGCGAACGAATGGCTGGCAACCCCCGCGATAACCAGTGCGGCAAACAGCCTGGACAGCTTATTAGTACCCTTAGTCATGATGCTCCACTCTTGCGTTGTAGTTTTTATAATCCTGATGGCCAAAGCTCCAGGACCGGATTCGGTCACCGGTTTTCCTGCGCGCCGCCAACTGTACCGGAACAGTTTAGAGCGCCGTTCGCTGGCTTGGAAAGCCGGGCGTTCAGGGGCAAACCGATGCGTGTCGCTTTATCGAAAGAAAGTTACAGAATCCAACCGCTTGAGTGCCTGAAATCACTTCAGATCCATAAGGTTATCTGCACTTCCCTGCGACCAATCACCTGCTTTCGGGTTTTTCCCGGAGAGGGTCGGCGCTATCATTGGGCCGATTTTCTTTCTGGTGAAACCCATGACGCAAGAACCTAGCACCCTCTATGCCAAACTGCTCGGAGAAACCGCATCAATTCGCTGGGCAGAATTGCAACCATTCTTTGCCAAGGGTGCCCTGTTGTGGGTCGAGCCACCGCTGGATCTCATCGAAGTCGCCGAGGCTGTGGCCGAAAATGAGGCAGCCAAGGTGTCTGCGTGGCTGGCTGACGGGCAGGTTGGCAAGGTCTCTGAAACCAAGGCGCTTGAGCTGGTGGAGAGCGATCCGCTGCTCTGGGCAGTCGTAGTTGCACCTTGGGTTCTGATTCAAAACAGGGCGAACGACTGAATGCTGCACCCTTAAAGTGCCTGCTCGGCTGGCAGACTGGGTTGGAAGGTAACTGTCCGGGTGTTCAAGTAGCGCGGGGCCACACTTTAAGGACACGCGATTTCAGCGCATTGATCAGGCAATCATCAGTCGTTGGCGCGGCTTCGCTGTGCACGCGGCGACCGGTAGGCGGAAAGGATGTTGCTGTCTGGCAATTCGCCAAAAAGGTCCATTGACTGCTGGCCGTGGCTCGCGGCCTCGGACGTATCCACTGCCAGCGATGAGGGCGAGGTTCGAGTCGGAACAGGCAGGTTCATTTGCCTGACCAGCGGCAAAATGCGCTCGAGTGGTTGCGGCGTGCTGAACAGGTAGCCTTGTACGTAATCACTGCCAAACTTGCTCAGAAATTCCAGCTGTTCCGGGGTTTCCACGCCCTCGGTGACCACTTTCAGGCGCAGCGTGTGCGCCATGACGATAATCGCCTGGACAATTTCCATGTCCTGCGGGGAATTGGGGATGTCGATGATGAACGAGCGATCGATTTTCAGCGTGTCCAGCGGCAGGCGTTTCAAATAGGCCAGCGACGAGTAGCCGGTGCCGAAGTCGTCGATCGACAGCGAAACGCCCAGGCTGCGAATCTGTTTGAGCATCAGGATGGTGTTGCTGATGTTGCCCATCAAGGCGTTTTCGGTCACCTCCAGTTCCAGCCTGCCGGGGGCGACGTTGGCGTCGGCCAGCGCGTACTCGACTTCTTCGACCAGCTCGTCGCGGCCCAGGTTGAGCGCTGAACAGTTCACGGCAATGATTAGCTGATCAAGGCCTTCCTGGCGCAAGGTGCCCAAATCATGGCAGGCACGGCGCAGCACCCAGTTGTCCAGCTCGGCAATCAGGCCGTTGGCCTCGGCAATGCCGATGAACCGGTCCGGCACCAGCAGACCGTGGTGCGGATGATTCCAGCGCACCAGCGCTTCCAGCTTGGCGATGTGCCCGGTGCGCAGGTCAACGATAGGCTGGTAGTACACCTGCAGACCGGTCTCTTCGCGCAACGCACTGCGCAATTCTTCCTCCAGATGCAGCTCCATACTGGCCTTGGTCTTGAGGTCCGGGCTGAAGAAATTGACCCGGTTGCGCCCGGCGCCTTTCGACTGATACAGCGCCAGGTCGGCATGCTTGAGCAACTCGTCACAGGTGATGCCATCACGCGGGAACACGGCGATGCCAATGCTGGTGGTCATGACCATGCGCCTTCCCGCGAGGGCGATGGTTTCCTTCATTTTCTGCATGACCCGATGGGCCAGATGTCGGGCCTCTTCGTAGTCGGGAATGCTCAGCAGAATGCAGAATTCGTCGCCACCAAAGCGTGAGACAACGTCCTGCACACGCGTGGCGCTGCGAATGCGTTCGGCGATGACTTTGAGCAACTCGTCACCGGCATCGTGCCCCAGGCTGTCGTTGATGCGCTTGAAATGGTCGATGTCGAGAAACATCACCGCGAGCATGCCTTTGCCGAGGGTATGTTCCAGCAGTTTCTCAGCAAATATCTGGTTGAAGCCGCGACGGTTGATCAGGTTGGTCAGTGGGTCGTAATGCGCGACTTGCTGCAGTGAGACACGGGCCTGATCCAGCTGGCTGAGCAGGGCGTTGACCCGTTGCAGGTCATGCTCTTTGCTTTGCAGCTTTTTGTCAGCCATTGCGGCGCTGATGCTCCCGGCAATAATCAGCAACGTGATGGCAGCAATGGTCAGCCCCAATTGCTGGCTGTTTCCGGTGCTGGGGGTCAACAGCTCGGCACCCTCCGGCATGACCAGCCGCAATGCGCGCATGCCCATCAGGTGCATGGTCAGCAGGCCGGCCCCCAGCAACAGACTGACGCCATAACGAAACATCTGATGGAACATGCCGCTGTGCTGGCGAAGGTGGCGAGCCAGGGTCAACAGCGCAATGCTGGAGAGGATGGCTACCAGAATCGACAGCGAGAACATCTGCGGTTCGTAATATTGAGTGGCCTCGGAACGCATTGCCGACATGCCGAGGTAATGCATGATGCTGATGCCGATCCCCATGACCACTGAACTGAACAGGCAGTTTTTCAGGGTCAGCGTCGGTACCGTCAGCGCCCTCATGGCCAGCAGTGCGGTGACCAGCACGATCAGCAGCGATGTCAGGGTGATGGTCAGGTCATAGGAAATCGTCAGCGGTGCCTGGAATGCCAGCATGCTGATGAAGTGCATGGCCCATACGCCGCCCGCCAGGCACAGCGCGCCCAAGGCCTTCCACAGACGACGGCTTTTGACGGCCTCGACGAGAATGACCCGGTCGGCAATATCCAGCGTGGCAAAACACGAGGCGCACGCGACTCCATAGGCCAGCGCCACCAGAAACATGTTGTGACTACAGTCGATCAGCAGTTGCCCGTCCGCTGGAAGGCCGGCGAACATGTTTAAACCCAGCCACTCCATAGCGTGCCCTATATATTCACTACCAGGGCGCCGGAGCCTGAAAACCCGGCGATCTAAGGTGAGTATAGAGGCTGTTTTCAACCTGCCAATGTCTGAGGTGCCATTTTGGTATCAAAGTGATAGCCGGTGCTTATGTCGCGCCATCATCCCGGGTTCACACTTACGAATGTTTACAGACAGCGGGCGTGCGGGCTTCTAGATTGAGGTGAATGACAAAAACAGGACGGAACCGCCATGACCACGCCTTTGCCGGGAAACGCCACACAGGCCGCCAACGCCTGGCGGGTTCTGTTTCTGCTGTTCCTCGCCAACCTGTTCAATTTTTTCGATCGCACCATCCCGGCAATCATCGTCGAACCGATTCGTCTCGAATGGCATCTGAGTGATTTTCAGCTGGGCATGCTGGGCACCGCCTTCACGCTGGTCTATGCCATCGCTGGTCTGCCGTTGGGGCGCATGGCCGACAATGGCTCGCGGAAAAAGCTCATGGGCTGTGGCCTGGCGGTATGGAGCGGGCTGACCGCGGTCAACGGCATGGTGGGCAGTTTCTGGGCGTTCCTGCTGGTGCGCATGGGGGTTGGCATTGGTGAGGCGAGTTATGCGCCTGCTGCCAATTCGCTGATCGGTGATCTGTTTCCGGCTCATCGCCGCGCGCGAGCCATGGGCCTGTTCATGCTGGGACTGCCGTTGGGCCTGCTGCTGGCATTCTTCACGATTGGTGCGATGGTCAAGGCGTTCGACAGCTGGCGGGCGCCGTTTTTCATCGCAGCGCTGCCTGGGCTGTTGCTAGCGCTGTTCATTTTCTTCATCAAGGAACCGCAGCGCGGTGCGGCTGAAAACGTGCGCATGTCGCAGGCAACGATCGAAAGGCCGATCCGCCGTGTGCTGTCGATCCCCACGTTTCGCTGGCTGGTGCTGGGTGGTCTGACGTTCAATTTCGCGACTTATGCCTGCAACTCATTCATGGTGCCGATGCTGCAGCGCTACTTTCTGCTGCCGTTGCAAGAGGCTGCGATTGCTACGGGGATCATCGTCGGCGTCACCGGGTTGATCGGTCTGACCCTCGGCGGCTGGATTGCCGACAAACTGCATCAGCGCTCCTCCAACGGCAGGCTGCTGTTTGCAACCTTCAGCATGCTGGTCGCCGCGCTGGCGACAGGTTATGCATTGCATGCGGGGCGAATCGAGATCGGTGTGTTCGTAGGCGTGTTCAGTCTGGGCTGGCTGTTCGCCTACAACTTCTATACCTGCGTCTACACCGCGATCCAGGACGTGGTCGAGCCACGCCTGCGGGCAACCGCTATGGCGCTGTTCTTTGCCGGGCTTTATCTGCTGGGCGGCGGGCTTGGACCGGTGGTCGTCGGCTTGCTGTCCGACCACTTCGCCCATACAGCCATGGCCGTGGCGGGTATCGACGTCATGAACGAAAGCTTCAAAGCCATTGGCCTGCACAACGCCATGTACCTGATTCCGGCAGCACTGTTCCTGACCTTGCTGTTTCTGTATCAGGCATCGCGCTGCTTCAGCCGGGATGCCGAACGGATGAAAGCGCGGATGATGGCGGAAGAGCCGGCGGAAGACTTGGTGGAGGGGGGTGTGGTGGCCTGACAGTGATTGCTCTGATGCAAGATCGGACGCAGAGCGTCCAGAACGGCATGCCGACGCAGAGCGTCGCACGATAGTCAAACCTGCTGTCTTTATCGCGATGGCACTGACAACGCAGATTGCGACGTAAGTGACGGCTGAGCTCTGGCGCTGATCCGGGGGATGCGAGGCAGGACGCCGAGCAAGCCGCAACGGGCCCAGACTGTGTAAAAACTACTGCGCTTTGCAATACTGCGTTAAAAACAGGCGAAAAATGCTCATTTAGAACACCTAGACTCCGCTTTTTCGCCTGTTTTTGCCTTGTCTTGCCTTCGCTCGTGACGTTTTTACACACTCTGGGCCATGGATGGCCCGTTGCGGCGGCCCCCGGATCAGTGACAGGGCGAAGGAACCCGACGAAGTCGGGCCGGAAACGGAGCCAGGATTTTGGTTACTTTGATCCTTCAAAGTCACTCGCCGAGGGGCGAAAAGGTGACCTGAGTCGAGCCTCCATCCCTCTGACATCGCAGAACCGCCGTGTGACGCGGAGCGTCACGAAATGCATCCCCACGCGGAGCGTGGGGACGAGAGTCAGCGTGGTTTCAACCCGCGACCAGCACCCGAATCGCCTCCAGACGCAGCACCGCTTTTTCCAGCATCGCCAGACCTTGCTCACGCTGAGTGCGCAAGGCGACCAGTTCACTGTCACGCACAGTCGGGTTGACCGCTTGCAGCGCAGTCAGACGCGCCAGCTCCTCTTCGGTATCGGCTGCCAGACGACGCTGCGCTTCGGCCACGCGTTCAGCGTGCTTCGGCGCGATCTTCTCCTCGCCCGCGTTGATCCTCGGCGTCAGCAGATCACGTTGCGCCTGGATAAACTTGTTGGCACTCGCGCGCGGCACGCTTTCGAGCTGATCGTTCAGCGTGTTGAACGACACGCGGCCCGACAGATCATTGCCGTTTGGATCGAGCAGGCAGCGCAAGGCGGCAGGCGGCAGGTAGCGGCCCAACTGCAACGAACGCGGCGCGACCACCTCACTGACATAAATCAGCTCCAGCAGCACAGTGCCGGGCTTGAGCGCCTTGTTCTTGATCAGCGCCACGGCGGTGTTGCCCATCGAGCCGGACAGCACCAGATCCATGCCGCCCTGAACCATCGGATGCTCCCAGGTGATGAACTGCATGTCTTCGCGAGACAGCGCCTGGTTGCGATCGTAGGTGATGGTCACGCCTTCGTCGTCGCCCAGCGGGAAGCTGGCGTCGAGCATCTTCTCGCTCGGTTTGAGGATCAGCGCGTTTTCCGAGTGGTCTTCGCTGTCGATGCCAAACGCGTCGAACAGGGTTTCCATGTAGATCGGCAGACTGAACTGGTCGTCCTGATCCAGAATCGCTTCGACCAGCGCCTCGCCCTCGCCGGCACCGCCCGAGTTGAGTTCCAGCAGACGGTCGCGGCCGGTGTGCAGCTCGCTTTCCAGACGCTCGCGCTCGGCGCGGGCGTCGTTGATCAGGCTTTGCCACTCGTCATCGTCACCGCTTTCCAGCAGTGGCAGCAGGCGTGGGCCGAACTGATGCTGCAAGGCGTTGCCGGTCGGGCAGGTATTGAGGAAGGCATTGAGCGCTTCGTGATACCACTGGAACAGGCGCGCCTGCGGGCTGGTTTCCAGGAACGGTACATGCAGTTCGATGGTGTGCTTCTGGCCGATCCGGTCCAGACGGCCGATACGCTGCTCCAGCAAATCCGGGTGCGACGGCAGATCGAACAGAACCAGGTGGTGAGAGAACTGGAAGTTGCGGCCTTCACTGCCGATTTCCGAACAGATCAGCACCTGAGCGCCGAACTCTTCGTCTGCGAAGTAGGCTGCAGCCCGGTCGCGCTCGAGAATGTTCATGCCTTCGTGGAAGACCGTGGCCGGGATGCCGGAGCGCACGCGCAGGGCGTCTTCGAGGTCCATGGCGGTTTCGGCGTGGGCGCAGATGACCAGCACTTTGACGCGCTTGAGCATCTTGAGGGTATCGATCAGCCAGTCGACGCGTGGGTCGAAGCGCCACCAGCGTTCTTCTTCGCTGACGTCCGAATGCGCCTGGAAGCTTACCTCAGGGTAAAGATCGGCATGCTCGCCAACCGGCAGCTCGAGGTATTCAACCGGGCAGGGCAGCGGGTATTCGTGCAGCTTGCGCTCCGGGAAACCCTGCACGGCGGCGCGGGTGTTACGGAACAGCACGCGGCCGGTGCCGTGACGGTCCAGCAGCTCGCGAATCAGCCGCGCCTTGGCTTCGTCGTCACCGGCATTGACTGCCGCCAGCAGCGTATCGCCTTCAGCACCGAGGAAACCATGGATGGTGGCCTGTGCTTCCGGAGACAGCTTGCCCTTGTCGAGCAGTTCCTGAACGGCCTTGGCCACCGGGCGATAGTTGTCGCTTTCAGCACGGAAGGCTTTCAGGTCGTGGAAACGGTTCGGGTCGAGCAGGCGCAGACGCGCGAAGTGGCTGTCCTGGCCCAGTTGTTCCGGAGTTGCGGTCAGTAGCAGGACGCCGGGAATGACTTCAGCCAGTTGCTCGACCAGCGAATACTCGCGGCTGGCCTTGTCTTCGTGCCAGACCAGGTGGTGCGCTTCGTCGACCACCATCAGATCCCAGCCCGCTGCAAACAGCGCGTCCTGGGCTTTTTCGTCTTCGACCAGCCACTCCAGAGCGACCAGCGCGAGCTGGGTGTCTTCGAACGGGTTGCCGGCATCGCTTTCCATGAAGCGCTCGGCATCAAACAGTGCAACCTGCAGATTGAAGCGGCGGCGCATCTCTACCAGCCACTGATGCTGAAGGTTTTCCGGGACCAGAATCAGCACGCGGTTGGCGCGCCCCGAGAGCAGTTGGCGGTGAATCACCAGGCCGGCTTCGATGGTCTTGCCCAGGCCTACTTCGTCAGCCAGCAGAACACGCGGCGCGATGCGGTCGGCGACTTCGCGGGCAATGTGCAGTTGGTGCGCGATAGGCTGCGCCCGCACGCCGCCCAGGCCCCAGAGAGAGGACTGCAATTGACGGCTGGTGTGTTCGAGCGTGTTGTAGCGCAGCGAGAACCATGACAACTGGTCGATCTGACCGGCGAACAGGCGATCGGTCGCCAAACGGAACTGGATGAAGTTCGACAGTTGGGTTTCCGGCAGCGTAACCACTTCGTTCTGTGCGTTCAGGCCGTGATAGACCAGCAGGCCGTCGACATCATCGACTTCGCGAACGGTCATCTTCCAGTTTTCGAAGTGTGTGATCACATCGCCCGGAGAGAAGCGTACGCGGGTCAGCGGAGCATTCCGCAGTGCGTACTGACGCGTTTCGCCAGTGGCCGGATAGAGCACGGTCAACAAGCGGCCGTCCTGTGCCAGAACGGTGCCCAAACCCAGCTCGGCTTCGCTGTCGCTAATCCAGCGTTGCCCCGGTTGATACTGCTGCGCCATGCTGCCTGTCTCCCGCTTGAAAAAGCTGACTATGTTAACGGAACGCGCACCGAAGACCAAAGGTGGCGTGAAAAAACCCTGCCAAAGCGCCTGCTGCGCACTGAATATTCAGTTCCATGACACTTATTTCACTAAGGAGGCGCTGATTTATTCGATTTTTCGTCCCTGCAACGCTCTGGAGGCCTTGATTTATCTGGGGGCAACAGCTGGGTTTTAGAATAAATCAGCGTCTCCCTAAAGGCAGTCAAAAAATCCTTATAAATTACCGCAACCCTTTCATATCGGTTCAAGTTGCCTTGTGCACGGCCGACACCCCGGTAAGAGGAGAACAACCATGCTGCAACCTATGCTTCCGTTAAGTGTGGTGCCCTTGACATCACAGACCGACCCGGCCAGACGCGTGCCGGACATCCCGCCTGTTGCGCCGGTACAGGAGAGCTCCAACGAGACCTCCATCGACTTGCACAATGAAGATTCTGAACGCAGCGCATTGCTATTGCGTGAAGAGCAGCAGCGTCAACAGCAGCACGGTCAGCACGGTCGTGGTTCTGAAGAGGCCGAGGAGTATCAGGGGCTGGTGGTTCCCGGACATTCGTTGAATGCCGACAACACGGTTCCGGTCGTACCGCTCATCGATGACGAGCCGCGTCAGGGCCTCTGGGTCGATATTCAGATCTGACAGCAGGTTTTCCCCGGTTTTTGCGCTGGTCATGGCCGCTGCGATTGAGCATTTTTGGGTTTGATTTCCCGTGTTCGAGAACCGCAAGCCATGAGCGACGACGAAAAACTGATCGACTTGAGCGCCGAACGTGCCAGGCGCGTCCACGATCTGAACGAAAAACGTCTCAATGAAGTGCGCAACGCCTTCGAGCAGGCGATGCCGTTAGGCAAGAAAAAGTCCGGGAAAAAGCCCAAGAAGCGCTGATTCAACCTCTGCTACAGCTTCCTGATCGGCTCGCTACGCGCTGCGTAGACGAATGGCTGATCTGGATCAACTCGCCTCAGCACACCCTCGTTTACTCTCCATCCATCGATTACAGCGTCGGCGGCCACATCCGCACGCTCAGGCAATGAGCACGCAAGGCATTTGGGGCGACTTCGGTCGCCCTTTTTTTCGTCTGTGTACCGGTTGCGCCGTTGCTTCCCGGGCGATGTCACCTTACGGCTTCGGCGCCTGCATTGGCCAGGTCATAGGCTCTCGCTGCTTCTGCTGTCTTGATGTCGCGGTTGTAGCTCGGTGTCCAGGCGGTCACAGGTGATTTCTGGGTGAAGCTGACATTGCTGCCGATGTCCTTGAAGTGCGCATCGCCATAGTCATCCAGCACGCCGCTATTACTGGCCTTGTTGGAAACATCGACACCTTTCGCGAAATAGTTGGCCTGCGACAGGATGGTCGCATCCCCTGTCGCGGTGAAGCCGAGGTGGAAGTCGTTGATAGAGTTGTTGAACACATCAAATTGCCCATGACGCATCAGGCCAGGTGCCCGAACATCAAGGTCGCTGAACACGTTGTTGGCGATGGTCATTCGCGGGTAACCCTTGTACTCGGCCTTGGCTTTTTCCGAGTCGTCCGGCTGACCGAGAATCACACCATACTCATTGTTCTGGAATCTCGAATTGGTCAGGCTGACGTTATCGGCCTTGCCGCCCACGTAGAGCAGTTTATCCAGACCTTTAGGGTTCTGATCCTTGGTGCCAGTAGCGGTGATGTGGTCGATCCAGTATTTCTGGCCGCTGCTGATGAACATCTGCATGTCACCGTTTTCACGGTAACGGCTGTCGTGGGTGAAGTTCAGGGTCTGGAAAATGTCGTTGCTGGCAGTTTTGCCGCTGGCCAGATAAATGTTGTGCAGGCTGTTGCCCTTATCGGTACCCAGCAAGGTTTTGTTGGCCCCGAAGTTTATCGACACTTTACTGTCGGCAGACAGATTGGCCCCCAGTTTGACGGTGCGGGCTGTGTCGTCCTCCATGTACTTCTTGAGGTCGGCAACCGTGTTCACAGTGACCACTTCGCCGTTGTTGCCCCCGGTGGTGTTGGCCTCCTTGGCGAAGCCGATCATGCCGGACATGTCCGCTCCTTGGCCGTGAGCGGCGCGCGGTGCAGGTTTTGCCACTTTTTCTTCGGTGTCAGGTTTTTCGGTGACGGGCGTCGTGGCCCTGGGTTGCGCGGCCGGTGTGACGGCGACAGGTTTGGGCGGCGCAGTCACTGACGTTTTATCTTGAGTCTGCACAGGGTCAGGCGGCGTCGGTGCAGTATTTTTCTGTACCGTGACAGGCTTGTCTGCCGGATGATCGTTCTGTACTACAAAAGGTTTTTCTGTTGGTGTTGGTGTTGGTGTTGGGGCCGGGGCCGCCGACGGCGACGAAGGTGAGGCGGATGAAGGCGTCTGCGACAGTTGAGAGAAGCTCGGTGCCTGCTCGCGTTGAGTCTGTGAAGGGGGCGGTGCCTGATCCTGCTGCTGATCGCCTTTGAAAAGAGAAAGCAGGTCTTTGAGGATGTTGCGAATAGCCTCTACCAGTTTGTTCAGCAGCAATTCGACAGGGTTTTCGGATGCGTCTGAAGCCGCGCTCGTGGCTGGTACCTGCGGCCGCGAGCCAGACAGGGACAGCGATGATTGCAGACCGTTTACCTGATGTGGCGAGCTGAAGTCGATCAGTTGGCTGTTGTGGCCCGACTTCACGTCCGGTGGCTGGATTCCATCGGTCTCTGGATTGACGCTCTGTGTCGAGAGTCCTGAAACGGGGTAAACGTTTCTGTTGATCGTATTCATTACTGATTTCCCCGCCTGCGGGCATGAACAATTCGTGATCCCGGATAGAAAGTACTGCTCTGCCCCTGAGTGGAAAGGAGCGGAAAAGAGTTCCGGGATGCTTCATGAAATTTGTGTGCAGGCGTAGAAAAAAGAGCTGGCACGCGTGTTGGCCGGACGCGCACCCGGTTCAGCGATCAGCCGAAGGTGATCTCTGGCAACACGGTCAGGTCGACCGTCTGCTGTTTGCGCGGGGCAAGAATTTCGGCTTCGCCGTCTACCACCAGCTCATCGTTCTGGTTGAACACGCGAGTGGCGATACGCACGCGGAATTTCGGCAGTTTTTCCAGGATTTCCAGGCGCACGGTCAGGGTGTCACCCAGTTTTACGGGTTTCTGGAAGGTCATCTGCTGACCGATGTAAATAGTGCCAGGGCCGGGCAACTCGCAGGCGACGGCCGCACTGATCAGCGCGCCGCTGAACATGCCGTGGGCGATACGCTCCTTGAACATGGTCTTGACCGCGTATTCGGCATCCAGATGGACAGGGTTGTGGTCACCGGACATGGCGGCGAACAACTGGATGTCACGCTCTTCCACCTTCTTGCTGTAGCTGGCGGTCTGACCAACTTCGAGGGCTTCGTACGGCGTGTTGGTGACTTGAGTCATGTGGCTGTCCTAACAATGAAAATGAATTTAGCGAGCCGGTTCGTTTCGCCCGATATAGCCGAGCCCTAGGGAGACGCTGATTTATTCTAAAGCACAGCTGTTGCCCCCTGATAAATCAAGGCCTCCAGAGCGTTGCAGGGACGAAAAATCGAATAAATCAGCGGCTCCCTAGGGCCGCGCCTGTGGATAGACGCTGATTTGTAACACTTGATGACCCGTTGCCGCCATTACACCGGCAAGAACAATCAGACGTTTGCTGGCGCTCACCGGATCACATCGTTCTGCATAAATAGCTGAAGGCTGCGGAATACTGCCGTCGCAACGCTGACGCGCGGCCTGATACCGATTGCCATTGCACGTCGGCAGGGCAGTGTATAGCGGGCAGCGAATGGCAGTCTGAACGGAGGCGAGATTCATGCCGCTGATGACACCCAAGTGACTTTGCCTGATGCGCTTTAACTGCTAACGTCGGGCAAGGCACAAGCAGGCAAGGGATAAAAATAATGCAAGCTGATTTCTGGAATGACAAGCGCCCGGCTGGCGTCGACCCGGATGTGGATCTGCAGGCTTGGCAATCGGTCATGGACGTGTTTGATCGCTGCTGTAAGAAATTTGCCGATCGCCCGGCGTTCAGCAATATGGGCGTGACCCTGACCTATGCCGACCTCGAGCGCCACTCGCTGGCCTTTGCCGGGTATCTGCAACAGCACACAGGGCTGCTGCCCGGCGACCGCATCGCTGTGCAGATGCCCAACTTGTTGCAATATCCGATCGCCGTGTTCGGTGCGATACGTGCCGGCCTGATCGTCGTCAACACTAACCCGCTGTACACTGCGCGCGAGATGCGCCATCAGTTTCAGGACTCCGGTGCCAAGGCGCTGGTCTATCTCAATGTGTTCGGCAAGCTGGTGCAGGAAGTTCTCCCGGACACTGCCATCGAATACCTGATCGAAGTGAAAATGGGTGACATGCAGCCGGCGGCTAAAGGCTGGCTGGTCAACACCATCGTCGACAAGGTCAAGAAACTGGTTCCCGACTACCAGCTACCCCAAGCCATTGGCTTCAAGCGCGCGTTGCGCATCGGGCGTGACAGTCAGGCCCGATCAGTCGCGCAACGCCTGGATGACGTCGCTGTACTGCAATACACCGGGGGCACCACGGGGCTGGCCAAAGGCGCGATGCTGACCCACGGCAATCTGGTCGCCAACATGCAGCAAGTCTATGCCTGCATGCGCCAGCAATATCCTGACGGCAGGCGGGCGTTCGAAGAGGGTACCGAGGTGATGATCGCGCCGCTGCCGCTTTACCATATCTATGCATTCACAGGGCATTGCATGTGCATGATGATCGGCGGCAACCACAATGTTCTGATCACCAATCCGCGCGATATCACAGGCTTTATCAAGGAGCTGCGCAAGTGGAAGTTCACGGCCATGATCGGGGTCAATACCTTGTTCGTCGCGCTGATGAACCATCCCGAGTTCAAGAATCTGGATTTCTCCACGTTGAAGAGCACCAATTCCGGGGGCACTGCGCTGGTCAAGGCCACGGCCGAGCGGTGGGCGCAGATCACCGGCTGCACGATTGTCGAGGGCTACGGCCTGACCGAAACGTCGCCTGTTGCCAGCGCCAACCCTTATGGAACGCAGGCGCGTCTGGGTACGGTCGGTATTCCGGTGCCCGGCACGGCCATGAAAGTCATCGATGACGAGGGCGTGGAACTGCCGTTCGGCGAGCGCGGCGAACTGTGCATCAAGGGGCCGCAGGTCATGAAAGGCTACTGGAATCGTCCGGATGCCACGGCCGAAGCACTTGACGCCGAAGGCTGGTTCAAGACTGGCGACATTGCCGTGATAGCTGCCGACGGGTTCGTCAGTATCGTGGATCGCAAAAAAGACCTGATCATTGTTTCCGGTTTCAACGTCTACCCCAACGAAATCGAAGACGTGGTCATGGCTCATCCGAAAGTCGCCAGTTGCGCTTGCATCGGCGTGCCTGACGAGCGTACCGGAGAGGCCGTCAAGCTGTTCGTGGTGCCGCGGGAGGAGGGGGTCAGCACGGAAGAACTCAAGGCGTTCTGCAAGGAAAACTTCACCGCATATAAAGTGCCCAGGCATATCGTGCTGCGCGATTCGTTGCCGATGACGCCGGTGGGCAAGATTCTGCGCAGGGAGCTTCGCGACATCGCTTGACTGCAGTAATCGTCTCTATTTGTGTATCGCGGGACATGTCTGGCCCTGTTGCAGCGTGCTGCACACAGGGCCGAATCTTTTCAAACAGGCCTTTTTTGCGTCTTGACCCCTCTGGAACAATGCTTTTGGCCCATCTAGCCCTGATTATTGTCCTGCACTATAAAGTGACTGAAATATAAAATTCAGTCACTTTAGTGACCGCTAAGCCCACCTTTGCCTCTAGGGAAACTCTGAAAAAGACTTCCTAATTTGGCAAAATCTCCGGACACCAGTCGCCGAGCTTTTCGATGATGAAACAGATGACCTTCGCCGACGCCGAGTATGCCGGCAAGCGCAAGCAGACCCGTAAGGAATTGTTCCTGATCGAGATGGATCAGGTGGTGCCCTGGAAAGGTTTGATTGCCCTGATTGAGCCCTATTATCCAAAAGGAGAAGGTGGCCGGCCCGCCTACCCACTGATGGCGATGCTGCGTGTTCATCTGATGCAGAACTGGTTCGGCTACAGCGATCCGGCGATGGAAGAAGCGCTGTATGAGACGACCATCCTGCGTCAGTTTTCAGGCCTGAGCCTGGAGCGAATTCCAGACGAAACCACCATTCTCAACTTCCGTCGTCTGCTGGAAAAGCACGAGTTGGCGACCGGGATTCTCGGCGTAATTAATGGTTATCTGGGCGACCGTGGCTTGTCGTTGCGTCAAGGCACCATCGTCGATGCCACGCTGATTCACGCGCCCAGTTCGACCAAGAACAAGGATGGCAAACGCGATCCTGAGATGCATCAAACCAAGAAAGGTAACCAGTACTATTTCGGCGCCAAGGCTCACATCGGCGCCGACGACGAGTCAGGCCTGGTGCACAGCGTGGTAGTAACAGCGGCCAATGTGGCAGACGTCACGCAGGTTGCCAAACTGCTGCACGGCGAGGAAAACGTAGTCTGCGCCGACGCAGGTTACACCGGGGTCGAGAAGCGCGAAGAACACGCTGGGCGCAAGGTCATTTGGCAGATTGCCGCCCGCCGCAGCACTTACAAAAAGCACGGAAAACGCAGTATTTTGTACAAGGCGATCCGCAAAATCGAGAAGGCCAAGGCCCAGGTTCGCGCCAAGGTCGAGCATCCGTTTCGGGTCATCAAACGCCAGTTTGGCTATGAAAAAGTGCGCTTTCGGGGCTTGGCCAAGAACACCGCGCAGATGGTGACGTTGTTCGCCCTGTCAAACCTGTGGATGGCCCGCCGACATTTGTTGGCGAGCGCAGGAGAGGTGCGCGTGTAATGCAGGAAATGGTTACCGCAAAAGGCTTTGCAGCGGCCGAAAGAGCTAAAAAGCGAAGATAATTGAGCAAATTTCGACATGCATCTTTTTTTGAAAAGTGCTGAGGACTCGGTAGCCGGAAAACATCCGGCTACTTCAGACCTTCCCTAGGCGGCCTTTGGCAAAGCTGCTACTCTCGGCGCGCTTTTTGATCAGTCATAAAGCGAAAAAAGCGTCTACTGCATACTTCCAAACACAAGAAAATCATCGCTTCGAGCGATGTGAAGAATTCGCTATCGCTACGGAGTCGGCTGAATGAATGAAAACTTCTGGAAGGACAAGTACCCGTCCGGTATCCCCGTTGATATCAATCCCGATGAGTACCCCAATGTCCAGGCAGTCCTGAAGCAGTCCTGCGAGCGTTTCGCGGACAAGCCGGCATTCAGCAACCTTGGCAAGACCATCACGTATGGCGAGTTGTATGAGCTGTCCGGCGCGTTCGCGGCCTGGATCCAGCAGTACACCGACTTGCAGCCGGGCGACCGTATCGCCGTACAGCTGCCCAATCTTTTGCAGTACCCGATCGCCGTTTTTGGTGCCATTCGCGCCGGCTTGATCGTGGTCAACACCAACCCGCTGTACACCGCGCGGGAAATGGAACACCAGTTCAATGACTCCGGCGCCAAGGCGCTGGTGTGTCTGGCCAACATGGCGCATCTGGCCGAAAAAGTCGTACCCAAAACCCAGGTCAGGACAGTCATCATCACTGAGGTGGCCGACCTGCTGTCGCCGCTCAAGCGCCTGCTGATCAATAGCGTCGTCAAGTACGTGAAAAAAATGGTCCCGGCCTACCACTTGCCGCAGGCTATCAAGTTCAACGACATCCTGGCCAAGGGCCGTGGCCAGCCAGTAACCGAGGTCGCGCCCGCCGCCGCAGATATTGCAGTCCTGCAATACACCGGCGGGACCACCGGTATTGCCAAAGGGGCGATGCTGACCCACCGCAATCTGATCGCCAACATGCTCCAGTGCCGGGCGCTGATGGCTTCGAACCTCAACGAAGGTTGCGAAATCCTCATCACGCCGCTGCCGCTGTATCACATCTACGCCTTTACCTATCACTGCATGGCAATGATGTTGCTCGGTAACCACAACGTTCTGATCAGCAACCCGCGTGACCTGCCTGCGATGGTCAAGGAACTGTCGAAGTGGAAATTCACCGGCTTTGTCGGCCTCAATACCCTGTTTGTGGCGCTGTGCAACAACGAAGGCTTCCGCAATCTTGACTTTTCCGCACTGAAAGTCACGCTGTCTGGCGGCATGGCCTTGCAACAGGCCGCCGCCGAGCGCTGGAAGCAGGTCACCAATTGCCCGATCTGCGAGGGTTACGGCATGACCGAGACCAGCCCGGTGGCGACCGTCAATCCGATCCAGAACATCCAGATGGGCACCATCGGCATTCCGGTGCCCTCGACGCTGTGCAAAGTCATCGACGATGCGGGCAACGAGGTGGCGTTCGGCGAACGCGGCGAACTGTGCGTCAAGGGGCCGCAAGTCATGAAAGGCTACTGGCAGCGCCAGGACGCCACCGACGAGATGCTCGACGCCGACGGCTGGCTCAAGACTGGCGATATCGCGATCATCCAGCCCGACGGCTACATCCGGATTGTCGATCGCAAGAAGGACATGATTCTGATCTCCGGTTTCAACGTCTACCCCAACGAACTGGAAGACGTACTCGCCACGCTGCCCGGCGTGCTGCAATGCGCGGCAATCGGCATACCGGACGAGAAATCAGGGGAAAGCATCAAGGTCTTCGTCGTCGCCAGGCCCGGCGTGACGCTGACCAAAGAGAAAGTCATGGAACACATGCGCGCCAACCTGACCGGCTACAAGGTCCCGCGCAGCGTGGAATTCCGCGACGTCCTGCCCACCACCAACGTCGGCAAGATCCTGCGTCGCGAGTTGCGTGACGAGGAAATGAAGAAGCTGGGTGTGAAGAAGTAGGCATTCTGCGTTGCACTGCGCATTCAGGATCGGACGCAGAGCGTCCATAAAGGCATTACCACCAGAGCGTGGGAACGTTAGTCGAACCGGTACATACGGTACAACTGGCGCAACCGAGGTCACCGGTTTCAGGGCTGCTTCGCAGCCCATCGCAGCCGTCGTAACCTCCTGAAGCTCCTGGGTCCTCCAGGCAGAGGCCCATATTCCGGGCTCTTCAGGGCTAGTGCACAACAATAAACCCAGAGGCAGGAGCGATCGTTGGCACGTTTGGCTGACGCGCAGCGATACGTGTAGAACCGGTATCAATTGAGGATGGTTGCTCCACGTTCCCACCGCAATCTGCGACAATCCGCACCTGCCATTTGAAAAAGACCCTGCGCGCCTGATGACCGACGAATCGCCCTCTATCGACCAACTCCTGAAAAACCTCGACCAAGCGATGATCAGCGAACGCCATCGTCTGCGCCGTCAGTTGCACGAGCTGCGCAAGAAGCCCGACGAGGCGAAGCTGGCTCAGTGGGTGGCGCGGGTTCATGCTTCGTGCGCCCAGGTGACGGCGCGGCGTGAGAGCGTGCCGGCGATTCGTTATGACGATAACCTGCCCATCGCCGCCAAGCGTGACGAAATCAAAGAAGCGCTGCTCAAGCATCAGGTGTTGATCATCGCCGGCGAAACCGGCTCGGGCAAAACCACCCAGTTGCCGAAAATCTGCCTGGAAATCGGTCGCGGTCAGCATGGCCTGATCGGTCATACCCAGCCGCGCCGGATCGCCGCACGCAGCGTGGCCAGCCGGGTCGCCGAGGAGATTGGCACGCCGCTGGGCGCGCTGGTCGGTTATCAGGTGCGTTTCGAGGATCAAAGCGACAGCAATACCCTGATCAAACTGATGACCGACGGCATTCTGCTGGCTGAAACCCAGCATGACCGCTTTCTTGAGCGTTACGACACGATCATCGTCGACGAAGCCCACGAACGCAGCCTGAACATCGACTTCCTGCTGGGCTATCTGAAGACCCTGCTGCCGCGTCGTCCGGACCTCAAGGTCATCATTACCTCAGCCACCATCGACCTGCAGCGCTTTTCCGAACATTTCAACGATGCGCCAGTGATTGAAGTGTCGGGTCGCACCTTCCCGGTGGACGTCTGGTATCGACCGCTGACCAGCGAGCAGGACGAAGAGGGCAACAGCGTCGAAGACGATCTGACGGTCGATCAGGCGATTCTTGCCACCCTGGAAGAGCTTGCAGACTTTGAACGCAGTGAGCGCAAGAGCCCCGGCTATGTGCTGGTGTTCTTGCCCGGCGAACGCGAGATTCGCGATGCCGCCGAAATGCTGCGCAAGGCCCAGCTCAGGCACACCGAGATTCTGCCGCTGTACGCACGGCTTTCACCCGCCGAACAACAGCGCATCTTTCAGTCGCATCCCGGCCGTCGCGTGGTGCTGGCCACCAACGTCGCGGAAACCTCGCTGACCGTGCCGGGTATCCGTTACGTGATCGATACCGGGACGGCGCGCATCAGTCGTTACAGCTATCGCGCCAAGGTTCAGCGTCTGCCGATCGAAGCCGTTTCCCAGGCCAGCGCCAACCAGCGTAAAGGCCGTTGCGGGCGGGTCGAGCCAGGTCTGTGCGTGCGCCTGTACAGCGAAGAGGATTTCAACGGTCGTCCCGAGTTCACCGATCCCGAGATTCTGCGCACCAACCTGGCGGCAGTGATCCTGCAGATGCTGCACCTGCGATTGGGTGAGATCACCGATTTCCCGTTCATCGAGCCGCCCGACGGCAAGGCGATCAGCGATGGTTTCAACCTGTTGCAGGAACTGTCGGCGGTCAATCGCGAGAATCAGCTGACCCCGCTGGGTCGCCAGCTGGCGCGCCTGCCGGTCGACCCGCGTATGGGGCGCATGCTGCTGGAAGCGGCGCAACAGGGCAGCCTGCAAGAAGTGCTGATCGTCGCCAGTGCCATGTCGGTGCAAGACGTGCGTGAGCGGCCGCCCGAGCGCCAGCAGGCGGCGGATCAGGCGCACGCGCAATGGAAGGATGCCGATTCGGATTTTGCCGGGCTGGTCAATCTGTGGCGCGGCTTCGAAGAACAGCGCCAGACGCTGACAGCCAGCCCGTTGCGCAACTGGTGTCGGCGTAACTTTCTGAATTACCTGCGCCTGCGCGAATGGCGTGATTCCCATCGGCAACTGAGCCTGATCTGTCGCGACCTGCAACTGACGGTCAACAAGGAGCCGGCGGACTACCCGAAATTCCACAAGGCCATTTTGTCTGGCCTGCTCAGCCAGATCGGGCAAAAAGCCGACGAGGGCGACTACTTGGGCGCCCGCCAGCGACGTTTCTGGATTCACCCGTCTTCCGGGCTGGGCAAGAAGCGTCCGCAGTGGCTGATGACTGCCGAACTGGTCGAGACCACCAAGCTGTACGCGCGCATGGTCGCGAAGATCGATTCAGACTGGATCGAGCCGCTGGCCGGGCACCTGATCAAGAAAAACCACTTCGAACCGCACTGGGAGAAGAAGCGCGGGCAGGTGGTTGCGTTCGAGCAGATCACCCTGTTCGGCCTGATCGTGGTCGGTCGTCGTCCGGTGCATTACGGGCCCATCGACCCGGTGGTATCGCGTGAATTGTTCATTCGTGAAAGACTGGTGCGTGGCGATATCCTGTCCCGGGCCAAATGCCTGACCGCCAACACCCGTCTGCTGGAGCAGCTCGACGAACTGGAAGCCAAGGCTCGTCGTCGCGATATTCTGGCTGACGAAGACACCCTGTACAGCTTCTACGAAGCGCGAATTCCGGCCGAGATTCACCAGACGGCGACTTTCGACAGCTGGTACAAGACCGAGAGCCAGAAGAACCCGCAGCTGCTGATCATGCGCGAAGAAGACGTGCTGGCCCGCGAGGCCAGTGAAGTCACTGCAGCGCAGTACCCGGACACCTTGAGCCTGGGCGATCTGAGCCTGTCGCTGAGTTATCACTTCGAGCCCAATCATCCGCGCGACGGTGTGACCTTGCGTGTGCCGGCGCCTTTGCTGTTGTCGCTGCCCGCCGAGCGTCTTGAATGGCTGGTGCCGGGCTTGCTGGAGACCAAGTGCATCGCGCTGGTCCGCAACCTGCCCAAAGCCGTGCGCAAGAACTTCGTGCCGGTCCCGGACTTTATCAAGGCGGCCCTGCAACGCATCACCTTCGCTGAAGGCTCGTTGCCGCAGGCACTGGGCCGCGAGCTATTGCGCATGACCGGCGCGCGGGTCAGCGACGAAGCCTGGGCCGAGGCTGCGCAACAGCTTGAAGGCCATCTGAGGATGAACCTGGAAATCGTCGACGGTCACGGCAAGTTTCTCGGCGAAGGGCGTGATCTGGCCGAGCTGACGGCACGTTTCGCGCAAGCGAGCCAGGCGGCGCTGGCGGTGCCGCAAAGCGCGAAACATCAGCAGCCGGTGGAGGCCAAGGTCTTCGCCCCGGTGGCGCAGAAGACGCAGCAAAACATTGCCGGGCTGTCGATGACGGTCTACCCGGCGCTGGTCGAAGAGGGCGGTACGGTCAAGGAAGGTCGCTTCTCCACTCAGGCCGAAGCCGAGTATCAGCATCGGCGTGCTTTGCAACGCTTGTTATTGCAGCAACTGGCCGAGCCCGCGAAGTTCTTGCGCAACAAGCTGCCGGGGCAGACCGAACTGGCCCTGCTGTATCGCGAGCTGGGGCGTATCGATGCGCTGGTCGAAGACATTCTGCTGGCCAGTCTCGACAGTTGCGTGCTGGAAGGTGAAGCCGAACTGCCGCGTGACGGTGCCGGCTTGCTGTCGCTGGCCGAGCGCAAGCGCGCTGACTGGACCGAGCATGCCGAGCGGCTGGCGAAGCTGACTCTGGAAATTCTCACGTTGTGGCACGGTTTGCAAAAGCGCTTCAAAGGCAAGATTGACCTGGCTCAGGCGGTGGCCCTGAACGATATCAAGGCGCAGCTCGGCAAGCTGGTGTATCCCGGGTTTGTCCGCGAAACACCGGCGGTCTGGCTCAAGGAGTTGCCGCGCTATCTCAGAGCCATCGAGATGCGTCTGGAGAAACTGCCCGGTCAGGTGCAGAAGGACCGGGTCTGGAGCATCGAGCTGGCGGGCCTTTGGGCGCAATACCGGGCGCGCGCCGACAAGCATGCACAGGAAGGCAAGCGCGACCCGGAACTGGCGCTGTATCGCTGGTGGATGGAAGAGTATCGCGTGTCGCTGTTCGCTCAACAGCTGGGTACCAAAATGCCGGTGTCTGACAAACGGTTGAGCAAGCAGTGGAGTCAGGTAGAAGGCTGATGTTGCGCCACCTGTCAGCGGGTTAGCGGATGGCTATCGGGGCTATATTCATTGGCTGATAGCGCCAAAACCGGGCTGTATGGCACACTCCGCGCCTGTCTTCACCGTGTCATGAAATGCTGCTCGTTGTTGTGAGCCGCTTTTACATTTGCACTGGCGTGTGGGCCCCGATAAAGCGCGGGCCTTCACATGCCGTGCCTGAGCAGGTCATTACCTGCAACTCAATAAAAGAGGAACGACCGTGCACAACGTCGTCATCAGCGGCACAGGCCTGTTTACCCCGGCCAACAGCATTTCCAACGAAGAGCTGGTGCAGTCTTTCAATGCCTGGGTTGCACAGTTCAACAGCGAGAACGCAGCGGCCATCGAGCGCGGTGAAGTGCAAGCGCTCAGCGAATCCAGCGCTGCGTTCATCGAGAAGGCGTCGGGCATCAAAAGCCGCTTCGTGATGGACAAGCAGGGCATTCTCGACCCGCAGCGTATGAAGCCCAACCTGCCGGAACGCAGCAATGACGAATGGTCGATACTCTGCCAGATGGGGGTTGCAGCCGCCGAGCAGGCATTGCAGCGCGCAGGCAGAACGGCCGCAGACATCGATGGCGTGATTGTCGCCTGCTCCAACCTGCAGCGGGCCTATCCGGCGATCTCCATCGAAATTCAGGAAGCGCTGGGGATCGCAGGTTACGGTTTCGACATGAACGTGGCCTGTTCGTCGGCAACCTTCGGCATTCAGGCTGCCTGCAACAGCGTGCAGCTTGGCCAGGCGCGCGCCATGCTGGTGATCAGCCCGGAGATCTGCACCGCACATTTGAATTTCCGTGACCGCGACAGCCATTTCATCTTCGGTGATGGTGCGACCGCCGTCGTGGTCGAGCGGGCTGACCTTGCTACCTCGCCTTACCAGTTCGATATCGTCAGCACCCGTTTGCTGACCAAATTCTCCAACAACATCCGCAACAACTTCGGCTTCCTCAACCGCACCTCGGGCCAGGGCCAGAATGCCCCGGACAAGCTGTTCGTGCAGGAAGGGCGCAAGGTGTTTCGTGAGGTGTGCCCGATGGTGGCCGAGCTGGTCAGTGCGCATTTGCAGGACAACGGCATTAACATCAGTGACGTAAAGCGCTTCTGGCTGCATCAGGCCAACCTGAGCATGAACCACCTGATTACCAAGAAGCTGCTGGGCCGTGATGCCAGCATCGAAGAGGCGCCAGTCATTCTCGACACGTATGGCAACACCAGTTCGGCCGGTTCGGTCATTGCGTTTCACACCTATCAGGATGATCTGCCCAAAGGCGCGCTGGCGGTGCTCAGTTCATTCGGCGCAGGTTATTCGATCGGCAGCGTGATTCTGCGCAAGCGCTGAGAACGCTCGATCAGGAGAGTAGCGCTCTAGCAGAGAGCGCTACTGGTCATGTCATATCCCGCTATGTCACATGCTCCTCTTTGGGTCGTTATCGTGTGGGCTTTTCAAGAAGCCATCGCCGGTATCGATCATGTTCTCTGTCAACATCGCACCTGAAACGCAAGCAGCGTCTGCTACGCAGCTTCCCGCACAGCAACTCGACGCTACGCCCTTCGAAGCAGACCATCCCAATGGCGGGTTCATCCGCGACAATCTGCCAGTGTGGTATCTGAACGCACCGGCAACATTGCGTCATGCCCTGCACGCCAGCCAGCAGAACGGCCTGCGCTCCTGGCATGTGCTGGCGCCCATCCGTAATCGCCTGATATCGGCGCAGGAATTTGCCGCTCCGTTGCTGTTGCAGGCGTTTTCCGAGCGCTTCAAACTTGCGCTGGACGTTGAAGCCTTCCAGCTGATGACCTGGCGTTACGACAGCGCCTGGAATCCTGCGCCCCTTGAGTAAACACTTTTGCAGGCCGCCTTGCAGAACTTCGCCACCAGCGATCGAAGCCGGTTCGATCCGTATTCGGCAATCCTGCGCACAGGTGGCTTGCGGTACCGGCTGATCGACAGCGCTGAACGAAGGTACAAGGTCGAATACAAGGATCGCCTCAATATCAATCTTGAGCAGTTCGCTGATTTTTGCCACGACCTGGACCTGGGTGCCCGTTATCAAGCCCATCTGAACAGCGTATTCAAGCCTTCCTCGCCCGATGCTGCAAAGGCGGTTGCGGCTGCTTTCATTGGCTGTGAGCGTGATGCTGTCGAGGTGCTCGCACACACGGCCATGATGAAGAGCGATATTAGCGAGGCGGCTTATCAGATGCTGCTGAATATGTTGAAGCCTGCCGGGCCGCGACGCTGGGATGGCAAAGGCCTGCGTTACTGTCAGTTGCACATGCTCGATACCTACGCTTTTTCGGGCTGCCTTTTACACGGTGCCCTGCTGATTCAGCAGAATATTCCCGACCCGGACAGCGGGCCTTGCCTTGTCTATCTGCCCGCGGAGCCCTCAAATCCGATCAAGCAGTACGCGTCGCTACGGGCCTTCAATGCCAGCCTCGTGCAAGCGCTCGACAGCGAAGGTTATCGGCGCTATTTCAGCCGTTTCATCAGCCTGAGCCAAAGTCCGGAGTTCTTTTCCAGGCTGAAATCGCGGCTCTATCCCGCCCCGGCGCACACGCTGGACGTCGACGCTGACCTGCTGTTACAGCCCCAGCCCTTTTCGAAACCGCCTTTCGAGCTGCTTTACGAACATTTGCTGGCCAAAACCTACGGTGATTCACGAGCCATCGCGGTGCCGTCTGCGCAGGCGGATCAACAAGCCCGTGATGCACTGCTTGAAAGCCTGAAAGATAACGGCATGAATGTACTCAACGCGGCCGGGCTGTTTGTGCCGGTGCTGGGCGAAGTCATGGCCGTGGTTGCGATCTATCAGCTTGCCAGTGCAGCGTTCGTAGCCTACGAAGACTGGACTCACGGTGAAGTGGAAGAGGCGATGCAACACATTTACAACATTGGCGAAAATATTGCCCAGATGCTGGTGCTGGGAAGTGTCGCGGGCGCAGTCGCGCGGCTTGAACCGTCGATGTTCATTGAAAGCCTGGTGCAAAAGAGAGTGAACGGATCGATCCGTCTTGGAAAGCCATCGGTCAACGCTTTTGCGGATACCGTCAGCCTGCCTGAAGGGCTGGTCGTCAACGCTTTGGTGCTCTACGAGGTGGACGGCAAGACCTGGCTGCCTCTGGATGGCAAACTGTATCGCGTCGAGGCGGATGCGACCGGTGCCAACTGGCGCATCAAGCACCCGGTGGATGAACGTTCGTACTCGCCGACGCTGAAACACAACGGTGCCGGCATCTGGCACCACGAATGGGAAAATCCCATGGGCTGGGATGAAGTCAAGGCGTTCCGGCGTCTGAGCCCGGCCTGTGATGCCTTTACCGAGGACGAAATCCACAAGGTCATGCGCATTACCGGCACCAGTGAAGGTGTGTTACGCCAGATACACGTCGAAAGCCTCCGGCCTCCGGCCTTGTTGAATGATGCCATTCAGCGCGTGGCGATCGAGCGGGAGCTGCAAGGCTGCATTGAGGCACTCTAGGCCGACGACCTGCCAGAAGTGTCGGTAGTCTACATCCAGCCATGGATGAAGCTGCTGGCTTCGTCGCCGCGTTGGCGAACGGATAGGGGGTTGCTGCTGGTCGATGCTGACGGGAACATGCTCGATGCCTGGAACGCAGGTCGGCAGATGACGCTTTCCTCTCATGTGGTGGGGCCGACAGGCAATCTGACCCAAGTGCTCGGGCAATTGCTGGAAGGGCTGACATCCGATGAAGTCACGCTTCTGACCGGCACCGGCAGCACAGACAAAACCGCTCGGGTTCAAGGCTTGAGGCGTCATCTGGCCGACTACGCTGAGCTCCATGTGGAGCGACTGCTTGACGGTGTTCAGGCACTGGAGAATCGTAGTAGCGATCCGCTGGTCGAACCGCTCCAGCGCGACTTTGGCAGGCTGCCTGACAGCGTCGCCCTTGAGCTCGTCAGCATGGCAAGTGACGCTGACAAAACATGGATGACTTCAGAGAAACGAATCCCTCTGGAGCTTGCCGAGCATGCCCGGGAGTATCAGCAGCAACTGAGGATAAACCGCGCCATCGAGGGTTTCTACCGCAGTTCGACCGACAATCCGGATACGCATGTTGCAGGGCTTGGTCTGTTGCGAGACCTGCCGGGCTGGCGCGGTGATATTTCCATCGATCTGCACAGAGACACGCTGGAGGGGGATGAAATCGCGAGCCTCGAAAGCACCCGCGCCAGTGCCGTGCACCGGATTCTGGTCAGCACCGGGGAGGGGTTCAAGCGCTTCAACCATTTGGGCGATTCGCTGGGTGACGCCGCCCAACCTTTTTTCAGCGCCCTGCTGGATACCTTCACTGATGAGGCGCGTATCAATCTCGAGCTGCCGCTGACTGCGGACGCGGAGCAACTGCGCATTCTGTCTGGGCGTATCGCCTCGGCTCGGCGTGATCGTGTCGCTGAGATACTGCGCATGCAACCGGCCAGACCCGGGCTCAAATGGCCGCAGCGTTTACCGGATGGTCGAACGGGTTACCCCATGAGCGGGCGCATGCGTGGTTTCTTTCGTAGGCTGGGTATCGGTGCTTCCAGTCACTCGCCTGAGCTGGCGGTAAAGAGTCTGTTCCCGGATTTTTCCGATGCCGAGGTGACGGGCTTTCTGATCCGGTTGCGCGCCGAACATACCGGAGCCGCCGGGCAGTTGCAGGATTTCGTCCGACAACGTCTGCGCAGCCTTGCCGATGAGCTGCGCAACCTTCAGACCACCTTGGGCACATGGGTAGATGAAACGCCATTCTCTACGCTGCGCACGGCGCGGGAAATTGCGACGAGGCGCATTCACGGGTGCTGGAGAAGACTCAGTGTCCACTGCAGAAACTTTCAGGGTGAGTTTTTAGGCTATGCGCTCGATCTGGACAATCTACGCGTAGGGGAAATACCGGAAATCGCCGCCAGCTTTGCCCATGTCGCGGTATTGAAAGCGCGCAACATGCAACTGACTCAATCGCAAACGGACGTACTGCTGAGGAATTTCAGCAATGTGCGATCGCTGAGTCTGGACTTCAACGACCTGCACTCCATGCCGGCGTCGATAGCACACATGACGCGGCTTACAGAATTGTCACTCAGCCATAACCCTTTGCAGTGGACTGAAGCGTCCAACACCATTTTGCGAAATCTGAACCGACTGGAGATTCTGGACCTCAACTTTTGCGCACTGGGAGCCGGTGCGGGCATTAGTGCAATCAACTCATTGCGCCTGCTGTTTTTGCGCGGTACGGGTATTGAAAGGTTGCCCCAGTGGAATTGGTTACGGTCTGATTTGATTCGTATGGATCTGCGCGATAACAGCATTTCGGAAATATCGCTCGATGAGCTGGATAATATCGATCGCTCGCTCAGCTCCTCTCGCCTTCATCTGCATCTGAACGGCAATCCGCTGAATTCCCCGACACTGGCGCGTATCAGGCAGTTTCGCGAAGGCAGGCTCCGACCGCGCTGGGGTGTTACCCAGAACGTTCAGCCCCCAGCGGTCGGGCCGGACAGCACGCCTTGGCTTGCCGGTCTTGATCGTGAGCGAATGACTGTCCGGACAAGGCTTTGGCAAGATCTGCGCGCCAGCGCCGGATCTACCGATTTCTTTCAGATGCTGAGTGATCTGACGCACTCGGCTGACTTTTCCAACAACCGGGAAGAACTCACCGAACGCGTCTGGGCGATGATTATGTCGGCCGCGGCAAGCAGGGATCTACGCTTTCAATTGTTCGATCTGGCCGCGCATCCTCAGACGTGTGGCGATGGACTGGCGTTGATATTTGGCGACATGGAGATTCATGTGCAGGTGTTCTCGATCATGTCGTCCGCATCTGAAGCCGCGCAGCCACTGGCGCTGTTCAAAATGAGCCGTAGCCTGGACCGTCTGGATCAACTGGAAAAAATTGCCCGGCGAGACATTGTGCGGCGTCAGGAAATGCGCGAGCCCGTAGATGAAGCGGAAGTGCGGTTGGCCTATCGCATCGGTCTGCAGGCGCGACTCGAGCTGCCCGGTCAGCCCAGGACCATGTTGTTCAGCAATATGGCGAGGGTCACCGATACGGATCTGGAGGCTGCATACACTGAAATAACCACCCGTGAAAGTTCTCGGGCTTTTTTTGAGTCGCTGGTCGCCAGAGAGTTCTGGATGAATTATCTGGAAGTTCGTTATGCCCCCGATTTCGAACCGGTAAAAATGCCGTTTCTCCAGCGTCTCGCGGCTCTGGATGAACTGCCGCCGAATCAGCAGTCCGATCAGCAGTATCTCGATCAGATTGCGCAAATAGCCAAAGAGCGTGAGCAGGCGGTCAATGATTTCGCGATCAGTCTTTCCAGGCAGATTTCGGCCACGATGAACACAGGGCCTTAATAAGGGATACTCTTCACTACGTCTGCTCACCGGGGAACCTGCATGCCCGTTCACGTTATCGACAGCCTCAGCACCGTTGCGCCTACTCAATGGGATGCGCTGGTGACGGGAAACCAGCCGTTCCTGCGCCATGCGTTTCTCAGTTCGCTGGAAGACAGCGGTAGCCTGGGGCCGCGTTCGGGCTGGCGCCCCGAACATGTGCTGCAGTACGAGAGCGAGCAGTTGGTTGCGGCGTTGCCGGCCTACCGCAAATGGCACTCGTATGGCGAGTATGTGTTCGATCACGCCTGGGCAGACGCTTGCCGGCGGGCCGGAATCGCCTATTACCCCAAGCTGCTGGTGGCCGTGCCGTTCAGCCCGGTTGGCGGCTCGCGAATTCTGTCTGCAACGCCTCAGGGCGGCATCGAGCTGCTCAGCGAGTTGCCGGCGTATCTGCAACGCGAAGGGCTGTCGAGCGCCCATGTGAACTTCACTGACCCGGCTGCCGATGCGTTGCTTGGCACGCAGTCGGGCTGGCTGCAGCGAATCGGTTGCCAGTTCCACTGGCATAAACGTGGCTACCGGGATTTTCAGGACTTTCTTGACGCATTGAGTTCGCGCAAGCGCAAACAGATGCGCAAAGAGCGTGAACAGGTGGCGGGGCAGGGCATCGCGTTTGAATGGCTCGAAGGCGCGCAGATGACCGAAGTGCTGTGGGACTTCGTCTATGCGTGCTACTCCAATACCTACGAAGTCCGTGGGCAGGCGCCTTACCTGACCCGCGAATTCTTCAGCCTGCTGGCCGAACGCATGCCCGAGTCGATCCGGGTGGTGATCGCGCTGCAAGGCTCACGCCCGGTGGCCATGGCCTTCAGCCTGATCGGTGGTGACAGCTTCTACGGTCGCTACTGGGGCTGTCTGGCTGAATTCGACCGCCTGCACTTCGAGACCTGTTTCTATCAGGGCATGGACTACGCCATCGCCCACGGCCTGCAACGCTTCGACGCCGGTGCTCAGGGCGAGCACAAGCTGATCCGCGGCTTCGAGCCACAGATCACCCGTTCGTGGCACTACCTGATGCACCCCGGATTGAAGGACGCCGTGAGCGAGTTTCTGGATCAGGAGCGGGTCGGGGTGCTGGCGTATGCCGAAGATGCGCGGAGTGCGTTGCCGTATCGGCAGGCGGACTGACCGATCAGATGCCCCTGTGGAGCGGGGCGGCGATCCGCATTGCTCGCGTGGGCTGCCGCTAAAAGTTTGCGTTGATCTTGTGGGAGCGAGCCGGGCGACGCTTCGCTTGCTCGCGAAGGTGGGCTGAGCTTAAATTTTTGGCGTTCATACTGGTCTCTTCGTGAGCAAGCGAAGCGTCGCCCGGCTCACTCCCACAAATCCGGTTCACAGCCAGCAAACTGTCGACGTTCAATCCACCCCCACAAACCCGCCGGTCTGGTGCTGCCATAACCTGGCATACAGCCCGCCCCGGGCCAACAGTTCGGCGTGGGTACCGGTTTCGGCGATCTGGCCTTTTTCCAGGACCACCAGCCGATCCATCCGGGCAATGGTCGACAGGCGGTGGGCGATGGCGATGACCGTTTTGCCTTGCATCAACGTCTCCAAGCTCTCCTGAATCGCCGCCTCGACTTCGGAATCGAGTGCCGAGGTGGCTTCGTCCATGATCAGAATCGGCGCGTCCTTGAGCAGCACCCGGGTGATCGCGATACGCTGGCGCTGACCGCCGGACAGTTTCACACCGCGTTCACCGACGTGAGCATCGAAGCCGGTGCGGCCTTCAGAGTCCGACAGCAGTGGAATGAACTCGTCGGCGCGGGCCTTGTGAATGGATTCCCAGAGCTGTTCATCGGTGGCGTGCGGATTGCCATACAGGAGGTTTTCGCGAATCGAGCGATGCAGCAGCGAGGTGTCCTGAGTGATCATGCCGATCTGCGCACGCAGGCTTTCCTGCGTAATCTCGGAAATATCCTGGCCGTCGATCAGAATCCTGCCACCTTGCACGTCATACATGCGCAACAGCAGGTTCACCAGCGTCGACTTGCCCGCGCCCGAAGGCCCGATCAAGCCGATTTTCTCACCCGGTTTGATGTCCAGGTTGAGGTTGTGAATGATCCCGTTGCCGTTGCCATAATGGAAATCGACGCCATCGAACTTCACGCCGCCCTTTTCGATCTTCAGCGGCAGGGCGCCGGGCCGGTCGTTGACCGTGACCGGTTGCGAAATGCTTTCCAGGCCATCCTGCACGGTACCGATGTTCTCGAAGATGCCGTTGACCACCCACATGATCCAGCCGGACATGTTGACGATACGAATCACCAGGCCTGTGGCCAGCGCAATCGCACCGACCGAGATCATCGATTGGGTCCACAGCCACAGCGCCAGCCCGGTGGTGGTGACAATCAGCACGCCGTTCATGCTGGTGATGGTGGCGTCCATCGAGGTCACGACGCGGCCGGCCAGCTGACTTTTTTCGGTGTGATCACGCATCGCCTCGCGTGCGTACTGCTGTTCGTGGTTGGTGTGGGCGAACAGTTTCAGCGTGGTGATGTTGGTGTAGCCATCGACAATCCGGCCCATCAGCCGGGAGCGCGCATCGGACGAATCCACCGAACGCTGCTTCACTCTGGGCACGAAGTACATCAGGGCGAGGATGAACGCCGCGATCCAGGTACCCAGCGGGATCATCAGGCGCCAGTCCGCTTCAGCGAACAGCACCATGGCGCTGACCGCGTAGATCAGCACATGCCACAGCGCGTCCACCGACTGCACCGCCGAGTCGCGCAGCGAGTTGCCGGTCTGCATGATGCGCTGGGCGATGCGCCCTGCGAAGTCATTCTGGAAGAAGTTCACGCTCTGCTTGAGCACGTAGCTGTGGTTCTGCCAGCGAATCAGGTTGGTCATGCCAGGGCTGATGGTCTGATGCACCAGCAGGTCGTGCAGGCCGACAAATATCGGGCGCAGCAGCAAGGCCACGACCATCATCCAGATCAGCTCCGAGCCATGAATGCTGAAGAAGTCTTTGGGCGGTGTGCTTTGTGCCAGGTCGATGATACGGCTCAGGTAGCTGGACAGCGACACCTCGATCAGCGCCCCGATCAGCCCGACACACAGTAGTGCGGTGAAGGTCGGCCATACCTGACGCAGGTAGTACATATAAAACGCGAAGACGGTATTGGGCGGGGCAGCGGTAGGAGCGTCTTTGAAGATGTCGATCAGCTTTTCAAAACGACGATAAAGCATTGGCTATCAGACCCACGCAGGGTGGGCTCTCCTTGATAAATAGAGGCTGTCCCGGCCGTGCCGCACGGGCCGGGAAGGCTTCGTGCGGTACAGGTTTCCGATCAGTCGACGCGCTTGGCGGACTTGATCAGGATCGGGTCGACAGGCACGTTTTGCATGCCTTTCTGGTTACTGGTGCGGGCGTTGACGATGTTGTCGACCACGTCCATACCTTTGACGACTTTGCCGAATACCGCATAACCGAAGTCACGGGCACCGTTGTCGAGCATCGCGTTGTCGTTGGTGTTGATGAAGAACTGGCTGGTGGCCGAGTTCACGTCCGAAGTACGGGCCATGGCAATGGTGCCGCGCACGTTATGCAAGCCATTTTGCGCTTCGTTCTTGATCGGGCCCTTGGTGGGCTTTTGAACCAGTTGCTGGGTGAAACCACCGCCCTGAACCATGAAGCCCGGAATCACCCGGTGAAAAATGGTGTTGCTGTAAAAACCGCTGTCGACGTAACCCAGAAAATTCGCAGTGCTGAGCGGCGCTTTGGTGTCTGCCAGTTCGATTTCAATCTGCCCGAAGCTGGTGTCGAGTACCACATGCGTGGCCTTGTCTTGAGCTGCCATCAGGTTGGCGGCAAACAGCACGGAGCAGGCGGTGAGAGCGATTTTTTTCAGCATGTGGCAACGCGTCCTTCATTGAGAGATATCGACTGTGGCCGCCAAGGAAAGCACGTTTGGCCTTTTTTGCCCAGCGCTCGAAGGTCTGCGCTGCGGCAGGCGAACGATCCGCACACGGTTTTCAGACCCCGGTACTGTCGATGAATTCCAGCAGCGTACGATTGAATCGCTCAGGCTGATCCAGCGGCGTGGCATGCCGGGAGTCGCTGATGACGACCAGTCGGGCATTGGGCATGCGTTTCACGTAATCCTCTTTGAGCGATACCGGCGTGTAGTCATGCTCGGCCGCGATGACCAGGGTCGGGCAGGTGATGCGCGCCAGATGCTGTTCCACGCCCCAGCCGACGATGGCGTCAAAACTGGCGAGGTAGGCGCGCTTGTCATTCCTGCCCCACCGCTCGGCCATCTTGCGCCGCAGCTCGGCCTGCTCCGGTTTGGGAAACAGCAGCTTGCCCAAAGCCTGTCCCAGGGTTGCCATGCCGACAACGCGCGACAGCGTCCAGCGTCTGGCCCATTGCCAGAGATCACCCGGGCTTCGGACTTTGACCTGCGGCGCACTGTTGACGATGCACAGGCTCTTGAGTAACGCAGGCTGATCGACGGCCAGTTGAAAGCCGACCATGCCGCCCATCGACAGGCCGACCACATGCACCGGGCCGAGTCGGAGGTGTTCGATCAGCGCTTCCACGTCGTTGCTCATGCCCTGAATGCTGTAGCGCTCATGGGGCTTGTCCGAGCGCCCGTGGCCGCGCAGGTCCATGACGATGACGCGATAGCGCGCGGCCAGCGCCGGGATCTGGTACTCCCAGTCCTGACAGCTGGACCCCAAGCCGTGCAGCAGCAGGACCGGTTCGCCCTGGCCGTATTCTTCATAGTGCAGCGTGCACTCGTCATGTTCGAAGAACGCCATCTGTCTACTCCTGTCAGGCGTGTCGGGGTGCTGGCAGCGCAGCGGTCAGTGGTGCGGTGTCAAAACTGCGGATCAGATCGACCAGAATCTGCGTCGCCGGGCCCAGCGGTTTGTCTTTGCTGGAATAAAGATAGAACGTCGGGTTGCGGACGCCACCCTTGTCGAGCGGCAGGGGCTTGAGCAGCCCTTCGCGCAACTCGCGTTCGATCATGTGCCGCGGCAGCCACGCAAAACCCAGGCCGTTGCTGACAAAGGTCGCCGCGGTGCCGAGACTGCCGACCGTCCAGCGCTGTTCGGCGCCCAGCCAGCCGAAATCTCTCGGCTGCTGCCTGCCTGAGTCGCGAATCACCACCTGCAACTGGCTTTCCAGGTCTTGAAAGGTCAATTCGCGATTGGCCTGATGCAGTGCGTGGTCCGGGTGGGCAACGGCGACGAACTCGACAGCGCTCATTTCCGTGCCCAGATGGCCTGCGATGCTGTAGCCGCTGATGGCCAGATCTGCGACGCCTTCGAGTAACACTTCTTCGACCCCGGACAGCACCTCCTCGCGCAGACGAACCCGACAGCCGCGGCTTTGCGGCATGAACGCGGTCAGCGCCCTGACCAGCCGTGCCGATGGGTAGGCCGCGTCGATCACCAGTCGCACCTCCGCTTCCCAGCCCTGTTCCATGTGGTGGGCGAGGTCTTCCAGCTGGCTCGCCTGTTTGACCAGTTGCCGCGAGCGCCGCAGTAACACACCGCCGGCCTCGGTCAGCACGGCCTTGCGCCCGTCGATACGCAGCAGCGGCACGCCGAGCTGTTCCTGCATGCGAGCCACGGTATAACTCACGGATGATTGCGAACGGTGCAAGGCTTCGGCCGCCTGGGCAAAACCGCCATGATCGACAACGGCTTGCAACGTGCGCCACTGGTCGAGCGTCACGCGGGGCGCTTTCATGCTGTAATTCCTCTTTAATACTGGCGGTTGTTCTATTCTGACTACATCGTCCCGGAGACTGCCGAATGAATCGACTGTGTTGTTTACTGCTGGTCATGTTGCCTTTCACAGCGTTTGCGTACCCCATCGAAGTGGAAAAGCAGTACCAGGGCGTGAAGATCGACTACGCAACCCATGATGTCTATCACGACACCGGGGCGATCACCGTCAACAACTACGGTGACGTAGACGCCAAATGTTCAGTAGTGTTCACCAATGGGCCAGAAGCGCCGCGTACCCGGCGTGTGCAAGTGGGGGCAGGCAAGAGCGTTGACGTGTCGTCCAAATTCAATCGCAGCATTATCAAGTTGCGCATCAGACTGACCTGTCAGCCAGCCTGAGAGTAGAGCGCTCTTATGGATAAAACAAATTTATGGATGAGGGGTAGAGAGGCTTCGCGTTTCTGATCGATGCGTGGGATTTCAAGTGAGGTTTTGGCGGGTGGAACTCACAAACTGCGGCACGCCGCACACTCAAGACCGGACGCAGAGCGTCCAGAACTGCTTATCGACGCGGAGCGTCGGTACGATAACCAAAGGCCTACGCGGAGTGCAGGCACGATAGTTGCGATTATCGTTCCTTACGCTCCAGCGTAGAAATGCATTGGATGACGCTCTGCGTCACAAAATCTGCGCCGCGCTGCACAGTCAGGATCGGACGGGGAGTTTACAGAACGGCATACCTACGCAGAGCGCAGGCACGATAGTTGAGATTCGACCGTGAGCGCGGAACATGGTCGCTCTCAGACGATAACGTCAGCCGCCTGCAGGCTCTGCACGCCGGTCAGCTGGATTTCGAAATCCGCGCCAACGTTGTCGTCGATGTTGCCGTACAGCACGCCATCGGCGAAGCGCAGCTCGCCTGTGTTACCGGCGCTGAACGCAGCATTGCCGATGAACACGAAAGCATCCGCGTCATCGGTGGACGGCCGGGCATCGAAGGCAGAGAAGTCCAGTTTGTCGCCTTCCGCCACCTTGAAGCCGTTAATGATGTCGCGCAGTGCGCCCATACCCACGTCGTTGGCACTGTTGAACACATAATGATCGGCACCGGTGCCGCCAATCAGCGTGTCCGCGCCTGAACCGCCGATCAGCACATCGTCGCCCGCGCCGCCGGATAACGTGTCATTGCCTTCGCCGCCGATCAAAACGTTGGCGTTCTTGTTGCCGGTCAGCGCGTCGGCGAACTGGCTGCCCGTCAGGTTTTCCGTGCCCTTGAGGGTGTCCAGCCCGGAGCCGCCAGTGGCCTGTTGAGCGCTGGTGTTCAGCGCGACCGTGACGCCAGCGGTGGCGAACAGGTAAGACACCGTGTCATTGCCATCGCGGCCGTCGAGCACGTTATCGCCAGCGCCTGCATACAGCACGTTGTCCAACGCGTTACCGGTGGCATTGGCGCCGACGCTGCTGGTGATCACCAGATTTTCCAGATTGGCCCCGAGGGTGTAACTCGCCAGCGAGCTGTAAACCGTATCGATGCCGCCGGTCTGGGCATCAGTCGCGGTTTCGACCACCCGGTCAGCTACGTCATCGACGACGTAGCTGTCCGAACCGTCCCCGCCCGTGAGCAGGTCAGCGCCCGCGCCGCCGTCAAGAATATTTTTGGCCGCATTACCGGTGATGACGTTTTTCAGCGCGTTACCCGTGGCATTGATGGCAGAAAACCCGGTCAGCATCAGGTTTTCCACATTCGCCCCCAGCTCCCAGCTGACGGAAGACACCACGGTATCGATCTGCGACGGCGAGTCGTTGCTTTCGGTGACGGTGTCCAGAGCGTTGTCGACGACATAAATGTCATTGCCGTCGCCGCCTGTCATGTCGTCCGCGCCCTGATCACCGTCCAGAATGTCGTTGCCGGTGCCGCCAACCAGTGTGTCGTCGTCGCTGGTGCCGAAGATGTTGCCACCTTCGTTCTGACCGCCGCTGACAATGTCGGCCGGATTGTTGTTGTCGCCAGGATTGCCGCTGAAACCCAGGTCGTTGGCGATGAAATCGGCCAGTCGCTGACCGACTATTTCGGCCGACTCTTCGTGCAGGTGCCAGACGTCATCGGGGTACACCAGCGGGTTGACCTCATAGCGTAACGGCAAATCGTTGTAATCCACCGCCAGCTTGACGTCGGTGCGCTCATGGGCGATGGCTTCCTGCGCATTGCGCACATATCCCACGCCTTCGACGATGGCGCTGATTTTTTCCTCGGTGTAACCGCGAGCCTTGGCTGCGTCCGTCTGGTAGTGACCGGTTTCGGCCATGTACACCGTGAAGTCGCCGATCTGCGCGTGCAGGTAGTCGAACACTTTGAGGGGCGACGCTTTGTACAAATCGGCTGCCGCCTGTTTGTCGGTGGCGCGGGCTATCTCCTGAGCGCCTTCTTCGCCCTGGCTCCAGACAATGCCGGTGGTGACTTGATCGAGCGTACTCAGCGTCGCCAGTTGGGCCTTGAGCAATTCGGTGGCGCGCAGCAGTGCCGGTCCCGGCTGATCGGTGTCGGTTAGCCACCAGGAAACACGCTGTTCTTCCTGCGTGCCGGTCGAGTAGCCAACCACGGTGCACGGTGCTGCCGCCCACGGCGAGGTCGATGGGGTCGCCATTGGCATCGTTGAACTGGCTGCGCACGTCGTAATCGGTGTAACGGATCAGGTCCTTGACCATCTCCGAGGTGCCGGACTGGTTATCGTCTTCGGTCATGCGCAGCAGTCGCGCGTTGGATTGGCCCAGCGTCGGCAGGTAAAGGATTTCCTGGGATTCACGCTGGCCGAACACGAAATCGGCTTCGGTCAGGGTATCGATCAGGCTGCCGCTCAAGGCAATTTCGAAGCGATTGTCATCGGCGTCGGGCGTTGCCGACTTGACGTAAGTCTTGTCGCCCGCTTCGTTGAGGGTCATGTACAGCGTGTGGTTTTCGCCGTTGCCCAGCCCCAGGAAGCCCAGCGCAGAGACGTCGATCTTGTCCTGGCCGGAGGTGAAATCAGCGATCGTGTCGGTGGCTGTCAGACCGCCCGCTTCATAATTGCGGTAGTTGTCGGTGAGCGTGCTGTAAACGAAGGTGTCGGCATTCGCTCCGCCGTACAAGGTGTCCCGGCCTGCGCCGCCGTTGAGGATGTCGGCGCCGGTATCGCCACGCAGCGTGTCGTCGCCGCCCAGGCCCAGAAGCGTGTCGTCCCCCTCGGTGCCGTACAGCGTTTCGGCGTTTTGAGAGCCGGTCAGCGTGCCCGGCGCGACGTTGCCCACGTTGATGGCGAAGCTGTCAGCCACCGAAGCACCGGTGGCGTCGCTGGCCGTCAGCAGTATCGAGTACAACCCGGATGCCGTGCCGCCAGGCGTACCGCTGAAAGTCAGAGTCTTGCTGTCGAATGTCAGCCAGTCGGGCAGGGCGCTGTTGTCGGTCAGGGTGGCGCTGTAAGTCAGCGCGGTGCTGTCCGGGTCGCTGAAACTGCCGGGCTGCACGGCGTAGGAAAACGCTTTGAGTTCGGTCACGTTCTGATCGATCAGCGGCGTATTGAGCACCGGAGCCTGGTTGGTGGCCGACGCGGTGGAAAAAATGAAGTTGGACGCGCTCAGTTTGTCGAGCAGGTTGCCTTCCAGTGCGATTTCGAAGCGGTTGCCGGTGGTGTCGACGGCGTTGGTCTTGACGTAGGTCTTGCTGCCATCGGCATTCACCGACAGGTAAATGGAATTGGCGCTGCCATCGCCCAGACCGCGCAGGCCGATGCTGGAAAGGTCGATGCGGTCTTCAGCCGTGTTGAAATCAGTGATGGTGTCGCTTTGCTTGGTGCCACTGGCGTTGTAGTTGCGATAGCTGTCCAGCCGCGAGGTGTAGATGAAAAGATCCGCCCCGGCGCCGCCGGTCAGGATATCGGCATCGGCACCGCCGGTCAGGGTGTCCGCACCCGCGCCGCCGTTTAGACGGTCCACGCCAGCATTGCCGTTGATGAGGTCGTTGCCCTCGGTGCCGGTCAGGGTATCGCCGCCTGCGGTGCCTTCAATAACACGCTGGAACATGAAGTGACTGGCATTCAGCGTGTCTTTCAGGTTGCCGCTCAGCCCCAGCTCGAAGCGGTTGCCGCTGCTGTCCGCGTCGAGCGACTTGATGTAGGTACGGTCGAGGGTCGCGTTGTAGCTGATGTTCAGCGTTCCGGCCTTGCCGCTGCCCAGCCCGGTGAAGCCGAGGTTCGAAAGGTCGATGCGGTCCTGGCTGATGTCGAAATCGGACACCAGGTCGGTCGCGCTGACAGTGGCGGTGCGATAGCTGTCGGTCAACTGATCGAAGCGGAAGGTGTCGGCACCCGCGCCACCGCTGAGCTTGTCGGCACCCGCTCCGCCGACCAGAATGTCGTCGCCCGCGCCGCCGTTCAGGGTGTCCTTGCCCGCAAGGCCGAAGATCAGCTCGTTGGCCGCGCTGCCCGTGATGATGTCGTTGGCTTCGCTGCCTTGCACGGTGACCAGCGGGAACGCGTCGCCGGCAAAGCTGCCGTCGCCGTAGACCAGGGTCAGACCCTTGCTGGTGTGGCTGATGGTATTGCCCACGATACTGTTGCGGTCGGTACCGTCTTCGTTACGCTCGGCAACGCCATAAGTGGAGTTGTGGCTGCCGGTGATTACGTTGCCGCGGATCAGGTTGTCGCTGCCGCTGAAGAACTTGCCGGAAACGCCCGAAGTGTCATCGTACGACTGGATGATGATTTCTGGCACCGGAGCACCGAGGGAGTTGTTGCTCAGCGTGTTGTCGAAAACATCCACCCCGGTGCTGCCGTAAATGCGCACGCCCGCGCTGCCGTTGTCATGGATGTCCATGCCGCTGACCGACACTTGGCTGGACAGCTTGATCAGCACGCCCTCGGCACCGTTGCCGTACACCGCGCCGCCGGTGATGGTGATGTTGGCGGGCGACGGAATATTCTCGCTGCCGCGCTGCACCACAATGCCGGTGCTGCCATTGCCGTAGGCGACGTTGTTGCTCAGGGTGAAGTCGTGGGTGCTGGTGACCACGTTGAAACCGTGGCGATCGTTGTCATACGCCACGTTGTTTTCGAACACGCTGTCGCTCAGGTAGTCGGCCACGAAGCCGTCCAGGCCGTTGCCATGCGACACGCTGTTCTTGATCACCATGTTGACGGTCTGCTCGTGCGGGTCGAAGCCGTAGCCCGAGCAGTCCTTGATTTCGACGCTGTCGAGGGTGACGTTCGAGTCCTTGCCGTCGGAGCCCGGAATGTAGCCGTTGAACCAGCCGTCCACTTTGCCAGTGGTGGCGTCCCGGTTGCCGTCCAGGGTCAGATTCTTCATGCCGAAGTCATGCGTTTCTTCGCCGTAGGCCGAGCGCACGATGCCGGTCACCTTGGTGTCCGAGCCGTCAGCGAGCTTGATGATCGTTTCACCCATCCCCGCGCCCGACAGGGTGACGTTGCTCTTGAGCATCATGCAGCCGTCGGACGGCTCTTCGCCGCCGGACACGATGTAAGTACCAGCCCCCAGAACGACTTCGCCGCCCCCTGCTGCCGCCGCCGCATCGATCGTGGCCTGTATGGCGGCCGTATCGTCGGTGATACCGTCGCCCAGCGCTCCGAAGTCTTTTGTGTTGAATATCATGGGGTTGCTCCAGGCGGCGAAGGTTTCAGGTGGGGAAGTCAATATTGCATCGCCGAAGGATAAGACCTTTCGCACAGGAAAAGTTGCGCGATATGGTTTATATTTTCGTCGAACGGGTAGCTATAATCGTCAATCTTATGGCTGTCGTATTTATGGCGGTCGAAATGTATTGCGCCGTCCGGCTGACGTCAGAAATAGAGGGGTGGCGGGTGGACAGTTGCGCCTGCAAACCGCTATGGTCGCGCCCTTCAAAATCGGGGGCGGCATGGGTTATCTACTGTTTGTCACACTGATTCAGGCGTTTTCGTTCAGCCTGATCGGTGTCTATCTGGCGGGGCACGTCGACAGCTACTTTGCGGTACTGGTCCGCGTGGTGCTGGCCGGGCTGGTGTTCATTCCGCTGACGCGCTGGCGTCAGGTCGAGCCGCGCTTCATGCGTGGCATGCTGCTGATCGGCGCGCTGCAATTCGGCGTTACCTACGTCTGCCTGTACCTGAGCTTCAGGGTGCTGACGGTGCCCGAAGTGCTGCTCTTCACCATTCTCACGCCGTTGCACGTGACCCTGATCGAAGACGCACTCAACCGGCGCTTCAACCCTTGGGCGCTGCTGGCGGCAATGGTTGCCGTACTGGGGGCGGGGGTGATTCGTTACGACGGCCTGGACGGCGATTTCCTCGGCGGTTTCCTGCTGCTGCAACTGGCCAACTTCACTTACGCCGCCGGCCAGGTGCTGTACAAACATCTGGTTGCACGGCATCCCAGCGACTTGCCGCACTATCGACGTTTCGGCTATTTCTACCTGGGCGCGCTGGCGGTGGTGTTGCCTGCGTTCCTGATGTTCGGTAACCCGCAACACCTGCCCGATGCGCCAACCCAATGGGTCGTGCTGCTGTTCCTCGGCTTGTGTTCGACGGCGCTGGGCATGTACTGGTGGAATAAAGGCGCGTGCATGGTCAACGGCGGCACGCTGGCGGTGATGAACAACCTGCATGTGCCGCTCGGGCTGCTGATCAATCTGCTGATCTGGACCAGCATGAGGACTTCATCCGTCTGCTGATTGGCGGTGGGGTGATTGTGGCGTCAGTGTGGATCAGCCGGTTTGGCGTGCGGCGAGTGCTGGAAGGCATTCCCGGCACCCGTTGAATCAGACGTGCTGACCGCCGTTGACGTGAATTTTTGCGCCATTTACATAAGAAGCCCCGGCGGTGCACAGAAAGTAGATCAGCGAGGCGACTTCCTCGGGCTTGCCCAGCCTGTGCATCGGCACCAGTCGCTCGACAATCTCTGCCGTGCCGGGCGACAGGATCGAGGTGTCGATCTCGCCCGGCGCGATGGCGTTGACTCGGACTCCATGCGGGCCGAAATCGAAGGCCATCTCGCGGGTCAGTGCCGACAGCGCCGCTTTCGACGTGGCGTAGGCGACTCCGGCAAAAGGGTGCACTTTGGAGCCCGCAATCGAGGTGACATTGATGATGCTACCCTTGGCCGCTTTCAACTCATCGAACAGCCCGCGTGCCAGCAGTGCAGTGGAAAACAGGTTGACGTTGAAGACCTTGATCCAGGTGCTGTAATCCGACTCCAGCACGCCCATCCGGCCGCCTTCCTCGGTCTTCGGTGACACGCCCGCATTGTTCACCAGCGCATCCAGGCGCCCGCCGAGCTTGTCCTTGATCGCCGTCATGCTTGCGCTGACGCTGTCGATGTCTTCCAGGTCCAGATGGATATGATTGAGCAGCCCTTCTGCCCACGGACAGTCATCGACCCAGTTCTGCCTGGAGGCGGTGAACACTTCCCAGCCCGCAGCATTGAAATGCTTTACCGTGGCGTGACCAATCCCACGGCTTGCGCCTGTCAGCAACAGCTTCTTCTTGTCGCCCATGAGTGCGTTCCGGTTTTGTGAGGTTGGATGCATGATGTTTTTTGGTGGGCGGGGTGTCAATAACGGCGCAGTGACAGGGTTGCGTGTCTTATCGAACGACCAGAGATATTGTGTTTGCCGGTCAATAACCTACCCTCAGCATCAACTCAACACAGGAGGTAGCATGTTCGACAACGGTATCTGGCTAAACGAACCCAGGCAGTGGAGCGTGACGGATCAGCGCCTGACTGTCATCACAGACCCCGAAACCGATTTCTGGCAGCAAACCCACTATGGCTTCTGTCGCGACACCGGGCATTTTCTGGGTGTTTCAGTGACGGGTGATTTCACCGCGCAAGTGCACGTGCAGGGTGATTTCAAGACGCTGTATGACCAGGCGGGCCTGATGGTGCGAGTCGATGAGCGCAACTGGGTGAAAACCGGCGTCGAGGTCAGCGATGGTGCCCTGATGCTGGGCAGTGTTTTGACCTGCGGGCAGTCGGATTGGGCCACGGGCGCATACGATGACTCCTCATCAGGGCTGTGGCTGCGAGTGACTGTCGCCAAAGGCGTGATGCGCATTCAGCATTCCAGTGACGGGCTGCGCTGGCCATTGCTGCGTCTCGCGCCGTTCCCGCTGAGCGAGGGTTATACCGTCGGGCCGATGTGCTGCAGCCCGGAGCGGGGAGGGCTTGAAGTGATGTTTTCTCATTTCGAAGTGATGCCTGCGCTGGGCAAGGACCTGCATGACCTGACGTGAGTGGCGCTTCAACCGGCTTGCACAAGCCAGTTGAAGAGTATTACGCATCGTGCGATTACCGGGTGAGGAGGGTGAACGTACAGTTTTCAGGCGAGGTCTCTTCACACACGTTGTAAATAAGACCAAATGGACCTTCTTCCTTTTTCCAGGCGTTGCCTTCGGTTTTTACAGTGACAGGTTTACCCACGTGTGCAATAAAGCGCATGTCGACTGCTTCACGGCCGCCCTGGCCTTTATCTATTATTCAAGTGCTTTATATGTGGAGAGATTAGGTGCAGCTTTTTTTCAGGTTATATAGATTGGCAACACGAGTTTGCTGACCTGTGGATTCATGCTATCGGCAACCACTCGATCAACATCTGGTTCGGGTTTTAAAATACGAGTTTTAAATGATGAGGTGACCGCTTGATGATGTAGACGGGTTCATCTTAGGTGGCCGGTCGCATGTTGTCTGCGCCTTCCAGTCGTGAGTGTTTTTAGGGAAGGTCTGAAAAAGCCTTTTCTTCAAAAGTCGAAGCCAGTAAATACAGGCGCTCCAGCCCGGTTCCTCTCCAAAAAAATGGGCTTTTTCAGAGGATACTTAGAGGGTGTAGACAAAATAAATTAAACTTTCACTCCCTTGTCTGAATAGCCCTCAAGCCATGCCTAAAACCGGACGTCCTCGCTCGATTGCCGCCGAGCACTATCCCGTGCTGGTGAAACTCGCTCATGCACAGCCCTATTCCAGCCAGGCCGAATTGGCGCTCGTATTCTTCGCCGAAACCGGTATCACTGCGCATCCCGACACCTTTGCAAAAGCGTTGAAAATGGCAGGGATTACGCGTGTAAAGCAGCGGGCCAAGGGAAGTTTTCAGTCACCTGAACCTAATAAAGCCTATGGCTACAATGAAACCCACCGCCGCCAACTGCCGGAGCAGCTATATCCGAGTTGCTTGACAGATACCGAGTGGGCACTGGTCGCCGACCTGTTTGAAAGCCAGGGCGGACGAGGAGTGCCACCGCTTCACTCTCGGCGCACGTTGCTGGAAGCCTGTTGCTATGTCGTACGCACGGGGTGCTCATGGCGAATGCTACCCCGCGATTTTCCTCATTGGGACAATGTCTACAAAACGTTCCGCCGGTGGAGCGCTCAAGGCAAGTTCGAGCAAATGCATGATCGCTTGCGAGCTCAATGGCGTGAGCGGGAAGAACGCGCTGACAGCCCGTCAGCAGCGATCCTGGATTCACAGTCGACCCGCAGTTCTCCTCAAGGCGGTGACAGCGGCTACGACGCAGGCAAAAAAGTGAAGGGGCGTAAACGAAGTCTGATTGTCGATACATTGGGCCTGCTGCTGGCTGTCAGTATCAGTGCTGCAAGCGTGCAGGATCGTGACGCGGCGGATGATGCGGTGGCGTACTCGAAGGAAAAATATCCGTCACTGAGCACGCTTTTTGTTGATAGTGCGTACGCAGGAAAATGGGCACAGCGCACCCATCAACTGCACGCTATCGATGTTCAAGTGATCCGTGGCCCGAATAACAGAAGAACAGGGCAATGGCACTCTGAACAAGGCGATCTATTTTCCGTGGAGCCTGTTCAGACTGGATTTGTGGTCATGCCCAAGCGATGGGTAGTGGAGCGAACTCATGCCTGGAATGAGAGAGCTCGGCGACTGATCATGCATCATGATCGCCTTTTTGCGGTAAGCGAGGCATGGGTTTGGTTGGCCGAGGCTCGAATACTCGCGCGCCGACTCACTACATGATTTTGTCTACACCCTCTTAGGAAAAGGCGAGACTTTCTGTGCGATGCACAAGTGCAGGTCGTTTCTCTACTGGCCTGGTCGCTCAGGCACTAGAACTCTGCCCTTGTTCTGCTGAATTATCAGTCGCAGGCGAGCCATTCATTTGAGCCCTTACTTTGAATGGCGTACTGCCTGCCCATGATTGAAACGCGCGGGCAAAAGAGTTGGAGTCCTCGAACCCCAGAAGAAACGATATCTCTGCACTCGACATCGCCGTCGTGCGCAGGTAATGGCGTGCGAGGGAGTCGCGCAATGTATCGAGTGTTTTCTGAAACGTCGTGCCTTCATCCTGCAGCCTGCGCTGCAACGTGCGAGTACTGACCCCCAGTTTTCGACTGACCTGCTGCATCGATACCGCGCCCGCCGGTAAAGACTCAAGCAACGCACTGCGGACCCGTTCGATCATTCCGGATGTACGGTCCAGGTCAGACAACCGTTGTCGCAGACCGGGCTCGAAGAACAACCACATCTTGTGGTTTTCCGTCAGAAAAGGGCGGTCGACGTCCGCCGCGGCAAATACCACACTGGCCTGTGGCGCGTGAGTCACGGGAATGCCAAAGTAGGCTTGATAGGCCAGCAAGTCCGGGCCGAGCGTTGATGGCGATGGCCAGTTCACTTGCAACGGTTGCACAGGGCTGCGTGTCGCCAGTCGTGCCAGTTGCACAAAGAACACAAGCTTGAACGCCAGAAATACGGTGGGCGGTTCGCAGGCATCCAGAAAGTCCATGGTGACGGTGGTGTGCGCTCTAGTCGGCGTAACCCGAATGACCATGGGCGCGATCAACCTCACATACTTGGCAATCCGGTCGAGGGCGTCGCCCAGGTTGGCACTGCACAGCGCGGCGAAAAGCTCTGGATCAAACCAGTCCGACGACATGACCCGGGCAATTTGCAGAGGTGCCGGCAATTCTGCATTGATGGAGGCGGCTTCGGCTTCAATGGCTTCCCAAAGTTTGAAGAAGTGTGCCGAGTCCAGACGAACATTCTGTCGAGTGAACAAATCGCCTGGCAACTGCGCGCGCCGCAATACCGGGGCCGTTGCCAGTCCGGCATCCTGCATCAATACCCGCCATCCGGGCCAGACCGAGTAGTCCAGAGCTGAACTGCGCTTACCGTTAGGAGGGTGTAGACAAAATCATGTAGTGAGTCGGCGCGCGAGTATTCGAGCCTCGGCCAACCAAACCCATGCCTCGCTTACCGCAAAAAGGCGATCATGATGCATGATCAGTCGCCGAGCTCTCTCATTCCAGGCATGAGTTCGCTCCACTACCCATCGCTTGGGCATGACCACAAATCCAGTCTGAACAGGCTCCACGGAAAATAGATCGCCTTGTTCAGAGTGCCATTGCCCTGTTCTTCTGTTATTCGGGCCACGGATCACTTGAACATCGATAGCGTGCAGTTGATGGGTGCGCTGTGCCCATTTTCCTGCGTACGCACTATCAACAAAAAGCGTGCTCAGTGACGGATATTTTTCCTTCGAGTACGCCACCGCATCATCCGCCGCGTCACGATCCTGCACGCTTGCAGCACTGATACTGACAGCCAGCAGCAGGCCCAATGTATCGACAATCAGACTTCGTTTACGCCCCTTCACTTTTTTGCCTGCGTCGTAGCCGCTGTCACCGCCTTGAGGAGAACTGCGGGTCGACTGTGAATCCAGGATCGCTGCTGACGGGCTGTCAGCGCGTTCTTCCCGCTCACGCCATTGAGCTCGCAAGCGATCATGCATTTGCTCGAACTTGCCTTGAGCGCTCCACCGGCGGAACGTTTTGTAGACATTGTCCCAATGAGGAAAATCGCGGGGTAGCATTCGCCATGAGCACCCCGTGCGTACGACATAGCAACAGGCTTCCAGCAACGTGCGCCGAGAGTGAAGCGGTGGCACTCCTCGTCCGCCCTGGCTTTCAAACAGGTCGGCGACCAGTGCCCACTCGGTATCTGTCAAGCAACTCGGATATAGCTGCTCCGGCAGTTGGCGGCGGTGGGTTTCATTGTAGCCATAGGCTTTATTAGGTTCAGGTGACTGAAAACTTCCCTTGGCCCGCTGCTTTACACGCGTAATCCCTGCCATTTTCAACGCTTTTGCAAAGGTGTCGGGATGCGCAGTGATACCGGTTTCGGCGAAGAATACGAGCGCCAATTCGGCCTGGCTGGAATAGGGCTGTGCATGAGCGAGTTTCACCAGCACGGGATAGTGCTCGGCGGCAATCGAGCGAGGACGTCCGGTTTTAGGCATGGCTTGAGGGCTATTCAGACAAGGGAGTGAAAGTTTAATTTATTTTGTCTACACCCTCTTAGGGAGACGCTGATTTATTCTAAAGCACAGCTGTTGCCCCCTGATAAATCAAGGCCTCCAGAGCGTTGCAGGGACGAAAAATCGAATAAATCAGCGGCTCCTTAGGGAACATTCATTTCACTCAAGTAAAGATTCGGGTTCAGTCACCACGGGCCCAGTTTAGGTCGCCGATCACGCCACCACAACGGCGGATGACGCCAGATACGCCAGAACACAATTGGCGCGTTTCGAGGTCAGGTTGGCGCGTTAGGCGAGTGCCAACCATTCGCTGAGCGGGCACTGTAGGCACTGTCTGAGGTGCTGAATGGCCAAAGCACTTTCGAGAACGAGACAGGTTTTTTGCCTCTCCTCCCACTCAAGGTAGTTATATGAAAAAGACAGTTTTAATTACAGGTGCCTCATCGGGCTTCGGGTTGATGCTTGCCACTCATTTGGATCGACAAGGCTTCAACGTCGTGGGCACGAGTCGTTATCCTCACAAATACGCGGGCAGCGTTCCGTTCAAGCTGTTGCGTCTGGACATCAATGACGATAGCTCTGTCCAGTCGTTTACTGACGAGCTTTTTAAACATATCACTCGACTGGACGTTCTGGTGAACAACGCGGGCTATATGGTCACCGGCCTTGCCGAGGAGACACCGATAGAAACAGGTCGTCAGCAGTTCGAGACTAATTTCTGGGGCACAGTCAAAGTCACGAATGCGGTTTTGCCATACCTGCGGCGACAAAAAGCCGGGCAGATTATCACCATCAGTTCTATGGTCGGGTTGATAGGGCCGCCTAACTTGTCTTACTACTCGGCCTCCAAACATGCTGTAGAGGGCTACTTCAAGTCTTTGCGCTTTGAATTGAACCCGTTCAATATCAGTGTCAGTGTCATTGAACCAGGCTGGTTCAAGACTAATCTGGGGGACAACGCCATTTCGGTCGCGGACCACAAGATCGCCGACTACGATCGTTACCGTGAAAAAGTAGACATAGTTACGCAAAAAGGTATCGACGAGGCTGAATCACCGAAGGCCGTCGTGAACGCCATCGTCGACGTCATCGCGACAAAAAATCCTCCGTTTAGCCACCCAGTCGCAAAGATGGCCGGAATGATCCTGTTCCTTCAGCGCTATCTGCCGAGCGTGTTCGAGAAAGCGATATTCAAAAGCATTGCCTCAGGCAAAAAGCTTTAGAGCACCCATAGCCCTCTATTTTTGATTCCTGAGCATTCAACCAGCGAGACTTGACCCATGAACGCTTACCTTTGCAAGTACATCCCGCCCCGCGCAGATTTCCTGACAACCATGACGTCTGACGAGCGTCAGTGGATGAGTCAACACGGTAATTATCTGAATGAGTTGCTGGAGCAGGGCTTGATCGTGGCCCACGGCCCGGTGATCGACCCGGCCGGAAGCTACGGTGTTTCGCTGTACCAGATTGAAGATGATCAGGACATCGCGGCGCTGACATCGCAAGACCCTATCGTGAAGAATGGATGCGGGCACTACGAACACTACGCAATGCTTCATTTGAAAGCGCGCGGGTGACCTTGCCGTGGCGGTGATGCCATCTGCTGGCAGCGATGGCATCAGTTGCTAACGGCGGGATTAATATCAATCAAATCTCAGCGTGGGAAGCTGTTTCCAGCGTCGAGGCGATGAGTTCGCGTAGCCACCTATGGGCGGGATCCCGGTGCAGTCGTTCGGGCCATAACATGAGCATTTCAAAACCCGGAATGACGAGTGGAGGCGCCTGGACATGAAGTGTGGGCTCATCTCGCACCAGCCTTTCCGGGACCACCGCAACCAGGTCGCTGTGCGCCAATGCCGAGATGAGCGAGTTGAAATTAGACACTGATAATACGACTCGTCGTTCCAGACCTTTAGCTGCCAGCGCCTGGTCAGTACTCCCGACGAACCCACCGCCATTCGGTGACATAACGGCATGTTCAAGGCCGCAGAACGCTTTGAGCGATAGCTTGGTTGCCAAAGCGGGATGACCGCGCCGCCCTGCCAGCACATAGCGTTCGTGAAGCAAAGACCGCTGGCGCAGTTTTGGCGGCGCTTCGTCGCGAGTGTGCAACGCCAGATCGAGCTGGCCGTTTTCCAGGTCATTGGCAAGGCCGACGGGATGTTTGTTCAACAGCGCCAAACGGGTTTTTGGGGCCAAGCGCCTGAGCAGTGCCAGCGATGGCCAGACTAAAGCTGTAGTTGCGTAATCACTGGCAGCGACCCTCCATGTCTGTTCCGACAGCGCTGGCTCGAAAGTGGCAACAGGGCTCAATGCGCCCTCCAGAGCAGCCAGCGCTTCACGCAGTGGCCCGCGCAACTCACGAGCACGCTCGGTAGGCGACATCCCTCGGGGGCCGGGCAGCAGCAATGGATCGTCCAGAAGTTCTCTCAATCGACCCAGTTGCAGGCTGACGGTCGGCTGGGCGAGATTGAGCAAGCGCGCCGCCCGTGTAACGTTCTGCTCGGCTAACAGCGCATCCAGCGTCATCAGCAAATTAAGATCCAGACGACGTAAGGTATTGTGCATGGAAATACCAGATGTTTCGGAAATTCATTTCTAGCATAGCGGATTCGTCGTTACGGTGAGGAACACATCCACCTGGAGCCCCTCATGAAAATTCTGCTGGTTTACGCCCACCCTGAACCCCGTTCGCTTAATGGCTCGCTCAGGGACTTCGCGATTGCTCACCTGAAAACCACAGGTCACGAAGTCAAGGTCTCAGACCTGTATGCCATGCGCTGGAAAGCACCCATCGACCCGGACGACGCCCCAGGCTACGACGATGAAAACCCGTTCAACCCGGCCATTGAATCGCAGCGTGTATTTGCCGCCGGCGCGCAACCGGCAGACATTGAGGAAGAGCAAGCCAAACTGCTATGGGCAGACGCCGTCATCTTTCAATTTCCCCTTTGGTGGTTCTCGATGCCAGCGATCCTCAAGGGCTGGGTCGAGCGGGTCTACGCCTGTGGATTTGCTTATGGCGTCGGCGAACACAGCGAAAACCATTGGGGTGACCGCTACGGCGAAGGGAACCTGTCAGGAAAGCGTGCAATGTTGGTGGTGACCATGGGCGGATGGGAGTCCCATTACAGTGGCCGAGGGGTGAACGGTGCGCTGGATGACCTGCTGTTCCCGATCCAGCATGGGGTGCTGTTCTATCCGGGTTTTACGGTCATGCCGCCGTTTCCGATCTATAAAACCGGCAAAATGGACGCTGCCCGGTTCGAACAGTTATGCGCAGCCTATGCCGCTCGGCTGGATAACCTGTTCAGTGATCAGCCCTTGCCGTTCCGTCGCCAGAATGGCGGGGATTATGACATTCCGGCGTTGACGCTCAAGCCGCATCTTGCACCCGGGCGTCACGACTTGGGCATCCATAGCAGATAACCGCACGCGGATGATTTGATCGCGACGGTGATGCCATCTGTTCACCACGATGGCATCAGTTGCTGCCCACGGGGGCAGCATCAATCTGTCGTTGGTTTGTGTCCCGTCAGCATTTTCAAGACTTCGCCATGTGAACCGCTTGCTTCAGCAAACCGCAACGGCTTGGCGCGTTCGACGACCCGTTCTTGTGGGGGTGGGGAGGTGTTGAGCAGGTCGAAGATTTCGTCCAGAAACGAGCGCCACCGCGATACGAGAGGCCGCATCTATTTACGAGTTTCCTGGGCAGTCGGGATATGCGTCAGCACTGCCTTTCTCGCCGCTTTTTCATTGTTCATGGCGGCGATTTCACGCGCGCAGGTCTCGGCGTCGAACGAGTTGTCCCACTTCGCGATCGCGAGGGTGCCGATACCGTTGCCAATCAGGTTGGTCACGGCCCGGGCTTCGTTCAGGAACCGGTCAATGCCCAACAGCAAAACCAGCCCTACCAGCGGAATGGAGTGGATGGTGGTCAATGTCGCAGCCAGCGTCACGAATCCCGCACCGGCCACGCCCGCCGAGCCTTTGGACGTCAGCAGGAATACACCGAGCAGAATCATCTGATCCACAAAGGTCAGAGGCGTGTTGGTGGCCTGAGCGATGAAGATGGCGGCCATGGTGAGATAGATGCAGGTGCCGTCCGCATTGAAGGTGTACCCGGTAGGCAACACCATGCCCACAACCGATTTTTTGCAGCCCAGTTTTTCAAGCTTGACCATCATGCGCGGCAGTACCGCTTCGGTTGAACAGGTGCCCAGCGTGATGAGAATTTCATCCTTGAAATACCGAAGAAACTGCATGAGCGGCATGCCGGACCATCTGGCAACCGTACCCAGCACAACCACGATAAATATTAACGTGGTGATGTAGAGCGCGACCAGCAACTGACCGAGTGACAGCAACGTACCAATCCCGTACTTGCCGATCGTGAACGCCATACCCGCACCTGCACCCAATGGGGCGAGGCGCATGACCATCGCGACAATCCTGAACAGACCTTGCAGGAACAGATCGATGGTATTGATCAGCGGTTTGCTGGTTTCGCCCATTTGAACCAGAGCAACGCCCATCAATACCGACAGCAAAATAACTTGCAGCATGACGCCATTCGAGAATGCGCCCATGAAGGTGTGCGGGATGATGTTGAGAAAGAAATCAACAGTACCGCCTTGTTCACTGGCCGCTTGGCTGTACTTGCTGATTGCACTTCCATCGAGCGCGCCGACGTTGATGTTCATCCCGACGCCCGGCTTGACGATGTTGACCACAACAAGGCCGATGACCAGTGCAATGGTGGAAAGAATCTCGAAGTAGATCAGCGCTTTTACGCCGATCCGCCCGACTTCTTTGATACTGCCCATCTTCGCAATACCGACAACGACCGTGCGGAAAATAATGGGTGCCAAGAGCATCTTGATCAGTTTGATAAAGCCATCGGCAAAGGGTTGGAGCCTGGCGCCGATATCGGGCATGAAATAACCGATGGCGGCACCTACCACGATGCCGATCAGCACTTGCACATACAGCTGGCCATACCAGCGGGATTTGGAGATTTCCACGGAAGCACCTCATTTTATTGTTGTGATGGGCATGTGGCCTGGTGTCAGTAGGTAAAGCCTGCGTCTGCGGCCGCTGGCGAAAGGGGCCGCAGAGCAAGGTTGATCAGCCTTCGCCCAGCTCGCGCATGACGGCGTACAAGGCGGACTTGGCTTCGAAACCAACCCCCGGCATATCCGGCAGGCCGACATAGCCGTTTTCTACCTTGATCCCGTCTGCGAAACCGCCGAAAGGCTGAAACACGTCCGGGTAGGACTCGTTGCCGCCCAAGTGCAAGCCGGCGGCGATGTTCAGGGACATCTGATGGCCGCCATGCGGAACCACGCGGCGCGAAGACCAGCCCATTTCTTCCATCACCGTGAGGGTGCGCATGTACTCCACAAGCCCGTAGGACAAAGCGCAATCGAACTGCAGAAAATCGCGATCAGGACGCATGCCGCCGTGGCGCAGAAGGTTGCGGGCATCCTGATGAGAGAACAGGTTTTCCCCGGTCACCATAGGCAGTTCATAGTGATTGGCCAGCTCGGCCTGCAACGCGTAGTCCAGCGGATCGCCGACTTCTTCGTACCAGAAGAGGTTGTACTTTTTGATGGCTTCGGCATAAGCGATGCCGGTCTGAAGATCGAAGCGACCGTTGGCATCGACCGCCAGTCGACGACCGTCCCCGACCACTTCAAGCACCGCTTCGATGCGACGGATATCTTCGTCCAGTGGCACCGCACCGATCTTCATCTTGACGACGTCGTAGCCACGATCCAGATAGCTCTGCATTTCTGCCTTGAGCTTGGTCTGGTCTTTGCCGGGGGTAGTAATAGCCACCGGCCGCATAGACCCAGACCTTGTCATCCGCCACGCCGTCGCGATAGCGGTCAGCCAGCAGGCGATAGAGCGGTTTGCCTTCAATCTTGGCCACGGCATCCCATACCGCCATGTCGATGGTGCCCACCGCGACCGAGCGCTCGCCGTGGCCGCCCGGCTTCTCGTTGGTCATCAGCGCTTTCCAGATGGCGAACGGGTCCAGGTTTTCGTTTTCAGGGTCGACGAGGGTGTCCGGATCAGCTTCGGTAATCCGCGCCAGAAAGCGATCACGCATCAACGCGCCTTGACCGTAGCGGCCATTGGAGTTGAAGCCGTAGCCGATAACAGGTTTGCCGTCGCGAATCACATCAGTGATGACCGCCACGACCGAGCAGGTCATTTTCGAGAAATCGATATAGGCATTGGCATTGGGCGAGGCAATGGAAACGGTTTTTTCACGAATGTCTACGATGCGCATGACGGGCTCCTCTTGTTGTTCGTGGAGTCACGTTATGCGTTGCGACACCACCCGCCCAATGCTATTAATGCCGCACCCTATGCACAGAAGGCATGGCCCGTGGAACTGGTTTGGCTCGAAGATCTTTCAGCGCTCGCGGAGTACGGCAGTTTCGTGCGCGCCGCTGAAGCACGGCATGTCACCCAGCCAGCTTTCAGCCGCAGAGTTCGGTCCCTGGAAAACTGGATGGGGGTTCAGCTGTTTGTGCGCACGCCACAAGGCGCAACCCTTACCGAGGCCGGCCGGCAGATTTTGCCCAGCGCCCAAGAAGCTGCCCGACATTTGTACCGAATGCGCAGCGAGGCCCAAGAGGTGGCCGGAGTAGCCGCCAGGTCACTGCAGTTCGCCGCAACGCACTCCCTGTCGTTCACGTTTTTCCCCAAGTGGCTCAGAAGCGCCGGCAACGGTGCGCCGATCGAGGCAGTGCAACTGCATTCGGACAGCATGGCGGTCTGCGAGCAGATGCTGATCCATGGCCAAGTGCAGTTCCTCCTCTGCCACCGCCACCCCGACGTCCCACCGTTGCTGGCACCCGATCAGTTCGTTAGCAAGAAAGTGGGCGAGGACGTTCTCGTTCCGCTTGCCAGCGCCTCCGCCAACGTCGGCACCTCACCCGCAGCGCTACCCTACCTCGCGTACACCCACGAATCCGGACTGGGACGCATCGTCGCCCACCGACTGCGCGGCAAGGAAGATTACCTGCACCTCAAACCGCTGTTTAGCAGCCACCTCGCGGCAGTGCTCATGTCCATGGCATTGGAAAGCAAAGGAGTGGCGTGGCTGCCCAAGAGCCTCACCGAACAGGAGGTGCTGGACGGGCGTTTGGTCAGGGCGCTTGATGAGAGCTGGGATATACCGTTGGAGATTCATTTGACCAGGCCGAAGGCAATTCTTAGCCAGTCAGCGGAAGCGTTCTGGGGGAGGGCGGGGTGTGATCTGTTAAAAGTGCAAGAAAAGGCCCATTACAGACTGTGTGAAAACACACTGATGAAGGCCCAAGCAAACGCCCCGACTTGTTCGGGGCGTTTTTTTTGTATTGGCAGCAGACGAAAAAAATGTCCGCTCAGCCCATCAAAGCCATCAGATGGCGCACACCGAGCACTTTAATCGCTCGTTTCAGGTTATAGGCATTCACCGCCAAGGCCATTTCAGCTTTTGTACCCTCCAGTTGTCGCAGCAAGAAACGGCCATTACCAAATAGCCATTGCTTGAGGTTGCCGAAGGGGTGCTCAACGATGGATCTTCGGTTGGCCATCATCTCAGGATGCGCCTGCATTCTTTGCTCCATCCGCTCGAAAGCCTCTTCATGGGCATGTCGTGAGACATAACGGCGCCGGGCTCGAGTGCATTGCGTTTTCAGCGCGCAGTTGGCGCAGTCATCGACCTCAGCCTGATAGATCCGATCACCTTTGTTGTGCTGTTTTAGCGTTAACCATTTGCCTGCCGGACACTGGAAACGATCGTGTCCGGTCTCATAGATAAAGTCTTTTCGCTCAAAGAGCTGCTCTTCCTGACTGCCAGGGTTTTTCGAACGATTGGGCGGTACATAGGCCGTAATCGAAGCATCCTCGCAGGCCTGAAACTGCTTGCCATTGGAGTAGCCGGCATCGGCAGTGACCGTCAGATCATCTTGCTGTAACTCTGCTTTGGCGGCCTTGGCCATCGGCTCCAGTTGCTTTCGGTCATCGCCATCTTGGGTGACCTCATGATGCAAAATCAGGCAATGCTCGGCGTCCACGACGGTTTGCACGTTGTAGGCCACACGTGGCCCTTTGGCCGTGCGCATCATTCGGGCATCGCTTTCATGGGTGTTGAACTGCTCGATGCCCATCGAACGCATCAGTGCCTGGCAACTCTGATTATCCTGTTGTCGAGCCTCAAGCTGTGCCAGGGCTACCTTGATTGCGCTGCGATCAATTGAATCTGTGGTTTCAGCCTTGTCGGCCTCATCCAGCTCGGCCAGATACTGAGCGATGCGCTTATCCAGTTTTTCTTCCTGGCGCTTGAGCTGCTTCAAATTCACATGACGCCGTGAGGATGCGACCGCCTGAAACTTGCTGCCGTCGATGGCCACCAACTCACCGGCGATCAAGCCTGCCGTGCGACAAAACCGAACGAAAGCACGGCAGGTCGCGATGAAGGCGGGTTTATTGTTCTTGCGAAAATCGGCGATGGTCTTGAAGTCGGGCTTGAGCCGGTTGATCAGCCACATCACTTCGATGTTGCGCTGACACTCGGCTTCAAGACGTCGCGATGAGCGAATCCGCTGAAAATAGCCGTAGAGGTAGAGTTTTAGCTGATCGGCGGGATCATAAGCAGGGCGCCCCGTGCTTTTTGGAATCGCTTTATCGAAGCCCAGTTGCACCAGATCGAGCCTGGCAACGTACAGGTCAATGACACGAACGAGGTGATCCTCGGGGATCAACTCTTCCAGCGAGACCGGGAATAGGCTGGTCTGGCTGCGGGACTCACCTTGGATGTAGGCCATAACGAAAAATGCTCTGTATCTTTCGATACGGAGCATTTTCTTTGAGCGCTGCGCAGATTGCTAGGGAGACGCTGATTTATTCTAAAACCCAGCTGTTGCCCCCAGATAAATCAAGGCCTCCAGAGCGTTGCAGGGACGAAAAATCGAATAAATCAGCGCCTCCCTAGGTTTTCACACAGTCTGATTAGGGCCTTTTTTGTTGCATCTGAAATACCTACACTTGACCCTTTTCGATTATCGGTTGGTAGTTCTTATTTGAGGTCATTACAAGTAGCGTTTTATTAAATTATGAAGCAACCAAGTGTTTTATGAAATGAGTCGAGTTGTCATCTAAGATAACGGCGCCAAGCAGTGTTTCAGACGTTCGGTTTGCACAGGTCTCGTCAAACTCAAGCGGGATCCCTTCATCTGCAAACAGGCTTTTCAAAGCCTGCGCAGTGCTGACTGAGAAATCACCCTCTGTATTCCCTCCATGCATGGCTACGCGCAGTGTTAGCCCCTGTTCTTTGGTGGTTCGCAAATAGTCACGTACAGAAGCTAGAACTTCTTTTGGCACAAGATCTTCGCGGCGAAAAGGGAGCAGATGGAACACGCGGACTTTCGCCCCCGGTACACGTTCACCGGTGGCAGCATCCACATTTTCTGCCGCACACGCGACAGCAATGCACGCACTCATGTTGTCTGCGATGACAGGCATGTTTATCTGACTTGTACCAGCGCTGTATAAATGCCGAGTCCCTCTATCATTGGGGACAGAGCAGTTGAATCCAGCCACTTTAACAGTCGTGGTTCTGTCGATCTGGAAGCTGTAATCCAAACCTTTTTTAGAATGATATACCTGGACCCATGGGAGTATGGATTGACTACGATCTTTTATTGAGTTACCGCGATGCCGTCTTTCTGCTTGATAAGCCGCTGAAGAAACCATGCTAAGCGTATAATCTCCACCGCACCGCGCGAGTTGAAAATGAGAAAACGTTGCAGGACGTTCATCCACCTCGTCTGATGCTATATCTCTCGCAGATGCCGTTTGATGACTGGAGACAGACCTGGCGTTTGGAGGGCCTGCAGGCACTTCCCAACGGTCGCTATCACTGTAGCTGTAACCGCTACCAGAGTTTTTTGAAATACATAGCCCCATGACGGTTCTCTCTTTAATGCAGGATTAAACTTTAGGATTGTAGCGGCATAGCCGAAAACTTAGTGTGGTCGTTACCACGCCTCATATGGCTAATGTATAGGGTTCGCTAGTTTGCTTTCCGTTTGTGATGTGATACTTGAAGTTTGAAGGCGACACTACTCAAGGTCGAGTAGGCGGCACATGTGGAATGGCATGTTTGATCACAGGTGTTGAACAGTTTGATACTCGCATGCGTGTAGCTCAAAAAAAGAAAGCTACTGAGTGGCTAAAACTCTTCGGTGGTTCCATATTCCCAAATCACGATAGCTGGGAGCAATGGAACCACTGCACCGTTCCAAACACTTTCAAATCTCAACCTTGGCGCTACCGCCCCTAATCAGCGGTAGCCTGGCCTAAAGCTTCCGCCCCCAACCCCACCCGCATATCCGCCCCACTCGGCTGCTGATACAACCCCAGCCCGAACTCCGGCATCACGGTAATCAAATAGTCAAAAATATCCCCCTGTATCCGCTCGTAATCCACCCATACGGTCGTGCGAGTAAAGCAGTAGATCTCCAGTGGAATACCCTGTGAAGTGGGTTCCAGCTGGCGAACCATGCAGGTCATGCCGGGGTTTATTTCTGCGTGGCTTTTCAGGTACGCCAGGGCGTAGGCGCGGAAGGTGCCGATGTTGGTCACGCGCCGGCGGTTGGCGGACATTTCTGCGACGTTGCCTTGTGCCTTGTTCCAGGCCCGGAGTTCTGCCTGCTTGCGGCCGATGTAGTCGGTGAGCAGGTGGATTTGCATGAGTTGTTGTTCTTCGTCGTCACGCACGAAGCGCACGCCGCTGGCGTCGATGAACAGGCTGCGTTTGATGCGGCGTCCGCCGGATTGCTGCATGCCGCGCCAGTTGCGGAATGACTCGGACATCAGGCGCCAGGTCGGGATGGAGACGATGGTTTTGTCGAAGTTCTGCACCTTCACGGTATGCAGGGTGATATCCACCACGTCGCCATCGGCGCCCACTTGCGGCATTTCGATCCAGTCGCCGACGCGCAGCATGTCGTTGCTGGTCAGCTGTACGCTGGCGACGAATGACAGCAGGGTGTCTTTGTAGACCAACAAAATGACTGCCGACATGGCGCCAAGGCCGGACAGCAACAACAGCGGCGATCGGTCGATCAAGGTGGCGACGATGATGATCGCGGCGAACACATACAGAATCATTTTCGACAGCTGCACGTAGCCTTTGATCGAGCGCGTGCGGGCGTGTTCGGTGCGCGCGTAGATGTCCAGCAGGGCGTTGAGCAGTGCGCCGATGGCCAGGGTCATGAACAGAATGGTGAAGGCCATGGCAATGTTGCCGATCACGTTTCTGCCTGCGGTGCTCAGGCCGGGCACCAATGTCAGGCCGAACTGGATGACCAGCGACGGCACCATCTGCGCCAGTCGGTGGAAAACCTTGTTATGGCGGAAGTCGTTGACCCAGTGCAGGGACGGCTGGCGGCCGAGCATTCTGACCGCATGCAGCACCAGAAAACGCGCGACGCGGCCCAGCACCAGGGCGGTGGTCAGCAACAGGATCAGTGCCAGCCCGGTGCGTACCCACGTGTGCTGATCGAGCATGTCCCAGAGTTCCTGGGTCTTGAGCCAAAGCGCGTGAATATCCATTAAAACGAGGTTCTCCTGGGGGATGAGGGGGCACGATTAAAAAACATTAACGATGTTCTGTCAGGCAATGGCTGGCAAAATTGTTTTGCGAAAGGCTGACGAACACGCGTAGCGCAGCATAACGTCCGGGCATGACGCTGAGTGTGGTTACATTCTTGAGCCCCATCATTATCCAGAGCAGGAGTGGCAGTGTGCAGATTTCAATCATTCAGGACGGCAGTTAGTGGCGCTGGTCACGAGCGGTAATTGCCGGGGCAGGGATGATGCTGGCGACGCTGACCAGCTTCGCAGCTGCGCTGACGACCTATGGCGAGATGGATGTGGCGGCCTTCGAAAAATCGCCACGGACAACCTACACCGTACAGGACTTCTCCGATCGTTACCGGGCGACGCTGGATATTTCAGCCAGTGACGAGACGTTTCGTCCCGGCGTGATCAGCGTCTACAACAAGGCTGACGGGGCTCAGTTGATCCGCGTGCAGTCGGATGAGCTGGTGCTCGGCACCGACTCGAAAACAGGCAAGGTTAAAACCAATGTGCACGAGTTGCCCTACGGCGAACAGAGCGTACTGATCTATCAGGATTTCAACTTCGATGGCATCAAGGACCTGGCGTTGATGGACGGTCAGAACAGCTGCTATCACGGCCCTTCGTATCAGGTCTTTCTCGGCACGGCCGATGGTTTCCGGCACAGCGATTCGTTTACCAGACTGGCGCAAAACAACTGCGGCCTGTTCAGCGTGGATGAGAAAACCCGCAAGATCGAGACCATGACCAAAGACGGTTGTTGCTGGCATCAGACGTCCACTTACACCGTTCGCAACGGTGAGCCGGTGTTGGAAACGCAGACGGTTCTCGACCACACCGGTGGCTCGGGACTGCCGACTGAAACAGTAAGTCGCAATCAGAATGGCAAGATGACGCACACCACCCGCGTTGTCTGGGAGGAAGACGAGCAGCGTGAGATTCTCCTGTCGTTCAGGCTCGCGCCGTCCGGCAAGCGCATCGTGCTGTTCCGCTCAGGGGCCGCAAGCCCGGTCTTCTACGCGGCGGTGGACAGCAAGAATCAGGTCGAGCTGCTGTTTCCTCAGGCGAAAGGTGAGCAACTGAAGTACGACGACGCCAGTCACGTCGTGAGCTTCATGCGTGGCGACACCGCTTACCGGATCGTGTGTGACGCAAAGGGCGCACCCACAGCCATGCAGGTGGTGGCGCGGGGCAAAACCACCGAATTGAAACTGCTTGCCGAGCCTGCCCAGGGTTCGCTGAACAAGGTCGCGGAGGCGCTGAAAGCCGCGCAGTAATCAGGTATCGGGGCTAGCCCCGATACCTCACCGCGTCGACAAATGCACTGAACGCCGGCGACGCCTGTCGCCGGTTCGGGTAGTACAAGTGAAAGCCTTCAAAGTATGGGCTCCAGTCGACCAGCACTTCTTTCAGACGGCCGCTGGCGATGAGCGGCTGGGCCATCGAATCGGGCACGTAAGCGAGGCCGACGCCGTCCAGCGCGGCGTTGAGGACGTGAATCATGCTGTTGGAGGTGAATTGCCCGTTGACCCGGATGTTCAGTTTGCGGCTGTCCTTTTCGAACTCCCAGGCATAGCAACTACCGTTCGGGGAGTGGCGGATGTTGATGCAGGTGTGTTGGGTCAGGTCCTGGGGTTGCAGCGGGACGGGATGTTTCTCGAAGTAAGCGGGAGAACCCACCACTGACAAGCGCCAGTCCGGGCCGAGGCGCACGGCGATCATGTCTTTGCTGATGGATTCGCCCAGACGGATGCCGGCGTCGAAACGTTCGCTGACAATATTGGTAAAGCCGTAGTCGATGCAGACTTCGATCTGAATGTCCGGGTATTGCGCCAGAAACCCGGCAAGCATCGGCCGAATGATGCCTTCTGCGGCGTCGTCGGAGCAGGTAATGCGGATCGTCCCGGCGGGCTTGTCGCGCAACTCGCCCAGTACTTCGACTTCTGCGCTGATCTGATCCAGCAGTGGCCCGATCGAGCGCATCAGCCGCTCGCCCGCTTCGGTCGGAGCCACGTTGCGTGTGGTCCTCGCCAGCAGGCGCAGGCCCATGCGCTCCTCCAGCGCTCTCAGGGTGTGGCTCAGGGCCGAAGGCGTGACGCCCAGTTTGGTGGCTGCCTTGGTAAAGCTCTGCTCCCGGGCCACCATCAGAAAAGCTTGCAGGTCGTTAAGTTTAGGCGTGCTCATTACTGAGTCTCTCTCACAAGCGCGTGGAAATTGCGACGTCTAATCATCCTAATGCCTTTGCCCTAACCTGTGCCGACTATTTTTGATAACCGGCAGGTCAGTGACGCATGAGTGCATTCGAATCAACCCCGGACAAGCCGACGACAGCCTCACGCCCGCCTGCATGGGGCGCAGTGTTTTCAATGGCGCTGTGCGTGGTGGTGCTGATTGCTTCGGAGTTCATGCCGGTCAGCCTGCTGACACCCGTCGCGCAGGATCTCGGCATCAGCCAGGGGCAAGCTGGGCAGGCGATTTCGGTTTCCGGGTTTTTCGCGGTACTGGCGAGCGTGCTCAATACGCCACTGACCGGCCATCTTGACCGCAAAAAGGTTTTGCTCGGCTTCAGCCTGCTGTTACTGGTGTCCGGAGTGACCGTCACGCTGGCGCCGAATGGCTGGGTATTCATGGCCGGTCGCGCGCTGTTGGGCATCGCCATCGGCGGTTTCTGGTCGATGTCGACGGCGACCGTGATGAGGCTCGTGCCCAAAGATTCAGTGGCCAAGGGCCTGGCGCTGATCAATGGCGGTAACGCGCTCGCGGCCACCGTGGCGGCGCCGCTGGGCAGCTTCATGGGGCAATACATCGGCTGGCGTGGGGCGTTTTTTCTGGTGATCCCGCTCGCCGCGCTGGCGTTCGTCTGGCAATGGCTGAGCCTGCCGGCGATGAGCAGCACGCCGAACAGCCGGGCACGTAACCCCTTCCGACTGCTGCGCAACCCGCAAGTGGCCATTGGCATGACCGCCATCCTGCTGCTGTTCATGGGCCAGTTCGCGGTCTTCACCTATCTGCGTCCGTTTCTGGAAGAAATCACCGGCGTGAGCGTCAGTGCCTTGTCGCTGATGCTGCTGATGCTGGGTGCCAGCGGGCTGGTCGGGACGTACCTGATTGGCGGGCTGCTGCACAACCGCCTGTACGCCTGCCTGATCGCCATTCCGTTGCTGATGGCGGTGCTGGCGGTTGCGCTCACTGGTCTGGGCCATTCGCCTCAGGCCGTTGCCATTGTCCTTGCCGCCTGGGGGCTGATTGCCACGCCAGCGCCGGTCGCCTGGGGTTTGTGGCTGAGCACGACGCTGCCCGACGACGCGGAAGCTGGTGGCGGGCTGATGGTGGCGACCATTCAATTGGCGATCACCGCCGGCGCCGGCATCGGCGGCGCGCTGTTCGACAACCTCGGCTGGTGGAGCCCGTTCGTGTTCGGTGGCGTGGTGCTGGCCGGTTCCGCCGCACTCGCCAGCGCCGCCCGACGCAACGCTCAGCCCTCGCTCGACGAAGTGCTACGGCATCGCTGAACAACATAACGCTGGTCAAACATTCAACGAGGGAAAGCTCCATGAAAAAGTTTCTTTTGATGCTTGGGCTTTTAATAAGCTCATATTCTGCGATAGGAGCAGACATGTCTCACGGTGCCGATAATTTCTACACGAGCGACAAAGTCACTGCGCAAAAAGTGCTGTTCAACAACCACTACAAGATGAAAGTGGCGGGCAATCTCTTTATACCCAAGGGCTCGAACCCGAACGTCAAAGCGCCGGCAATCATCGTGGGTCACCCGATGGGTGCAGTGAAAGAGCAAAGTGCCAACCTCTATGCGCAGAAACTGGCCGAGCAGGGCTTCGTCACGCTGTCGCTGGATCTGTCGTTCTGGGGCGCAAGTGAAGGCGTGCCACGCAACGCTGTTTCGCCCGATATCTATGCTGAAGACTTCAGCGCTGCGGTGGACTTTCTGGGCACCCAGACGTTCGTCGACAAGAACCGCATCGGTGTTCTGGGTATCTGCGGCAGCGGCAGTTTCGTTATCAGTGCGGCAAAGATCGACCCGCGCATGAAAGCCATCGCCACGGTCAGCATGTATGACATGGGCGCCGCCAATCGTAACGGTCTGAAGCATTCGCAGAGCCTGGAACAGCGCAAGAAAGTCATCGAGCAGGCGGCACGTCAGCGTGACGTGGAATTCAGCGGCGGCGACACCGCATACACCAGCGGCACCGTGCACAAGCTGACGGAAAAGTCCGGCCCGATCGAGCGCGAGTTCTATGACTTCTATCGCACGCCACGGGGCGAGTTCACGCCTGAAGGCCAGTCACCTGAACTGACCACTCACCCGACGCTGACCAGCAACATCAAGTTCATGAACTTCTACCCGTTCAATGACATAGCAACGATCTCGCCACGCCCGATGCTGTTCATCGCAGGTTCAGAAGCGCACTCTCTGGAGTTCAGCGAAGAGGCCTATAAATTGGCCGGCCAGCCCAAGCAGTTGATCATCGTACCGGGTGCCGGTCATGTGGATCTGTATGATCGGGTCGACCTTATCCCGTTCGACAAACTGGGTGAGTTCTTCAAGAAAAACCTGAAGTAAGCCGCCGAACATCACTACCCGCCAGGAGGCCCTGCACGTGCAGGGCCTTTTGCGTATCAGTCTTTGGCGACTTCAAACCGGACGGCGACAGTGCCCGGCTGCCGGATGATTTCGATACCGGATTCAACCCGCCCCAGCCTGACCAGACCAGGCGAGTAGTTGAAGCCTTTGTGGTAAATCGCCAGATTGCCCCACGGCGCGTAATAGGCGATATCCCCCTCGACCGGCGTGTTGCCTGCCGCTGCACCGGTCACGTCGAGCTTGCGCGGGAGCGTGCTGATTTTCTCGGTGGCGGCGTAGTCTTCCAGCGTCAGTTCAAGCGGCAGCAGCGAGACGAAGTCTCTGGTTGTTGCGCTGTCTTGCAGATGAAACATGACCACCTTGTCACCGGCATACATTCTGATGTTCATACCGCGCTCCTGAACGTTCTGGCTCGACGATGAGGGACTGGATTGTTGTGCGAAAGCTGTCGCTGGAATAATCGGCATCAAAAGGCTCATCCCCAGACAGGCCGATAACGTCAGGCCTGCGAATAGCTCTGTTTTCGAATGTCGCAATCGTGCGTCTGGCATGGCGTTGTACCCCGTGAATCTCGTGAAAGAAGCATACCGGGTGCGCGGCTGTTTCTTGTCTGCGTGGGAGTACATGCCGAGATGAGCGCTGCTCATGAATGTCGGTGCTGCGCTTGAAAGGTTCAGGCGGGGGCGTCGTATATTTCCACTTTTGAAGCAGCATGGATCAACTTGGGAAGCCACGTATTGATAGGGAGACGCTGATTTATTCTAAAACCCAGCTGTTGCCCCCAGATAAATCAAGGCCTCCAGAGCGTTGCAGGGACGAAAAATCGAATAAATCAGCGCCTCCATAGGGATCTCGAAGTCCTTGTGTATATACAAATCTATAGTGAAGTCATTGTTCAAAACGATACTGCCTGCAAGCAGATGTTTGTAGCTTTCGGTTTCCCTGAGTCCGTCAGCATCGGTGAACCACATTGGTTTCTGGTGTTCGTAGCCAAGCATATTGTAGAGGTCATGGGGACCGTTGGGAGCGCGCTCAAAGAGCGACATCATTGCTTGTTTGCAGGCTTCTCCGGGATCGAAGGAGGTTGGACTTTGGCGTGGGGAGCAAAACAGGATCTTCATTCCGAAGTCTGCAATGGTTTCCGCTACACAGGCCCACTTTTCTTCCAGTTCAGGCTTGGAAAAAACATGCATCGACAGGGAGGTGTCAATGATGAGTCGTGGTGGGTCAGATACGGCGAACTCTAAAGCCTTGCGGAAATGTGCACGTAGTCGCTTTGATTCGGCAGGATTTAATGGCGTAACCTCTGCGAAAGCTTCGCAGCGTTCACTGACGTTACTGTCTGACTGGGCCGCGCAGAGTTTGGTGAGTTTTGTGCGTTGGCTGTCGGGTATGGTGCCATGGTTGGCAAGTGCCACTAGGGAGACGCTGAACAATTAACCCGTTCGCACCGTCCCCATTTCCAAGCCGGTTTTTTTCAACCTGCCGGCCTTATTTTACGTTTCTCGAGCAGATTTCTGCCCTCATTTTGCTGAAAGGCGGGCCAGTCCCGCCTTTCAGACGGATTTATCCTGCCGTCTGTTGTAAATACCGCTTGGCCAGCATCAGATTGGCCAACCCAAACAAACTGAACAACTGCGCTGTATTCTTTTCCAGCCCACGGTAGCGAACCTTGCGATGATTGAAGCGCACCTTGATTACCTGGAAGGGGTGCTCGACCTTGGCACGCAGTTGCGCCTTGGCATATTCAATTTTGCGCTTGACCCGATACAGCACGCTGCCTTCGCCGTGCTGCTTGTAACTGCTTGGCCGTTCTGCAATCGACCAGATAACGTCCCGTTCAGCATGCTCCGGTCGCTTGGCCGCACCGGTGTATCCAGCGTCACCCGAAACATAGGTTTCGTCACCGTGAAGCAACTGGCCAACCTGGGTGACATCCGCCACGTTAGCGGCCGTCCCTACTACGCTGTGCACCAGCCCCGACGTGGCGTCTACACCAATGTGGGCCTTCATCCCAAAGTGCCATTGATTGCCTTTCCTGGCCTGATGCATCTCAGGATCACGCTTGCCTTCTCGGTTCTTGACCGAGGGCGGCGCGGCGATCAGAGTAGCGTCGACGATAGTGCCTTCCTTGAGCAGCAGCCCCCGGCTGGCCAGATGCTGGTTAATCGTTTCAAACAGCAGCCGGGTTAGCTGATGGACTTCCAGCAAGCGGCGAAAACGCAGCAAGGTGGTGGCATCCGGTGCAGACTCGCGACCCAGGTCGATACCCATAAAACCGCGGATGGCCTGGCTGTCGTAGACGGCATCTTCGCAACCTTCATCGGAGAAACCGAAACACTGCTGCACGACGTACATGCGCAACATGCGCGACACCCCTATCGCAGGGCGTCCGCGCTTGCCTGCGGTGTTGCTATAAAACGGCGCCACTTGCGCCTCCAGCAGGGCCCAGGGCACCAACTGTTCAAGGTCAGCCAGGAAGCGATCTCGGCGAGTCTGCTTTTTCTTGCCGGTATATTCGAGTTCGGAGAAGGTCTTCTGCACGCGCGTAACGCTCACGGAGAGGGAGGCTGTTGAAGGAACTTAGTGTGCCAAGGGTGGGGACAGTTGGCTATTTTTGCAGCGCCTCCCTAGGAGGGTGTAGACAAAATCATGTAGTGAGTCGGCGCGCGAGTATTCGAGCCTCGGCCAACCAAACCCATGCCTCGCTTACCGCAAAAAGGCGATCATGATGCATGATCAGTCGCCGAGCTCTCTCATTCCAGGCATGAGTTCGCTCCACTACCCATCGCTTGGGCATGACCACAAATCCAGTCTGAACAGGCTCCACGGAAAATAGATCGCCTTGTTCAGAGTGCCATTGCCCTGTTCTTCTGTTATTCGGGCCACGGATCACTTGAACATCGATAGCGTGCAGTTGATGGGTGCGCTGTGCCCATTTTCCTGCGTACGCACTATCAACAAAAAGCGTGCTCAGTGACGGATATTTTTCCTTCGAGTACGCCACCGCATCATCCGCCGCGTCACGATCCTGCACGCTTGCAGCACTGATACTGACAGCCAGCAGCAGGCCCAATGTATCGACAATCAGACTTCGTTTACGCCCCTTCACTTTTTTGCCTGCGTCGTAGCCGCTGTCACCGCCTTGAGGAGAACTGCGGGTCGACTGTGAATCCAGGATCGCTGCTGACGGGCTGTCAGCGCGTTCTTCCCGCTCACGCCATTGAGCTCGCAAGCGATCATGCATTTGCTCGAACTTGCCTTGAGCGCTCCACCGGCGGAACGTTTTGTAGACATTGTCCCAATGAGGAAAATCGCGGGGTAGCATTCGCCATGAGCACCCCGTGCGTACGACATAGCAACAGGCTTCCAGCAACGTGCGCCGAGAGTGAAGCGGTGGCACTCCTCGTCCGCCCTGGCTTTCAAACAGGTCGGCGACCAGTGCCCACTCGGTATCTGTCAAGCAACTCGGATATAGCTGCTCCGGCAGTTGGCGGCGGTGGGTTTCATTGTAGCCATAGGCTTTATTAGGTTCAGGTGACTGAAAACTTCCCTTGGCCCGCTGCTTTACACGCGTAATCCCTGCCATTTTCAACGCTTTTGCAAAGGTGTCGGGATGCGCAGTGATACCGGTTTCGGCGAAGAATACGAGCGCCAATTCGGCCTGGCTGGAATAGGGCTGTGCATGAGCGAGTTTCACCAGCACGGGATAGTGCTCGGCGGCAATCGAGCGAGGACGTCCGGTTTTAGGCATGGCTTGAGGGCTATTCAGACAAGGGAGTGAAAGTTTAATTTATTTTGTCTACACCCTCTAGGGAGACGCTGATTTATTCTAAAACCCAGCTGTTGCCCCCAGATAAATCAAGGCCTCCAGAGCGTTGCAGGGACGAAAAATCGAATAAATCAGCGCCTCCTTAGCAATGACTTCTTTTCTCAAGAGTGTGATCAGCCAGATGGCATAAATCTGAGAGCGCTCTTTCCACAGAGGAAGGTCGAGCAAATCGTTCAGGCTTTGGGCAACCGGGCGAGGAGGCGGGATATCGAAATTATCCTGTATAGCCTTGGCGACTTCATCCGACAACGCTTTCCGGTCGAACGCACTTTTGGGGGCGAACTCGTAACAGTGCCAAATGGCGGGCAGCCAGAGAAACCGAACAGGGTGATCATCGATGACTTGCGAGAACACATTTTCGTCCCACAACAAAACTGGAGCGCGCGTATTGCGGGATTTCACTGGTTCGCCAAAAGCGGTTCTCAAGTGAGCCTGATCGGTATAGCGCCCGGCACGACGGGATAGCTGACTCACTGCATTGATGTAAGGCCTTAGCACCCTGCCAAGCGGATCTGCAGCGGCCAATGTTGGCATCGGGACTGAATTAGCATAAGGCCAGTCAGGTTTTAGCCAGCCCAAGACGCGGCTGTCTGAGACGGTAGCCGTTCGTTTAACGGGTCCTGCATCACGCTCACCGATGAAAAAACTGTTGGGCGAGGCGATCTTGCCAGTGGTTCGTTTATAAGCCTTGGACAGCGCTTGATAAATGCTTTGCGCAACTATATTCATACCTTCAGGGCTTACCGCAGGGCTCAATATGCCAGCGGCGACAGACGTAAGAATCCCATTCGCAGTACGAAAGGACTCTGCATCAAAATCCAGCTTTCCCGATTCACCGAAATCGAACGTTACCAGTACCTGCTCATTGCTCTGGGTGATGTTCCCGTCAATCAACATCTCATAAACGTCATTGAGCATCTGGCTGAATGGTTGCAGCGCAGTCAACAGCGCAACGACCAGTCGTGTCGCGTCGAGGTTAGTGTTTTTCAAATAGGTTGATATGTCTCCACCGGCCGGGACGCCCAGTGACTGGCGCAGTACCTCAAAGAATTTTTTGTCGTGCGTTTTTGGATAGAAACGGCCTTGTGTGTCGAGGCTATGCCAAAGGGTTTCAGCAGTATCATGATGCACTTAATCTTCCTTGATCTTGTAGGTCGGTCTATGAATAAGCGCTCAGTTGCCCGTCAACCGGAGCACCTCAAGATCCTACAAGGCCTGTTAAATACACGGCAATGTTTGTTACCAAGCACTTTTCAAAAAACGCGACTACGAGGGTGATTCCCGCAAAAGATGAGTTTTCAAGTGGACCCAGACGTAGATTCTGACTGTGGGTAAAACTGCAGGGCGAGCTGGAAAAACTTAACGGCCCGGTTAAGCACAGTATTTCTGGCTCACGCCTGCATTCGCCGCTCGCGCAATGCATTCAGACACTCGCGCCCGGCTTTCCGCGCCGCCTGCATCACTGCCTGGCTATTGTCCTCGGTCATCCAGGTCAGCAGACGAACCTCGCCCGTGGCCTGACTGCCGCCGCTCATGCGGCTCAGGGTTTCGCGTTGCTTGAGCATCGCTTTCATCCGCGTGGCGAGCACGAAGATATCGTCGATGAAGCCGTCTGCGATGGTGTCGTGATGTTCGATGCCGAGGCCAGTGGCGTCGTGATCGATGCGCAGGTGGTAGTGCATGGTGCCGGTCGGCTCTTCGCTGCCGAACAGTGCGACCACAAAACCTTTGCCTAGCAGTGAACTCAAGGTGTGCTGGATGATGTCCTGCACGTCGGGGGTAATTTGTCTGACTGTGCGGCTCATGTGGCGGCTCCTGACCTGAATCGTGATGCCAGGCAGTATTCAATGGCTGAACGTAAAGCGCGGTCCGGGCCAGGTAATGCTGGGTAAAGAGCGCCTGGCTGACGGTTCAAAAGGTCTGGCCCAGCGAGAACTGGAAGACCTGGGTTTCGGCGTCCTCGGGCTTTTTGATCGGCACGGCGAGGTTGAACGACAGCGGGCCGAGGGCGGAATACCAGGTCACTCCGACGCCTACCGAGCTGGCCATCTGATCAATGTTGAGTTCGCCGCAGTTCTGCGTGGTGCTCAGGTAGCACTTGTCGGCGTACACCGTGCCGAAGTCCCAGAACAGCGAGGTGCGCAGGGATTTCTGGTCTTTGACGAACGGCATCGGAAACAGGTATTCCATGCCGCCGGTGATCAGAATATTGGCGCCCAGCGCTTCGGTGTCGCGGTCTGAATAGTAAATCTGCCCCTGACTGGCGTAGGTGCCAGTGGCCGGGGTGTTGCGGGGCCCCAGCGTGCCGTCTTTGAAGCCGCGCACCGAGGACTGGCCGCCCGCACTGTAATTTTCATAGAAAGGCAGACCATCGGTGTCGCCATAACCGTTGCCGTAGCCCAGTTTGGTGTGCAGGCGCAGCGACGTGGCGCTGCTGAGTGGCACAAAGGTCTGGCCGCTGTAGTCGATCTTGTAGAACTGCAAGTCGCTGCCCGGCACGGTGGTGGTCAGGGTCAGGTTTTGCGAGTGACCGCGGGTGGCGAGCACGCCTTTGTTGAGCGTCGATTCCGACCAGCCGACGCTGGCTTTGAGGTTAGTGAACGCATCCCCCTCACGCTGGATGAAATCGTAAATTTCGTCAGCGCTGTAACTGCCCGGGTCAAGGGTGTCATGCTGAATCGACAGCCCGTAGGTCAAACGCGACGTTTCGCTGATCGGATAGCCAAGGTTGACCCCGGCGCCCACGCTGTTCAGCGAGTAATAGGAAACCTCGTCGTCATCGTCGTAATACTTGCTGTAATCGGTCGCGTTGTAGAAAACGTTGTAGCCCAGGCTCACGCCATCCGGGGTGAAGTAGGGGTTGGTGAACGCGAAGTTGTACTTGGTCTGGTACTCGGAGCGGGTCATGCCGAGGCTGGCGAAGTTACCGGTGCCGAGGATGTTGTTCTGCGAAATGGAGCCGCCGAGGATCAACCCGGCACTTTGCGAAAAGCCGACGCTGGCGGTGATGTTGCCCGATGCCTGTTCCTCGACGGCGTAATTGACGTCAACCTGATCATCGGTGCCGGGCACTGCCGGGGTTTCGACGTTCACTTCCTTGAAGAAACCCAGCCGCTCCAGACGTACTTTCGACTGGTCGATCAAGTAGGTCGACGCCCAGCCGCCCTCCATCTGGCGCATCTCGCGACGCAGCACTTCATCGGCGGTCTTGGTGTTGCCCCGGAAGTTGATGCGGTTGGCGTAAGCACGTTTGCCGGGGTCGACCACGCAGCTGATGTCGACGGTGTGATCGGCATCGTCGGGTTTCGGCACGCCGTTCACGTTGGCGAAGGTGTAGCCATCGTTGCCCAAGCGACGGGTGATCAGGTTGGTGGTGTCGGTCATCACTTTGCGCGAAAACACTTGGCCCGGTTTGACCAGAATCAACTGTTCGAGCTGATCCTGCGGCACTTTCAGGTCGCCGCCCAGTTTCACGCTGCCCACCGTGTATCTCGCGCCTTCGGTAATGTTGACGGTGATGAACACGCCCTTCTTGTCGGGCGTCAGCGATACCTGAGTCGAATTGATGTCCATGTTGATGTAACCGCGGTCCAGGTACCAAGAGCGCAGACGCTCAAGATCGCCGGAAAGTTTTTCGCGAGCGTACTTGTCGTCGTTCTTGAAAAACGACAGCCAGTTGGACGTCTTCAGTTGAAACTGGTCAGCCAGTTCCTCATCGGAAAACACCGTGTTGCCGACCACGTTGATGTGCTGAATGGACGCGACCGTACCTTCGTCAATGATGATTTTCAGGGCGATACGGTTGCGCGGTGCAGGCACGGCCTGCGCATCGACCGAGGCGCTGTAGCGCCCTTGGGATACATATTGCCGTTGCAATTCGTTGCGCACGCCCTCCAGCGTGGCGCGCTGGAAAATCTCGCCTTCGCTGAGCCCCGACTGCTTCAGCCCCTTCATTAGGTCTTCAGTGCTGATCGCCTTGTTGCCCTCGATCTCGATGCTGGCAATGGACGGCCGCTCGACGACATTGATGACCAGCACAGCGCCGTCGCGCGCCACATCGATGTCTTGAAAGAAGCCGGTCTTGAACAATGAACGTGCCGAGTCGGCCAACCGTTGTTCATCCGCCTGCTCACCGACGTTGAGCGGCAGCGCCGCGAAAACGCTGCCAGCGGACACGCGTTGCAGGCCGTTGACGCGAATTTCGGAGATGGCAAATGTGTCGGCGTGAACCAGCGGGACGCTGAATAACAGACAAAGCGATACAAGCAGGCGCGAATAAATCATCAAACCCTTTCCAGAAAAGCTGCGAACAAAGGCGCTTGAGCGCTGCCGATGACACGCCAGAAAGGGCCGGTCCGGCTGTTGGCTGCGCAGCATAGGGGGAGGGCATGTTGGGGACGGTTAACGCGGTGTAAGGTTAGGTAAAGATCATCCGCCCCGGCTGACACGCCGCAGCCGTGCCGGGATAATCGGCCACCACCAATCAAGGGCCTGCCATGACTTCCGTATTGCTTGTCGACGATGATCGGGAACTGACGGACATGCTCAGCCAGTACCTGACCCGTGAACGCTTCAACGTGACCTGCACCAACAGCGCTGAAGAGGGCGAGGTCGAAGCCTTGTCCGGTCGTCACGACATCGTGGTGCTCGACATCATGATGCCGCGCATCTCCGGGATCGAAGTGCTGCGGCGCATCCGTGCGCAAAGCCAGGTGCCGGTGATTCTGCTGACCGCCCGAGGCGACAACATCGACCGGATCTCCGGGCTGGAACTGGGCGCTGACGATTACGTGCCCAAGCCCAGCTCGCCGGGCGAACTGGTGGCGCGCTTGCGGGCGATCATGCGCCGGGTACGCTCGGTGCCGTTGAACGAGGCGGTCAGGGACATGATTCATGCCGGTGAATTGATACTCTGGCCGGGCAAGCGTGAGGCGCGCTGGCAGGGCCAGGTGCTGGAATTGACCGGTAACGAGTTCTGCCTGCTGGAAGAGCTGGCGCGGCATGCGGGGCAACTGGTCAGCAAGCAGAACCTGTCGATGAACGCGCTGGGCCGACCGCTGGCTCGTTACGACCGCAGCATCGACGTGCACATCAGCAGCATTCGCCACAAGCTTGGCCCGCGCAACGATGACCGGAGCTGGATACAGAGTGTCCGCAATCTGGGCTACATGTTGATCACGCCATGAGGCCGAGCCGGTTGTTCTGGAAGCTGTTTCTGGCGTTCTGGCTGGCGACCAGCCTGACCTTTCTGGTGGGTGCGGGGCTGTTCATGTTTACCCGCTCCGGCCCCGGCGATCCTTCCTTGCGTACCGTGCTCGACAACGAAATCCGCATCTTGCAGCAGTCCGGGATTCCCGCTGGGCAGGCGCTGCTCAATGTCTGGCAGCCTGATCGGCAGGACCGGGTAGGGCTTTACGATGATCAGGGCCGGTTGCTGGCGGGCAAGGCGGTGGAGGCTGCGAATTTCGAGCTGGCCGTTCATACCCGTGAAGGCGCGACCGTCCACATCAGGTCCACGCTTCGGCCCGACGCTGAAGACGCACGGCCGTCGCATCTCAATCCGCTGATTACCGGCACCTTCATGAGCGCGTTGTTCAGCTGGTTTCTCAGCAGCTATCTGGTTGCGCCGTTGATCAAGCTGCGTGAAGCCATGGGCAAAGTGGCCAGAGGTCGTTTCGATACGCGTGTGAAGCCCGACATGGGGCGGCGGCGCGATGAAATCGTCGATCTGGCTGAAGACTGCGACCGTATGGCCAATCAGTTGAAAGTCATGGCCGATTCCCAGCAACAGTTATTGCACGACGTTTCCCATGAATTGCGCTCGCCACTGACGCGCATGAATGCTGCGATCGGGTTGCTGCGTCAGGCGCCAAGCCAGTTGGGCATGCTGGAACGGGTCGAGCGCGAATCGGAACGCATGGACGCGCTCATTGAGGAACTGCTGACCCTGGCGCGTTTGCAGAGTCATCCCGAGAGCCTGTCGCGTGAGACGGTCGATGTCATCAGCCTGTTGGCAGCCATCGTCGAAGATGCCGAGTTCGAGGCCGGGCTCAAACAGTGCAGGGTCAGGCTGCAGGCCCCGACACCGTTCATGGCGCAGGTCGACAGTGAATTGCTGTACCGGGCGTTTGAAAACGTGATCCGCAATGCGGTGCGCCATACCGCTATCGGCACCGATGTCATCGTGGTTGCCAGCGTGCAGGCCCATCCGCCCAGCCTGGTCGTCAATGTTATCGATCACGGGCCGGGCGTGGGCGCGCAGTGTCTGCAACGCATGTTCCAGCCGTTCGAGCGTGGAGCTGACAATACCTCGCAGGGCTTCGGCCTGGGCCTGGCGATTGCGCTTCGGGCACTGGAAATGCACGGCGGGCAGATCGCCGCACGCAACCGGCCGGGCGGGGGGCTGGTGGTCGACATGTTGTTGCCAATGGCGTGAGCGCCGGCCGCGACCGGGTTCGATAAACAGCCGAAGCAGGCTGATTCCTCAGTCGAGTTTCTTGTTGACCTTCGCCAGCAGCAACTGGATGTCTTTCTTACGACCTGCGTCTGCTTCTTCGCGGCCCGGACGTGGCGGCGCTTGCAGGGCCTTGTTCAGCGCATCCCGTGCCTGGGCATAGTTGCTTTGATCGAACTGATGCTTGGCCCAGAAAAACAGCGGGTCCATGCCGTTCGGGTCGATCTTCAGCGCCTGCTCCAGCAATTGCCCGGCCTTGGTGGTGTCACCAAATGCCATCGGCCAGCCGGGGACGTTGTCGTACAGCGCGGCGAGATGGGTGTACGCCGAACCCTGCAAGGCGTTGGGGTCCAGGCTCAGCGCCTTTTCCAGATCCGCTTTCGCTTGCTTGGCCTCGTCCAGCGCACCGGGACCGCCTTTCGCGCCGGCCCAACTGCTGGTGACGATGCCTGACCAGATCCAGGCTTCTGCGGCCGTCGGGCGTTCCCGAGTGAATGCCGACGCCTTGCTGGCCAGTTTTTCGAATGCATCGACATGCTGCGCTTCCGGCAGCCCGTATTGAATGTGTGCCCATTCCTTCTGAATGCCCGCCAGACGTTGCTGGTCGGGTGCATCCAGTGCCCATAGCGGCAGGCTGATCAGGCTCATGACGAGGAACGCGATTGTTTTCATGGGGGCAGGTTTCTCTTCCGCAGTGGGTGTGCTCAGGTGACGGATCAAGGGTAGATGCTTGCGCAGGTCGCGGTCCACCCGGATGTTTTCGATCTGCACGACGGCGAGAGGCAGCGAGCAGGTTTCGAGCGAATCTGCAGCCGGGAAAAAGTTTGCGGCCGTTCGCGGTGTTTAATGGCGTCTGGATCAGAGCGATTTCGCGCCGCCGCAGGGCCTGTCCGACCCTCTGGATCGGCGTATCGGCAAACAAATTCGGCCATTGGTGGTAAAGAAACTCGGCCCCGGCGCTCGAAACCGTTACGCTATGCAGCTGTATTTTTGTTTTTCGTCGAGGTAGCACCCGTGTTTTCCGAATTCGCCCTGCACGAACGCCTGCTTAAAGCTGTGGCCGAGCTTAAATTTGTCGAGCCTACGCCTGTGCAGTCGGCCGCCATCCCGTTGGCTTTGCAAGGGCGCGACCTGCGGGTGACTGCGCAAACCGGTAGCGGCAAGACAGCGGCGTTCGTACTGCCGATCCTTAACCGTCTGATCGGCCCGGCCAAGGTTCGCGTCGATATCCGCGCAGTGATCCTGCTGCCGACCCGCGAGCTGGCGCAACAGACGCTCAAGGAAGTCGAGCGGTTTTCCCAGTTCACCTTCGTCAAGGCGGGTCTGATTACCGGCGGCGAGGACTTCAAGGTCCAGGCGGCCATGCTGCGCAAGGTGCCGGACATCCTGATCGGCACGCCGGGTCGTCTGCTGGAGCAGCTCAACGCGGGCAATCTGGACCTCAAGCACGTCGAAGTGCTGGTGCTCGACGAAGCCGACCGCATGCTGGACATGGGCTTCTCCGAAGACGTCGAGCGTCTGGCGGGCGAGTGCGCCGGCCGTGAGCAGACCATGCTGTTCTCGGCAACGACTGGCGGCGCCGGTCTGCGTGAAATGATCGGCAAGGTGCTCAAGGATCCACAGCATCTGCAAGTCAACAACGTCAGCGAGCTGGCTTCCGGCACGCGTCACCAGATCATTACGGCCGACCACAATGTTCATAAAGAGCAGGTGCTGAACTGGCTGCTGGCCAACGAGACCTATCAGAAAGCCATTATCTTCACCAATACCAAGGCGATGGCGGATCGTTTGTACGGTCGTCTGGTGGCGCTGGAATACAAGGCGTTCGTGCTGCACGGCGACAAGGATCAGAAGGACCGCAAGGCGGCCATCGACCGTCTGAAGCAGGGCGGCGCGAAGATCATGGTCGCGACCGACGTAGCGGCACGCGGTCTTGATGTTGAAGGCCTGGACATGGTGATCAACTTCGACATGCCGCGCAGCGGCGACGATTACGTGCACCGCGTCGGCCGAACCGGTCGTGCCGGCAGTGACGGTCTGGCGATTTCGCTGATCTGTCATGGCGACTGGAACCTGATGTCGAGCGTCGAGCGCTACCTCAAGCAGAGCTTCGAGCGCCGCGTCATCAAGGAAGTCAAAGGCACTTATGGCGGCCCTAAAAAGGTCAAGGCGTCGGGCAAGGCAGTTGGCGTCAAGAAGAAAAAGACCGACGTGAAAGGCGACAAGAAAAAAGTCGCTGCCAAAGGTCCGACCAAACGCAAGACCGCCAACCGGCCCAAGTCTGACCTGGTCAGCCAGGACGGCATGGCGCCGCTGAAGAAACGCAGCACTCCGGCACCTGCCGCTGAGTGATGGCCGTGACCGTTCCCGCGCAGGCGGGAGCGGTCAACTTCTTCCCTGTTTGCCTTATGCGCAGACCGCCGCCTGTCATACCTTCCAGCAACTTCTCTGAACCGTCAAAAAAACCGCAGGTCACATTTTCTGAGTCGTATGCCTGTGGCTGGATGTCATGGGCAATCAATCCATGCTGGACGGAGGTTTAGAAAAATGACTTACAACTGGGACCTTATCGAGCGTCTGCTGCACGAAGTTCAGAACGACGGTACTCAATCGACATCTGATGAGCTTTTTGAAACGCTGCTTAATCGCGGGTTTATCGAGCCGCGTCCCTTCGAAGAGGGCGGGAATGGCTCGAGTTATATTCTGACCAAGCGCGGCGCCAGCCTGCTGGCACTTATCGACAGTGCCATCCCTGACAATGCTCACCCGCTACAGGTCTTGAATGAGCACGACGATCCGCTCGACCCGGCGACGTTCGACGTCATCGCCTCCAAGCCACAGATTGCCTAAGGCCTTGTTCAGCGTTGCACTGCCGGTTCCCGGCAGTTCCCTGCAGTTCGCGGACGAGCGAAGCGTCGCCCGGTCCGCTCCCACGAGGTGTAGCACGGACTTTGTGGGAGCGGACTTGTCCGCGAAGAGGCTTCCAGAGCTGCTTCTGCCCGGAGGGCGTGGGAGATTCAGGAGGTTACGACGGCTGCGATGGGCTGCGAAGCGGCCCTGAATCGGTTACCTCTGATGTACCTTGTGTACTGGTTTTGCTGCCGGTTCCTGGCAGTTCGCGGACAAGCGAAGCGTCGCCCGGTCCGATCCCACTCAAGCGAAGCGTCGCCCAATCCGCTTCTACACAAGCGAAGCATCCCCTGGTCTCCACACGAGCCTGCTCTGCGAGCATCCAGGGACCTCTGTCTAGCGCTTACTGCTGCGACTTCAGGCAATCCAGATCAGTGAAATCCTTACGCATGTCGGCTATCCGGCTCAGCAAGCGGGTGCGTTGTTCCGGGGTGCTCATGGCGGTGATGTCGACGATCAGGGAGATTGCAGCCTTTTCGGTCTGGTCGTAGGCTTTGCGGTATTCCGGTGTCCAGAATGTCTCGCGATCTTGCAGCAGGGCGGCGATGCGCTGCGGGAAGTCGTTGGACTGGCGCTGCTGCACGGTGGCAAGGAACAGGTTTTGCCAACGCGTGCGGTTGTCGATCCAGGCCTTGTTCTGTTCGCCGAGTGAGGCGGACCAGCTCTGGATGCGATCTTTCTGTGCCTGATTCAGCTTGCCGATCCACGGCGTCAGGCGTTTTTGCATACGGTCGGCGCGCTCGGCGATCTGGCGCTCAAGCGGCTGGTCGAGGTATTTGTTCTCGCGTTTGCGTTGATCCTTGGCAAACGACTCCTGCATCTCCTGCACCTGCTTGTCATCAAAGCGCGACAGCAGTTCGACGGCAGACGGCGTGATTTCTCGGGAAATCTTAGATATCGCCTCTTTGGCCTCACGGGTGCGGGCCTCAAGACCCTCGTAGGTCACCTGATCGTTCTTGACCATGTCCTCCAGCTTGTCCAGCCAGGCCAGATAGCTCGGCAACTGGGTGCTGCAATGCCAGCTCAGATGCTCTTTGAGGCGCGTATCCAGCCAGCCTTTCTGTTCCGAGTTCATGTCCAGATAGTCGCTGAGCGTCCACGGAATGATCACGTCGAGATTGCGATACGCCAAGCCCACCTGATTGCATCCGGCAAGCAGTGAGACGGTCATCAACAGCGTAATGAAGCCTTTGAAAAGAGACGGCATGACAACTCCTTGGCGTACTGACCTGCAGTAGAGGAGTGTAGTGGCTGGCAGTTCAACCCGGCGGGTGAGTTAAAAAAACGCTCGCACGGCTTTTAGCGTAAATGTGCCGTCGCACCGCGCATTGTGGCCGCTGTAAACGCTGCAGTCACCGCCGCTCAGGCTGGAGCCGCTGTAGATCAGGTTCATGTCGATGCCCAGCCAGGGGCGTGACAAGTTCAGTGACCAGTCGTTAAAACCGCTGATCAGGCTGCCATCGGTAGACGCCTGCGGAATGTCGAATTGATGATTGGCGTACTGCATGCGCACGCCCACGCCCAATCGTTCGATAGCCCCGAGGTCGACGAACACGGTGCTGTCGCGGCTGCCGACATCGTTACTGAATGCTGCGCCTACCCGGCTGTTGAGCATGCGCAGCCCGGCGTAAAACTCGTGGCTGTCGACCTGATCGGTATCCGGGTAGCTGTAGCGGATCATTCCCAACTCGTAGCCCAGCGTGTTATCGAAGGGTTTTTTGAAGCCCATGTACGAGTCAAGCTCCATCCCCGAGTCGGAGGCGAAGCCCATGTTGGGGGTCCACTGGCCGAAGTAGAAGCCGCTCTGAAGGGTCAGGTCCAGCCCGCCATGAAACGAGTCCGAACTGCCACTGGGCGTTACCAGCCCTTGCGCCATGCTGCGTGTGGGGGTGGTGGCAAGTTTCAGGTCGAATTGACCCAGGTCCCGCTCCAGAACCTGGGCAGAAACGGTATGACAGAAAATCAGAGCGCTGAAAGACAGCACATGTAAGCGATGGCTGAGCATGGCTCACTCCTTGATCTGCGAGGAGTGTGGTCAGAAATGGCGTATCGAAAAATGGCTGGGGAGCCGACACAAGCCGCGTGCTAGAGCGCTGTAAGGATACCGTTGAAATACCGCCCGGAATGACCGTTCGTCGATCCGCCGGTCTATCGGTCGACTGTTGCCACGTTGGCGGACGGAATGACCAGCCCGCGGATGACCACCAGGGCCTGCTCAAAGGATGGATAACCGCTCTTGGCGACGTCCAGTTCGGCGTACTCGGAGCGATAGTGCTCGGACAATGTCGGGTCGCTGATGCTCAGTTGCTGGGAGAGCAGGGCGATGGCCAGCGGGTGCTTGTGTTTTGCAGCGGTTTGCAACAGGTCGACGATCTGCTTCTGATCGGCCTGCTGGCGGATCAGCAATACTGCCTGATAGAACTCTGCTTCGCCCGACGCATCATCGATGCCGGCACGGCGCAGGATAGCTTCTGCCAGTTCGTAATTTTCGCGATTGTCTTCGCTGATCAACAGTTTGGCCTGGAGCATGTCGTTCTGATACAGCAGATGCTCTGCCCGGCAAGGGCTGTCGGTAAGCTGACTGTCATTGGGGCCATTTTCGCAGTGGTGCGACGCGCAGCCACCGAGATAGACAAGTGCGCCGAAAAGCATCCAGTTCTTCATTCGAGCATTCCGCAAATGAGACAGCGTCCAGAGCGTGATCCAGCTCGTGGCCATAGTGATATCAGAGAAGAGAGTAGCAGCGAGACCGGAAGAATATCCAGCGAAGGATCGTCAATCTAGCGCCTTGGCGGCAAGACGCGTAGAGATCGACTGGCGCAGGCAGTGTTACTTTTTACCCAGATTGATCTGTTTGGACGGTGCGAAAGTCTGGCCACTCACGCCTTTGGCAATTTGCTGGATTTCGCCGCCGGATTTCAGGAAAGCCGCGATTTGCGCATTGATCGAGTCGCTCGTTTCAACGGCTGGGGCGGGTTTGGCTTTCGAGTGGGATGCTTTGATACGCATGGCTGCCATTTACCTTCATAAACGTAATACGGCCAGCCAGAATACAGGAAATGCCGGAATCCTGCTTGGCAAATATGGCAGCTGTCAGGTGACATATAAAGACGGCATCCGCCGTAGAAATGCTCCTTGGCCAGCGTAAATAACTGTTTTTAATGAAAAGAACGCGGGTAACTGCGCGCGGCAGGCGCGCCAGGCTGACGTGAGCCTGTCAGGGCAACTGACGAGCGGATGACGCGTTTGCTCCTGGACTACGCAGCGCGAACCCGGACACAAAGTCGGGTAGAATGCCGCCCACGTAATGAGGGTATCTGGAAATGGCTTTAATCGGGCGCTACAACAGCTTGCAAATCGTCAAGCACACTCACTTCGGTCTGTATCTGGACGGCGCGCAGGACGGCGAAATTCTGCTGCCCAATCGCTACATCCCCAAGGATGTGCCGACCGAAGATGAAGACTGGCTCAACGTCTTCGTTTATCTGGACAGCGAAGACAAGCTGATCGCCACCACTGAAAAACCCAAGGTTCAAGTGGGGGAGTTTGCCAGCCTCAAGGTGGTCGAAGTCAACAGTATCGGGGTGTTCCTCGACTGGGGTCTGCCCAAGGATCTGCTGCTGCCGTATTCCGAAGAGAAGCGCACCTTGCAGGCCGGCGAATATTGCGTGGTGCACGTCTATCTCGACAAGCACACCCGGCGCATCACCGCCACTGCGCGTCTTGACCGCTATCTGGACAAGACCCCGGCCAACTACAGCGTCGGGCAGGAAGTTGACCTGCTGGTGGCTGAGGCGACCGACATGGGCTTCAAGGCCATTATCAACAACAAGCACTGGGGCCTGATTCACAAGAACGAAGTGTTCAAGTTCATGCGTGCCGGCAAGCAGGAAAAAGGCTTCATCAAGGAAATTCGCGCCGATGGCAACATCAGCCTGAGCCTGCAACCGGTTGGCGCAGAAGCGGCCAGCAGCCTGAATTCGAAGATTCTTTCCAAACTGCGCGAAAACAACGGCACGCTGCCGGTCAGCGACAAGAGCGATCCGCAGGTCATCAGCGGTCTGTTCGGCGTCAGCAAGGGCAACTTCAAAAAGGCCATTGGTGCGTTATACAAGCAGGGACAAATCGTGATTCACGCCGATCGTATCGATCTGGTCTGACTCAGAGTGTGTAAAAACGTCACGAGCGAAGGTTAGACAAGGCGAAAACAGGCGAATCAGGCCCAGACTGCAATATCTTGACCAAGGAATTCCATGAAAAAATATCTCGCGGCTTACTTCGCCACACTGCTGGCGTTTCTGATCCTTGATGGCCTTTGGCTGGGGGTTTTCATGGGGCCGACTTACCGCGAATGGCTGGGACCACTGATGCTGCCCACGCCGGTGATCGGGCCAGCTGTAGCGTTCTATCTGCTTTACGGGGTGGGCGTCGTGGTGTTCGGCGTGATGCCTGCGGTCCGCGAACAACGTTTGGGGCGGGCGACGCTGTACAGCGGTCTGCTCGGGCTGGTCGCTTACGGCACGTATGATTTGACCAACTGGGCGACGCTGCAGGGCTGGCCCGCGCAACTGGCGCTGGTGGATCTGGCTTGGGGTACGGTAGTTTCGGCGCTGGCCGGGACGGCGGGGTATCTGGCGGTACGCCGCTTTGCTTGATATCGCTTCACTTGATGTTGTCGGCTGACAGCAACCCTGCCGACAGCCTGGAAAGTCGCAATCAGGCGACTTTCATGCAGCGCAACAGCATGCTTACTTTTGCAGAAAGCCGGCAAAGCTCAGGTTGCTGCCCTTGGGGCGCATGTCTTTGAGGAACGAGTCCTTGTCGGCGCTCAACTCCAGGCTGACGGTGGGCTTGCGCTTGTCGGCATTGCGCACCTCAAGACCTTCCATGTGATCGCGCATGAAGACTGTGGTCACTTTCAGATGCAGCAGTTGATCGGTCTCAGGCGTATGCATCAGCAGGTGCAGCCACTCGTACTGACCAACTTGCAGGCGCGGGACCGGCAGGTCGAACCACCAGATATTGCGCTTGGGGTCGAGCACGGCAAAGTGGGTGTTGTTGACGCCAAGCACTGCGCCGCCCAGATCCTGGTTTCTGCGCGCAATGGCCAGCTTTTTATCGAGTTTCATAATGTTCCTGCCAATCGGATTGTTCAGCCTGTCGGCCTTGCCGGCACAACGGTGCCGCGCATTCTCGCACAAAGTTCGCCGCAACTCGCCGTGAACGCATGAAATGCAGGCACGCACGGCAGCAGACGAGCGGTACAAACGCGCCGAAATATTCTTGCAACTCTTGGCGAGGGGCGCGGGTCAATCGTTATGTCGAGTACGACATCCGATTACAGTGCGGTCTTCAGCAGACCCAGGAGATTTTCGATGAGCAGCACCAGCGATAAAATCAAAGGCATGGCCAACGAAGCAGTTGGTAACGTCGAGCAGGCTGTTGGCAAGGCTACCGACAATACTAAACTGCAGGGTGAAGGCAAGGCGCAGGAGCTGAAAGGCGAAGGCCAGCAGGCGAAAGGCGAAGTGAAAGATGCTGTCAAGAAAGGCATCGACAAGGTGTAAGCTGACCGTTTCCGGCGTTTGAACACCGGAACAGGCGACACTGCTAACGGCCATCTGCGGATGGCCGTTATGCTTTCTGCTCCGGGGAAGTGAAACCTTTCATGACCTGTCCAGTCAATGTGCCATCGGTAATCGCAGGACCGTTCCATTGGAAGTACCGGCCGATGCAGCAAATTCCGGTCTTCAGGATGTTAGGTATTCCAGTAGGGAGCGAGAGGAAGCGCCATGATTTTCCCCCATTTGCGTCATTTGCGAGTCAGTAAAGTGCTGGTGCGCACCGTTAACGAATTTCTCGATGACGAGATGTCCACCTATGCCTCGGCACTGGCTTACCAGATGCTGTTTTCGTTGTTCCCGTTCCTGCTGTTCCTGATCGCATTGATCGGCTTTTTGCATTTGCCGGACTTTTTCTCCTGGCTGCGGCTGCAATCCGAGTTCCTGTTGCCACCTCAGGCCCTTGAACAGGTCAACCCGGTCATCGATCAGTTGCAGCAATCGAAGGGGGGGCTGCTGTCGATCGGTATTGTGATCGCACTGTGGACCGCTTCTGCTGGCGTGCGCCTGATGATGAGCGCCATGAACGCCGCTTACGATGTGGTCGAAGGCCGGCCGATCTGGAAGCGTTTTCCTCTGTCGATTCTGTACACCATAGGGATTGCCGGCATGTTGCTGGCAGCGGCGGCTTTCATGGTGCTCGGGCCGCAGGTCATGAACTGGATCGCTGCCCAGGTCGGCATGGAAGAGTTCATCGTCACGCTGTGGACCATCCTGCGCTGGCCGGCCATCATTTTGCTGCTGATGATCGCTGTCGCGCTGATCTACTACGTGATGCCTGACGTCAAACAGGAATTCCGCTTCATCACGCCGGGTTCGGTTTTGGCGGTTGTGGTGTGGATCGTGGCCTCGCTGGCGTTCGGTTTCTACGTCAAGACTTTCGCCGACTACAACGCCATGTACGGCAGTATCGGCGCGATCATTGTGTTGCTGTTGTACTTCTATATTTCGGCTGCCGTGCTGCTGCTGGGTGCGGAAATGAATGCGGTGATCGAGCACATGTCGGCCGAAGGCAAGGAAGCCGGCGAAAAAGAGCCGGGCGATGGTCTTGGCGACGAGCAGAACGAGGACGGCGGTAAACAGCATGTGTCCGGTCTGGGGCGCGATCACTCCGTACCGCTGGCCAAGCCTGATGAAACCTGATCGGTAACTGTGGCAAGATCGCTTTTTACATAAAGGGCAGGTGGCAATGATCCGTAACATTCTGAAGATGGGCGATGAGCGTCTGCTGCGTATTGCCCCTCCAGTGCCCACGGAAATGTTCGGCAGCAGCGAGCTGAATACGCTGATTGCCGACATGTTTGAAACCATGCACAGCGTCAGTGGCGTGGGGCTGGCCGCACCGCAGATCGGTGTCGACCTGCAACTGGTCATCTTCGGCTTCGAACGCAACGAGCGTTATCCGCAGGCCGAAGCGGTTCCCCAGACCATCCTGCTCAACCCGGTCATTACGCCCCTTAGCCCAGAGCTTGAAGAGGGTTGGGAAGGATGCCTGTCGGTGCCCGGCCTGCGCGGCATGGTCGACCGCTACCAGAGCATCCGTTACGAGGGTTTCGATCCCGAAGGCAAGCCGATCGAGCGCATCGCCCACGGTTTTCACGCGCGGGTTGTTCAGCATGAATGCGATCACCTGATCGGCCGTCTGTACCCGTCGCGCATCACCGACTTCAGCAAGTTCGGTTTCATGGACGTCATGTTTCCGGACATGGACCCCAACGCTGACGAATGATCGGCCAGCAACTCAGGCTTCTCCACATCTCTATCGACACAGTGCAATCAGCGGCTTGCTGCGGCTGTAGCGCATCAATCGCTCGCCCAGGGTCTGTGGCAAACGCTGGGCAACGTCAAAACCCATACGTTGATAAAACGCCAGCAGATCAGGATGGCAAAACAACCAGACGGGGCCTTCCCGCGAGCGGGTTGCAGCGCCGATCAGGCCGTGTGCCACGTGCTTGCCGCGCATCGAAGGCGCCACGAACAGAGCGGTCAGCCAATGACCGTCCGCCACCGGGCTGAGGCTCAACGCGCCGATAATGTCCGGTTGTCTGGCCACCCACACCTCGCCCTTGCTGGCGGCGCGCATCAATGACTGATGCTCGCGATAGAACTTGCCCAGCAAGGGGCGGCAATCGTCAGGCAGCGTACAAAAGGTGATGTCGGACATCGCGGGCGGCTCGACAGCTCGGAATGAAGGGCTAGCATCATACCGCGACAACTAATGGTGCCGTGCCGATGTCGATACTTTCAGGCTTCCCAAGCTAATCCGATCCTGCCATGCCATCCGAGGTGTACATGAGACTCCTGACACGACTGCTAGGCTGTTCACTGCTGGCGCTGGGGCTACTGGGTCAGTCAGTATCTGCGGCTGACAACGCTGCGCCGATCCGCTTTGGCGCGTTGACCTGGGAAAGTGGCAGCCTGATCACCGAAGTGCTGCGCACCCTTGTTGAAAAAGGTTACGGCTACCCGACCGATACCTTGCCCGGCAGCACCGTGAGCCTGGAGACCGCGCTGGCGAAAAACGACATTCAAGTGATCGCCGAGGAGTGGACGGGGCGCAGTCCGGTATGGATCAAGGCTGAAGCCGAAGGCAAGGTTTTCGGCGTGGGCGATATCGTCAAAGGCGCGACCGAGGGCTGGTGGGTGCCGGAATACGTGATCAAAGGTGACGCGGCCAAGGGCATCAAACCCATGGCGCCTGACTTGAAGTCGGTGACCGATCTGGCGCGTTACAAGGATGTCTTCAAAGATCCGGAATCGCCGGACAAGGGGCGATTTCTCAACAGCCCGAGCGGCTGGACCTCGGAGATCGTCAACACCCAGAAGCTCAAGGCTTACGGGTTGAATGACAGCTTCGTCAACTTCCGCACCGGCTCGGGCGCAGCGCTCGACGCGGAAATCGCATCCTCCATTCGTCGCGGCAAGCCGGTGCTGTTCTACTATTGGTCGCCAACGCCACTACTGGGCAGCTACAAGCTGATCAAGCTGGAAGAACCGCCTTTTGTCGCCGACGCCTGGAAAACCCTGACCGATGCCCAGCAATCCTGCTCCGCGTGGCAGTGCGTCTCTGCCTGCCAATCTGTCTGTCGGTGTTTCTGCCGAGTTCAAGAAGCAGTACCCGGAATTGGTGAGCGTCTTCGAAAAAGTCGATCTGCCGATTGATTTGCTCAACACGACACTGGGCGAAATGAGCGCAAAACATCGGGACCCTAAAGTCGTGGCTCAAGACTTCCTGAAACAGCATCCGGAGATCTGGAAAGCCTGGCTGCCTGTCGATGTCGCGAACAAGGTCAGTGCCGGTCTGTGAGCCTGGCCAGACGGCTGGCCGGGTGATCGAGCGACCTCGCGCGCCGCCGCTTTTGCCGGTATGGTGAAAGTGAGCGGCCGACACGGCGCTGCAACACTGACAGTCAACGACACGGAGCAAGATCATGGACGCATTCATGCAAGCTGCAATTGATGAAGCACGACTCGGGCTTGATGAGGGTGGCATTCCCATCGGCTCGGTTATCGTGCATGACGGCAAGATCATTGGCCGCGGCCACAACCGTCGCGTTCAGGAAGGCAGTCCGACCCGGCATGGCGAAATGGATGCGCTGGAAAACGCCGGTCGCCAACCGGCCAGCGTCTACCGTGACGCGGTGCTCTACACAACGCTGTCACCCTGCGCCATGTGCAGCGGCGCGATCCTGCTCTACGGCATCCGCACCGTGATCGTGGGTGAGAACCAGTCGTTCATGGGCGAAGAAGAGCTGTTGCGCTCCCGCGGCGTGAGCATCGAGGTGCTGGATAACGCCGAGTGCAGGCACATGATGCAGGGCTTCATTACAAGCAAGCCTGAACTGTGGAACGAAGACATCGGTGAGTGAGGCGTAAAAACCTGATGCTCCGTTACCTGCGCGGAGCATGGGCGCAAGTGTCAGTTGGATGGGGGCGTCGGGCGCAGGATAAAAACGGTAATGCAATCGCATTAAACGGCACCGTTAAAATTCCGTTTGTGCCACTAGTGTGCCTTTAACGATGGTAGTCTCTTCTAACCCTCATTAAATGCATGCACCGTGGCGGTTGCGTGGCTATCTTTTTTGGAGCCCGACATGTCGGTCCTACAGCGCAACAACGTGAAAATCATGGGCGACGGACCGGCCACCCTGATTTTTGCCCACGGCTTTGGCTGCGATCAGCACATGTGGCGGTTCATGGCTCCGCACTTTGCCGAGCGTTTCAAGGTCGTGCTGTTTGACTTGGTGGGCAGCGGCAATTCCGACGTTTCGGCCTGGTACCCGCACAAATATGCGTCGCTCAAAGGCTACGCAACTGATCTGCTGGAACTGGTCGACGAGTTTGCCGGAAGCGGGCCGGTCATTCATGTCGGGCACTCGGTCAGTTGTATGATCGCCGTGCTTGCCGAACTCCAGTCGCCGGGCCGGTTTGCCGGCCATATCATGATCGGCCCGTCGCCTCATTATCTTAATGACGGCGATTACGTGGGTGGATTCACCCGTGCCGACATCGACTCGCTGCTGGAAACCCTCGAAAGCAATTATCTGGGCTGGTCGAGCACTATGGCGCCGACCCTGATGGGTGCTTCCGACCGTCCTGAGTTGGGCGAGGAACTTGCAGGCAGTCTGTGCCGCACCAACGCCGAGATCGCCAAGCAGTTTGCCCGCGTGACCTTTCTGTCCGATCACCGCGCCGATGTCGAAAAACTCCAGAGCAAAACGTTGATCCTGCAAAGCAGTGATGATCTGGTGGTGCCCGTTCAGGTGGGCGAGTACATGCATCGGGTCATTCCAGGCAGCGCGCTGTACATGATCGACAACGTCGGGCACTACCCGCACATGAGCGCGCCGGAGGCTTGCATCACAGCCATGAAGCTGTTTCTGGATGCTGACGGGAGCGTCGAGCATGGCGGTTGAACAGGTGAGTCTGCCGGGGACAGAAGTGCTGTACGAGCACGCCGCCTGCGGACTGCTGGTTACATTGCCCAATGGCACCATCGAGCGTGCCAACCTGACCTTTTGCCGCTGGCTGGGCCTGGAGCGCGAGGCGGTCTTGGGTCGTCGTTTTCAGGACTTGCTGAACATGGCAGGCAAAGTCTTTCTGCAGACGCACTGGGCTCCGATGCTGCAGACTCAGGGGTCTATCGCTGAAGTCAAAGTCGAGTTGATCCACGCCGACGGTCATTCGGTGCCGATGATGCTCAACGCCGTGCGCCGTGAGTACCCGTCCGGTTTTCTGCATGAAGTGGCGGTGTTCCTCGCCGAAGAGCGCAATAAATACGAGCGCGAACTGCTCGCGGCACACCGGCTGGCCGAGGAACTGCTGCAGCACCAGATGACCGTTCAGACAGAGCTGACGTCTGCCCGCAATCGTCTGCGTCTGGCCCACGCCGAAGCCGAGATCCGGGCGATTTTTGCCGAACAGATGATCGGCATTGTCAGCCATGACCTGCGCAACCCTCTGGCGGCGATAAAAATGGCGGCTGGCCTGCTGGAGCGTACGCAACTGGAATCGCGGCAAGAACGGATTCTGGGCCACATCCACCATTCGACTGACCGTGCCGACCGCATGATCGTCGACCTGCTGGATTTCACCCACGCGCGCGTCGGCAGCGGCATTACCGTTGCCTTGCAGCCAATCGACCTGCACGCTGTTATCGCCCGTGGCGTCGAAGAATTGCGTCAGGCGTTCCCCGAGCGGGTCCTGATTCATCGCAGCGAAGGCGAGGGCGCCTGCACGGCCGACCCGGACCGATTGCTGCAACTGCTGGGCAACCTGGTGAGCAACGCCGTTGCCTACGGTGCTCAGGGCAGCGACATCTTGATCGTCTCGTCATTCGACAGGCATGTGATCAGGCTGTCCGTGCACAACTTCGGTGAGCCGATACCCATGGAGAAAGTCGATGACCTGTATGAGCCGGTAGTGCGCGTGGTCAGCGACAGTGACGAAACCCGTACGGTCGGGCTTGGGCTGTTCATTGTCCGCGAAATCGCCCGGGCGCATCTGGGCGAGGTGACGGTGCGTTCCTCGGCAGAGGAAGGCACCACCTTCACGGCGACTTTCCCCCGCCCGGCAGCCTGACGCCTGCTGCCCCGGATTGACACTCGGGCTCAGAGGTAACAGGTCCGTGTGTCCCAAGGTATTTCGGACGGTTTCTGCGCAGGTGAGCCGGTCATCCGGGGGCTTTAACTTCTCTGGTGCACAAAAGCCGCGACGGCCTTACCATGGCGGGCTTTATTCCCCCGCAAGCTTGCTGACAGGTCCTAAATGCGGCACTCCGTTGCAAACGATATCGCCACCATCAGCCGAATCAGTGCTGTGCCGGCCATTTTGCAGGTCATCACTGAATCCACTGGCCTGGGTTTCGCTGCTATCGCGCGCGTCACGGAAAGTTCGTGGACCGCCTGCGCCGTACGGGACAACCTCAATTTTGGTCTGGAGCCCGGCGGCGAGCTGGAGCTGACCAGCACCATTTGTCACGAGATACGCAGTTCTCATCAGCCGGTGGTGATTGATCATGTGGCTCAGGATGCGCTGTTCTGCGAGCATCACACTCCACGGCTGTACAACTTTCAAAGCTATATTTCGGTGCCGGTGTTTCTTACCGATGGCAGCTTCTTCGGCACGATCTGCGCGCTGGACCCCAAGCCCGCGAAACTCAACGGTACGCCCATTCAGGCCATGATGGTGTCGTTCGCGCGTCTGCTGGCCTTGCAGATCGAGGCTCAGGAAAGCATGCAGCAGGTGCAGGCCGACTTGCTGGCAGAGCGCGAAGTGGCCGAGCTGCGCGAGCAGTTCATTGCCGTTCTCGGTCATGACCTGCGCAATCCGTTGTTTGCCATCACGGCCAGCGCCGAGCTGTTGCAGCGCCATACGCCGGACGAAAAAACCCTGCAGATCGCCCGGCACATCCTTACGTCAGGCAAGCGCGCATCCCAGTTGGTGGATGACGTGCTCGATTTTGCCCGTGGCCGAATGGGGCACGGCATCCCGCTGAGCATTCACGATGCCGAAGGCCTGGACAACACGCTTGAGCACGTGGTGTCGGAGATACAGCGGGTCTATCCGTCGCGATTGATCGAGTCCGGCATTGGCAGGCTGGAGCGCATTCGTTGCGACCACGAGCGGATCGCGCAACTGCTCTCGAATCTGGTCTCCAATGCGATCACCCATGGCGATGCCGACAGCCCGGTGCAGGTCGCAGCAGAGGTGCAAGGTGAGCTGTTTCTGCTCAGAGTGACCAATCAGGGTGAGCCAATCCCCGAATGTGTTCGCTCGCGACTGTTCCAGCCTTACTCGCGGCCGGTGACGGACGCGCCTCAGGCCGGGCTGGGTCTGGGGCTGTACATCGCCAGCGAGATTGCCCTGGCTCATGGGGGCACGCTGAGCGTGTGCTCAACCCGTGAGCAGGGCACGATTTTTACATTCAGCATGCCGCTCAATTCAGCGAAAACAGCTTTCTGAACTGACCGATCATTGCTCGCAGCCCCTGACGTTCTGCACGTCAAACCGCTCCGAATCCGCCTTCTGCCTGGCTCTGCACTGATGGGCGTTGGCAGAAGCCGACCATTCTTGTTACAAACTCTCGCACCGCTTTGCTTGCTCATCGGGATCGCCCGGTCGAACCTGACGGCTCATCTGTCATCCAACACCCGAGTCTTCACCGTTTCGCAGAGGTCATGATGAACAGTTTTGCGCGCAATATCGTCTGGATCGTGCTCGGCGTGTCAGCGAGTGTCAGTGTCGCCCAGGCACAAACCCTGCCGAACAGCACGCTGAACAACGGTGCCAGCAGCAACTCCACTGACGGTCCGATCCGTCGGGCCAACCCCAACAGCCGTCAGGGGACCGAATCGAGTACACCGCCCGGCCGCGCGCCGAACATTGCGCCGCCGGTGCGCAGGCCGACGCTGGAAAACGGCGGTATCGGCAATGGTCAGCCATCCCGCCAGACGACACCGCGTCCTGCCACGCCTTCGATTTCACCTCCACCTTCACTTCAGCGCGACAACTGAATCATCAAAACCGCGTGCCCCTTGTCAGGCGGCGCGCCCACTCAATGCATAAGGAATCGCCCATGTTGAGAAAAACCCTGATCGCGACACTGTGTACGGCGGCCATATTGAGCCTGCCACTGACTGCCGGCGCCGCTACAGAGAACTACAAAAGCGAGCTGGGCACCGTCACTGTCAGCCAAGTGGCTGGCGGCTTGAATCATCCATGGGCCGTGGCCTTCCTGCCCGATAAGAAAGGCATGCTGGTCACCGAGCGTTCCGGCAATCTGCGGCTGGTGACGGCCGACGGCAAGTTGTCGGCACCTCTCTCAGGCGTGCCGGAAGTGTGGGCGCAGAAGCAGGGCGGTTTGCTCGACGTGGTGCTGTCTCCGGACTTCGCCAAAGACCGGATGGTTTACCTGACGTATTCCGAAGGCAACGGCAAAACCGCTGCCGAGGGCGACAAAGCCGGCACAGCCGCAGGACGAGGCCGCCTGTCCGCTGACATGACCAGGCTGGAAGGATTTGAAAAGATCTTCACCCAGGAACCAAAACTGTCGGTCGGCAACCACTTCGGCGCGCGGCTGGTCTTTGACCGGGACGGTTACCTGTTCATCGCACTGGGCGAGAACAATAATCGCCCGACGGCCCAGGACCTCGACAAACTGCAAGGAAAGGTCGTGCGCCTCAATGCGGACGGCGGTGTACCGAAAGACAACCCGTTCGTTGGGCAGAAAAATGTACGTCCGGAAATCTGGTCCTATGGCCACCGTAACCCGCAAGGTGCGACCCTCAACCCGTGGACGGGTACGTTGTGGCTGGACGAGCACGGCCCCAAAGGCGGCGATGAGGTGAATATCGTCGAGCGTGGGCAAAACTACGGCTGGCCGCTTGCCACGCACGGCATTGATTACTCGGGCGTGCCGATTTCCGAGGCCAAAGGCAAGTTTGTAGAAGGCACCAAGGTACCGTTTCAGGTCTGGGAGCAATCGCCGGGGGTGAGCGGTATGGCGTTTTATGACCACAACCAGTTCAAGGCGTGGGATCACAGCCTGTTCATTGGCGCGCTGGCGACTGAAGAGTTGATTCGCTTGCAGTTCGATGGCGACAAGATCGTCCATGAAGAACGTATGCTCAAAGACATGAAGCAGCGCATACGCGATGTGCGTCAGGGGCCTGACGGGTATCTGTACTTGCTGACCGATGATGACAATGGAAGTGTGTTGAAAGTGGGTTTGGCTAAATAACCAAGTTTCAATCGTAAGAAAAAGAAAATTCCCACAAGAGTGTGGGAATTTTCTTTATATCGTTGACGAGTTGGGTGACAGGATCAATTGTCCTTGGCGTCACGCACAACTTCACCGGTCTTGGCGTCAACGTCGTAGTTCCACTCGGTTCTGTCTTTGGTGTTTTTCAATTCGATCTGATAAACGAGACGACCGGCGCGGTCTTTGTCCAGTTCTGTGTCGTGGATGGTGAATCCTGGGTGCTTGGCCAGTGCCTGCTTGTTTAACTGTTCGAAATCGCCGACAGTGCCAGCCTTGTGCAGGCGAACGACTTCATCAGGGCCGATATCGGCTTGGGCAACTCCGGCAGCAGCGGTTAGAGTAGCGGCAGCGAAGAGGGCAGAGATAAGTTTCATGACATTTCCTTCGGGTTGATCTGTTTTAATGGATATGTGATGCGTTGATGGGGTCCGCTTTCTTGTTGAAGCCAGATTAACCATGCAGACTTAATCCACCCTTAATTATCCGTGTGCGCCTTTCTTTTTGTCCATGAGCCTGTCGCCTGCTTCGTAAGTATAATTTTCCAGCGCAATGCTTGCTGCCAGCTTGGCACGTCAGGCTTGAAAAAAACCACCGTTGAACGTAAAAGGTGGCCCCCTGCCGGAAGGTGCCTCGCGGCTGTCCAGGCCAGCCCCTTCGGAGTCATCCCCATGAGTACGCCCTACCGACCAGCGTTGCGATTCGCCCGGCGTCTGTTGCCCTTGAGCATGGCCGTCGCCTCGCCAGTGCTGGCGGCCGAGGCTGTGAATCTGGAGGCGGTCAATGTGACGGGGCGCAGCGATCAGGACAGCGCCACTGACTACCAAGCCAATCGGGCGACGATTGCCGGGTTTGATCAGGCCTCGTTGCTGGACACGCCCGCGTCGGTATCGGTCTTTACCGAAGCTTTGCTCAAGGATCGTCAGCCCAGGCTGCTGAGTGACGTACTGCGTAACGACGCCTCGGTGGGTGACGGCTACGCGCCGGTGGGCTACTACGAAAATTTTGTGGTGCGCGGGTTCGCTCTGAGCGCGGCCAATAGTTACCGCATCAATGGCCGAAGCATCACCGGTGAGCAGAACGTAGCACTGGAAAACAAACAGCAGGTCGAATTGCTCAAGGGCCTGTCCGGTGTGCAGAGTGGCGTGTCAGCGCCGGGTGGCGTGATCAACTATCAGACCAAACGGGCGCAGGACGTGCGGTCGGTCACGGTGTCCACCAACGAACACGGCGAGCGTTATCTGGCGACCGACCTCGGCGGCTGGTTTGGCAGCGAGCAACAGTTCGGACTGCGCGCCAACCTCGCCCATGAAGACATCCGCTCTTATGTGCAGCACGCTGATGGCCAGCGCGATTTCGCGTCGCTGGCGTTCGACTGGAACATCAGCGAGCGCGCCTTGCTGCAACTCGACGTCGAATACCAGACCAGAGAGCAGCGTTCGGTGCCGGGCTATCAACTGCTCGGTGGAACGACGCTGCCCCACGATGCGTCGCCGCGCAAGCTGTTGGGTTATCAGCGCTGGTCCAACCCGGTCGGGATCGATTCGCTGAACCTGAACGGTCGCTTCGAATACCGCTTCAGCGATGCCTGGAAGGGCAGCCTCAGCGCCTCGCGCAGCCGGGTGGTGATCGACGACTACAGCGCTTTCGCGTGGGGCTGCTACGGTTCGGCCAGTTGCGCGGCAGAGGCGGTGCCCAATCACTTCAGCGCCGAGGGCGGCTACGATATCTATGACTTTCGCAGCCCGGATGACACGCGTCGCAACGACGAAGTCGAGGCCGCGATGTCCGGCACGTTCACGACCGCTTCGCTCGAACATGAGCTGACGTTCGGCACCAGTGCCTATCGGCGCACGGTGGACACGCGTGGCACGTTCAACGAGTTGGTTGGCTCGGGCAACATCAACCAGTCGCCGGAAGCCGTTGCACCGTCGACCAAGGCCCTGCCGTCGACCGAACGCCGTCTGGACAGTCGTCAGTACGGGGTGTTCGTCACTGACAGGATCAGCTTCAACGAACACTGGCAGACTGTGCTGGGCGGTCGCCAGGTGCGGCTTGATGAACAGGCGTTCGCCGAGGATGGCAGTGATGCGCGGTATACCGAGCGTTCGGTATTCCTGCCTCAGGCGGCGTTGATCTACAAGCCGGTAGACAACCTTTCGCTCTACACCAGCTACAGCAAGGGCCTGACACTGGGCGGAACTGCCGCATGGTTCACCCGCAATGCCAGCGAAATCCTCGCGCCGACCGTGTCGAGGCAACTGGAGGCGGGCATCAAATACGACTGGCAGCGCCTGAGCCTCACGGCTGCGCTGTTTCAGGCACGGCAGGCGTATCAGTATTCCAGGCCCAACGATGACGGCACCTTTACCTATGTTCAGCAGGGCGAACAGAAGAACACCGGGCTGGAGCTCGGCGCCAGCGGTTGGGTGACTGAACGTCTGCAACTCTCGGCCAGTGCGGCGGCCATTCGCGCACGCGTCGAAGGCAGCGGCACCGAGGCTTATGACGGCCATCAGGCGCTGAACGTGCCCAGATACCGCGCCGCCGTGCAAGCCGATTACAGCCTGCCGATCCGCGGTCTGGCGCTGCTTGGCGGTGTGCAATACAGCGCGAGCAAATATGCCGACCGCGCAGGAACGGTGCAGGTCAATGACTATGCGCTGTTCAACGCAGGCAGCCGTTACAGCACCCGAATCAGCGGCTACGACACCGTCCTGCGCCTGACCGTGGACAACCTGTTCGACAAGCGCTATTGGCGCGATGCCGGTGAATACCTGGGCGACGACTACCTGTTCATGGGGGCACCCAGAACGGCCAGACTGTCGGCCACCGTCAACTTTTGAGCGGATAGACCGTACTGGTACGCGGAGCGTCCTGAACGGCCTATATCCTCGAACACACCTCAGTTCCGTATCAGTGGGCCTGCAAGCTTTGCTATTCTTCGCGCCCTGCGAGCGCCGGGCGCTCTTTTCAGCCATGTTTCGGAAGCTTCATGACGGTCATCGTACAGCCCACTCCGCAGCCCTTCAGCAAAGCCGATTACAAGACCCTGAGCCTTGCGGCGTTGGGCGGGGCGCTGGAAATCTACGATTTCATCATTTTCGTGTTCTTCGCCCTGACCCTCAGCCAGCTGTTCTTTCCACCGGACATGCCCGAGTGGCTGCGTCTGCTGCAAAGCTTCGGAATCTTTGTCACCGGCTACCTGGCACGTCCATTGGGCGGAATACTGATGGCGCACTTTGCCGATCGACTGGGACGCAAGCGAGTGTTCAGTCTCAGTATTCTGATGATGGCTCTGCCTTGTTTGCTGATTGGTGTCATGCCCACCTACGCACAGATCGGTTACTGGGCACCGCTGGTGCTGCTGACGCTGCGTATTCTGCAAGGTGCCGCCGTGGGCGGTGAAGTGCCAAGCGCATGGGTGTTCGTCGCCGAGCATGCGCCCGAGGGCCGTCGCGGCTACGCACTGGGCGTGTTGCAAGCGGGCCTGACGTTCGGTTATCTGCTGGGCGCGCTCACCGCCGCCTGGCTGGCACGGGTCTTCAGCCCGGCAGAGATCCTCGACTGGGCATGGCGTATACCGTTCCTGCTCGGCGGTCTGTTCGGTGTAGTGGGTGTCTGGCTGCGCCGCTGGCTGAACGAAACGCCAGTATTCATCGCGATGCACGCCCAACGCGAACATCAGGCAGGGCTGCCGTTGGGCCATGTGCTGCGTGATCACCGGCAATCCCTGCTGCCTGCGGCACTGCTGACATTCGTACTTACCTCCGCAGTGGTCGTGCTGGTGGTGATTACCCCGACCGTCATGCAACAGCGTTTCGGTATCAGCGCCGGCGACACCTTCGCGCTGAGCGCCATCGGCATCGTGTTTCTCAACATCGGCTGCGTGCTGGCGGGGAGGCTGGTCGACCGAATCGGTGCGTGGCGTGCGGCCAGGATCTACAGCCTGTTGATGCCGATGGGTATCGGCGTGCTGTACGCCAGCCTCATCGAGCAGTGGCTGCCCCTCGGCGTTGCCTACGCGATTGCCGGGATGGCGTGCGGTATTGTCGGTGTGGTGCCTTCGGTGATGATCGGGCTGTTCCCGGCGAGCATTCGTGTTTCGGGCATCTCCTTCACCTACAACATCGCCTACGCGCTCTGGGCCAGCACAACGCCACTGATGCTGATCGCGCTGATGCCCTGGAATATCTGGGTCTGCGTGTTGTACAGCTTCATCATGGGCATCACAGGGTTGCTCACTGCTACGGTGTACGGCAGACGTCGGAACATAAAGGCTGCGTAGTCAAGAAAAACGAAAAGTTCCGCAAGTTCCTCTGTGTAATTGTAACAACTGATTGTAATTCTCATTGCGCAAGTTTATCTTGCGGCTGTCCGCCTATGCGTTGCTTTTAACTTGGTCTGCTCTAGCTGTGCTATAGCAAACGGGTCAGCTTGCGCCTTTTTGTGGGGATCGCGAAATAATAATATAGGGGTTTTCCGTATTTTCTGTAGGAAGTTTCCTTATGTTGAGATTTTAAGACTACGTTAATTTTTTGATCAGGGTATTCGTCATAGAGCGTCATGGAGAGGTGTACGGATAATGGAAGAAATAAACCTAAATAAAACGAACTCTGTGCCGATTTATTCTTTAAGTCATGGGCTGCAAGTGTAGGACTGATCTTACAAATTGTCTTTGGGCAAAATGATGGCAAGAGGGAATATCATGTGGGTGACGATGAGAGAACAAGAGGTTCTAGACCTGTTGCTGCAGGGCTTCACGAACAAGGAAATCGCCAGGCAGCTCAGTATCAGCGGCTATACAGTACGCGATCACGTGTCTTCGCTGCTCAGAAAAAATCAGGTCAGAACCCGCGCCGAGCTTATGGCTCGCTGTGTATCGCTATTGATACCGATAAAAAATACGCCACCCCCTACATCTGTCGGATTGTGCAATGAGCGGGCTCATACATAATGTGTCTTGAAATAAGCGCTACTTATTAAAGCGCTCAGTATCTCCGGACACTGCCCACTGCATCGATAAAAAGCATGTTGCTTCCTGGTGGTTACAGGGTTGGCCCTCTGTCTGGCTGTCTGTACAAAGGGATGAGTACAAAAACCAAATAATAAAGGAGTCATTCATGACTGTTTGTCTGCGTCAAAGCGAGTCAGTATCCGATCAGTCAATGCGATTGGACCCTTACCGATCCGGCCTGAATCTGACAACAGAGTTTCAGCAACTGGCGACGCGACAATCCGCGCTCCCGGTCCCTCAGTTGGTGGAGCAACAGGCAGCGTTGTCGGGCCCCGCAGGTCTTTTTGTAAAACTCTCCCGTCAGCTCCGACTGTATGGACGTCAGGCACCTTCGCTCGAAGACCTGGAATGGTTGCGCGGGCGTAAACGTCAGAGCCTGGCCGAGCGTGCCGTCCAGTTCGCGCTGGGTCAGCATTGTCGTCGGCCTGAAGCGGCTAACCCCTTCAAAGGCATGTTGCGAGAAGACCTGTGCTGCATCGTGTTCGACGACCGCTCGTTGCATACACTGGTTGAACGATACGCCGCCCGTGAAGCGCTGCGCCAGCATGACAGCGAATACTTCGTCAAACTGATCGCCACCACACGGGAAACCGTCGAGCGCCGGATTGTCTTCCATGGTCTGCTGGAACACTTCGACAGGCTGTTGCCCATCGAAAAAAGTATCTACCCGCTCCACTATCGGGCTGTCCAGCAGGCGCACCTTGATCATGAAGAAACCCTTTACGGCAAGCTGATACTGGATCAGCCCATCAGTGCACTGCTGAATATGCACTCGCCTGAATGGTTGTTGAATAACCTGTCTTCTTTTGAGCTGTCCATTGATTGGGAGCGTGTGGGGTAGGTGATGACACGGAATGTCAGATATTTGCCGGAAGTGAACGTCATTCAATCTGATGTTGGCAGAAGTCAGCTGGCAAAATTTTTTATAAGTGGATGTTGATTTTTTAATAACCAATTTCAAATGCTGATGAGCGCTAGACCCTTCGGTAACACATTGCTGATTTTGCGAAAATTTGCCGGCGTCAGTGCCTTCACGCGTCAAAAAATATTTTGTTTTTAACTATTGGAGTAACAATGATGAAAAATATAGTGCCTTTGGTTCTATTGTTGGTATCCGCTGCCAGTCAGGCAGCCGATTATTCGGTGACTACAACAAGGACGCCAATAACGATCAATGGACCAAACCATAATGCTTTTCCCGGCACCAATTGAGGTTGGCTGATTATCCCCAAGGCGCGGCTAATAAATCTCGATTACGAAAGCTTTCCTGGACAGCGACATCGTTTCCGGAAAGCGTGGGTGAGCATGCAAATATTTGTTTCAGAAGCGGCGGTGTACATGATTCTGATTGTGTACCTATCACTCCAGGCGTGGCGGGTAGTACTGATAAATTCAATAAATTCGGTTTCAGCTATTCGTCCGATGTAATGATTACGCACAACGCTGAAAGTGGTCCTTGGAAGAGTAAACCTCTAGGGAGGCGCTGATTTATTCGATTTTTCGTCCCTGCAACGCTCTGGAGGCCTTGATTTATCTGGGGGCAACAGCTGGGTTTTAGAATAAATCAGCGTCTCCCTAAGGAGACGCTGAACAATTAACCCGTTCGCACCGTCCCCATTTCCAAGCCGGTTTTTTTCAACCTGCCGGCCTTATTTTACGTTTCTCGAGCAGATTTCTGCCCTCATTTTGCTGAAAGGCGGGCCAGTCCCGCCTTTCAGACGGATTTATCCTGCCGTCTGTTGTAAATACCGCTTGGCCAGCATCAGATTGGCCAACCCAAACAAACTGAACAACTGCGCTGTATTCTTTTCCAGCCCACGGTAGCGAACCTTGCGATGATTGAAGCGCACCTTGATTACCTGGAAGGGGTGCTCGACCTTGGCACGCAGTTGCGCCTTGGCATATTCAATTTTGCGCTTGACCCGATACAGCACGCTGCCTTCGCCGTGCTGCTTGTAACTGCTTGGCCGTTCTGCAATCGACCAGATAACGTCCCGTTCAGCATGCTCCGGTCGCTTGGCCGCACCGGTGTATCCAGCGTCACCCGAAACATAGGTTTCGTCACCGTGAAGCAACTGGCCAACCTGGGTGACATCCGCCACGTTAGCGGCCGTCCCTACTACGCTGTGCACCAGCCCCGACGTGGCGTCTACACCAATGTGGGCCTTCATCCCAAAGTGCCATTGATTGCCTTTCCTGGCCTGATGCATCTCAGGATCACGCTTGCCTTCTCGGTTCTTGACCGAGGGCGGCGCGGCGATCAGAGTAGCGTCGACGATAGTGCCTTCCTTGAGCAGCAGCCCCCGGCTGGCCAGATGCTGGTTAATCGTTTCAAACAGCAGCCGGGTTAGCTGATGGACTTCCAGCAAGCGGCGAAAACGCAGCAAGGTGGTGGCATCCGGTGCAGACTCGCGACCCAGGTCGATACCCATAAAACCGCGGATGGCCTGGCTGTCGTAGACGGCATCTTCGCAACCTTCATCGGAGAAACCGAAACACTGCTGCACGACGTACATGCGCAACATGCGCGACACCCCTATCGCAGGGCGTCCGCGCTTGCCTGCGGTGTTGCTATAAAACGGCGCCACTTGCGCCTCCAGCAGGGCCCAGGGCACCAACTGTTCAAGGTCAGCCAGGAAGCGATCTCGGCGAGTCTGCTTTTTCTTGCCGGTATATTCGAGTTCGGAGAAGGTCTTCTGCACGCGCGTAACGCTCACGGAGAGGGAGGCTGTTGAAGGAACTTAGTGTGCCAAGGGTGGGGACAGTTGGCTATTTTTGCAGCGCCTCCCTAGGGAGACGCTGATTTATTCTAAAACCCAGCTGTTGCCCCCAGATAAATCAAGGCCTCCAGAGCGTTGCAGGGACGAAAAATCGAATAAATCAGCGCCTCCCTAGGGGCTGAAACAGTCACCTTCCATTTGTCTTACTGATTGCTAATCCCTGGCGATAATCGCCAGGGTTTTAACTGGCAGGAGCCAACGTTATGCGAGCTATAAGTTCTGGAGCAGAAGCACTGATAATCGCGCAACAACTCGACGATAAAAGGGCAGTGAAGAATGTGTCTGTGTCTGCGTCTGCCAGCACATTACTCCGATCAAATCCCCCTGATTCTGCAGTGAGCATCAGTGGTCAGGCCCTTCTCAAACATAGAGTGTTCGGACTTGCGGACCCCGGTCTTTCTGCGCCCCTTCTGGGTAAAGCCGAATGCGGAACGTCCATGCCTCAAGCCTCTTTTTTAACCCGGGATGACCGAAGATTACTTGGCGACGTCTATGAGTGGGCGGATGACCAAGGCGCAGACTTGGGCTATGTCGACGACCTGGCTTTCGCGCTGGCGTCGTATAGAGAGAAAGACGATGGAAGAATATGGTCTCGCCATAACCAAGGCAACGTATATGACATGGAGGGGCACAAGGTTTTCTACAGTTTTACCGATCAGCACGCGGTCACGGCCAAGCGTATTGTCGAGGGCGAGGGGTTAAAAACGACGCGTCTGGATCAGGGGTTTATTCGCTTTATCACTGACAAGGATTACGGATCCCTTGGCCACAACAATTTTGAATTCATGGAAAAAGTGATCAACAGGTTTTCAACGGCGGGGGAACGCGATCAGCCATTGGGCGCAGATTTCGCTACGTATAAAAGTCAGAAAAACGACTACATCAGAACCTTGTCCAAAGAAAAATACACCCCCGGCGAAGGTGACACTCGCGAAACACTATCGGCAAAGAAAACCAGCAAACCCAAGGAATTAACCCTGGAAAGCCTGCGGTCCGACATGCGCGAAACTTTCCTGAAGGCAATGGGCTTCAAGAGTTTCTCATCCCTGTTCGATAGGTTGCTCAAGGGCCAGCGTTGAACGATCAGGCCTTGGCCCCAAGCGTCTGTCGTTCCGATGGCGCATCCTGAGCATTGACCACCCGGTTGCGGCCGGTACTTTTGGCGAAGTACAGCGCTTTGTCTGCTTCATGCAGCCAGGTCGAGGCGTCGGTCAGTTCAGGAGTATAAACGGCGATGCCAATGCTCAGGCTGACCCTGAGTTCACAGTGCAGGGCGTAGGTGAACTCGTCGATTGCCTGACGCAGGCGTTCGAGGATTTCCTCCGCCTGCCGCGAACTGGTGTCCGGCAGAATGACGCAAAACTCGTCGCCGCCACAGCGTCCGATCAGGTCGGTATCGCGCAGATTCTCGACCAGCGCTTCGCTGATATTCTGCAACACCGTGTCGCCTACAAGGTGGCCGTAGGTGTCGTTGATGATCTTGAAATGATCGATGTCGATCAAGGCGATCACGCACTGGCGATGCAGGCTGCGGCTTTTGGCGAACTCCAGATCGAGCAGGTCTTTCCATGAGCCGTGATTGAGCAGGCCGGTCAGGCTGTCGGTGCGGCTGAGTTTGCGCAGGATGTTCCGGTGCTCCCAGAGCTTGAGCGTGACCTGATGGCTCAGCCAGCCCACGAAGACCGGATAGACGACCAGTACCGGGAGGCAGGCGTAGATCTGCGTCATGTTGCTGTGCGGGTCGACGACCGGATTGAGCAGCGCCATCCCGATCAACACGCCCAGTGCCTGGGCACAAAGCCCCTGAAGCATCAAGCGTGGTCCGGCAGCGGCCATGTTGTGCATGGCCATCATCGCGAGCAACGTCACGCCGGGGAGCACACTGAACCCCATCGCGGCTACCCAGAACCCGCCCGTGCACGAGTCGAGCAACAGATTGCGCCATTCGGCCTGATAAGGTTGGTGTGAGCGTTTGGCAAGTTGATAGGCCAGGTGCGGCCATATCAGTGTATTGAACACTGCCAGCAGCCAGACCCAGTGTGCAGCATTCACGTAGTACAACGACACGGCGACGGTAATAAAGCCAACGCTGACACCGAGTGTTCGCGGGGCATAAATCCGCTTGGCGAATGCCAGTCCCCTGCGGTGATATGTGCTCATAGTTTCTTACCGGACATTACTTTTGAATCGGTCAGAAACCCTTACCCCTCGACCGAGAAGCTGGAGTTTGAGCGTTCAGTAATGGCATGGGAAGATTATTTTGCGAATAAGCGTCAAATATCGACGTATTAAGGCGGGGTATTTGTTTGGGAGTCAAATAACTGACATTTCAGGCGTAAAAGCAGGTTCAAAATTATGACGAAGTATATAAGTCGGATATACATCCGTGCAGTCGGACAGTGTGCCTGCGGTGGAGCAAACACGCTGTCCGGCAAGTACAAGTATCGAGAAAGAGTTACATCGATGCTCTGTGTTGCTGAAGTTTCGTCACCCAGGCAATTGCGATGGCCAGCAGCGCAACCACCGCTGCGACGTAGCCCACTGCATTCAGCCCGAGGTGTTCGATCGTCAGGCCTCCGATGATCGACCCCAGACCTATCCCGGCATTGGCTGCTGACACATTCAGCGTCCCGGCCAGGGCTTGTGCATGAGGAGCGGCTTTCATGACCCGGATCTGACAGATAGGGAACAACGCCGTGTGTGCAATCCCCCAGACCACCAGCACCACGGCCAGCAACGGCAGCGAACCGGCTGCCGGAACGCTGGCCGTCATGCCCAGCGCCAGCAACAGGGCGAAAGCGACCGTCGAACCCAGCGGGCTGCGGTCTACGAAGCGGCCGCCCAATGCGTTGCCGATCAGACCGACTGCGCCGAAGCCCATCAACCACCAGCCCACTTGCGCCGATTCGACACCGGCGATGCGCTCCAGCGTATCGGCCAAATAGGTGTAGGCGCCGAACATCGCAGTGAACAGCAGAATGGACAGCAGCAGATTGGCGAGAAAATGCGGATCACGCAGAATTTTCGCCTGCTCGGCCAGACCGACCTTTGCGGTAGGTTCCAGGCGCGGCATCGACAGCGCAAGCAACAAGGCCATCAGGGCAGACAACAGGGTCAGCGCCCAGAACGCGCCCCGCCAGCCGACCATGTCAGCGAACACAGTGCCGAGCGGTATACCGAACAGCATGGCGGCCGAGATGCCCAGGTAAACCTGCGCCACTGCCTTGCCGGCACGTTTGGGTCCGGCCAGCAGACTGGCGGTTTCGCTCGCGGTGCCCCAGAACACCGGCAAAGCCAGTGCCGGGATGAATCGCGCCAGCGCCAGCACCCAGATATTGCTCGATACCGCCGCGAGGGCGTTGGACGCAGCGAAAATCAGCAGGATGACGATAAACGTCCGTTTCCGGTCCAGGTGCGAAAGCATGGCGGTCAGCGGCGGACCAAAGAGCATCACCGTGAAGGCAAACAGCGTGACGAGCAGGCCTGCAGCGGAGATGGAGATTCCCAGATCGCGGGCCAGTGACGGCAACAGACCGATGATCAGAAATTCAGTGGTGACAATCACGAAGCCCGCCAGCGCGAGAATCGCGATGGACAAACCTGCACCGCTGGAGCTTTCGCTGGCAGTGCGGGAGGCGGTTGTTTCTATCGACGGCATGACACACACCCATTGGAAAGTAAGTCAGCCAGCTTATTGCAGAAATGGTTTCCTATCTTTGGCAAATATTCCGTACATTATGGATTTAAATTCAATAATAGGGGTTCGTGTGCTGTCTACAGATCGCCTCAAGGGCATCGAAACGTTCGTCGCCGTTGCCAATGCAGGCAGTTTTACCGCAGCGGCAGAGCGCTTGAACCTGACCAATTCTGCCCTTAGTAAAAGCGTGGCACGTCTGGAAAATCGCCTTGGCATGCGACTGTTCGAGCGCACTACCCGCAGTCTGGCGCTGACCGAAGAGGGCGCGGCCTATTACGTGGTGTGCACGCGGATGCTCACCGAACTGGAAGACGCCGAAACCGCATTGGCGGCGCAGCGCTCCGAGCCTGCCGGGCAATTGCGTATCGATTTGCCAGCCACCTTTGGTCGCCTGCACGTACTGCCGCTTATTCTCGAATTTGCAGGCCAGCACCCGAAGCTGCGCCCGCGCGTGACCTTCACCGACCGCTTCGTCGACCTGCTTGAAGACGGCATTGATCTGGCGGTACGCATCGGCGGGTCGCAGGTCTGGCCAGCCGGTGTCGCGCATCGTTATCTGGGTACTGAGCGGGTGATCTTCTGCGCGGCACCGGCGTATCTGCATCGACACGGTACGCCAGAGACGTTCGAGGACCTTGCCGATCACGCCTGCATTTTGTTCGGCAGGGGCGATGGCAGTACCAGCCCATGGTTGTTTGTCGACGATCAGGGCCAGGCCGAAGCCCGCGCTGTAGAAGCGCGGCTGGTTATCGGCAACGGTGAAGCGCAGGTTGCGGCGGTCAAGTCAGCCTGGGGTATCGCGCAACTGGCGACCTGGCTGATCAAGGACCAATTGCAGCGCGGTGAACTGGTGGAAATCCTTCCGCAACTGGCTACCGAAGGTCTGGCCCTGCATCTGGCCTGGCCGCGCAGCCGCGAATCCTTGCCCAAGGTGCAGGCGCTGGTTGAACGGCTGTCCGGCGTATTGCGGGTGGATTGAGGGGCGGTGAAACGCTAAGGATGTTTTTGCATCATTGACCGATGACGGTCTTCACCAGTGCCGCGTGCTCTTTTGCATTCTTCGCGTTGGAGACCACGTTCAGCACTGCGGCCCGAGTGCCGGATGCGGTGACAATCGAGGTGCTCAACACCGGCGTGTCACTCATGGTGGCCGAGGTGTCGACCTGACGCACGCCCAGGCCATTTTTCTTGACGATTTTGCGGTCGCCCAGCTTTTTGAAGTCTTTGTAGCCGGTGCTCTGCTGGGCAAGGATTCCGGTTACCAGGCCATCCAGCACCACGCCGTCGTTGTCGCTGGCCTGAACATCCATCGGAATTGGGGTCTCGGTAACGATCAGCACGCGTTTCTCGGTGGCATTGGTGTACAACGCGCCTGATACGCCTTGAGCTTTGGCTTTCGCGTCAATTTCTGGCATTTCGCCCTGTACGAAACCGGCAGGCACGCTAAACGCCAGTTTGCCGCCCAGCAGCGAAACCTTTTGCGCCGCAGTGGCGGGGGCTGCCGCCTGCGGTTTGGTGGCGGCCTGGACGCTGATCATGCTCTGGCAGGCAGCCAGCGCGATGCAAACAACAATGGCCTTGAAACCGAAAGAACGCATGAAAATTCCTTTTTGTCGGGGAATGGACTGAGGCATCGGGTGCCTGCCGTATGGGAGTGGTCAGGCGCCAGGAAAGTGCCTGTAAAGGGCTTATAAAAAAGCGCCCATAAAAAACGGCCAGCCCGATCACTCCGGCTGGCCGTTTTGCTGCGGCGTATTACTTACTCGGCAACCTGCAATTTGCGCGATGCGGTATAGACATAGCGGACCTTCTCGTACTCGAACGGCGAGTTCAACTGACCGTAGCGAAAGCTGGTGACGTAACGACGGTCGACCGCGCGCAGTACGATGATTTCCGGATGGTCGTTGCTGACTTCGGCAACGTTCAGGAAGTTGATCTGGTTTTCAGCCGTGTAGTCGACCAGCATGCCGCCGGTGTCACGCAGGTTCGACGGGCCGAACAGCGGCAATACCAGGTAAGGGCCGGCAGGAACACCGTAGAAACCCAGTGTCTGGCCGAAGTCTTCGGTCTGGCGCGGCAGGCCCATCATGGTGGCCGGGTCCCACAGGCCGGCGATACCGATGGTGGTGTTGAGCAGCAGGCGACCGGTGATGTCCAGCGAGCGTTCGCCCTTGAACTGCAGCAAACTGTTCAGCAGGTTAGGCACGTCGCCCAGGTTGTTGAAGAAGTTGCTCACACCGCTGCGCACGAAGCCCGGCGTCACATAGCGATAGCCATTCACGACCGGCAGGAACACCCACTCGTCAAAGCGATAGTTGAAGTGGTAAACCCGGCGATTCCACGACTCCAGCGGGTCGTAGACTTCCAGGGCGTTAATGGACGCGCGCTCGAACTCGCGCTGATCCAGCCCAGGGTTGAACTGCAGCGACTTCAGTGGCTGAGTGAAACCATCTGCGTCAGTCTGGCGAGCCACGGTGGCGGGGTGCTGAGCCTTGTTGCCGGTGTCCGCGTCAGCGGCCTGAGCGGTGCCTGCGCAGAGCAGGGCGGCAAGGAGTAAAAGACGTTTAGCCACGGAAAAACTCCAGCATGGCGTCGGTGTTGACGCGGTAATTAAGGTTGCCGCAATGACCACCGTATGGATAAACGGTCAGGCGATCGCCGAAGGTCTTGCGCAGAAAGCCCAGATCACCGGAGCCCAGAATCACATCGTCAGCGTTGTGCATGACGGAGATCTTGGTGTTGTTGTGCAGGTAATCCTTGAGTGCATACAGGCTGACCTGATCCACCATCTGTAGCAGACTGCCACCGTCAGTGCGCGCACGCCACATCGGAATGACTTGCTCGGTCAGGTAGCAATCGAAGTCGCATTGCAGGGCACGCTTGAGGAACGGCGTCAGGTTGGTGCCTTCGGAAATCGGAAATTTCGGTGGCGTGATCAAACCGCGACGGTTGATCAGGTCGGAGGTGAAGGCGATATCGGCCGACGCGAAACGGAACGTCGTACCGATCAGCATGGCCATCTGCTCGTTGGTCAGGTGCTGCTTGGACTGCTGGAAGTCGAACAACAGCGCGTCGTTAAGATCGATATAACCTTTTTTCTGGAAATAGCTCGTCAGTTTGGCCAGTACCAGTTCATAGAACGTGGTGGTGTTGTTGATGCCCTTGACGTTGGTCTGCACCAGTTTGTCGAGGTTGGTGATCGACGTGTAGAGGTTGACCGGCGGGTTGAGCAGCAGCACTTTCTTGAAATTGAAGCTGCGGCGGGTCTCGTCGAGCTTGCTGACAAATGCAGCATTCAGCGCCCCGAGGCTGTAACCGGTCAGGTAATAATCGGTCACTGGCAGTTGCGCGTGCTGGGCACGAATGGCCTGCATGACCCGGTAGATGTCCTCAGCGTCTTCCGTGGACACGCCCGGCGTCGCAAAGCGCGAAGCCGAGCTCATGAAGTCGTAGCTGGTCGGCGAGGACAACTGCACGACGTGGTAACCCGCACCGTAATACAGTTTTTTCAGGAATTCGTTGATGGTGCTGTTGTACGGTGCACCTGTACCGGCAATCAGGAAGATCAGCGGTGCAGCATGATCCTGTTCGGCCAGGAGATAGTGCAGCTTCTTAACGGCCCAGAAGTTGTCGGGCAGGGTGAACTCGCGCTCTGGGTGCAGGTTCAGGGTATAGACGTCCTGGTCGATGTCTTCATCATCAGGCAGGTCGGGACGCAGATCGGGCGGCGTACTGGCAATGGTCGCTTCAAACGGATTAGTCAGCGGGTAGCCATAGGTGGCTGGGTCGACATTGGTCGCCAGAGCGGACGCACTTAAACACAAGCCACCTATAACGGTAGCGAAGCGCAGAAAACGGAGCATGACTAAATCCCTTGGGAAAGAAGTGCTGATGAAATACGCAGGCTATGACCAAGGTGTAGTGCCAAAGTGCCGCATCTCACCGGGTAACCGTGTAAATATGACGGAACAATACACGCTCCGGGGATTTTTCAATGCAGATCTGCGGTTTATTTTTTCGCACGCAGCGCAGATTGGCCGCTTTGCTCACGCAGGCGGGGGCTCAACACCGCTACATCCAGTTCCGGGGCGGGTTTTCAAAAGGCGCAAAGCACAAAGGAGAGCCGTGGCTCTCCTCCAATGTGTTTTACCTGCTCTTTTTATTGTTATAGGGCGGCCTGTTATTGTTGTTGGCGACCAATCCCTTTACAGCGTTTTTGTGCGACCCCCAATCAGGGTCAAGAGCAAACGTATTTTTTTGAGCGCTGATTCACTTTAATCATCTGTCTGCACAACAGCTTGATCCCACCGGTTCTGGAGCTACCTGTCGGTAGTTTTATTGTTCTCTGTCCGGTCGCGAGGCCTTTCACTAAGTATCCTCTGAAAAAGCCCATTTTTTTGGAGAGGAACCGGGCTGGAGCGCCTGTATTTACTGGCTTCGACTTTTGAAGAAAAGGCTTTTTCAGACCTTCCCTAAGGAGACGCTGATTTATTCTAAAACCCAGCTGTTGCCCCCAGATAAATCAAGGCCTCCAGAGCGTTGCAGGGACGAAAAATCGAATAAATCAGCGCCTCCCTAAAAGGTCTCTGTAAAGCGGGTCCACTCCAAAAAAATCTGTTAGCTGCGCCTCTGTCCGTTTTGTTCTTGTTGTGTCAGAGCCGTTACGTCTTGTTTTTATGGGTTGCTGCGTCATTTCTTGTTTTTGTTATGCAAGAGATATAGCAGAAGCTGTGCCAATTTTTTAAAATCCTTCTAAAACAGATACTTATCTGTACTGCGGATGGTGGTGAACGGGCTGCGCTAGAAAAACTGTTCCCGTGTTACCCGTTCGGGTCGGTGGATGTGAGTCGGCGGTAACACATCCTGTTTCCTTTTATAAAACCAGCCAGGCTCAGACGTTTTTATGCAGGTCTTGTCGCTGGTGACTGCTTGTTGTCGTTTCCCGTTGCCCGAGTGTCGCAGCCAGAGCATGTCCGCTTGGCCAGCAGGTTGATGATCAGGTGGCGTTGCTATACGTGCCATTGCGCGCGGCAGCGATCAAAGCGTGCAGGGTGACAGGATGGCAGGCTGTGGGAGCGGACTTGTCCGCGAAGACGATCATTCAGACGATGCATTTCGTTGAGCATACCGGCCCTTTCGCGAACACGCGAAGCATCGCCCGGTTCGCTCCCACGGCCTGCGGCCAGAATCACAAGCAAATGTGTGTATGACGACGAGCACCAAGCATGGGTGCGGTCTTGAAAACAACGTTGACCATATCCGACAACAGTCGGTGCAGACTTCCGGGGAAGTGACGATGATGATGCGAAAAATACTGGGGGCGGGTGCCGCTCTGGTACTTGCTGTCAGCTCCACGCTGGCGATTGCTGAAACCAAAAGTCTGACCATTGGCTACGTAGAAGGCTGGTCCGACAGTGTCGCCACTACCTACGTGGCTTCTGAAGTGATCAAACAAAAGCTCGGCTATGACGTCAAGTTGCAGTCTGTCGCGGCCGGGATCATGTGGCAGGCGGTGGCCACCGACAAACTGGACTTGATGCTGTCTGCGTGGCTTCCAGGCACCCACGGCGAGTATTACGCCAAGTACAAGGATCAGGTCGTCAACTACGGGCCCAACTTCAAGGACGCCAAGATTGGCCTGATCGTGCCTGAATACGTGAAAGCCAAAAGTATCGAAGACCTCAAGACCGATACCTCCTTCAATAAAAAGATCACCGGTATCGATGCCGGCTCGGGTGTGATGCTCAAGACCGATCAGGCGATCAAGGACTACGGGCTGGACGGTTACAAACTGCAGGCCAGTTCCGGCGCGGGCATGATTGCCGAGCTGACGCGTGCCGAGAAAGCGCAGAAAGCCATTGTTGTCACCGGCTGGGTGCCGCACTGGATGTTCGCCAAGTGGAAGTTGCGTTTTCTGGACGATCCCAAAGGTGTCTATGGGGCTGCTGAAACGGTCGACAACGTCGGCAGCCTGAGTCTGGAGAAAAAAGCCCCGGACGTCGTGGCCTTCCTGAAGAAATTCCAGTGGGCCTCCAAGGATGAAATTGGCGAAGTGATGCTGGCCATCCAGGACGGCGCAAAGCCTGAAGCCGCCGCCAGGGATTGGGTCGCCAAACACCCGGATCGAGTCGCTGAATGGACCGCTAAATAATCTCGAAACGCTCTGCAACAAGCTTCCCGAGGCCGTCTGATGTTAACGCCAGGCGGCCTTTTGCCGTTCTGGGACAGCCGGTTTTGCATGCGACCGACTGGCGGTGCGTTGTGGCCGTGCGGGTAGTGGAATCGCAGGCTAATGTCGTTCTAGGCTCTGTACGTAAAGTGGCTACGCTCGGTGATGCTGCGTTAAAAACAGGCTCGGATGCGAGTCCAATCGGAATGCTCATTTACAACACGTAGAGTCGAACGCGACCCCGGCCGTTCCTCGCCTGTTTTTGCCTTGCCTGACCTTCGCTCGCCGACTTTTCGTACAGAACCTAATACTAAGGTCGTCTGGAGTGCGCGCCGGACCCGACTAAAGTGCGTTACGTGACATCTCATCTGTGCTGCGAGGACAAAAACAATGAACGACAGCATTTACCTCTCGATTCAAAACAGCCCCCGTTTCAAGGAGCTGGTATCCAAAAGAGAGCGTTTCGCCTGGATTCTCTCGGCGATCATGCTTGGGCTGTACGCAGCCTTTATCCTTTTGATTGCTTACGGGCCCCATATTCTGGGTGCCAAGCTGAGCCCCACATCGACCATTACCTGGGGGATGCCGATAGGCGTAGGGCTGATTCTTTCAGCGTTTGTGCTCACCGCCATCTATGTTCGCCGCGCAAACGGCGAATTCGATGACCTGAACAACGCGATCCTGAAGGAGGCTCAGCAATGATCCGGCGCCTATCGGCAGCACTTGGCCTGGCCGCATTCGCTCCGACCCTCTGGGCGGCCGACGCGTTGACTGGCGCAGTACAGAAACAACCCCTCAACGTTGCTGCGATCGTCATGTTCGTGGTGTTCGTTGCCTTCACGCTGTACATCACTTACTGGGCGTCGAAAAAGAACAAGACTGCGTCGGACTACTACTCGGCGGGCGGCAAGATCACCGGTTTTCAGAACGGTCTGGCGATTGCTGGTGACTACATGTCGGCGGCGTCGTTTCTGGGTATTTCCGCGCTGGTCTACACCTCCGGGTACGACGGCCTGATCTACTCGATCGGTTTCCTGGTGGGCTGGCCGATCATTCTGTTCCTGATCGCCGAACGCCTGCGCAACCTTGGTAAATACACCTTTGCCGACGTGGCTTCGTATCGCCTCAAGCAAAAAGAGATTCGCACCCTGTCTGCCTGCGGTTCGCTGGTGGTGGTGGCGTTTTACCTGATTGCGCAAATGGTCGGTGCCGGCAAGCTGATCCAGTTACTGTTTGGTCTGGACTACACCGTTGCGGTGGTGCTGGTCGGTATCCTGATGTGCCTCTACGTGTTGTTTGGCGGCATGCTGGCGACCACCTGGGTGCAGATCATCAAGGCGGTCATGTTGCTGTCCGGCGCGTCGTTCATGGCGCTGATGGTCATGAAACACGTCAACTTCGACTTCAACATGCTGTTCTCCGAGGCGATCAAGGTTCACCCTAAAGGTGAGGCGATCATGAGCCCGGGCGGTCTGGTGAAAGACCCGATTTCGGCGTTCTCGCTGGGCCTGGCATTGATGTTCGGTACGGCGGGTCTGCCGCACATCCTGATGCGCTTCTTCACCGTGAGCGATGCCAAGGAAGCGCGTAAATCCGTGCTGTATGCCACGGGCTTCATCGGCTACTTCTACATCCTGACCTTCATCATCGGTTTTGGCGCGATTCTGCTGGTCAGCACCAACCCGGCGTTCAAGGATGCAGCAGGTGCCTTGCTGGGCGGTAACAACATGGCAGCGGTTCACCTGGCCGATGCGGTGGGTGGCAGCTTGTTCCTGGGCTTCATTTCGGCGGTGGCCTTCGCCACCATCCTCGCGGTAGTTGCCGGTCTGACCCTGGCAGGCGCGTCGGCGGTTTCCCATGACCTGTATGCCAGCGTGATCAAAGCGGGCAAGGCCAACGAGAAAGACGAGATTCGCATCTCGAAAATGACCACCATCGCGCTGGCCGTCGTGGCGATCCTGTTGGGCATCGCCTTCGAAAGCCAGAACATCGCCTTCATGGTCGGTCTGGCGTTCTCGGTTGCGGCCAGCTGCAATTTCCCGATCCTGCTGCTTTCCATGTACTGGAAAAACCTGACCACTCGCGGTGCCATGATTGGTGGCTGGATGGGCCTGATCAGCGCCGTGGTGTTGATGGTGCTGGGTCCGACCATCTGGGTGCAGATCCTGCACAACCCTAAAGCCATCTTCCCTTACGAATACCCGGCTCTGTTCTCTATCGCCATCGCATTCGTGGGGATCTGGTTCTTCTCCATCACCGATAAGTCGAAAGCGGCGGAAGGCGAGCGCGCCTTGTTCTACCCGCAGTTCGTCCGGTCGCAAACGGGGCTGGGTGCCAGCGGTGCGGTTTCGCACTAAGCAGCACGTGTCATGAACGAAGCAGCCTTCGGGCTGCTTTTTCATGGGCGCGATTTTTTACCGGGCACTGCTTTTTCCTGACAATAAAAAACCCTGCTTGGGAAAGCGGGGTTTCTTTGACGACTGAGTTGGTGGCGGCGGGTTATATCTTGCCGAGCAACACCAGAATCAGCAGGATCACCAGGATCGTACCGATGATGCCCGACGGACCGTAGCCCCAGCTGCGCGAGTGCGGGAATACTGGAAGACCGCCGACCAGCAGCAGAATCAGAACGATGATAAGAATAGTGCCGATGCCCGTGGTGAGTTCCCTCTTTAAAGTCCAGTTAGATAACGAGTGCTTTTCAGCTTTTCACACCGCTGAGTGTGTAATTGATCAGCTTGACGTATCCGACTGTGCAGGCAGGCGAAAGGTTCGACGTATTTTTAATAAATGCTTACAAATATTAAAATTCTTTTGAATCAGGGGCTTAGTGTCTATTTGTCCTACAATAAATAGCGCAGAGAGTGGCGTTCAGGGAACTAAATGGTCTTAAAAGGCGTTGAACTAACAGTCTTTTTCAGCGTCCGCATTGCGTACAACCTGCGCATTAACATGAGCCGTTAGAGGGTGGGCAGATGGGGTATCGAGTGGCAGCGGACGCGGTGGTCGTGTTCCATCTGGTGTTTATCCTGTTCGTGCTGTTTGGCGGTCTTCTGGTGTTGAGAAAGCCCGGGTTGGTGTTGCTGCATATTCCGGCCATTGCCTGGGGCACGGCGGTCGAGTTTCTGCACCTGTACTGCCCGCTGACACCACTTGAGAATGCACTGCGCAGCCAGGCTGGCGAGCAGGGTTATGACGGCGGTTTCGTGGAGCACTATCTGATTCCGCTGATTTATCCCGCAGGGCTGACGCCGGACATACAGCTCTGGCTGGGCGCTGTTGTTGTGGTGATCAATGTGGCGGTGTATGGCGTTCTGCTGGTGCGCTATGGGGCTCGGTTCCGGCGTTCATGAGGCTGCGGGTTTGCTCCAGGCATTCAGCACCCTGATGGTGGGGTTTTCAGACTGCGACTGTGATTACACTCAGGCGATTCCTGCACATCACAAGGCACTCGGCTATGCAAAACCGCATCATGATTACTGGCGCCGGCTCAGGTCTGGGCCGTGAAATCGCCCTGCGCTGGGCGCGCGAAGGATGGCGGCTGGCCTTGTCGGACGTTAACGATGTCGGTCTGCAGGAAACCATCAGGCTGGTGCGCGAGGCGGGCGGTGACGGTTTTGTTCTGCGCTGCGACGTTCGCGATTACAGCCAGCTCACCGCGTTCGCCCAGGCTTGCGACGAGCGCTTCGGCGGCATCGACGTTATCGTCAACAATGCAGGTGTGGCGTCGGGTGGTTTCTTCAACGAGCTGTCACTGGAAGACTGGGACTGGCAGATCGCGATCAACCTGATGGGCGTGGTCAAAGGCTGCAAGGCGTTTTTGCCGATGCTGCTGGCCAGTAAAGGCAAGATCATCAACATCGCTTCGATGGCCGCGCTGATGCAGGCGCCGGCCATGAGCAATTACAACGTTGCCAAGGCCGGGGTTGTGGCGCTTTCCGAGAGCCTGCTGGTTGAGTTGAGCGATCAGGAGGTGAGCGTGCACGTGGTCTGCCCGTCGTTCTTTCAAACCAATCTGCTGGACTCCTTCCGCGGTCCGACCCCGGCGATGAAAGCGCAGATCGGCAGGCTGCTGGAGAAATCGCCGATCAGCGCTGCAGATATCGCCGACCATATCTTCAGGCAGGTGGCCGAAGGCGAGTTCATGATCCTGCCCCACGAAGAAGGCCGGATGGCTTGGGACATGAAGCGTAAACAGCCGCAGGCGATGTACGACGAGATGACCGTCATGTGCGCAAAAATGCGCGCCAAGGCGCAGAAAGGGCATGCCTGACGCGGGGCGCCAGCACCGAATGCGGAGCGTGGGCACGATTGCAATGGCCTTTTCGTGAGCAGGCTCAATCCCGCGGGGTTCTCACAAGGACCAGAGGCTTGTAAAAGTTTTGCGGTTTTACTGAGCTTGTGGGAGCGAGCTTGCTCGCGAAGGCGGATTGTCAGATCAGCGATCTCTGGAGACTGTAATGGTCTCTTCGTGAGCAAGCGAAGCGTCGCCCGGCTCACTCCCACAAGTGGGAATGCAGTTCGCGACGCTCTGTGTCGCACGATAGTGGGCTTGGTTGAGATGCCCGGCGCCATCTCGGTCATGACCGCACGGTTTTCTGATAGGGTTGCGCGCATCGTTTCGCTCTGCCCCGAGAACCTTTCATGCTCAATTACCTGTGGTTTTTCCTCGCCGCCCTGTTCGAGATAGCTGGTTGCTACGCCTTCTGGCTGTGGCTGCGTCAAGGTAAAAGTGCGCTGTGGGTCATTCCGGCGCTGATCAGCCTGACTGTGTTCGCCTTGCTGTTGACGCGTGTGGAGGCGGCGTATGCCGGGCGTGCCTACGCGGCGTATGGCGGAATCTACATCGTTGCGTCGATCGCCTGGCTGGGGCTGGTCGAGAGGGTCCGACCGCTTGGCAGCGACTGGCTGGGTCTGGCGTTCTGCGTTATTGGCGCGACCATCATTTTGCTGGGGCCGCGCTGGTCGGCGTCCTGAGAAAACGCGCAGTCGCGCAGAGTTTTCCTACAGGTCTGGCTATAAAGTCAGATCTTTCCTTCGGTCTTTTCCGATGACCTTGAAGGACGTTACTGATTTGCCATTACCACATTGAAGCCCTCGCATGTGCCGTGCACCCTGCCTCTTTTGCGCAACGAGAGAGTAGGACCATGCTGGTACTGATACGGGAAATTGGCGAGACGTTTTCGATCGGTGACAACATCACCGTGCAGATCCTGGGGATAAACGGCAATCAGGTCAGGCTCGGGATCAGTGCGCCCAAAGACATCAAGGTTCATCGTGCCGAGGTCTACAAGCGAATTGCCAACATGCTGTCACAGCAAGAGCCGATACCACCGCAATAGGCAGCATGCCGGCTTCAGTCAGGGCTTACTCAAAGAATTCTTTGGGCACATCATGCTTGAGCATCAACTGGCATTGCTGGCTTTCAAGGTCGAAAAAGATCACCGCCTGACCTTTGGTCAACGCATGCCTGACGCGCAGTACGCGAGTTTGCAGTGGCGTTTCATCGCCATTGTCAGTGCCCTCGCGGGTGACAAAATCCTCGATCAGGCGGGTGAGGGGGTCAGGTTCCAGTTGATCGTAGGGGATGAGCATGGCGGTTCTCTTATCGATGAGCGGCGATGATAGAACTGCGGTGCCAGGCACCGCAATTCAATTCACCCAAGGTCTGTGGGAACAGACCCCTGGCCTCAACTCTCCTCGCGATTCTGCCCGATCAGGCTGTCGACCGGCGGCACGCGGGTATCGGACTCCATCTGCGCGTCGTGTTCGAGCTGATGGCTGAACCGCTCCAGTGATGTCTGCGCCGGCTTGGCATCGCTGGCAAACACGGGCGGGCTGAGGATGTACGCGCCAAGCAGCTTGCTGAGCGCCGCCAGGCTGTCGATGTGGGTGCGCTCGTAACCATGCGTTGCGTCGCAGCCGAAGGCCAGCAGGGCGGTACGAATGTCATGCCCCGACGTTACCGCAGAATGCGCATCGCTGTAGTAATAGCGGAACAGGTCGCGGCGCACCGGCAGCTCGTTTTCCACGCCCAGACGCAGCAAATGACGGGACAGGTGGTAATCGTAAGGACCGCCCGAATCCTGCATGGCCACGCTGACCGCATGTTCGCTGGAGTGCTGGCCCGGTGCGACTGGCGCGATGTCGATGCCGACGAATTCGCTGACGTCCCACGGCAGCACGCCCGCAGCACCCGTGCCGGTTTCTTCGGTGATGGTGAATAGCGGATGGCAGTCGATCAATGGCTCTGCGCCGCTTTCGACAATCGACTTGAGCGCCGCCAGCAGCGCCGCAACACCGGCTTTGTCATCCAGGTGACGAGCGCTGATATGGCCGCTTTCGGTGAACTCCGGCAACGGGTCGAAGGCCACGAAGTCGCCAATGCCGATGCCCAGCGATTCGCAGTCGGCACGCGTGGTGCAATAAGCGTCCAGACGCAGCTCCACGTGGTCCCAGCTGATCGGCATTTCATCCACAGCGGTATTGAACGCGTGGCCGGACGCCATCAGCGGCAGCACGCTGCCGCGAATCACGCCGGTGTCCGTGAACACGCTGACCCGGCTACCTTCGGCAAAGCGGCTCGACCAGCAACCGACTGGCGCAAATGCCAGTCGGCCATTGTCTTTGACTTCACGAACACTGGCACCAATGGTGTCCAGGTGCGCTGATACGGCTCGGTCCGGGCTATTCTGTTTGCCCTTGAGCGTGGCGCGAATCGTGCCGCGACGGGTCAATTCGAAAGGGATGCCCAGTTCTTCCAGACGCTCGGCCACGTAGCGCACGATGGTGTCGGTGAAGCCTGTGGGGCTTGGGATCGCGAGCATTTCCAACAGAACTTTCTGCAGGTACTTCAGATCCGGATCGGGAATGGTTGCAGGGGTCATGAATGCTCCTTATGGAGCAGTTGCAAGCCACAGGCTGCAAGGGTTGAAACACCCGCTTGCAGCCTGAAACTTGCAGCTGCGATCAGATATGCACAGGCAGGCTGTGCGGAAACAGCAGATCGACGAAGCGTTCGGCAGTGGGTTGCGGTTCATGGTTGGCCAGCCCGACGCGTTCATTGGCTTCAATGAACACATACTCGGGCTGATCGGCGGCAGGCACCATCAGGTCCAGGCCGACCACTGGAATATCCAGTGCTCGGGCGGCACGTACCGCTGCATCGCAGAGCACCGGGTGCAGGATCGCGGTGACGTCTTCCAGGCAGCCACCGGTGTGCAGATTGGCCGCGCGGCGCACGGCCAGACGCTGATCCATCGGCAGGATGTCGGCATAGTCAAAACCGGCTTCACGCACTGTGCGCTCGGTTTCCTGATCCATCGGGATACGGCTTTCGCCATCGGTGGCTGCTGCACGACGACGGCTTTGCGCTTCGATCAACTGCTTGATGGTGTGACGGCCATCGCCAATGATTTCTGCCGGGCGACGTATCGCGGCGGCTACCACCTGGAAGCCGATCACGACGATGCGCAGGTCCAGACCCTCGTGGAAGCTTTCCAGAATCACCCGGCTGTCGAACTGGCGTGCCTGCTCGATGGCGTTCTGCACATCTTCGAGGGTACGCAGATCCACTGCAACGCCTTGGCCTTGCTCGCCATCCAGCGGCTTGACCACGACGCGTTGGTGTTCTTCGAGAAACGCACGATTGTCCGCCTCGTCACCTGCTCGTTGTTGCGCCGGCAGACGCAGCTCGGCCGCTTTCAACGCGCGATGAGTCAGGCTCTTGTCCTGGCACAGGGTCATGCTGACCGCGCTGGTCAGGTCGCTCAGCGATTCCCGGCAGCGAATGCGGCGGCCACCATAGCTGAGCGTGAACAGCCCGGCATCCGCATCGTCCACCTGCACGTCGATACCGCGACGATGCGCCTCTTCGACGATGATGCGCGCATACGGATTGAAATCCGCCTGCGGGCCCGGGCCGAGAAACAGTGATTCGTTGATGCCGTTCTTGCGCTTGATGGCGAAGGTCGGCAGGTTACGAAAATTCAGTTTGGCGTACAGCGCTTTGGCCTGCTCGTTGTCATGCAGCACCGACAGATCGAGGTAACTCAGACCGCGACTCATGAAATGCTCGATCAGATGGCGCACCAGCACTTCACCGACGCCAGGCCGGGTGCATTGCGGATCCACCGCGAGGCACCACAGGCTGCTGCCTTTTTCCGGGTCGTTGAAGGCTTTTTGATGATTCAGGCCCATGACGCTGCCGATGATCGTGTTGCTGCCCTCGTCCTCGGCCACCCAATACACCGGGCCGCCCTGATGACGCGGGGTGAGCAGGGCAGGGGCGATGGGCAGCATGCCGCGCGCCAGGTACAGGTTGTTGATCGCCTGCCAGTCGGCTTCGTTATGTGCCCGGCGAATGCGATAACCGCGGAACACACGCTGTGCAGGGCGATAGTCGCTGAACCATAAACGCAACGTGTCCGACGGGTCGAGAAACAACTGTTGCGGCGCCTGCGCCAGCACCTGCTGTGGCGCGGCCACGTACAGGGCAATGTCGCGCTCGCCGGGTTTTTCATTCAACAGCTCTTGGGCCAGCGCTGCCGGATCAGGATAGGTGTGACCGATCAGCAGGCGCCCCCAACCACAATGCAGCGCCAGAGGCTCTGCATCGATCTGGCTGCCATCTTCGGCGAGGCGCGCTTGCAGACGTTCATACGAGGGCGACTGTCCGCGCAACAGGCGTTGGCTATAAGTCGTCGCGTTCTGTTTCATCAATCACAGTCCTTGTTCGCTGAGCCACAGGTTCAGCGCTGCCAACTGCCACAACTTGGAGCCACGCAGTGGCGTAAGCTGGCCCTCGGGGTTGGTCAGCAGTTTGTCGACCATGGTCGGGTTGAACAGACCACGGTCCTGGCTCGGATCGGTCAGCAGGTCGCGTACCCAGTTAAGGGTGTCGCCTTGCAAGTGCTTGAGGCCGGGCACCGGGAAGTAACCTTTTTTGCGGTCGATCACTTCTGACGGGATGACCAGACGCGCCGCTTCTTTCAATACCTGCTTGCCACCATCGGGCAGTTTGAACTTGCCGGGAATCCGCGCAGACAGCTCGACCAGACGATAGTCGAGAAACGGCGTGCGCGCTTCCAGGCCCCAGGCCATGGTCATGTTGTCGACCCGTTTGACCGGGTCATCGACCAGCATCACCGTGCTGTCCAGACGCAAGGCTTTGTCGACCGCTGCGCTGGCACCCGGCTGGGCGAAATGATCGCGAACGAAGTCACCGGCGGCGTCGTTGGCAGTGCGCCATTTAGGCTGAACGGTATCGGCGTATTCGGCGTAGCTGCGGTCCACAAAGGCGTCACGGTAGGCCGCGACCGGGTCGCTTGCGCCATCGACTTGCGGGTACCAGTGATAACCGGCAAACAGCTCGTCAGCGCCCTGGCCGCTCTGCACGACCTTGCAATGCTTGGCCACTTCGCGCGACAGCAGATAAAAGGCGATGCAGTCGTGGCTGACCATCGGTTCGCTCATGGCGCGGAACGCCGCAGGCAACTGCTCGATGATCTCGCTTTCCTGAATGCGCAACTGATGGTGACGCGTGCCGTAATGCTTGGCGATCAGGTCCGAGTACTGAAATTCATCGCCACGTTCACCGCCAGCATCCTGGAAGCCGATGGAGAAGGTCGACAAGTCTTCGACACCTACTTCACGCAGCAGACCGACCAGCATGCTCGAATCGACACCACCTGAAAGCAGCACGCCGACATCCACCGCCGCACGCTGACGAATGGCAACCGCTTCGCGGGTGCTGTCCAGCACACGGTCGCGCCAGTCTTCCAGCGTAAGATTTTTCTCGTCCTCGTGGGGACCGTAAGGCAGGGTCCACCAGACTTTCTGCTCGACCTTGCCGCTGGCGTCAATGCGCATCCAGCTGGCAGGCGGCAACTTCTCGACGCCGGCCAGCAGCGTACGCGGTGCAGGCACCACAGCATGGAAGTTGAGGTAATGATTGAGCGCCACCGGATCAAGCATCCCGCTGATATCACCGCCCTTGAGCAGGGCAGGCAGCGAAGACGCGAAGCGCAGGCGCTTGTCGGTTTTCGACAGGTACAACGGCTTTACGCCGAGACGGTCACGGGCAATGAACAACTGCTTGCTGTCGCGCTCCCAGATGGCAAAGGCAAACATGCCATTGAGCTTGGGCAGCATCTCTGCGCCCCACGCGTGGTAGCCCTTGAGTAACACCTCGGTGTCGCCACCGGAATGGAACTGATAGCCAAGGCTTTCCAACTCGGCACGCAATTCGGGGAAGTTGTAGATCGCACCGTTGAAGGCCATCGACAGGCCAAGATGACTGTCGATCATCGGCTGCGCCGAGCCATCCGACAGGTCCATGATTTTCAGACGGCGATGCCCAAGGGCAATCGGTCCCTGGCTATGAAAACCCCACGCATCCGGGCCGCGAGGCGCCAGCTCATGGGTAATGCGTTCAACAGCGGCAAGGTCCGCTGGTTGATGGTCGAAACGAAGTTCACCTGCTAATCCGCACATAAGTCCTTACCGGGTTTCCGTTGGGGAGGTGACTGAGAAAGTGCAGTCACCCAGAAACTGACCCAGTGAGGGCGGCGTAGTTTTAGATCAAAAAGTTATAAGCGTTCGTCGGTGGATGGTTCGAGCGTGTGTAAAAAATAAAAGTATTGGTCAATTCCTGTCTCGAAATCTTGTGCCCGCCAGTGCCAATTTTTGTGACAGGCATGGAACCAGTCGGGTGCCCGCGACCACGTAAACGATGCGAATCATTTCACCCTGAGAGGACTTATTTAAATGGGAAACGTATGCGTTGGTGGGGCCAGCATGGCTCGGCAGGTCAATTCTCCAGAACGGGTTGGCCAGGGTTCAGAGGTCGATGACGAAGTCACGCCTGCTCAGTTGCTCAGTGCAAAAGATGCTCTGGATAATGCGGCTGGCCTCACTCGGCCTCAGTTGCATTTTATTAACAATGAGGCTCCACAGACACTTAGGGAGGCGCTGCAAAAATAGCCAACTGTCCCCACCCTTGGCACACTAAGTTCCTTCAACAGCCTCCCTCTCCGTGAGCGTTACGCGCGTGCAGAAGACCTTCTCCGAACTCGAATATACCGGCAAGAAAAAGCAGACTCGCCGAGATCGCTTCCTGGCTGACCTTGAACAGTTGGTGCCCTGGGCCCTGCTGGAGGCGCAAGTGGCGCCGTTTTATAGCAACACCGCAGGCAAGCGCGGACGCCCTGCGATAGGGGTGTCGCGCATGTTGCGCATGTACGTCGTGCAGCAGTGTTTCGGTTTCTCCGATGAAGGTTGCGAAGATGCCGTCTACGACAGCCAGGCCATCCGCGGTTTTATGGGTATCGACCTGGGTCGCGAGTCTGCACCGGATGCCACCACCTTGCTGCGTTTTCGCCGCTTGCTGGAAGTCCATCAGCTAACCCGGCTGCTGTTTGAAACGATTAACCAGCATCTGGCCAGCCGGGGGCTGCTGCTCAAGGAAGGCACTATCGTCGACGCTACTCTGATCGCCGCGCCGCCCTCGGTCAAGAACCGAGAAGGCAAGCGTGATCCTGAGATGCATCAGGCCAGGAAAGGCAATCAATGGCACTTTGGGATGAAGGCCCACATTGGTGTAGACGCCACGTCGGGGCTGGTGCACAGCGTAGTAGGGACGGCCGCTAACGTGGCGGATGTCACCCAGGTTGGCCAGTTGCTTCACGGTGACGAAACCTATGTTTCGGGTGACGCTGGATACACCGGTGCGGCCAAGCGACCGGAGCATGCTGAACGGGACGTTATCTGGTCGATTGCAGAACGGCCAAGCAGTTACAAGCAGCACGGCGAAGGCAGCGTGCTGTATCGGGTCAAGCGCAAAATTGAATATGCCAAGGCGCAACTGCGTGCCAAGGTCGAGCACCCCTTCCAGGTAATCAAGGTGCGCTTCAATCATCGCAAGGTTCGCTACCGTGGGCTGGAAAAGAATACAGCGCAGTTGTTCAGTTTGTTTGGGTTGGCCAATCTGATGCTGGCCAAGCGGTATTTACAACAGACGGCAGGATAAATCCGTCTGAAAGGCGGGACTGGCCCGCCTTTCAGCAAAATGAGGGCAGAAATCTGCTCGAGAAACGTAAAATAAGGCCGGCAGGTTGAAAAAAACCGGCTTGGAAATGGGGACGGTGCGAACGGGTTAATTGTTCAGCGTCTCCTTAGAGAGCATTACCATCGGCTTCACCGGGTCACCGACGCACTGCTGCAAACAGCTGCTGCGCATCATCGATACCTGACCAACGATACCGGTTTTAACACCGGTGATACTTCTGAAAATATTGTCCAGCAGATTAGCACCAAGCTGACTGAGTGGAGCGATATGCGTGAAGCACTTGATGAAGCAATGCGCGCTCAATCCGATATTCCGCAAGAGTTCAGGCCCGCTGTCGATGCTCGCGGAAACGTTTTGGGAATGGCAAGATTCGCTCCTCATAACGGCTAGCCCGCGTCCCGGTCCTGTGAGACGCCGCAGTCTCAATAAAGACTATTAATACCCCGTCATCTCCAGATACCCGACCCCCTGCTGACTGCCGCTGAACTTCACCGGGCCTTCCCAGTAGGGGATGCTTGTGCCCATCCAGGCCTTGGGGTTCAGCGCTTCGGTGGTGATGTTCAGGTTCCTGCCGGGAATTCTGATCGCCCAGCGGGTGGGTACCTTGTGGTCGCCGATCGAGGTTTCGTTCAACGGTTCAAGGCTGATCTCGCTGGCGTGCAGTAATGTGGTCGTGCCGTCGGCGCTGATCCAGTTGCCGGTCAGGTAGGGTGTACCGTTCTTGTAGCGGATGCGGTAGAGCATCAGGCGGTCGCCGTCGGCCAGTTGCAGGGAGAACCAGTCCCAGCCGCTCTGATTGGCAGTCAATGGCTGACTGCTCCATTCCCGGTCCAGCCAGGCGTTGCCGGTGACCTGATGGGTTTTGCCCTCGATTTCTACACTGCCTTTGGCCTTGAAGAACGGCTGGCTGTAATAGTAGGAGGCCTGACTGGCCTCGGATTTCTGGCTGTAGCCTTGTTCACCTTGCAGCACCAGCGGTTTGCTGGAAGTGAGGTGCAGGTCGTAGCGAAAACCCTTGCCGCTGGCTTTCAACTGCATCGTGACCAGCGGGTCACCGGGTTTGGCATCGCTGGTGAACCCCCAGTCGTCGATCCAGGCCGAGAAGGGCGCCAGCGTCACGTTGGCCTGCCCGATTCCGCCACGTGCGTAGCGCTCCGCCACGTAATGGCCGCTGCCTGAAGTCGCAGCCGCGTGGCCCAGCCAGATCGTGCCGTCATTCCAGCCGCTGCCGGGCTGCTTGCCTGGGCGCAGAGCGCTGCGGAACAGGGTCCATTGCACACCGAAGGGTTGCCCGGTGTCATCTTTCAAGGTGGCGGTGATGTACCACCATTCGATGCGAAAGCCCGGGTGCTGGCCGTGATCCTCGGGAAATGAAAAAACCTTGCCCGGCGTCACCTGCGTGTAGGCGTCGGCGGCATTGCCCAGCCCGGCGAAACCGCTTTCGGGTTGCGGTTTGTCATCGCAGGCAACGAGCAGCAAGGCGAACGCCAGCGGCATCAGCCAGTTAATGTTCATTGGCGAATGTCCTCAGTAAATCAGCCGGGCGACTGCGGTACAACTTCAACAGTGGCCAGGCTGAGGCCAGCAAGGTCGCCAGCATCGCCAGCGCCATCAGTTGCAGCAATTGCATCGGAAACACCTGCAATGGCAACCGCCAGCCGAAGGCCCGAACGTTGATCACCGCATCGAGACACCATGCCAGCGTCAGGCCCAGCGGCAGCGCGAGGACCAGCGTCAGCACCGCCAGCAGCCAGGTCTGTCCCAGATTCAACAGCATCAGTTGCCGTCGCGTCACACCGAGCGTCCACAACGGAGCCAGTTGCCCGAGCCGGCTCTGGCTCTGGGTCAGCAAGCTGATGAACAGTGCGACACCGGCCACACCCAGGGTCAGGCTGTTGAGTGCAGCAGTGGCAGCAAACGTGCGCTCAAAGACTTGGCTTGACCAGCGCTTGAGCTGGCTCTGATCGATGATGTGGTTGTCGTCCAGCTTGAAGCGGTCTTGCAGTCTGGCGGCCAAGGGTGTGGTTGCCGAATGATCCATCCTCAGGTTGAAACGAACCGGCGTCAGTTGCGGCCAGTGGGCAAGCAGATGGTTCGAATTAACCAGAAGATGGCCCTTGGGATTGCCGTAATCGGCATAGATCCCGATGATACGCACCGCCCACGTGCCGTTGGGCACCGGAATGTTCAGCGTATCGTCCAGCCCCAGACCAAGGCGGCGCGCCAACTGTTCGCTGAGCATCACCGTGTCTTCATCGCGCAACAGATTCCACGGATCGCCGGAGACCGATTCGAGCAATTCCCAGTGCTGGCGATAGGTGCTGTGGTCGATAACGCCAAACAGATCGGCAGGCCAGCCCTGAATTTGCACCGGCACCTGCCAGTTGGGCAGCACTGCGCTGACCTCCGGTTGCTGGCTCAGCCAGGTTTGCAAGGGCTCGGCCTGCGCCGGGTCTTGCGGGCTGACATACAGTTCGGCGGTGAGGCGTTGCTCCTGCCAACTGTTGAAGGTTTCACGAAACCCCGAGGTCATGCTGCCTGCGCCAATATTGGCAGCCATCGCCAGCAGCAATGCCATCAGCGCCAGGCTCAAGGCTGGCAACTGTTGACGGCAATCGGCGAAAAACCACTGGCCTAGCACCGAACGACTGCGCTTGAGCAGGCCACCAAGCATGGCATCCAGCAATACCGGAAGGCCCAGCGCCGCACTGAGCAACAGAGCAGACATCATCACAAAACCCAGCATCAGCGTATCGCCGAACAGCAAGGCCGCTGCAGCAACCAGCGCCCCGGTCGCGGCCACCCAAGCCTGCCGTCGCAGCCAGCGCGCATGAGCCTGTTGCCACGCTTGCGCATCGGCCAACGCCAGCAAGGGCAAGCGTGCCGCACGCAACAGGCTGTTCGCACCCGCCAGCAGTGCGCCAAACAGACTCAGGCCAATCCCGCTCAACCACCACCACAGACTCAGATTCAACTGGCCGGCGACCTCAGCCCCATAAAGCCCTCGCAGGCTGGCCGCGACATCCGGTAGCAGCAGGCTGGCCAGCAGATAGCCGCTGATCACGCCGAAAATACCACCGATCAGGGCCAGCACGCCGAGCTCGACGCCAAGCGTCGTCATCAGCAAACGGGCGCTCACCCCGCAGGCGCGCAGGTTGCGCAGCAAGCCGCGGCGCTGCTCCAGTGCCAGGCCAATGGCCGCGTGGACGATGAACAGCCCAACGATAAATGACAGCACCCCGAGTGCATTCAGATTCAGGTGAAAGCTTTCGGTCAGGCGTTCCAGGTTGTTCTCTTCGCCACTTTTCTTGATAACCAGCAGGTTATTCAGCGCGGGTGGCAATGCCGGGCTCTGCTGGGCGAAATCCTTGGCCACCAGCATTCGGGACAACTGACCCGGCTGGTCGAGCAGCGCTTGCGCGAAGCCAATGTCGGTCAGTAGCACGCCGGGCGCCATGTCGGCTTTGACGTGCAAGGGGGGCAGTGGAACACCGGTTTCGGTCAGCGGTTGCTGGCCCTCCTTAAACCCCAGTGTTTGCAGGGTCTGCGGCGCAATCCAGGTCATGCCCGGCGGTGTGAGGAAGTCAACAACCTGATCGGAGTCCAGGGTTTGTCCGGCCAGGGCCGAGCCAGGGGGAAGCGTCACCGGTTCGATACCCATCAACTGCAAGCGGCGATCTTCGAGCCCTTTAAGCACGACGCGACCTTGCAGCATGGGCGACACAGGCCAGCCTTCGCAGCGCAACTGGATGAACAGGTCCTGAGCGAACAGCCCGCCGCTGGTGGCCGAAATGCTGGTTTGCGGTTCGCCGCCAATCAACTGGCTGGCTCGCTGATAGCTTTCTCGCGCCTGACTGTTGAGCGCCTGCACGCCGGTCAGCAGTGCGGTGGCCAGCCACAGGCCGGTCAATATGCTGAAAAACTGCACCGGATGGCGTCTCCAGTGGCTCAGCAGGGCGCGCAACGTCCAGTAAAAAACGCGCATCTCAGTGCTCGCCTTCGCTGGCCAGTCGCCCATGTTGCAGTGTCACCTGGCGCGACAAGCGTTCGGCAACCCTTGGGCTGTGGGTGACCATCAGCAGGCTGGTGGTGCTGTCGCCGAGCAGATCCAGCAACAGCTGCAACACTTCGTCACTGGTGGCTTCGTCAAGATTGCCGGTAGGCTCGTCGGTCAGCAACAGACCGGGACGTGAGGCCAGGGCGCGACCTATCGCGACACGCTGCTGCTGACCGCCGGACAATTGCTCTGGATAGCGATCCAGCAAAGCCCCCAGGCCCAGCCGCTCGATCAAGTGTGCCTGCCAGGCAGCGTCGAATCGCCCGGCCAGTCGTGCCTGAAACGCCAGGTTGTCGGCGATTTTAAGGCTGCCGATCAGGTTGAATTGCTGAAACACCAGGCCGATTTCGGTGCGCCGCCAGTTAGCCAGCTGGCTTTCATTCATGAGGTCCAGACGCTGGCCTGCGACCTCGATACTGCCTTCATCAACCTGATCAAGGCCCGCGATCAGGTGCAACAACGTACTCTTGCCGCTGCCGGATTCCCCCATCAGCGCAAGGCTCTCACCCTGCGCCAATTGCAGATCGACACCGCGCAGAACAGCCAGCGGACCCTGGACCGTGGTGTAGCGCTTGAATACGTTTCGCACTTGCAGCATGAGCGGCTCTACATTCCTGACTGAGTTCAAAGAGTAGCGCCTGAACGCGTGCGCGTCGCGGGTAGATGCCCTTAACGACGCTCTGCATCCTCCTTGGCTATCGTGCGACGCTCCGCGTCGTCATGCCATCTCGTGACGCTCTGCGTCACATCTGTGCTGCCGCACAACGTCATGCCCTGCCCGCTGGCACTGCACATAAACGAAAACGCTTTTTTATCGCGATGGCACTGACAACGCCGATTGCGACGTAAGTGACGGCTGAGTCCTGGCGCTGATCCGGGGGATGCGAGGCAGGACGCCGAGCAAGCCGCACCGGGCCACGGATGGCCCGTTGCGGCGGCCCCCGGATCAGTGACAGGGCGAAGGGACCCGACGAAGTCGGGCCGGAAATGGAGCTGGGACTTTGCCTACTTTGGTCCCTCAAAGTAGGGCGCCGTAAGGGCGCAAAAGTGACCTGAGTCAGAAACAAACATCACTGACATCGCATAACCGTGTGACGCGGAGCGTCACATCTGCGTTGCCGCACAACGTCATGACCTGCCCGCTGGCACTGCACATAAACGAAAACGCTTTTTTATCGCGATGGCACTGACAACGCCGATTGCGACGTAAGTGACGGCTGAGTCCTGACACTGATCCGGGGGATGCGAGGCAGGACGCCGAGCAAGCCGCACCGGGCCACGGATGGCCCGTTGCGGCGGCCCCCGGATCAGTGACAGGGCGAAGGGACCCGACGAAGTCGGGCCGGAAATGGAGCTGGGACTTTGCCTACTTTGGTCCCTCAAAGTAGGGCGCCGTAAGGGCGCAAAAGTGACCTGAGTCAGAAACAAACATCACTGACATCGCATAACCGTGTGACGCGGAGCGTCACATCTGCGTTGCCGCACAACGTCATGCCCTGCCCGCTGGCACTGCACATAAACGAAAACGCTTTTTTATCGCGATGGCACTGACAACGCCGATTGCGACGTAAGTGACGGCTGAGTCCTGACACTGATCCGGGGGATGCGAGGCAGGACGCCGAGCAAGCTGCACCGGGCCAAGGATGGCCCGTTGCAGCGACCCCCGGATCAGTGTCAGGACGAAGGAACCCGACGAAGTCGGGCCGGAAACGGAGCCAAGGGGTTTGGTTACTTTGGCCCCATCAAAGTAACTCGCCGAGGGGTGAAAAGGTGCCTTGAGTCGTAAGCAGACATCACTGACATCGCAGAACCGCTGTGTGACGCGGAGCGTCACGAGATGGCATGTCCACGCGGAGCATGGGCACGATAACCATCGTGGTTTGAGCCCCTTTTTTGGGCTCTTCAGAGCTTGTCTGTAAAAACTCGCATTGGCACGACACCCTGGCGCTACTTCCCGCCACCCCGAATCAGCCCGCGCAGCGCAAAGCGATTGGGATGACACGCCTCGGCGACGCTACGTGGCAAGGGCAGCGGTTCGTTGTCGAGCCAGGCGGCGATCAACTCTGCGGACAGCGGGGCGGTGATCAAGCCGCGTGAGCCATGACCGCTGTTGACGTAAAGACCATCCAGCCACGGGCAGGCGATGTCCGGCACCTGACGCGCATCCTTGCCCAGCACGGCATAGGCCTGAACGAATGCCTCGCGGTCTGCCAACGGCCCAACGATAGGCAAATAATCCGGGCTGGTGCAGCGAAACGCCGCGCGACCCTGTAACTGCTCGGGCGGCAGGTCGGCGGCCTCAAGGCGTGCGGTGAGGTCTTGCGAAATCTCTCGCAACAATCCCAGGTTATCCAGGTGATCGGCCAGGTTCGGGGTCAGATCAGTGCTGTTGAAATCAAAGCTGGCGCCCAGCGTATGCTCGCCCAGACGCGCCGGTGCGACATAGCCTTCAGCGCACACCACGGTGCGCAACGCGGTACTGGCCTGAGTCTGCGCCAAGCGCGTGATCTGCCCGCGAATGCGCTTGAGCGGCAAGTCGGCGCTCTGCGAAAACTGCTTGATATCCGCCGCCCCGGCCAACACCACAACTGGCGCGCTGTCGATCAGATGCGCGTCATCCCAAACCTGCCATTGATCATCGACACGCCGCAGCGCGAGCGCCTGGTGATGAGCGATCAGGCGGATATTCGGATGCTTGATCTGCGCGTGACACAAGGCGGGCGGATGCACCCAGCCGCCCTCAGGGTAAAACAGCCCGCCGCTGTTCAGCGCAACGCCGCTCTGCAACTCGGCGGCGGGTTGGTCCAGCAAGTGCAGCAGCGATTCGGGAAAAGCCTCGGCCAGTTGCTGCTGACGCAGCGCTTCCTTGTCGTCGAAGGTCAGTTGCAGCACGCCACAAGCATCCCAGTCGACACCCCGCTGCAAGCGCTCAAGCAGCCTGCGCGTGTGGCCAAAGCCACTGAGGATCAACTGCGACAGCGCGGTGCCATGCGCCGACAGCTTCAGATACAGCACGCCCTGCGGATTGCCCGACGCTTCCTGCGCCGGTGCCGCATGGCGTTCCAGCAGGCTGACGTGCCAGCCGCGCTGCGCGAGACTTTGCGCCGTCGCGCACCCTGCCAGCCCGGCGCCAATCACCAGCGCCTTGCGATCGCCTACACGCGGGGCCGGGCGGGCGAACCAGGGTTTGGCCGCAGGTGCCGATGCGACGTTCTCTGGCCACGCGATAAAAACACCGCGCAGCACCTCCCATTTATGGCCGATACCCGGCACCCGCTTCATCTTGAAGCCCGCCGCGTTCAGCGAGCGCCGCACCCAACCGGTGCTGGTAAACGTACCAATGCTGGTGTTCGGGGTGGACAGCCGCGCCAGTTCGGCGAACAGCTCCGGGGTCCACATTTCCGGGTTTTTCGCCGGAGCGAAGCCGTCGAGAAACCACGCATCGACCGGCCCGTCGAGCTGCGGCAGCATCTGCAAGGCATCGCCGACCAGCAGCGTCAGGCTGACCCGGCCGTCATCGAACACCAGACGCTGAAAGCCTTCATGTATTGCAACGTACTGATCGAGCAATTGTCGAGCGAACGTCGACAGCTCAGGCCACAGCGCCAGGGCCCGTTGCAGATCGGCGCGGCTCAACGGGTATTTTTCGACGCTGACGAAATGCAGGCGCGCACCCGCCGGTGCGCATTCATCGAACAACTGCCAGGCACACAGAAAATTCAGCCCGGTGCCAAACCCGGTCTCGCCAATGATCAGTCGTCCGTCGACCGGCAGTTCGGTGAAACGTCGACGCAAGTCGTTCTGCACCAGAAACACATGGCGCGTCTCGTCCAGACCGGATTCGGTGGAAAAGTACACGTCGGAAAAGTCGCGGGAACGCGGATTGCCTTGTTCGTCCCAGTCGATCCGGGCGTGGCGGGTCATAGTCATGTCAGGCTCAGCAAAGGCAGTGGGCGCATTTTAGCCGTCTGCGCAGGTAAAAGTGCTATCAAGGATGTGCGGATTGACCGATGCCCGTCATCAGTGGTCACACTCTGCATCAGGCGTTCTCCGAGCCCACATCAATCAGGAGCTGTGCATGTTTGAATCCGCTGAAATCGGTCATGCCATTGACGATGACACTTATGAGGCAGACTTGCCCGACCTGCGTGAAGCGCTGCTGGAGGCACAGATCGACCTGCACGAGCAGGCCGGGCGACAGATCATCGTGCTGATCAACGGCATCGAAGGCGCGGGCAAGGGCGAGACGGTCAAACTGCTCAGCGAATGGATGGACCCGCGCCTGATAGAGGTGCGCACCTTCGACCAGCAGACCGACGAAGAGCTGGCGCACCCGCCGGCCTGGCGTTACTGGCGACAACTGCCCGCCAAGGGGCGCATGGGGATTTTCTTTGGCAACTGGTACAGCCAGATGCTTCAGGATCGCGTGCACGGTCGTTACAAGGATGCGGTGCTCGATCAGGCCATCAGCGGCGCGGAGCGTCTGGAAAAGATGCTCTGTGACGAAGGCGCACTGATCTTCAAATTCTGGTTTCACCTGTCCAAGAAACAGATGAAGCTGCGCCTCAAGACCCTCAAGGACGACCCACTGCACAGCTGGCGGATCAGCCCGCTGGACTGGCAGCAATCCAAGACCTACGACAAATTCGTGCGCTTCGGCGAGCGGGTGCTGCGTCGCACCAGCCGCGAGTACGCGCCCTGGCATGTGATCGAAGGCGTGGACGCCAACTATCGCAGCCTGACGGTTGGTCGCCTGCTGCTGGAAGGCATGCAGGCCGCGCTAAATAAGGTTGAACCCGAGCCCAGCGCGCTGACGGTCGGGCCGCTGGCCATTCATAACGACGAACGCACGTTGCTGGACAGCCTCGACCTGAGCCTGCAACTGAGCAAGGATGACTACCAGCAGCAACTGATTACCGAGCAGGCGCGGCTGGCGGGCAACATGCGTGACAAGCGCATGAAACACCATGCGCTGCTGGCGGTGTTCGAAGGCAATGACGCGGCGGGCAAAGGCGGGGCAATCCGCCGGGTCGCGGCAGCGCTTGACCCGCGACAATACGCCATCGTGCCGATTGCTGCGCCCACCCAGGACGAGCGCGCGCAGCCGTATCTGTGGCGCTTCTGGCGACAGATACCGGCACGCGGCAAATTCACCATCTTCGACCGCTCGTGGTACGGCCGGGTGCTGGTCGAGCGGGTCGAGGGCTTTTGCAGCGAGTCCGACTGGAAGCGTGCCTACGCTGAAATCAACGATTTCGAAGAGCAGCTCACCGAGGCGGGTGTGGTGGTCGTCAAGTTCTGGCTGGCGATTGATCAGCAGACCCAACTGGAGCGTTTTCAGGAGCGTGAAAAGATCCCGTTCAAACGCTACAAGATCACCGAGGACGACTGGCGCAACCGCAAGAAATGGCCCGACTATCGTCAGGCCGTCGGCGACATGGTGGATCGCACCAGCACCGAGATTGCGCCGTGGACCCTGATCGAAGCCAATGACAAGCGCTGGGCGAGGGTCAAGGTGTTGCGCACGATCAATGAAGCGCTGGAGAAGGCCTTTGCCAAGGACAGGAAGAAGTGATCGTCTTCAACGCCTCTCGCCACGCGGTTTGAGTGCGCGCAGAGTGAACGGTCATTGCTGTTCACTTGCAGGCTGCGCAATCGGGTCGGTGTCTACCCGTTCAGCTGTTGGCTGAAAGTCGCCGTTCAGCAATCGATGCAGGCGCAATTGGGACTCAGTGTAGTGCTGCGTTTGGGGTACGTGCTCGTCCGGCGTCATGTCTTCGGGCATTGGCGGTTGTCCGGAAGGAGCCATCGCCTCCACCGCTTGCAGGACGGCGCTGTAAAGGGGGGTCAGATCTCGCATGTTTTTTCTCCCTGAGACAGGTCAGACGGCCTGTCGCTGGCGAATCAACCGCCTCAGTCCATTCGCGACGTGTCACTGAAGCCTAAGCGAGTTTCAGCGCGACCTCAGACGGTTTTCGCATAGGCGCTATGCCAGAAAACATGCTGTTTCATGGGAGATACACGGCAGTCGTGCTCAACGCTTTTGCAGCGTCTTCTGCTTGAGAATATAGAGCGTCACCAGCACGGCGCTGGTCAGCATGAACCCGCGAGCCCAGTTCGAGGGCACCAGGTAACAGGACAGGCTGATGCTCGCCCACATCATGCCAATCGCGTAGATCTTGCCCTTGAGCGGAATGCCGTTGCCTTCGAGATAATCCCGAATCCACGGGCCGAGCTGCCGATGGTTGATCAGCCAGTGATAGAAGCGTGGAGAACTGCGCGCAAAACAGGCGGCGGCCAGCAGCAGGAAGGGCGTGGTAGGCAGCACCGGCAGGAAAATACCGATGACGCCCAGCGCAACGCTCAGCCAGCCGACCGCTGTAAGCAGATAGCGCACCCACCAATGGCGGCTAGTGCGCGGTGCATCTTGCGCCATAGGCGCCGACTCAGTGGTGACGGGGTTTGAGAATCGCCGGCTTTTCGTCCGGCGCCTGGCACAGCAGGTACAGCGCGGTCAGCGCCTCGGGGATCTGCACGATCATGTCGTCCATCAGGTTGGCGTCCTGAGCGATGTCAGCAAACTCCGGCTGCTCGTCGAACAGGCCCGAACCGACCATGATCGGCAACAGCATCTCGCTGACTTCTTCCTCGGCACTTTCGAACCAGGCATTTTCACGCAAGAACACGCCTTCCATGAAACCGATGCACCAGCCACGCAGGTCCGAATCATCCGGGTCGTCGCCCAGGTCCAGCTCGCAGGGCAGGTCGAACTCTTCGTCCGACGCCAGCTGGCGGGCAATGTGCGCCTTCAGTGCAACCAGTGTCGCTTCGACTTCTATCTGCTGCTCGTCGCTGGCGTAATGCGGAGGTTCGGAGAACAGGGCGTCTATCCATTCACGTTCCGGTACTTCTTCGGAGCAGATGGACAGGGCGGTCAGATAGCCATGCGCGGCCACGTAGTCCAGTGCTTCATCGTGCAGTTCATCTGCATCGAGGAAGACTTGCAGGCGGGTCAATTGCTCAGCGAAGGACATGGAGGCACTACCTTGGAAATAAACGATGCTGAATTCTAGGCCCTGAGCGTCCGAGGCGCCAGCGCGCAGGTCAATTGCAGTTAATTTCGACCACTCATGTCTCCTTCATCCATTGCCCCCGAGCGCTCGGGTATACTCCTGCGTTTTGCAGTGCAGCAGGATATTCCGGGGTTTTTATGCTTGAGCAGGCACAACGCGTACTTAAAGACATCTTCGGCTACGACAGCTTTCGTGGTCGCCAGGGTGCCATTATTGAGCGTGTAGCCAACGGCGGCGATGCACTGGTGCTGATGCCTACCGGCGGCGGCAAATCCTTGTGTTTCCAGGTGCCGGGTCTGTTGCGTGACGGCCTGTGCGTGGTCGTGTCGCCGCTCATCGCGCTGATGGACGATCAGGTTGCCACGCTGGATGAGCTGGGCGTCTCCGCGGCGGCCCTCAACTCGACCCTTAACGCCGAACAGCAGCGCGAGCTGGCTAACCGGATTCGTCTGGGCGAAGTGAAAATGCTCTACCTCGCCCCCGAGCGGCTGGTCCAGCCGCGCATGCTGTCATTTCTGCAGAACCTGAAAATTGCCCTGTTCGCCATCGACGAAGCGCACTGCGTGTCGCAATGGGGGCATGACTTCCGCCCGGAATACCTGCAACTGGGGCAACTGGCTGAACTGTTTCCGGATGTGCCGCGCATCGCGTTGACCGCCACCGCCGACAAGCGCACCCGGGAAGAAATCGTCACCCGCCTGCATCTGCAAAACGCCGAACGCTTTCTGTCCAGCTTCGACCGGCCGAACATCTTTTACCGCATCGTGCCCAAGGAGCAGCCGCGCAAACAGCTGCTGGCGTTTCTCTCCGAGCGGCGTAGCGACGCCGGTATCGTCTATTGCCTGTCACGCAAGAAAGTCGACGAAGTGGCGGTGTTTCTCAGCGACAACGGTTACCCGGCGTTGCCGTACCACGCCGGTTTGCCATCGGAAACCCGCGCCGCCAATCAGAAGCGCTTCCTTAATGAGGAAGGCCTGATCATGGTAGCAACCATCGCGTTCGGCATGGGCATCGACAAACCCAACGTGCGTTTTGTGGCGCACATGGACCTGCCCAAATCCCTGGAAGCCTACTATCAGGAAACCGGGCGGGCAGGGCGCGACGGTCTGCCGGCCGATGCGTGGATGGCCTACGGCCTGCAAGACGTGCTGATGCTCAAGCAGATGTTGCAGAACTCTGAGGGCGACGAGCGCCACAAGCGTCTGGAGCAGCACAAGCTCGATGCCATGCTGGCGCTGTGTGAAGAAACCCGCTGCCGGCGTCAGACCTTGCTGGCCTATTTCGACGAAGACATGCCCAACCCGTGCGGCCATTGCGATAACTGCGTCGATGGCGTGCAGACCTGGGACGCTACCGAGCCTGCGCGTCAGGCGCTCTCGGCCATCTACCGCACCGGCCAGCGCTACGGCGTCGGGCATCTGGTGGATGTGCTGCTCGGCAAGTCCAACGATAAAGTAGAAAGCTTCGGTCATCAGCACTTGTCCGTGTTCGGCGTCGGCAAGGCGCGCAGCGAAGCTGAATGGCGCTCGCTGTTCCGCCAACTGGTGGCGCGCGGGCTGGCAGACATCGATCTTGAAGGCTACGGCGGCCTGCGCCTGAGCGACACCTGTCGGCCGTTGCTGCGCGGTGAGGTGTCTCTGGAACTGCGCCGTGATCTCAAGCCACAAACCACCTCGCGAAGCAGCTCCGGCAGCCCGGCCAGTCAACTGGTGCGTGGCGAAGAGCGCGAGCAATGGGAAGCGCTGCGCACCCTGCGGCGCAAACTGGCCGAAGAGCATGGCGTTCCGCCGTATGTCATTTTCCCCGACTCGACCCTGCTGGAAATGCTGCGCAGCAAACCGGGTTCGATGGCCGAGATGGCCAAAGTCAGTGGTGTCGGCGCACGTAAGCTGGACCGCTACGGCGAGGCTTTCCTCGAAGTGCTCAGCGGCAAGGCCGAGGCGCCGCGAGTGGTTGCCGACATTCGCCACGAACTGATCAGCCTGGCGCGTGCGGGCATGACCCCGACGCAGATCGCCGGGCAATTGCAGTGCTCGGAGAAGAATGTCTACACCCTGCTGGCCGAGGCCATCGGCAAGCAGCAATTGTCCATCGAGCAGGCGCTCGATCTGCCGGAAGACCTGTTGGGTGAGGTGCAGGATGCCTTTCTCGACGGCGAAGGCGAGCTGCCGCCGGTCTCGGCGATTGCCGAGCAATTTGCCGGACGGGTCCCGGAAGGCGTGCTGTATTGCGTGCGTGCGGCGCTGCAATCGGAGTTTGAGGTATAACGGCGTGCGACGAATCGTCACCGCTTCCTGCTTGCCTGATCATAAGGACCATGCTTAGCTCGCTAATAATTAGTTTTTATCATGAGTTTCCTTATGCCATTGACTGAAGACCATCGTTTCGGGATGCAACTCGGACACCTGACTCGCGGCTGGCGCGCCGAGCTGGACCGTCGACTGGCCGGCCTGGGCCTGTCGCAGGCGCGCTGGCTGGTTCTTCTGCACCTTGCACGCTTCTTCAGCGAACCGCCTACCCAGCGCGAATTGGCGCAAAGCGTCGGCGTTGAAGGGCCGACCCTGGCCCGGCTGCTCGACAGCCTTGAAGCTCAAGGGCTGGTGCAGCGTGTGGCGGTGGCCGAAGATCGGCGCGCCAAGAAAATCCTGTTGTGCGACACGGCGCTGCCCTTGATCGAAAAGATCGAAACCATCGCCAATGTGTTGCGCAAAGAGTTGTTCGAGGGGGTGAGCGAGGAAGACCTGCTTGTCAGCATGCGTGTGCATTCACAGATTCTGGCCAATCTGGAAAGATCCTGAGACGAAGCAGCGAGTTCTCAACCATACTCTGGCGACGGATACTGAAGTCCATCTGATTACGTGAGAAGCCTGCAGTGGTTTCCATAAGGGTTCGCATGCTCAAGAATTCCCTGGCTGCTGTCGAAGGTGCAGGCCGCACGGCGCGCAACGTAGTGCGCAAGAGCGTGCTGGCGATCTCGCTGCTGAGCTGTTCCACGTTGGCGTCTGCGTTGGGGCTGGGCGAAATCAGCCTGCATTCGGCACTCAACCAGCCGCTCAATGCCGAGATCGAGCTGCTGGAGACCGGTGGCCTGAGCAGCGAAGACATCGTCGCCAGGCTCGCTTCGCCCGAGGCCTTCGCCAAAGCCGGCATCGAGCGGGTGTTCTTCCTCAACGATCTGCGCTTCACGCCAGTGCTGCGGGGTGATCGCGGTGTCATCCGGGTGGTTTCCAGCAAGCCGGTGACCGAACCCTATCTGAGCTTCCTCGTGCAACTGGCGTGCCCGAATGGCGACTTGCTGCACGAATACACCGTGCTGCTCGACCCTGCCACTTCGCCCCAGGGCCTGGCCGCCACGCGCAGCCGCAATCAGCCGCGCTCGGCCAGCTCGGCTCCGGAAAGCCGCATGCCGGTGGCGCCGCCCGCAGCGGTGCAAGGCAAGCATTACACAGTGGTCAGCGGCGATACGCTGAATGGCATTGCCAGCCGGCTGCAAGGCCCGGGCAACAAGGTCTCTGCGAGTCAGTTGGCCGAGGGTATCCGCTTGCTCAACCCGCAGGCGTTCGCCGGTGGCGCGAGCAGCGGGCTTAAAGTGGGTCAGGACCTGTTGCTGCCGGACTCGGCGGTCATGCCCACGGCTAGCAATCCCGTTGCGCCTGCTGCCGCGCCAACGCCGCCTGCCGAATTGCAGCGCACGGCCGATCAGCTATCGACCGCTGCGATTGAAAACCAGCAGCTGACCCAGTCGCTGGAAGCCCTCAAAGCCCAGACTCAGGACCTGCAAGAGCAGATGAGCGGCAAGGACAAGCAGATCATCGCGCTGCGCAGCGACCTGGCGCTGGCGCAGTCCGCCGCGCGACCTGCTGCCACCCCGGTCAATCCGCCAGCCGTGCCTGTTGCATCCGTGCAGACGCCGGTCGCTACGGCATCGAGCGAACCGTTTATCAGCGTGCCGATTCTGCTCGCGGCTTTATTGATCGTGGCGCTGCTGCTGGCGCTGGTCTATTCGAAGCGTCGTCAGCGCAAACTGGCTGCGACCTCGGCGGCGACGCCGGACGAGCCGTTGATCAAACCTGCGCAGGCCGCCATGCTCCCGGTTTTCGAAGTGCCTGCCGTCGCGCCGCCGCAGCCGTCATCTCCGCCCGCAGCGACAAGAACCGCGACGCCGCAACGTGCGGCCGGTGCGGTTCCGGATGCGCTGGACGGCGTCAGCATCTACATCGCCTACGGGCGTTTCAGCGAGGCGATGGGCATTTTGCGCAGCGCGCTCGAGAAGCAGCCGAAGCGGGACGACATTCGGGTCAGGCTGCTGGAGTTGTTGGCAGAGCAGGGTGATGGCGTCGGGTTTGTCCGTGAGGAGCGTTCGGCGCTGGAACACGGTGTCGATCCGCAGACCATTCAGGACATCCGCGATCGCTTCCCGCAGCTCAAGGCTGCCGACATCGCGCCTTCAGCCGCGCCTGCTGCGAGCATTCCGCTAGCGGCGGTCGCTGCTGCCAGCACGCTGTCCATCGATAAGGCCGACGATGTCTTGCAGGCCGACCTTCAGCCCGAGCCGGTCGCGCAGCTCGACGAGACCACCGCCGCCGCCCTGAACCCGCAGCACGCCGATGAGTTCCAGTTGAACCTCGATGACCTGTCGATGGACGCTGACTGGGATCTGGTCGATCCATTCGACAGCCCGCCGCCGCGCAGCAAACCTGCAGTCGAGACCCCGCCCGTTGAAGTGGACCCCGGTTTCTCTTCGGACCTGACCCGGCTGCCGGAGGTTTTCGAGCTGTCTGATGAGCAGTTCCTCAGCGACTTCGCCGAGCCCGATGCTGTAGAGCCTATTGAAGTCGTCGCCCCGTCGGCGGTCGATGACCTGAGCGACGAGTTCCTCGACAGCTTTATGAACGATGACTCGGATTTCGACCTGCTCGATCTTGAAGAGCCGCCCTTGAGTCAGATCAATCAGGCCCAGGTACTGATTGAAGACGGGCAGGTCGAGTCGGCCCGAGAACTCCTGCAGCAGGTCATTGACGAGTCCGACGAAGAGCATCGCCGCATGGCGCGGGAATTGTTGGCGCGGATTAGTTGAACGCAACGTTCTGCTGAGAATGTGTCGAAACCGGTCTTGCCCATTGCGCAGGGCCGGCATGGAATATCGAGTATTTCAAGGAGTGAATTTTCATGCGCGTCAATATGCCCATTACCCAGACTGAGCGAACGTTTCCGGCATCTGAACGGCTGATTTCCACCACCGATCTCAACAGTCACATTACCTATTGCAACGACGCCTTCGTCACTCTGAGCGGTTTTACCCGTGAAGAGCTGGTCGGGCAGCCGCATAACCTGGTGCGCCACCCGGACATGCCCGCGTCAGTGTTTGCGCACATGTGGGAAACCATCAAACAGGGCAAACCCTGGATGGGCGTGGTCAAGAACCGCTCCAAGCAGGGCGATTATTACTGGGTCAGCGCTTACGTTACAGCTGTGTACGAAAATGGCCGAATCGTCGGTTACGAGTCCGTGCGTTCGCTGCCGACCCGCGATCAGGTACGTCGCGCCGAAGCCTTGTATGCGCGACTGCGTGCGGGCAAACCGGCCGTGTCTGCGACCAGCACGGCGGCTTACCATCTGGTTCGTCAGCTGCCGATGATCCTCTGCGCCCTGGCGCTCGCTGCCGGCGTCTACCTGCTGGACGATCTGCCTTCGATCATCATGATTCCGATCGTGATGGTTGCCTTGGGCGGTTTCCTGGAAATGCGCCAGCGCAGCAGTATCAGCAACACGCTTGCAGAACATCCCAAAGCGTTCACCAGTGCGCTGGTCGCGCTGACTTACAGCGACAACCGTGGCCCGCAGGCGCAACTCGATCTGGCCATGCTCAGTGAAGAAGCGCGTTTGCAGACCGCATTGACGCGACTGGCCGACACCGGCGAAAGCGTTCGTCAGCATGCCGGGCGATCGGCGCAACTGTCGCTGCGTCAGGCAGAGTCGCTGGATCAGCAGCGCAGCGAAGCCGATCAATCGGCGACGGCGATCAACCAGATGGCCGCAACCATTCAGGAAGTGACCCACAACGTACAGAACACCGCCCATGCTGCCGAGGAAGCCGACAAGCTGGCGCAACAGGGACGCGGCCTGGCCGATGAGAGCCTGCTGGCGATTCGTCACATGGCCAATTCGGTCACCGACATCGGCAGCGCCGTGGGCGAGCTGGCTGACGCGACGCAGTCGATTGTCAGTGTGGTGGACGTGATCAACGCCATCGCTCAGCAAACCAACCTGCTGGCGCTCAATGCGGCCATTGAAGCGGCGCGCGCGGGTGAGCAGGGGCGTGGTTTTGCGGTAGTGGCCGATGAAGTGCGTTCGCTGGCGTCACGCACGCAGTCCTCGACCGAGCAGATTCAGCAGATCATCACCTCCCTGCGCGACAACGCCAACCGGGCTGTGCTGACGGCCAACAAAGGCGAGCAGATTTCTCTGGAAAGCGTCGCCAGCGTCGAAGCGGTGCAAAAGGCGCTGGACGGCATCAGCCAGGCCGTGAGCCGCATCACCGGCATGAGCCAGCAAATGGCTTCAGCGTCCGAAGAACAAAGCCACGTTGCGGAAAACATCAGCCAGCAAATCACCCGCATCGCCCAACTCTGCGACCAAAGCGCCGCCCAGGCGCAACAAGGCTCACAGATCAGCACCGAACTGGAAGAAATGGCGCAGTACCTGCACAGCCTGGCGGAACGGTTCAGCCGGTAGACTCCGGGGCTTTTGCCCGCAGAGCGCGAGTGAGAGCGGACCGGGCGGCGCTTCGCTTATGTGGGAGCGGACCGGGCGGCGCTTCGCTTATGTGGGAGCGGACCGGGCGACGCTTCGCTTGTCCGCGAACTGCCGGGAACCGGCAGCAAAACCGTAATCTGATCACAACCCCCAACCCCTATCGTGCCCATCGCTCCGCGTGGGCATGCAGTTCATGACGCTCCGCGTCACTCTTCGTTACTGCCTCCATTCAATCGTTATCCATTATTGTCGGACAACTTTCACCTCTCCGGATAATTAATGAACCTAAGGAGGCGCTGCAAAAATAGCCAACTGTCCCCACCCTTGGCACACTAAGTTCCTTCAACAGCCTCCCTCTCCGTGAGCGTTACGCGCGTGCAGAAGACCTTCTCCGAACTCGAATATACCGGCAAGAAAAAGCAGACTCGCCGAGATCGCTTCCTGGCTGACCTTGAACAGTTGGTGCCCTGGGCCCTGCTGGAGGCGCAAGTGGCGCCGTTTTATAGCAACACCGCAGGCAAGCGCGGACGCCCTGCGATAGGGGTGTCGCGCATGTTGCGCATGTACGTCGTGCAGCAGTGTTTCGGTTTCTCCGATGAAGGTTGCGAAGATGCCGTCTACGACAGCCAGGCCATCCGCGGTTTTATGGGTATCGACCTGGGTCGCGAGTCTGCACCGGATGCCACCACCTTGCTGCGTTTTCGCCGCTTGCTGGAAGTCCATCAGCTAACCCGGCTGCTGTTTGAAACGATTAACCAGCATCTGGCCAGCCGGGGGCTGCTGCTCAAGGAAGGCACTATCGTCGACGCTACTCTGATCGCCGCGCCGCCCTCGGTCAAGAACCGAGAAGGCAAGCGTGATCCTGAGATGCATCAGGCCAGGAAAGGCAATCAATGGCACTTTGGGATGAAGGCCCACATTGGTGTAGACGCCACGTCGGGGCTGGTGCACAGCGTAGTAGGGACGGCCGCTAACGTGGCGGATGTCACCCAGGTTGGCCAGTTGCTTCACGGTGACGAAACCTATGTTTCGGGTGACGCTGGATACACCGGTGCGGCCAAGCGACCGGAGCATGCTGAACGGGACGTTATCTGGTCGATTGCAGAACGGCCAAGCAGTTACAAGCAGCACGGCGAAGGCAGCGTGCTGTATCGGGTCAAGCGCAAAATTGAATATGCCAAGGCGCAACTGCGTGCCAAGGTCGAGCACCCCTTCCAGGTAATCAAGGTGCGCTTCAATCATCGCAAGGTTCGCTACCGTGGGCTGGAAAAGAATACAGCGCAGTTGTTCAGTTTGTTTGGGTTGGCCAATCTGATGCTGGCCAAGCGGTATTTACAACAGACGGCAGGATAAATCCGTCTGAAAGGCGGGACTGGCCCGCCTTTCAGCAAAATGAGGGCAGAAATCTGCTCGAGAAACGTAAAATAAGGCCGGCAGGTTGAAAAAAACCGGCTTGGAAATGGGGACGGTGCGAACGGGTTAATTGTTCAGCGTCTCCATAGTCTTTCACAGTTTGGCTTCTAGCATATACTGTGCGAACGGCTGTTATATTGCTTTTGCTAGCCGATGCAATTGCTGCTTCATACGCACGGTTGCGCAGTACATTAGTGTTTAATTCGCGGTGATCAGTTTCCGAATTCTCACCTGGACTTTCCTCATGGGCTAATAGATCTGCGGCAGGAACTAGGTGGAATATGACAATTTTTCTGATGTTTCCTTTTTGATCTAGGCCGTCGGTCCACGAAATCTCCGCACATGCAAACTCACCGATGTATTGTTGTCCCTTACTCTTATCAAGTGCCTTGAAAAGATGCAGTGATCGACCGGTTTCTGCATGTGTTTGAATAGCCAAATTTCCTCGAGTTAGAGTCATATCGCCGGTCTGCCCCTCGCCTGTATATGAGTAAACACCGCGAGCGTCTATTTCATCCCGATACCCGTATTGTTCACCTGACGAACCAGTAAATAAAAATACTGCGGGAGCTTTATCTGATGGTGCTATCCCGCTCTGAAAACTTCCACCAAAAGGAGCGTGGATCTCAGATCTACGGTCATATATTTCTCCCTTTATGAATTCGAGTCTCGGCGCTTTTCGAAGATCGACTATCTCGAACCCTCGGGCGCGAAGATATCCATTTGTCGGCCTGCCACCGGTAAAGTCATGAACGGCAATGCCAGTCGCGAGTGACACGATTTTTTTTGCGGGGTACAGCTGACCATCAACGCGGATAGCAAATTTATGTGATCTATTCGATTCCCATGCAGTCCACTCAGGCTGCTTTCTGAACTCATTATCGAATTTTTTTAGTGCCTGATTGATAGCTTTTTGTTCAACCGCCGGAATAGCCATTTCGTCGTCCTTGTAGGAAAAATCTCCTACAACTGTACGAAATTGGTCAGCGTCTTGGCTACCGATACGATTGCTGAGGTCAGAAATTTCTCAGATGCCTTTCCGCATCACATAAAAAAGGCCGCCTTTCCAGACTGTGTGAAAACACACTGATGAAGGCCCAAGCAAACGCCCCGACTTGTTCGGGGCGTTTTTTTTGTATTGGCAGCAGACGAAAAAAATGTCCGCTCAGCCCATCAAAGCCATCAGATGGCGCACACCGAGCACTTTAATCGCTCGTTTCAGGTTATAGGCATTCACCGCCAAGGCCATTTCAGCTTTTGTACCCTCCAGTTGTCGCAGCAAGAAACGGCCATTACCAAATAGCCATTGCTTGAGGTTGCCGAAGGGGTGCTCAACGATGGATCTTCGGTTGGCCATCATCTCAGGATGCGCCTGCATTCTTTGCTCCATCCGCTCGAAAGCCTCTTCATGGGCATGTCGTGAGACATAACGGCGCCGGGCTCGAGTGCATTGCGTTTTCAGCGCGCAGTTGGCGCAGTCATCGACCTCAGCCTGATAGATCCGATCACCTTTGTTGTGCTGTTTTAGCGTTAACCATTTGCCTGCCGGACACTGGAAACGATCGTGTCCGGTCTCATAGATAAAGTCTTTTCGCTCAAAGAGCTGCTCTTCCTGACTGCCAGGGTTTTTCGAACGATTGGGCGGTACATAGGCCGTAATCGAAGCATCCTCGCAGGCCTGAAACTGCTTGCCATTGGAGTAGCCGGCATCGGCAGTGACCGTCAGATCATCTTGCTGTAACTCTGCTTTGGCGGCCTTGGCCATCGGCTCCAGTTGCTTTCGGTCATCGCCATCTTGGGTGACCTCATGATGCAAAATCAGGCAATGCTCGGCGTCCACGACGGTTTGCACGTTGTAGGCCACACGTGGCCCTTTGGCCGTGCGCATCATTCGGGCATCGCTTTCATGGGTGTTGAACTGCTCGATGCCCATCGAACGCATCAGTGCCTGGCAACTCTGATTATCCTGTTGTCGAGCCTCAAGCTGTGCCAGGGCTACCTTGATTGCGCTGCGATCAATTGAATCTGTGGTTTCAGCCTTGTCGGCCTCATCCAGCTCGGCCAGATACTGAGCGATGCGCTTATCCAGTTTTTCTTCCTGGCGCTTGAGCTGCTTCAAATTCACATGACGCCGTGAGGATGCGACCGCCTGAAACTTGCTGCCGTCGATGGCCACCAACTCACCGGCGATCAAGCCTGCCGTGCGACAAAACCGAACGAAAGCACGGCAGGTCGCGATGAAGGCGGGTTTATTGTTCTTGCGAAAATCGGCGATGGTCTTGAAGTCGGGCTTGAGCCGGTTGATCAGCCACATCACTTCGATGTTGCGCTGACACTCGGCTTCAAGACGTCGCGATGAGCGAATCCGCTGAAAATAGCCGTAGAGGTAGAGTTTTAGCTGATCGGCGGGATCATAAGCAGGGCGCCCCGTGCTTTTTGGAATCGCTTTATCGAAGCCCAGTTGCACCAGATCGAGCCTGGCAACGTACAGGTCAATGACACGAACGAGGTGATCCTCGGGGATCAACTCTTCCAGCGAGACCGGGAATAGGCTGGTCTGGCTGCGGGACTCACCTTGGATGTAGGCCATAACGAAAAATGCTCTGTATCTTTCGATACGGAGCATTTTCTTTGAGCGCTGCGCAGATTGCTAGGTTTTCACACAGTCTGTTTCGGCGACCTCTTTTGTGTAGAACTGGCTGGTTGCTAATCAATCCCAGCTCAACGCCCCACCCGTCTGATACTCAATAACCCGAGTCTCAAAGAAATTCTTCTCTTTCTTCAAGTCCATGATCTCGCTCATCCAAGGAAACGGATTCGTCGTCCCAGGATACTCTTCCTTCAGCCCAATCTGGCTCAAACGACGGTTTGCGATGAATTTCAGGTAGTCCTCCATCATCGCCGCGTTCATCCCCAATACGCCGCGGGGCATGGTGTCGCGGGCGTATTCGATTTCCAACTGGGTGCCTTGCAGGATCATTTGCGTGGCTTCTTCTTTCATCTCGGCATCCCACAGGTGCGGGTTTTCGATTTTGATCTGGTTGATCACGTCGATGCCGAAGTTCAAGTGCATGGATTCGTCGCGCAGAATGTACTGGAACTGCTCGGCGACGCCGGTCATTTTGTTGCGGCGGCCCATGGAGAGGATCTGGGTGAAGCCGCAGTAGAAGAAGATGCCTTCTAATACGCAGTAGTAGGCGATCAGGTTGCGCAGCAACTCTTTGTCGGTGTCGACGGTGCCGGTTTCGAACTTCGGATCGGAGATCGAACGGGTGTATTTCAGGCCCCAGGCTGCCTTTTTCGCGACCGACGGAATCTCGTGGTACATGTTGAAGATCTCGCCTTCATCCATGGCCAGCGATTCGATGCAGTACTGGTAAGCGTGGGTGTGGATCGCTTCTTCGAAGGCCTGGCGCAGGATGTACTGGCGGCATTCCGGGTTGGTGATCAGGCGGTACACGGCCAGCACCAGGTTGTTGGCAACCAGTGAGTCGGCGGTGGAGAAGAAGCCGAGGTTGCGCATGACGATGCGGCGCTCGTCGTCGGTCAGGCCTTCCGGGTTTTTCCAGAGGGCGATGTCGGCGGTCATGTTGACTTCTTGCGGCATCCAGTGGTTTGCGCAACCGTCCAGGTATTTCTGCCAGGCCCAGTCGTACTTGAAAGGCACGAGCTGGTTGAGGTCAGCGCGGCAGTTGATCATCATTTTTTCATCAACGGCGACGCGGGCGCTGGCGCCTTCGAGTTCGGCCAGACCTTCAGCGACGTCCAGTGCGTCCAGCGCTTTCTTGGCGCGGATCAGGGCAGCGGAGTCGGCGGCGGTGACGGCGCGTGCTTCTTGCGCAGCCAAGCCACCGGCGCTGTCGAGGCGGTCCATGTTGGCTTCGTTGGCATGACCGGCGTTGGTCGCTTTGGCGACTACTTCGCCGTCTTCCTTATCGAATTCGTCCCAGCTCAGCATGGTGTACGTCTCCTGCCTGAGGGGTTGCCTGTGGCACCCCTGTTGGATTTTCAAAGTATGGGCTGCCAGCGTCGCGCTGAACGTGCGCTGGCAATGGAATTTTTTACTCGGGGTCTGTTGTTGCGATCGGCCGGCTTATGAGTGTGCCGGTCGCTCTTTGAATGTGCTGCCGAGGCTGTGCCTCACAGGCGAGCAGATCGAAAACTCGAGGTTGCTTTCAGACAAGCCAGGTTTGCTTTTGCAAATGGTCATTTGAGTACCCTTGAGCGAGCGCGGATTATACAGATTTTGTCCGGCTCTTGTGCGTGCGTGCGTGACTTCGATGCGGGAATTTCGCCTGTTTTTCGATAACGTCGCCGACCGGTGAGCGGCTTAATGACTGCGCGATATCGGGGCGTAAATCCCTTATGTAGTGTTTGTTTCGTAACTGGAGCGCAGCATATAGTGATGCGTGAAATGCTGCAATCGGCTGCGCAACCGGATATGCGGTTATCTTTCGGGATGTGATGCGGTCAAAGGTTCTCTGTTACCTGCAAATCGCGGGCTGTAACGAACACGGACCGATTGCGTGCGGGAATCAAGCCGCCATGACAGGCGACGAATGGTTATGAGCGATGCGGTCAGGCATCGCTGTTACCTGTGAAGGGGGGATGCGGGAAGGACCGTTCACATCACCAGAACGTACTCATGAAAAACTCGCGGTCCATGTTCTTCGTCCACACGGCAGGTGAAACCCATTTTCTTCGCCAGTTCGTCCATCGCCTCATTTCTGGCAGCGTCCATCGACGATATCTTGCGGAAGCCTTTCTTCGTCGCTGTTTCCATGAGGCGTGTCAGCAACGCAGTGGCTACGCCTCGACGTTGCCAGTTTTTGGAAACTGCAACGGCGAACTCGCAATGAACGTCGCCTTCATAGGCGCCGTAACGCGCAACGCCGATTTCCGTCAGTGCATCGTTTTCGAAGGCCAGTGCCAGGTAGGCGTTACGATTTCGCGAGTCGATGTCCATGAGCTGATCGTGCACCTCTGCCTGATCGCTGAAAGAGCCCAGAAAGCGGAAATGCGCCATGTCCTCGCCCAGATCCTTGAGAAAAGTGAATTCCCTGGCTCGGTCTTTATCTGCCAGCTGACGAATCAGCATCGGGGTTCCATCGGCTAATTTCTCGATCCAGTAACCGTCGGTCAGATCGTGAGTTTCTTCGTCGAAACGTTTGAGGATGTCTGCTGTGTGAGGCATGCGAGTAGCTCCGGATGTACGAAAGGAATGTCCTTTTGCAAGCTAGTCCGGTCAATGTACGACACCGCTGTTATCGGCTCGCTGACCGGGTCGGCAGACAGTCGGTCAGTTGATGAGCAGATGGTTGTCGACGTTTTTAACCCCCGGCACTGCCCAGGCGGCATGCTCGACGGCTTTGCGTTCACGCCATCGATGAACGTAGCCTTCAAGCGTCACTTGATTGCCTTCGGCGGTGACGCGAATTTTGCTGGCATCCAGTTCCGAACTTCGCGCCAGTGCCTGATCGATCAATGTCTTGATGTCCAGGGCAACGCTTTCAGGTTTGACGATCAGCAGGTTGTCGAGGCCCGCGATGCCAGCGAGGGTGTTGATGGCTTTTTGGGCGGCTTCTTTCTGGTACTGCCACTCCACATCGCCTTCAAGCGTGACCCATCCCCGCTGCACCTTGATCTGAATGGCCTGCTCGCGTGATGCGCTGTTCCAGTGAATCAGGTCCAGGCAACGCGACGCGATCACGCTGTCGTCAATGTAGAGCTCGCTCGGCACTCGCACATCGAGTTCTTCAGCCACGGCTCTGACGCCCTTGACGCTCTTGACTGCGCGTTCGGCCGCGATTTTTTCGGCGAAGGTTTTCACATGCCCGCTGAGCACCACCACGCCGTTTTCAATCGTGACGCCAATCGCGGCAGCGTCGATGTGGGGCAAAAACTCAAGCTCGTCCAGAATCGTTCTGCGTAGCGTCAGGTCGCTCATGCTGAGCCCTCTTGATGATTGACGGCGCGGCAGTTCATGGCGTGCCGCAGCCACACCATTGAATACCCTCCAACACGTCAAACATTGAGTTTTGTCAGTTAAAGCCTTTTGCTTGATGCCCGTCGGTCTGCGCCCGCCGAACGGTCGGCGTGTGTGCTCCAGTACTTCTGCATCTCGATAAACAGGAATGACGCCGTCCAGGTGATGAGCACCAGGCCCGTCAGGGCTTCGAGTCCAGTCAGGTATTTGAGCGGGCCAGTGGGCGTGATGTCGCCAAAACCGATGGTGGTGAACGTCGTGAACGAGAAGTACACCGAATCCATGAAGCTGCCGTCGAAATTGCCGGTGAGACGACCCAGCGAGTCCGAGCGGTTCATCAGGTAATAGCCCAGCGCGAATATCCAGACTTGGATGGCATGGGCGACCAGCGCGCCCAATACGCCGAAGACCATCCTGAACCGATGCCAGAGGTTGAGTCTGGGCATCAGTTGGTTCAGGCGCAGCAGGCATTCGTAATGAACGATGACCACTGTGGTGATGATCAGGGCGTTGATCAATGTGACAGCGATCATTGGAGGGTATCCCGCCCGGACGGATTCACAGGGTTTTTGCGCGGGAGCTTCACCCGTGAATCAACGCTTGCAGGCGGTCCAGGTCGAGGATCTCTACCTGACGGCCGGAAATGCTGACAATGCGCAGTTTGCGCAAGTTGGCGATGGCACGACAAATCGTTTCAAGTCGTAACCCAAGGTAGGAGGCGATGTCTTCGCGGGTCATACGCAACACAAACGCTGTCGCCGAATAGCCGCGGCTGCTCATTCGGCCGGACAGGTTGAGCAGGAAGGCGGCCATGCGCTCTTCTGCATTGAGGTTGCCCAGCAGCAGTAACATCTGATGGTCACGGACGATCTCTTTGCTCAGCACGCGATTGAGGTTGTGCTGCAGTGAGGGCATTTCTCGCGACAGGTGTTCCAGATGGGTGAAACGAATAGGGCACACTTCGCTGTCTTCCAGTGCGATGGCGTCGCATACGTGGCGGTTGTTGCTGATTGCGTCACAGCCCAGCAATTCTCCCGACATCTGAAAGCCGGTCAGTTGGTCGCGCCCGTCCTGCGAAGAAATCGTCGTTTTGAAAAAACCGAAACGCACCGCGTACAACGACCGCAACGGATCGCCGGCGCGATAAAGCGCCGCGCCTTTTTTCACTTTGACGGGCTGAGGAATGATTGCGGACAAGCGATCAGTGTCGTTGACGCTCATGCCGACTGAAAGGCACAGCTCTCGAACACTGCAACTTGAGCACTCTGCCTTGAGGTACGAACCGTTGATGGCTGCCAAATGGGCGGTCATGGCGTGCTCCCTGTTCAAATCAGCATAGGCGCGTCGAGCGTGCAGTGATAGCAGGCATTTGAAATGTGGATGAGCGGGACCGGATGCTGTTTTCAGTGTTGAGTGAGCTGATCGACGAGTCTGTCGTGGCTTTCTGATCCAGATCAATACCGTCGTGATTGCGACGCTCAGACTGGCCCCGGTTGTTTGCATTGAGCCAGGTTTCGCCAGTGCGAACCCCAAGCCATCGACGGAGTGCTCCATGACGGATCAATCGCAGCCCGTGCTGCTGGTGCTCAATACCGGTTCTTCCAGCATCAAGTTCTCTTTGTACAACGCGGCTGCGCTGACCGCGTCCGGGCCGCAGTGCCTGGGCAATGGCAGTTTCGAGGTGCGCAAGGACACCGAAAGGCTGATCTTCCAGAGCACTGACAGCCTTGCGCAAAAATGTGAGGAGTGGCTACGTAACGATGCCTCGCCAGACAGGGCCTCGCCAGACAGCGGCACGCTCGCCAACCTGATGGACTGGATCGAACGCTACACGGGCGGGCAAATCTGCGCCGCCGCGCACCGTGTCGTTCATGGCGGCAGCCGGACGCACGTCGCAGAGCGAGTCGATGCTGCGCTCATCGCTGACATGCAGGCGCTGGTTCCGCTGGCGCCCTTGCATCAGCCGTTGTGCCTGGCACCCATGACCTATTTGAGCCGTGAGCACGGCGGGCTGGTGCAATTCGCCTGTTTCGATACCGCGTTTCACCACACGCTGGACGCGCTCGAAACCCGTTTCGGCCTGCCTGCGGCGCTCACCGCGCAGGGCGTTCGGCGCTATGGCTTTCATGGCTTGTCTTACGAATACATCGCCAGCGTGCTCCCGCACTACGATCAGCGTGCGGCACAAGGGCGGACAATCGTTGCTCATCTGGGCAATGGCGCAAGTCTGTGCGCCATGCACAACCGGGTCAGTCGCGGCACAACCATGGGCTTCAGTACCCTGGACGGCGTGCTGATGGGCACGCGCCCCGGTCGCCTGGACCCGGGCGTGCTGCTGTATCTGCTGCGCGAATGCGGCATGAGTGTGCAGGCGCTGGAACATTTGCTGTATCACGAATGCGGGCTGCTGGGCGTTTCCGGTGGCATTTCCAGTGACATGCGCGAGTTGTCTGCCAGTCAGGCCCCTGAGGCGCGAGACGCCATCGCGCTGTTCGTTCGCAGTGTGGTGCGCGAGATAGGCAGCCTGGCCGCGATCTTGGGCGGTATCGATGCGCTGGTCTTTACCGGCGGCATCGGTGAGCACGCTTGTGAGGTGCGCGACGCGATTATTGACGGTTGCGCCTGGCTGGGTCTCACGCGCGACCGGGTTACACCGCCTCGATCTGCGGCCCGGCTGTCGCGCCCCGACAGCGCTGTTTCGGCCTGGACGATCGCCACCGACGAAAACGCCATCATCGCCCGCCATGCGCTCGGGCTGCTGCACGACCGCACCTGAACCCTTCCATGCATTTGAACCTGCGAGTCGCAAGGCTTGTGCATTGCACCCTATGGAGTCGCCATGTATCACTTCAACTCAACACTTTCCAGCGCCGAACAATCGGATGCTGAATCAGCCACGCAGCCTGAACTGACAGGCAGTGAAGCCGGACCGCTGGACGCCGATCTGCTCTCACGCCTGCATCGTTACTGGAACGCCGCCAATTACCTGTGCGTCGGCCAGATCTACCTGAAAGCCAATGCGCTGCTGCGCGAGCCGTTGCTGGCCGAGCACATCAAGCCTCGACTGCTGGGGCACTGGGGCACTTCGGTTGGGCAGAATTTTATCTATGTGCACCTCAATCGCCTGATTTGCGAGCGGCGGATCGAGACGATTTTCATCTCCGGCCCAGGTCATGGCGGCCCGACCCTGAACGCCTGCGCCTGGCTTGAAGGCACTTACAGTGAAGTGCATCCCGACATCTCTGCGGATGAAGAGGGCATGCTGAACTTCTTTCGCAGCTTCTCCACCCCCGGTGGCATCCCCAGCCATTGCGGCCCGCACACACCCAACTCCCTGCATGAAGGCGGAGAGCTGGGCTACTCGCTGATGCACGCCTTTGGCGCTGTTTTCGACAATCCCCACCTGCTGGTCGCCTGCGTCATCGGCGATGGCGAAGCTGAAACCTGTCCGCTGGAAGGCAGCTGGAAAAGTGTTCACTTTCTCGACCCTCGTCGGGACGGGGCGGTGCTGCCGATCCTGCACCTCAATGGCTACAAGATTTCCGGGCCGACGGTCGAAGCGCGCTTGCCGGACGAGCAGTTGCTCGAGCTGTACCGGGGGCGCGGTTATCAGCCGATTATCGTCGCGGGTGATGATCTGCCGGGCATGCATCAGCGGTTCGCGGCCGCGCTCAATACCTGTCACGACGCGATCCGCGAACAACAGGCGCGCTCCAGAAGCGGCGGTGACGCTGCACGTGCGCGCTGGCCGATGATTATCCTGCGCAGCCCGAAAGGCTGGACCGGGCCGAAAATCGTGGATGGTGTGCCGGTGGAAGGCACGTTCCGCGCTCATCAGGTGCCGCTGGCCAATGTCATCGGTAACCCGCAGCACCTCCAGCAACTGGAGAGCTGGATGCGCAGTTACGCGCCCGAGACCTTGTTCGATCAGAGCGGCCGTTTGCTGCCTGAACTTCAGGCGTTGACCCCGCCATTGGCGTTGCGCATGGGCGCTGTCCCGAGTGTGAACGGTGGGCGCGTGCTGGTGGCGCTGGATTTGCCGAACTTCGCCGACTATGGCCTGGAAGTGCCGGGCCCCGGTCAGGTCATCGCCGAAGCACCGCGCCGCCTGGGCGAATACTTGCGTGATGTGATGCGCAACAACCCGCATAACTTCCGTGTCTTCGGGCCTGACGAGACCAACTCCAATCGCCTCAACGCTGTGTTCGAGGCCAGCGACCGCACTGCGCCAGGGCCGTGTCTGGAGATTGACGATCACCTGGCCGCAGAGGGCAGGGTGATGGAAGTGCTGAGCGAGCACCTGTGTGAAGGCTGGCTGGAAGGATATCTGCTGACCGGCCGACACGGCATGTGGTCAACCTACGAAGCGTTCGCGCAAGTGGTCGATTCCATGGTCACCCAGCATGCCAAATGGTTGCAGCAGAGCCGCGAGTTTGCCTGGCGGCGTCCGCTGGCCTCACTCAACATTCTGATCAGCAGCCACGCCTGGCGTAACGACCACAACGGTTTCAGCCATCAGTCCACCGGGTTCGTCGACAACGTGTTGCAGCGCCGAGCCGACGTGGTGAGGGTGTATTACCCGCCGGATTCCAATTGCCTGGTCAACGTCTTCGACCACTGCCTGCGCAGCCGCAACTACATAAACGTGGTGACCTGCGGTAAACAACCCGACTTTCAGTGGCTGGACTTCGATGCAGCGCTCAAACATTGCTCGCAAGGTGCGTCGATCTGGGACTTCGCAGGCAATGACGACGGAGAGCAGCCGGACGTGGTGCTGGGCTGTGCGGGTGATGTGCCGACCACTGAGGCGGTGGCGGCAGCCTGGTTGCTGCAAAAATATGTGCCGGGTATTCGCGTAAGGCTGGTTAATGTCGTCGACCTCGGCATTTTAAGCGCACCTGAAGATCGGCCTCACGGTATGGACCATGTGTCGTTCGAGGCATTGTTCACCCGCGACGCGCCAGTGATGTTCGCCTTTCACGGTTCGACTTGGGTGATCCATTCCATGGTGCATGGTCGCGCCAACGAGGCACGCTTTCATGTGCGTGGTTTCAGTGATCGTGGCACCACGACGACGCCGTTCGACATGGTCGTGCTCAACCGCTTGAGTCGTTATCAACTGGCCATCGACGCGTTGAGTCACGTACCCCGTTTGCGTGCGCAGAGTCTGGATGCGGTGCATTTTTTCGAGAGTCAGTTACGCAAGCATCACACCTGGATCCGTGAACATTTTGAGGACATGCCGGAGATTCGCAACTGGTGCTGGACGGCCGATTTCAGCGAATCGCAGACACCGCCGCCGCTGGCCAAAGGGCATAGCCGGGGGCAGACGTTTACCGATGCGTGAGGGGTTGCGTGAGCGAATGGTGGTGTTGCGCAACGGCAGGGAGCCGTTTACAGGCGGGTGAGGGGCGGAGCAGTTTGCCCCCACGCTGGTGTCGCCAACGTGGGGGCAAGTCAGGCTTTGACGGTTACTGGCAAGCCTCACAATCCGGCTCGTCAATTGCGCAAGCCTTTGGCACTGGGGCCGGGCCTGCCGGAGCGGCTTCGGTTGGACGTGGGGCGGTGATCGCCGAGTCGTCCGGGCCGTGGCCGCCGCTCGATACGGCGTTGAGCTTGCCGGTGTTGACGGTGGACTTCTCGGTGCTGGTCGCCGCCAGGGCACGGAGGTAGTAAGTGGTTTTAAGACCACGGTACCATGCCATGCGGTAGGTCACGTCCAGTTTCTTGCCCGACGCGCCAGCGATGTACAGGTTCAGCGACTGAGCCTGGTCGATCCACTTCTGACGACGGCTTGCGGCGTCGACGATCCACTTGGTGTCCACTTCGAAAGCGGTCGCGTAAAGCTCTTTGAGCTCCTGCGGGATGCGCTCGATCTGTTGCACCGAACCGTCGTAGTACTTCAGGTCGTTGATCATGACCGAGTCCCACAGGTCGCGAGCCTTGAGGTCGCGAACTAGGTACGGGTTGATCACGGTGAATTCGCCGGACAGGTTCGATTTCACGTACAGGTTCTGGTACGTCGGTTCGATCGACTGCGACACGCCAGTGATGTTGGCGATGGTGGCGGTCGGTGCGATGGCCATGATGTTCGAGTTACGGATACCTTTCTGTACGCGGGCACGAACCGGCGCCCAGTCCAGGGTTTCTTTCAGGTCGACGCTGATGTACTTCTCGCCACGCTGCTCGATCAGGATCTGTTGCGAATCCAGCGGCAGGATGCCTTTGGACCACAGCGAACCCTGGAACGTCTCGTAGGCACCGCGCTCGTCAGCCAGGTCGCAGGACGCCTGAATGGCGTAGTAGCTGACCGCTTCCATCGACGTGTCGGCGAACTGCACGGCAGCATCCGAACCATATGGAATGTGTTGCAGGTACAGCGCGTCCTGGAAGCCCATGATGCCCAGGCCGACCGGACGGTGGCGCAGGTTGGAGTTGCGGGCTTGCGGCACCGAGTAGTAGTTGATGTCGATCACGTTATCGAGCATGCGCACGGCGACGTCGACGGTGCGCTTGAGCTTGTCGGTGTCCAGCTTGCCGTCGACGATGTGGTTCTGCAGGTTGATCGAGCCCAGGTTGCAGACCGCGATCTCGTCCTTGTTGGTGTTCAGGGTGATCTCGGTGCACAGGTTCGAGCTGTGAACCACGCCCACGTGCTGCTGCGGGCTGCGCAGGTTGCACGGGTCCTTGAAGGTCAGCCATGGGTGGCCGGTTTCGAACAGCATCGAGAGCATCTTGCGCCACAGATCCTTGGCCTGGATGGTCTTGAACAGCTTGATCTTGCAAGGGTATTCGGTCAGCGCTTCGTAGTACTCGTAACGTTCCTGGAAGGCCTTGCCGGTCAGGTCGTGCAGGTCCGGTACTTCGGAGGGCGAGAACAGGGTCCACGGGCCGTCGTCGAAGACGCGCTTCATGAACAGGTCAGGGATCCAGTTGGCGGTGTTCATGTCGTGGGTACGACGACGATCATCACCGGTGTTCTTGCGCAGCTCGATGAACTCTTCGATGTCCATGTGCCAGGTTTCCAGGTAGGCACAGACAGCGCCTTTGCGCTTGCCGCCCTGGTTGACCGCAACGGCAGTGTCGTTGACCACTTTCAGGAACGGCACGACGCCTTGCGATTTGCCGTTGGTGCCCTTGATGTACGAGCCCAGCGCGCGAACCGGCGTCCAGTCGTTGCCCAGACCGCCTGCGAATTTGGACAGCATGGCGTTGTCGTGGATCGCGTGGTAGATGCCCGACAGGTCATCCGGCACGGTGGTCAGGTAGCAGCTGGACAGCTGTGGACGCAGGGTGCCGGCGTTGAACAGCGTCGGGGTCGACGACATGTAGTCGAACGACGACAGCAGGTTGTAGAACTCGATGGCGCGGTCTTCACGGGCTTTCTCTTCGATTGCCAGGCCCATGGCCACGCGCATGAAGAAGATCTGCGGCAACTCGAAACGCACGCCATCCTTGTGGATGAAGTAACGGTCGTACAGGGTTTGCAGGCCCAGGTACGTGAATTGCTGATCACGCTCGTGGTTGATCGCCTTGCCGAGTTTTTCGAGGTCGAAATCCGCCAGCACAGGGTTGAGCAGTTCGAACTTGATGCCGGTGGCGACGTAGGCCGGTAGCGCCTTGGCGTACAGGTCGGCCATTTCGTGGTGGGTGGCGCTTTCGGCGACACCGAGGAAACCCAGGCCTTCGGCGCGCAGGGTGTCCATCAGCAGGCGGGCGGTGACGAACGAGTAGTTCGGCTCGCGCTCGACCAGCGTCCGCGCGGTCATGACCAGTGCGGTGTTGACGTCTTTCAGCGCCACGCCGTCGTACAGGTTTTTCAGGGTTTCGGTCTGGATCAGGTTGGCGTCGACTTCAGCCAAGCCTTCGCACGCTTCGGTGACGATGGTGTTCAGGCGACCCATGTCCAACGGCGCGAAGCTGCCGTCGGCGCGGGTGATGCGGATCGACGGATGAGCCTGGACCTGCTCTTCGGTGGCGCGACCGGCACGCTCCTTGGCGCGCGAATCACGGTAGATGACGTAGTCGCGAGCCACTTTCTGCTCGCCAGCGCGCATCAGGGCCAGTTCGACCTGATCCTGGATTTCTTCGATGTGGATGGTGCCGCCCGAAGGCATGCGCCGTTTGAACGTGGCGCTGACCTGTTCGGTCAGGCGCGCAACGGTGTCGTGGATGCGCGACGAGGCAGCAGCATTGCCGCCTTCAACTGCAAGAAACGCCTTGGTGATGGCTACGGTGATCTTGTCATCGGTGTAAGGGACGACGGTACCGTTACGCTTGATCACACGCAGTTGACCGGGAGCCGTGGCAGACAGATCCTGTTGGGTCTGGCTTGCCTGCGGCGCGCCGGTCGGCGAGTTCTCGCGAGTTGTGTCTGTTTGCATGTGTGACTCCACGTTCCTTTAAATGTGTTCGGGCATTGCTGCCCACCGTTTCGTTTCGAGCAGTGAGTCGCAAAACGGCGACTCAATGGCTCCAAAACGAAAGTGGAAGCGGGGTCTGTCACCGCTGCCAGTTTTTGAAGCCAAAAAGGACCGGGCCAGGCCCGATCCTTTGAAAACTGATGAAGAATGCGTCTTTGATGTTGCAAACCGTGTACTGCGCGGCCCCGGTCCGGCGCGAGCGATCTGGTTATCGAAAACGACTTGAATTTCAACCCCGCAAACGCAAGAAAAGTGCTTGAGTTTCTCGATTGAGTTGTGCTGGGTTTTTGGAGGGAAACCCTACATGTAGGGTGTCCCTCGCAGTCGGGCTACAAGATAATGCGTTTTGGACATGAATTGCAACGCACCGCCTGTGGATAAACTTGTGAGTAGTTTGTGTATGAAACGCCCGCCACGCGTGTAGGCCGCATAACTACTGGAGCTGACCGTTTGTCACCGAATTTTGCAGACATCGGCGGCATGGTGCTGTTTTTTGCGGGCGCGAACCCTATCACAAAAAAACGGCGTTGAAAGGTCGATCTGGCATGCCCTGTGCTACGCCGCCCGATGCTTTTCGCGCTTGCTACACTGGCCTGCGACGAAGCGCCGCAACCCCCCGCTTGGCGAAACCACAACGGGCCGATAACCACAACGGGAGAGTCTTTTGGAGCCACACACCTGGCACGTGCTTATCGTCGAAGACGATCAGCGGCTGGCCGAATTGACCAGCGATTACCTGCAGAACAACGGCCTGAGCGTGGCGATAGAAGGAAACGGCGCGCGGGCGGCGGCGCGAATCATCGATGAGCAGCCCGATCTGGTGATCCTCGACCTGATGCTGCCCGGCGAAGACGGCTTCAGCATCTGCCGCAGCGTGCGCGACCGTTACGACGGGCCGATCCTGATGCTCACTGCGCGTACCGATGACACCGACCATATTCAAGGCCTGGACACTGGCGCGGATGATTTCGTCTGCAAACCAGTGCATCCCCGTGTCTTGCTGGCGCGCATCAAGGCCCTGCTGCGCCGCAGCGAGGCGCCGCAGGTGCCGGCTGCCGAGCTGCGGCGGCTGGTGTTCGGTCCGCTGGTCGTGGACAACGCCCTGCGCGAGGCCTGGCTGTGCGAGCAAAGCATCGAACTGACCGGTGCCGAGTTCGATCTGCTCTGGCTGCTGGTCGCCAATGCCGGGCGCACATTGTCCCGCGAAGAGATTTTCACGGCGCTGCGCGGCATCGGCTACGACGGGCAGGATCGCTCGATCGATGTCCGTATCTCGCGCATCCGCCCCAAGATCGGCGACGATCCCATTCATCCGCGTCTGATCAAGACCGTGCGCAGCAAGGGCTATCTGTTTGTGCCCGAAGCGGCGCAGGACATGAGCGGCCACGTGTTCAGCGGCTGACCTGATGAATTCGATCTTTCTGCGCATCTACGGTGGCGTGCTGGGCGTGCTGGTGCTGGTCGCGTTATTGGGCGTGCTGGCGCTGCATGTGCTCAACCAGGCGCGCGGCGAGCAATACCGCGAGCGTCTGGCCCACGGCACGTTTACGGTGATGGCCGACAATCTGATTGCGCTCAACGACATCGAGCGCCGTCGCGCCCTGGCGATCTGGGAGCGGCTGCTGGGTATTCCGCTGAGCCTGCAAAGCCTCGACGAGGCCCATCTCGACAGCAGCGCGTTGGGTCAACTGGCGCGCGGGCAAGTGGTGGTCGAGCAGATCGGCCCGCACGCCGCCAGGGTCTATCGCCAGTTGAGCGACAAGGAGCCGCTGCTGTTGACCGGCGAAGTGCAGCAGATCACCGAGCAACTGGCGCGTGCGACGCTGTATTTATTGATCGATGAGTTGGTGCGCTTTCCGGTCGATGAGCAACCGGCGCGCCTGCATGCCCTGCGCATCGACAAAGGCTTCGGTTTCGACCTGCATCTGCTGGCGCTGGATCAGGCCGACCTGGATGACGATCAGCGCCGCCGCATCTATGAAGGCGACACGGTGATGGCGCTGGGCAAAGGCGGCGATTCGATCCGCGTGCTGGCCGGGATCGTCGACACCAACTGGGTGCTGGAAATCGGCCCGCTCTACCAGATGAACCCCTATCCGCTGCATTGGCTGCTGCTGATTGCCCTGCTTGGGCTGTGCTTTATCGGTCTGGTGGTGTATCTGCTGGTGCGGCGTCTTGAACGACGCGTGCTGGAACTGGAAGCCACTGCCACGCAGATCGCTCAGGGCAGCCTGCAAACCCGTGTGCCCACTGAGGGGTCCGATTCAGTGGGGCGGGTGGCGGCGGCCTTCAACAGCATGGCCGAGAACCTGCAACGCTCGCTGATGATCCAGCGCGAACTGGTGCGAGCGGTGTCTCACGAGTTACGCACGCCGGTGGCGCGGCTGCGTTTCGGACTGGAGATGGTCAGCGACGCCGCCACTCCGGAGGCGCGGCTCAAGTACATGCGCGGCATGGACAGCGATATTCAGGACCTCGACAAGCTGGTGGATGAAATGCTGACCTACGCGCGCCTGGAGCAGGGCGCGCCGACCTTGAATTTTCAGCGTGTGGACCTGGATGCGCTGATTGATCAGGTCATCGCCGAACTGGCGCCGTTGCGTGCCGATGTAAGGGTGTCGCGGGGCGAGTGTTTCGCGCCTGACGAAACCGCCTGGGTCGAGGCCGAGCCGCGCTACCTGCATCGGGCGCTGCAGAATCTGGTCAGCAATGCGCTGCGTCATGCCGAAACCGAAGTGCGCATCAGCTACCGGCTGGGTTCGCAGCAGTGCCGTATCGACGTGGACGACGACGGGCCCGGCGTGCCGGAAGAGGCCTGGGAGCAGATTTTCACGCCATTCATGCGCATCGATGACAGTCGCACCCGGGCGTCGGGCGGGCATGGGCTGGGCTTGTCGATTGTGCGGCGGATCATCAACTGGCACGAAGGCCGCGCTTCGGTCGGGCACAGTGGAGGCCTGGGCGGTGCGTGTTTCAGTCTGGTCTGGCCGCGCACGCAGGTGCCGCGTTGAGTGCGCACCTGTTCAGCGGGTCGTTGGAGCACTTCGGGCGCACGTTGTTGGCGGCGGATGATCCGCAGGTCGTTGTGGCGGTGCCTGAAGTGCTGCGGCCTTAGCGTCTGGATCAACTGCTGCTGAGTGTTTACGGGCCGCAACTGATGCCCGGCCAGTTGCCGGTGCTGGTCTCGCAGTGGGCCAAGTATTACTTCATGCAACTGATTCCGCCGGTGCTGGTGGCCAGTCTAGTGCACGGCTGGCACTGGCCGTTGGCGCTTGAACAGGTCGGTTTGGCGCTGGACGAGCGCGGCGTGCCGCGTGGCGTCAGGCTGGCGGGGCAGGGCGACGTTAGCCGGGATGTTCCGGCAGATCCGTTTCAGCGATTTGCCGGGTTGCTTGACGATAACCTGCAGCCTTTCATCGCGGCGCTCAGTGCTTATGGCGAACTGCCGGGCGCGGTGTTGTGGAGCAGCGCCGGAGATTATCTGGAGGGCTGTCTGACTCAACTGGCCGGGTGCAGTGGTGTGTCACTGGAAGCCGGTTTTGCACTATTGAGTGAGAAACGGCGAGCGGATGGACGGACCAATCCGTTGTTTCAGGCGGTGCGCTACGTGCCGCAGGTGCTGGGCGTCACACCACGTCGGCAGCGGCGCGTGTGTTGCTTGAGCCATCGGGTCGAGTGGGTCGGACGCTGCGAGCATTGCCCGCTGCCCGCATGATCAGGCCTGCACCGCAACCAGACTCAGCAGGTGATCGCCCAGCACGCTGAACTGGCCCTCCAGCTCCTTGCCAGCGTGCCATTCGCTGGACAGATCGATCAGCAGTCGCAAACGGGCACTGCCGTCGGCAGACCACTCCAGCAATTGTGCATCTTCGAAATAGAAACGCTTTTGCACAATCGGGTAGAGCGCCTTGAACAGCGCTTCCTTGATCGAAAAGGTCAGGGTAACGCGCAGCGCGACCTGATCTTGCGGGCCCGCTGCCATATCGGCCAGTTCGGCAGCGGTCAGGATTTCTCCGGCCAGGCGTGCAGCGCGTTCGTGGCTCAGCAGGTTTTCCGTGTCCAGCCCCAGCCCGCGCCATTGCTGCCTGTGCGCCACCACCGCAGCGGCCCAGCCGGTACTGTGGGTGATCGAACCGCAAACATCACCTGGCCAGACCGGCGCACGGTCTTCGCCCAGCGCGGGGATATGCAGGCGACCATCAAGACGACGCATGGCCTCACGGGCGCAGAGTCGTCCGGCGAGGAATTCGGTCTGCCGCTTGGCAACCGAGCGCTGAATGCTCGCCGGCGTCTCTATCGCACAACGCTGGAAATCGTCGGCACCCAGCTTGTGCGGATCAAAACGCCCACTGACCAGCAGAGCGCCCGGCAAGGCATGTGGCAAAGGCCAATGCTGGACGAGCTCGGGGCAGCAGGGCGGGAGATTGGATAGTTGAGTCATGCGCGGCATTTTGCCGGGGGAATGGAGTGGAGGGAAGGGCGCTGGGTGTCATCGAGCTCAACTATCGTGCGACGCTCCGCGTCGCATGCCGTTCTGGACGCTCTGCGTCCTCTTAGTCAAGTAGAGCAAAAAACTGGTCACACTTTCATCATTTCCACCCACTCAGTCGGGATGTACCGTTCGGACCTCTGATGATTCATGGATGAATGCATGGGCCGGAGTAGATACACCATCACCGAACCTGAAAGCCCCCACTTTCTAACGTGCACCGTGGTGGAGTGGTTGCCGCTTTTTACCCGGCCTGCGCTGGTGGACATTCTATTGAGTGCATGGCGCTACCAACAGGCTCATCAAGGACTGCAACTTTATGGGTATGTCGTTCTGGAAAACCACCTGCACTTCGTGGCTCAAGCACCCGAACTGGACAAATGTGTAAGTAGTTTCAAGTCTTTCACAGCGAGGCAAATAGTCGACTCTCTCGAAAAGTCGAAAGCTGAAAGTACGTTGCAACGCCTGCGTTTCGTCAAGCGCATGCACAAGACCGACAGGGTTTATCAGGTCTGGCAGGAGGGGACTCATGCCGAGCTTGTGTGGAGTGAAAAAATCATGCGGCAGAAGCTCGATTACATTCACCATAACCCGGTAAAAAGGGGCTATGTAGACGTTGGCGAGCACTGGAGATACTCCAGCGCTCGAGACTACGAGGGACAGCGTGGTTTAATCGATATTCAGCGTTGGTATTAAAGCATTGTTGCGACGCAGAGCGTCGAGAACGGCATTCCCACGCTGGAGCGCAGGGAACGATACTTCAACTCTATCAACCGAAGATTTTCTTGAAAAACACCTGCATGTCCGACCACGAGCTCTGATCGGCAGCCTTGTCGTAGCCGATGTCCGGGCCGCCGTGTTCGCCGTGGCTCAGGCGGTCGGCGTCGGGGTTGGTGAAGCCGTGTTTGGCGCCGTCGATGCTGACGAATTTATAGTCAGCCTTGGCGTCATCCATTTCTTTCTTGAAAGCGGCGACGTTTTCCGGTGTGACCATGCTGTCTTTGGCACCATGCTCGACCAGCATCGGCACTTTGATGCCCGGTTTGGCCGGGGTGTTGGTGACCAGTGCGCCGTGGAAGCTGACCACGCCCAGCAGTGGTTCGCCGCGACGCGCTGCATCCAGAACAATCTTGCCACCGAAGCAGTAACCCACCGCTGCAATCTTTTTCGGATCGGTCTGCGGTTGTTTCTTCAGTTGTTCAAGCCCGGCATCAAAGCGCTTGTCGGCTGCATCGCTGTCCTTGAGGGCGGCCTGCATGAAGGCCATCGCGTCCTTCGGGTGCTCGGTGTTCTTGCCTTCGCCATACATGTCGATAGCCATGGCGCTGTAACCGAGGGCCGCCAGATCACGGGCGCGGCGCTTGGCGTAGTCGTTCAGCCCCCACCATTCGTGAACCACCAGCACACCGGGTCGCGGGCCTTTTACCGCGTCGTCGTAGGCGTAGTAACCTACCAGTTTTGTACCGTCGGCACTTTTGTAATCAATCTGCTCGGTCTTGATCGCCGCCTGGGCGAGCCCGGTCAGGCCCATCATGATCATTGCAATCCACAAACGCATGTTCAGCTCCTTCTTGGGTGGGGTGCAGCATGGATGTCAAAAGATAGCGGATTCTGCCACATGTGGCGCGCTCGACCGTTCAGCGCCGGTTCATGCAGTGTTCAGTCGGGGTTCAGCCTGGCACGATTACTGTTGAACCGTACCTTGACGGCGTCCCCGAGCGCAAAAGGAGTCGATATGGTGAATCTCAACAAGTTTTTCCTGGCCCTGGCTTTCCTGGGTGGCAGTGCGGCGGCACAGGCTGGCGACGGCAAACTTGACGTGGCGCGTATCGAGTTCGCCAAGACCAGCGAGAAGCTCGACGACACGCACGGCTGGGGTCACGCGCTCGATGGACAGGGGCAATCCAGTGTGGCGGCGGGGACGCTTTATTCTCCGCCGGTTTACGGCAGTCTGACGGGGACCCACAATGGCCTGCCTGTCAGCCGCGAAATCCTGCTGGGCAGCTATGATGTGACACAGCATGTGCCCGTCAGCGCCCGCCTGTTGAGTACTGATGCGACGATGTCGTTTCATTCTTTGTCTTGAGGCTGCAAGTGTGCCTGGGAGAGCTGCATGAAGTTGTTGGTAGTTGAGGATGAAGCGCTGCTGCGCCATCACCTGCGGACCCGCCTGACCGAAGCGGGGCATGTGGTCGAAGCGGTGGCCAACGCTGAAGAGGCGTTGTATCAGGTCGCGCAATTCAATCACGATCTGGCGGTGATCGACCTGGGCTTGCCGGGCATCGGCGGGCTGGACCTGATTCGTCAGTTGCGCACGCTGGGCAAGGCGTTTCCGATTCTGATCCTGACCGCACGCGGCAACTGGCAGGACAAGGTCGAAGGGCTGGCTGCCGGGGCTGACGACTACGTGGTCAAACCCTTCCAGTTCGAAGAGCTGGAGGCGCGGCTTAACGCCTTGTTGCGGCGCTCCAGCGGCTTCATTCAGTCGACCATCACCGCTGGCCCGCTGTTGCTCGACCTCAATCGCAAGCACGCCGCATTGGCCGAACAGCCGCTGGCGCTGACCGCTTACGAGTACCGCATTCTCGAGTACCTGATGCTCCATCACCAGCAAGTGGTGCCCAAAGAGCGCCTGATGGAACAGTTGTACCCCGATGACGACGAGCGTGATCCGAACGTGATCGAAGTGCTGGTCGGCCGTCTGCGCCGCAAGCTGGACAGCAGCGTGGCTTTCAAACCCATCGAAACCGTGCGTGGCATGGGCTATCTGTTCAATGAGCGCTGTACGTGATTCGTTCGCTTCGCCTGCGCTTGATGTTGGGCGCCGCCACCTTGGCGGTGATCTTCATGCTGCTGATGTTGCCTGCCTTGCAGGGTGCCTTCAGCCTGGCGCTGCGCGGAGCGATCGAGCAACGGCTGGCGTCCGATGTCACCACCATGATTTCGGCCGCACGCGTCGAAGACGGTCATCTGTTGATGCCGTCGGTGTTGCCGGGCGAACAGTTCAACCTGCCCGGCAGCCGCCTGCTGGGCTACATCTATAACCGCCAGGGGCAAATGGTCTGGCGTTCGCTGTCCACCGAAGGCGAAAACATCGACTATCACCCGCACTATGACGGGCAGGGCAGCGAGTTCACCAAAATCAAGGAAATCAACGGCGACGAGTATTTCGTCTACGACGTTGAAATCCGCCTGCTGGGTGGCCGCAATGCCGCGTTCAGCATCGTTGCCGTGCAACCGTTGCGCGGCTATCAGGAAACCATCGACGGTTTGCGGCGTAAACTTTATCTGGGGTTTGGCGCAGCCTTGCTGGTGCTGCTCGGCCTCCTGTGGATGGGCCTGACCTGGGGGCTGCGTGCGTTGCGCGGCTTGAGTCAGGAGCTGGATCAGGTGGAATCGGGCATGCGCGACAGCCTGAGCGAAGAACATCCCAGCGAACTGCTGCGCCTGACCGACTCGCTCAACCGGCTGCTGCGCAGTGAGCGTGAACAGCGGATTCGCTACCGTGATTCGCTGGATGATTTGGCCCATAGCCTGAAAACGCCGTTGGCAGTGTTGCAAGGCGTCAGCGAAAACATCGCCAAACGCCCCGAGGACATGGAACAGGCGTGGGTGCTGCAATCGCAGATCGAGCGCATGAGCCAGCAGATCGGCTATCAACTGCAACGCGCCAGCTTGCGCAAAAGCGGTCTGGTGCGCCATCACGTCATGCTGCGGCCAGTGGTTGAAAGCTTGTGCAATACGCTGGACAAGGTGTACCGCGACAAACAGGTCAACGCCACGCTAGACCTGCCGGAACAGTGCCAGGTGCATATGGAGGAGGGCGCGTTGCTGGAAATGCTCGGCAACTTGCTGGAAAACGCCTATCGGTTGTGCCTGAGCGAAGTGCGGGTAAGTTTCAGTCAGTCCGCAACGGGCGACGAGCTGTGTATCGAAGACGACGGCCCTGGCGTTCCGCACAGCCAGCGTGCGCGCATTCTGGAACGTGGTGAACGGCTGGATCGCCAGAACCCCGGGCAAGGGATCGGTCTGGCGGTGGTCAAGGACATCATCGAGAGCTACGGCGCACAACTGACACTGGACGATTCGCCACTGGGCGGCGCAGCGTTCAGGATTCATTTTCTGGCGCAGTGACGGCGGTTAAAGGCATTGGCACGAGAGCAGGATTCTCATTCCTCACGCTCCAGTGGTTATGCCTTTCGTGACACTCCGCGTCACACATCTACGCCGCACGCACACCCAAGATCGGACGCGGAGCGTCCAGAACGGCATGCCGACGCAGAGCGTCGCACGATAGTTGAAGCACACACAGCTCCTGTGGGAGCGAGCTTGCTCGCGAAGAGGCCGGTACAGCCCAGTAAATTGAAGCGTCCAGAACGGCATACCGACGCAGAGCGTCGCACGATAGTTGAAGCACACGCAGCTCCTGTGGGAGCGAGCTTGCTCGCGAAGAGGCCGGTACAGCCTAGTAAATTGAAGCGTCCAGAACGGCATACCGACGCAGAGCGTCGCACGATAGTTGAGGTTATCGTTCCTATGCTCCAGCGTAGGAATGCCTTTCGTGACGCTCTGCGTCACATATCTGCGCCGCACTGCGTACTGTAGATCGGACGCCGAGTTTCCAAAACCATGTTCCTCACGACCCTCAAAAGGCGGATAACCGCCACTCAACCTCTGTTTTTTCCTCGATACGGCGGAAAACCGCCACCTCTACCGTCGAATCCCGGCTACCGTTACCCGTCCAGGCCTTGCACAGCGCGGACTTGATATCAATCTGACTCCATGGCACGCGTATTGCTATTCAGAGGGTAGAGGCCTGCCCTGTGCAGCTCGACAAAACAAATCCCTCCAGTGCAGGAGGGTTAGCGCTTTATAGGCTCGCGTGCATCAGGTGAAGATGCCGACGACGCCCTTGAGGAAAACTGCAATGACGACTCGTCAGCCCATCTACAAATCCCTCTATTTTCAGGTAATCGTTGCGATTGTCATCGGTATCCTGATCGGTCACTTCTACCCGGACACCGGCAAGGCACTGAAGCCGCTGGGTGACGGGTTCATCAAACTTATCAAGATGGTTATTGCCCCGATCATCTTCTGTACCGTCGTCAGCGGTATCGCCGGTATGCAGAACATGAAATCGGTGGGCAAGACAGGCGGCTACGCGCTGCTGTATTTCGAGATCGTGTCGACTATCGCCCTGCTGATCGGTCTGATCGTGGTCAACGTGGTTCAGCCGGGTGTCGGCATGAACATCGACGTCAGCACGCTCGACGCCTCGAAGATCGCGGCCTACGTCACTGCCGGTCAGGATCAGAGCATCGTCGGCTTTATCCTCAACGTCATTCCCAACACCATCGTCGGCGCGTTTGCCAACGGTGACATCCTGCAAGTGCTGATGTTCTCGGTGATCTTCGGCTTCGCCCTGCATCGCCTGGGTTCATACGGCAAACCGGTTCTGGACTTCATCGATCGTTTCGCCCACGTGATGTTCAACATCATCAACATGATCATGAAACTGGCGCCTATCGGTGCATTCGGTGCCATGGCCTTCACCATCGGCGCCTACGGCGTCAGCTCGCTGGTGCAGTTGGGTCAGTTGATGATCTGCTTCTACGTCACCTGCGTTCTGTTCATCGTGTTCATACTGGGCGCAATCGCCCGCGCTCACGGCTTCAGCATCTTCAAACTGATTCGCTATATCCGCGAAGAGCTGTTGATCGTACTGGGTACGTCCTCGTCGGAATCGGCCCTGCCACGCATGCTGATCAAGATGGAACGTCTGGGTGCCAAGAAGTCCGTCGTAGGTCTGGTTATCCCGACCGGCTACTCGTTCAACCTGGACGGTACGTCGATCTACGTGACCATGGCTGCGGTGTTCATCGCTCAGGCGACCAACACTCATATGGACATCAGCCACCAGATCACCCTGCTGCTGGTGCTGTTGCTGTCGTCCAAAGGTGCTGCTGGCGTGACCGGTAGCGGCTTTATCGTACTGGCTGCAACCCTGTCGGCTGTTGGCCACCTGCCGGTTGCCGGTCTGGCGCTGATTCTGGGCATCGACCGCTTCATGTCCGAAGCCCGCGCCCTGACCAACCTGGTGGGTAACGCTGTTGCCACAGTGGTGGTTGCCAAGTGGGTTGGCGAGCTGGACACCGACAAGCTGCAATCCGAGCTGGCTTCCGGTGGCAGCGCCATTCTGGAAACCCGTCCTGAAGACGACCTCGGCGTTGCCGAAGGCCCGACCCCAGCCGCTGCGGTGAATACCACCAAGACCGTCTGATAACCTCAGGCCATGAAAAAACCCATCTTCGGATGGGTTTTTTTATGCCTGGATTTTGCCCGGGTTACTCCATGCGGGTCTCGCCACTGAACACCAGCGGCTCGCGGCAACGGCGGCACAGGTAACGCCGTCCTTTGCGAACCATGCTGTGGCGCTGGGAGGTGAACGGGAAATCGCTGTCCGGGCATGGGCAGCGATAAATGTAACGCGTCACGCTGCGGTGCTGAACGGCGTAGGTATGGCAGCGATTGGGCGGTAGCTCGTAGACGCCGCGCATGATCAGCTGCCACTCTTCGCCATGCGGCTGAATACTGCCACCGAACAGTTGATGGGCAATCAGGTGCGCGACTTCGTGCGGCACGGTCTGGCGCAGGAAGTCTTCGGCGTTCTCTTTATAGAGCTGCGGATTGAAGCGCAGCAGGTTTTCGTGCAAGTGCGCGACGCCGGCCTTCTGGCCACGCAACTGAAAACTGACCACCGGCCGTTTGAACGTGCGTTTGAAGAAGGCTTCGGCTTGCTGATAACAGGTTTCGACGCGGGCATTGAGTTGTTCGGGCATGCGTTATGGCTCTCCAATGCGCCCAGTATGCCGCAAGGTCACGCGCGGCTGAACATGCCAGCCGCCCGGTGGTCGTTTTCGAGTCAGTGCTGTTGCCAGTTTGAACGGCATGCGCGCAGTCTGTTTAACCCCGTATCGGTTATGCGTAAAATAACCGCCTTTTCTCAAGTCACCGGCGGATACCTCCAACAAATGGGCACCCTTTCAGTCAATCAGAACAAACTGCAGAAACGTCTGCGTCGACTGGCCGGCGAAGCGGTGGCTGACTTCAACATGATCGAAGACGGCGACAAGGTGATGGTTTGCCTGTCCGGTGGCAAAGACAGTTACACCCTGCTCGACGTGTTGCTGCACTTGCAGAAAGTCGCGCCGATCAGGTTCGATATCGTTGCCGTCAACATGGACCAGAAGCAGCCGGGCTTTCCCGAGCATGTGCTGCCTGCCTACCTGAAAGAACTGGGTGTCGAGTACCACATCGTCGAGAAGGACACGTATTCGGTGGTCAAAGAGCTGATCCCCGAAGGCAAGACCACGTGCTCGCTGTGTTCGCGCCTGCGTCGCGGCACGCTGTACACCTTCGCCGACGAAATCGGTGCCACCAAGATGGCGTTGGGGCATCACCGTGATGACATCGTCGAGACGTTCTTCCTGAACATGTTCTTCAACGGCTCGTTGAAAGCCATGCCGCCCAAGCTGCGTGCCGATGACGGTCGCAATGTGGTGATTCGTCCGTTAGCCTACTGCCACGAGAAAGACATTCAGGCCTATTCGGACCTCAAGCAGTTTCCGATCATTCCCTGCAATCTCTGCGGCTCGCAGGAAAATCTGCAACGCCAGGTGGTCAAGGACATGCTGCTGGACTGGGAGCGCAAGACGCCAGGCCGCACCGAAAGCATCTTCCGCGCGCTGCAGAATGTTCAGCCTTCGCAACTGGCCGATCGCAAGCTGTTCGACTTCAGTAACCTGCGCATCGACGAAACCGCGACGTCACGGTTCGTCAATGTGGTGAATATCTGAGCCCGATCAGTGGTTGACCGTAAACGACAGCATTGCTGACAACTGGCACATCGGTCTGCCACTTTCGGCATGCCACTGATTGAACACGTCTTGCACGATGGCCTGATCGCGTTTGCTGGTCGGCACGCGGTCGACGATATCCTGCGCATTCAGGGCGGCGACTACATCCCAGGTCGGAATGAAGGTGTCCTTGCCGACCATGCGCAAAAAGCGCGGCGATGACAGGCCACCCATCTGATTACCGTGCTTGGCCAGGTACTGCCACAGGCCGGTAATGTTATCGACCGGCCACTCGGCGATGAATGTGCCAAAGCTGCCATGCTCCTGTTCGATGTCCAGAATCAGCTGCGCATTGCGTGGCACGCTCTTGAGCTTGCCCAAGTGACGAATGATGCGCGCGTCCTGCATCAGCCGCTCCAGATGGTCGGCGCCCATCAGCACGACTTTCTCCGGGTCGAAGCGGAAGAACACTTCTTCAAAAGCGGGCCATTTGGAATCCACCAGACTGTGTTTCAGACCGGCACGAAACACCCGCAGCGCCATGGTCGACAGGTAACGGTCGGCGCTGATGGCCTGCAGTTGTTTCGGCGTTTTGGGGGAGGGCAGATGAGCTTCCAGAGCTTTGGCAGAGCCGAATCGATTCAGGCAATACTCGTTCAGCCATTTGTAGTCGTGCATCGGTTCTCCAGAAGATTCAACAGGCAGGTCAAGGGCTCAGACCGACCCTTGAGCTGCAAGTTTGCGATTTTAGCGAAAGCGGGTGGTGGCGCTTCTGGCGAACCGGTCAGCCGCGTGGTGCGTCCAGTTGCAGTGCGGTTTTCGCCAGGCGCTGGCCGAGTGCGCGGCACAACTCGGTTTCGTGGCGGTCCAGCGCGCGTTTGCCGTCGGCACCGGCATGGTGACTGGCGCCATACGGCGTGCCGCCGCCGGTGGTTTCGAGCAGCGCCGATTCGCTGTAGGGCAGGCCCATGAGCAGCATGCCGTGGTGCAGCAATGGCAGCAGCATCGACATCAGTGTGGTTTCCTGACCGCCGTGCAGGCTGGCGGTGGAGGTGAACACGCCCGCAGGCTTGCCGACCAGCGCGCCGGTCAGCCACAGGTTACTGGTGCCGTCGAGAAAGTATTTCAGCGGCGCGGCCATGTTGCCGAAGCGGGTCGGGCTGCCCAGCGCGAGGCCCGAGCAGTTTTTCAGGTCGTCGAGGCTGGCATACAGCGCGCCGCTTTCCGGAATTTCCGGCGCAGTCGCTTCGCAGTCGGCGGAAATGGCGGGTACGGTGCGCAGCCGTGCTTCCATGCCGCCCAGTTCTACACCGCGCGCAATCTGTCGGGCCATTTCGCCGGTCGAGCCGTTGCGGGTGTAATACAGGACCAGAATATAAGGTGTGCTCACGGCAGCAGCTCCAGAATGTTCTCGGGTGGACGGCCAATAACGGCCTTGTCGCCGACGACCAGAATCGGCCGCTCGATCAGTTTGGGGTGGGCAGCCATGGCGGCAATCAGTTGCTCGTCGCTGAGGCTCGGGTCGGCCAGATTGAGTTGCTTGTAGTCGTCTTCACCGGTGCGCAGCAGTTGCCGTGCGCCGAAGCCCAGTTTGCCGAGCAGATAACGCAAGGTGGCTGCGTCGGGTGGGGTTTCCAGATACAGAACGACGTCCGGGCTCAGGCCACGAGCCTGAAGCAGTTCCAGCGCGCCGCGGGATTTGGTGCAGCGCGGGTTGTGATACAGCGTCAGATCGGTCATTTGCAGGTCGCATCTTGTATGGGGTGGGGCGTATTCTACCCAGCGATGACACTGTTCGACATATCGGATGGTCAATAGTCGTAACATGGGTATAAGAAAGCCTGGTCATCGGTAATGCAGGTTGAACAGGCGAGGAAGGAAATTAATGGCAATGCGATTGACAGCAGCGGTGATACTTCTCGGCAGTTTGCTGCTCAGCGGCTGTGGCGTGGACCTGGGCACCGACCAGAACGGTCAGAAGGTCGCCAGCGAGCGGATAAAGGGCCATTGGCTGGTGGTCAACTATTGGGCTGAATGGTGTGGCCCGTGCCGGACCGAGGTGCCGGAATTCAATGCACTGTTCGAGCAGCTCAAGGACAAGAAGGTCACAGTATTGGGCGTCAACTTTGACAATCTGCAAGGTGACGAACTGAAAAATGCCGCCAACGCGCTGGGCATCAAGTTCACCGTACTGGCCCAAGATCCGGCCGAACAGTACAGCCTGCCGCCTTCCGAGGCGCTGCCGGTGACCTACATCATCGACGACAAAGGCAAGATGCGCGAACAATTGCTCGGCGAGCAATCCGCCGCGACCGTGATCCAGAAGCTCAAGGCGCTGCGCGGGGAGGGCTGATCAGATCAGTTAACCAGGCTCTGCGTCGCAGCGAGGACGCGGAGCGTCGCACGATAGTTGAAGCACACACTGCTCCTGTGGGAGCGAGCTTGCTCGCGAAGAGGCCGGTACAGCCCAGTAAATCGGAGCGTCCAGAACGGCATGCGACGCAGAGCGTCGCACGATAGTGATATCAGCTATCTTCCAGCCAGAAGCGCAGCGCTTTGCCTTCAGCGGGCCACAGGCGCAGTTGTTCGATGGGTGAGATGTCCCAGCGTTGTACGCTGCTGATGGCTTTGATGAAGCGTTGTTCCTGTTCCATCAGCGCCGGCGCGCACATTTTGCGGGTTTTGCCTACTGCGCCGAAGCTGATGGTGTGGTCGTTCAGGGTGTAGGGCGCGAACCAGTGGTTGCAGCCCGCATTGCCGTATGCGCGGCCATCGGCACCCAGGGTCATGGTCAGGTGACTGTTGTCGATCAGCGGACGTTCGCCGATCCATTCCATGACGTAGCTTTTATCCTGCCGAATCGGCAGCGGGTCTGCGGTGCATCCGACCAGCAGCGCGCCGCCGATCAGGCCAAGAAGCGCGAGCTGTCTCATGCGGCCTTCTCCTGACACTTCTTGCAGATGTGCTTTTCGCCTTCGGTTTTCCAGCCCAGCTCCGCGATGCGTGCAGTAGCGGCCGGTTTCTGTGCCTTGACGCCCAGCTTGCTCTCGACCATGAACTCGAAATTCAGTTCGGCGTTGCAGCTGTCGCAATGCACCTGCCACTGATGGATCGCCAGTTCGTCGAACACCGGACCTTTGGCGACTGCGATCCATTGACCGGGCGGATTGATCAGGTGGCGGACCTTTTCGACCGTCAGGCGCATGTGCAGGCTTTTGCTGCCTTTTATGGTCACCAGCAACTGGTCATGATCGTGAATCGAGCCGCCGTTGCCGGTGACCTGATAGCGACCGGGGGCCAGGGTGCGGCATTCAGTCAGGGTATGTTGCGGGTTGAGCATGCTGTAGCGGAAATCGTGTTCGACCATGGGTCCTCCAAAATTGCGCGCATCCTACCATGCTCCGTGCTGATCGTTCCTGGCGCATGGCTGCGACTACCGTGCCATTGCGTTGGTGCGCCGTTCTGGACGCTCCGGGTCCTCTTTATGACGCAGTCCAGAGCGCAGAGGCTTCCGAGCGTCAGGTCACGCAGACACCCGCGCCTCCGCCCCCAGACGAATAATGGCTTTGTCCAGATCGTCCAGTGCGTCATCAGTGTGCGGGGCGTCCTGTTTCAGAAGTGTTTCGGCGCGCTGGCAGGCCGTGCGCAGTTGCGGCACGCCACAGTAGCGCGTTGCGCCGTGCAAGCGATGGACGCGCTCGATCAGGGCCTGTACGTCGTTGCTGGCACGCGCCGTGCGAATGGCCTCGCGGTCGGCGTCCAGCGATGCCAAGAGCATGGCCAGCATGTCGGCCGCCAGGTCTGGCTTGCCCGCAGCCAGACGCAGCCCCTCTTCGTGATCGAGCACCAGCGGCCCGACGTGAGTCACCGTCGCTTCATGCTGGCGCTCCGGTGCCGGAGTGCGCAGCGCCAGCCCGGTCCATTTGAGTACCACCTGCCCCAATTGCCGTTCGCTGATCGGTTTGGTCAGGTAGTCGTCCATGCCGCTTTGCAGCAACGAGCGTTTTTCGTTGGCCATGGCGTGCGCGGTCAGTGCGACGATGGGCAGCGAAGTCTGGTTGCGTTCGGCTTCCCAGGCGCGAATCGCTTCGGTGGCCTGCCGCCCGTCCATGCCAGGCATCTGTACGTCCATCAGCACCAGATCGAACGCCTCCTGACGCACAGCGTTGACCGCCGCATAACCGCCTTCGACCGCCATCACTTCGGCGCCCATGTCTTCGAGCAGCGTCTGCACCAGCAACAGGTTCGCCGGGTTGTCGTCCACGCACAGCACACGCGGCGCACGGCTGGACAACGGCAGGCTGATGTCGGCCCGCACCGCTCTGGGCGCGATCAACTCCGACAGGGCCTTTTGCAGCTTGCGAGTACAGGCGGGCTTGGCCTGCAACTGGGTGTAAACGTCATGCACCGCCAATTGAAACACCGCATGTTCCGTGGTCGGGCACAGCACCATGACCTTGCAGTTGAGGTTTTCCAGGTCCCAGATGTGCTGGCGCAACCGTTCTGGCGAGATTTCCAGCGCGGTCACGCCCAGCACCGCCAGATCGATCGCCAACGGCGATTCGTGCACCGCCGTGACGCCGTTGAGCAGGTTTTCCAGATTATTGAACACCACGGTGTGCAGGCCGCAATCTTCCAGTTGGTGCTCCAGCGCCTGACGCGCCAGGTCGTGATGCTCGAGCACCGCAGCACGCAGACCTTCCAGTGGAATATTGAGCGACTCTTCCTTGTCTTCGCGGGCCTTGGGCAGTTTCAGGCTGATCCAGAACTCCGAACCCACGCCCGGCGTGCTGTCGACACCGATCTCGCCGCCCATCTGCTCGATCAGACGCTTGGAAATCACCAGGCCCAGACCGGTGCCGCCCGGCTGGCGCGACAGCGAATTGTCGGCCTGGCTGAAGGCTTGAAACAACGCCCGCACGTCCTGACTGGACAGGCCGATGCCGGTGTCCTGCACGCTGATGCGCAGCTGCGCGTGTTCTTCGGTTTCGTCTTCGAGCATGGCGCGGGCGACGATAGTGCCTTCGCGGGTGAACTTGATCGCGTTGCTGACCAGGTTGGTCAGAATCTGCCGCAGGCGCAGCGGGTCGCCGGACAGTGCCAGCGGCGTGTCGCGATACACCAGACTGACCAGTTCCAGCTGTTTGGCGTGGGCGGCGGGGGCGAGGATGGTCAGCGTGTCCTGCAACAGATCGCGCAGGTTGAACGGAATATTGTCGAGCACCAGCTTGCCGGCTTCGATCTTCGAAAAGTCGAGAATCTCGTTGATGATGCTCAGCAGGTTGTCGGCGGACTTTTCGATGGTTGCCAGATAGTCGAACTGGCGCGGCGTCAGCTCGCTTTTTTGCAGTAAATGCGTGAAGCCCAGAATGCCGTTGAGCGGGGTGCGGATTTCATGGCTCATGTTGGCGAGGAATTCAGACTTGATGCGGCTGGCTTCCAGCGCTTCTTTGCGCGCCAGGTCCAGTTCGATGTTCTGGATTTCGATGGTTTCCAGATTCTGCCGGACGTCCTCGGTGGCCTGGTCGATGCTCAGTTGCAGTTCTTCCTGCGCATTCTGCAACGTGGCCGCCATGCGGTTGATGCCAGAGGCCAGTTCGTCCAGCTCGCGGCTGCCCAGCGGTGGCAGGCGGGTTTCGAGGTTGCCGTCCTTGAGTTGCGAAACCGCCTGCTTGATCAGGCTCATCGGCCCGTTGATCGTGCGGCTCAGACGCACGGCAACGATGGCGGTAAAGGCCAGCCCGGTGAAGATCAGCAGCAGGCTGGCAAACAGGCTTCTGTAGCCGCGCAGCAAAGTGCCATTGTGGGAAATCTCCAGATCCACCCAGCCCAGCAGCGTGTCGGCCTCGGCGGGAATGATCGGGCTGGTCAGGTGGCGCTGATGGCCAAACACCGGCAGCAGATAACGGGTGGCATCGACCCCGGTCGAGCTGAGCAGTTGCGAGCTGTTGCCGATGGGCACCGGGCTGATCATGGTCGGCCCGGCGTGGGCCAGCGGCGTGCGATCGACATCCAGAAACGTCACGGCACGCACGTCGTTCTGTTCCAGCGTCTGCGAGGCGATGCGACTCAACAGCACGTTATCCTTGCGGCCCAGAGCATTGGCCGACAACGGCGCGAGGTCCTGCGCGATCATCTCGCCGCGCTGCAGCAACTGGCTTTGCAGTTCGCTCAACTGCATCCAGGTGAAATAGCCACCGAGCATCGCGGCCATCAGGCTGGCAGGCAGAATCGTCAGTAGCAGCACACGGCCTTTTATACCCAGCTTGGTCAGCACGCTTTCTCTCCAGCAACAGGTATCAATCCGTCGATAACAGGCATCGGCTGCCTGGCTGTATCGGCACGAGGCAATGAGTTTAGCTATTTAGCGCCGTCATGGGCACTTAACTCTTTTGCCGGGCTGTGGCCGCGGTAACAAAACAGCTCGTTATGTCTTTTGGGAATAACGACCGCACTTTGCGTGATATGGGCTTTGGGCGTTTGCCGTTATGATAGGCGCCCCCGCAGACCGGATCGCGAATACGCCATGACCCTGCAGTATCCAACCATTGCCGATTGCGTCGGCAACACCCCGCTTGTGCGCCTACAACGCATGGCGGGCAGTACCAGCAATACCCTCCTGTTGAAACTCGAAGGTAACAACCCGGCTGGTTCGGTAAAAGACCGCCCGGCGATGTCGATGATCACCCGTGCCGAGCTGCGCGGCCAGATTCAGCAGGGTGACACGCTGATCGAGGCCACGTCTGGCAACACCGGCATCGCGTTGGCCATGGCTGCCGCGATCAAGGGTTACCGCATGATTCTGATCATGCCGGACAACTCCAGTGCCGAGCGCAAGGCAGCAATGACGGCCTACGGCGCCGAGCTGATTCTGGTCAGTAAGGAAGAAGGCATGGAGGGCGCTCGTGATCTGGCCGAGCGCATGCAGGCCGAAGGACGTGGAAAAGTGCTCGATCAATTTGCCAATGGCGACAATCCCGAGGCGCATTACACGTCCACTGGTCCGGAAATCTGGCAGCAGACGGCCGGCACCGTCACCCATTTCGTCAGTTCGATGGGCACCACCGGCACCATCATGGGCACCTCGCGCTACCTGAAAGAGCAGAATCCCGACGTCCAGATTGTCGGTCTGCAACCGATGGAAGGCGCTTCGATCCCAGGCATCCGCCGCTGGCCGACTGAATACCTGCCGAGAATCTACCAGTCAGATCGCGTCGACCGGATCATGGACATGGGCCAGACCGAAGCCGAAGAAACCATGCGCCGCCTGGCCCGTGAAGAAGGCATCTTCTGCGGTGTGTCTTCCGGTGGTTCGGTGGCCGGGGCGCTGCGCATTTCCCAGGAAGTCGAAAACGCCGTGATTGTGGCGATCATCTGTGACCGAGGCGACCGCTACCTGTCGACCGGCGTTTACGATTTGCCCAACTGATGGCCAAGCATGAAAGAGGTTTGCGCTTTCAGCCGACCGGCGGCGTCAAAAGCGTGCAGATTCCTGCCGGTAAAAAGCAGCGGTTGAGCATCGAGCGGCTGTCCGATGACGGGCGCGGCATTGCTTTTCTGGACGGCAAGACCTGGTTCGTCGCTGGCAGTCTGGCCGGTGAGGAAGTCGAAGCGCGGGTGCTCAATGCGCGCGGCAAGGTGGTCGAGGCGCGCACTGAACGTGTCTTTAACGCCAGCGACATGCGTCGCGCACCGGCCTGCGATTATTTCGGGCGTTGTGGCGGGTGCAGTGTTCAGCACGTGCCCCATGAAGAACAGCTTGCCCTGAAACAGCGCATGCTCGCCGAACAATTGTTGCGGGTGGCGAGCGTCACGCCTGATGAGTGGGCCGCGCCGTTGAGCGGGGCCGAACTGGCCTATCGCCGACGTGCGCGGGTCGCGGTGCGCTGGGACGCCAAGGCCAAACGGCTGGATGTTGGATTCCGCGCCGCCGCCAGTCAGGATATCGTCAGCATCGATGAGTGTCCGGTGCTGGTACAGGCCTTGCAACCGATCATGCGTCAGTTGCCGACGATGCTGAAAAGTTTCAGCAAGCCGCAAGTGCTGGGGCATGTCGAATTGTTCAGCGGCTCGTCGAGCGCCGTGTTGTTGCGCCATACCGCGCCGTTGGCCGATGCCGACCTGGCAACCTTGCAGGCCTTCTGTTCAACGCATGACGCGCAGCTCTGGCTGCACGGCGAAGGTGAGCCACAACCGGCCAGCCCTGGCGATACGCTGGGTTACCGGCTTGAACCGTGGAACCTGCAACTGGCATGGCGACCGGGGGATTTCATTCAGGTCAACGCGGCGGTCAATACCGCGATGATCGAGCAGGCGCTGCACTGGCTGGCACCTGCGGCTGATGAACGAGTGATGGACCTGTTTTGCGGCCTGGGCAACTTCGCCCTGCCGCTGGCGAGTCTGGCAAAAGAGGTGGTGGCGGTGGAAGGCGTTGCGACCATGGTCGAACGTGCAGCGGTAAACGCAATGAGTAATGATCTGCACAATGTGCGGTTTTTTCAGGCGGATCTTTCCCAGCCGCTGACACACGCCGACTGGGCGGCAGAGGGGTTTTCTGCGGTACTCTTGGACCCACCGCGTGACGGAGCCTTTGAAGTGGTGCGCCAGATCAGAAAAACAGGCGCTCAACGGTTGCTTTATGTTTCATGCAACCCGGCAACTTTGGCTCGTGACACGGTCGAACTGGTTAAACAGGGCTACCGATTAAAACGTGCCGGAATTCTCGATATGTTTCCACAAACGGCGCATGTCGAGGCGATGGCTTTATTCGAAATGAGTAAGTGAGCAGCTTTCACTGGATAGAGTCTGGCTGCTGACAGGGAATCTCATTCAATCCGACTGGCCCGCGAATGCCGGTCCTTGCTTGCCCGGCAAGGGGCATTCGCTCAGAAGGCTGGCGACTGATGGCGCTATTCATCGCGCCGTAGGGAAGGTAAGCAGCATGGTACAGGTGAGAGCGAACCAGCCGATAAACACAGACGGCAGTATCAATCTCGACGCATGGCTCGATCATATTGTCAGCGTCGACCTGGTCCTGGACCGGGAAGTCATGAAAAAGGCCTGTGAATTTGCCCGGCAAGCCGAGCAGAACGACAAGGCCCACAAGAATCACTGGGCAGACGACACCTCCAGTTTCCAGACCGGTCTGGAAATCGCCGAGATCCTCGCTGACCTCAAGCTGGATCAGGATTCGCTGGTCGCTGCGGTGATTTACCGCGGTGTGCGTGAAGGCGTCATTCCGTTGCCGGAAGTCGAGCAGCGTTTCGGCTCGACCGTGGCCAAACTGATCGACGGCGTGCTGCGCATGGCCGCGATCAGTGCCAGCCTCAGCCCGCGACAATCGTTGGTACTGGGCAGCCAGGCGCAAGTCGAAAACCTGCGCAAGATGCTGGTGGCGATGGTCGACGACGTGCGCGTGGCGTTGATCAAGCTGGCCGAGCGCACCTGCGCGATTCGTGCGGTGAAGAACGCCGACGACGAGAAGCGTAACCGGGTGGCGCGGGAAGTCTTCGACATCTATGCGCCGCTGGCCCACCGCCTGGGCATCGGCCACATCAAATGGGAGCTGGAAGACCTGTCTTTCCGCTACCTGGAGCCGGACCAGTACAAGCAGATCGCCAAACTGTTGCACGAGCGCAGGCTGGATCGCGAGCGTTTCATCAGCGAGGTCATGTCGCAGCTCGACAACGAACTGCAAGCCACCGGTGTCACCGCTGACATCAGCGGCCGAGCCAAACACATCTATTCCATCTGGCGCAAAATGCAGCGCAAAGGTCTGGCATTCAGTCAGATCTACGACGTGCGTGCGTTGCGCGTGCTGGTCCCGGAAATGCGCGATTGCTACACCGCGCTGGGCATCGTGCATACCTTGTGGCGGCATATTCCCAAGGAGTTCGACGACTACATCGCCAACCCCAAGGAAAACGGCTATCGCTCGCTGCATACTGCCGTCATCGGGCCGGAAGGCAAGGTGCTGGAAGTGCAGATCCGCACCCACGCCATGCACGAAGAGGCTGAACTGGGTGTTTGCGCGCACTGGCGTTACAAAGGCACCGACGTCAAATCCGGTTCCAATCATTACGAAGAGAAGATTTCTTGGCTGCGTCAGGTTCTTGAATGGCATGAAGAGCTGGGCGATATCGGTGGTCTGGCCGATCAACTGCGGGTCGATATCGAGCCGGACCGGGTGTACGTTTTCACTCCCGACGGCCACGCCATCGACCTGCCAAAAGGCGCGACGCCGCTGGACTTCGCCTATCGGGTGCATACCGAGATCGGCCATAACTGCCGTGGCGCGAAGATCAATGGCCGCATCGTGCCGCTCAACTACAGCCTGCAAACCGGTGAGCAGGTCGAGATCATCACCAGCAAGCACGGCACGCCGAGCCGCGACTGGCTGAACTCGAACCTGGGTTACATCACCACCTCGCGGGCGCGGGCCAAGATCGTTCACTGGTTCAAGTTGCAGGCGCGCGACCAGAACGTTGCTGCCGGTCGAACCCTGATCGAGCGCGAACTGGCGCGGCTTGCGCTGCCACAGGTCGATTTCGACAAGCTGGCGGATAAAGCCAACCACAAGACGGCCGACGACATGTTCGCGGCCCTGGGCGCGGGCGATCTGCGTCTGGCGCAACTGGTCAACCTGGCTCAGCAGCAGGTCGAGCCGGATCGGGTCAACGAACAACTGGAACTGATCCCGCGCAAGGCCACCGGCTACAAGCCGGGCAAGCGCGGTGATATCCAGATTCAGGGCGTCGGCAACCTGATGACACAAATGGCCGGCTGCTGCCAGCCGCTGCCGGGTGACGCGATTGTCGGTTACATCACTCAGGGCCGTGGCGTCAGCATCCACCGCCAGGATTGCGCCTCGGTGCTGCAACTGGGCGGCCGCGAACCCGAACGGATCATCCAGGTCAGCTGGGGCCCGGTGCCGGTGCTCACCTATCCGGTGGACATCATCATCCGCGCCTACGACCGGTCCGGCCTGCTGCGCGACGTCACCCAGGTGCTGCTCAACGAGCGCATCAACGTACTGGCGGTCAACACCCGCTCGAACAAGGAAGACAACACCGCGCTGATGTCCCTGACCATCGAGATTCCGGGGCTAGACGCGCTGGGGCGGTTGCTGGGGCGGATATCGCAGTTGCCGAACATTATCGAAACGCGCCGGAACAGGACGCCTTGAGAGGGTCAGCTGCAAGTTTCTAGCGGCAAGCTGCAAGCAAGAAGCCACCGCAACCCGCTTTGACTTGCAGCTTGCAGCTTGCAGCTTGCAGCTTGAAGCTTGAAGCTACCTGCTGCGACCGAAGGAAGCCCCATGTACACAGTAGAAGACCTGCTTCATCTCATGGCCCGGCTGCGTGATCCGCAGTTCGGTTGCCCGTGGGATTTGAAGCAGACGTATGCCAGCATCGTGCCGCATACGCTGGAAGAAGCCTATGAAGTGGCGGATGCCATCGAGCAGGGCGATCTTGATCAACTGCAGGGTGAGTTGGGCGACCTGTTGTTTCAGGTGGTTTTTTACGCCCAGTTGGCCAAAGAGGAAGGGCGCTTCGAGTTTGACGGCGTGGTGGACGGGATTACCCGCAAGTTGCTGCGTCGCCATCCGCATGTGTTCCCGACCGGCGAGCTGTATGCGCCGCCGGAGACGCCGCGTCTGACCGATGAGCAGGTCAATCGGCGTTGGGACGAAATCAAGGCTCAAGAGCGTGCCGAGAAGTCCGGCGCGCCCGAACAGTTGTCGCTGCTGGACGACGTGCCGGCTGCCTTGCCTGCGCTGAGCCGGGCCAGCAAACTGCAGAAGCGTGCTTCCCAGGTTGGCTTCGACTGGCCTGCAGCGTTGCCGGTGATCGACAAGGTGCGTGAAGAACTCGATGAAATTCTTGAGGCCATGGTCGACAATGACGCCGAGGGCATCGCTGAGGAAGTCGGCGATTTGCTGTTCAGTGTCGTCAATCTGGCCCGGCATCTTAAAGTTGATCCGGAAACTGCGTTACGCTCGGCCAATAACAAGTTCGACAGACGCTTTCGATTCATTGAACAGGCATTGCGCCACCTCCAGCGTCCTATCGAAGAGTGCTCGCTCGAAGACATGGACGCGTTGTGGGGCGAAGCCAAACGTCAGGAAAAGAGCACGCCCGGCTGCGGCTGAGGGTGCGGTAACGGCATAAGTGAGTAGACAATGAGCCTTTCCCTTCGCGACCAGTTGCTCAAGGCAGGTCTGGTCAACCAAAAGCAGGCCAAGCAGGTCGGCAAAGAAAAGCAGAAAGAGCAGCGTCTGGTGCACAAGGGCCAGGCTCAGGCCGACGACTCGCAAAAACGTGCGGCTCAGGAGGCTCAGGCTGAAAAAGCCAAGCGTGATCAGGAGCTCAATCGTCAGCAGCAGGAAAAGGTCGAGCAGAAAGCCCGTGCCGCGCAGGTCAAGCAACTGATCGAAGTGTCGCGTCTGCCCAAGCTGATCACCGAGGATTACTACAACTTCGTTGACGACAAGAAGGTCAAGCGGATCTCGGTCAACGCCATGGTGCGCAACAAGCTCAGCAGCGGCTCGCTGGCGATCGTGCATCACGGCGGCGGCTACGAAATCATCCCGCGTGAGGCGGCACTGAAGATCCAGGAACGCGATCCGCGCCGCGTTGTATTGCTCAACACCCCGACCGAGGCGCCGGATGCTGATGATCCGTATGCGGCCTATCAGGTGCCTGACGATCTGATGTGGTGATCCGCTGACCCATTGAACCGTTCAACAAGACAAAACCCGCATTCAGCGGGTTTTGTCGTTTCTTGTTCTGGGGGTTTCTGGTTCAGGGACAGTACTCAGTGGTTGCCCTGGCTTTCCTGCGCTTCCAGCTCTTCCTTGTACCGAAGGGCATCGGATTTGACATGGAACATGCCGACGAGCTGGTCCTGTTGATGCACGTCCCAGATCTGAATACCGTCGGCTACAGCTTCGTGGGAGAGGTGGGCGTCGTCGCGTTCAGTAACTCTGACAGTCATAGTAGTTAGCTCCTGACTTTGATGGCCTGAATGGTTAGGCCTCTGGATACTGCGGCGATGTGTCGCAGGCCTCTTTTATAGAGGTTGTTAGCTACCTAAGTAAATAGCCTGTTCAGGTTCCCGGTTGCTCAGAAAATGATCGAACGCTTGCAGCCCTTGCATGGCGAGGCTTGCAGCGGCGTGGTGGCAAAGTGAAGGATTTTTCATGTGCTGTGAGCGTAGGGAACGATAATCCCAACTATCGTGCGACGCTCTGCGTCGTCATGCCGTTCCGGACGCTCTGCGTCCTCTTTGCGACGCGGAGCGTCGAGAACGGCATTCCCACGCTGGAGCGTAGGGAACGATAACTTAAACTTCGTGCGACGCTGCGTAGGCATATTCTCGCAGCCAATAAAAAGCCCCGCTGAAAAGCGGGGCTCTTGTACCACGGAGGCTGTCAGGGCAATCAGCTGCCTTTGACGGCCTTGCCGTTGACGGTGCCGTCGAGCAGCACGATGTTGTATTCCTTGCCGTCGGTTTCGACCTGTTGCAGGCGGACCAGCAGGTAATCCCAGTCTTTGGCGAACCACAGCACGGTAGTGCGCTTGCTTTGCGTCGGGTCGCGGACGCGCTCGACCTTGATGGCGTCGACCTGGCCGGTCTTGGTTTCCACTTTTTCAGAGCCCAGCACGCGGAAGTCATAAGTATCCACCTCGTCACCGTCGACGACCTGGTAGCTCATGCTTTTCTTGCCCGCAGCTACGTCATGCTGCAACGCCAGCTGGTAAGTGGACTTGTCGAGAATGCCACGGTTGAGCGGCAGCTTGATCGCATCGCCACGGTCGGTCCCGGTGACGAACTTGGTGTTCCAGTCGAACACCAGATCGACCTTCTTGGACTTGCCCAGACCACTACGCTCGAAGCTGTAGGTCTGAGGCAGCAGCGCATCCTTGTCGACTTTCAGCGTGCTGACTTCAGTCAGGCTGGCGATCATCATCGAGGCTTTGAAATTCAGCGTCCAGGTGCCATTGGCCCCGGCTTCCAGGCTGCGTTCAGCGGTGCCGCTCATGGGCAGCTGTTTCCAGTCGGCGGTGTAGCTGGCGGAGAAAGGTTGAAGGTCTGCCGCCTGTACAGCAGGCAGTGCGAGCAGAGCGAAAGCGAAGAGCAGAGCGCGACGCATAATATCTCCTAGATTCGAATCAAGTGGCCACTGGCCGGGAGTAGCTGGCCATCCAGTAAAGCGCCTTGTTCGCCAAGCCTCAATCGGCCTTCTGCGAACCAGCGAATTGCCAGCGGATAAATATGATGCTCCTGGACATGGACCCGTTGCGCGAGCGCTGCGGGCGTGTCGTGCAACTGTACCGAAATAACTGCCTGTACGACCAGTGGGCCGCCATCGAGTTCCTCGGTGACGAAATGCACGCTGCAACCGTGTTCGGCGTCACCGGCTTCCAGCACCCGCTTGTGGGTGTGCAAGCCTTTGTAACGCGGCAGCAGGGAAGGGTGGATATTGAGCAGGCGACCCTGATAGTGGCGCACGAACCCGGCGCTGAGGATGCGCATGAACCCGGCCAGTACCACCAGTTGCGGCTGGAACGTATCGATCAGTTCGATCAGCGCCGCATCGAATGCCTCGCGGCCCTCGTAGGCGGTGTGATCCAGTACGCAGGCATCGATGCCTGCGTCCCGGGCGCGTTGCAGACCGAAGGCATCTTCGCGGTTGGAAATCACCGCGCGAATGCGGACGGAGCTGGCCGCGTCCTGGAAACTGTCGATCATCGCTTGCAGGTTGCCGCCGGTGCCGGACAGCAGCACCACGACATCGCAGATAGCTGGCATCAATGCGCCTTGAGGTTTTTCAGCTCGACCTGTGCGGCACCTTCGGCGGCGGTCGCGATTTGGCCGATCACCCATGGCTGCTCGCCGGCTTCACGCAGAACGTTCAGAGCTGTTTCGACGTGCTCCTGAGCGACACAAATGACCATGCCGACGCCGCAGTTGAGCACGCGGTGCATTTCGTTTTCGTCGACGTTGCCCTGCTGCTGCAACCAGTCGAACACCGCCGGACGCTGCCAGCTCGCCACATCCACCACCGCCTGAGCGCCTTGCGGCAGTACGCGAGGGATGTTGTCCAGCAGGCCGCCGCCGGTGATGTGCGCCATGGCCTTGACCGCGCCGGTGTCCTTGATTAGCTTGAGCAACGGCTTGACGTAGATACGCGTCGGCGCCATCAGCAGCTCGGTCAACGGCTTGCCGTCCAGCTGGATGTTTTCGATGTCGGCACCCGCGACTTCGATGATCTTGCGGATCAGCGAGTAGCCGTTGGAGTGCGGGCCGGACGATGGCAGGGCGAGCAGGGCATCACCGGCAGCCACTTTCGAACCGTCGATGATTTCGGCTTTCTCTACAACACCGACGCAGAAGCCTGCCAGGTCGTAGTCTTCGCCTTCGTACATGCCCGGCATTTCAGCGGTTTCGCCGCCCACCAGCGAGCAGCCCGCCAGTTCGCAGCCAGCGCCGATACCGGTAACTACCTGAGTGGCGGTGTCGACGTTGAGCTTGCCGGTGGCGTAGTAATCGAGGAAGAACAGCGGCTCTGCGCCACACACCACCAGATCGTTGACGCACATGGCGACCAGGTCGATGCCGATGCTGTCGTGCTTGTTCAGGTTCAGGGCCAGACGCAGCTTGGTGCCAACACCGTCGGTGCCTGAGACCAGCACCGGTTGCTTGTAGCCAGCCGGGATTTCGCAGAGGGCGCCGAAGCCTCCCAGGCCGCCCATGACTTCCGGACGCTTGGTGCGCTTGGCGACGCTCTTGATGCGTTCGACCAATGCTTCACCGGCGTCGATGTCTACACCGGCGTCTTTATAGCTCAGGGAAGGTTGCTTGCTCATAGAAAATCCAGGCCTTTAGGGGGGATTCGGAGGTATCGACCGCTGCGTTAGGACCCGTTCAGCACCGCGCTGTAAGGCGATGTTAAGGTTGGGCCTTGGCGATTGCCGGTCTGCGAAGGCGCGCGATTTTATCAGGCTTGCTCCTCAGGGGCCATCCTTGCGCCGACAACAGGACGGCGTCGGGCTAAATAAACCTGACCTGAGGTGCACGATCAGTGCGATTCCAGACGGTTAAGGTGTACTTTATGCCGAAATTGAATGATTGGCGGCTCACGGCTGTCCCAGTCTGTGCACCTCCTGAAGCTGCTTCTTTTTATTTTTTCCGTTCGGGAACTGTCCATGCGTTTTTCCAGAATCCTTCTCGTCGGCTGTCTGTCCCTGGTCAGCCTTCCCGGTCTTGCCGAAACGGTGAGCAATCTTTACCAGGTGCGCGAGCCCGTCAGCGGCCAGTCGCCCGATGAGCGCACCCGCGCGACCCAGGCCGCCGTCGAAACGCTGGTGCTGCGCCTGACCGGCGATGCCAAGGCTGCGCAGGGTTCGGCGATTGCCGCGTTGCGCAAAGACCCGCAGCAAATCATCAGCCAGTATGGCTATGAGGCCGGTCCGCCGGAAACCCTGCTGGTGGACTTCGATCCGGCGACCACCGAGCGTGCGTTGCGCGACGCCGGGCTGTCGATCTGGGGCAGCAATCGTCCGTCGATTCTCGGCTGGTGGCTAAATGACTCGGTCGAAGGCGTCAATCTGGTCGGCGACGGTCAGGCAGCCGCCGAACCCTTGCGACGTGCTGCGCAGCATCGTGGTCTGCCCTTGCGCCTGCCGCTGGCGGACCTGAGCGAACAAAGCATTGGTAACGCCAAGACCCTTGAAGGCACTGATCCTGCGCCGCTCAAGACGGCGTCCGAACGCTACGGCGCTGACGCGATTCTCGCCGTGCACGCCAGAGAAGACGCCGGCCAGTGGCAGGGTAAATGGCGCCTGTGGCTGGGCGACCAGCGTGAGCAGGGCGCCGCGACCGGGGCAACCTCCGAAGCGCTGGCCGATGCAGTACTGCTGTCAGTCAGCGAGCGCCTGGCGCCGCGCTTCGTCGCCAAGCCGGGTGCTTCGACCGGCATGCTGGTGCAGGTGCAAGGCATGACGCTGGAGCGATATGCGCAGTTGCTGCAGTTACTCGAACCGTTCGGCGTGCGTCTGAGCTCTGTACAGGGTGATCGGGTGGTCTTCGACGTCAGTGGCAGCGCCGATCAGCTACGCTCGCAGATGGCGCTGGCCAGATTGCAGGAAGTGCCTGCCGCTGAAGCAACGGCTGCAACTGCGCCAGCCGTCGCGCCTGTCGATGCCTCGGCACCGGCACCGGCACCGGCACCGGCACCGATGATTGTTCCGGCCGCAGCGCCACAACTGTATTTCCGCTGGTAACCCGGCAAGAATGCTTTTTCATTGGGTTGAGGGATGTTGATGACTGATACGCGGCGTTGGTTCTGGATTGGCGGGCTGGCCTTGCTGGTCGCTTTCGTGGTGCTGCTGCACACGATCCTCACTCCTTTTCTGGTGGCGTTGCTGCTGGCGTACATGGGCGATCCGCTGGTCGATCGTTTGGAGCGTGCCGGGTTGTCCAGAACCCTGAGTGTGGTGGCGGTGTTCGGCCTGTTCACCCTGATATTGATGGCCTTGCTGCTGGTGCTGGTGCCCATGCTCGCCAAGCAGCTGTTCCGTCTGTACGAGTTGGCACCGCAGATTCTCGACTGGTTGCAGCACTCGGCCCTGCCGTGGGTGCAGGCCAAGTTCGGTCTGGCGGACGGCTTCTGGAAATTCGATAAGATCAAGGCCGCTATTTCCGAGCACATGGGGCAGGCCGGGGACATCGTTTCTGTCGTCCTGTCTCAGGCCACGGCGTCGAGCCTGGCGCTGATCGGCTGGCTGACCAATCTGGTTCTGATCCCGGTGGTGTGTTTCTACCTGTTGCGTGACTGGGACATCATGACCGGCAAGATCCGCGGGCTGCTGCCGCGTCAGCGTGAAGGGCAGATCGTCAAACTCGCAGGCGAATGCCATGAGGTGCTGGGCGCGTTCATTCGCGGGCAGTTGCTGGTCATGGTCGGTCTTGGAGTGATCTACGCAGCCGGTCTGATGCTGGTCGGCCTGGAGCTGGGGTTGTTGATCGGGGTGATCGCCGGTCTGGCGGCCATCGTGCCTTATATGGGCTTTGTGATCGGCATTGGTTCGGCGCTGGTGGCCGGCTTGTTCCAGTTCGGCGGTGATCTGTACCCGATGATGGGCATTGTCGCGGTGTTCATGATCGGCCAGGCCCTTGAAGGCATGGTGCTGACGCCGCTGCTGGTGGGCGACCGCATCGGTCTGCACCCGGTGGCGGTGATCTTTGCGATCCTGGCCGGTGGTGAGCTGTTCGGTTTCACCGGCATTCTGCTGGCCCTGCCGGTGGCAGCGGTGATCATGGTGCTGGTGCGCCATATGCACGACGTCTACAAAGACTCGGAAATCTACGCCGGTGCGGAAGATCCTGAGTTGTAACCATTCAAGCGGTTGCTTCACGTCAAAAGGCCTCTGCACAGCCCCGTGTGGAGGTCCGCCGGAAGGGCGCATGCACTGCGCCAAACCGGCTTGCTCCGTCCGCGCTTTACCTGTCCTGACGCAAACCTTTGATTTTGCTTGAGGTCTGTCGCATTGTGCGACCCGCCTCACGGGTATAAACTTCGTGCACTTTACACAGAGGCCCTTGACGGTTTGCATGAGCCGTTAGTCAGCATGAAACCGATTCAGCTGCCCCTGAGTGTGCGTCTGCGTGATGACGCCACTTTCGTCAATTACTATCCAGGCGCCAACGCCGCTGCACTCGGCTATGTCGAGCGGCTGTGCGAAGCCGACGCCGGATGGACGGAAAGCCTCATTTACCTGTGGGGCAAGGACGGAGTAGGGCGCACGCACCTGCTGCAGGCTGCTTGCCTGCGTTTCGAGCAGATGGGCGAACCGGCGGTTTACCTGCCGCTGGCCGAAGTCATCGATGAAGGTATCGAGCTGTTCGACCACCTGGAGCAGTACGAGCTGGTCTGTCTCGACGACCTTCAGGCCGTGGTCGGCAAGCCGGACTGGGAAGAGGCCCTGTTTCACCTTTTCAACCGCCTGCGTGACAGCGGCCGTCGCCTGCTGATCGCAGCGTCCAAGTCGCCCCGCGAACTGCCGGTCAAACTGCCTGACCTCAAATCCCGACTGACCATGGCGCTGGTGTTCCAGATGCGCGGGCTGTCCGACGAGGACAAGCTGCGTGCGCTGCAATTGCGTGCTTCACGGCGTGGCCTGCACCTGACCGATGATGTAGGCCATTTCATCCTGACGCGCGGTACGCGCAGCATGAGCGCGTTGTTCGAACTGCTAGAGCGCCTCGATCAAGCCTCGCTCCAGGAAAAACGCAAGCTGACCATTCCCTTCCTTAAAGAGACGCTTGGGTGGTAGATCAGGCGCTGGTTCTGCAAACCGCCGCAGCGTTACGTCATGCACAGCGGATTCTGGTGATTACCGGGGCAGGCCTGTCCGCAGACTCCGGGTTACCCACCTATCGCGGCGTGGGCGGGCTCTATAATGGCAAGACCGATGACGGGCTGCCTATCGAAGTTGCTCTGTCCGGGCCGATGCTGCGCCGCGATCCTGAGCTGTGCTGGAAATACATTGCCGAGCTGGGCAAGGCCTGCCTGGGCGGCGAGCCGAACGTTGCGCACTACGCAATTGCCCAGTTGCAACGCCTCAAACCCGAGTGCTGGGTGCTGACCCAGAATGTCGATGGCTATCATCGCGCGGCGGGCAGTCCGCCCGAGCGTCTGATCGAGATCCACGGGCAACTTGCGCCGCTGTTCTGCCAGTCCTGTGGTGCGCAAGATCCGCAGCTCAGCGAGCACTTGCAGCGTCCATTGCCGCCGTTATGCCGGGTATGTAGTGGCGTTTTGCGATCGCCCGTCGTTCTTTTTCAGGAAATGCTTCCTGAAAGGGCCCTGGAAACACTGTATGAACAGCTGGCTATAGGCTATGACGCAGTGCTGAGTATCGGCACCACCGCCAGCTTCCCTTATATCCATGAACCGGTCATTCGCACCCGCGTTTCCGGGGGGTTCACCGCAGAAATCAACCCGCAGCCAACTGACCACAGTGCGCAGATGGACGTTTTTCTGCAGTGCCGCGCGGCACATGTCATGGCCGATCTCATAAGTCACATCTAGTTCGATTGAATTTGCAAATCGCTTTCATTGCGGGCATAGTCTCGACTTCTTAACAGTTTAACAGTTTAACAGTTTAACAGTTTAACAGTTTAACAGTTTAACAGTTTAACAGTTTAACAGTTTAACAGTTTAACAGTTTAACAGTTTAACAGTTTAACAGTTTAACAGTTTAACAGTTTAACAGTTTAACAGTTTAACAGTTTAACAGTTTAACAGTTTAACAGTTTAACAGTTTAACAGTTTAACAGTTTAACAGTTTAACAGTTTAACAGTTTAACAGTTTAACAGTTTAACAGTTTAACAGTTTAACAGTTTAACAGTTTAACAGTTTAACAGTTTAACAGTTTAACAGTTTAACAGTTTAACAGTTTAACAGTTTAACAGTTTAACAGTTTAACAGTTTAACAGTTTAACAGTTTAACAGTTTAACAGTTTAACAGTTTAACAGTTTAACAGTTTAACAGTTTAACAGTTTAACAGTTTAACAGTCAGCCACGGTTGTGCCCATGCAAGTTGTTCGCTTCGCACCCCTCGTGCCCCTCGCACTCGTCACCTTTCTGTTCGGTTGCTCGGCCAATATGCCGGTTGCACAGCAAGAACAGGCCCAGCCGGTTCCGCGTTATCAGAACACGGTCACCGCACAGTCCGCAGCCCGCCGCGCCGATGCCGCAGCTCTGCAGGACGAGATGGCCACTGAAGATGAGCTGGCCCAGTTCGCTGATAACAAATCCTACAAACTGCCGGTTCTGGCCGACAGCATCCTCGAACGTGGCAAGTCACTGATCGGTACTCGCTACAAGTTCGGCGGCACGTCCACGTCGTCAGGCTTCGATTGCAGCGGTTTCATCGTTACCTGTTCCGTGAAGAGGCCGGCATGAGCCTGCCGCGCTCCACGCGCGAAATGATCAACGTCGACGCTCCGCTGGTTTCACGCAACAACCTCAAGCCTGGCGATCTGCTGTTCTTCAGCACTCGTGGCAAGAGCAGCGTGGTAAGCCACGCGGCAATTTACGCCGGTAACCAGCAGTTCATTCACTCCAGCAGTCGCCGCAGTGGCGGGGTGCGCATCGACAGCCTCGATGACGCCTACTGGAGCAGGACCTTCATCGAGGCCAAACGGCCTTTGGCGATGGTGCCGGGCACAGTCGCTGTAAAATCTACACCGGTTGCCACGCAGACAACGGCGATGACATCGACTACAGTCAAGACCGCGCTAAAGCAGCGTAAATAACCCAATAGAACGCGCAGACCAAGACCTTCGGGTCTTTCTGCGTTTTTGAGCTTCTCGGCAGCGTAAGCCGCATCCAGATCAGGTTGTTGTGGTTATGTCGATTGCGTTACGCCTGATGGTCATCTCTGTTGTCGCACTGTTGGGTGCTTGTGCCAGCGCGCCGCCACCGCCCCATGCGCCCCGGATCGTTCAGCGTCCGGTGGTAACCGCTCCCCCGCAGATTCTCTCGCCGGCTGCCGAAGACGTACTTTTCCGTGCGCTGGGCCTGGTCGGCACGCCTTACCGCTGGGGCGGCAACACGCCTGACTCGGGTTTTGATTGCAGCGGTCTTATAGGTTACGTCTATCGTGATGCGGCGGGCATTTCCCTGCCCCGTTCTACCCGCGAAATGATCGTGATGGGCGCACCGAATATTCGTCGTGAGCAGTTGCAGTCAGGTGATCTGGTGTTCTTCGCCACCTCGGGTGGTTCGCAGGTGTCTCACGCGGGAATCTATGTCGGCGAAGGCCGCTTTGTGCATGCGCCGGCCACCGGTGGCACGGTCAAGCTCGACAGCCTCGACAAGCCTTACTGGCAGCGCGCCTACCTCAACGCCAAGCGCGTGATCCAGCCTGCGAGCCTGGCGCAGATTCGGCCTTAGCGCCCCCGCTGACCAGCTTGGTCCTGCTCAAGATCGGACGCGGAGCGTCCAGTACGGCATGCCGACGCAGAGCGTCGCACGATAGTTGAAAGAAAGCGCTTTTTTATCGCAATGGCACTGACGACGCAGAGTGCGACGTAAGTGACGGCTGAGCCCTGACACTGATCCGGGGGATGCGAGGCAGGACGCCGAGCAAGCTGCACCGGGCCAAGGATGGCCCATTGCAGCTGCCCCCGGATCAGTGTCAGGGCGAAGGAACCCGACGAAGTCGGGCCGGAAACGGAGCAAGGGGTTTTGCCTACTTTGGCCCCATCAAAGTAGGTCGCCGAGGGGCGAAAAGGTGACTTGAGCCGTAAGCAAACAGCACTGATATCGCAGAACCGCTGTGTGACGCACACTCAAGGTCGGACGCAGAGCGTCCAGAACGGCATGCCTACGCAGAGCGCAGGCACGATAATCAAGACTTGTGTGACCGAAGAGCGCTGAGGCGTTATTGCGCAGCCTTGGCCGATGTCACGCGCCAGATCTTGTTGCCGACGTCATCCGCCACCAGCAAGCCGCCATGCTGATCGTTGACCACACCGACCGGGCGGCCCATGGTTTTTTCGTCTTTGTTGAGAAAGCCGGTCAGCACGTCGACGGGCGCACCGTTGGGTTTGCCACCGCTGAACGGGATGAACACCACTTTATAGCCGCTGTGCGGTTTGCGGTTCCATGAGCCGTGCTGGCCGACGAACAGACCTTCGTTGAACAGCGCGGCCAATGTTTTGCCATCCGCGAACACCAGGCCCAGTGAGGCCGTGTGCGGGCCGACGGCATAATCCGGGGCGATTGCCTTGGCGACCAGTTCCGGGTTTTGCGGTGTCACACGCTGGTCGACATGCTGGCCGTAATAGCTGTAAGGCCAGCCATAGAAAGCGCCATCCTGCACCGACGTTACGTAGTCAGGCACCAGATCGCTACCGATCTCGTCGCGTTCGTTGACGGCCGTCCACAGCTTGCCGGTTTTTGGCTCCCAATCCATGCCGTTGGGGTTGCGCAGGCCCGACGCGAAGATGCGGTGCTTGCCGGTGGCGGCGTCCACTTCCCAGATCGCTGCGCGACCTTCTTCCTTGTCCATGCCGTTCTCGGCCACGTTGCTGTTCGAGCCGACGGTCACGTACAGCTTGCTGCCGTCCTTGCTGGCGATGACGTTCTTGGTCCAGTGGTGATTGAGCGTGCCGCCCGGCAGGTCGACCACTTTGGTGGGCTGTGCGCTGATCGACGTCTGGCCCGCTTCATACGGGAAGCTGATCAGGCGGTCGGTATCAGCGACATACAGCTTGTTGCCCACCAGGGTCATGCCGAACGGCGAATTGAGGTTCTGCAGGAACACGGTGCGGGTTTCCGCGACGCCGTCCTTGTCGACATCGCGCAGCAACGTAATGCGGTTGGCGCTTGGTACGCCAGCGCCCGCTCGGCCCATGACTTTTTCCATGACCCAGCCGCGAATGCCCTTGGAGTCATCCGGCTTGGCGGGCGAGTTGGTTTCCGCCACCAGCACATCGCCGTTGGGCAGCACGTACAGCCAGCGCGGATGGTCCAGGCCTTCAGCGAAGGCAGCCACTTGGGTGCCAGGTGCGGCCACCGGTCTGGCGCCTTTTTCCCAGCCGATGGCAGGCGCGATATTGACGGTCGGGATCAACGTCTTGTTGGGCTCCGGCAGGTGGGGCGAGGGGCCTGTTCCGTCCGAGACTTGCAGTCTGGACGACTCGCCACAGGCTGCAAGGCCGCCGGCAACCAGAAGCAGCACTGCGTAGTGGGGTCTGAGTTTGAACATGTTGGATCTCCATAAACAAAGGCGTAGTCCTGTAACTGATAGAGGCGTGCTGATCCGCCGAGGTTCAATCGCGTTCCATAACGCCTGCGCTGTCGATTGACGCTCCCGGCCCAACCCTCTACCCTTCGCGGCTTGTTTCAGGTGCTCTGCAATCCTCGATTGGCAGAGTGAAACAGGGAAGCCGGTGTGGATCGACCGATCCGATCCCGGCGCTGCCCCCGCAACGGTAAATGAGTCAAGGCTGTGCATCGTGCCACTGTGTTTCGACACGGGAAGGCGCACAGCCGGGGTAACCCGCTCATGAGCCCGGAGACCGGCCTGAATCAGTCAATGGCATCACAGAGGGTGATGTTCTGTGCAGGCCGTTGCCGTGCTGTCCAGTGCTGTCCTTCCGTGTGCTTTCGCCTGCCCCGAGCGGAGAGCCGACATGAACGAATCCCCCGAACGCGACGAACGTCATCTGGCGCGCATGCAGCGCAAAAAGGCCGTGATGGACGAGCGCATTGCCAGTTCGCCCAACGAGTGCGGCCTGCTGCTGGTCTTGACCGGCAACGGCAAAGGCAAGAGCAGCTCCGCTTTCGGCATGCTCGCCAGGGCCATGGGTCACGACATGCAGTGCGGTGTGGTGCAGTTCATCAAAGGCCGCAACAGCACCGGGGAAGAAATGTTCTTTCGGCGCTTCCCCGAGCAAGTGCGTTATCACGTGATGGGCGAGGGCTTCACCTGGGAGACCCAGGACCGCCAGCGCGACATCGCCGCCGCCGAAGCCGCCTGGACCGTGTCGCAGGAAATGCTCCGCGACCCGAGCATCGGTCTGGTGGTGCTCGACGAATTGAACATCGCCCTCAAGCATGGCTACCTCGACCTGGAACAGGTGTTGACCGACTTGCAGGCACGTCCGCCGATGCAACACGTGTTGGTCACCGGCCGTGGTGCCAAGCCTGAACTGATCGACCTGGCCGACACTGTTTCAGAGATCGGCGTGGTCAAGCATGCGTTCCAGTCCGGTATCCGCGCGCAAAAAGGTATCGAGCTGTGAGTCATTCGTCATGAGAGCACTGCAATGAGAGCCCGCCAATGAGAGCCCCGCGCCACTGTCCGGCGGTATTGATCGCCGCGCCAGCCTCCGGGCAAGGCAAAACCACGGTGACTGCCGCACTGGCACGCCTGCATCGCAATCAGGGCCGCAAGGTTCGGGTGTTCAAGTGCGGGCCGGATTTTCTCGATCCGATGATTCTCGAGCGGGCCAGCGGCGCGCCGGTTTACCAACTGGACATGTGGATGGTTGGCGCTGATGAAAGTCGGCGCCTGCTTTGGGAAGCGGCCGACGAAGCGGATCTGATCCTGATCGAAGGCGTCATGGGCCTGTTCGACGGCACACCGTCCAGTGCCGATCTCGCGCGGCACTTCGGCGTGCCGGTGCTCGGCGTGATCGACGGCACGGCCATGGCGCAAACCTTTGGCGCTTTGGCGCTGGGGCTGGCGCGCTATCAGCCGGACTTGCCGTTCGCCGGGGTCCTGGCCAACCGCGTCGGCACGGTACGCCACGCGCAACTGCTGGAAAACAGCCTGACCGAGGGCCTGCGCTGGTACGGCGCGTTGTCACGGGAAGTCGGTTTCGAGTTGCCCAGCCGCCATCTCGGGCTGGTACAGGCCAGCGAGCTGAATGACCTCGACCTGCGTCTGGACATGGCTGCCGCGGCGCTGACCAGCACCTGTGAAGTGACATTGCCGCCTGCCGTGACGTTCACGGCACCCGACCCGGTTCAGGTCGAGCCGCTGCTCCGTGGCGTGCGCATTGCCGTAGCGCGTGACGAAGCCTTCGCTTTTCTCTATGGCGCGAGCCTCGAGCTGTTGCGCAACATGGGGGCCGAGCTGAGCTTTTTCTCGCCGATCCATGACAGCGAGCTTCCTGAAGCCGACAGCCTGTACCTGCCGGGCGGCTACCCGGAGCTGCATCACGTCGCGCTGGCGGCCAACCTGACGATGCAGGCCTCGATCAGGGCGCACCATATCGCCAGCAAACCGATCCTCGCCGAGTGCGGCGGCATGCTTTACCTGCTCAATGCCCTGACCGACGTGGACGGCGTACGCGCCGAGCTGGTCGGGTTGCTGGCCGGTGAAGCGGTGATGCAGAAGCGTCTGGCAGCGCTGGCGCTGCAAGCGGTCGAACTGCCCGAAGGCACGCTGCACGGGCACACCTATCACCATTCGCTGACCAGCACCGAGCTGCAACCGATTGCCCGTGGCGTCAGCCCCAATGGCGGGCGCGGCGCGGAGGCGGTGTATCGCCTCGGACGCCTGACCGCTTCCTACGTGCATTTCTATTTCCCGTCCTGCCCGCAGGCGATCGCGGCGCTGTTCAAACCATGACCGAGCCAGCGTTCAGCCCTGAAGAGCGGGCAGCAGTGTACCGAGCCATTGCCGAGCGCCGCGACATGCGGCACTTCATCGGCGGTACGGTGGCGCCCGAGCTGCTGGCCCGTTTGCTGGAAGCCGCGCATCAAGCGCCCAGCGTTGGCCTGATGCAGCCGTGGCGGTTCATCCGCATCAGCGATCCTGTGTTGCGCCGCAAGATGCAGGCGCAGGTAGAAGAAGAGCGCATTCGCACCGCCGAAGCGCTGGGCGAGCGTACTGACGAGTTCATGAAGCTGAAAGTCGAAGGCATCAATGACTGCGCGCAAGTGCTGGTCGCCGCGCTGATGGAAGGGCGAGAGCAGCACATCTTCGGCCGTCGCACCTTGCCGGAAATGGACATGGCCTCGCTGTCCTGCGCGATCCAGAACCTGTGGCTGGCCTCGCGTGCCGAAGGGCTGGGCATGGGCTGGGTATCGCTGTTCGACCCTGAAGCGCTGGCTGGATTGCTGGGCATGCCCGACGGCGCCAAGCCGCTGGCGATCATTTGCCTGGGGCCGGTCAAGGAGTTTTACCCGGCGCCCATGTTGGTCATGGAAGGCTGGGCGCAAGCGCGTCCGCTGCATGAACTGCTGTACGAGAATCAATGGGGAGTCAGTCAATGAGTGTGGCGCTGTTGAGCGTCGCCGGGGTAGCGCTGGATGCGTTGCTCGGTGAGCCGAAACGCTTCCATCCGCTGGTGGGGTTTGGCGGGTTTGCCAGCCGTGTCGAACAACGTTTCAACAGTGGCGGCCGTGGCTGGCGCAGTCATGGCGTGACGGCGTGGTTCATTACCGTGGTGCCGTTGACGCTGCTGGCCACGTTGCTCAGCTGGTTGCCTTATATCGGCTGGCTGTTCGAGATTCTGGCGCTTTACTGTGCGTTGGGCATGCGCAGCCTGGGTGAACACGTCCAGCCAGTAGCGCAGGCGTTGCGCAGCGATGATCTGGTCGAAGCGCGGCAGCGGGTCGGTTATCTGGTCAGCCGCCAGACCAGCGAACTGGACGCCACCGAGGTCGCCCGCGCCGCCACCGAGTCGGTGCTGGAGAACGGCAGCGACGCGGTGTTCGCTGCGCTGTTCTGGTTTGTCGTGGCCGGTGCGCCCGGCGTGGTGCTGTATCGGCTGAGCAACACGCTGGACGCCATGTGGGGCTATCGCAACGAGCGTTTCGAGCGTTTCGGCTGGGCCGCGGCAAAAATCGATGACCTGCTCAACTACATTCCCGCACGCCTGGTGGCACTGACCTACGCGCTATTGGGCAAAACCCGACTGGCGTGGCGCTGCTGGCGCACTCAGGGCCCGACCTGGGACAGCCCGAATGCAGGCCCGGTAATGGCGGCTGGCGCGGGCGCGCTGGGTGTCGAACTGGGGGGCGCGGCGATCTATCACGGCGAGTTGCATCAACGTCCGCAACTGGGCGAAGGCGTTCCGGCCGATGCGGACTCGATCGAGCGCGGCTGGCAATTGGTGCAGCGCGGTGTCTGGTTGTGGCTGCTGGTGATCTGCGTGGCGGCTGAATTCTATGCTTGAGCACGGCGGGCGGCTGCGCGCGGCGGCGCAGCATTACGGTATCAATCAGGCCGACTGGCTCGACCTGTCCACCGGCATCGCACCCTGGCCGTGGCCGATTCCGGAGATTCCGCTGCGCGCCTGGGCGCGACTGCCTGAAACCGACGACGGTCTGGAAGCCGCGGCCTGCGCCTATTACGGTGTGCCCCGATTATTGCCGGTGTCCGGTTCGCAGGCGGCGATTCAGGCATTGCCCCGGGTGCGTCGCGGAGGGCGAGTGGGCGTCCTGTCACCGTGTTATGCCGAGCATGCACATGCCTGGCGCAAAGGCGGTTATGTGGTTCGCGAGGTGGGTGAGCAAGAAGTCGATGATTTTCTCGACAGCCTCGACGTTCTGGTGGTGGTCAACCCCAACAACCCGACCGGCCTGCACCTCAGTGCCGAGCGCTTGCTGGCGTGGCACGCGCGGCTGGCTGAGCGGGGTGGCTGGCTGGTGGTCGACGAAGCGTTCATGGACAACACGCCGGGCCTGAGCGTGGCGGCCGAAACCTGGCGTATCGGGCTGATCGTGCTGCGCTCGTTCGGCAAGTTTTTTGGCCTGGCCGGGGTCCGGCTGGGTTTTGTGCTGGCTGAACCGGTACTGCTCAAATCCCTGGCGCAGGAAATAGGCCCCTGGTCTGTCAGCGGGCCGACCCGCATCATCGGTCAGGCCTGCCTGAGTGATCGGCAAGGGCAGGCCCGGCAGATCGAGCGCAGTGATCAGGCGCGTGATCGGTTAGTGGCATTGCTCACCCAATACCATCTGGCGCCGGACGGCGGCTGTGCACTGTTTCAATGGCGGGTGACTGCCGAAGCCCCGTCGCTCTACGAGTTCTGTGCCCGACGTGGCTTATTGTTGCGCCTGTTCGCGGGTGCCACGCCGGAATCCGCCAGCCTGCGCTTCGGCCTGCCCGGCAACGAGGCTGACTGGCGGCGTCTGCACACTGTTCTGCTTGAATACCGCAAGGAATACCCATGGCTACGCTGATGGTACAAGGCACCACCTCGGATGCCGGAAAAAGCACGCTGGTGACGGCATTGTGCCGCTGGCTGACCCGGCAGGGCGTGAGCGTTGTGCCCTTCAAGCCGCAGAACATGGCGCTCAACAGTGCCGTGACAGCAGACGGCGGCGAGATCGGCCGCGCGCAGGCGGTGCAGGCGCAGGCGTGCTTTCTTGAGCCGCACACCGACATGAACCCGGTGCTGCTCAAACCCAACAGCGACACCGGCGCGCAGGTCATCATTCACGGTCGCGCCGTCACCACCATGAATGCAGTGGCTTATCACGGCTATAAAGAGATCGCCATGCAGGCGGTGCTGGAGTCGCACCAACGGCTGGGCGAAAGCTACCCGGTGATCATGGTTGAAGGCGCCGGCTCGCCCGCCGAGATCAATCTGCGCGCCAACGATATCGCCAACATGGGCTTCGCCGAGGCGGTCGACTGCCCGGTACTGTTGATTGCCGACATCAATCGCGGAGGGGTTTTTGCCCATCTGGTCGGCACGCTGGAGCTGCTGTCGCCCAGCGAGCAGGCGCGCGTCAAAGGCTTCATCATCAACCGCTTTCGTGGTGACATTGCCTTGCTGCAACCGGGGCTGGACTGGCTGGAAGCACGCACCGGCAAACCGGTGGTCGGCGTGCTGCCCTACGTGATGGACCTGCACCTGGAGGCCGAGGACGGTCTCGATCAGCGCCAGACCGACAAGGTCGAGCAGGTGCTGAATGTGGTCGTGCCGGTGCTGCCGCGCATCAGCAATCACACCGATTTCGACCCGCTGCGCCTGCATGCGCAGGTCAACCTGCAATTCATTGGCCCAGGCCAGGCGATTCCGGCGGCTGACCTGATTATCCTGCCCGGCTCGAAAAGCGTGCGCAGCGACCTGAATTACCTGCGCGCCAATGGCTGGGACACGGCCATCGACCGGCACCTGCGCTACGGCGGCAAATTGCTGGGCATCTGCGGCGGCCTGCAAATGCTTGGCGAGCAATTACACGACCCGCTGGGACTGGAAGGCGCGGCGGGTTCCAGCGCCGGGCTTGGCCTGCTAGCGATGAGCACCGTGCTGGAAAGCGAAAAACAATTGCGCAACGTGCGCGGCCGCCTGACGCTGGAAGACGCAGAAGTCAGCGGCTATGAAATTCATGCCGGCGTGACCACGGGCGCAGCGCTCGAGCACGCTGCCGTTCAACTGGATGATGGTCGTTGTGACGGCGCGCAGAGTGCAGACGGCCAGATTCTCGGCACGTACCTGCACGGCCTGTTCGAAGCACCTGCTGCGTGCAGCGCACTGTTGCGCTGGGCGGGGCTGGAAAACGTACAGTCGGTGGATTATCACGCGTTGCGCGAGCGCGACATCGAGCGGCTGGCGGACCTGGTAGAAAAACACCTGGACGGCACGTTGCTCCGCGAACTGTGCGGCCTGGAAGCAAACTGAATGCTGCAACTGATCCTGGGTGGGGCACGTTCCGGCAAGAGTCGGCTGGCGGAGAAGCTGGCAACCGACTCGGCGCTGAAGGTGATTTACATCGCCACCAGTCAGCCCCTCGACGGCGAAATGAATCAGCGGGTTGCCAGCCATCGCGCCCGTCGTCCCGAGCGTTGGGGACTGGTCGAAGAACCTGTCGAACTGGCGCGGGTGCTGCGCGAAAACGCCGCGCCTGACCGTTGCCTGCTGGTGGATTGCCTGACCCTGTGGCTGACCAATCTGCTGATGCTTGGCGACGCCGAGCGTCTGGCTCGAGAGCGTGAAGCGCTGCTCGACTGCCTGGCCGGGTTGCCGGGTGAAATCATTTTTGTCAGCAACGAGACCGGGCTTGGCGTTGTGCCGCTCGGTGAGCTGACCCGCCGTTATGTCGACGAAGCCGGTCTGTTGCATCAGGCGCTGGCCGAGCGTTGCCAGCGTGTCGTGTTGACCGTTGCAGGCCTGCCCCTGACTTTGAAAGGAACCGCGCTATGAGTAATTCCTGGTGGCTCACGCCCGCACAGGCCATTGATGTGCCGATGCGCGAAGCTGCACTGGCGCGTCAACAGCAACTGACCAAGCCAGCCGGCTCGCTGGCGCAACTGGAGCGGCTGGCGGTGCAGCTTGCCGGGCTGCAAGGGCGTGAGCGTCCGGCTGCCGACACGCTGTGGATCGCGATCTTTGCCGGTGACCATGGCGTCGTCGCTGAGGGTGTGTCGGCGTATCCGCAGGAAGTCACTGGCCAGATGCTGCACAACTTCGTCAACGGCGGCGCGGCAATCAGCGTGCTGGCGCGTCAGCTTTCTGCGCAACTGGATGTGGTGGATCTGGGTACGGTGTCGCCGATGGATTTGCCGGGGGTGCGTCATCTGCGTCTTGGCGCTGGCACTGCCAATTTTGCCCACGGGCCGGCCATGACGGCCGAGCAGGGCATGGCTGCGCTGCAGGCCGGACGTGACAGCGTATTACGGGCCAAGGCGGTCGGCACCGAGTTGTTCATTGGTGGCGAGATGGGCATTGGCAATACCACGGCAGCCAGCGCGGTAGCCTGTTCGCTACTGGAATGCGCCGCGCCGCTGCTGGTTGGTCCGGGCACCGGGCTGAACGCCGAGGGTGTTGCGCGCAAGACTCAGGTCATCGAACGCGCATTGGCCTTGCACGCCGAACAGTCTGGCGATCCGTTGCAAAGCCTGTTCTGTCTCGGCGGCTTCGAAATTGCCGCGCTGACCGGCGCTTATCTGGCGTGCGCGCAGGAAGGTATCGTGGCGCTGGTCGACGGCTTTATCTGTAGCGTGGCCGCACTGGTGGCGGTGCGTCTCAACCCGTCCTGCCGCAACTGGTTGCTGTTTGGCCATCGCGGCGCCGAGCCGGGCCATCGGCATTTGCTGGAGACCCTGCAAGCCGAACCATTGCTGGACCTCGGCTTGCGTCTGGGCGAGGGCAGTGGTGCAGCGCTGGCGGTGCCGTTGGTACGTCTGGCCTGTGAACTGCACAACGGCATGGCGACATTTGCCGAAGCGGCTGTGGCGGATCGTCCGGCATGACCTTGCGTCTGGACCTGCTGCGCCATGGTGAAACCGAGCTGGGCGGTGGCCTGCGCGGCAGCCTCGACGATGCGCTGACCGACCTCGGCTGGCAGCAGATGCGTTCGGCTGTTATTGACGCTGGCCCCTGGGACCGGATTGTCAGCTCTCCTTTGCAGCGTTGCGCACGGTTTTCCGAGGAGTTGGCGCAGCGCTTGTCATTGCCGCTACAGCTGGAGCCGGGTTTACAGGAACTGCATTTCGGTGACTGGGAAGGCCACAGCCCTGCGCAACTGATGGACACCGATGCTGAAGGTCTGGGCCTGTTCTGGGCTGATCCGTATACCTTCACGCCGCCCAATGGCGAGCCGGTGGCTGATTTTTCGGCGCGGGTGCTGAGTGCCGTGCAGCGCTTGCATCAGGCGTATGCCGGTGAGCGCATTCTGCTGGTCAGTCACGGCGGTGTCATGCGTCTGTTACTGGCACAGGCGCGCGGCCTGCCACGCGAGCAACTGCTGCAAGTGCTGGTCGGTCACGGCGCGCTGCTGTCGATTCAAGTCGCCGCGGGCGGCGTCCTCACAGAGGCCTGACATTCATGTTGCCGTTCTGGATCGCCCTGCAATTTCTCAGTAGCCTGCCGATCCGCCTGCCCGGCATGCCGCGCCCCGAAGAACTGGGGCGTTCGCTGCTGTTCTATCCGCTGGTGGGCGTGGTGTTCGGCATGCTGTTGCTGGGTTTCAACGCAGTGCTCGACGGTTCGCCGCCGATGCTGCATGCGGCGCTGCTGCTCAGTTTATGGGTGCTGCTCAGTGGTGGTCTGCATCTGGATGGTCTGGCGGACAGCGCCGACGCCTGGCTGGGCGGTTTCGGTGATCGCGAACGCACACTGACCATCATGAAAGACCCGCGCAGCGGGCCTATCGCGGTGGTCACGCTGGTGCTGGTGCTGCTGCTCAAATTTGCCGCCATCTTGGCGCTGATCGAAAGCAACCACAGCATCGGATTACTGCTGGCACCGCTGATCGGGCGCAGCGCGATGCTCGCTTTGTTTCTGGGCACGCCCTATGTGCGTGCTGGCGGGTTGGGGCAAGCGCTTGCCGATCATTTGCCGCGCAGCCCCGGGCGCAAGGTGCTATTGGCCAGTGCGGTGGCCTGCGTGCTGTTGGCTGGTGGGTCAGGGGTCGCGGCGCTGCTGGTCTGCGTGGTGTGTTTCTTCTGGTTGCGGTACCTGATGATGCGCCGTCTGGGCGGGAGCACGGGTGACACAGCCGGGGCGCTGCTTGAGCTGTTGGAACTGGCGGTGCTGTTGACGCTGGCCTTGCGCTGACACGCTGCCAATGCGTGGTTGACAGCTTTTATCGGCAGCGCGTAGCTTCGCGATTCGCAGGTAAAATCATGTAACACAACGTGCAGGGAGCTCAACCATGACATCGATCTGGCGTACCAGCGGCTGGATTCTGTTGGGCAGCGCGTTGATTCTGGCGTTATCGCTGGGCACACGCCACGGTTTTGGGCTGTTTCTATCGCCAATGAGCGCGGACTTTGGCTGGGGGCGTGAAGTCTTCGCGTTCGCTATCGCCTTGCAAAACCTGATGTGGGGGCTGGCACAGCCATTTGCCGGCGCGCTGGCGGACCGCTTTGGCGCGGCGAAAGTCGTGTTTGTCGGCGGTATCCTGTATGCCGTGGGGCTGCTGTGCATGAGCATGGCGGATTCGCCCCTGAGTCTTTCGTTGAGTGCGGGATTGTTGATCGGCATCGGCCTGTCCGGCACCTCGTTCTCGGTCATCCTCGGCGTCGTGGGCCGAGCGCTGCCTGCCGAGAAGCGTAGCATGGGCATGGGGATTGCCAGCGCGGCAGGTTCGTTCGGCCAGTTCGCCATGCTGCCCGGCACACTGGGACTGATCAGTTGGCTGGGCTGGGCGGGTGCTTCGCTGGTGCTGGGCGTGATGGTCGCGCTGATTCTGCCGCTGGTGGGTATGCTCAAGGACACGCCGAGCGTATCGACCGGTGTCGAATTGACCCTCGGTGAAGCGCTGCGTGAGGCCTGTGGGCATTCGGGGTTCTGGCTGCTGGCGCTGGGCTTTTTTGTCTGCGGCTTTCAGGTGGTGTTCATCGGCGTGCATCTGCCTGCTTATCTGGTGGACGAGCACTTGCCGGCCAAAGTAGGCACCACCGTGCTGGCACTGATCGGGCTGTTCAATATCTTCGGCACTTACACCGCTGGCTGGCTTGGCGGACGCATGTCCAAACCAAGGTTGCTGACAGCGCTCTATCTGCTGCGCGCGGTGGTAATCATATTATTTATTTCGGTCCCGCTCAGTCAGGCCAGCGCCTACTTGTTCGGCGTGGCGATGGGTTTGCTGTGGCTGTCCACCGTGCCTTTGACCAACGGCACGGTGGCGACGCTGTTCGGCGTGCGTAACCTGTCAATGCTGGGCGGTATCGTTTTCCTGTTCCATCAGTTGGGCGCATTTCTGGGTGGCTGGCTGGGTGGTCTGGTGTACGACCGAACCGGCAGCTACGACCTGATCTGGCAGGTGTCGGTGCTGCTGAGCCTGCTCGCTGCAGCGCTTAACTGGCCGGTGCGCGAACGCCCGGTGGCCAGGTTGCAGGCGCAGGGCGGTCTGGCATGAGCGGGCGCTGGCCATTACTGTCTGCCGTGCTGGCGGGTGCGGTGTTGTTGGGGTTGGTCTGGTGGGGCTGGCAACAGGTCGGGTTGGCGGCACTGCAATTGGGCCTGGGTGCCTGCTAGGCAGACGGCATGGCTTGGGGTAGCGTGTCGGCAGACGACAACACTCTTCAGGGACGCCATGATGAAAATTCGCTTTGTTTCGATCCCTCTTCTGCTGCTGGCCATGAGCGGCGCGGCAATGGCCGCCGACTGCCCGCCGTTGCTGCAAGGCGAACTGCCGAAGCTGCGCGCCAAGGAAAACATCGACCTGTGCAAACGCTTCGCCGGCAAGCCGCTGGTGGTGGTCAATACCGCCAGCTTCTGTGGCTTCGCCCCGCAGTTCAAAGGGCTTGAAGAACTGAGCCAGCGCTACAAAGGGCAGGGGCTCGAAGTGCTCGGCGTGCCGTCCAACGACTTCAAACAAGAAGCCAAAGACGGTGAAGAAACCGCCAAGGTTTGCTACGTCAACTACGGCGTGACCTTCACTATGACCGAGCCACAGCCCGTGCGCGGTGACGATGCCACCCACCTGTTCAAAGTGCTGGCCGAACAAAGCAGCGCGCCACGCTGGAACTTCTACAAATACGTCGTGGATCGCCAAGGCAAAGTAGTGGCCAATTTTTCCAGCATTACCAAACCGGACGATCCTGAGCTGATTGCAGCGATTGAAAAAGCGATTGCGTCGAAGCCTTAGGGAGTGGGGGTATGAATACGGTGTCATGTCCTGCCCTTAGCGGTGCTTTTTATCGCGTTGGCGCTGACGACACAGAGTGCGACCCTCGGACCAGTGTCAGGGCGAAGTCGGGCCGTAAATATATCCAGCTGACCTCGCAGAACCGCTGTGTGACGCGCAGCGCCACAAAGAGGACGCAGAGCGTCCAGAACTGCATGCAGCGCGGAGCGTCGGCACGATAGTCAAGCAATGCAGGCCTGAGTACACCAGGCGCGCAACAAAAAGCCCGCAACCATTACCGGTCGCGGGCTTTTTTTCAGCTTGGCAATTGCCTATCAGAAACGATAGGTAACCGAAGTACCCAGGCCGTGCGCCGTGTTGCGGTAGTCGGCACTGTACGACTGTTTGGTCGGGCTGCTGTCGCGGATCTTGGTTTCATCTTCACGCAGGTACGAGTACGCCACATCGATGGTCAGCTCGTCACTCGGGCTCCAGCCAGCGCCGAAGCTGATGATCTTGCGATCGCCAGTCGGGATGCGTGGAGAACGGTTGTTATTGTTGGTTGGCGACTGATCGACCGAGAAGCCGGTACGCAGGGTCCACTCTTTATTGACCTTGTACGAAGCACCGATGGCGTGAGCCCAGGTGTTATGCCAGTTCTGTTCTTCGGTGATAGTGCCGATAGCGCCATTCGAACCGCCCAACAGGGCAGGGACGCCGTCGTTGTTGACGGTTATGTCTTGCAGGCGACTCCAGCGAGTCCAGGTACTGCCTGCGTAGACGGTCCAGTTTTCATCGATTTTCTGGGTGACGGAGAGGTCAACCGACTCAGGTGTCGAGATGTCCAGCGAAGCGTCGTATTTCTGACCGGAGAAACCGCCAAAGCCCGACCCCTCGATCTTGGTCTTGCCGTCAAGCTTGTAATCGACCTTGGAATGGTAGGTCAGGCCCAGGCGCGTGGTGTCAGTCGCCTGCACCAGAATGCCCGCATTGAAGCCGATAGCGGTGTCATCGCCTTCGATCTTCACCTTGCCGTCATTGCGGCCAGGGCTTCGGGCGTTCAGCGTGGCCGAGGTCAGCTCGCCAGCGATGCGGTTGATGGTCGGGCCGAATCCGATGGAAACCTTGTCATTGAAGGCGTAGCTGACAGTCGGCTGGAAGGTGACCACCTGGACGTGACTCTTGTCACCCCAGTAGCGACCTGCGAAGCCTTTTTCATAATCAGTGACCAGGCCGAACGGTACGTACACGCCCAGGCCGAATGCCCAATGATCGTCGATAGGTTTTACGTAGTAGCCCATCGGCACGCCAACCACGGGAACCATGTCACCGTCGTTGCTGCCGCCGAAAGTGCCACGACCGTTGTCGATGTCGGTCTTGGCGATCACCGCTGCGGCGCCTACGCTGATTTGTTCGCGTTTGAGACGGGACATGCCGGCTGGGTTGCCAAACACAGTGCTGGCATCATCGGCTGAAGAGGAGCGACCTGCGAAACCGGTGCCCATGCCGCTGATACTTTGTTCGTTGAGGGCGAAGCCGGCAGCGAGCAGTTGAGAAGACGCGAGACCCAGAGCGAGCCCAAGCGTTGTCCGGTTAAGTGTTTTTGTCATTATTTTCATTATTAGAACTCCTTGTTGTTCACCGCTGGAAAATTACCAACATTTTCGACGGCGCGCTATAGGCTGAGGAGCCCGATTTAGAGCTATTCTTGTAGGACAATCGTGATAGGGCAGTAGGGATTTTATTTTTGGCGAAGCTCTGGTGTATATGCGTCTGCCGATCCAATCATTAAGTATCCTCTGAAAAAGCCCATTTTTTTGGAGAGGAACCGGGCTGGAGCGCCTGTATTTACTGGCTTCGACTTTTGAAGAAAAGGCTTTTTCAGACCTTCCTTAAAGGACGCACAATAAAAAGCCCCGCCTTGCAGGGCGGGGCTTTTCAGACGCGTTCGCTCAGAACATCACCGCTGTCAGGCAACGAGCGCCTGACGAGTACGCTCGATCACGGCCTGCAGCGGCTCTGCGCTTGCATATTGATCGGGGTACAGGCGTTCGCTGTGACGAGCGATGCCGTGTTCGTTGACAATGGTGAAACTGAAGCAGCCTTTGCGAGCGGCCATGATCAGGCAGTTCATCGGGGCAAACGCATGGGTAAGCGTGTGAATAGCGTGTTGACTTTGAGTATTCATAATCAAGGTGTTTCCTGAAACAACACGGAACAATACCGTGCATAAATAAAGATTCCAGTAAACGCGGGCCGACATTTGATATAAAAGCCTGGCTGGGCGGAGAACCTGACTGGAACAAAGACAGGCAGTTTAAGCGCACTTTTATCGTATGGCGCTCTGGCTGACCGGTAGGTACTTAGGAGGGCAGGCAGCACAACAGGAGCAAAGGTTCTACGCTCCGGGTGAAGATCCTGATCAATTGCAGGCTGGTTGAAGCAGGCCATGAGCGCCGTTTCTGCACTGTCGTCTAATGTGGCGAATGAGTGCTAAAGGTTCATGCCTGGAAACCATCGAGGTGGTCGATCCCTTGTTGCCAACATTCTCGTCGCATGGAGGAGTGTCTGTCGGGGGACGTGTCGACCGGAATTGATTTTCAGCTTGGTACTAACAGCGGCGATACTATCTGCGCTGTTCGATCATTGCAAGAGGCGGTCGAAATAAATTTACCAGTGCCCGGCCAGTCGGTAGATAAGCACCGTTGCAGACGCGACCATCGAGCATCCGAGCACGTAGGCGGCGATGGTCAGGCGCAGCGGGTGTCGATCTCTGATGGCGCGCATGATGTCACCGGACTCGTTGATACGCCCTTTGCTCAGGCCGCTGCTGATGATCAGCATCAGAGCGATGGCAGACAACAGCACGGTATAGGCAAAAACGCCGCCGTCCGGTGGGGGCAGAACGATGCTGGTTGCGAGGGCGATGACGCAGACGGCCATCAGCAGCAAGAAGAACTTCGATATCTCCTTCATGGATCCCTTTACTGAATCGATAGTGACTGGCGATAAAGCCTTCAGGCAGGCCTTTTACTGCAACAAGCGCAATTTTTCGCCCTGGCGGCTTCCACGGCTGGCGCGGAGTATGAAACAGGCGAATGCAGAATGGAATTTCCTGTCGCAAAAACAGGGCTGTGGGCCGCGTATTCATTGAGAATTCGCCGCAATTGAGCCTTTTTGCGTACGTGTGTGAAATGACTGGAAAAGGCCATGGCGGTGAATTGTGCACATTAGCTGCACAAGCTGCCACATCACTGTCACAAGCGTGGCTAAGGGTTTGATTTATGATGGTGAATTATTAAGTCAATGAAAAACATCGTTTTTTTTTAGCTGGTGAAAAAATCGTCAGTTTGAGTGCAGGCCCCATCCCGTCTACGTTTGCGGAGGTTAAAGGGGGGTTGTCCACTGAGTTATCCACAGCTTCTGTGGATTGTCCCGAATCAAATGTCCCCAAAATGGGGGCTGTGCGTGGCAGCGAAAGTGCGTAGAATCCTACCCCCCGATTTGCCCCCGCCTGTGATCTCGCCTCGCCTGAGAGGCCGTTTCTACTGCACTATCCACGCTTTCATCACACTGCCGCTGGCGACGATTCAGCCTGCATGGAGTCTTTAATGGCACTGGACCTCAACAGCCTGTTACTGGGGCTTGCCGCAGCAGGATTGCCATTGTTGGCACTGCTTTGGCACATGCAGCGGCGCCTCGCGTCGCGTCAGGCCGAGAGCGCTTTGCTGGACGAGCGTCTGAGCATGGCGCAGATGGCTCAGGAAGGCCTTAACGCGCAACTGGATGCCTGCCGTGATGAGGTCAGCGATCTGGGGCAGGCCAACTCCGCCAAGCAGGCTGATCTTGCCGCGCTGCGCCGTGAAGTCGAATTGCTGCGCGATGAAAGCTACAATGCCCGCGAAATGGCCCAGAGCTGGACGGTCGAGCGTGCCGGAAGAGAAGCCGAGCTGCGTCGCCTGGATGCCCAATGTGCCGTGCTGAGCGCCGAGTTGCGGGAGCAGCAGGACAGCCATCAGCAACGCCTGAACGATTTGCAGGGCTCCCGGGACGAATTGCGTGCGCAGTTTGCGGAACTGGCAGGCAAGATTTTCGACGAGCGGGAACAACGTTTCGCCGAGACCAGCCAGCAACAATTGGGGCAATTGCTCACGCCGCTCAAGGAGCGCATCCAGTCGTTCGAAAAGCGCGTCGAAGAAAGCTATCAGAACGAGGCGCGCGAGCGTTTTTCGCTGGCCAAGGAACTCGAGCGTCTGCAGCAGTTGAACCTGCGTCTGAGCGATGAGGCTACCAACCTGACCCGTGCGCTCAAAGGGCAGAAAACTCAGGGCAATTGGGGTGAGCTGATTCTGGAGCGGGTGCTCGAGCATGCCGGGTTGGAAAAAGGGCGTGAATATCAGACCCAGGTCAACCTCAAGGGACCGGACGGCGAGCGCTTTCAGCCAGACGTGTTGATCATGTTGCCGGGCGACAAGCAGGTGGTCGTCGATGCCAAGGTCAGCCTGACCGCTTACCAGCAATACTTGTCGGCCGACGATGACGTGATTGGTCAGGCGGCGCTGAAGCAGCACGTGTTGTCGCTGCGCAATCACGTCAAAGGTCTCTCCGGCAAGGATTACAAGCGTCTTGAAGGGCTGTACAGCCTGGATTTCGTCTTGCTGTTCGTGCCCATCGAAGCCGCTTTTTCGGCGGCATTGCAGGCTGAACCCAATCTGTTTCAGGAGGCGTTCGACCGCAATATCGTGATCGTCAGCCCGACCACGTTGCTGGCGACCTTGCGCGTCATCGACAGCCTCTGGAAGCAGGAGCGACAGAGTCAGAACGCCCGGGAAATCGCCGAGCGCGCAGGCTGGCTGTACGACAAGTTCGTGCTGTTCATTCAGGATCTGGACGAGGTGGGTAACCGCCTGCAGCAACTGGACAAAGCTTATTCGGCGGCGCGTAACAAGCTGACCGAGGGGCGCGGCAATCTGATCAGTCGCAGCGAACAGCTCAAGTTGCTGGGTGCGCGTGCCAGCAAGAGCCTGCCTGCGGACTTGCTGGAAAGAGCGATGACCGATGGAGAAGGGCTGATTCGCCAGCCGGAGTGACGCCTTCGAGGCGTTGGTGTAATGTCCGGTAACAGGCCGTCCGTCGTAAAGACTAGAAGCGGCCCTGCACAAATGTCACATTGGCGGCATCGGAAAATTGTTTTCCGTGTCACTCGGCTAACGGTTCATTTGCTTCTATGATCTATTAGTGAGTAATGAGTAAAGATTGACTGCCGGGTTTTTCCCTCAAGGGGGCTTTATGAATAGCAAGTTGCAAGAGTGGCTTCATGATCTGGGCGTTGCGCTGGGTCTTATCGAAAGACCTAAACTGCAGCCCATTCCGGTTCGTGCCGACGATAACCGTCGTCGCCCACGCCGCTAAACGTTTCGCTTCACCCGGTCCACCGGGGCGCATGCTTAGTCACCTCAAGTATCGCAGCGGGGCGTAAAGGGCGTCCCGGCAGTAGATATTGACTCAATGCCGATGCCTCGGCTTTGTTCTTGTCCGACTTTTCTTGCCCTCGTTCGATGGCGTCTCTCGTCCCGATTCCCGTCCCAGCAACAGAATCATGTCCACCACCATGGTCAGTGCGGTGGTTTGCGTCGTTATGAAGTCAGGGAACGTGAAACCGAACTTTTTTCCCAGTGTATCGAGCAGCTCCTTGATGTCTTCGTTATCCAGAACCAAGTCCTCAAACGTGGCATCTTCGCGAATTTCGGATTTGTCCACCAGGATGATGCCCAGCGTGTCAAACACACTCTGTTTAATTGCCGCGCGATTCATGAGTACTCCTGATAGTGATCTTCAGGATTAGGCAGGCGTACATCACGTCACCAGCTTGGACCGTTCAGATTAGTTCAAATAGGCGGCACGACCCGGGATTGCGGGGGCGCAAGTGAGTGAAGTTGTTTAAACTGCGCGATTGTTCGACAGGCGGTGGGCTGCACGAGCCGCTCGCCATCCCTGCCGCTGATGCGGATCTGCGCTGTTGACCCTTGCCGCAGGGCTGCCCGAGAGAGAATCGATGTCCCGTGCCCGTTGTGAACGCTGTCTGCGCCCGACTGCCTATTGTCTGTGCGCATTGATCCCGCAGTTGGGTAGTCGCACCCGCGTGTTGATCCTGCAACATCCCGGTGAGGTCAATCACGCGCTGAACACCGCGCGGCTGGCCGCGTTGGGGCTGGTCAATGCAGCGTTGCGCACTGGCGAGGTATTCGACGATCTGCACACGCTGTTGAACCCGCCCGGCTACCGGGCGCGGCTGCTGTTTCCAGGCGAAACTGCCGAAACACTGACGCCTTATGCCGGTGATTCGCTGCCGATGCTGCTGGTCGTGCCGGATGGCACCTGGCGCAAAGTGCGAAAAATGCTGCACCTCAACCCGTTGCTGGCGGCATTGCCGCGCGTCAGCCTGCGTGACGTGCCCGCGACGCGCTATCGGCTGCGTAAAGCGCCGGGCCCGGATGCGTTGTCGACGCTGGAGGCGATCGTGCATGCCTTGCAAGCGCTGGAAGCACCTGCCTCCTATGAGGCCCTGCTGAAGCCCTTCGATGCTTTGATCGAGGGCCAGATTCAAGCGATGGGCAGCGAAACGTATCAACGTAATCACGGCGGTTGAGCGGCGATAACACAATTTGCGGCATTAACCGCGCCCGGCTGTCCCTGTCGTTTTCCTGCACTGCACCTAGAATGATGCTGTCGTTCCACCTCTCACGGGATTTCCGATGCATATTTCTTCTGGTCGCCGGGCCTATGGGCTGTGTCTGTCGCTGCTGACTGCGCTGCTCTGGGGCATTCTGCCCATCAAGCTCAAGCAGGTTTTGCAGGCGATGGATCCGGTGACTGTTACCTGGTTCCGGCTGCTGGTCTCCGGCGCGTTGTTATTCGTCTGGCTGGCCTCGGTCAAGCGTCTGCCCAGCTTCAAGGTGCTGGGTCGCAAGGGCAAAATACTGGTGCTGCTGGCGGTGTTCGGGCTGGTCGGGAATTACGTGTTGTGCCTGATCGGCTTGCGCCTGCTGAGCCCTGGCACCACGCAATTGCTGGTCCAGGTCGGGCCGATTTTTCTGTTGATCGGCAGCATCTTTCTGTTCAAGGAACGCTTCAGCGTGGGGCAGGGTATCGGCTTGCTGGTGCTGTTGATCGGCTTCGGGTTGTTTTTCAACCAGCGGCTGGTCGAACTGTTCACCTCGCTGGGTGATTACACCCTCGGGGTGTTGGTTGTGCTGCTGGCGTCGACCATCTGGACGTTTTACGGGTTGAGCCAGAAACAGTTGCTGACCGTATGGAATTCGCTGCAGGTCATGATGGTGATCTACCTGTTCTGCGCCTTGCTGCTCACGCCGTGGGCGCACCCTGCCGAGGCCTTGGCGCTGAGCCCGTTGCAAGGCTGGCTGCTGCTGGCCTGCTGCCTGAATACGTTGGTTGCTTATGGCGCGTTCGCCGAGGCTCTGGCGCACTGGGAAGCATCGAGGGTCAGTGCCACGCTCGCCTTGACGCCGCTGGTCACGCTGGCAGCTGTCGCGTGCGCCGCCTGGTTGTGGCCGGATTATGTGCAGGCCGAAGAGCTGAATGTACTGGGTTATGGTGGGGCACTGCTGGTAGTTATGGGGTCGGCACTGACCGCGCTCGGGCCTTCGCTGATTGCCGGGCTGCGGGCGCGCAAGGCGAGGCTGGCCCAAGCCTGACGGCTTGCGTTCAACGCTGAATGAGCGTCAGCGTTTGCCCAGCCTCTGTGCTTGCAGGATCCACTCCTGACGCTGTTGCTCGGTAGCACTGTGCACCGGAGCGAACTCGGTCAGGCGTTTGGTCTTGATCCCGCATAACCCGAGAATGGTGCGGACCATCTGGCGGTGCGCAGGTGCGCCGTATATCCAGTGGAAGTAGCGGACGGGCGTGTCCATGGCAACCAGCAATTCCGCGGTGCGGCCCTTGAGCAGCTCATTGGATGCATGCTTGCGGCCGTGAGTCTTGAACGCAAAACCGGGCATCAGCACCCGGTCGAAGAAGCCTGTCAGCAGGGCAGGCAGACCGCCCCACCAGACTGGATAGACGAACACCAGATGCTCCGCCCAGTGAATCTGACGCTGGGCGTCGAGCAGGTCGGCTTCCAGGGTCTGCGTCTGGTCGTAGCCGTGGTGCAGAATCGGGTCGAAATCCAGTTCGCCCAGTTTGATGATCCGCACCACATGGCCTTCGCCTCGCGCCGCCTGTGCGTAGGCGTCACCCAGGGCGTGACAAAAACTGATGGCTTTCGGCGTGCCGTACACCATCAGGATTCGTTTGCCATTGCCTTCCAGTGGCGTGGCGCCGCTTTTGGCATCAGCCATTGCTGCCTGCCTCGAGCATTTTTTCCGGCCGGACCCAGGCGTCGAACTCCTCATCGGTGAGGTAGCCCAGCGCCAGCGAGGCTTCGCGCAACGTCAGGCCTTCGGTGTACGCCTTTTTGGCAATCTGCGCGGACTTGTCATAGCCGATGTGCGGATTGAGCGCGGTCACCAGCATCAGGCCGCGTTCCAGGTGCTCGGCCATTTTTTCCGCATCCGGCTCCATGCCGGCGATGCAGTGTTCGTTGAAATTGCTGCAGCCGTCGGCCAGCAGGCGGATCGATTGCAGAATGTTGTGAATGATTACCGGCTTGTACACGTTCAACTGTAGATGACCCTGACTGGCCGCAAAGCCGATGGTCACGTCGTTACCCATGACCTGACAGGCGAGCATCGACAGCGCTTCGCATTGGGTCGGGTTGACCTTGCCAGGCATGATCGAACTGCCCGGCTCGTTGGCTGGCAAGCGGACTTCTGCCAGCCCTGCACGCGGACCGGAGCCCAACAGGCGCAGGTCATTGGCGATCTTCATCAGCGTCCCGGCCAGGGTTTTCAGTGCGCCGGAGAGTGCCGCAAGCGGCTCATGTCCGGCCAGCGCGGCGAATTTGTTGGGCGCCGTGACGAAAGGCAGCCCTGACAACGCAGCCAGTTCTGCCGCGATGGCCTCGGCAAAACCTTTCGGCGAGTTTAGCCCGGTGCCGACAGCGGTACCGCCTTGCGCCAGCTCATAGACGGCGGGCAGGGCGGCACGAATGGCTTTTTCTGCGTAATCGAGTTGGGCAACGAAGCCTGAAAGCTCTTGGCCAAAGGTGATCGGCGTCGCGTCCATCATGTGCGTGCGCCCGGTCTTGACCAGTTTCATGTGCCGGGCGGCCTGTTCGGCCAGCCCGTTGGACAGTTCGGCAATCGCTGGCAGCAGGCTGTTCTTGACTGCCTGAGCGGTGGCGATGTGCATGGCGGTCGGGAAGCAGTCGTTGGAGCTTTGCGAGCGATTGACGTGGTCGTTGGGGTGGACCGGCGACTTGCCGCCACGGCCTTGACCCGCAAGTTCGTTGGCGCGACCGGCGATCACTTCGTTGACGTTCATGTTGCTCTGCGTGCCGCTACCGGTCTGCCAGACGACCAGCGGGAACTGCGCGTCGTGCTGGCCGTCGAGCACCTCGTCGGCAGCCTGTTCGATCAGGCGGGCGATATCGGCAGGCAGGTCGCCGTTACGGTTGTTGACCCGCGCGGCAGCCTTCTTGATCAGGGTCAGCGCGTGCAGCACGGGCAGCGGCATGCGCTGATCGCCAATCGCAAAGTTGATCAGTGAGCGTTGGGTCTGAGCCCCCCAATAAGCGTCTTCGGGGACTTCGATCGGGCCGATGCTGTCGGTTTCGGTGCGGCTCACAGGTCTTACTCCTTTAAGTACGTTGCAGGTTAGGTAGCCATAAGCAGGCAGGGTTCCCGAACAGTGCTTTTTAACCGCTCGGTGAACCGGGGGTTGAGCCAAAAGCCCACATAAGCGCAGAATGGTCGGCCCTGGGGTAAAGCCTCGTTTGCTAGATAAGGAAACTCGATGACCCGTCTTCGTGCCATCTGTACCGCGGTAGCCCTGGTCTGTGCCAGCGGTCAGGTCTTCGCCGACACCGCCAGTCACAACGCGAGCGCCGAAACGTTCCTGAAACTCGCCAACGCCGATCGCCTGGGCGCTCCGGTCTATGCGCAGGTTCAGCAGATGTTCGCTCAGCGTTTCGCTGAAACCAAGGCGCCTGCATCGAAAAAGGCTCTGCTTGAAACCTATCAGGCCAAGGCCAACACTGCTCTGGACCAAGCCATTGGCTGGAACAAGCTCAAGCCTGAAATGGTCAAGCTCTACACCGCCAATTTCACCGAAAGCGAGCTGAAGGACCTGGTTGCGTTCTATCAGTCGCCACTGGGCAAGAAAGTGATGACTAAGATGCCTGAACTGGCTCAACAGTCTGCTCAACTGACCCAGAGCAAACTGGAAAGCGCCGTGCCTGTCGTCAACAAGCTGCTGGCTGACATGACCGCCGAGCTTGAACCTGCCAAGGCCGCCGCACCCGCTGCCGCCCCTGCCAAGAAGCCCTGATCGGCGAGTCATACCATGACCATGCAAAAACGAATCGAGTCGGCACTTGCGTTGCTGCAACCGCACCATCTGCAAGTGCTCGACGAGAGCCACATGCACAGCCGTGGCGAACAGACGCACTACAAGGCGATTCTGGTCAGTGACCAGTTTCAGGGCCTCAATTCGGTCAAACGGCACCAGAAGGTTTATGCCACGCTGGGCGGTCTGATGGGCGAATTTCATGCTCTGGCACTGCACACCTACACCCCGGAAGAGTGGGCGAAGACCGGTGCAGCGCCGGCGTCACCCACCTGTGCCGGTGGCCACTGACGGGCACAGGTGGTGATCCTGCCCCTTTTGCAGGAGCATTATTTGCTTCGCTGACTCGCCTGTACCCTGTCGGTTTTTGCTAGAATCCGCACCGCGCCGCCTGGCCGGTGCGTTTTTTTTGTTCGGAATTTTTGCCCGGTAGGCCCTTTGCGAGGGTCGCCACTGGAGAGATGCATGACTCAAGAGCCGATGACTCAGCCGATCGTCGTAGCTGCGCTATACAAGTTCGTCACCCTCAGCGATTACGTTGCCCTGCGCGAGCCGCTGTTGCAGGCGATGGTCGACAACGGCATCAAGGGCACGTTGTTGATTGCCGAAGAAGGCATCAACGGTACAGTGTCCGGCAGCCGCGAAGGCATCGATGGCCTGATGGCCTGGCTGAAGAACGATCCGCGTCTGGTCGACATCGATCACAAGGAATCCTACTGCGACGAGCAGCCGTTCTACCGCACCAAGGTCAAGCTCAAGAAAGAGATCGTGACCCTGGGCGTCGAGGGCGTTGACCCGAACAAGAACGTGGGAACCTACGTCGAGCCGAAAGACTGGAACGACCTGATCACCGACCCTGAAGTGCTGTTGATCGACACGCGTAACGATTACGAAGTGTCCATCGGCACCTTCGAAGGCGCAATCGATCCCAAGACCACGTCGTTCCGTGAATTCCCGGACTACATCAAGACGCATTTCGACCCGGCGGTGCACAAGAAAGTCGCCATGTTCTGCACCGGTGGCATTCGTTGCGAGAAAGCCTCGAGCTACATGCTTGGCGAGGGCTTCGAAGAGGTTTACCACCTCAAGGGCGGGATTCTCAAGTACCTGGAAGAAGTGCCTGAGCAGGAAAGCCAATGGCGGGGCGAGTGTTTCGTGTTCGACAACCGGGTGACAGTGCGTCACGATCTGACCGAAGGTGATTACGATCAGTGTCACGCATGCCGCACGCCGATCAGTGCCGAAGACCGCGCCAGCGAGCACTATTCGCCAGGTATCAGTTGCCCGTATTGCTGGGACTCGCTGAGCGAGAAGACCCGCCGCAGCGCCATCGACCGGCAAAAGCAGATCGAACTGGCCAAGGCTCGCAATCAGCCCCACCCTATCGGGCGCAACTATCGTCTGCCATCCGAGGCCTGAGCCATGTCCGCCCGCCTGATCTATGTCATGGACCCCATGTGTTCCTGGTGCTGGGGCTTCGCTCCGGTGGCCGATGCGCTGGTGCAGCAGGCTCGGGCGGCGGGCGTGCCGCTGCATCTGGTGATGGGCGGATTGCGCTCCGGCACGGTGGCGCTGGAGCCCGCCAAGCGGCGTTACATTCTTGAGCACTGGCGGGCCGTTGAAGAGGCGACCGGCCAGCCTTTCCAGCATGAGGGCGCCTTGCCTGAAGGTTTCATCTACGACACCACGCCGGCCTGCCTGGCGGTCACTGCTGCACGCTATCTCGACCCGGACCGGGCCTGGGCACTGGTCGGGCTGATTCAGCAGGCGTTCTACACCCAGGGGCGGGACGTGACGCTGCCTTCGCTGCTGGCCGAACTGGCCGAACAGACCGGCCTGTCGCGGCAGGCCTTTGCCGATGCGTTTGAAAGTCGTGAGCAGCAGGCGGCGACCGCGGCTGACTTCACCTGGGCGCAGGACCTGGGCATCGCCGGGTTCCCGACCCTGCTCGCCGAGCGCAACGGTCAACTGGCACTGCTGACCAACGGTTATCAGCCGCTTGGCGACCTTTCGCCCTTGTTGGGGCGCTGGATCGAGCGTGCTGCCAGTGAGTGAAACTTCGTCTGACGGGGCCTCGTCCAGTCGCACCGACGCACTGAGCTGGGCCGAGATCCGGCGCCTGGCGTTGCGCCACAAAAAGTCGCTGTGGCTGGCCAACGGTGTGGCGGTTCTGGCGACGCTGTGCAGCGTGCCGATTCCGTTGCTGCTGCCGCTGCTGGTCGACGAAGTGCTGCTGGGGCGCGGCGATGCGGCGCTGAAAGTCATGGATCACCTGCTGCCCGACAGCCTGCAAAAGGCTGTCGGTTACATCGGCCTGATGCTGGTGCTGACCCTGCTGCTGCGTGTCGGGGCGCTGGTGTTCAATGTGTTGCAGGCGAGGTTATTCGCCGGTCTGGCCAAGGACATCGTTTATCGTATCCGGCTGCGCTTGATCGAGCGCCTCAAGCGCATTTCTCTGCGCGAATATGAAAGCCTGGGCAGCGGCACGGTGACCACCCATCTGGTCACCGACCTCGACACACTGGACAAGTTTGTCGGCGAAACCCTCAGCCGCCTGCTGGTCGCCACGCTGACCCTGGCCGGCACTGCGGGCATTCTGATGTGGATGCACTGGAAGCTGGCGCTGCTGATCATGCTGTTCAACCCGCTGGTGATTCTACTCACTGTGAAGCTCGGCAAGCGGGTCAAGCACCTGAAGAAGCTGGAGAACGACAGCGCATCGCGCTTCACCCAGGCGTTGAGCGAAACGCTGGATGCGATTCAGGAAGTGCGCGCGGGTAATCGGCAGGGCTTTTTCCTCGGTCGCCTGGGGTTGCGAGCACAGGAAGTGCGCGACTACGCGATCAACTCGCAATGGAAAAGCGACGCGTCCGGGCGGGCCAGCGGGCTGCTGTTTCAGTTCGGTATCGATATCTTTCGCGCGGCAGCAATGCTCACCGTACTGTTCTCGGACTTGTCCATCGGCCAGATGCTGGCAGTGTTCAGTTACCTGTGGTTCATGATGACCCCGGTCGAGCAATTGCTGAATCTGCAATACGCCTACTACGCGGCGGGCGGCGCATTGACGCGTATCAACGAACTGCTGGCGCGGGCTGACGAGCCGCAGTATGCGGGCGGCACGGACCCGTTCGAAGGGCAGGAGACGGTCGGCATCGAAGTGCGCGGCTTGAATTTCGGCTACGGCGATGATCTGGTGCTGGATCAACTCAACCTGCACATTGCGCCGGGCGAAAAGGTCGCCATTGTCGGTGCCAGCGGCGGCGGTGAAAGCACACTGGTGCAACTGCTGCTCGGGCTGTACAGCGCCCGCACCGGGGTCATTCGCTTTGGCGGGGTCAGTCAGCAGGATATTGGCCTGGAGACCGTGAGCGAGAACGTCGCCGTGGTGTTGCAGCATCCGGCGCTATTCAACGATACCGTGCGCGCCAACCTGACGATGGGCCGTGATTGCACGGTTGAGGCTTGTTGGCGGGCGCTCGACGTCGCGCAGCTGGAATCGGCCATTCGTGAGATGCCCAAGGGCCTGGACAGCGTACTCGGGCGTTCCGGCGTGCGCCTGTCGGGCGGCCAGCGCCAGCGCCTGGCAATCGCGCGCATGGTGTTGTCCGATCCCAAAGTGGTGATTCTCGACGAGGCAACGTCGGCGCTGGATGCGGCGACCGAATACAACCTGCATCAGGCGCTGGCGAGGTTTCTGCGCAGCCGTACGACGCTGATCATCGCGCATCGTCTGTCTGCCGTTAAACAGGCTGACCGCGTACTGGTTTTCGACGGCGGGCGTATCGTCGAAGACGGCGACCACCAGCAGTTGATCGCTGATGGAGGTCTGTACGCAAAACTGTACGGGCATCTGCAGCAAATCTGATGGGCAAGGCCTCTAGCGTCGTGCGCTCGCGCTCATTTCCGGGAGATTCAACTGCCATCATGGCTGAATTTAGCCTAGTCTCTGCGCTAGACGTTTATTCAGGCACGTTGACTTGAAACCCATGAAGCAAGCATGGACCTTCACCAGGCCCCGTCTATTGGGCATCGTATGGCCTTTCATTGCAGTCGCGCTGTTCCAGGCGTTGCTGGGCTGCGTCAGCCTCTACACGATGTCAGCTGTGCGCAGCTACGCGGTGGGCGAAAGTCTCTGGTCCAAGGGCCAGAAAGACGCCATTCATTACTTGAGTCTGTACGCCAACTGGCACGACGAACGTGATTACCTGAAGTATCAGAGCGCCTTTGCCGTGCCGCAGGGTGGCCATGCTCTGCGTGAAGCACTGGATCGGCCCAAGCCCTCGTTAGCCGATGCGCGGGCAGGGATCATTCAGGGGGGCAATCACCCGGATGACGTGAATGGTGTCATCTGGATGTACCTGAACTTTCATGATTTCAGCTTCATGAAGCAGGCCATTCACTTCTGGGCCGTGGGTGACGGCTACCTCATGCAGCTCGATGAACTGGCCAGGCAGATTCATGCCCGCGTCACGGAAGGCAATGTCAGCCCTGCCGAGATCGCCAGGTGGCGGGTGCAGATCAATGACATCAACGAAAGCGTCACGCCCGCCGCCCGCGCATTCAGCGATGCGCTGGGCGAAGGGTCACGCGTCATTCTGAAATTGCTGGTGGCGGTCAATCTGATCACTGCCGTGCTGCTGATTCTGCTGGCGTTGCTGCGCGTGCGTCGACTGATTGCTCAGCGAAGACTGTTCGCCGACGCGCTGGTGCTGGAAAAAGAGCGCGCGCAGATCACCCTCGAGTCGATTGGCGACGGGGTCATCAGCACCGACATGACCGGTACCATCGTCTACATGAACCCGGCGGCAGAAGGGCTGACCCACTGGCAAAGCGCTCAGGCATGCGGATTGCCGCTGGCCGCACTGTTCAATCTGGTGGATGAGAACGATCAGCGCGACAGTGCGGCGCTGATCGACCAGATACTCGCCGGCAAACTCAAGGGCGGCAGCGCCAACAGCAAACTGATCCAGCGACTTGACGGCAGCACGGTGTCGGTCGCGCTGGTCGGCACGCCGATCTACGCGGACGGCATGGTCAGCGGCGCGGTGCTGGTGTTGCACGACATGACCCAGGAGCATCAGTACATTGCCGACCTTTCCTGGCAGGCGGCCCATGATCCGCTGACCGGGCTGGTCAATCGCAGCGAATTCGAGCGTCGTCTGCAACTGGTCCTCGACGATGTCGGGACAGGCAGCCATTGCCTGATGTTTCTCGATCTCGATCAGTTCAAGCTGGTCAACGATACTGGCGGTCACGCTGCCGGTGACGAACTGTTGCGCAAGCTGTGCAAAGCGCTCCCGCAGGGATTGCGTGATGGCGATACGCTGGCCCGTCTGGGTGGCGACGAGTTTGGCGTGTTGCTGGTCGATTGCCCGCCGAATACGGCTCACGACATCGCCGAAGTCTTACGTCAGATCGTGCAGAGTCTGCATTTCATGTGGAAAGGTCGGCCATTCATGACTACTGTCAGTATCGGTCTGGTCCATTTAGGTGAAGACTCCGCCACGCTGGAAACCTCGCTGTCAGCGGCTGATATGGCCTGCTACATGGCCAAGGAGAAGGGCCGCAACCGGGTTCAGGTCTACAGTATCGATGACCTGACGTTGTCGATGCGCTTTGGCGAAATGGCCTGGATACAGCGTTTGCGCATGGCCATCGAGGAAAATCGCTTTTGTCTGTACGCACAGGAAATTGCGTCGATCAAGGAATCCGGCGACGGAGTCCGGCATATTGAAATTCTTCTGCGGCTGCGGGACGAGTCGGGAAGGATGGTGGCTCCAGACAGTTTCATTCCGGCGGCCGAGCGATATGGCCTGATGAGTACGCTGGATCGCTGGGTGGTGCGCAATGTATTCAAAATCATCGCCGAGTGCACAAGCGATGACCGGCACAAAGCACCGCAGGCCCTGTGTGCAATCAATCTGTCCGGTACCAGCATCGGTGACGATACTTTTCTCGAATACCTGAAACTGCAGTTCGCTACCTACAACATCGCGCCTGAGATGATCTGCTTTGAAATCACTGAGACCAGTGCCATTGCCGATCTGGGAAGTGCGATTCGATTCATCAACGAGTTGAAAGCGCTGGGCTGTCTGTTTTCTCTGGACGATTTCTGCTCCGGGATGTCTTCTTTTGCGTACCTGAAGCATCTTCCGGTGGACTTTTTGAAAATCGATGGCAGTTTTGTAAAGGATATGCTCGACAATCCGATCAACCGGGCGATGGTTGAGGTCATTAATAACATCGGCCATGTCATGGGCAAGCTCACGATTGCCGAGTTCGTTGAGACGCCGCAGATCGAATCCGCATTGCAGGAAATGGGCGTGGATTTTGCACAAGGCTATCTGATCGGACGCCCCGAGCTGTTTACGTGTGAAAGTCTGTACATTGAGCCCGTACGCCCTGACCCCTTGATGTTCGGCGCGCCAGGAACGCTACGTTAAATCAGTCGCAACCTTTTATAAGGAGCTACACAGTGATCGACACTTTCGAAAGAACCGGTCCGCTCATGGAAGCCAGTAGTTATCCCGTCTGGGCCCAGCAACTGATCAAGGATTGCAGCGCTGCCAAGGCGCGCGTGGTCGAACACGAGCTGTATCAGCAGATGCGTGATGCAACGCTCAGTCCCGCCATCATGCGCCAGTACCTGATCGGCGGCTGGCCGGTGGTCGAGCAATTTGCGGTGTACATGGCCAAAAACCTGACCAAGACCCGTTTCGGTCGTCATCCCGGTGAAGACATGGCGCGCCGCTGGCTGATGCGTAATATCCGCGTCGAACTCAATCATGCCGACTACTGGGTGAACTGGTGCGCTGCCCATGGTGTAACCCTTGAAGACCTGCATGATCAGAAGGTCGCACCCGAGCTGCACGCGCTTAGCCACTGGTGTTGGCAGACCAGCTCTTCGGACTCGCTGGCAGTTGCCATGGCGGCAACCAACTACGCAATTGAAGGGGCGACAGGCGAGTGGTCGGCGGTGGTGTGTTCGACTGGCGTCTATGCCGAGGCCTTTCCTGAAGAGACCCGCAAAAAAGCCATGAAATGGCTCAAGATGCATGCCCAGTACGATGATGCGCACCCTTGGGAGGCGCTGGAAATCATCTGTACGCTGGTGGGCAACACGCCGAGTACGCAATTGCAGGCCGAGTTGCGCCAGGCGATCACCAAGAGCTACGACTACATGTATCTGTTTCTGGAACGCTGCATGCAACTGGAAAAGGTCAAGTCCCCACGCGGACGTGTGGCCGAGATGGAAGTCTGAGGGCAGGCAGCAAAGAGGGCTGGCTAACTGGCCATGGCGAGTCGGTTGCGGCCCTGGCGCTTGGCGACATACAGGGCGTTATCGGCGCGGCGTAACAGGCTGTCGGCGGTTTCCGTCGGCAGCAGCGTCGAGCAGCCGAGGCTGACGGTCATGGTCAGGGCCGGATCGAGTTCACGAAATTCCAGACTGCGCACCGCCCGGCGCAGACGTTCGCCGACCATCTGCGCCGCATTGGCGCTGGTGTTCGACAGAATGACCACGAATTCTTCTCCGCCATAGCGGAACACGCGGTCGATATTGCGCAGCTGTGCTTTCAGGCCGTGCGCGACCGTTTTCAACACTTCATCACCTGTGTAATGCCCGTAGTCGTCATTCACTCGCTTGAAGTGATCGATATCGAGCATCAGCACCGACAACGGCTGCTTGTGGCGCCGCGAAATCTCGATTTCCCGAGCCAGATTCTGATCCATGGCAATGCGATTGCCGGTATTGGTCAGCGGGTCGCGAAGCGCGGTCTGAGTGGCAATCCGGTACAACAGTGCATTGAGCAAAGGGTACAGCAGGCATGCCAGCAGCGCTTCCAGGTCACTCAACTGGCGGCTGTCGAAAGGCTGCGCACTCTGAAACTCAACCTCGCCGATGCATTCGCCTTCGTGGCGCAGGCGGAACCTCGCGCTGTCGGACGAGGTTTCGCCCAGACACAGGTGCAGGTCGCTTTCAGCATGACGATAGACCAGGCCGCTCAGGGGTATCAGCCGTTGCACGCCCTGAAAAAACAGCGTGAGTATCCGCTCTGCTTCCAGACTGGTCTGCAATTGGCGCCCGAGCTGGATGACCAGCTCGGGCAGTGACGGGGGTGGAAGTGTGGCGTTGGGCCGATTTCGAAAACCGAGTCGCTGCAATTCAGCCGTATCGAAATCGATCGCATGGGTCTGGGTAGGAGAATTCATTTCATCGCTCCTCAGCACATATCGCTGGCTTGGCTGGGTTAGAGCGACATGCCGACCATTCGGTTCAGTGATGCGAGCATATTAAAAATCAATGGCTTGGCAAACTCTGCCTGTCTGACAGCGCCAGTTTTCTGACCCGATCCGATCGGATCTGCAATCCGGGACGACTGTCTTGCGAATGCGCTGCAGCCTATTGAGCGTTCAACGCCTGCCCGTTGATGCCTTTGCTGTCCGGCCCCATCAGGTACAGGTAGACCGGCATGATGTCCTCAGGAGTCGGATTGTTCAGCGGGTTTTCGTTTGGATAGGCCAATGCGCGCATGTCAGTGCGGGTGGCGCCAGGGTTGATGCTGTTGGCGCGAACCGTGGTGACGTCCTGCAGTTCGTCTGCCAGGGTTTGCATCAGCCCTTCAGTGGCGAATTTCGATACGCCGTAGGCGCCCCATTGCGCGCGACCCTTGCGGCCGACACTGCTGGAGGTGAAGGCTATCGAGGCGTCGGCCGAGCGTTTGAGCAACGGCAGCAGTGCGTGGGTCAGCATAAAGGTGGCATTGACGTTGATGTGCATGACCTGCATGAAGTCTTTACCGGACAATTGCTCCAGCGGCGTGCGCGGGCCAATGATCGATGCGTTGTGTAGCAGGCCGTCAAGGCGACCGAATTCATTGTCGATCAGGGTTGCCAGCTCGTCATACCGAGCCGGCCCGGCGCTTTCCAGGTCGAACGGAATGACCTTTGGTTGCCGCTGGCCGGCGGCTACGATCTGATCACGGACCCGGGCGAGATTGGCTTCAGTCTTGCCCAGCAGCAAGACGGTTGCACCCAGAGCAGCGTAGTTTCTGGCCGCAGTAGCACCTATGCCACGACCGGCGCCGGTCACCAGAATGATCCGGTCTGCGAGCAGGCCGGGGCGGGCGGAATAATCAAACATGTCAGGCCTCACGTATGGGGGGCTACTCAGCAGCTGCACAGCGCGTTATCCAGCACTTTGCGCAGTTCCAGCGGATGATCGACCACCACGTCGGCACCCCAGTGATCCGGGTTGTCATCGGGATGGATGTAGCCGTAACGCACGGCAGCGGTTTTAGTACCTGCATCGCGCCCGGATTCGATATCGCGCAGGTCGTCGCCGACGAACAGCACACTGGCCGGGTCTAGGTCGAGCAGCTTGCAGGCCAGAATCATCGGCTCAGGGTGCGGTTTGCTGTGCGTGACGTGATCCGGGCAGATCAACACCGCCGAACGCTCGGCGAGTTTGAGTTGCTCCATGATTGGCTGGGCGAAGCGCACCGGCTTGTTGGTCACGACGCCCCAGATCAGGCCGGCCTTTTCGATATCAGCCAACAGTTCGGGCATGCCGTTGAACAGCCTGCTGTGGGTGGCGCAGTCACGCTGGTAGCGCTCCAGAAACTCCAAGCGCAAGGCCTCGAACTCCGGTGCCTCGGGCGACAGGGCAAAAGCGGCGGCAACCATGGCTTTGGCGCCCCCCGAGATTTCGTCGCGAATCAGTTTGTCCGCCACTGCCGGAAGGCCGCGATCAGCCAGCATCGCCTGGGCAATGGCGATGAAGTCCGGTGCGGTGTCGAGCAGGGTGCCGTCCATGTCGAATAAGACCGCTCTCAAGCGCATGGCTCATGCCTCCCGCAGGGTCTGGATCATGTAGTTGACGCTTACGTCGGAGGCCAGCTTGTAATGCTTGGTCAGCGGGTTGTAGGTCAGGCCGATGATGTCCTTGACCTCAAGGCCCGCGTCGCGGCTCCAGACACCCAGTTCCGAAGGGCGAATGAATTTCTTGAAGTCGTGGGTACCGCGCGGCAGCAGGCCCAGAATGTATTCCGCGCCGATCACGGCAAACAGATACGCCTTGGGGTTGCGGTTGATGGTCGAGAAAAATACCTGGCCCCCCGGCTTGACCATGCGGTAGCAGGCGCGAATCACCGAAGACGGGTCGGGTACGTGCTCAAGCATTTCCAGGCACGTCACCACGTCGAACTGCTCAGGCATTTCTTCAGCCAGGTCTTCGGCGGTGATCTGCCGGTATTCGACGCTCACGCCGGACTCCAGCTGATGCAGTTGCGCCACGGCCAGCGGTGCCTCGCCCATGTCGATACCGGTCACGGTTGCGCCACGCAGCGCCATCGCTTCACTGAGGATGCCGCCGCCGCAACCGACGTCCAGCACCTTTTTGCCGGCCAGATTGACGCGTTCGTCGATCCAGTTGACGCGCAGCGGGTTGATATCATGCAGCGGCTTGAATTCGCTTTCGCGGTCCCACCAGCGATGGGCCAGGGCCTCGAATTTGGCGATTTCTGCGCGGTCGACGTTGCTCATGGGTGTCCCTCTTGAACTCGAAATTCGTTTCATCAGTCAGGTTATAGATAAGCCTGACCGTCATGTGTTCGATCTGGCTGTGTTATTCAGCCTTGCCTGCAATGCGCCTGCCCCAGGCAATGGCGGTTTCGCACAGGGCCTGCTCGTCCATCCGGGTCAGGCGGCCGTGGTCAAGCAGCTGTTTGCCCGCGACCCAGACGTGGCTCACGCAATCGCGGCCGGTGGCATATATAAGCTGGGATACCGGGTCATAGATCGGTTGCTGGGCCAGCCTGGATAAATCGAAAGCGACCATGTCGGCTGCCTTGCCGAGCTCCAGCGAGCCGGTTTCGTCCTGGATGCCCAGCGCCCGCGCGCCGTTCAGGGTGGCCATGCGCAGGGCCCGGTGGGCATCCAGCGCCGTGGCTGAGCCGGCGACAGCCTTGGCGAGCAGGGCGGCGGTGCGGGTTTCGCCGAGCAGATCCAGATCGTTGTTGCTGGCCGCGCCGTCGGTGCCCACTGCAACATTCACACCGGCCTGCCATAGTCGCTCGACCGGGCAGAAGCCACTGGCCAGTTTCAGGTTGGACTCGGGGCAATGGATCACGCTGGAGTTGCTTTCCACCAGTAGTTCAAGGTCGTCATCGCTGATTTGCGTCATGTGCACGGCCTGAAAACGCGGGCCGAGCATGCCCAGGCGGTGAAGGCGTGCGAGAGGGCGCTCTTGACGTTGCTCGACAGCCTGTTCGACTTCGAACGCGGTCTCGTGCACGTGCATCTGGATCATGGCGTCCAGCTCATCGGCGATGACCCGGACCTTTTCCAGGTTGTCGTCACCGACGGTATAAGGCGCATGCGGGCCAAAGGCGATTTTGATGCGTGGGTGATGGGCGAGGTCGTTGAACAGCTCTATGCCGTTGTGCAGGGCTTCGTCCGTGGTGCGGGCGCCCGGAATCGGGAAGTCCAGCACGGGCACGGTGATTTGTGCGCGCATACCGCTGGCATGGACACGTTCGGCCGCGACCTTGGGGTAGAAATACATGTCCGAGAAACAGGTGATACCGCCCTTGAGCTGCTCGGCAATCGCCAGATCGGTGCCGTCATGCACAAAGTCTTCATCGACCCATTTGCTTTCGGCAGGCCAGATATGGTCTTGCAGCCAGGTCATCAGCGGCAGGTCGTCGGCCAGGCCGCGAAACAGGGTCATCGCCGCGTGACCGTGGGCGTTGATCAGGCCGGGGCTGAGCAGCATGCCAGGCAGTTCCCGGACCTCCACGGCATTTTGCCGCAACGCCTCGGCCCGTGGACCGATATAGACGATGCAACCGTCGCGAATGCCGATACCGTGGTCCTTGAGTACCACGCCTGCGGGCTCGACCGGCACCAGCCAGGCGGGCAGGAGCAAAAGGTCGAGCGGTGGCATGGCGTTCGGCATGAGAAGGTTTCCAGAGCTTATTACGTTGATGACGAAGTATACCCGAGCGTCTTCGCGGACGGCTCGCTATAATCAGTCGCTTTTGATGCTGAGTTTCGGATGTTCAAGATGGAGTTGGCGATGCGCGATCGACTGTTGGCTGCGGAGAAAGTAAAGGCCATCGATTGGCGAGACAACACTCTCTACCTGCTGGATCAGCGGGTACTGCCGTTCGAGGAAATCTGGCACCCCTATACCACTGCGCAAGGCGTTGCCGAGGCCATTCGCACGATGGTGGTACGGGGCGCACCGGCCATTGGCATCAGTGCCGCCTATGGCGCGGTGCTCAGTGCGCGTGCACGGATTGCCGAAGGCGGAGACTGGTACGCAGCACTGGAAGAGGATTTCCTGATGCTGACCGATTCGCGCCCGACCGCGGTCAATCTGGTCTGGGCGTTGAACCGCATGCGTGACCGTCTGCTGCGGGTCAAGGAAGGCGATGACGCGCTGGTCGCGCTGGAAGCCGAAGCCGTGGCAATCCATCTGAGTGACCGTGAAGCCAACCTGACCATGGCGCAGCTGGGTGCCGACCTGATCCGCAGGCATCAGGGCAATCTGCAGACCGTCCTGACCCATTGCAACACCGGTGCGCTCGCCACCGGCGGTTTCGGCACGGCGTTGGGGGTGATTCGCGCAGCGCATCTGGAAGGCATGATCGAACGCGTTTACGCCGATGAAACCCGCCCGTGGCTGCAGGGTTCGCGGCTGACCGCCTGGGAGCTGGCCAATGAAGGCATCCCGGTGACCCTCAACGCCGATTCCGCCGCCGCGCACCTGATGCGCACCAAAGGCATCACCTGGGTGATCGTTGGCGCCGACCGCATCACCGCCAATGGCGATGTGGCGAACAAGATCGGCACCTACCAGCTGGCAGTTGCGGCGATGCACCATGGCGTGCGCTTCATGGTCGTGGCGCCGAGTTCGACCATCGACATGGACATGGCCAGTGGCGATGACATTTTCATCGAGGAGCGCGACGGTCGCGAGTTGCTTGAAGTCGGCGGGCAGAGGGTCGGCGCGAATGTCGAGGCGTTCAATCCGGTGTTCGATGTGACGCCAGCGGACCTGATCGACGCGATCGTGACCGAGAAGGGTATCGTCGAGCGCCCCGACACAGCTCGAATGGCGCAATTGATGAGCCGTAAACATCTGCATTGATCGTCCTGGCGCACCGCTCGCTACTTGAGCAAAGCGCCTGCGCGGGCCTGTAAGCGTCTCTCAGGCGACTTGTGCGCAGGGGGCTCGTTTTCAGCGCCTGCAAAGGATGTGAGCACCTCCGCGATTGTGGTAACATCCGGCGCTTTCCGGGGACACTGATAGTGCTCGCCCACCCTGCGTAGCTGCATGTCATAACTCGTTGATTTGTCGTAAGTCGCTGCCCGCAAATGCTGACAGCGGCGAGCTTCGTGAATCCCGCATGGATTTATGAGGTTTCACCAGAAAAAGGAATCAGGCTTCTCATGGGCGAACTGGCCAAAGAAATCCTCCCGGTCAATATCGAAGACGAGCTGAAGCAGTCCTACCTCGACTACGCAATGAGCGTAATCGTCGGTCGAGCACTGCCCGATGCGCGCGACGGCTTGAAGCCCGTGCACCGGCGCGTGTTGTTCGCTATGAGCGAGCTGGGTAACGACTGGAACAAGCCGTACAAGAAATCCGCCCGTGTGGTTGGTGACGTGATCGGTAAGTATCACCCGCACGGCGACACGGCCGTGTACGACACCATCGTTCGTATGGCTCAGCCCTTCTCGCTTCGCTACCTGCTGGTAGACGGCCAGGGCAACTTCGGTTCGGTCGACGGCGACAACGCCGCGGCGATGCGATACACCGAAGTGCGCATGACCAAGCTGGCCCACGAACTGCTGGCCGACCTGCATAAAGAAACCGTGGACTGGGTGCCGAACTACGACGGCACGGAAATGATCCCTGCGGTCATGCCGACCCGTATTCCCAACCTGCTGGTCAACGGCTCCAGCGGTATCGCCGTGGGCATGGCGACCAACATTCCGCCGCACAACCTCGGTGAGGTCATCGACGGCTGTCTGGCGCTGATCGACAACCCCGAGTTGACGATCGACGAACTGATGCAGTACATCCCCGGTCCGGACTTCCCGACAGCGGCGATCATCAATGGTCGCGCCGGTATCATCGAAGCCTACCGCACCGGCCGTGGACGCATTTACATGCGTGCCCGCTCCATCGTCGAAGACATCGACAAGGTGGGCGGTCGCCAGCAGATCGTCATTACCGAGCTGCCTTACCAGTTGAACAAGGCGCGTCTGATCGAGAAGATCGCCGAGCTGGTCAAGGAAAAGAAACTCGAAGGCATCACCGAGCTGCGCGACGAGTCCGACAAGGACGGCATGCGCGTGGTCATCGAGCTGCGTCGTGGCGAAGTGCCTGAGGTTGTTCTGAACAACCTTTACGCCCAGACCCAGCTGCAAAGCGTTTTCGGCATCAACATCGTTGCCCTGATCGACGGCCGTCCACGCATCCTGAACCTCAAGGATCTGCTGGAAGCGTTCGTCCGTCACCGTCGCGAGGTGGTCACCCGTCGTACTGTGTTCGAACTGCGCAAGGCGCGTGAGCGTGGTCACATCCTTGAAGGTCAGGCGGTGGCGCTGTCCAACATCGACCCGGTCATCGCGCTGATCAAAGCTTCGCCGACACCTGCCGAAGCCAAGGAAGGGCTGATCAAGACGCCTTGGGAATCGAGCGCGGTGGTCGAGATGGTCGAGCGTGCCGGTGCCGATTCCTGCCGCCCGGAGAACCTCGATCCGCAATACGGTCTGCGTGATGGCAAGTATTTCCTGTCACCGGAACAGGCCCAGGCCATTCTGGAACTGCGTCTGCATCGCCTGACCGGTCTGGAGCACGAAAAGCTGCTGGGCGAATATCAGGAAATCCTGACCCAGATCGGCGAACTGATCCGCATCCTGAACAGCGCCACGCGCCTGATGGAAGTGATCCGCGAAGAGCTCGAACTGATCCGCTCCGAATACGGCGATGCCCGCCGCACCGAGATTCTCGATGCGCGCCTGGACCTGACCCTGGGTGATCTGATCACCGAAGAAGAGCGTGTCGTCACCATTTCCCATGGTGGCTACGCCAAGACCCAGCCACTGGCGGTCTATCAGGCGCAGCGCCGTGGCGGCAAGGGCAAGTCGGCCACCGGCATCAAGGATGAGGATTACATCGCTCACCTGCTGGTTGCCAACAGCCATACCACGCTGCTGATGTTCTCCAGCAAGGGCAAAGTGTACTGGCTCAAGACCTACGAGATTCCGGAAGCGTCCCGTGCGGCCCGTGGTCGCCCGCTGGTCAACCTGCTGCCGCTGAGCGAAGGTGAATACATCACCACCATGCTGCCGGTCGACCTCGAAGCCATGCGCAAGCGTGCCGACGAAGAAGGCGAAGCCCTCGAAGGCGAGCTGGACGATGCTGAAAACAGCAGCGAGACCGAAGAAGAGCGCAAGGCGCGCATCAAGGCTGCTGACAAGAAGAAGGCACCGTTCATCTTCATGTCCACTGCCAACGGTACCGTCAAGAAGACCCCGCTGGTGGCCTTCAGCCGTCAGCGTAGCGTCGGTCTGATCGCGCTGGAGCTGGACGAAGGCGACATCCTGATTTCCGCAGCCATCACCGATGGCGAGCAGGAAATCATGCTGTTCTCCGACGGTGGCAAGGTCACCCGCTTCAAGGAATCCGACGTTCGCGCCATGGGCCGTACCGCTCGCGGTGTGCGCGGTATGCGTCTGCCGGAAGGTCAGAAGCTGATTTCGATGCTGATCCCGGAAGAAGGGAGCCAGATTCTGACCGCGTCCGAGCGCGGATATGGCAAGCGTACGGCGATTTCCGAGTTCCCCGAGTACAAGCGTGGCGGTCAGGGCGTTATCGCCATGGTCAGCAACGAGCGTAACGGCCGTCTGGTCGGTGCAGTTCAGGTGCTCGATGGCGAGGAAATCATGCTGATTTCCGACCAGGGCACGCTGGTTCGTACTCGCGTCGGCGAAGTCTCCAGCCTGGGCCGTAACACCCAGGGTGTGACCCTGATCAAGCTGGCCAGCGACGAGAAACTGGTCGGTCTGGAGCGCGTTCAGGAGCCATCGGAAGTCGAGGGCGAAGAGCTTGAGGGTGAAGAGGCTGTCGACGGTGGGATTGCCGACGTTGCCGACGCGCAAGCGGATGACGCAGGTGAAGATCTGCAGTTGGACGCGGCACCGGACGAAGACGAACCTCAGAACTGAGTTGTAACGTAAATCAGGTAAGGGCTGGCTCGTCTGTGATTGCAACCGCATCGCAGGCAAGTCCAGCCCTTGCGGCATTAGGCCAGCCTGAGTGGATCAGAATTCCCGTAACGAGCTTTCAGCTCGTGATGCAGCATCCAGAAACAAGCACGTACAGCCCCAACGTATTTGACGAGAGTGGATATGAGCAAGCGAGCCTTTAACTTCTGCGCAGGTCCTGCTGCGCTTCCTGAAGCTGTTCTGCTGCGTGCCCAGGCGGAGCTCCTCGACTGGCATGGCAAAGGCCTGTCTGTCATGGAGATGAGCCACCGCAGTGACGAATTCGTCTCCATCGCCACCAAGGCCGAGCAGGATTTTCGCGACCTGCTGTCCATTCCCTCCAATTACAAAGTGCTGTTCCTGCAAGGTGGCGCCAGCCAGCAGTTCGCGCAAATCGCGCTTAACCTGCTGCCCGAAGACGGCAAGGCTGATTACATCGATACCGGCATCTGGTCGCAGAAGGCAATCGAGGAAGCCTCGCGCTATGGCACGGTCAACGTCGCAGCCAGCGCCAAGGCCTACGATTACTTCGCCATTCCCGGCCAGAACGAGTGGCAACTGTCCAGCGACGCTGCCTACGTTCACTACGCACCAAACGAAACCATTGGCGGCCTGGAATTCAACTGGATACCGGAAGCCGGTGACGTGCCGTTGGTGGCCGACATGTCTTCGGACATTCTCTCGCGTCCGGTGGACATCTCGCGTTTCGGGATGATCTATGCCGGTGCCCAGAAGAACATCGGCCCGAGCGGCATCGTGGTGGTGATCATTCGCGAGGACCTGCTGGGTCGCGCGCGTTCGCTGTGCCCGACCATGCTCAATTACAAGGTCGCGGCCGACAACGGCTCGATGTACAACACGCCACCGACGCTGGCCTGGTACCTGTCCGGGCTGGTCTTCGAATGGCTCAAGGAGCAGGGCGGCGTCGAGGCCATCGGCAAACTGAATGACATCAAGCAGCGCACGCTGTATGACTTCATCGACGCCAGCGGGCTGTACAGCAACCCGATCAACAAGCCCGACCGCTCGTGGATGAACGTCCCGTTCCGTCTGGCCGACGACCGCCTCGACAAGCCGTTTCTGGCGGGTGCCGATGCGAATGGCCTGCTCAATCTGAAAGGGCACCGCTCGGTCGGTGGCATGCGCGCGTCCATCTATAATGCGGTCGATCTCAACGCGGTCAACGCGTTGTTGACCTACATGAAAGACTTCGAGAAGGAGCACGGCTGATGTCCGAGCAAGAACTCAAGGCGCTTCGCGTCCGTATCGACAGCCTCGATGAAAAGGTCCTTGAACTGATCAGCGAGCGCGCCCGCTGCGCTCAGGAAGTGGCCCGCGTAAAAATGTCCTCGCTGGCCGAGGGCGAAGTGCCGGTTTTCTATCGCCCGGAGCGTGAAGCGGCGGTCCTCAAGCGGGTCATGGAGCGTAACCGTGGTCCGTTGAGCAACGAAGAAATGGCACGGCTGTTCCGCGAGATCATGTCTTCCTGCCTGGCGCTCGAACAACCGCTCAAGGTGGCTTACCTCGGCCCTGAAGGCACGTTTACCCAAGCGGCGGCCATGAAGCATTTCGGGCATGCGGTCATCAGTCTGCCGATGGCGGCGATCGACGAAGTGTTCCGTGAAGTGGTTGCCGGTGCAGTGAATTTTGGCGTGGTCCCGGTGGAAAACTCCACCGAAGGCGCGGTCAATCACACGCTGGACAGCTTTCTCGAACACGACATGGTGATCTGCGGCGAAGTCGAGCTGCGTATTCACCACCACTTGCTGGTGGGCGAAAGCACCAAAACGCAAAGTATTTCGCGTATTTACTCCCACGCCCAGTCGCTGGCCCAGTGCCGCAAGTGGCTGGATGCGCACTACCCGAATGTCGAGCGGGTTGCGGTGGCCAGCAACGCCGAGGCTGCCAAGCGGGTCAAGGGCGAGTGGAACTCGGCGGCCATTGCCGGTGACATGGCGGCGGGGCTCTATGGCCTGACCCGTCTGGCAGAAAAAATCGAAGACCGCCCGGACAACTCCACGCGCTTCCTTATCATTGGCAATCAGGAAGTCCCGCCCACCGGTGATGATAAAACGTCGATCATTGTCTCGATGAGCAACAAGCCGGGCGCGCTTCATGAACTGCTGGTGCCCTTCCACGAAAGTGGCCTGGACCTGACGCGTATCGAGACTCGTCCGTCGCGCAGCGGTAAATGGACCTACGTGTTCTTCATCGACTTCGTCGGCCATCATCAGGATCCGCTGGTCAAGGCCGTGCTGGAGAAGATCAGCCATGAAGCCGTTGCCTTGAAGGTGCTGGGTTCTTACCCCAAAGCAGTCCTGTGAAGGGGGCATTGATGAGCGATTCCTTTTCTGACCTGCCGGGTTATCAGGTGCGTGCGCGTGGTTGAAATGATTTCAGGGCTACCGGCCCGGCCCGTTATCTGCCGTCTGGTGGTGGTGGGGCTTGGGCTGATCGGCGGGTCTTTTGCCAAAGGCGTTCGCGAAAGCGGTCTGTGCCGTGAAGTGGTCGGCGTCGATCTTGATCCGCGGTCACGTGCGCTGGCAGTAGAACTGGGCGTTGTGGATCGTTGTGAAGCGAACCTTGCTGTCGCGTGCAGCGGTGCCGATGTGATTCAGCTGGCAGTCCCGATCCTGGCGATGGAAAAACTCCTCGGACTGCTGGCGTCCATGGATCTGGGCAATGCGATTCTGACCGATGTCGGCAGTGCCAAAGGCAATGTGGTCCGCGCGGCCCGCCTGGCGTTCGGCGACGTGATGCCGCGTTTCGTGCCTGGGCATCCGATTGCCGGGTCCGAGCAGAGCGGGGTGGAAGCGTCCAATGCCGCGTTGTTCCGGCGTCACAAGGTGATTTTGACACCGCTGCCCGAAACCGACCCTCACGCTGTGGCTATTGTCCACCAGCTATGGGCTGCGCTGGGTGCCGATGTCGAGCAGATGCAGGTCGAGCGTCACGACGAAGTGCTGGCTGCCACCAGCCATCTGCCGCATTTGCTGGCCTTCGGCCTGGTCGATTCGCTGGCCAAACGTAACGAGAACCTCGAAATATTCAGGTACGCCGCTGGCGGCTTTCGTGATTTCACGCGGATTGCAGGCAGCGACCCGACCATGTGGCACGACATCTTCATGGCTAATCGCGAGGCGGTATTGCGCACGCTGGACACGTTCCGCAGCGATCTGGACGCCTTGCGCGATGCCGTAGACGCAGGCGATGGTCCGCAATTGCTGGAGGTGTTTACCCGCGCCAGGGCTGCACGCGAACATTTCGGTCGGATTCTTGCCAGTCGCGCCCGGGTCGAAACCACTGCTGTGGACGGTCCGGTTGCCCGGGTTCGCGCCGGAGAGGGCGTCAGCCATGCAATCAAAGGGCCGGTCGATGTGGCTTCGGCAGTGTTTTTCATGGTCGCAGTGTCGATCAGCGATGGCTGCGACCTGCTTCTCGACGATGTCGGTATCAGCGCTGCCTGTGCGGGTGCCGTCGATATTCTGCGCCTCATGGGGGCGGATATCGTGCTGCAAAACGTCCGCGAACGGGCGGGTGAATCATTGGCCGATGTGCATGTGCGTTCGGCTCGTTTGAAGGGCGCGGATATTCCAGAGGCGCTGGTGCCGATTGCACTGGACATGTTTCCCGTGCTGCTGGTTGCCGCAGCGTTCGCAGAAGGGCGTACCATTCTGCGCGGAGCGCAAGCGTTGCAGGCTGAAGAGGCAGAGTGCGTCAAATTGATGGCCGACGGTCTGCTGGCCCTTGGCATCGATGTCGAGCAGGTGCTGGATGGCATCATTATTCAAGGCGGTATGCCGGGTGGTGGCGAGATCGATGCTCGCGGCGACCCGCGTGTGGTCATGGCATTTCGAGTGGCATCATTACGGGCTTCGGCGCCCATCCGTGTTCACGATTGCGCGGATGCCGCCACAGTATTTCCCCATTTTCTGGCGCTGTGCGCTCAAGTCGGTATGCGTGTAGCGCAAGAGGACAAAAAGTGAAGATCAAACCCCCCGTTATTACCATCGACGGACCTAGCGGTTCCGGAAAAGGCACGGTTGCAGGATTGCTGGCCAGACGGCTCGGCTGGTGCCTGCTTGATTCCGGTGCGCTTTACCGGTTGCTGGCCTTCGCCGCCCGCAATCACGGCGTCGACCTGACCAATGAAGAAGCGCTCAAACTGCTTGCCGCTCATCTGGATGTTCAGTTCGAGGCGACGAAAGGCGGGCAGGGCCAGCGCATCATTCTCGAGGGTGAGGATGTGACGCAGGCGATCCGCAATGAGCAGATCGGCAGCGGCGCTTCGCAAGTCGCGTCCCTGCCTGCAGTGCGCGACGCCCTGCTGCTGCGCCAGCGCGCCTTCCAGGAAGAGCCGGGGCTGGTTGCGGATGGACGCGACATGGGAACGGTGGTTTTTCCGGACGCGCCATTGAAAATCTTCCTCACTGCGAGTGCCGAGGAGCGTGCGCGCCGCCGTTACTTGCAGTTGAAGGCCAAAGGCGATGATGTTAGTCTGTCGAGTCTGCTAGATGAGATATGTGCACGCGACGAGCGTGACACCCAGCGAGCGGTAGCGCCGCTCAAGCCGGCGCACGACGCCATACAGCTGGATTCCACTGAGTTGTCCATCGAGCAGGTGCTGGAACGCATTCTGAGCGAAATCGCGCTTCGCGATATTGCCGGGTGACGAAGAAGCATGTGGGAGACCAGTCATAGTCCCGCAGGCTTTCTTTTACTTGAACGAAACCCACGTTGTCTGGAGCGTGGCAGATGGGCGTATCCTTCGCCCTTGATCAACAGGAATTAAAATGAGCGAAAGCTTTGCAGAACTTTTTGAAGAAAGCCTAAAGACCCTCAACCTTCAGGCCGGTTCGATCATCACCGCGATCATCGTGGATATCGACTACCAGGCAGGTTGGGTTACGGTTCACGCCGGTCTGAAATCTGAAGGCCTCATCCCGCTGGAACAGTTTCACAACGACGCTGGCGAGCTGACCATCAAGATCGGTGATGAAGTTCACGTTGCGCTGGACGCGGTCGAAGATGGCTTTGGCGAAACCAAGCTGTCCCGCGAAAAAGCCAAGCGTGCCGAGTGCTGGATCGTTCTGGAAGCGGCTTTCGCAGCTGAAGAAGTGGTCAAGGGCGTTATCAACGGTAAGGTTAAAGGCGGCTTCACTGTCGACGTTAACGGCATCCGTGCGTTCCTGCCTGGTTCTCTGGTTGACGTCCGCCCTGTGCGTGACACGACTCACCTGGAAGGCAAAGAGCTCGAGTTCAAGGTCATCAAGCTGGACCAGAAGCGCAACAACGTTGTCGTTTCCCGTCGCAGTGTCCTGGAAGCCGAGAACAGTGCCGAGCGCGAAGCTCTGCTCGAGTCCCTGCAGGAAGGTCAGCAAGTCAAAGGTATCGTCAAGAACCTCACCGATTACGGCGCATTCGTCGATCTGGGTGGCGTCGATGGCCTGCTGCACATCACCGACATGGCCTGGAAGCGTATCAAGCATCCATCGGAAATCGTCAACGTTGGCGATGAGATCGATGTAAAGGTTCTGAAGTACGATCGCGAGCGCAATCGTGTTTCCCTGGGTCTGAAGCAACTGGGTGAAGACCCATGGGTTGCTATCAAGGCTCGTTACCCGGAAAGCACCCGCGTTACCGCGCGTGTTACCAACCTGACCGACTACGGCTGCTTCGCAGAGCTGGAAGAGGGCGTGGAAGGCTTGGTACACGTTTCCGAAATGGACTGGACCAACAAGAACATCCACCCGTCGAAAGTCGTTCAGGTTGGCGACGAAGTGGAAGTCATGGTTCTGGACATCGACGAAGAGCGTCGTCGTATCTCCCTCGGCATCAAACAGTGCAAATCCAATCCATGGGAAGATTTCTCTGGCCAGTTCAACAAGGGCGATAAAATCTCCGGCACCATCAAGTCGATCACCGATTTCGGTATCTTCATTGGTCTGGATGGCGGCATCGACGGTCTGGTTCACCTGTCCGACATCTCTTGGAACGAAGTGGGCGAAGAAGCCGTACGTCGCTTCAAGAAGGGCGACGAGCTCGACACTGTGATCCTGTCGGTTGATCCTGAGCGTGAGCGCATCTCGCTGGGTATCAAGCAGCTGGAAAGCGATCCGTTCTCCGAGTACGTCACTGTCAATGACAAGGGCGCTATCGTTCGCGGTATCGTTAAAGAAGTTGACGCCAAAGGCGCCATCATCACCTTGGCCGACGACATCGAAGCGACCCTCAAGGCTTCCGAAATCAGCCGTGACCGCGTTGAAGACGCGCGTAACGTTCTGAAGGAAGGCGAAGAGATCGAAGCCAAGATCATCAGCGTTGACCGCAAGAGCCGCGTAATCAGCTTGTCCATCAAGTCGAAAGACGTTGAAGACGAGAAAGAAGCAATCCAGAGCCTGCGTAGCAAGCCTGAAGTTGCTGAAAGCACTGGTCCTACCACCATTGGTGACCTGCTGCGCGCGCAGATGGAAAAACAGAACTAAGTTCTGCTTGACCAGAAAAAGGGCGACTTCGGTCGCCCTTTTTCATGCCCGCTGTTCAGGCTTTTCGAGCCCGTTGCTGCGTCACCTGTCTGCAATATGTTTATGCCTGGTTGGCAATGCTAAACATAAGTCAATAGATGGGCTGTTCAAATTCTTCCGGTCATGCTAAAACCTTCGGAGCGCTGATCTAGCTGCTTGAAAAAGAAGGGAAAAATATGACGAAGTCGGAGTTGATCGAACGAATTGTCACCCATCAAGGGCTGCTCTCATCCAAGGATGTCGAGCTGGCCATCAAGACCATGCTTGAACAAATGTCCCAATGCCTGGCCACCGGTGACCGGATAGAAATTCGCGGGTTTGGCAGCTTTTCCCTGCATTATCGGGCACCGCGAGTAGGGCGTAACCCCAAGACCGGCCAGTCGGTCAGCCTCGATGGCAAGTTTGTCCCGCATTTCAAGCCGGGCAAGGAGCTGCGAGACAGGGTCAACGAGGACGAAGAAGAGGGCGTTTGACGCCGTCAATCACAGGATCACCCGATGCGTATTTTTAAAAAAGTCATTCTGTCTGTAGCTGTGTTGCTGGTTGCTTTGGCGACCATGGTGTTTGTGCTTGAAAACCGGCAGTCCGTTGCCATGAATTTTTTTGGCTGGTCTGCGCCCGATCTTCCGCTGGCGCTGCCCGTCGTCCTTGCTTTGCTTTTGGGTATGCTCATCGGTCCGGTGTTCGCCTGGATAGCCAGCTTGCGTAAAAAACGCACGTCGACCGCCCGCTCGGTCTGAGTTGCATCGGCAAGCCTCGTCGGATGCAAATCCGGCGAAATGATACCTCGTCCCCTTTTTTCTCTCCTCTGGCACTCTCGCCTGAAGCGCGGCTACCGGGTCTTGCGCTGCCTGTCTCCGGGCATTATCCAAAAACATTATACTTTTGTAAGGTTATTCGCCGCTTAGGGAGGCGCTGCAAAAATAGCCAACTGTCCCCACCCTTGGCACACTAAGTTCCTTCAACAGCCTCCCTCTCCGTGAGCGTTACGCGCGTGCAGAAGACCTTCTCCGAACTCGAATATACCGGCAAGAAAAAGCAGACTCGCCGAGATCGCTTCCTGGCTGACCTTGAACAGTTGGTGCCCTGGGCCCTGCTGGAGGCGCAAGTGGCGCCGTTTTATAGCAACACCGCAGGCAAGCGCGGACGCCCTGCGATAGGGGTGTCGCGCATGTTGCGCATGTACGTCGTGCAGCAGTGTTTCGGTTTCTCCGATGAAGGTTGCGAAGATGCCGTCTACGACAGCCAGGCCATCCGCGGTTTTATGGGTATCGACCTGGGTCGCGAGTCTGCACCGGATGCCACCACCTTGCTGCGTTTTCGCCGCTTGCTGGAAGTCCATCAGCTAACCCGGCTGCTGTTTGAAACGATTAACCAGCATCTGGCCAGCCGGGGGCTGCTGCTCAAGGAAGGCACTATCGTCGACGCTACTCTGATCGCCGCGCCGCCCTCGGTCAAGAACCGAGAAGGCAAGCGTGATCCTGAGATGCATCAGGCCAGGAAAGGCAATCAATGGCACTTTGGGATGAAGGCCCACATTGGTGTAGACGCCACGTCGGGGCTGGTGCACAGCGTAGTAGGGACGGCCGCTAACGTGGCGGATGTCACCCAGGTTGGCCAGTTGCTTCACGGTGACGAAACCTATGTTTCGGGTGACGCTGGATACACCGGTGCGGCCAAGCGACCGGAGCATGCTGAACGGGACGTTATCTGGTCGATTGCAGAACGGCCAAGCAGTTACAAGCAGCACGGCGAAGGCAGCGTGCTGTATCGGGTCAAGCGCAAAATTGAATATGCCAAGGCGCAACTGCGTGCCAAGGTCGAGCACCCCTTCCAGGTAATCAAGGTGCGCTTCAATCATCGCAAGGTTCGCTACCGTGGGCTGGAAAAGAATACAGCGCAGTTGTTCAGTTTGTTTGGGTTGGCCAATCTGATGCTGGCCAAGCGGTATTTACAACAGACGGCAGGATAAATCCGTCTGAAAGGCGGGACTGGCCCGCCTTTCAGCAAAATGAGGGCAGAAATCTGCTCGAGAAACGTAAAATAAGGCCGGCAGGTTGAAAAAAACCGGCTTGGAAATGGGGACGGTGCGAACGGGTTAATTGTTCAGCGTCTCCTTAGTTGAATAGTAATTACCTTTTTGTGTAGGAATGTTCGCTTTTTAAACTGGTGTCGCCATTTTAAAGATCACTCCGGTTATATTCTTTTCGCAATGTTGATTGCGCTGGTTTCAACTGTCTTTTGTCAGATCTGGAAAGCAAGCATTTCGAGCCTGAAATGTATCGAAACATGCGCTCCGGGCCTGATGGTGGAAAGTGCCAGGCGACAACTCCAGATCGGCGAATTAAGGGAACGGCATGTATTATCCGGATATCATTCATCATGGCGCAATCGATACGGTTACGGGCTCGAGTCATCAGCTGTGCATGGATGCGTTTAGCAACCTGTTGATCGATTGCGGCTCGGTACAGGAACGAACCGGGCAGGCAGGGGCCAGCTCATTCACATTCGTCCCCGAGTCGATCAGCGCGCTGCTGATCACTCACGTACACAATGACCATGTCGGGCGTATTCCCGAGCTGCTGGCTTCGGGCTACACGGGGCCTATTCTGTGCAGTGAGCCCAGTGCCCACCTGCTGCCGCTTGTCATGGAAGACATCCTTAAAAACCAGTTGGCGCATGATCCGCTGCTGGCCGGGCAAACCTTGAAGGATATCAACAAGCGCATTATCGCCTTGCCATTCGACAACTGGTTCAGTCTGGTCGATAACGAGGCGCTGCGATGCAAGGTGCGGCTGCAGCGCGCGGGGCATATCCTGGGTTCGGCTTACGTGGAATGCGATTTGTACTATCCGCTGGAAGAGCGTTCTGTGCGCGTGGTTTTTTCCGGCGACCTGGGTGCGAGCGAGACGCCTTTTCTGCCGGCCCCCAAGCCACCCGAGCGCGCTGATATCCTGATCCTGGAAAGCACCTACGGTGACCGTCTCCACGAGGATCGTGGCATTCGTCAGCAAACCCTCGAGCAAATCATCGACAAGGCGCTGGAAGATCAGGGTACCGTTCTGATACCGGCGTTCAGCATCGGGCGCACTCAGGAACTGCTCTACGAACTCGAAGACATTCTACGTCGCAAGGCGCTATTGGCTACTTCCACCAAGAGCGTTGGTGACGCAGCCCCGGCGGACTGGTCGCGGTTGCCAGTCATCCTTGATTCACCGTTGGCGAAGCGCTTTACCGGGGTCTATCAGTCTTTCGAAGACTACTGGGATGACGATGCTCGTGAACGCATCGACGAGGGCAGGGCACCCTTGGGCTTTGCTCAACTGGTCACTGTCGACACGCATGAAGAGCACATCCGTACTGTCAATTACCTCGCCAGCACTGCGCGTCCCGCTATCGTTATTGCCGGTAACGGTATGTGTGCCGGAGGCAGGATCGTCAACTACCTGAAAGCCATGCTGGGCGACAGTCGGCATAACGTGGTGTTTGTCGGTTATCAGGGCAAGGAAACACCTGGCGCTGCCATTCAGGCTCACGGTACGCTGGGTGGCTACGTGGAGCTTGATCGCGAGCGTTATGACATTCGTGCCGGTGTCCATACGGTCAAGGGCTATTCTGCTCATGCCGATCAGGCAGGCCTGGTCGCGTTCGTGACCGGCATGAGCGAATGGCCAGGGCAGATCCGCCTGGTGCTCGGCGAGGCCGGGGCGAAGAAGGCGTTGGGAAGTGTTCTGGCGCGCAAGTATATGCTTGAAAAGCGCATCGTGGATCTGATCATTCCCTGACAACCAATGCCGTTGAAGTGGCTCTTTAACATGAGTCGCTTCAACGGCGACAGTTGAATCCCGGTTTGCCGAGTGTCTATATAAGATCCTTACGATGGAGAAGCCTGTGTGTCCAAAAAAGTTGTCGGATAGATAGAAAATATTTTAGTTGTCAAAAAGCGTTATATGAGGAATATTTGATTGATTTGAAGGCGCTTCTGCATGAGTGTTGCATTGGTTGCGATAACAGGTGCGACGGGTTTTGTTGGGCGCGCGGTAGTTCGCCACTTGCTCGACAAGACTGACCATTCAGTCCTGGTTGCTGTCAGGGGTGCATATACGTCTCCTGCGGATCGCGTCGAAAGTGTGCAAGTGAGCTCACTTGCGGCGGATAACCAATGGGGATCTTTTGTAACCGGCGCTGATGTGGTTATCCATTGCGCCGCCCGTGTGCATGTAGTGAACGAGCATGCAGCCGAGCCGGATCAGGAGTATTTTCAGGTCAACGTCGCCGCCACGCTCAACCTTGCAGAACAGGCTGCGGCGGCGGGCGTAAGGCGTTTCATATTTCTGAGTTCTATCAAGGCCAATGGAGAGCTAACGCTGCCGGATGCGCCTTTTCGGGCCGATGACCCCTGTAAGCCACTGGATGCTTATGGCGTCTCCAAGCAAAAAGCCGAGGAAGGACTGCGTGAGCTGGCGGCCCGCACGGGCATGCAGGTGGTGATCATTCGCCCGGTTCTGGTTTACGGCCCGGGTGTGAAAGCCAACTTTATGAACATGATGCGCTGGCTCGACAGAGGCATACCGTTACCGCTGGGTGCGATCCACAATCGCCGAAGTCTGGTGGCAGTAGACAACCTTGCTGATCTGATCCTGGTCTGCGTCCATCACCCTGCTGCGGCGAATCAGACCTTTCTGGTCAGTGATGGGGACGATGTATCAACGACCCGGTTGCTGCAAGCGATGGGCAACGCGCTTGGCAGGCCTGCCCGATTGTTGCCAGTGCCTGCGGGAGTCTTGAAGGGCGCAGCGGCGCTGCTGGGGAAAAGAGCGTTTTCGCAGCGGTTGTGCAGCTCTTTGCAGGTCGATATCAGTAAAACCTGTACGATGCTGAACTGGCGTCCGCCGGTGAGTATCGAGGACGCCATGCGGGATACTGCTCGATATTATTCAAGGTATGAAAAGCCACGGTATGAACAGCTGGAACATGATAAGCATGATTGAGTGGCTGTCAGTAATCGCTATTGCGCTTCTGTCTCTGATTTTAACGTCGTTGTTGCGCAAGTATGCCTTGGCCAAAAGTCTGATCGACCTCCCCAACGCGCGTAGCTCGCATTCGATACCCACGCCACGAGGCGGCGGTGTTTCGATTGTCGTTGCCTTTTTGCTGGCGATATCGATGCTCGCCTGGGCCGGTCAGGTATCGACAGCGACACTGGTCGCCATCGTCGGGTCGGCAGGTCTTGTCGCATTGATCGGCTTCATGGACGATCATGGTCACATCGCTGCACGCTGGCGTCTGCTGGGGCATTTCGTTGCTGCTGGGTGGGCGCTCGCCTGGCTGGGCGGGTTGGCGCCGCTGAATATCATGGGATGGACTTTTGCACCCGGCCTGGTCGGACAGATTCTCGCAGCGTTCTATCTGGTGTGGATGCTGAACCTGTACAACTTCATGGACGGTATCGACGGTATCGCCAGCGTAGAAGCCGTCACCGTATGTGCAGGCATGAGTCTGATTTACGTTCTGGCCGGTTTCGCCGGGCTGGCGTGGAGCCCTTTGCTTCTGGCTGCGGCGGTCGCCGGTTTTCTTTACTGGAATTTCCCGCCTGCGCGAATATTCATGGGGGATGCCGGCAGTGGGTTTCTCGGGCTGGTCCTGGGTGTGCTATCCGTTCAGGCGTCCTGGGCGTCATCTCAGCTATTCTGGTCGTGGTTGATTCTGCTGGGTGTCTTTATCGTCGATGCTACCGTGACGCTTGGTCGTCGTCTGCTGCGCGGGGAAAAGGTCTATGAAGCCCATCGAAGCCATGCCTATCAGTTTGCTTCACGGCGCTACGGCAAGCATTTGCCTGTCACTCTGGCTGTCGGCCTGATCAATCTGTTCTGGTTGCTGCCCGTGGCGATGTGGGTGGCTTTGAAGGGGGGAGATGGGCTGATATGGACGGCCATTGCCTATATACCCCTTGTTTTGCTGGCATTGAGGTTCAGTGCTGGCGGGGCAGAAAGGATGTAACGAAGCGATTTTCTGGTTGTCTCAGACACGTAGATGTTTCACAGTTCCCGGTTTGAGTGGTGTTTCAGTCAGTGCACAACGGAGCATTAAACAATTGATGAGCAGGTTGCGAGCCAGATTGCTGGCTCTACCCCGCCGCAAGAAGCGCATCCTTCAGGTTGCTGCTGATGTGGTTCTTGTCTGGCTCGCCCTCTGGATGGCGTTCGTCGTGCGGCTAGGCATCGATGAACTCGTCAACCCGCTGGAAAAGCACACCTGGCTTTTCATCAGCGCGCCGTGTGCCGCCATCCCGCTGTTCATCCGTTTCGGCATGTACCGTGCAGTCATGCGTTATTTCGGCAACGATGCCCTGATTGCGATCATCAAGGCCGTGACCATGGCCTCGTTGATTCTCGGCTGCCTGGTCTACGTCTATAGCAATCATCAGCAACTGGTCCCGCGCTCGGTCATTTTCAACTACTGGTGGTTGAGCATGGTGATGATTGGCGGTCTGCGCCTGGCGATGAGGCAATACTTTCTGGGGGACTGGTTTGCGGCTGCCCAGCACGTGCCGTTCGCCAAAAGCAATAACGGTTTGCAGAAGGTGGCGATTTATGGCGCTGGTGCGGCGGGCAATCAGTTGGTCGCTGCACTGCGCATGGGGCGACTGATGCACCCGGTGGCGTTCATCGATGATGACGAGTCCATCTCCAATCGAGTGATTTCCGGCCTTCAGGTTTACAAGCCACGCAATATACAGCGCATGATCGATACCACGGGGGCCCAGGAAATCCTGCTGGCGATTCCGTCTTCGTCGCGCGGCCGTCGTCGCGAGATACTCGGCTTTCTGGAAGGTTTTCCGCTCAAGGTACGAAGTGTTCCCGGTTTCATGGATCTGGCGGCAGGTCGGGTCAAGGTCGACGACCTGCAAGAAGTCGATATCGCCGACTTGCTGGGGCGCGATTCCGTACCGGCGCGCGATAATCTGCTCGAGCACTGCATCAAGGGTAAGACCGTACTGGTGACCGGCGCCGGTGGTTCGATCGGTGCCGAACTGTGCCGCCAGATTCTATTGCTGCAGCCCACCCAGTTGCTGTTGCTGGATCACAGTGAATTCAATCTTTACAACATTTTGTCCGAGCTCGAACACCGCTCGGCGCGTGAGTCACTCTCGGTCAAATTGCTGCCTATTCTCGGCTCGGTGCGCAATCATCCCAAGCTGCTGTCGATCATGAAAACCTGGAAGGTCGACACGGTTTACCATGCGGCGGCTTACAAACACGTACCGATGGTCGAGCACAATATTGCCGAAGGCGTGATCAACAATGTCGTGGGCACCCTGTATACCGCTCAGGCGGCGCTACAGGCCGGGGTCGCCAACTTCGTTCTGATCTCCACCGACAAGGCTGTCCGGCCCACCAATGTCATGGGCAGCACCAAGCGTCTGGCCGAGCTCATCCTGCAGGCACTGAGTCGCGAAGCGGCCCCGGTTATTTTTGGTGACAAGGCCAACGTACATCAGGTCAACAAGACCCGCTTTACCATGGTTCGCTTCGGTAACGTACTGGGCTCATCGGGGTCGGTCATTCCATTGTTTCACAAGCAGATCCAGTCTGGCGGGCCGCTGACGGTGACCCATCCGAAGATCACCCGTTACTTCATGACCATCCCCGAAGCGGCTCAACTGGTCATTCAGGCAGGCTCGATGGGGCACGGCGGGGATGTGTTCGTCCTGGACATGGGTGAGCCGGTCAAGATTGTCGAGCTGGCCGAGAAGATGATTAACCTGTCAGGCCTGGCCATTCGTTCGGAAAAAAATCCGCAAGGCGACATATCCATCGAGTTCACTGGCTTGCGGCCTGGTGAGAAGCTCTACGAAGAGCTGTTGATTGGCGACAATGTCGTGGCTACCGAACACCCGATGATCATGAGCGCAAATGAAGATTTCCTGCCTTGGGATGTGTTGAAAGGTCGGCTGAACAAACTGCTGGATGCCGTTGAACGCGACGATTACAACAGCGTCCGTCAATTGTTGCGCGAAACAGTAAATGGCTATACGCCGGAAGGCGAAATTGTTGACTGGATGTATCAGGAACGCAGTGGTGAAAGTGATTCTTACTGACAATCTGCGTGTTTTTGCGAGTGTCGAAATACGCTGATTAATATGGACATACGTCGCAACGCAGCACTTCTTTTTTACCGGCACGCTGTGGTCTAAGTTTGGGGCACAGCATGTGGAATGCTGCCTTGAACTGCTATGGAGCTTTAACTATGCGAACCACTTTCTTCAGTGCTCTGATATTTTCCTTGCTCACCAGTGCTTCGGTTGCGGTGAATGCCGCCCCCGCGTCTCAGCCTCCAGTGGAGGCCGCAGCCAGCGCCGTTGTTCAGGAGCAGCGCAACGACAGGGTCAATCTGAATACGGCCGATGCACTGACCCTCCAGAAAGAGCTGGCCGGTATCGGCAAGAACAAAGCCGACGCCATTGTTGCCTACAGAGAAAGTAATGGCGAGTTCACGTCGGTGGATGAATTGATTGAAGTAAAGGGGATAGGCAAAGCTATTCTGGAAAGGAATCGTGACAAGCTTGCTATTCACTGAACGTTGTAGCTTTTGAAAAGAAAGGCCGATCAATGATCGGCCTTCCTTTTATCCACCGTTGTGTAGAACGTTATTCTGCAGTGCCTTCCGCTTCCATCGTATCAGTTTGCAGTTTTTCTGATCTCCTGTTTGAGATAGTCCCTGGTGGTATTCAGGATACGCTCTGACAGTTCCTCGTCGAACGCACTGCGCGACAGCACAAGACCGCCTACCAGGGTAGACAATATCGGCAGGCTTCTGGATTCGGAGCCTGTCGCGGGAAGGGTTTTATCAAACAGTTCGAGCAAATGAAGGATGATTTCATCTGTGACCTCGCTGGGTTGGTCGCGCTGCCCCAGTTCCAGGCACATGCTGGGCAGAGGGCATCCGCCATCAGGGGCGTCGCGGCTGGCTAGTGAGAGGTAGAGATCAATGAATTCACTGAGCGAGTCCGGTCTGGCGAAAACTTCGCTGGTGATTCCTTTTACCTCGTCGAGGGCGTGACTCAATGCCTGTTCGACCAGATCATCCTTGGATTTGAAATGCGCGTAGAAGCCACCATGGGTCAAGCCGAGTGCTTTCATCAAAGGTTGCAAGCCGGTAGCACCAATGCCGTCGCGGCGAAAGCGCATAGACGCTTCCTTGACGATGCGTTGGTGGGTTTGGGCCTTATGATCGAGCGCGTAACGCATGCGCTGAGTCTCCAGAGATGACCAAAGTGTCAGCGCATTTATACATGGATAGATGAATCGATGCAGCAGGCTTTCACTCCTGATTGCCGCTTGAAATCGAATCCTGCGAACCAATTCCGCTTTGGGCGTCCAGATAATGGGTCAGGCTAGCTCTGGACAGTTCGCCGAGATGGCTGCCGGTCAAGTGCCCTTGCGGCGAGTAGAACAGCGTCGTGGGGAGCGCCACAGAGCCGACTTGCCGGGCAAACTCGCCGTCCGGGTCGAGCAGACTGTTGCGCAGTTCCAGGCCTTGTGCCGACAGATAGCGACTGACCGTATCGGCACTTTCGGCCTGATTGACGAACAGAAATACGACGTCCGTCCGCTCCCGCTGCATAGCTTGCAGTACCGGCATTTCTCTCCTGCACGGCGGGCACCAGGTGGCCCACAGGTTGATGACCACTGGTTTACCTTGGTAGTCAGAGATCCTGACGGGTTCGCCCTTTGTGTTGCGCAGCGTTGTTTGCGGCAATGGCGCGCCTTGCTGATAGCTTCTCAGAATCAGGCCGCCCAATGTCCAGACAAACAACCCGGTGCCCAGCCCGAAGACCAGCGCGCGACGCCGCTGCGGGTGTCGCCAACCGAGGAGCAAAGCGCCCAGCACGGCACCGGCAATACCCGGCCAGATCAGAAAACCACCGTCACGGATGTCCAGCATCTGCCACGGCGAGTCACTGTATTGAGGGAAATAGGCGCCGACAAAGGCGATACGTGCCGTGAGGAGGCCAACAATGAACAGTCCGAATACGGCGGTCTTTTTCGGCTCGAGATGCCGTACGCATCGGCCTTCGACCAATGTTGCCAGCACAAGGGCGGTCAGCAGCAGCACGTGCGTCACTGCGATGGCAAAGGGTCCTGCGTTGATACTCAACATGTGTTCCGGCTCTTGAGGGCGCTTTCGCTGATCTGCGCAGTGACCTGCGCAGCTGAAAACTCACTGGTTTGGCGTGCGCGCGGCGATGGTATCGCCTGTCTCTTTTTATGCAGAACGCGCAACTGTGCCTGAATGTAAGGCGATTGATGGGCCTTCGATCAGCCGACCGCGTAAAAAACGCCTTGCGCACGATAAGAGGTCGATTGACCGCCAGGCCTTGCTCCAGAAGGCGTGCGCCATGGTAAGACCCTACGGCATGACGACTCTTGTCCTACAAGCCTTTGACTTCTTGCGCCAATCCCGGACAATCTCGCCCGCTGTTTTCGAGGGAGGTGCCGAGCTGCCGGCGTTTTTGACGCACCTCTCTTTTTGATAAACCGGCCACGGAGAGTCGACCGGATGAATGATCAGGCTAATGGCGTCGTAGAACGTCTGGACGTAGCTCCCGAGAGCATCGCCTCTTGGAACCGTAATGACACCACCTGGATGCTCGGACTATTCGGTACCGCCATTGGCGCAGGTACTCTGTTTTTGCCAATCAATGCTGGCATCGGGGGTTTCTGGCCTTTGATGGCCTTGGCGCTGCTGGCGTTTCCCATGACGTTCTATGCGCACCGTGGCCTGACCCGGTTCGTGCTGTCTGGCCGTGAAGGTGCCGATATCACGGAAGTGGTCGAGCAGCACTTCGGCAAGAGCGCCGGTGCGATGATCACCTTGCTGTATTTTTTCGCCATCTTCCCGATCCTACTGATCTACAGCGTCGCTCTCACCAACACTGTGGGTAGCTTTCTCAAGCACCAGTTGCACATCGCGCCACCGCCGCGTGCACTGCTGGCGTTCGTACTGATCATGGGCTTGCTGGCGCTGATTCGCTGCGGCGAGCGATTCATCGTCAAGGCCATGAGCGTAATGGTGTATCCGTTTATCGTTGCGTTGCTGTTTCTGGCCGTGTTTCTGATTCCACACTGGACCGGCGGGATTCTTAGCACCGCAACCACCTTGCCTGAGCCCGCGGCGTTTTTGTCGACCCTTTGGCTGGCGATTCCGGTAATGGTGTTCTCTTTCAACCATGCGCCGATCATCTCGGCTTTTGCGGTCGATCAGAAACGCCAGTACGGCGAGCATGCCGAGGTGCGCAGTTCGCAGATTCTGGCCCGTGCTCATGTGTTGATGGTGGTGATGGTGCTGTTCTTCGTGTTCAGTTGCGTGCTGACCCTGTCACCCGCGCAACTGGCTGAAGCCAAGGCACAGAACATCTCGATCCTGTCCTACCTGGCCAACCACTTCAACAACCCGACCATCGCATTTGTCGCGCCGCTGATTGCGTTCGTGGCCATTTCCAAGTCATTTCTCGGTCACTACATCGGAGCCAGCGAAGGCTTGAAAGGACTGGTTCTGAAGTCCGGACGCCGTCCGCAGGCGAAAGCGCTGGACCGTATGACGGCAGCGTTCATGTTGGTGGTGTGCTGGGTGGTGGCGACGCTCGACCCAAGCATTCTGGGCATGATCGAGAATCTGGGCGGGCCAGTGATTTCGGTGTTGTTGTTTCTGATGCCGATGTACGCGATCCACAAGGTGCCTTCCATGCGCAAATATGCAGGCGCGTGGTCCAACTATTTTGTGGTTGCTGCGGGTCTTGTAGCGATCTCGGCACTGATTTTTTCGCTGAGCCGTTGACCTGCTGATCACTTCAGCCATGCGAGCTGCGCCGGGATGTCGGTGCAGCTCACGGTCAGCTCTAAAATGCCCGGTCAGTCCACTCGTTCAGGATATAACGGCCTGGATAAATGCATGATGCTCGCATAATCGTAAACGTACTGCCGTCCTGCATGGCTGGTCGACCGCAGTTGGTCGATCAATTGTCGCTCTTTTTGGTTCAGGTACCTCAACGCCGGATCTTGACTGGACTTCAGGCGATCACGTTCATGGGCGTCAGGGAATGCTATGACGTTCGTCATGAAAAATCTCCTTGGTGTTAGTCCTTGCTTGCTTTGATGTAGACCCTGTTGCAGTTGTTTTTAGCGACGGCCCACCTTACCCATAAAAACTTGGCGTGATCAACCCTGTAATTGCGGGCTGTGTCACAAGGCTTGTGTGATCACGTAGGATTGTCCGCTGCCATTGATGACAATCTGCACCTCATCATTCTCGAGTTTGCCGAGCAGACTCTGCCCCAACGGCGCACGAGCGGTAATGACCGTGATCAATCGATCATTGGCGAACACCTTCAGCCCGGCAGCGTCCGGGCCCAGAAACAGATGCTGCGTCTGCCCGCTTTCTGCTTCGACGACGACCAGATCACCGGTCTGAATGCCGCGCGATTCATCAAACGGCTTGAGCGACCAGCTCTGATAGCGCGCAAGCGACTGGCGTATCTCTTCGACCCTTCGCGCCTGGCCCGCAGCCAGGTAAGACGCCTCCAGCCCCAGCGTGTCGTATTTGTTCTCGGCGATGTTTTCTTCGTGGGTGGCCGTTTCGTAAGCGGTCTGCGCTGCGCGTTGCGCAATGTCCAGGTCGATTTTCAGCGTGTGGATGATCAATTGCAGTACGTCTTGCTTGTTCATGAATTATCCGCAGAACTGATTGATGCTGGCACGGCTCTTTTCGCTGGGCGCAGTGCGGTCCTGCTGTAGCCAGAAGTCGCATTTCGAGCGGCTGAAGGTGCGCTGTTGCTGCTCCTCAACCTGTTCGCGAGCCTGTCGGGCCTCGCTTTCACGCAGGCTTTGCTCGTACTTGCGAAACATTTCGGTCTCCGGTTCGGCTACCTTCCCGGCCTTCTGTGCAGGCGGAGCGCTGAGCTGTGTGGCTGCCTGTTCCAGCGCCTGGGTCTGGGCGGGTGGCAGACTTTTGTAATACAGCAGGCCGGTCAGAAATACAGCCATCGCACCCAGCCAGATGCCCAGTGCGATGCAGACAATCAGCTTCAATGACACATACAGGTCGCGACGGCGGGTGACGGATGACATGGCTGGACTCCTTTCAGGGACAACAGATGCAATTGTGCCATGCCTGATGGCCGGGCATGAAAACTCGACTCACGTATTTCCGGGTGGCAGGCTGGTGGCGAGCGGCCGTTTTGAACGACAATCCGCGTTTTGCCATCCAGACTCAGGGAGCAGGATGAAAGCCTCTTGGGATATTTTTTGCAGCGTAGTCGACAACTACGGTGACGCGGGCGTGACCTGGCGTCTGGCGCGGCAACTGGTTGCCGAGCACGAGCTGAATGTGCGCTTGTGGATAGACGACTTGTGCGCCTTTGCCCGGTTGTATCCGGACGCCGATCCGCAGGCCTCCCAGCAGGTGCATGCTGGCGTGACGGTCTGTCACTGGCCTGCCGAATGGGTTGACACCGACATCCCGGATGCCGTCATCGAAGCGTTTGCCTGCCGCCTGCCGCCGTCTTATGTCGAATCGATGCTGCAAAGTTCGCCCCGGCCTTTTTGGGTGAACCTTGATTACCTCAGTGCTGAAGACTGGGTGCCGGGCTGTCACGGTTTGCCTTCTCCGCAATCCAATGGCTTGAAGAAATTCTTCTTTTTCCCCGGATTTCCGGAAACCACCGGTGGCCTGTTGCGTGAAAAGGATCTGATCGGCCGGCGACAGGCCTTTCAGCAAGACCGCGCCGCACAGCGGATTTTTTTGCGCGGGCTGGGTGTCGAGCCCACGGCCGACGCCCGCCTGATGTCGGTATTTTCCTACGAAAATCCGGGGCTGGGCAGTTGGCTTTCATTACTGGCCTGTGACAGCCGCCCGACTCACCTGCTGGTGCCGGAAGGGCGCATTCTTGGCGATCTGCAGCGCTGGCTTGGCATTGAGGAGGCGCTGAAGGCCGGTGCGCTACAGGTGCGCGGTGTGCTGACGGTTCAGGTGCTGCCGTTCATCCGCCAGGAACACTACGATTGGTTGCTGTGGAGCTGCGATTTCAACGTGGTGCGCGGCGAAGATTCGTTCGTTCGCGCCCAGTGGGCCGCGCGACCGATGCTCTGGCACATCTATCAGCAGGAAGACGACGCCCATCTGCCCAAGCTCGACGCATTTCTGAAGCTCTATCTGGACGGGCTTTCGCCACTTGCCGGACAGGCTTTGCACCGGTTCTGGCACAGCTGGAATACGGGCGGCGACCTGGTCAGTGACTGGCAGGCCATAGCGGATCACTGGCCGGAAATCGAAAAACACGCCGAGCGCTGGTGTCTGCAACAGGCCTCGCAGACTGATCTTGCCACGGCGCTGGTACAGTTTTGTGGAAATTCGCTATGATACGCGGCCTTGATATTAGGCTCTGTACGAAAAGTGCCTGCGCAGGCCATTTCTCGTACAGAGCCTTTGGTTAATTCATCCAAATTCGGATATATGCAATGAAAACTGGTAAAGAGCTGAAACCCGGTACCGTGATCCGTCTCGAAAACGATCCTTGGCTGGTTCAAAAAGCTGAGTTCACCAAATCCGGTCGTAACAGCGCGATCATGAAAACCAAGCTGAAAAACCTGCTGACCGGTTACAAGACCGAGATCGTTTACAGCGCCGACGACAAGCTGGACGACGTGATCCTCGATCGCAAGGAAGCCACCCTGTCTTTCATCAGCGGTGACACCTACACGTTCATGGACACCACGGACTACACCATGTACGAGCTGAACGCCGAAGACATCGAAAGCGTTCTGCCATTCGTTGAAGAAGGCATGACCGACGTCTGCGAAGCCGTGTTCTTCGAAGACCGTCTGGTGTCCGTAGAGCTGCCGACCACTATCGTGCGTCAGGTTGACTACACCGAAGGTTCCGCTCGTGGCGATACTTCGGGCAAGGTCATGAAGCCAGCCAAGCTGAAAAACGGCACCGAGCTGAGCGTTGCTGACTTCATCGAAATCGGCGACATGATCGAGATCGATACCCGTGAAGGCGGTTCCTACAAAGGCCGTGCCAAATAAGCATGGTGTTGTAACCCCGTTACGCAAAAAACCCGCATCGCTGCGGGTTTTTTTACGCCTGAAGTTTGCGGCGCGCAATTATCTCAAGTGCTATCTCAACTGCTACTTCAAGTGTTCTTTCAGTTCTTGAGAAGCCTGCAGGATCGCCGAGCGAACAGCCGGGACCTGGCTGACCACATTGAGCAGTCCGTAGTCGTGGATCATGCCGTTGTAACGCACGGCCGTGACCGGCACCCCAGCCTGATCCAGTTTGCGGGCGTAAGCTTCGCCTTCATCACGCAACACGTCAGCACTGGCCGTCTGCACCAGCGCAGGCGGCAGACCCTTCAGTTGTTCAGTGGTCGCACGCAGTGGCGATGCATAGATCTCGTTACGCTGCGCAGCATCCGTGGTGTAGTTGTCCCAGAACCACTTCATCATGTTGCGGGTCAGGAAGTGGTCTTCGGCGTACTGGTCGTAAGAACCGGTGTCGAAGTTGGCGTCGGTCACTGGCCACAGCAACACTTGATACCTCAGCGCCGGCGTGCCTTTGTCTTTGGCCATCAGCGCCACCACCGCCGCCATGTTGCCACCGACGCTGTTGCCAGCCACCGCCAGGCGCTTGCCGTCGACATTGATCTCTTTGCCGTGCTCGGCAACCCACCGGGTCGCGGCATAAGCCTGGTTGATCGCCGTCGGGTAATGCGCTTCGGGTGAAGGTGTGTAGTTGACGAACACAGCAACGGCCCCTGAACCCGCCACCAGATCACGAACCAGACGCTCATGAGTCTGGAAGTCACCCAGCACCCAACCGCCACCATGGAAAAACATGAAAACCGGCAACGTCCCCTTTACGCCAGCAGGCCGCACGATATTCAAACTGATGGACTGGCCATCCACCTTGATCGTCTTCTCGCTGACATCAGCCTTGGGCAGGGTCAGTTTGACGCTCGCTTGCGCGCCAACCAGCACGGCACGGGCATCTTTGGGCGACAACTGCTCGATGGGCTTGCCGGTGCCTGAGTTCAAGGCATCGAGAAATGCCTGAGTGTTGTGCTCGATGGCTGAATCACCTGCGGCAAAGGCGCTGCCGATGGACAAAGCGAGAAGGGTACCGGTCAAGACTTTGCTGATCGTTTTCATGTTCTTTTCCAGAGGCGAGTGGGTTCAGACCGTTACGTGCAGACGTACGTCAACATTGCCGCGTGTGGCGTTGGAGTAAGGGCAGACCTGATGCGCCGCGTCGACCAGTTGCTGAGCGTCGGCTTGTTCAAGGCCTGGCAGGCTGACGTGCAGGTCGATGTCCAGGCCGAAACCGCCAGGAATCTTACCGATACCGACGTGCGCCGTGATCGAAGAGTCGGCGGGAATGCTGCGTTTGCTCTGGCCGGCCACGAATTTGAGCGCGCCGATGAAGCAGGCCGAATAGCCCGCTGCGAACAACTGCTCAGGGTTGGTCGCTTCGCCGCCTGCACCGCCGAGTTCTTTCGGAGTCGCGAGCTTGACGTCGAGAATCTTGTCGCTGGAAACGGCGCGACCATCACGGCCGCCGGTGGCGGTGGCTACTGCGGTATAGAGAGTGTCCATGGATTTCCTCGCTTTGTTTGGTTTCGGTGCGCAAAATGCTTGCGCACTAACTAATTACAGGGCAAAGGTAGCTCGCAGATAGTTTGCGCGCAAGTTAAATTTTCAGGGCGACAATGAGGTATTGATCAGAGGAGGGGGTTATCGATGCGCTTGCGGCGCGTGCCGAGATGTAACAAAGACAGGCTGGTCGGCGAATGCCTCATTGCAGGCGACAGAAAGTCGCCCGCAGAGGTGATGTCAAAGGCTCTGCTGCAGATGGTCACGCAAGTCCAGCAACCGGGCTTGCAGCTCACGAAGTGTGTCCATGGTCAGGCCGCTGGACGAGAGGATACAGCCTGGCACGCTCAGGGCTTTGTGTTGCAAGGCCCGACCTTGTTCGGTCAGGTGCAGCAACACCACGCGCTCGTCTTCCTTGCTGCGGGTTCGGCTGATGAAGCCTTCGCCTTCAAGGCGCTTGAGCAAAGGCGTCAGCGAGCCCGGATCGGTCAGCAGCCGCGTGCTGACATCACCTACGGTCAGCCCGTCCTGCTCCCATAACACCATCATCGCCAAGTACTGCGGATAGGTCAGCCCCAGTGCCTGCAACAAAGGTTTGTAGACCTTGGTCATCATCAGTGAGGTGGAATAGAGGGCAAAACACAATTGGTTGTCCAGCAGCAACGAGTCACAGTCGGCGGCTTGAAGGTGAAGCGGGCTCTTGTCTGCACTCATGTCAGATCCTCGTACTCGGTGAAATGAGTTTAACTCAGTGTTGCGCTGTGCAACGCGCCGGATAATTTCCCAGTGTGCAGGCGGGCGGCAATGTCATCATGTGCTGCAGATGAAAAAACAGGCATTACCGGGTGTTGATCGCGGGCAGGACTGCGTAGCATTTGGCCATTGGATGGTTGGGGACCTAGGGAAGGTCTGAAAAAGCCTTTTCTTCAAAAGTCGAAGCCAGTAAATACAGGCGCTCCAGCCCGGTTCCTCTCCAAAAAAATGGGCTTTTTCAGAGGATACCTAGTGTGATTGAAATTGTAATGTTCGTGTTGCTCGGCGCGGCGATGGGTACGCTGGGCGGATTGTTCGGAATTGGCGGCGGACTGGTGGCGATTCCGGCATTGGGCGTGCTGTTCGGGCTGGATCAACAGCTGGCGCAAGGCACCGCGCTATTGATGGTACTGCCGAACGTATTGCTCGCCTTATGGCGTTACAACCAGCGTAACCGGATCTTGCTGCGCAATGCGCTGATGCTGATCATCCCCAGTTTCTTTTTTGCCTGGCTCACCTCGCTGCTGGCCGTGCGTGTCGATCCGCAAGGCATGCGCCTGGGCTTCATCGGCTTTCTGGTGGTGCTGACGGTATTCAACGTTGCGCAGATGTATTGGCGTAGCAAGCAGGCCGGCACCGGGCTGCGTCATGAAAAATGGCTGTGGCTGCTGGGCGTCGGTTCCGGAGTGACCGGTGGCCTGTTTGGTGTGGGCGGCGGAGTCGTGGCAACGCCGATCCTCACCAGCGTGTTCGGCGCAACGCAGGTGGTCGCGCAAGGGCTGGCGCTGTCGCTGGCCGCGCCGAGCACCGGTATCACGCTGGTCACCTACGCACTGCACGATCACGTCAACTGGTCGATGGGCATCCCATTGGCGATCGCTGGTCTGGCCAGCATCAGTTGGGGCGTCAAGCTGGCGCATTCGCTGCCGGAGCGCACCCTGCGCCTGATGTTCTGCGTGTTTCTGGTGCTGTGTGCGGTGATTCTCGCCCTTAAAGTCTGAACCCGTCGATGATGTAGTCAGCCATGCATTCGGTGATGGGCGAGGGTGTTTTCGGGTTGCGCAACAAAACGATGCTGGCGGTTGGCAGCTGCGGCAATTGCTCCGCCTCGCCCAGAATGCGCAGCTCCGGTGTCACCAGGCTTTGTAACTGCGCGGTCACGGCCAGCCCGGCGCTGACCACCGCGGTAATTGCCGCCATGCTGGAGCTGCTGTAGGCGATGCGGTAATCGCGCTCCACGCTGTCCAGCGCGTTGCAGGCCCAGTCGCGACAGAAACAATGGGTATTGAACATCGCCAGCGGTATCGGATTCTGCTCATGAGGGGCGAAGCCGATGGCCTCGATCCAGACCAGACGTTCCTGACGCAGCAGTGTGCCGATCTCGGTGCCAGGCTTGCGCGTCACGATGGTCAGATCCAGATCGTGGCGCTGCAACAGCAGGTCCGAAGGTTCGCAATGCACCTCCACCTGAACCAGCGGATAGGCCTGCGCGAACTGCGACAGAATGCCTGGCAGAAAGCGCATCACGTAATCGTCGGGAGAACCGATCTTCACCACGCCGACCATGTGCGGCTCGCGTAGCGTATTGAACACCTCGCTGTGCAGCTTGAGGATTCGCCGCGCGTAACCGAGCAGAACCTGACCCTCCGCTGTCAGGTTCAGCGTGCGGCCGTCACGCTGGAACAGCTGGCGCTGCACCACGTCTTCTTCCAGCCGCTTCATCTGCATGCTGACCGCCGACTGCGTACGGTTGACGGCTTCGCCTGCGCGAGTAAAACCACCGTGATCGGCAATCGCCACGAAGGTGCGCAGCAGTTCGGTATCAATGCTCGGATAGTGGGCCAATACATCAATCTCCCAAATGGAATGCATAAGAAACATTCGTTGGATTGATCCTACGCCGAGCGCGAGACTTTAGTCATCTCACATGGAGGACTAAATGATGAAAGGTCAAAAAGAGTGTGCAGGGGTTGCCGCATCTGTCGGGCATTTGCAGTTGGGCAAGGCGTTGATTGCGCTGAAGCGGCGCTTGCAACGCTGGCGGGAACTGCATCGCCAGCGTCGCTTTCTGGCGCAGATGAGCGATGGGGCGCTGAAGGATCTGGGGCTGAGTCGGGCCGACACTCAGCAGGAAGTCGAGCGTCCGTTCTGGGACGACCCGCTCAAGCGCTGAGCGGGACATTCTGCTCTGTTTAGCGCCTGACCTGTTTCAGGGTTTCGGCGATCAGAAACGCCAGCTCCAGAGACTGATCGGCGTTCATGCGTGGGTCGCAATGGGTGTGGTAGCGATCCGAAAGGCCGTCTTCGGTGATCGGTCGGGCGCCGCCGATGCATTCGGTGACGTTCTGGCCGGTCATTTCAATGTGGATGCCACCAGCGTAGGTGCCTTCGGCCTGATGCACCTGAAAGAACTGCTTCACTTCATTGAGTATCTGCGCAAAGTCACGGGTCTTGTAGCCGCTGCTGGCCTTGATCGTGTTGCCGTGCATCGGGTCGGAACTCCACAGCACCTTGCGGCCTTCGCGCTCGACGGCACGGATCAACTGCGGCAGATGGTCAGCGACCTTGTTGGCCCCCATGCGCGCAATCAGGTTCAGGCGCCCCGGATCGTTATCCGGATTGAGGATGTCGATCAGACGAATCAGGTCGTCGGTGTTCATGCTCGGGCCGACTTTCACGCCGATCGGGTTATTCACCCCGCGCAGGAACTCGACGTGCGCGCCGTCTGGCTGGCGGGTGCGGTCGCCGATCCACAGCATGTGCGCCGAGCAGTCGTAATAGTCGTTGGTCAGGCTGTCGCGGCGGACAAAGGCTTCTTCATAATTGAGCAGCAACGCCTCGTGGGCGGTGAAGAAGCTGGTTTCGCGCAATTGCGGCGAGCTGTCCATGCCGCAGGCACGCATGAACGCCAGGGTTTCATCGATACGCCCGGCCAGTTGACTGTACTTTTCGGCCAGCGCCGAGTTGGCGATGAAATCCAGGTTCCACTTGTGCACCTGATGCAGGTCGGCGAACCCGCCCTGGGCAAACGCGCGCAGCAGGTTGAGGGTCGCGGTGGACTGGTTATAAGCCTGAACCAGACGTTCCGGGTCTGGCACACGGCTTTTCTCGTCGAAACCGATGCCGTTGACGATGTCGCCGCGATACGCCGGAAGCGTAACGCCGTCGATGGTTTCGTCATTGGCCGAGCGCGGCTTGGCGAATTGCCCGGCCATGCGTCCAACCTTGACCACCGGACAACCGGCCGCGAAGGTCATCACGATTGCCATCTGCAACAGCACCTTGAAGGTGTCGCGAATCTTCGCCGCCGAAAACTCCATGAAGCTTTCGGCGCAATCGCCGCCTTGTAACAGGAACGCACGCCCCTCGGTCACCTCGGCAAACTGGCGACGCAGCTCTCGGGCTTCGCCGGCGAACACCAGCGGCGGGTAGCTGGCCAGCGTCTGCTCGACCTTCAGCAGATGCGCGGCGTCGGGGTAGTGAGGTTGCTGCTGAATCGGCATTGCCCGCCAGCTGTCGGGGCTCCAGGGTTGGCTCATTATTGGCTCTAGGGTTGTGCAATCGGACCGGTATGTTAGCAGTTAGTCGTGGCCCTGGCAGTGTGGCACGCAGCAGTCAAATAGCCTTGCAGGCCGCAAGATGTGACAAAGCTGCGCGCTTGCCTGACAATTCGCGTTTTGCGCCCGGCGCAACCAGAACCAGGAACGGTAATGACGGAAGAGCGTGAGCGCGTAGAGCGAATACTGGCCGAGGTGCATGACGCTTTCGGCATGATCCGCGTGCTGGAAGTGGAGGATTACCGCTTCCTCGAGTTTGGCGATGCAATCGAGCAGAGTTGCACGTTCGTGGCCGACCCGAGCTGGCTGGAGTACGACTACACCCGCGCCATGCTGATTGGCGCGTTGTGTCACGACGCACCGGACAGCGCGCTGTTTCTGGGCCTGGGTGCCGGAACACTGACGCAGGCGTGCATGAAGTTTCTGCCGCTGGAAGACGTGGAAGTGATCGAGTTGCGCCCGGACGTGCCGCGTCTGGCCATGGAGTTCATGGGCCTCGATGACGATCCGCGTCTGTATATCCGCATCGGCGATGCGCTGGACCTGCTGGACAGCGCCGAAGCGGCCGACCTGATCTTCGTCGACCTGTACACCGATGTCGGTCCTGGCGTCGGGCATCTGGCCTGGAATTTTCTGCAGAGCTGCCAGCAGCGCCTCAACCCCGGCGGCTGGCTGATTATCAACCAGTGGGCCACCGACGATGGCAAACCGCTGGGCGCGGCATTGTTGCGCGGTCTGTACCATCGCCATTACTGGGAACTGCCGGTCAAGGAAGGTAACGTCATTCTGATCGTCCCTGCCGATCTGGATCAGACGCTCGATATCGGGGCGTTGCGCCAGCGAGCGGAAGCGCTTGCGCCTCGATTGGGCTATTCGCTGGAATCGTTGATCAGCGCCGTTCGCTCTGCAACCTGAACGGGGTCGCTCATGGCAAGCGTGGTCTGAATTCCAGGTGAGACAATTCGCCACACCATGCAGGTCGCAATACGCATCAGTTGCAGGAACAGATGAAACGTTTAAGCGACAAGCCCCGCAAATGCAGGGCCGCGCCGTGTCGAGTCAGTTTCGCCCCGCGTTGAAGGCCTGCTATTGCTCGGGTTGAGGGTAATGTTTCGTAAAAAAAAGACTCACTCATGCGCGTAATTCCGGTATAGTACGCGCCGGCCTTAACAGGGCCCTCGTCGAGGTATTGCAGTTCCCCGAAGCCAGCTTCGGTCGCTTGTTCGCATAGCGGACTAGCCTAGACGATTCATTCATCAAACGTTTTCGCAAATCCCCGCCGACAAAGCAGCCAGGGTGACCTCAAGGTCGTACACGGCACGCGCAGCTTTGAAGCATGGGTCTTTGCGGATGCACTAGAGGCAGACCCATGACCCAGGAAATCGGCGGCTTCGCCGCTCTCGAACTTCATCCCAATATCGTTGCAGCTGTCGTCGCCACTGGCTACGAAGAGCCTTCGGCCATTCAGCAGCAATCGATCCCGATTATTCTCGCCGGTCACGACATGATTGGTCAGGCGCAAACCGGTACGGGTAAAACCGCTGCGTTCGCACTGCCTATCCTGCACCTGATCGACCCGAGCAAGCGCGAGCCGCAAGCACTGATCCTGGCCCCGACCCGCGAACTGGCACTTCAGGTTGCCACCGCGTTCGAGACCTACGCAAAACAAATGCCGGGCGTAACCGTGGTAGCGGTTTACGGCGGCGCGCCTATGGGCCCTCAGCTCAAGGCCATCCGCAATGGCGCACAGATCGTTGTTGCCACCCCGGGCCGTCTCTGCGACCACTTGCGTCGTGACGAGAAAGTTCTGGCGACCGTGAACCATCTGGTTCTCGACGAAGCGGACGAAATGCTCAAACTGGGCTTCATGGACGACCTCGAAGTCATCTTCAAGGCCATGCCTGAAACCCGTCAGACCGTACTGTTCTCGGCGACGCTGCCACAGTCGATCCGTGCCATTGCCGAACGCCATCTGCGCGATCCGAAGCACGTCAAGATCCAGACCAAGACTCAGACCGTTACCGCGATCGAGCAGGCTCACCTGCTGGTTCACGCTGACCAGAAGACCTCGGCTGTATTGAGCCTGCTGGAAGTCGAAGACTTCGACGCCCTGATCATGTTCGTCCGCACCAAGCAGGCGACCCTCGATCTGGCCAGCGCCCTTGAAGCCAAAGGCTACAAGGCTGCCGCACTGAACGGCGACATCGCCCAGAACCAGCGTGAGCGCGTTATCGAATCCCTCAAGGATGGCCGTCTGGACATCGTTGTAGCGACCGACGTGGCTGCCCGTGGTCTTGACGTTCCGCGTATCACCCACGTTTTCAACGTGGACATGCCTTACGATCCAGAGTCCTACGTTCACCGTATCGGCCGTACCGGCCGTGCAGGTCGCGAAGGTCGTGCACTGCTGCTGGTCACTCCTCGCGAGCGCCGCATGCTGCAAGTGATCGAGCGTGTGACCGGTCAGAAGGTTGCGGAAGTCCGCCTGCCGGATGCCCAGGCTGTTCTCGATGCGCGCATCAAGAAATTGACCAACAGCCTGTCGCCGCTGGTGGCCGACGCCGAGTCGACTCACGGTGATCTACTGGATCGTCTGACTGCCGACATCGGTTGCAGCCCTCGTGCCCTTGCTGCCGCACTGCTGCGCAAGGCTACCAACGGTCAGGCCCTGACCCTGGCCGCCATCGAGCGCGAGCGTCCATTGGTCCCGAACAACGCACCTCGCGGTGATCGTCCAGAGCGCAGCGGCAGCAGCGACCGTGGTGATCGTCCTGAGCGTGAGCGTCGTGCGCCGGTTCCATTGGCCGAAGGCCGTGCCCGTTGCCGTACCGCGCTGGGTGCGCGTGATGGCATCGCTGCCAAGAACCTGCTGGGTGCCATCCTCAACGAAGGTGGTCTGGCTCGCGAAGCGATCGGCCGTATCCAGGTCCGTGACAGCTTCAGCCTGGTCGAACTGCCGGAAGATGGTCTTGAGCGTCTGTTGACCAAGCTCAAGGACACCCGCGTTGCTGGCAAGCAGCTCAAGCTGCGTCGCTATCGCGAAGACTGATCGGCTCTTGAGCTGATCGGCCAATAAAAAATCCCCGACTGGTTCGGGGATTTTTTTTGCTTTGAATTTGACCGGGCACGGGACAGTAGTTTGATTTTCAAGTGCGATTGAACAACTAAGCCATCTCCCGTTGACGCAGCAAGAGCGATGTTCGCCGCCACTGGATGTCAGTCATGATTTCATGCCAGTACCGTCCATTTATGAAGAAACTGACTAAGGTGCGTTGATGTCCTCAGACTGTCATATGGGCACCGTACTGTCCGCGTAAATGTAAGGAAGTATTTCCGGTGAATGAAGTTCAATAGCGCTTCGCCAACTGCTGTTGGTGTAGGTCAGGGACTGTTATGAGCCTGTTTCGGCCTGGAAATTTAGGCCTCGAGCGGTGTAGACGCATAACATCCAAGTGATCTGTCTGGTCTGGCAATCGTGCCCTTGAATGTACGCCACCCGACGGTTACTTCCCGGCCGACACGGATAGGTACTACAGATGACAAGCGCGACTCTCTTAAAGAAACTTGACCTGTTACGCAGTTCGCACCCATGACCACGCAATGGACCATTGCGCTGGCGATGAGCGCGATACTGGCCGCGAGTTGCGCGGCAAGTGGCGCGAAGCCGCCCGTTGAAACAACCGTCGTCGCAGTCATCAAGTTCGTGAAACGGGCAGGTGGTCCTGTCATACGCTTCGATCCGGCCAGTTGCCCTGACTGCGCGCCTGTCACTGATGCGTACTGGAACGCCGACAATGTTCGCGAAACGGTCATTGCGTTGAAAGTGCCGCGCTCGCGCTCCCTCGAACTGGCCTTCAGCGGCGCGGTAGAGAATGTTACCCGGGTCATTCTGGAGAGCGGCGACATTCCGTTCAGGCTCGAAGACGATCGGTTGATTGTGGCACTTGCTCCGCTGACAGCTGACGCGATAACGGCCGCCGAAGTGTCGACGCACATTGTTGAGCCAGGCATGGTCCTGCGCCTTGAACATGCTGATCCCGTGCGCTACGCGGGTCTTTATGCGCAGCAACCCGATCCTGCTGTCCAGCGTGCTGCTGCGAACGTACTCGAGTTTGCGCAGCGGGAAGTTGTACGCGACCTGGAGCTTGGTGTTCACGTGCAGCGCCGCGGGCTGGGCAACATTCAGATCATGGGGTTCGACACCAACGCCCCCCATGGCCACCTGGACGCGCCACCTCACGTGCACATGCACCTGCGCTGGCCGGCCAATACGGGTACGCAAATCGCCCATTACTACATCGGCACCGACGGTTTGCTGACGCATAACATTGTTGGCGTGAAAGGCTCCGATACCCCAGAAAGGCGCTTCGAGCGGGGGGCTTCATTTACCACTGTCGGGCCTGATGGTCTTGCTGTGTATACCCATCGCATCACCCCCGAGGGCTTCTTGCAGATCAGTCGCCCGGATGGGGCTATGTGCGTGATCGAGCCCGCCAGGGCCGAAGAATCGGGTTTTGCAAGTGGCGCCAGCATCACCTGCACAACTGGCACCAAACGCACCATCAACGTCCATGACGATCTGCACAAGGGTCGGCTGAGCGTCCGTATCGATGACGTCGTGGAGGTTTTTTCCTACGACCCGGACACCGGCGTTCTGCGATCTCCCACGCAACCACCTCCCGCACCACCCTCTGTGTATGTGGAAGCGATGACAGGTAAAGACCTGCCATCGGCACTGCCCGACTGACGTAAGGCTCACTTGAAGGGGATTAAGCTTATGTTACGTATACCGAGATGGGTTTTAACATGCGCAAGTGCACTGCTGATTACGCCCTGCATGGCCTTTGCAGAGTACAACACCGACAAGATCGGTGACGTCCTCATGCATGCGCACAATGATCTGACGATCGTCTGTGCTCATCGGGGTCTGCACGGCACCGCCATAGGTACCAACTCCCACCAGGACTGGCTACGCAATGTACCGGAAAACTCGATTGCGGCTATCAGGCAGGCCGCCAGTGCAGGAATTGAGTGTTCGGAAATCGATTTGCAACTGGACAGTGCTGGCAGAGTTGTTGTCATACATGACAGCAATCTGGGTCGAACCACCAACGTTTTCACCACCGGACGCGCAGGTGAATATGACCCTTATAGCCGAATCGGCTACAACCCCAGCCTGTCTAATTACTTTGGCAATACCCTGGGCCTGTCACTTCGCAATCCTTCGCTGAACGGCTTCAGCAATCAGACCTTGCCAAGCTTCGACGCCATTCTGGATACCATCAAGAATGACAAGATTGCCATGATCCTTTTGCTGGATGTGAAGAATATCGAGGCGGCGAAAAAAGCCTGGCAAAGCGTGAAAAACCATACCAACTGGTGGGGAACACCCGCTGAGAAATGGGTGTATTTCAAGATGCCGGTAAGCTCGATTGGTGTCACCCCGGCCGGTTTCGAGTCCAAGGGCATCATGAACGTGCAGAGTGAAGCAGGCCGCTTCCGCCTGATACCGGTCTTTGGCGCCGATTTCATTGACACCAGTGGCACGAGAGAAAATGCACTGCGCAACTGGGAAAGCTACTTTGGCAAAAACTACGTGTATGCGACTGAAGTTCGCCTCAAGGAGTACGACAGCACGCTGAGGTTTCCGCTGAACAACATCATGAACACGTACTACGGCATGAGAACGACACAGCATCAGGTAAAGACGATGGGCGCCTATCAACCCGTGCCTGAAACCAAGTTCTACAGTTTCTTTTCCGCCGACGGCCATTGCTGTACAGAACCGAAATACTGGCTCTGGAAGTCTCAGCGTGGCAATGGACAGGAGACAGGGGACAACCGGACCAGCCTCAACTGGCTGATGAATACCGCAGGGGCAAGTTTTCGATACATCATCACGGATGATCCTCTCACCGCCATCACGGCGTTGAGGAATGATAATCGGCGTAATACGGCGCTGATTTCAAACTGACAGCCGCATAGTTGCTCATCGTCTAGACCTTTACTGCGTTGGCCGGGCACTGATAAAGCGCCCGGCCAAGCGCAGTATTTTATACTTCAATGCAGGAGTTTTAATTAGCTAGCTCACTAATGGGCTGTCATAAAACCAGCATGAAATTATCATGCAGTCGCCCCTGTTTAAAAAGATGGCCGATCATTATTCGACGCTGGAAGCGTCATGTTGTCGATACACTAACCACTCAAACATGAAACTTAGGGAGACGCTGATTTATTCTAAAGCACAGCTGTTGCCCCCTGATAAATCAAGGCCTCCAGAGCGTTGCAGGGACGAAAAATCGAATAAATCAGCGGCTCCTTAGGAGCAAGTTTCTTGTTCGTCACATTACGTACATATTGCCCATAGTAGCATCGCCCAACTTTTAAAAGCGGCACATTCTTTGATGTTCCGCCCTGAACTGGTGATGTTATGCCTGCGTTACTTTCATCCCGTCGTCCACCCCTACTGTTTCGCGAACAGGCGCCGCTGCAGACACTGCCGATATCCAGGTTCGATGTTCCGGCCGCGCCATTACCCTCTGTAGCGGTACCGCGTATGGGCGCTGGTTACATTGCGCTGGCATGCCTTATCGTGTTGAGCCTGCATGCGGCAGGTTTTTTATGGTTACGCAACAGTGCGCCTGCGCAGCCGTTACAATCCGTCACTCAGCCGATGCCGATCGCCATGCAGATGGTCGCTGCGCCAAAACCGCCCACGCCGTCAGCACCCGCCGCCGCAACGCCTCCGGTTGAACAAGCGCCGCCATTTCCGCCTGCGATGCCGGTGGAGCCTCCCAAACCCGTGGCCGCCGCAGCGAAACCCAAGCCCGCGGCCCCCCATCAGCAGCCTGCCAAGCCACAGGCCAAGCCTGCAATTGTCGAGAAAGCAGCTGCGGATGCACCGCAGGCCGCCGCCAAGCCTTCAGCACAACCACAACCACCACAAGCGGCGGCTGCGCCTCCCAGCAGCGAGCCACGCACCACTGCGCCCATTGGCCGTGCGGGATACTTGAACAATCCGCCACCGGTTTACCCACCCGCAGCCGCCAAACGCCGTCAGCAAGGCACCACGCTGTTGCGTGTGCACGTTCTGGCCAGCGGCCATCCTGATCAGGTCGAAGTCGCTCAGTCCAGCGGTTTTCCGGCCCTCGACGATGCGGCCAAGGCCGCTGTCCGGCAATGGTCATTCACTCCTGCCAAGCGTGGCGATACCCCGGTCGATGGCTGGGTCAACGTTCCGCTTGCCTTCACACTCGCGCCTTGAGGCTCCATCATGACTATCGATTACTCAACTCTGATTCAGCAAAGCTCCATGGGCATTCTGCTGCTGTTTTCCTTGGCGACCTGGGCGGTTCTGCTGCTCAAGGCGTGGCAGCAGGGCAGGTTGAAAAGCCAGAACAAACGCTATACCGAGGCATTCTGGGCCGCTCAGGACTTTGATACTGCATTGCGTAGCGCCCCGCAAAAAAGCCAGTTGGCACGTCTTGCGCAAGTGACCACCAAAGCGCTCTCCAGCAGCCAGGATGGTCATGAGCCGGTTGACAGCTGGAGCCGTCAGGAGCTGCTGGAGCGCAGCCTGCACCAACAGATTCACTGTGAACGACGCAGCCTTGAAAGCGGCATGATCGTCCTGGCCTCAATCGGCAGTACGGCGCCCTTCATCGGCCTGTTCGGTACGGTGTTCGGGATCATTCACGCGCTTCAAGCAATCAGCACGGCCAAGTCAGCCAGCATTGCCGTGGTAGCAGGGCCTATAGGCGAGGCGTTGATCGCCACCGGTATCGGCATTGCCGTCGCAGTGCCCGCAGTGTTGGCGTACAACTTTTGTGGCCGTCGCTTGAAACTCATGGTGGCCGATATGGACGCCTTCGCGGTTGATCTGCTTAACCGGGCCCAGCGCCACGCCTTCAGATTGAAAGGCGAGCGTGACGGTGTCCGTAACCTCAGCGGGGTCGCTTGAAATGGCCTTTTCTTCAAGCAATGACGACGATGCGATCAGTGACATCAACATCACACCTCTGGTGGACGTGATGCTGGTGCTGTTGGTGGTGTTTATCGTGACGGCGCCGCTGTTGACCAATGCCATACCCCTGAACCTGCCGCAGACGGTGGCCACTGCGCCGCTCGATGAAGCCAAGCCGGTCGCCATCAGTATCGACGCCAAAGGCGGGTTGTTTATCGACGGCGACGCCCTGGCTGAAGAGCAGCTGCCCGACACTTTGCAGAACCTGCATGCGCGTGACCCAGAGGTCTCACTGACCCTGCGTGCCGACACTGTCACCGACTACGGACATGTCGCCCGGGTACTGGCCGACGTGCAGAGGTCAGGTATCACACGCCTGTCAGTGATCACCGAAAGCCCCTGATTCAAGCAGCCCTGATTCAAGCGTTCCTGATTCAAGCAAGCCCGGCCAGCTAAAACAGGGCCACAACCTGTCGCCTCATTACGTCCTGGATATTCTTTCATGATCTCGTTATCGAACGCGCGCGCCTCACGTTTTCATCTCCAACGCCTGGTGTTGTTGATCGGGCTGTACACATTAAGCCTGGCCAGTCACGCGCAGGACGGGGCTGTTGAAACAGCGTCGACGGAGGAACCCGCAGCAGGTGCGACTGCGACAACGCTGGGCACCGTTTCAGTGATCGGCCAGGGAGAAACGCGCCAGGTGCAGCGGGTGAGTGAAAAGGATATTCAGGCGTATTCGGCAGCGACCAACCCGATGAAAGTGCTCCAGCGTCTGGCCGGGGTCAGCTTTCAATCGGGCGATCCGCTGGGGCGCGAGGAAAGCAGCCAGCGGATCAGCCTGCGTGGTTTCGACATGCACCATCTGGGCTACACACTGGACGGCGTCACCCTCGGCAACATGAGCTTCGCCAACTTCAACGGCCTGAGCATTACCCGCGCGATCATCGCGGAAAACATCGCCAGCAGTGAAGTCGCGGCCGGCATTGGCGCGCTAGGCACCGCATCCAACAGCAACCTGGGTGGCACCATCGCGTTCACCAGCTCCAACCCTGACAAGGAGTTCGGCGCGCGGCTGTCGCAAACACTGGGCAGCTATGACACCACACGCACCTACATGCGCGTCGACACCGGCGAATACAACGGTCTGGCGGCTTATATATCCGCGGAGAAGTACGATGCCGATGCCTGGAAGGGCCATGATAATCCTCAGGAGTCCAATGCCCTTAACGCCAAGGTAACTTATGACTTCGGCAGCAACCACCTGAGCTTCTATCACAGCACGTCCACGCATAACGAGGCCAACTTGCCGGCGATGTCGAGCAGTATGCTGAAGCGTCTGGGTTATAACTGGAGTTATTACACGCCTGACTGGAAACGTGCGGTCAACGCTGCCAACGGTATCTTCACCGGCGGTGTCACCCGCGCGGCAGATGCAACCTACAACGGCAGCAGCCTGCGGGACGATGAACTGGACATCCTGAGTGGTAACTTTTCACTCAGCGATGATGTGCTGCTGGACGCGGCGGTCTACCACCATCACGACTTGGGCCGAGGCAACTCTTACTATCCGTTCGTCTACACCAGTGGCAGCACCACCGTGCCCACCAACTCCATTCGCAGCACGGTTTACGGCATCAACCGCACGGGTTTTCAGACGTCGCTGACGTACTTCCTTGGCCAGCATGAAATACAGGGCGGGTTCTGGATTCAGTCCAACAAGAACGACGTATCCCGCTACCTGTACGACCCGACAGGCACTGCGCCGCAAAATCACATTGTGAGAACCGACGGTTTGCCGCGGGTGGCAACCATTCTTGCGCAGGATTACAACGACCTGACCCGACAGTTCTACCTGCGCGACAGCTACACCTTGCTTGACGACCGCTTGAAACTGGAGTTCGGCGCCAAGAATACGGTTACCACCTCGACGGCGGAAGGCAAGGGCGGCGGGTATGCCAGTGGCTCGCTGGAAGCGCGGGATCGTTTTCTGCCGCAGTTGGGCGCTACCTATAAACTCGATGAACAAGACGAGGTTTTCACCTCCTATTCCGAGAACGTCGCCGCATTCCCCAGTGGCGGATACGGCCCTTTCTTTACCACCTAGGTAGCGGTCGATGCGGCAGGCGGGTTCAAGGACCTCAAGCCGGAAACCTCAAAAACCGTTGAAGTGGGGGTGCGCCGCAGCACGCCGCTGTATTCGACGTCGGCTGCGGTCTACAACACCAAATTCGACAATCGCCTTGTAGCGATCACCAATTGCACCGGTATCGTGATCTGTCAGAACAGCGTGGCCAACGTCGGATCGGTCACCAGTCGAGGCCTTGAAGTCACCTTCGCGCTGACGCCCGATGAAAACTGGCGCTGGTCGAACTCCGCTTCCTATAACCGCAGTACTTACGACGACGATTATCAGAGTGGCACCAGTCAAGTGCACGTCAAAGGCAAAACCGTGGTCGATACCCCCAAGCTGATGTATTCCAGCAGTCTGGACTGGCACTGGCAACAATGGAATGCCGGGCTACAGGGGAGTTACATGAGCAAGCGTTATTACACCTACACCAATGATTCGAGCGTTGAAGGGTATTGGCTGGGCAACACCACGCTGGGCTACGACTTCGGCAAGTTGGGCGTAGTGAAGGACACGACCGTATCGCTGAACGTGGTGAACCTGTTTGATAAACGTTACATCTCGACCCTGAATACCGACGCCAGTGCAGCGAGCGATTCGGCTGGCAACCTGCAGATCCTTCAAGTGTGCAACCCGCGCACCGCTTTCGTCACGCTGGGGGTTCGTCTGTAATCGCAACAACGTAGCATCACGAGCCTGCATTAGCGTGGCTGATGCGGTGCTGTCGATCAGTCTGGCGAGGATTCAAGCGGATGATGCGTCGCCACTGTAAGCCTGCACAAGGTCAGTGTGGTTTCACGCTACTGGAAATGCTCGCCGCATTGACCCTCATGGCCCTGTGCAGCACGGTATTGCTGGTCGCCTTCGGCCAGAGCGCGCGCTCCCTCTCGCAGGTAAACGAGAGCGACCGTCTGAGTCAGGCAGCCATGAGTGTGTTGGATGAGCAAACCATCGGGCCGCTGGTCAGCGGAGTACGCCGCGGCAGTATGGGCGAAGGTATCAACTGGGAACTGAGCATCGCCCAACAACCGACACGTCCTGGTCGCCCGCGTTTGTTTCGTCTGGACTTGAGCGTCAGCGACGCTCGTCACCAGGCTCTATTCAGCACCTTGAGGCTTCGCGCCGCCGCTGACACGGGACGCCTGTGAACGGCGCATCCCAAGGGCAACGAGGGGTCGCATTACTGCTCGTGTTGTGGGTGCTGGCCATGCTCAGCCTGTTGCTGGGTTCGCTGGCCGGCTGGGTCCAGCTGGAAAGTCGTCAGGCCTTGCTCCTGCGTCAACACACTCAGGGACTGCTGGCTGCCGAAGCGGGCGTCGAGTTGGCGGTTCAGGCCCTGGCTGACCCTGGGCAACGCAAGAAGTGGGCGGCCGATGGACGTGAAATCCCCCTGACCTTCAATGACATACCGTTGTACATCAGCCTGCACAGCGAGAATGGAAAGCTCTACCTGAACAACGCCGAACCTGAAGATTTTTCCCGCCTTGCGGTCGCTTGCGGTGCTACTCAGGCTCAGGCCAGCGAGATTGCCGGCGAACTCGAAGCACGAAGAAATAACGGCCAGTCGCCGTTTCGGCTGCTGGAAGAAGTGCAGCAGTTGCCAGGTATGACCCAGACGCTTTACCGCAGGCTGCTGCCTGAAATCACCTTGTGGAGCGGGTTTGACCGACCGGACCCGGCGTTCGCCAGCCCTTTGATGCGCGCTGCACTGGATTTGCCTCGACCGGGTGCGTCTGCTGGAGACCCGGGTGACGTCGTCGTGATCGACAGCAGGGCACTCATGCCAGGGGGGTATACCGCCCGTTTGCAGGTAACGGTGTTGCTGACCCCCGCGCAGGGAGGAGAAAAGGCTTATGAGGTTTTACGCTGGGAGAACTGAGCGTTGTCAGCGTCAATCGAACCTATAGATGTCCATCCCGAGTGCGCCCAGGGTGAAGCCCTGATAAGCAATACGGAACGTGCCACCTGCGCCACGCGCGAAATACAGCGGCAGCAGATGCTCGTCACTTGGATGTGCACGCACGGCATGCGGGGCGAGACTGCGGTAGCGGTGCAGGGCGGCTTCATCGTCGTGTCGCAGCTTGTCGATCATCCAGTCGCGAAACGCGGCAGCCCAAGGCTCGGCGCTTTCCGGCCCGGCGTTCCAGTCCAGATCGCGCAGGTTATGGGTAATGCTGCCAGAGCCGATCATCAACACACCTTGCGCACGCAAACCCGCCAGCGCCCGGCCAACCCGCGTTTGCAGTTCCGGCCCCTGGCGACCGGGCAGTGAAATCTGCACCACCGGAATGTCAGCCTGCGGGTACATCAACGACAGCGGCACCCAGACGCCGTGGTCAAAAGGGCGTCTGCTGGCGATACGCGCAGGCAGGTCGCTGGCAGCCAGGAGCTCGACCACCGTCCGGGTCAGTTCCGGCAGCCCTGGCGCGGGGTACTGAATAGCGAATAGCTCAGGCGAAAATCCGCCGAAGTCATGCCAGGTTTCCGGCTGAGGGTTGCCGTTGACGACAAGCTCGTGGCTTTCCCAGTGGGCCGATACCATCACAATCGCGCGAGGCTTCGGCAAGCTGGCCGCAAGCTGCGTCAAGGCTGGCCCACTCTCGCCAGGCTCCAGCGCCAGCGTGGGGGAACCGTGGGAAATAAAAAGGCTAGGGAACATCTGGATGTAGGCTCCAGGCTAATGAGAATGACCCATAGTCAGTCATTCTCATGATCTAGATCCAATATAAGTTGTGGCGCTTTCTGATCGATTTTTCAGATGGTTTGGGTCGGTAAGTGAGGCTTTCGCGCCATGCGTGGCGTGCATCGTTATACACAGGTCTTGAAGAGTCAGGAGAGCAATGCGGATCGCCGCCCCGGTCGTTCCATAAGATTTATGCACAACGCTGCGCGCGCAGCATGGGCGGAGCCATTAATAAAAGCGCGGGGTAACAAGAGCGCGGGGGCGAACGTCAGCCCCCGCTTGCTGGCATGATCAACCGCGACGGCGCAGCGCTTCGATGCGTTGTTCCAGCGGCGGGTGGCTCATGAACAGGCCCGCAAGGCCTTTCTTGAGACCGGAGTTGATACCAAACGCCGTCAGGCTATCAGGCATGTTCACCGGTACGCCCTGTTCGGAACGCAGGCGTTGCAGCGCGCCGATCATCGCATCGGTACCCGCCAGACGGGCACCGGCATCGTCAGCGCGGAATTCACGCTTGCGCGAGAACCACATGACGATAGCGCTCGCCAGAAAGCCCAGTACCAGTTCTGCAAAGATCGTCGTGATGTAGTAGGCGATCCCCTGACCGTTCTCGCTCTTGAAGATCACCTTGTCGACAAAGTTGCCGATGATGCGGGCAAAGAACATCACGAAGGTGTTCACCACACCCTGCACCAGCGCCAGCGTGACCATGTCACCGTTGGCAACGTGGCCGATTTCGTGCGCCAGTACGGCTTTCACCTCATCCGGCGAAAAACGCTCCAGCAAGCCCTGGCTGACCGCAACCAGTGCATCGTTCTTGTTCCAGCCCGTGGCGAACGCGTTGGCCTCGTAGGCCGGAAAGATACCGACTTCCGGCATCTTGATGCCTGCATCGCGGGACAATTGTTCAACGGTCTGCAGCAGCCATTGCTCATGACGAGTACGGGGCTGGGTAATGATCTGAGTACCGGTGCTCATCTTCGCCATCCACTTGGAGATGAACAGCGAAATCAGCGAGCCCGCGAAACCGAACACAGCGCAGAAAACCAGCAGCTGATTGAGGTTCAGATCAACCCCGTTGGCCGCCATGAACCCATTGAAGCCAAAAAGGCTCAAGGTGATGCTGGCAATCAGCACGACCGCAAGGTTAGTGGCCAAAAACAGCAAAATGCGCATCATGGTCGAAACGTTCTCCTCAGGTATAAATATGTAACTCGATGCCGGGTATATAAGGTGGTGACCGCTGCTATTCAACACAGGGACTATTTCAAACTGTGTCGTCTTGACGTAATCGATGGTAATACCGGCAAGCTGAACGGCAGCTGAGCCAAGGTGTCCGGCCCCTGAAGGCCTGTGAGGCGCTGGCTCGGGCGATTGAGGCGGGGCTGAAATAAACTGCCCCGAACAGGCCGGGGCAGAGGCGAAGCAATCAACCCCCGGGTTTCTTACTGACGATAACCCTTGAGGAAGTTACCGATCCGGCCGATGGCCTGCTCCAGTTCGTCAACGCGTGGCAGGGTCACTACGCGGAAGTGGTCAGGGTAGGGCCAGTTGAACGCCGTGCCTTGTACCACCAACAGTTTTTCCGAGAGCAGCAGGTCAAGCACGAACTTCTCGTCGTTGAGGATCGGGCAGACTTTCGGGTCGATACGCGGAAACGCGTACAGCGCACCCATCGGTTTCACACAGCTGACGCCGGGAATGTCGTTGAGCAGTTCCCAGGTGCGGTTGCGCTGCTCCAGCAGGCGGCCTGGCGGCAGGATCAGGTCGTTGATGCTCTGATAGCCGCCCAGCGCGGTCTGGATCGCGTGCTGGCTGGGTACGTTGGCGCACAGGCGCATATTGGCCAGAATGTCGATGCCTTCGATGTAGCTCTGCGCGTTGTGCTTGGGCCCGGAAATGGCGATCCAGCCGGAGCGGAAGCCCGCGACCCGATACGATTTCGACAGGCCGTTGAAGGTCAGGCACAGCAGGTCCGGTGCCAGTGAGGCTGTGCAGATGTGCACGGCGTCGTCGTAAAGAATCTTGTCGTAGATTTCGTCGGAGAACACCACCAGATTGTGCTGGCGGGCCAGTTCCAGCATGCCCAGCAAGACTTCCCGCGAATACACCGCGCCGGTCGGGTTGTTCGGGTTGATGATCACCATGGCCTTGGTGTTCGGGGTGATTTTGGCCTTGATGTCTTCCAGGTCGGGCCACCAGTTGGCCTGCTCGTCACACAGGTAATGCACCGGGTTGCCACCGGACAAGGCCACGGCGGCGGTCCACAGCGGATAGTCGGGCGCTGGCACCAGCACTTCATCGCCGTTGTTGAGCAGCGCCTGCATCGACATCACGATCAGTTCGGAAACGCCGTTGCCCAAGTAGATGTCTTCAATGCCGACACCTTCGACCTGCTTCTGCTGGTAATACTGCATGACCGCCTTGCGAGCGCTGAACAGCCCTTTGGAGTCACTGTAACCCTGCGCGGTCGGCAGGTTGCGGATCACATCCTGGAGAATTTCGTCCGGCGCTTCGAAACCAAACGGTGCCGGGTTGCCGATGTTCAGCTTGAGGATGCGATGACCTTCCTCTTCCAGTCGTTTGGCGTGCTTGAGCACTGGCCCGCGAATGTCGTAGCAGACGTTTGCGAGCTTGTTCGATTTGCTGAACTGCATGGTGATGATCCCGAAAGTGGAGCGGTTGCCGGCTTGCAACGAGGGTCGCGGCACACACGCCATGAAAATGGGTTTGTGTGCGACAAACGCGGGTGCCAGACTGACGTCTGACCTGGCGCAATCATACGTGCCACCCGATCTGCGGAAAAGATACAGATCGGGCTTTTTCCGATTCGGAGGTGTACCTGTGGACAAGTTGCAGAAAACGCTCGAAGAGTGGAAGCAGATGCTCGACCCCGAGCAATACAACGTTTGCCGCCTGAAAGGCACCGAGCGGCCGTTTTCCGGCAAGTACAACAGCACAAAAACAGACGGCGTCTATCACTGCATCTGCTGCAATGAGGCTCTGTTCGATTCCACCACCAAGTTCGATTCCGGCTGCGGCTGGCCGAGTTTCTATGCGCCACTGGAAGGCAGCGCGGTGGTCGAAGTGCGCGATGTCAGTCACGGCATGATTCGTACCGAAGTGGTCTGCGCCAAATGTGATGCGCACCTGGGGCATGTGTTTCCCGACGGTCCGCCACCGACCGGTCTGCGTTACTGCATCAATTCGGTGTGCCTGACGCTGGAGCCTCGCGGATAACGCGCACGCGTTTATTCAGCGGTATCAATTCCGGAAATCGGCGTGCGTGCTGTTCAATTGCACGCTAACGTCAAGCGTCCTGACACCGTCACAGCCCCGAGGCATTTGTACATGAGCGAAAACCTGCTGAGCATCCCCGTCACCACGATCAAAGGCGAACAGAAAACCCTCGCCGATTTCGCGGGCAAAGCAGTGCTGGTGGTCAATACGGCGAGCAAATGCGGCTTTACTCCGCAATACAAGGGGCTGGAAAAACTCTGGCAGGACTACAAGGATCAGGGGCTTGTGGTGCTTGGTTTTCCCTGCAATCAGTTTGGCAAACAGGAGCCGGGCGATGATGGCGCGATTTCCGGTTTTTGCGAGTTGAACTATGGCGTCAGCTTTCCACTGTTCAAGAAGATCGATGTCAACGGCGATCAGGCCCACCTGCTGTTCGTCAAGCTCAAGCAGCAGGCGCCGGGCTTGCTGGGCACGGAGCGGATCAAGTGGAACTTCACCAAATTCCTGATCGGCAAGGACGGCAAACTGGTCAAGCGTTTTGCCCCGTTGACCAAGCCGGAAGAGTTGACTGGCGAAATCGAAGCGCTGCTGCGCTAAGTGCTTTCAGCGCTCCTCGGTGAGCGGAATCCACTGATCGAGAATACTGACCAGTTCGGCACGCCTGAATGGCTTGGCCAGATAATCGTTCATGCCCGCCGCTTTGCAGCGCTCGCGTTCGTCGGGCATGGCGTTGGCGGTCAGCGCGACAATCGGCAGGTTCGGCCAGCGACCGCTGCTGCGGATCTGCCGACTGGCCTCGTAACCGTCCATGACCGGCATATTGCAGTCCATCAGTACCAGATCGAAGTGGCTGTGTTCCAGTTGCTCCAGCGCCTCACCGCCATGGCTGCTGATCACCACTTCACAGCCGAGTTTGCCGAGAATGCCCTTGGCCACCAGTTGATTGACCGGATTATCTTCCACCAGCAGCACGCGCGCCTGATGTTGCGTCGCGTGTTCGAGGGCCATCGGGTCGCGTGAGCCTGGCTCTTCCTGATTCAGAACCCGTCGCAAGGTGTGGTAGAGCGCGTTACGCGCCAGCGGCCGGGCTTGCTGCTGCAGCGGTGCGAGGGCGGCGACCTGCTCGGCGGGCATGAAATTGCCGTAAGCGGTGACCAGCAGAATCGGCACGGGCGTGGTCGGCCGGATCGCGAACAGGCACTCGGGGCAGTCGGTAATCACCAGGTCCGGGCCGCTGTCGAGGTCCAGATCGTCCGGACGGTCATCGATGCTGCGTCGTTTGAGGTCCACGCCCCAGAAGGGAAGCAGGTTGCCGAGCAGTTCCACCAGACTGCTGCCTGCGGAACTGATCACCGTCACCCGGCCCTTGAGCGGCGTCTGGGCGACCGCGGGCAGGTTGATCGGCAAGGGCAGTTCGGCGCAGAACTGGCTGCCAAAACCGGACTGCGACTGAATGCTCAACTGGCCGTTCATGGCTTCACACAGGTTGTTGGTCAGCGCCAGCCCCAGCCCGGTGCCGCCGTACTGGCGGGTGATGGCTGCTTCCGCCTGGGTGAAGGGCTGGAATATTTTTGCCTGAGCGTCCTGCGCGATGCCGATTCCTGTGTCACGCACTTCGATGCGCACCCGGTTTTCCCCGCTGGTGGAATCCAGATGGTGTGTCAGGCGCACGTCCACCCGGCCGAAGCGGGTGAACTTGAGCGCGTTGGACAGCAGGTTGCTGACGATCTGCCGGACCCGGGTCGGGTCGCCGGTGACCAGCGCCGGGAAGTCCGGCGCGATCAGGCAGGTCAGCTCCACACTCGGCGCGGCGTTCTGCGACAACAGGTTGGCGGTGTCCTCGATCAGCGCGCCGAGGTCGAACGGGATGCGTTCGATCTCCAGATGGCCAGCGTCGAACTTGGACATGTCGAGAATATCGTTGAGCAGTTCCACCAGCACTTTGCCCGAATCATGGGCGATCATCAGTTGCTGGCGTTGCTCGGCCCCGAGCGGGCTGTCCAGCGACAGGGCCAGCATGCCCAGCAGGCCGTTGAGCGGGGTGCGGATTTCATGGCTCATGTGCGCCAGAAATGCCGAGCGCGCGTGAGCCATGTCCAGTGCAGTACTGCGCGCGATCTGCAGTTCTTCGTTGGACTGGCGCAGGCGCATGTTGCTGGCCTTGAGTTCATTGGTGCGTGCCGAGACGATGTTTTCCAGCTGATTCAGGTGATCGGTCAGGCGGTCTTCGGCCGCGCGCCGCCTGGAAAACTCGGCGCTCATGGTCTCGATCTGACGATTGAACGTGGCGACCAGCACACCGATTTCATCCTGTTCATGGTGTGGCGGGCAGTTGATCCTGGCCTGATCCGGGCTGCGCGGATCGCGGCTGCTCAGTTCCCGGATCACCCGGACCAGCGGTTTGGTGAGCGTCGCGTAGAACAGAATGGTCAGAATTCCCGCCAGCGCCAGGCTGCGCACGAAGCCGTTGAGCAGCGTTATTTCCGCGCGTTGCAGGAAGTGGCTGCCGAACGCGAAGGTGTCGACGGTCAGGTACAGTGTGCCGATGGTTTCGTCCGGCAGATGGTCAAGGTGCAGCTTTTCCTGAAACTGTCGGCTTTCCCCGAACAGCCAGTCACTGAACATCCGATAACGGCCGGTGGCCATCGGTCGTTCAACACTGGCGAGCACCGTGTCATTGTTGTCAGTCAGCCTCGCACTGACCACGGCAGGGGAGTGCAGCAGCCCGAGGGTCAGTTCCTGAGCCAGCTCAGCGTCAATGTTATAGGCGATACGCGAGGCAGGATTCTGGGTGATTTCCAGCAGGGATTTGATTTCGCGATTGATGGAGGCGTCTTCGCTGGCATAATCAAGCGCAATCTGCGCAAAGCTCAGCAAGGTCCCAAGCGCGAAGCCGATCAACACGGCCAGGCGCGCTTGTTTGAACGAAAGCCTGTTTTTGAGCGAAATATCCATGAATACCTACTGCCACTTCGGGTGCACTGTGCCGGCCAAGCATAGCTGATCGGCATCGGTGACCAATCAGTTAAATATAAGGAGATCCCGTGGACTCTCGGTTGGATGCTTTTCTGCAACGCGCCGATGCGGTGCTGGCCCGTCTGGAGCCTCTGCTGCCCGCCATACGCGAGCCGGTCGAGTGGACGCAGGTGCTTGCCGCCCGTTGGGTGCGCGAGGGGCGCAGTGGCTATCTGCTGCCGCTGCAGGTCAGTCTGGAGACGCGCCTGACCGATCTGATCGGCGTCGACCTTCAGCGCGACCAGCTAGGCCGCAACACTCGCCAGTTCATTGAAGGGCTGCCAGCCAACCACGCGTTGCTCTGGGGTTCGCGCGGCACGGGCAAGTCCTCGTTGATCCGCGCACTGCTGGCCGAGTACGCCCCGGCAGGTCTGCGCCTGATAGAAATCGAGCGTGATCACCTGGGTGACTTGCCCCGCGTGGTCGAGCAACTGCAAAAGCTGCCGCAGCGTTTCGTGCTGTTCTGTGACGACTTGTCGTTCGAGTCGGGCGAAGGCGATTATCGGGTGCTGAAAAGCGTGCTCGACGGCTCGCTGGAGCAAGCGCCGGACAATGTGCTGCTGTATGCGACCTCCAATCGCCGCCATCTGGTGCCCGAAAAGGAAAGCGACAACGCCAACTGGGCGCACGTTGACGGCGAATTGCACCCCAGTGAAGCGGTGGAAGACAAGATTGCCCTGTCCGACCGGTTCGGCCTGTGGCTGTCGTTCTATCCGTTCACGCAGGACCACTACCTGAATGTGGTCGAACACTGGATCACCCAACTGGCGCACAAGGCCGGGTTGCAGTGGCAGCGCGACGAACAACTGGAAAAGGCCGCGATTCGCTGGGCCACCGCGCGGGGCAATCGCAATGGCCGCTGTGCTTATCAATTTGCGCGTTATTGGGTAGGACTTGAATTGTTGGAGCAACACACATGATTGATTTGCAAAACACCGGCAGCGGACTGGATGGTTATGGCCTGCTGGCGGCGCAACTTGAGGCTCTGCTCGCCGATGAGCGCGACTTTATCGCCAATGCTGCACAGTTTTCGGCGTTCCTGTACACCCAGATCGAGGATTTGAACTGGGCGGGGTTTTACCTCAATCGCAACGAAGAACTGGTGCTCGGGCCGTTTCAGGGGCAGATCGCCTGCGTACGCATTCCCTTTGGTCGCGGTGTCTGCGGGGCTGCAGCGCAAAGTCGGCAAACCCAGCGTGTTCAGGACGTGCACGAATTTCCCGGACACATCGCGTGCGACAGCGCATCGAACAGTGAGTTGGTGGTGCCGCTGGTCAAGGACGGGCGTCTGATCGGCGTGCTGGACCTGGACAGTCCGAGCGTGGGGCGTTTCAAGGAAGAGGATCAGGTAGGGATCGAGCGTCTGGCCGCTATCTTTCTGGCTTCGACCGACTGCTGAGCCGGTCGGTCGCTGCCCGTTTCAATGAGCGGGCAGCGGCGGGGCGGTCATCAATCGTAGATGACTTTCTTCTTCCATTCCGACTCGGTGTCGTCCTGTTTCAGGCCTTCGGTCAACGCGTTGTCGTCGTCTTCGGTCGGCGCAGTGTTGGTCAAGACCACCGAGTTGGCGCGGGCCAGTTGCTTTTCCATGGCCAGCAGTTGCTGCTGATAGGTGACCGGGTCCGGCTGATTGCGCAAGTACTGCACGCCGCGCTCGAACGCCAGACGCGCCTGACCTGGCTGATCCTGAGCGAGCGCAGTCTGACCAAGATTGTTGAAGAACTCGATGTGCAGGTTGACCAGAATGGTGCGGATTTCACGGATCCAGTGCTTGGCTTCGCTGGTCTGCAGAAAACCGTCATGCGCAGCCCGCGTGACCTGACCGTGCAGGGCTTCGAGCAGAAAACGAACGTCCTTGGCCTTGGCTTCGGTCTGAATCGGCGTGACCGGGTTGGGTATTTCGATGCCTTCACCTTTGGCAATCTGCTCTTCCAGTTCGCCGATGCGGTGTTTGAGCTGAGCGTTGCCTTTTTCCATGTTCAGCATGCGCTGCACAACGTTGAGCTCCAGGCGCGCCAACAGCAGCTTCAACGCTGGCGACATCAATTGACCCGGGAAGACCTCGGTGATCTCGCTGCAGCGACGCAGTCGATCACTCAGTTCAACCTTGGTGCGGGCCTTTTCCAGTTTGCCGTTTTCAGCGACGTGATTCAGGTAGCCGATCGCGATGAGCAGTGCGATGCCTGCTACTACCATCAGCGTGATCATGAGTGGAGTCACTGTGCAAACCTCATTTGTGCAATTAGTTTTAATGCGAGTGTAGTGGCTAAGCACTACTGCGCATAGATGTCCCTTTCGGAGTTTGTCGGCATCTCTCCTATATAGATGAGGGCTGATCAGGCAACTGAACGATATTGCTCAGGCACGCAGGCGGTCGGCTGAGGTTGGTCAGCGTCTGAACGGCAGCGAAGTTATTGATTTCAATAAATTTTCAGAATGGGGTTGACGACCCCTCAAACCATCCATAAAATGCGCGCCACTTACAGCGTAAAGCACACAGCCTAGCGCAAATAAGCAGTGAATGTTGTACGTGTGTCCCCTTCGTCTAGTGGCCTAGGACACCGCCCTTTCACGGCGGTAACAGGGGTTCGAGTCCCCTAGGGGACGCCATTGCGGGAATAGCTCAGTTGGTAGAGCACGACCTTGCCAAGGTCGGGGTCGCGAGTTCGAGTCTCGTTTCCCGCTCCATTTTTAAGCAGCGTTGCTTTCGGGCAGGGTTGAGTGAAACCAGTACACATCCCCGGATGGTGTCTGGAACTGAAACACACACCATGGTGTTTCAGGCAGTGTCCCCTTCGTCTAGTGGCCTAGGACACCGCCCTTTCACGGCGGTAACAGGGGTTCGAGTCCCCTAGGGGACGCCATTTTGCGGGAATAGCTCAGTTGGTAGAGCACGACCTTGCCAAGGTCGGGGTCGCGAGTTCGAGTCTCGTTTCCCGCTCCATATTCACAAAAACGCCGCTCACTATAGCGGCGTTTTTGTTTGTGCGTTTTGAAGAGCATGCACCAGCAAGATTGTCCCCGCTGAGCAGTCTGCTCAGCTCTGCCTGGAAGCTAATACCTCGTCGAGCGCCGGTAGCAAGGTCACGCTTTCCTGCTCATCAGGATCGGTGCGCGCAACCAGAGCTGTGGCTGCATGCATGTTGCTGCGGTTGTAGGGCACGTGCGGCATGCCTGCCGGGATGTAGAAGAAGTCGCCTTCTTCTACGACAGCATGTTTTTCCAGTGACTCCCCATACCAGCACCCAGTAGCCCCGCTCAGTGCATAAATAGCGGTTTCATGTTCCTGATGCTTGTGTGCCTTGCCTTTGCCGCCGGGCGGGATCGTCAGCAACTGCATGTGAATATGACGAGCGCCTGCGCTTTGGGCTGAAATACCGACTTGATAATCCAGCCCTTGCTTGCCGTGAGAGGTACGGGCGGGCTTCAGAAGAACACAATCACGTTATTGATCAGGGCGCATGTTTTCTCCTCACCTGATGTCCGATCAAACAGCCAGGATGCTCGCGGCCGGTTCAGGGCCGCGAGCAAGGGCGGTTCGACGGAGCGTGGATCAGGCCGTAGCACCGATCAAGTGAAAGAAACGCTAAGTTTTCCTGATGCCATTGCTATGCATCAGGGCATCTGCGGCCTTTCATTGGGGCGCATGTCAAACACCAGCACTTCTGCGTCGACCCCGTCTTTCAGGCTGATCAACTGTTCGCTGCGCACGCGCACACCGTCGCCTTCGCCCAGTTGCTCGCCATTCAGTACCACGCTGCCTCGGGCGACATGCACGTAGGCATAGCGATTGGCGGCCAGCTCAAGCGCGGCGGTTTCATCGCCATCGAACAGACCGGCGTACACACGCGCATCCTGGCGAACCTTGAGCGAACCGTCTTCACCTTCAGGTGAGATGATCAACTGCAGGCGACCGCGTTTCTGTTCAGCGCTGAAGTGCTCCTGCTGATAGCGTGGCTCTGCACCTGCAACATTCGGCACAATCCAGATTTGCAGAAAATGCACGCCTTCGGTTTGCGAGTGGTTGAACTCGCTGTGTGCCACGCCGCTGCCGGCGCTCATCAACTGCACGTCACCTGGGCGTATCACCGAGCCGGTGCCCAGTGTGTCCTTGTGTTCCAGCGCGCCTTCGAGCACGTAGGAAAAGATTTCCATGTCGCGGTGCGGGTGCTGGCCAAACCCTTTACCGGCCGTTACGCGGTCGTCATTGATGACCAGCAGATCGGAAAAGCCCTGTTCCTGCGGATTGCGGTAGCTGGCAAAGGAAAAGGTATGAAAGGATTTCAGCCAGCCATGATCTGCTGCGCCGCGATCGGAAGCTTTGCGAAGAGTCAGCATGATTCTTTCTCCATCGGATATCGACGCTGCACATTCAGCAATCGATCAAGTGAGATCAAGATTACTGGTTATCCAGCGGTGCAATAAGTAGCTGGGAGATGAATCACTGTCTCGCTGTGGTTGACAGTGTGAGGTGGCTATTCAGCGATTTTGCAGCCAGCCGAGAAATCCGCCTTTCTTCACTTGAGGCGTCCGGGCCAACAAGGTCGATTCAGCATTTTTCTGGCGCAATGCCAGAAGCTTGTGCAGCGCCGTGTTGACCTGGGTGGACTGGGCCAGGCAATCACGGGCCAGATTTTTTTCGATGCGGTAGACGAGGCTGGACGTCAGTGCGGTAAAGCATGCTTGCGAGGGGGTGTTATCAAGAATGCCCTGTTCGCCCAGAATCTCGCCCGGCCCCATGCGGCCCGCTTCGATGCGTCGTTCGCCGTCGGCGATTACGACGCTGATCACACCCGCAGCGATCACCAACAGGCCGTCGGGCATTGCATCAAGATCCAGTAACACTTGCCCGGCCGAGTAGCGTTGCGCGCTCATGTTCTGCGCCAGATGATCGCGCTCTTCCGAGCTCAGCGAGCCAAATACTTTCATGTCTTCGAGCAACGCACGCGCCCTGGAAAAAGGCGCGCCATTCGATTCGGGCTGGCGGATAATGTTCGCAGCTTCCAGATGCCGATAGGCCAGGTCGAACAGTTGGTTGCGCGCTTCGCTTTTAGTGGTCAGGTCGGCAATGAATCCGCTGGCCACGTATTCGCACATGGTTTCTCCAGACGCCTGAAGCAGCGCTTTCGGCGCTGGCGTCGGCAGCAGGCTGGCGCAGCCTTGCAGGGCTCGATCAAGTGCGTCGAGCACTCGTCGCGGGCGGATATGGTTGGGCACCTGAATGCTGATCGACACGCCGTACATATGAGCCGGGCGGCTAAGGTTGACGATCTTGGCTTTGGCGGCGACCGAGTTGGGCACAACGGCGGTGCTTCCAGAGGCCGTCAGCAGATGCGTGGCTCGCCAGTCGATGTCCACCACTTTTCCCTCGACGCCATCGATCGACACCCAGTCGTCAACCCGATAAGGCTTTGTGGTGTTCAGCACAATCCCGGAAAACACGTCGCTCAACGTGCTTTGCAAGGCCAGGCCGACGATGATCGCGACCGCGCCCGAGGTCACCAGCAAGCCTCGGACGGGCAGTTCCAGCACATAACCTGCGGCCGCCACCACGCCAATCAAGAATATCAATGCGCCGATCACGTCCTGTAACAGGTGCCCGCCCTGGCGCCCGAGGCGCGGCATCAGGGCCAGGCCTATCAGCCCGGTGAGCACCCGCGCGGCATACATCCACCAGGCAATCGCCAACGCTGTGTTGCCCAATTGCATAACGCTGTCATCCGGCCAAGACGGCGCCTGTAGCGGGCTGATCCCGGCGTTGGTGATCACCGTGCTGAACGCCAGAAACAGCGCCAGACGCACTGCGACGCGAATGATCTGTAGCCGTGTCGGCGTGGCATGCCAGGCCGCTGCGTCTGCCAGCAACAACACTGCGCCCCACACGAGAGGATGGCTCGACAACAGTGACATCGACAGCTCCTGGGTTTGAGAAGACGGTAATGGCCTGACAACTGGCGTCTGCCAGTCGCTCGCATTGATACTGTGTCAGATATTTCAAAAAACGCTATAAAGCCTTTAATTGTCAGCCGGTCGCGATCATGAACCCTTTTGAAGACATGCGTATTTTTTGCCAGGTCATGGAATCCGGCAGCTTCACAGCGGCGTCCGACAAACTCGGGCTGTCCAAGCAGTTCGTCAGTCGTCGTCTGATGCAGCTGGAGGAACGGCTGGGTGTGCGTTTGCTCAACCGCTCGACGCGGCGTCTGGATGTCACCCCGCTGGGCCAGAGCTATTACGAATCGGCCTTGCGCCTGCTGGCCGAAGTCGAACAGGTCGAGCAGGGCATTACCGGGCAGAGCAGTGAACCGCGTGGCATGTTGCGTCTGAGCGCGCCGTTATCGTTTGCCGTTGCTCATCTGGGCTGCCTGCTGCCGCAGTTCTTGCAGCGCTACCGGGACGTCGCGGTGGAAGTCGACCTGAGCGACCGGCCGGTGGACGTGATCAGCGAGGGCTACGATCTGGCGCTGCGCATCGGTGTGCTGGAAGATTCCAGCCTGATCGCGCGCCGTATCGCTTCAATCGATCGGGTCTATTGCGCCAGCCCAGGCTATCTCGCCGCGCGCGGTACGCCGCAAACGCCTGACGACCTGCACCAGCACGATTGCCTGCCCTATGGTCACAGCCGTCAGGTGCAGTGGCGTTTTCAGGGCGCGGGTAAAGTGTCGAGCCTGAGTGTCAGCGGGCGAATGCGGGTCAATAACGGCGAGTTGCTCAGAGATGCCGCAGTCGCCGGGCTGGGAATCACCTACCTGCCGACGTTCATCGTCGGAGCAGCCCTGCGCGACGGCAGTCTGGTCCGCGTGCTGGACGACCGGCGGCCCGAGCCGTTGACGCTGTCGGCGGTGTACCCGCAACACCGCCAGGCGTCACGGCTGGTGCAAGTGTTCATCGAATTTCTGCGCGAGCGTCTGGATTCGGCTGTCCGGCTGGATGACCGCCAGGGGTGACCGGTGCGCCTCGCGCTATCCGTCATTGCGCCTGGCAAACGCCGCTTTGCCCACACTGGCAAGCACTGCGTCGTTCTGCGGCGTATGCACCCGGCCGCACAGCACATTGCGGTAGTGACGTTGCAGCGGGTTGCTGCGCGACAGGCCCGGATTGCCCGAGGCTTCGACCGCCAGCTCCACGGCGCGTATGGCATTGCCGGTCACCAGAAACTTGATCTGCGCAGCATGCTCGACGGGCGTGTGCCCTTGCGCGGCGGAGTGCAGCAGGTTCTGGTTGGCAAACAGCAGGGTGTCGATATGCCCGACGGTTTCCTGAAAGCGCGGTAGCGTCGAGAGCGCCGCCCCCAGGTTGGACGGCTTGCGCTGTTTCAGCCATTGCACCAGCCAGCCGCGGGCGGAATGGGCGATGCCGTCGTACACCGAGGACAGCAGCACGGCCATCCAGAGCATGCCCGAACCGTCCAGCTCGGCCTGCGGCGCGCTCCACGGGCTGACGCTGACCGCCTGTTCGAGCGGCACCAGCACGTTGTCGAACCTGACTTCGTGGCTGTTGGTCGCGCGCATGCCCAGATGGTCCCAGTCCTCGATGATCGTGATGCCGGGCGTGTCCTTGTGCACCAGCCAAGTGCCGACCAGCGGGTCATCGTCATCGCTGCGCGCCCACACCGCGAACCAGGTCAGGCCATGGCTGCCGGTGGAGTAGATCTTGCTGCCACTGATTCGCCAGCCTTCGGCGGTACGGCGGGCGACGGTGCCCGGCAGACCGCCACGCGCCGGTGTGCCGAGGTCCGGTTCGACGCGCAGCGCGTTGATCAGGGCGCCGTCACGTACGGCCTCTTCGGCCACCCGCACGCGCAGATCAGTCGGCCATTTGCTGCTCTCCTGCAGGCGTGAATGCTGCAGGTAGTGCATCACCAGGATCAGCGCGGTCGACGGTTCGCCCTTGGCCACAGCGCTGACGACCTGTTGCGCGTGCGCCAGATTCGCCGCGCCGCCGCCCAGCTCGGCCGGCACGGTAAAACCGAGCAGGCCGTGGCGGTGCAGCAAGGCGAAGTTGTCGTGGGGAAAGGCGCCGCTGGCATCGTAGTGCTCGGCAGTTTCGGCCAGCGTTGCGGTGATTCCCCGCAGTCGGGTGGCGAAGTCTGCGGCAGATTCGGGCGGCTCGCGGTGCTGACGAAGCGGTGAAAGTGTCATGCGGGGTCCTTTTCGCAGCAGTAGGCAGTGGTGATCGGGCGCAGTGGTTATTGGGCTGTGGCCTGGGCAATCCGGGCGCGCGACGCGTTGAAGCTTTTATCGAAACCGGTCGAGACGTCGATCGGTTTGCTGACGATGCCTTCCGCCAGATAGGTGTTGGCGGTTTCTTGCAGCCCTTGAATAATCGGGTCGTCAATCGGTGTGCGCTGCATTTTCGTGGCTTTCGCCACGGCCAGATGCACATCGACAGGCAGGCCGGTCACTTTAGCCTGCGCTGCGGCGTACGCCTCGGGATGCGCGTTGGTCCAGTTGAAGGCCCGCTCGACCCTGGCCACAAAATCCTCCAGTTGCACGCGTTTACTGTCGATGGCCTTGCTGGTTGCGGCGAGGTACAGGTGATTGCTCAGCAGTTGGTCGCCGCTGACCAGTACATGCGCATCGTTCTGGCTGATGGAGATCGTGGTGTACGGGTCCCAGGTTGCCCAGGCATCGGCGTCGCCATTGGCCAGCACCAGACGTGATTCGCTGGGCAACAGGTAGATGAAGCTGACATCGCTGGTCTTCAGCCCGGCATGCTGCAGCGCGCGGATCGCCAGATAATGACCGATGGAGCCGCGCCCGGTGACAATACGCTTGCCCTTGAGGTCGGCCACGGTCTTGATCGGCGAATCTTTCGCCACCAGCACAGCGGTGGTGAAGCGGCCTTCGGCATGGGTGATGCTGACCACTTTTAACGGCGCACCCGCGCCGAGGGCAAACACATAGGGCGCATCACCCAGCGCGCCGATATCCACGGCTTCGGCATTAAGGGCTTCGCCCAATGGCGCGGCCGAAGGGAACTCGGAGAACCTGATTTCATATGGCACATCCTTGAGCTCGCCGGAGACTTGCAACAGCACTTTGAGTAATGATTTCTGATTGGCCACCAGCAGGGGCGCCAGCTCTGCAGCCAGAACCTGCTGACCCGCCATTACGCTCAGCAATGCCCCCAGCAACAGGCTTTTGAACGGCAGGGGGGATTTGAAAAAAGGCAGCATTTAAATGGGTCTCCAGTATGGTTATGAGTGAATGAACCGGGCGACGCTTCGCTTGTTCACGAAAGGGTGCGTGCATCCACAGAATATTCACTGTCTGAAACGAGGCCTTCGCGAACAAATTCGCTCCCACAAAAGCCCGGTTTCCCGTGCTCATCGAGACCGATATGCGGCGCCGCGCACTTAAAACCGGACATCAAATCACGTAAAACCCGTGTGTCCCGTCACGCCCCAATTGTTCGACCAGCCCGAACTCCCAATCCAGATACGCCTGCATGGCTTCGCGCGGCGCCTCGGTGCCTTCATAGGGGCGGCGATAGCGGTCGATGCGCGGTGAGGCCAGTCGGCTTTCGCCATGTTCCAGTGGCAGACCGGCTTTGACCCAACTGGCCGTGCCGCCTTCAAGGAGGAACACCGGCCTGTCGGTCAGCGCTTCGACGTCGGCCACCGCGAAACGCGCCAGACGGCTGCTGCCACAGGTCAATACGTAGCGGTCGGCGGCAGGTATTCTGGCCAGCGCCTGTTTGAGATCGGCACGCAAGGCCCACCAGGCGCCGGGGATGTGCTGTTTGTCGTAATTGGCGCTGGCAGTGAAATCCAGCACCGCCACCTCGACCTGTTGCTGCCAGTCAGCAAGGGTCTCGACGCTGATGGCTTCCACCTGCTGCGGCGCAGGGAAGGGCGCGTCCCAGTCGCCCGATTCGCTGAAATCCGCCTCATGCAGGTCATCGATGACCGACACCTCCCAGCCCAGTTGTGCCAGCCAGGACGCCGACATGTTGGCGCGTACTCCGTCGTCGTCCACCAGCACGATGCGTGCGCCACGCACACTGGCGAAATGGTCGGTTTCCTGCACCAGCTGGCCGCCCGGTGTCGAGCGCGCGCCAGGCAAATGGCCCTTGGCAAATTCTTCCGGGGTGCGCACATCGAACAGATACGTGGTACGTGCCGGCTCGGCCTGCCAGCGTTGCAGTTCGCTGCGGCTGGCACGCTTTACTCCGGCCCGGTCGGCGACCTTGCGAGCATCGGCGCTGGCCGTTTCGCGGGTGTCTTCGCTGACCGCTGCAAAGCGTCGGTGCTGCCCGTGGTCCAGCGTCTGCCCGGCCAGCAGCCAGCCGATAGTGCCATTGCGCAGCGCATGCACCTGATTGGGAATGCCTGCGTTGACTAACGATTGAGTGCCGATGATGCTACGCGTGCGGCCCGCGCAATTGACGATGATCCGGGTGTGCGGATCAGGTGCCAGCTCGCGCGCGCGCAGCACCAGTTCCGCGCCGGGTACGCTGATGCCGCCCGGTATGCTCATGGTCTGGTATTCGTCATAGCGGCGCGCATCCAGCACCACCACATCGGCGTGGCTGTCGAGCAGGGCTTTGACGTCTTCGGCGGCCAGCGAGGGCGTCGCGCGTTGATGCTCCACCAGTTCGCCGAACGCCTTGCTCGGCACATTAACGTCAATGAACAGCTCGCCGCCCGCATCGCGCCAGCCCTGCAAGCCGCCGTCGAGCAGTCTCACGTCGCTATAACCCAAGGAGTACAGGCGTTGCAGAGCAATCTGCGCCAGCCCTTCGCCATCGTCATAAAGAGTGACGGCAGTATCGCGCCGTGGAATCCGCGAGAACACCTCCAGCTCCAGTTTCGACAGCGGGATATTCACCGCAAACAGCGGATGAGCCTCGGCGAAGGGTGCTTCTTCGCGAACGTCGACCAGCGCCAGCTCCTGGCGGTCCAGTAATGCCTGACGAATATCGGCGAATGATCGGGTTGTGACTGTGGTCATTGGATGACGCTCCCTGTTGACGAGTCCTGACGAGCAGAGGTGCCGGCATTGGAATAGCCGGAAATGAACAGTTTTTCGTTGCCGTCGAGGTCGTAGACGGCGCGCTTCACGCTGCCAATATCGGCGCCATACACATGAATGCTGATCGAGACCTGATCGTCGAACGCGTTGCTGACCTGATGAACGTCGTTGCTGGAAGGCGACAGGGCTTCAACCTGGCCTGGTTGCAACAAAATGGGCGGCCCGCTGGTTTCAAAGTGTCCCTGTGCGTTTCGCACGTAACCCTGTGAGTGTTCCGCGCCACGCAACATGCCGATTAGGCCCCAGACACGGTGGTCATGAATCGGTGTGCGTTGCCCCGGCCCCCAGACGAAACTGACCACCGAAAAGCGCTGCTGCGAGTTGGCGTGGAGCAGAAATTGCTGATAACGAGCAGGATCGGCGACGGCAAATTCTGCGGGCAGCCAGTCATCGTGGCTGACCAGTTGCGCCAGCAGCTTGCCGCCGCGCCGCAGCAGGTCGACCTCATGCGGTTTGCCGCCGATCAGCTCGGTCAGCGCGTCGACAAAGGCGTCGAGTCGTTCGGGGTGTCGCTGCGGGCGGCTTGGCGCGGTCATGTCCATTTCCAGATCAGGGAATGGTTAGATATAAGCATGATACCTGTATTTAATATGCTATTTTTTAATGATTAGGTTATAACGAAAACGTCTTTTGCTTTTCTTCGCCAATGCAGGAAGTCACAAGCCGGGCTATGCATCGGTGCTCGCGGGTACTATGCTTTTTGCCTATGTTGATTTCTCATATTTATGTGCGGTCCGAATGAAAATTGATGATATCGATGCGTTCGTTGCAGTCATCCGCTGTCAGTCGATCAGCCACGCGGCTGAATCACTCGACCTGACCCAGCCGGCCATCACGCGCCGGGTACAGAATTTCGAGCAGGCCCTTGGCGTCGAGTTGTTCGATCGCAACACCAAGCCGCTCAAACCAACGCCGATGGGGATTCAGGTGTATCAGAAATGCCTGGCGATCCTGCGCGAGATGGATTCGCTGCGTGAGCTGGTGGCCAGCGACACGCCGCCCAGCGGTTTGCTGCGCGTTGGTGTGCCGCAAACCATCGGCGATGTCGTGTTGCTGGATGCGCTCAAGCAACTGCGCGGTGGATTCCCGGAGTTGCGTGCGCAGGTCAGCACCGGCTGGGGCAGCCACCTGATCGGCAAAATCGAAAACGGTGAACTGGACGCTGCAGCGGCGTTGTTCCCGGCAGGCAAGATTTTCCCGGACAACATCATCGGGCAGTCCATCGGCAAGATGGAGCTGGTGGTGGTGTGCGCCAAAGGCTCGGCGCCGAAAAAGCCCGGCAAGCTGGCGGATTGCTATGAGCAGGGCTGGGTGCTCAACCCGGATGGCTGCGGGTTTCGCGCAGGTTTGCAGCGCACCCTGACCGATCAGGGCCTGAGCATGAAGGTCAACCTGGAAACCTTTGGCACCGAGTTGCAATTGGGGCTGGTGGCTGACGGTATGGGGCTGGGCCTGGTGCCGAGGCCGCTGCTCGAACGCAGCGCGCACCGCGAGCAACTGATAGCGCTGCCCCTGAAAGACTTCAAACCGGTCATGGATTTGTGGCTGTTCTACCCGCGCTTTCTGGGCAACCTGCAAGCGCCGGTCGACGCGTTTGGTGCCTTGGTGGCTCGATCCCTCAAGCCGGTCTCGGCTGCCGCCTGAGGCTGACATCGCGGGCGGGCTGCCTTGAATCAAGTCAGCCGTTCCGCGTTGCCGTCTGTCAGGCAACCTGCTCGCGTGCCTGCTGTTCGCGCTGGGCGACCAGTTGGCGAGTCAGCGGGATCAGCTTTTTACCGTAATCGATGGCATCTTCCAGCGGGTCGAAACCGCGAATCAGGAAGGTGGTGATCCCCAGGTCGTAGTAATCCAGCAACGCTTCGGCCACCTGTTCCGGGGTGCCGACCAGCGACGTGGAATTGCCCTGCGCGCCGAGCAGGCCGGCAATCCCGGTCCACAGGCGCTTGTCCAGCCGCGAGCCTTGCGCAGCGGCGGCCAGCAGGCGGCGCGATCCTTCATTCGGTGGTTCACGGCGTACAAAGCCGTTGCTGTCTGCCAAGGCTTTGGCCTGTTCCAGAATGCTGTCGGCGCGTGCCCAGGCTTGCTCTTCGGTATCGGCCAGAATCGGTCGCAGTGACAGGCTGAAGCGAATGGTGCGGCCATGTCTGGCGGCTTCGGCGCGCACCTGTTTGACCACGTCGCGCACCTGTTCGTAGGTCTCGCCCCACAGCGCGTAGACATCCGCATGCTTGCCGGCCACGGCAATCGCTGCTGCCGAAGAGCCACCAAAGTACAGCGGGATATGCGGCTGTTGTGGCGATTTGACCAATGAGTGTGCGCCCTCGAACTGGTAGTAAGTGCCTTGGTGATCGAACGGCGTGTCGCTGGTCCATTCCTGGCGCACCACGCTGAGGTATTCGTCGCTGCGGGCGTAACGCTCGTCCTTGCCGATGTGGCTGCCGTCAGCGCGCAGTTCCTTGTCATCGCCGCCGGTGATGATATGCACCGCAGTGCGTCCGCCATTGAACACGTCCAGCGTCGCAAACTGCCGGGCAGCGACGGTCGGCGAAATAAAACCGGGGCGATGTGCGACGAGAAATTTCAGTTTGCTGGTGACACTGGCAGCCTGCGCCGCAACCAGCGTGCTGTCCGGGCTGTTGGAGTGGTAAGCGATCAGTGCTCGATCAAAGCCTGCGTCTTCATGAGCCCTGGCCACCTTCTGCACGTAGTCGGGCTGAATGGTCGCGCCACTGCGGGGATGAATTTCAGAACCGGGTTGAGTGGCGATATAGCCAATGAATTCAATGCTCATGAAAACTCCTGCCAATGGTTGAGGTCCGTTCGACCGTGTCGAGAAGCACCATAAAGGCAATCGGCAGGTGCTGTGAAATTCGATTTCGGTCTAAGTTAATTATAAAAAATATGCATTATTAAATTGGCTGATAATTAAAGTTTTGTGCGAAGACATTCTGTACAGGGCAGGGCATCATCAACCCTCGTTGATTCGCCATATGATGAGTATCATGTTCGTCTGTATTTGCTGGAGGGGCATCCATGCCTGCCGAAAAACCCGAAGTTATCATCACCTATTGCATTCAATGTCAGTGGCTGCTGCGCGCGGCCTGGCTGGCTCAGGAACTGTTGAGCACCTTCAGTGACGACCTTGGCAAGGTGTCCCTGCAACCGGGCACTGGCGGCGCGTTTCGCATTACCTGCGACGGCGTGCAGATCTGGGAGCGCAAGGCAGACGGCGGCTTTCCCGAGGCCAAGGTACTCAAGCAGCGCATCCGTGACCAGATTGACCCGGCGCGTGATCTGGGCCACAACGACCGACCCGCACCCGCCGGTCCGCAGTAATACGAGGCGTATTGTCACGACATCGCCACGCGCGTGTCACATTCAGTTAACCGGCATGCTCCACTCTTTTAAAAACCATGCCGGAGGTCGTCCCATGAGCAGTGCTCAGCTCGCCACACCCAGCCGCAAACAACGTGTGCGGACCTTGTGGATTTCCGACGTCCACCTCGGCACGCGTGATTGCCAGGCTGAGCACTTGTCTGCATTTCTCAAGCGCTATCAGGCGGACAAGGTGTACCTGGTCGGCGACATCATCGACGGCTGGAAACTGCGCGGCGGCATGTACTGGCCGCAAGCGCACACCAACGTGATTCACCGCCTGCTGACGATGAGCAAACGTGGCACCGAAGTGATTTATGTCACCGGCAATCACGACGAATTTCTGCGCCGTTACTCGAAACTGGTGCTGGGCAATATCCAGTTGGTGGACGAAGCCGAACACGTGACCGCCGACGGCCGTCGACTGCTGGTCATTCACGGCGACCAGTTCGACGTGATTACCCGCTATCACCGCTGGCTGGCCTTTCTCGGCGACTCGGCCTACGAGTTCACCCTGACCCTCAATCGCTGGCTGAACCACTGGCGCGCCAGGTACGGCTATGGCTACTGGTCGCTGTCGGCGTATCTGAAGCACAAGGTCAAGAGTGCGGTGAACTTCATCAGCGACTTCGAGGAAGCCATTGCTCACGAATGCGTGAAGCGCGGGCTGGACGGCGTGGTATGCGGGCACATCCACCACGCAGAAATCCGTCAGGTGGGCGGCGTGGAATACCTCAATTGCGGCGACTGGGTTGAATCCTGCACCGCCCTGATCGAGCACCTGGACGGCAACATCGAACTGTTCCGCCTGGCCGATGCGCATTTGAAGGCACAACAGGTGGTGGTGCAGGAGCCTGTCAGCGAGCCGGTTGCCTGAGCGGCGGAAAAGCGCTCCTTAAAAAGGAACCTTGCCCAACAACATGTCACGGTACATGACGAAATCACCGAGCAGGCTGTAAAACGGATGCTTGAACGTGGCCGGCCGGTTTTTCTCGAAAAAGAAATGCCCGGCCCATGCAAACCCGTAGCCCGCAACCGGCAACCACCACAACAACTCCCAGCGGCCACTGCCCACCCCAAACGCCAACAAAAAGATCACCAGCGACGTACCGAAAAAATGCAAGCGCCGACTCGAACTACTGCTGTGCTCGGCAAGATAGAAAGGATAAAACTCGGCAAAGCTTGAGAAACGCTTGATCGTATCCACGGCGCGCACCCTCGTGTTGGTTCTTGTTGTTATACACAAATTTGGCCGATTATCGTGCTACTCCGCGTTGGCATGCAGTTCGTGACGCTCTGCGTAACGCAGCAACTGCGGCACGGTGTAATGCCTTGCCCGCAATCACTGCACATAAAAGAAAGCGCTTTTTTATCACGATGGCACTGGCGACGCAGAGTGCGACGTAAGTGACGGCTGAGTCCTGGCGCTGATCCGGGGGATGCGAGGCAGGACGCCGAGCAAGCCGCATCCGGGCCAAGGATGGCCCGTTGCGGCGGCCCCCGGATCAGTGTCAGGGCGAAGGAACCCGACGAAGTCGGGCCGGAAACGGAGCCAAGGGATTTGCCTAATTTGGCCCCATCAAAGTAGGTCGCCGAGGGGCGAAAAGGTGCCCTGAGCCATAAACAAACATCACTGCCACCGCAGAACCGCTGAGTGACGCGGAGCGTCACCGGTCTGCACCGCACACTCAAGATCGGACGCAGAGCGTCCAGAACGGCATGCCGACGCGGAGCATCGGCACGATAATCATACTGGCCTCTTCGTGAGCAAGCTCACTCCCACAGGGAGCTTTATTCACATCGCGAATACGGTCAAAGCACGCTTTTGGAACCTTCGGGACTGGCGTATGACCCAAGTGGGTGGCATCAGGCCTCAATGTCGCCAGAACGCTGGCACACACAGGACCAGCACAGTAATGATCTCCAGCCGGCCGAGTAGCATGCCGCCGGACAGAATCCACTTGGCCGCATCTGGCAGAGTCGAGAAATTGCCGGCCGGACCGATGACCTCGCCTAGCCCGGGCCCGACACCGGAAACCGTACTGGCCGCACCCGTCAGTGCCGTCATCCAGTCCAGCCCGAGCAGCGACAGCATCAACGCGATCAGGCAGATGGTGATGGTGAAAAAGAACGAAAAGGTCAGAATCGAGCGAACGATTTCGTCGTCCAGCCGATGGCCGTTGTACTTCTGCTTCATTACCGCACGCGGGTGGATCAATTGATTGAGGTTGGTCTTAAGCAGAATGTAAGCGACCTGAAAGCGGAAAATCTTCACCCCGCCGGCTGTCGAGCCGGAGCAACCGCCGATGAAACCCAGATAGAAAAACAGCATCAGCGAAAAGTTGCCCCACAGGCTGTAATCGCCAAGCGCAAAGCCGGTAGTCGTCACTACGGACGTGACGTTCAGCGCAACATGGCGCAACGCCTCGGTCCACGGCAGATCAGTGGTGTTGGCGTACCAGACGGTCATCACCAGCCAGGTCACCAGCAACAAGCCGATCAGCCCCTGCACCTGTTCGTCCTTGATCAGCGCGCCACGATTGCCGCGCAAAGTGGCAACGTACAACGTGAACGGCAGACTGCCGAGAATCATCACCACAATGGCGACCCAGTGCACCGCAGGCTGTGGCCATTTGGCCAGCGACAGGTCGGACGTGGAGAAACCACCGGTGGAAATGGCCGACATTGCGTGGTTGATCGCGTCGAACAGGCTCATGCCTGCCGCCCAGAACGCCAGGCTGCCCAGTGCGGTAAAGCCGACATAGGCCAGCACGATGAACTTGGCCACCATGTGCGAGCGCGGCATGACCTTTTCCGAGCGGTCCGAGGACTCGGTCTGGAACAGGCGCATGCCACCGATGCGCAGCAACGGCAGAATCGCCACCGCCATGCCGATAAAGCCGATGCCGCCCAGCCAGTGCAACATCGAGCGCCAGATCAGAATGCCCGGCGACATGCTGTCCAGGTGGCTGAGCACTGTAGAGCCCGTGGCGGTAATGCCCGACATGCTCTCGAAGAACGAGTCGGTGTAGCTGATGTGCTGGGTCAGCAGAAAGGGCAGGGCGGCGAAGATGCACACCACGATCCAGCTGGACACCGTAAGCATGTACATGTCGCGGGGGCGCAATTGAACATTATCCGGGCGGCCGGGCACCACCAGCGCCAGCCCGGCGATAAACGTGATCGCGCTGGCCCACAGAAACTCGCGCAAGTCTTCGAAGCGGTCGTAGATGACCAGTGTTGCCATGGGCACAACCATGGCCACCGCCAGAGTGATCAAAAAGATGCCGATGATGAAACCGATAATGCGAAAGGTCGGCAACGACATGAAAGACTCTGGCTGGCGTAAGGAAAGCCGCCATTCTACCTGCGCTTGGGGGCATGTAAACCAGTGCAGACGTGGGGCGTTTCGACAAGGCAGGTAAGGATTTGTCCGCCAGGCTCGTTATTGACAGTCAACAGGCTCTAGAATATCCAGCCCATCTTTCAAGGAGAAAGCCCATGCAGGCGCTCGACGCTTTGCTCAATCGCGTATCGGTTCCGCGACTGGTCGACCCGGCCCCGGACGCTGCGCAGCGGGAAATCATGTTTGGCGCAGCGTTGCGCTCGCCTGATCACGGTCAGCTGAAGCCGTATCGCTTTCTGACGGTTGAAGGTTCGGCCCGTGAGCGTATGGGCGAAATGCTGGTCGAAGCGCTGCAACAGAGCGGTGCAGAAGTCACCCCGAAGGCACTGGAAAAGGCCCGGCTCGGCCCATTGCGTGCGCCGCTGGTCGTAGTGGTGATCGCCCGCCTGCAGGATCATTTCAAGGTCCCGCGTGCGGAGCAGCTGTGAGTTCGTCAGCGAGTGGCAGGGCCAGGGCTAGGCCGAAGCGGGCGTCACCGGTTCCAGCGGCAGGTCCAGTGTGGCGACGAAGCCACCGTCCGGGTGGTTGCCGAGCATCAGGGTTCCGCCATGCCGCTCCGCTGCCCGCCTGGCAATTGCCAAGCCCAGGCCGTGACCCGGTGTGGTCTGGCCGGGGGCGCGGTAAAACGGTTCGCCCAGTTGCGCCAGGTGTTCTGCGGCAACCCCCGGGCCGTGATCACGGACGCTCAGACGGATATGATCGCCGACCTGAACGGCCTGCAACTCGATACTCTGCCCCGGCGCATTGAAACGCAGGGCATTGCGCAGCAGATTGTCCAGCGCCCGCTCGATCATGTCCGGCCAGCCTTGCAATTGCAGACCGTTCTGAACCTCGACCCGAATGTTTTGCTCGGCGCCGTCCAGATGCGTGTCGTGCTTCAGGCGTTGTAGCAATTCGTCAAGATGCACTGGTTCAGGGTGGCCAAAATCAGCATCCAGCCGCGCCAACGCCAGAATCTCGCTGATCAGCGCTTCCAGGCGGTCACATTCGCGGCTCAGTCTTGGCCACAGCTTTTCGCGTTCGGCAGGCTCCGCACGCTCGGCCAGCGCCAAGGCGATGCGCAGTCGAGCCAGCGGCGAACGCAACTCGTGGGAAACGTCGCGTAACAACTGGCGTTGGCTGCCGATCAGGCTTTGCAGGCGTGCACCCATGCGGTTGAAGTCTGTGGCCAACACGCCGAACTCGTCACGCCGGTTGGCTAGCTGCCCGAGGCTGTGCTGTTGATAACTGGTTTGCCCCAGGTCATGCACTGCGCCGCGCAGACGATTCAGCGGACGGGTGATCGACAGCGTCACGAACAGGCTGAACAGGGTCAGCACCACCAACGCGATGCCCAGCGCACTCAGTGGCCACATCAGGCTCTGGCGATGCCACGCGTCAAGTTCCGGGTGGGGGACACGGTAGATGAACAGGTAGGTTTCGCCGGTTTTCGGGCTCGTGTACTCCGTGGCCAGACGCCTCCAGGGCAACTTCCGGCCGTTGTCATCGGCATCTTCCTGCTGGCGGGCTTCAAATGCGGCGGCGCGAGGTGGAAAGGTGCCGCGCACCACAGGCTCACCGCTGTCACTCAGCACCTGAACGTCGATGCGGTTGCGCCGCTTGATGTCCTGAAGAAATGCCTGGGCGTCATCCGCGCCCTGTTCTTCGAAGCGCTGCGTCCATTGTTCCGGCAGCACGTTGAGCACCGGATGGCGGTTGAGGATCCAGGCGTCCTGATTGAGCATGTGCCCCATGAGGACCGACAAGCCGCCGACCAGGGCAATCGCCAGCCAGAAGCTGGCCAGGATTCGCCAGAACAATGAACGCACGGGATTTCCTCGATCCTAGTAAAAAAGCCCGGCATGCGTGTGCATGCCGGGTTCGGTTCAACTCATCAGGCCAGAAGGCCTGACGATTACAGCGTTTTTGCAGTTTTTGCCGCTTTCCAGGCTTTGAACTCGGCCCATTCGGCGCGACGCTCGTCCTGCTTCTTCTTGATTTCGTCGAACTGCTTCTGCTGATCAGGCTTGAGCAGTGCACGAATCTCGCTGTCGGTCTTGGAGCGCTTGGCTTCGATTTCGTCGCGCATTGCTTTTTGGTCCGCCGCCGGCATTTTTTCCAGGTAGCTCTGCGTGATTTCGCGGCGTTCGTGCATTTGTTCGCGCATCAGACGGTCGATCTGCTGACGCTGTTCACGTGTCAGGTCCAGCTCGGCCATTGGTCCTTTCGGGCCTGGACCGCGATGCATGCCTGGGCCTGGGCCCCGGTCATCACGCTCGATGTGCATGCCGGGTGCGTCTGCATCAGGGCCACCGGCGGGTGGCGCTGGCGGAGCGGCCATGGCGATGGCAGGCAGGGCAGTTGCGAACATCAAAGCGATCAGGGTCTTGCGCATGGTGTATCTCCTTGTCTCTAGTGCGGCTCGATGCCGATGAGCCCAGTTTAGGGAGAACAAGGTCAAGCGCGGTCAGCGCTTGGTAAAGCTTGTGTAAGGGGGCAGGTACAAGCTGTCAGCTAGAAGCGCTTTGCTTGCCGCTTGCCGCTGCTCAAAGAGCATAATAATACCCGCGACTGCGCAGGGCGACGATGCGCGGCCGGCCATCAGCGTGCGGTCCGATCTTCTTGCGCAGGTTGCTGACGTGCATGTCGAGGCTGCGGTCATAAAGCGTCAGTTTGCGGCCCAGTGCCAATTGCGCCAGTTCCTGCTTGTCCAGCGGCTCGCCGGGTTGACGCATCAGCGCTTCCAGCAGGCGACTCTCGGACACCGTAAGGGTCAATTCCTTTTCATCGACGCTGACCACGCCACGCATCGGGCTGAAGGTCAGGTCGCCCAGCTCGAGCTGGGTGGACGACGCAACCGGATGGCTGCGGCGCAGTACCGCGCGCAGGCGGGCGGTGAGTTCACGCGGGTCGCAGGGTTTTGCCAGGTAATCGTCAGCGCCCAGTTCCAGCCCGAGAATGCGGTCAAGCGGCTCGCCGCGTGCTGACAGCATCACTACCGGAAGGTCCAGGTGTTCGGAACGCAACTGCTTGAGCAACTCCAGACCACTGCCATCGGGCAGCATGACGTCCAGCACCACCGCAGACGGCGCTGAATCGGCCAACGCCTTGCGCGCGCTGGAGCCATCGTGGCAGGCACGCACCTGAAAACCTTCCTGACTCAGCCAACTGCTTAGCAGCTCGCAGAGCTCCTGGTCATCGTCGATCAGTAACAGCTCGCTCATGATTCACTCATTTTGGCCACTGCCTTCATGCAGCACAGCCCTGCCTCGATCAGGAAGCAGAGCTGCGTAGGGTTTGGTCAGGCTGAGATCAGGGCAGGACTTGCTTGAACGGTTTGACCACGACATTGGCATAGACGCCCGCCGCAACGAACGGGTCGGCTTCGGCCCAGGCTTTGGCGGCGCTCAGTGATTCGAACTCGGCGACAATCAGGCTGCCGCTGAAACCGGCAGCGCCGGGGTCGTTGCTGTCGACCGCAGGGTGCGGGCCAGCCAGGACCAGGTGGCCTGCATCCTTGAGCGCGTTCAGACGCTCGAGGTGCGCAGGCCGGACGCTCATGCGTTTTTCCAGCGAGTTTTCGACGTCAGTGGCAATGATTGCGTAGAGCATGTCAGTCCTCGGATTTGGTCGTATTGGGGGCGGTATCGTGCAGGTGGCGTGACAAGTAGATGCCCTGGCCGACCAGGAACAGCAGGGTCATGCCCAGGCTGCCGAATACTTTGAAGTCGACCCAGAATTCCTGATAAGTGAACGCCACGTACAGGTTGGCCGCGCCGCAAAACAGGAAGAAAATGATCCAGGCGATGTTCAGTTTTGTCCAGATGGCCGCCGGCAGGGTCAGCGCGTGGCCCATGATGCGCTGGATGAGCGGGCGATCACCGATAAAATGACTGCCGGCAAACGCCACGGCAAACAGCCAGTTGACTACCGGGGCTTTCCACTTGAGGAAGGTTTCGCTATGGAAAGCCAGCGTCAGGCTACCGAACACCAGACAGGCGACCAGCGTCAGCCATTGGCTCTTTTCCAGTTTGCGCTGCTTGATGTAAAGAATGCTGTAGACCACCACCGAACTGATGATGAGCATGGCTGTTGCACTGAATATGCCACCGAACGTGTAGCTGTTGCCGAGGATATCCACGGCACGTGGCTCGGTTTTGTAGACGATGAAAAACAGCAGCAGCGGGATGAAGTCGATGAATTGTTTCACAATGGCAGCCAGAAGCAGGATGTGACGGCATAATAACAAACATCAATGAACACGAAAGCACCACTATGAATGTTGACCTGCATTGCCACAGCACCGCTTCCGACGGGGCACTCTCGCCCACGGCGCTGGTTGCCCGTGCTCATGAAAACGGCGTGCGCGTCCTTTCCCTGACCGATCACGACACCCTCGAAGGGCTTGAAGAAGCCCGCGCGGCGGCGCATTCATTGGGCATGCAGCTGGTCAACGGCGTCGAGTTGTCCTGCACCTGGGGCGGCGCGACCATCCACGTTCTGGGCTACGGGTTCGACACTCAGGCCCCGGCGCTGACCGAAGCCATCGCCCGATTGCATGAAGGACGCTGGTTGCGGGCCGAAGAAATCAGCCGGAAATTGGCGATCAAAGGTATGCCTGGCGGGCTGGAAGGTGCTCGCGCGATCCAGCAGGAGCTGGGCGACAGCGGCAACGCGCCGGCGCGACCGCACTTCGCCGATTTCATGGTGCGTGCCGGTTTCGTCAAGGATCGCGGCGAGGCGTTTCGCAAATGGCTGGGTGCGGGCAAATTGGGTGACGTCAAGCAGCACTGGCCGACCCTGGAAGACACCGTTGCAACCTTGCGTGCCTCCGGCGCGTGGGTCAGCCTCGCGCATCCTTCGCATTATGACTTTACGCGCAGTAAACGGCGTAAACTGGTCGGCGATTTCGTCCAGGCCGGCGGGCACGCCATCGAAGTGGTCAATGGCATGCAGCCTGCCGATCAGGTCGGAACCCTCTCCATCCTGGCGCGTGAGTTCGGTCTGCTGGTCAGTGCCGGCAGTGACTTCCACGGCCCCGGCACCTGGGGCGAGATCGGCACGTACCGCCCGGTGCCCGAGGATCTACCGCTTTTGTCGTGCAGATTCAAACATGAACAGCCTACCGCCGCCGTCTGAACAGGAAGTTACCGTGAGTCAATTTTTCCAGGTCCATCCGGAAAACCCGCAGCCGCGCCTGATCAAACAGGCCGCAGAAATCATAAAAGCCGGCGGGCTGGTGGTGTACCCGACAGATTCGTCCTACGCGCTGGGTTGCCAGATCGGCGACAAGAGCGCCATTGAGCGCATTCGCCGCCTGCGCCAGCTGGACGACAAACACAACTTCACCCTGATGTGCTGCGACCTTTCGCAACTGGGTCTGTTTGCCAAAGTCGACACTGGCGCGTTCCGCGCGCTCAAGGCGCACACGCCGGGGCCGTACACCTTCATTCTCATCGCTACCCGCGAAGTGCCGCGTCTGGTCCTGCACCCCAAGCGCCGCACCATCGGCCTGCGGGTGCCGAGCCATCCCATCGCCCAGGCGCTGCTGGAGCAACTGGGCGAGCCGCTGATGAGCGTCAGCCTGATCATGCCCGGCGACAGCGTGCCGCTCAGCGATCCTTATGAAATGCGCCAGATTCTCGAGCACCATGTCGACCTGATCATTGATGGCGGTATCGGCGGCATTTCGGCGTCCACCGTCATCAACCTCTCCGAAGGTGAGCCGCAGATCGTGCGGGTCGGCTGCGGCGATCCGACGCCATTCGGTGACCGCGCTTAATGACCGTCGTCGAGGCCGCAGACAGCCAGGCCGATGCCCAGCAGGAACTGCCGTTCGCGCTGGTCTATGGGCGTGCGGTCACGCAGATGCCGCTGGACCTGTACATTCCGCCGGATGCGCTCGAGGTTTTTCTCGAAGCGTTCGAGGGGCCGCTCGACCTGCTGCTGTACCTGATTCGTAAACAGAACATCGACATCCTCGACATCCCGGTGGCGGAAATCACCAAGCAGTACATGGGTTACGTCGAGCTGATGAAGACCGTGCGCCTGGAGCTGGCGGCGGAATACCTGGTCATGGCCGCCATGCTGGCCGAAATCAAGTCGCGCATGTTGCTGCCGCGTTCGGCGGAAATCGAAGAGGAAGAGGGCGACCCGCGTGCCGAGCTTATCCGTCGCCTGCAGGAGTACGAGCGTTTCAAGGCCGCCGCCGAAGGCATCGATGGCTTGAAGCGGGTCGGCCGCGACGTCATCGTGCCGAAACTCGACGCTCCCGAAGCCCGTGCGCGCAAATTGTTGCCGGATGTCAGCCTTGAAGAGGTGTTGATGTCCATGGCTGAAGTGCTGCACCGTGGCGACATGTTCGAAAGCCATCAAGTCAGTCGCGAGGCATTGTCCACCCGCGAACGCATGAGTGACGTGCTGGAACGCCTCAAAGGCGGTGGTTTCGTGCCGTTTGCCGAGCTGTTTACCGCAGAAGAAGGGCGTTTGGGTGTGGTCGTGACATTCATGGCTGTGCTGGAGCTGGTCAAAGAGTCGCTGGTCGAGTTGGTCCAAAACGAGCCCTTTGCGGCGATCCATGTCCGGGCGCGAGCCGAGTAGAGCAAGAACACACCCATGAACCTCAACGAACCTCGCGAACTGGCCCCGTTGCTCGAAGCATTTCTGCTGGCCTCCGGAAAGCCGCAGACGCTGGAGCGGCTTTACGAACTGTTCGAGGAAGGCGAACGTCCCGAGCCGCCAGTGTTCAAGAAGGCGCTGGACGTACTGCGCAAATCCTGTGAAGGCCGTGCGTTCGAGCTCAAGGAAGTGGCGTCGGGCTATCGCCTGCAGATTCGCGACCGGTTTTCGCCATGGGTTGGAAGGCTGTGGGAAGAGCGCCCGCAGCGTTACTCCCGCGCGATGCTGGAGACCTTGGCATTGATTGCCTATCGCCAGCCAATCACCCGTGGCGAAATCGAAGACGTGCGCGGCGTGGCGGTGAACAGCCACATCGTCAAGACCCTGCTGGAGCGCGAGTGGATTCGCGTGGTGGGCTACCGCGACGTGCCGGGCAAACCGGCAATGTTCGCGACCACCAAAGGCTTTCTCGACCATTTCAATCTCAAGAGCCTGGACGAACTGCCACCACTGGCCGACCTGCGCGAGATGGAAACAGAACCGGTCATGGATTTCGAAGAGGCCCCTGTGCCCGCACACCTGCAAGCCCTCGCCGACGCCAGCCTCGACCCCGACGCCGAGCCCGAAGCCCCCCGCGACGAAACCAGCTTCCGTACCCTGTTGGTGGAACTGGACTCGATGGAAGAAGGCCTGAAGACCGATTTCGACGACCTGTTGCGCGCGGAGCCGGAGGCTGAAGCCGGCAAAGGCGACGATGAGGTCTGACTGATTATCTCCCACGCTGGAGAGTTCAGCGTTATACACAAGTCTTATAGGAGCGAGCTTGCTCGCGAAGGCGATGGTGCAGGCGCGCGCTTTTCGGAGTCTGTACGGGCCCGTTCGCGAGCAAGCTCGACTCCCACAAGACCTATGTATAAACATGAGCGCTCTTGTCCTCTTGATACCTCGTCCTGACGCGTGCGGAACGATGTTCTCTGACTATCGTGCCAACGCTCCGCGCACTTCGGTCGAATTCATACGCCACCCCACGGTCACATCTGATACCACCCGCCATGAGATCCGCTGCCCATGAGTTCGACCAAGAACCCCTGCATCAGCCTGTGCAAATTCGATGATGATATTTGCCTGGGTTGCGGTCGCAGCAAGCGGGAAATCAAAGCCTGGAAGAAGCTGGAGAAGGACGACAAGCGCACGGTGCTTGAAGAATCAGCCAAGCGCCTGGCGAAGCTCAAGGCCGCCCGTCGCAAAAAAAAGAAGTGATTCCGGCTATTGCCGCTGCTGCGTGATGCTTAATCCGCCGCAGGGGCGTATGATGGCCGACCCTCAGCGATCAGTGGTCGCGCGGGCTATCAAGTATTTCGCCTTGCCGCTCTCCACAGCGCGCCGGGCACAGGTCTCACCGGTTCTCGGTCAGCCCTGATTCGACACACCGGGAGGTGCCCAGATGAGTGAAAAAGACAAGCAGGACAGCCAGGAAATCGGACCCGCAGGCGAAAAGCTGCAGAAGGTTCTGGCGCGTATTGGCGTGGGTTCACGCCGTGACGTAGAAGCCTGGATTACCCAAGGCCGTATCAAGGTCAACGGCAAGGACGCGACCCTCGGTCAACGCGTCGACCTGCATGACGCCATCAGTGTCGATGGTCGCGTCATCAAGCGCGAAGAAGCGGCTGAAACAGTCCGTCGCGTCATCATGTACAACAAGCCCGATGGCGAAATCTGCACCCGTGACGACCCTGAAGGCCGTCCGACCGTATTCGACCGTCTGCCGCGCCCTAAAGAAGGTCGCTGGATCAATATCGGTCGTCTCGACATCAACACCACCGGTCTGCTGATGTTCACCACCGACGGTGAACTCGCCAACCGCTTGATGCACCCGTCGTTCGAGATGGACCGTGAGTACGCGGTTCGTGTGCGTGGCGAAGTGGATGACGACATGCTGCTGCGCCTCAAGAACGGCGTGATCCTCGAAGACGGGCCTGCCCGTTTTACCGATATCAAGCAGGCGCCGGGCGGCGAAGGCTTCAACCACTGGTATCACTGCGTGGTGATGGAAGGCCGTAACCGTGAAGTACGTCGTCTCTGGGAATCCCAGGGGTTGGTGGTCAGCCGTCTGAAGCGTGTGCGCTACGGGCCGGTGTTTCTCAATTCCGATCTGCCGATGGGCCGCTGGCGCGAAATGAGCCAGTACGAAGTCGACATTCTGTCTGCCGAAGTCGGTCTGCAACCTGTGGCTCAGCCGCAGATGAATGCCAAGACCAAGGACAAGATGGAGCGTCTGCAACGTCAATCGTCGCGGCCGCTGGGCAAGGGCGAGCGCGTTGTTCGTACCCTGCGTCCTGCTGCGGGAGCCCCGACTGGCGAGCGCGCACCGCGTCAACCGCAGATCACCGGCAGCGAGCGCGACCGTCCGCGTGGCGGCGATTCGACTCAGCGTCCTTTGCCGCGCAAGGATTCGGGCAAACCTGGATCACGTGCCCCGCGCCCGGCCGACAACAGCCGTGGCACCCCGGTCGCCGAGCGTCCGAGCGACATGAACAAGCGTCCGGCCAAGCCTGGGCCGAAACGTGTCGGCATCAAGCTGGTCAACGATGACGCGCCGTCAGGCAAGCGTCGCGGTCCTCCGGCCGGTTCAGGTCAGCGTCCCGGCTTCGGTCGTCGCAAGCCTGAGTGATTGCGTGGTGTGAATGAACAGCAACGCCAGTCCTCAGGGCTGGCGTTGTCGTTTCCGGCAACGTGAAAAGCGTTGTCACACAGCCGTCGCGCATCCAGCTCTCTGTTTTGAACCTCAATCTGGATGCAGGTGTACAATACTGCGCTTTTTTCTGTGAATCATTGCTGTTCAACGCCTTGGGCCAAACGCCTCGGGTGCTGCAATTCTGTTGTGCCACGAGCACAGCAGGTTCTATTCACAGAACAAGAACAATCAGGTGGCTATTGAATGACTGAAACAACCGCACCATCGGGCGAATTGAAACGCGGCCTGAAGAATCGACACATCCAGTTGATCGCCTTGGGTGGTGCCATCGGTACTGGCCTGTTTCTCGGCTCGGCGGGCGTATTGAAATCTGCCGGGCCGTCGATGATTCTCGGCTACGCCATCTGCGGCTTCATCGCCTTCATGATCATGCGCCAGCTTGGCGAGATGATCGTCGAAGAGCCAGTGGCCGGATCGTTCAGCCATTTCGCTCATAACTACTGGGGCGGTTTCGCCGGCTTTCTGTCGGGCTGGAACTGCTGGCTGTTGTACATTCTGGTGGGCATGTCGGAGCTGACCGCGGTCGGCAAATACATCCATTACTGGTTGCCTGACATCCCGAGCTGGGTGTCGGCAGCAGCCTTTTTCATCCTGATCAATGCCATCAATCTGACCAACGTCAAGGTGTTCGGCGAGACCGAGTTCTGGTTCGCGATTATCAAGGTGGTGGCGATCATCGGCATGATCGCGCTGGGCAGTTACATGCTGGTCAGCGGCAGCGGTGGCCCGCAGGCGTCGGTCAGCAACCTCTGGGAGCATGGCGGATTCTTCCCCAATGGTGTCAGCGGATTGGTGATGGCGCTGGCTATCATCATGTTCTCGTTCGGTGGTCTGGAGATGCTCGGCTTTACCGCTGCCGAGGCCGAACAGCCGAAGACCGTGATTCCCAAGGCGATCAATCAGGTCATCTACCGCATCCTGATTTTTTACATCGGTGCGCTGGTGGTGCTGTTGTCGCTGACACCGTGGGACAGCCTGCTGGCCAGCCTCAACGCTTCGGGTGATTCCTATAGTGGCAGCCCGTTCGTGCAGGTGTTCTCGATGCTCGGCAGCGATACGGCGGCGCACATTCTCAACTTCGTAGTGCTGACGGCCGCGCTGTCGGTCTATAACAGCGGCACCTATTGCAACAGCCGCATGCTGGTGGGCATGGCCGAGCAGGGCGATGCGCCCAAGACGCTGGCGCAGGTCGACAAGCGCGGCGTGCCGGTCAAGGCGATATTCGCGTCTGCCGCCGTGACGCTGGTGGCCGTGCTGCTCAACTATTTCGTGCCGCATCAGGCGCTGGAGCTGTTGATGTCGCTGGTGGTCGCCACACTAGTGATCAACTGGGCAATGATCAGCTACTCGCACCTGAAATTCCGTCAGCACCTGAACCGCACCGGGCAAGTGCCGCTGTTCAAAGCATTGTGGTATCCGTATGGCAACTACGTGTGTCTGGCGTTCGTGGTGTTCATCCTCGGTATCATGCTGATGATCCCCGGCATTCAGATCTCGGTTTATGCGATACCGGTATGGCTGGCGGTGATGTGGATCTGTTATCGGGCCAAAAACAGGCGTAGCGTTGTTCTGCCTGCCGGTTCCGGCAGGTGAACACGTCTGTTCCAGAAAAGAAGATGCGCTGATGCTGGTGATTTCCAACAATGTCCATTTGCCGGACGCCGAGATCGAATTGACTGCCATCCGTGCTCAGGGTGCGGGTGGACAGAACGTCAACAAGGTTTCCAGTGCCGTGCACCTGCGCTTCGACATCAACGCTTCGTCGCTGCCGCCGTTCTACAAAGAACGGCTACTGGCGTTGAGCGACAGCCGGATTACCAGCGATGGCGTGATTGTGCTCAAGGCCCAGCAATACCGGACTCAAGAGCAGAATCGCGCCGATGCGTTGCTGCGCCTGAGCGAACTGATCGTCAACGCTGCCAAAGTCGAAAAGAAACGCCGCCCGACCCGCCCGACCCTGGGCTCCAAGACCCGTCGGCTGGAATCCAAGAGCAAACGCGGCTCGATCAAGGCCGGGCGCGGGAAAGTGGATTTCTGAGGTGTTTTTCAGCCTCGTGCCACTCCGGAGCGCTCAGCGTGATACACAGGTCCTGACAAGCTTAGAGACGGTGTAGAGCGGACCGGGCGACGCTTCGCTTGTCCGCGAGCTGTGTGTTTTGTAGGAGCGGACTTGTCCGCGAAGAGGGTGGTACATTCTCAAAAAACTTGTCGCTCCCACCATAGCCTTCGCGGACAAGTCCGCTCGCACACAAGCTAAGCGTCGCCCGGTTGTTCCTACGCCCTTCGGGCAGAAACCTGAAAAACTCCGCTTTCCGGGCTCTTCAGGACCTGTATGACTATGAGTATGAGGCATCACTGGCGCAACGCCTGCGCCTGCTTGTACAGATAAACGCTCAACCCCAGCCCGGTGAGTGATGCGAGCGCCGCGAACAGGAAGATCGACACAAAGCCGAAGCCGGCGGCAATTGCGCCGGCCAGCGGGCCGGTGATGCCCAGTGACAGGTCGATGAACAGCGAGTACGCGCCTACTGCCGCGCCGCGACTGGAGGCCGGGACCAGGTTCACCGCTTCCACGCCCAGCGCCGGGAACACCAGCGAGAACCCAAAGCCGGTCAGTGCTGCGCCGGCCAGCGCCAGGCCGGGCGTCGGTGCCATCCACAGCAGTAGCAGCCCCAGCGTTTCCACCGACAAGCAGACAATCGCTACCCGAAAACCGCCCAGGCGGTTGATCAGGTTGCCGAACAGCAAGCGTGCGGCAATAAAACTGCCACCGAACAGGGTCAGGCACAGCGCCGCATTCGGCCAGTGATTGCTGGCGTAATACAGGGTGATGAACGTCGCGATTGTACCGAACCCGATACCGCCCAGCGCCAGGCCCATGCCATGCGGAAACACCCGCCCCAGCACGTGCATGAACGGCAGCCGTTCGCCTTGCACGATGGGCGCGGCTTGCTTGTGCCAAGTCAGATAAAGCCCCAGTGCGCACAGCAGCATAATGCTCACGCCGACGGTCCAAAGGCCGAGCGAGTCAACCATCCACACGCCCAATGGCGCGCCGATGGCCAGTGCGCCGTAGCTGGCAATACCGTTCCAGGAAATCACTTTGGCGGTGTTCTGCGCGCCGACCCGACCGATGCCCCAGCCAATCGAGCCCGAACCGACCAGACTTTCCGCGCTGCCGAGAATCACCCGACCGATCAGCAGAATCACCAGGCTCGCCATTGGCCAGCTTTCCAGCCAGATCGGCACCAGCATGAACACGCCGCTCACCCCGCATCCGGTCAGGCCGATCTGCACGGCTTTCTTGCTGCCCAGGTTGTCGATGATGCGGCTCGCCCATGGCCGGCTGATCAGCGTCGCCAGGTATTGCACGCTGATCACCAGCCCGGCGATCACCGCGCCGAAGCCCAGATCGCTGTGCACATAGCCGGGCAGAACGGCGAGCGGAATACCGATGTTCAGATAGCCGATGAAGGTAAACATCACGATGGAAACGACGGTTCGGGTAACGGCCATCGGGGTTTGCGGCGCGGTGTGCTGTGTCTCGGGCATGGGGCAGGCTTTCGTTCTGTGTACGCATGGCTTTCGAGCGGGCAGGGGAAACCCTTAGCAAGCTCTCGAAGTGCTTATCATACCGACGCATCGAGCGGTGCAGGTGCTACAGACGGAAATAAACCTGAAGAGGCTCGATGAGCGAGGGGTTATTCAGACGCTGGCGCCACGAGCTGTGTGGTCACGAGTGCGGCAAGAGCGTTTTCCTGCGTCCCGAAACGTGCGAGCAGGGCGCTCTGTTTTTCCGGGCTGAGGCGTGACCAGATTTCGATCATTTTCTCGGCAGTGCCAATCAGGGCATTGGCTTGGGTTTCAGTGAAGTCAGTCATAAATCTGCGGTTTGCCTGTTGCTGGTGTTTCAGGCGTATTGAAAATCGGCAAAACCGTTTTTCGATACGCCTGAAAACAATCGCCGTCAGTCTTTGCTGCCGGCTTTCTGGCTGTCTTGAGCCGAGGGTGCTGTTTTCATTGCGGCAGGTTGACCGAGCTCTTGCTGAGCCAGAATCGACTGCTGTGGTTCCTGTTGGCTTGGTGGGAAGTTTGGAATTTCGTGCATCGTCATCGCTCCTCGCAAGGTAGTGCAGAAAGAACCGTGCTTTAAAAAGCAGGGGCAGGATACCCCACTGAAAATGACAATCAGGATATTTTTTTACCCTGATTGCGCCTGTCGGGAAACAAAATCTAGTTTTCACTGTCCCGGCTTTCACCTTGCGAGGTGCTGTACAGCTTGATTCTATTGGGCTGGCCCGCTTGAGCACGGCTCATTGCGCTGAAAAAATTATTTTCGGCCTTCTGCGTCCTTGGCCACTTCATCGGTGCGCGCGGCCATGATGAAGTCGTTGCGATGCAGCCCTTTGATCGAATGGCTCCACCAGGTCACGGTCACTTTGCCCCATTCGGTGAGCAGGCCTGGGTGATGGCCTTCTGCTTCAGCGATTGCTCCGACGGCATTGGTGAACGCCAGTGCACACTTGAAATTCTTGAACAGAAATACTTTTTCCAGTTGCATCACGCTGTCGCGAACTTCGATGTTCCAGTCCGGGATCTGCTTGAGCAACGCCGGCAGTTCGGTTTCGCTGACCTGCGGGGCATCGGCGCGACAGGCTTCGCAGTGGGCTTGATTCAAGGTGCTCATAAACAGGGGGTCCTTTTCAGATACCTGGCTGCGGTCAGGCCGCGTGGCTATTGGTTTTCGGTGGAAATTTGGGCGCGTGCAAACCCGACTGCATCCCTTGTTCGACCAGCGCCATAATGTCTTCCTGGGCCAGATCGAACAGGCGCTTCAGGTTTGGCAGGACAAAATACACGGGCTGCAGAATATCGATCCGATAGGGCGTGCGCATGGCTTCCAGCGGATCGAAGGGCTGATGCTCCGGCGCTGAAGACACACTGTAGACTGCCTCTTTCGGTGAAGAAAGAATGCCACCGCCGTAGATTCGCCGCCCTTGGGGAGTATCGACCAGGCCGAACTCGATGGTCATCCAGTACAGCCGCGCCAGATAGACCCGTTGCTCTTTAGTCGCGCTCAATCCGAGTTTGCCGTAAGTGTGGGTGAATTCGGCAAACCATGGGTTGGTCAGCAGCGGGCAGTGGCCGAAGATTTCGTGAAAGATGTCCGGCTCCTGCAAGTAATCCAGCTCTTCTTCGCTGCGAATGAACGTCGCCACTGGAAAGCGCTTGCTGGCCAGCAGTTCGAAGAATGTCTGAAACGGAATCAGCGCGGGCACTCGCTCTACCTGCCAGCCCGTGGCTGCGCCCAGCACTGCATTGATTTCGCCCAGCTGCGGGATGCGATCAAGAGGCAAGCCCAGTTGCTCGATGCCGTCCAGGTATTCCTGGCAGGCGCGGCCTTCGATGATCTTCATCTGCCGGGTAATCAGGGTGTTCCAGACCGCGTGCTCTGCCGCAGGGTAATCAATGAAACCCGAGGCGTCCGGCTCGCGTGCCACGTAGTGCGTCTGGGCCATGCTGATGATCCTCGATCAAGGGTGTTGTTCTGGTAAGGCCTGAACGTAGAAATAACCTACTTTGGGCGGGGCTTCAGCGTGCAGAGGCTTTTGGATCAGCTTCATGGCACTCAATTTCGTAACGAAAACTTTACGAATGTTTTTCTTGAGGATCGGATCCTTAGCCGAGCAGCCCTGCATTGAGCTGTGCTGTAACGTAATGTTGACGCTAAACTTCAGCGCACGACAAAAAGCCAGAGCGAATCACTCATGCGCATCAAGGTGCATTGTCAAAACCGGATCGGCATCCTTCGCGACATCCTCGATCTGCTGGTCGCCTATGGCGTCAATGTGGCGTGCGGCGAGGTGGGCGGCGAACATGGCGATGCGATCTATCTGCACTGCCCGAATCTGATCAACCTGCAATTCCAGGCCTTACGACCGAAGTTCGAAGCGATCACCGGCGTGTTCGGGGTCAAGCGCGTCGGGCTGATGCCCAGCGAGCGGCGGCATATGGAGCTGAATGCCTTGCTCGGTGCGCTGGAATTTCCGGTGCTGTCCATCGACATGGCCGGCGCCATCGTGGCTGCCAATCGCGCCGCTGCGCAGTTGTTGGGCGTGCGGGTCGATGAAGTGCCGGGGATTCCGCTGTCGCGCTACGCCGAGGACTTCGACCTGCCCGAGCTGGTGCGCGCCAGCAAGTCGCGCATCAATGGCCTGCGGGTCAAGGTGCGTGGTGATGTGTTTCTGGCCGACATCGCGCCGTTGCAATCGGAGCACGATGACAGCGAGGCCATGGCTGGTGCTGTTTTGACCCTGCATCGCGCTGATCGGGTCGGCGAGCGCATCTATCATGTGCGCAAGCAAGAGCTGCGCGGCTTCGACAGCATCTTTCAGAGTTCGAAAGTCATGGCTTCCGTGGTTCGCGAAGCGCGGCGTATGGCACCGCTGGACGCTCCGTTGCTGATCGAAGGTGAAACCGGCACCGGCAAGGAGCTGCTGGCTCGCGCCTGTCACCTCGCCAGCCCGCGCGGTCAGTCACCGCTGATGGCGCTCAACTGCGCCGGGCTGTCGGAGTCGATGGCCGAGATCGAGCTGTTCGGCTATGACCCGGGGGCTTTCGAGGGCGCGCGGCTGGAAGGCCGGCTCGGGCTGCTGGAGCTGACTGCAGGCGGGACGCTGTTTCTGGACGGCGTGGGCGAATTGAGTGCGCGCATGCAAGCCAAGCTGCTGCGTTTCATTCAGGACGGCAGCTTTCGTCGCGTGGGCAGCGACGAAGACATGTTTCTCGATGTGCGGGTGGTGTGTTCGACCCAGGTCGATCTGTCGGAGCTGTGCGCCCGAGGCGAGTTCAGGCAGGATCTTTACCATCGGCTCAACGTGTTGTCGTTGCACATACCGCCGTTGCGCGACTGCCTGGACGGCCTGGAACCGTTGGTGGAGCATTTTCTCGATCACGCCAGCCGCCAGATCGGTTGCCCGCTGCCGGGCATAGTACCTGCGGCCATCAAACGCCTGAGCCAATACCACTGGCCCGGCAACGTCCGGCAACTGGAAAACGTATTGTTTCAGGCCGTGTCACTGTGCGAGGGCGGCAAGGTGCAGGCCGAGCACATTCGGCTGCCGGATTACGGCGTGCGCCCGGGGCTGGCCGATGTTTCTCTGGACGGGGATCTCGACGCGATTGTCGGGCGTTTTGAAAGGTCGGTGCTGAAGCAGTTATATGCACAGCACCCCAGCAGTCGCCAATTGGCAAAACGCCTGGGCGTGTCTCATACAACGATTGCCAATAAGTTGCGCGCCTATCAAATAAGCCAGGAAGCCAAATAAGCCGAATCACGCAAAGAAGAAAAAACGGATAAGCAGACTGTCAGTCGAATACATGACAAACAGCGCCCGGCATGCGCCTCGCCGCTGGATCTGCGAGGCGTCGTGCATCCGTTACAACGGTGCGAACCATCAACCGTTGCTGCAGCCGTTGCCCATTACCTGATAGCTCATGATGTGCCGCGCGCCTTGCGAGTCTTCATAGATCATGCGCGCCGGCACCACTGCGCAGACACTGGGGATCTGGCTGGTGGAGATCACTCGGGCGATGTCCAGATGAGTGCCGTAAGTATATTGCTCGACCCGGGCCTGTTGCGCAGCCACTTTGGTCTGCGATTCTTCGGCCATCGCCAGGCTGCTGATACCGCACAGTGCCAATATCACTAATGAAGCTTTCATTGCGTTTTTACCTTTTTGAAAGTGAGCGCGGCCGCATCACGTTTTTGACGTCATGTGCGAACTCTGTCTGATAAGTTTTCTGATCCAGAACAACGCTGCGTGGGGGCAACTGATGTTTGCCTTGCTGGCGGAACGAATTCTATGCCTGTTGCAAGACTGCATCTATAAAGGCTTTGGATAAGCGCTTTCATCAAAACGGTAATAATCGGGGAGCAGCTTGCAGCTCACAGTTCACTAGCTTGCCGCCCCGGCCCCGCCCGGTAATACCAACGTCGAATGGTTCCTCGGGGGGGGGCGGGATACAACGTGTGCATAAAACAACAACTATCCACCGAGGTAACCAAGATGAGTGCAGCTTCCCTGTACCCCGTCCGCCCAGAAGTCGCAGCGACTACGCTGACGGATGAGGCGACCTACAAGGCCATGTACCAGCAGTCGGTGGTCAACCCGGATGGTTTCTGGCGTGAGCAGGCTCAGCGACTCGACTGGATCAAACCCTTCAGCGTCGTCAAACAGACCTCGTTCGACGATCACCGTGTCGACATCAAATGGTTTGCCGATGGCACGCTGAACGTTGCCTATAACTGCCTTGACCGCCATCTGGCCGAGCGCGGCGACAGCATCGCGATCATCTGGGAAGGCGACGACCCCTCCGAGCATCGTGAAATCACCTACCGCGAGCTGCACGAAGAAGTCTGCAAATTCGCCAACGCCCTGCGTGGTCAGGACGTGCACCGTGGCGACGTTGTGACTATTTACATGCCGATGATCCCCGAGGCTGTGGTCGCCATGCTGGCGTGCGCCCGGATCGGTGCCATTCACTCGGTGGTATTCGGTGGTTTCTCGCCGGAAGCACTGGCGGGCCGCATCATCGATTGCAGTTCCAAAGTCGTCATCACGGCCGACGAAGGCCTGCGTGGCGGCAAGAAGACCGCGCTCAAGGCCAACGTCGACCGCGCGCTGACCAACCCGGAAACCAGCAGCGTGCAGAAGGTCATTGTCTGCAAGCGCACCGGCGGCGAGATCGAGTGGAACCGTCACCGTGACATCTGGTATCACGCGTTGCTCGAAGTGGCTTCCAGCACCTGCGCACCGAAGGAAATGGGCGCTGAAGAATCGCTGTTCATTCTCTACACCTCCGGCTCGACCGGTAAACCCAAGGGCGTGTTGCACACCACAGCAGGCTATCTGTTGTACGCCGCGCTGACTCACGAGCGCGTGTTCGACTACAAACCCGGCGAAATCTACTGGTGCACCGCTGACGTCGGCTGGGTCACCGGGCACAGTTACATCGTTTATGGGCCGCTGGCCAACGGCGCGACCACCTTGCTGTTCGAAGGCGTGCCGAACTACCCGGACATCACCCGCGTGTCGAAAATCATCGACAAGCACAAGGTCAATATCCTCTACACGGCCCCGACCGCGATTCGCGCCATGATGGCCGAAGGCACCAAGTCCGTCGAAGGCGCGGACGGTTCCAGTCTGCGTCTGCTGGGTTCGGTTGGTGAGCCGATCAACCCGGAGGCCTGGGGCTGGTACTACAACACGGTCGGCAAGCAGAACTGCCCGATTGTCGATACCTGGTGGCAGACCGAAACCGGTGGCATTCTGATCAGCCCGCTGCCGGGCGCTACCGCGCTGAAACCGGGCTCGGCCACCCGGCCGTTCTTCGGCGTGATTCCGGCGCTGGTGGACAACCTGGGCAACCTGATCGAAGGGGCAGCCGAAGGCAACCTGGTGATTCTCGATTCCTGGCCGGGCCAGTCGCGCACGCTGTACGGCGATCACGACCGTTTCGTCGACACCTACTTCAAGACCTTCCGTGGCATGTATTTCACCGGTGACGGAGCGCGTCGCGACGAAGATGGCTACTACTGGATCACCGGGCGCGTGGACGACGTGCTCAACGTCTCCGGCCACCGTATGGGCACGGCCGAGATCGAAAGTGCGATGGTCGCCCACCCGAAAGTCTCCGAAGCTGCAGTGGTCGGCGTGCCGCATGATCTGAAGGGGCAGGGCATCTACGTTTACGTCACCCTCAACGCTGGCGAAGAGCCGAGCGACGCACTGCGCACTGAACTGCGCAACTGGGTGCGCAAGGAAATCGGCCCTATTGCTTCGCCGGACTTCATTCAGTGGGCCCCTGGCCTGCCGAAAACCCGCTCGGGCAAGATCATGCGCCGCATCCTGCGCAAGATCGCGACCTCGGAATACGATGCGCTGGGCGACATCTCCACCCTGGCCGATCCAGGTGTGGTGCAGCACTTGATCGAAACGCACAAAACCATGAACGCTGCCTGATCCATTCAGCGTCAGTTGCGCCCCGTCCGGTGAAAGCCGGGCGGGGCGTTTTTGTATCCGGGCGCGGCGCTGGCCGGAAAACGAGATATATATCGGGTTGTTACGGGTTTACACGGTGTGGACAAGGAGTGCTTCCTTGTAGGACGTGTTCCTCGTTTCGTGCGCGAAAATACGTCGAATCCAGGTGAATTTTTGGCAGGCGAAAGGCCGGGCTTGCCGGATCAGAAGGGTTTGCCAATAATGGGCGCGCTTCTTGCTGCATCAGCCGGTTAAGTCATCGCTCAAAGATCAGGTGAAACCTTTACCGTCAATAGGGTAAAGTGGCTTTTCCCGTGGTTCTGTAACTAGTTGTCGCATTGAAGAAATATCGACTTCGAGCCTGTCGTTAAAATGCCCCTCATTCGCCGAGGGCTGCGGACTGCCAATGTGCTGTCCCACGTCTGGCGTCGTTCTCTCCGAGATAGTCCTTTCGCACATTGGGCGCTTGCTCACTTTGCCACTTGTCGTGCTTCACCGATGGAGTTCTTGAAATGAAAAAGCTCATGCTTATTGGCGCGCTGGCGTTGTCCGTGCTTGCCCAGCCGATTTTCGCTGACGAAAAACCGCTGAAAATCGGTATCGAAGCGGCTTACCCTCCATTCGCCTCCAAGGCCCCGGATGGCAGCATCGTCGGTTTCGACTACGACATCGGCAATGCGCTGTGCGAAGAAATGAAGGTCAAGTGCACCTGGGTCGAGCAGGAATTCGACGGCCTGATCCCGGCGCTCAAAGTGCGCAAGATCGACGCCATCCTGTCGTCGATGTCCATCACCGACGACCGCAAGAAATCGGTGGATTTCACCGGCAAGTACTACAACTCTCCAGCGCGTCTGGTGATGAAGGACGGCACCACGGTCAGCGACAGCCTGGCTGAACTCAAGGGCAAGAAGATCGGCGTGCAGCGTGGTTCGATCCACGAGCGTTTCGCCCGTGAAGTGCTGGCTCCGCAGGGTGTCGTTGTGACCCCTTACGGTTCGCAGAACGAAATCTACCTGGACATCGGTGCAGGTCGTCTGGACGGCACCATCGCTGACGCCACGCTGCTGCAGGACGGTTTCCTGAAAACCGACGCAGGCAAAGGCTATGCATTTGTCGGCCCGTCGTTCGCTGATCCGAAATACTTCGGTGACGGCATCGGTATCGCCGTGCGCAAAGGTGACAAGGCCAACCTTGACCGCCTCAACGCTGCGATTGCCGCGATTCGCGCCAACGGCAAGTACAAGGCTATTCAGGACAAGTATTTCGACTTCGATATCTACGGCAAGTAATTCGCTGCAACGAGATGGCGCAAGCAGACCCTGGCTTGCGCCATTTTTATTCCACGCTTGAGGACCGCACATCATGTTGAAAGGTTACGGGGCTGTCATCCTCGAAGGTGCATGGCTGACATTGCAGCTGGCCCTGTCGTCGATGGCTCTGGCGATCGTTCTCGGTCTGATCGGCGTGGCGCTGCGTCTGTCGCCGGTGCGCTGGATCGCCTGGCTGGGCGATTTGTACAGCACGGTGATTCGCGGAATACCGGATCTGGTCCTGATCCTGCTGATTTTCTACGGCGGTCAGGACTTGCTCAACCGCGTCGCGCCGTTGCTGGGTTTCGACGACTACATCGACCTCGATCCGTTGCTGGCCGGTATCTGCACCCTGGGCTTTATCTTTGGTGCGTACCTGTCGGAGACATTTCGCGGTGCTTTCATGGCGATCCCCAAAGGTCAGGCCGAGGCAGGCATGGCGTACGGTCTCAGCAGCGGCAAAGTGTTTTTCCGCATTCTGGTGCCGCAGATGATCCGTCTGGCGATACCCGGCTTCACCAACAACTGGCTGGTGCTGACCAAGGCCACCGCGCTGATTTCCGTGGTCGGCTTGCAGGACATGATGTTCAAGGCCAAGCAGGCGGCCGATGCCACCCGCGAACCCTTCACCTTCTTTCTGGCGGTTGCAGCGATGTACCTGGTGATTACCAGTGTGTCGCTGCTCGCTTTGCGTTATCTGGAAAAACGCTACTCGGTAGGCGTCAGGGCGGCTGACCTATGATCTTCGACTACAACATGATCTGGGAAAACCTGCCGCTGTATTTCGGCGGTTTGCTGACCACCCTCAAGCTGCTGGCGATTTCCCTCGCCTTCGGGTTACTGGCCGCGTTGCCGCTGGGCCTGATGCGCGTCTCGAAAAACCCGTGGGTGAACCTGCCGGCCTGGCTGTACACCTACGTGATTCGCGGCACGCCGATGCTGGTGCAACTGTTCCTGATCTATTACGGGCTGGCGCAGTTCGACGCGGTACGTGAAAGCTTCCTCTGGCCGTGGCTGTCTAGCGCAACTTTTTGCGCCTGCCTGGCATTTTCCATCAACACCAGCGCTTACACCGCCGAAATCATCGCCGGCAGCCTCAAGGCCACGCCGGCGGGCGAGATCGAGGCGGCGCGGGCCATGGGCATGTCGAAAGCCAAGATGTATCGCCGCATTCTGCTGCCGTCGGCCTTGCGCCGGGCGCTGCCGCAGTACAGTAATGAGGTGATCATGATGTTGCAGACCACCAGTCTGGCCTCCATCGTGACCCTCATCGATATCACCGGCGCGGCGCGGACGATCAACGCGCAGTTCTACCTGCCGTTCGAGGCCTACGTCACCGCAGGCGTTTTCTATCTGTGCCTGACCTTCATTCTGGTGCGGCTGTTCAAGATTGCCGAACGCCGCTGGCTGGGCTACCTCGCCCCAAGAAAGGCCTGACATGCAAAGAATCGATCATGTATTGCCGTGGAGTACCCTTGGCACCGAGCGCACACTCAGTGTCTTTCGATTTGGTACCGGCGAGCGCAAAGCCTACATTCAGGCCAGCCTGCATGCAGACGAGTTGCCGGGCATGCGCACCGCCTGGGAACTGAAAAAACGCCTGACCCGGCTGGAGCAGCAGGGTGCGCTGAAGGGTGTGATCGAGCTGGTACCGGTCGCCAATCCGCTGGGCCTGGGCCAGTTGCTGCAAGGCGCGCATCAAGGACGCTTCGAGTTCGGCAGCGGCAAGAACTTCAACCGTGACTTCACCGAATTGAGCGAGCCGGTCGCCGAATTGCTGGAAGGCCAACTGGGCGATGACCTGCGCGCCAACACCCGGTTGATTCGTCAGGCGATGACCACTGCGCTGGAAAATCTGCCCGCAGCGCAATCCGAGTTGCAAGGCATGCAGCGCATTTTGCTCAAGCACGCCTGTATCGCCGATGTGGTGCTCGACCTGCATTGCGATGCCGACGCCGCATTGCACATGTACGCCTTGCCACAGCACTGGCCGCAGTGGCGTTCGCTGTCGGCGCACCTGAATATTCAAGTGGCGTTGCTGGCCGAGGATTCCGGCGGCAGCTCGTTCGATGAAGCCTGCTCGCTGCCGTGGCTGCGTCTGTCGCGGATTTTTCCGCAAGCGCAGATTCCGCTGGCCTGCCTGTCGACCACCATCGAGCTGGGCGGTCAGGCCGATACCGGCAAGCCGCAGGCGCAAGCGCATGCCGAGGGCATTCTGGCGTTTCTGGCCGAACAGGGCTTCATCAGTGGCGACTGGCCAAAGCCCGCGCACGAAGCCTGCGAAGGCATGCCGTTCGAAGGCACTGAATTGCTTTATGCGCCGCATCCCGGTGTGGTGACGTTCCTGCGTGCTGCCGGCGACTCTGTGGAAGTCGGCGAGCCGTTGTTCGAGGTCATCGATCCGCTGTCCGATCAGGTCAGTACCATTTGCGCGAATACCGCCGGGGTGTTGTTCGCCATCGAGCGGCTTCGCTACGCTCAACCCGGTTTCTGGCTGGCCAAAGTGGCGGGGCGCACCGCGTTGCGTCATGGGCGTCTGCTCAGTGACTGACCGTTCTATGAGAACCGAAAGCATGAACAAACTGGAAGTGCAGGACCTGCACAAGCGCTATGGCAGTCACGAAGTGATCAAAGGCGTGTCCCTGACTGCCAGGGCTGGCGATGTCATCAGTATCATCGGCTCCAGCGGTTCGGGGAAAAGCACTTTCCTGCGCTGCATCAATCTGCTCGAGCAGCCGCATGCCGGCAAGATTCTGCTCAACAACGAAGAGCTGAAGCTGGTGCCGAACAAGGACGGCGGCCTCAAGGCTGGCGATGCCAAACAGCTGCAGCGCATGCGTTCGCGGCTGTCCATGGTGTTTCAGCACTTCAATCTGTGGTCGCATATGACCGCGCTGCAAAACATCATTGAAGCGCCGGTTCACGTTCTGGGCGTTTCGAAGAAGGAAGCACTGGAAAAGGCCGAGCACTATCTGGCCAAGGTCGGTGTCTCGCATCGCAAAGATGCTTACCCAGGGCACATGTCCGGTGGCGAGCAGCAGCGTGTGGCGATTGCCCGCGCGCTGGCGATGGAGCCCGAAGTGATGCTGTTCGACGAGCCGACCTCGGCGCTCGACCCGGAGCTGGTCGGTGACGTGCTCAAGGTCATGCAGGGCCTGGCGCAGGAAGGCCGGACCATGGTGGTGGTGACCCACGAAATGGGCTTTGCCCGCGAAGTGTCCAACCAGTTGGTGTTTCTGCATCAGGGTGTGGTGCTGGAGCGTGGCGATCCGCGTGAAGTGCTGGCCAACCCGCAAACCGAGCGTTTGCAACAGTTTCTGTCCGGCAGCCTCAAGTGACGATCGGCATCGCCGGGCGGTGCCTTTTTACAGCAGAACAGGGCATGCTGCGCGGCGCGCAACCTGACCTGGATGTTCCAGATCGAGCCCTTTATTGCGGGCTTGGCTTTTGCGGCAATACGTAGCGGATGTCCCAATGACTGCCCATCGAATCGGTTTCCTTGTCTGGCCCGGCACCAAAGCCCTGACCCTGGCGCTTGCCGAGGAAGCCTTGCGCGTTGCTCAGCGGGTTCATCCTGAGGTGGTCTATGAGCTGGCGTTTCTGCAAGCCGAGGCGGGTGAACCTGCGGCGGATGCCGGTGCCTGGCAATTGCCGGGCAAACCCTGGGCAGGCCAGTTGGACGGCTTTCAAAAACTGTTTCTGCTGGCCGACGAGCCACCCGCTTCGGTGGCCCCGGCGCTGGGCAGTGCGATCAAGCAATTGGTGCGCGCAGGTTGTTCGATTGGCGGACTGTCGGCGGGGGTTTATCCGCTCGCGCAGTTGGGCTTGCTGGATGGCTATCGCGCTGCCGTGCACTGGCGCTGGCAGGATGACTTCGCCGAGCGTTTCCCGAAAGTCATTGCCACCAGCCATCTGTTCGACTGGGATCGCGACCGCCTCACCGCCTGCGGTGGCATGTCGGTGCTCGACCTGCTGCTGGCGGTATTGTCTCGCGATCATGGCGCGGAGCTGGCCGGTGCAGTGTCTGAAGAACTGGTGGTCGAGCGCATTCGCGAAGGCGGCGAGCGCCAGCGCATTCCGCTGCAGAATCGCCTCGGCTCCAGCCATCCGAAGCTGACCCAGGCCGTGCTGCTGATGGAAGCCAACATCGAAGAGCCGCTGACCACCGACGAAATTGCCCAGCACGTGTGCGTATCGCGCCGTCAACTGGAGCGGATCTTCAAGCAGTACCTCAACCGCGTGCCCAGCCAGTACTACCTGGAACTGCGCCTGAACAAGGCGCGCCAGATGCTCATGCAGACCAGCAAATCGATCATCCAGATCGGCCTGTCCTGCGGATTCTCGTCAGGACCGCATTTCTCCAGCGCCTACCGCAACTTCTTCGGCGCCACACCGCGTGAAGACCGCAATCAGCGACGCAGCAGCAGCCCGTTCGAGCTTTCGCCGGTGCCTGCCGAGCGCGGTTGATTTCGCCGTTGTAACAGATGCGTTGCCTCGGCAGCGCAGGTCCAGACACCCACGCTCAATCTGTTTAAACTGCGCCTTTGTGACGCAATATGTCGCATTGCCGAAAACCTTGAAAAAACCCGGTTTTGCGCTGTAACAAGTTGTCGCCTGGCGGCAAGGCCGAACAGAATTCAGTCCTTACAATCTTCCCATCGCTCGCCAGTTTCAGGCAGGCGTTCCTCATCAGGAGACTCCGATGTCCGTTGAGCATGCTGCGGTGCAACGCGCCGATTTCGACCAGGTAATGGTCCCCAATTACGCTCCAGCCGGGTTCATCCCTGTGCGCGGTGCGGGCTCCCGGGTCTGGGATCAGGCGGGGCGCGAACTGGTGGATTTTTCGGGCGGGATCGCCGTCAACGTTCTGGGCCACTGCCATCCGGCGCTGGTCGGTGCCTTGACCGAGCAGGCCAATAATCTCTGGCATGTGTCCAACGTGTTCACCAACGAGCCAACCCTGCGGCTGGCGAAAAAACTGGTGGATTCGACCTTCGCCGAGCGGGTGTTCTTCTGTAACTCCGGTGCCGAAGCCAACGAAGCCGCCTTCAAGCTGGCGCGTCGTGTGGCGCACGACCTGTACGGCCCCGAGAAGTACGAAATCATTGCTGCGGTCAACAGCTTCCACGGCCGCACCTTGTTCACCGTGAGCGTCGGCGGCCAGCCGAAGTACTCCGACGGTTTCGGGCCGAAGATCACCGGTATCAGCCATGTGCCGTACAACGACCTTGAAGCGCTGAAAGCGGCCGTGACCGACAAGACCTGCGCCGTGGTGCTCGAGCCGATTCAGGGCGAAGGCGGCGTGTTGCCGGGCCAGCTCGACTACCTGCAAGGTGCACGCAAACTGTGTGACGAGCACAACGCACTGTTGGTGTTCGACGAAGTGCAGAGCGGCATGGGCCGTAGCGGCCATCTGTTTGCTTACATGCATTACGGCGTGACCCCGGACATTCTTTCCAGCGCGAAAAGTATCGGCGGCGGCTTCCCGCTGGCGGCCATGCTGACCACTGAAAAACTCGCCAGGCACTTCGCCGTCGGCGTGCACGGCACCACGTATGGCGGCAACCCGCTGGCCTGTGCGGTGGGTGAAGCAGTGATCGACGTCATCAACACACCCGAAGTGCTGGCTGGCGTACAGCGCAAGCATCAACAGTTCAAGACCCGTCTGGAAAGCATCGGCCAGCAATACGGCGTGTTCACCGAAGTGCGCGGTCTGGGCCTGTTGATCGGTTGCGTGCTGTCCGAGCCCTGGAAAGGCAAGGCCAAGGACATCTTCAACGCCGCAGAAGCCGAGGACCTAATGATTCTGCAAGCCGGTCCTGACGTGATTCGTTTCGCGCCGAGCCTGGTGATCGAAGACGCGGACATCGAAGAAGGTCTGAACCGCTTCGAGCGCGCCATCGTCAAGCTGACGTCCTGATTCATCGGTTGTATTCCGGTGCCTGCCTCATCGGGCGGCACCGGACATTTTTCTGTGCTGTGCAGCCTGACGCTGCATGGCGCGTTTATCAAAGCGGTCGTAGCGTCCGGTCGATCTACAAGGAGTGGCACCATGCTGGTAATGCGCCCTGCGCAAATGGCTGATCTGGCCGAGGTCCAACGCCTCGCTGCCGACAGCCCTATCGGTGTCACGTCCTTGCCCGACGATGCTGGCCGCCTGACCGACAAAATCAGCTCGTCGGAGGCCTCGTTCGCCGCCGAGGTCAGCTTCAACGGCGAAGAAACCTACTTCTTCGTTTTAGAAGACAGCGAAAGCGGCAAGCTGGTGGGCTGTTCGGGTATCGTCGCGTCGGCGGGCTATTCCGAGCCGTTCTACAGTTTTCGCAACGAAACCTTCGTGCATGCATCTCGCGAGCTGAAAATCCATAACAAGATCCACGTGCTCTCCCAGTGCCACGACCTGACCGGCAACAGTCTGCTGACCAGCTTCTACGTGGTTCCGGAGCTGGTGGGCACGTCCTGGTCGGAACTCAATTCGCGCGGCCGTCTGCTGTTTGTTGCCAGTCACCCGGAGCGCTTTGCCGATTCGGTGGTGACCGAGATTGTCGGGTACAGCGACGAGCAGGGCGATTCGCCGTTCTGGGACGCCATCGGGCGCAACTTCTTCGACCTCAATTACGCCGCCGCCGAGCGCTTGTGCGGGCTGAAAAGCCGGACCTTTCTCGCCGAGCTGATGCCGCATTACCCCATCTACGTGCCCTTGCTGCCCGATGCTGCGCAGGAGGCCATGGGCCAGGTGCATCCGCGTGCGCAGATCACCTTCGACATCCTGATGCGCGAAGGTTTTGAAACCGATCATTACATCGACATCTTTGACGGCGGCCCGACCCTGCATGCCAAGGTGTCGGGGATTCGTTCCATTGCGCAGAGCCGTCTGGTGCCAGTCAAGATCGAGACTGCGAAAAGCAGCGACGTCGGCACAGGCGGGCGGCTGTATCTGGTCGCCAATGGCCTGCTGCAGGATTACCGCGCCGTGCTGCTGGAACTCGACTGGGCGCCCGGCCGACCGGTGGTGCTGAGCCTGCAAGCTGCCGACGCACTGGGTGTCGGTGAAGGTGCCAGTGTGCGGATCGTCGCGGTCTGAGCCTGACGTTCGATTGCTGATTAGCCAGTTTCAAGGCTCTCGATGAGCCGCTGAGGAGATACCATGATCGTTCGTCCCGTACGCAGCAGCGACCTGCCCGCGTTGATCGAGCTGGCGCGCAGCACCGGCGCCGGTCTGACCACCCTGCCTGCCAACGAGCAGCGCCTGGCGCACCGTGTCGGCTGGGCTGAAAAGACCTTTCGCGGGGAAGCCGAGCGCGGCGACGCCGATTACCTGTTCGTGCTCGAGGACGACGACGGGAACGTGGTGGGTATTTCTGCCATCGCGGGCGCGGTCGGTCTGCGTGAGCCCTGGTACAACTACCGGGTCGGGCTGACGGTCAGCGCCTCGCAGGAACTGAACATCTACCGGGAAATCCCGACGCTGTTTCTGGCCAACGACCTGACCGGCAATTCCGAGTTGTGCTCGTTGTTCCTGCACAGCGATTCGCGCAATGGCCTCAATGGTCGTTTGCTGTCGAAAGCGCGCATGTTGTTCATTGCCGAATTTCCGACACTGTTCGGTAACAAGATTATTGCCGAAATGCGCGGCATGTCCGACGAGAGTGGCCGCTCGCCGTTCTGGGAAAGTCTGGGACGGCATTTCTTCAAGATGGAATTCAGCCAGGCCGATTACCTGACCGGCGTCGGCAACAAGGCCTTCATCGCTGAACTGATGCCCAAGTTTCCGCTGTACAGCTGCTTTCTGTCCGAGGACGCGCGCAACGTGATCGGTCGTGTGCACGCTGATACCGAGCCAGCGCTGGCCATGCTCAAGGCCGAGGGCTTCTCGTATCAGGGCTACGTCGACATCTTCGATGCGGGGCCGGCCATCGAGTGCGAGACCGGTAAGATCCGCGCGGTAAAGGACAGTCAGACCCTGGTGCTGGCCATCGGTACACCGGGTGACGACGCGCCGCAATTTCTGATTTACAACCGCAAGCGTGAAGACTGCCGGGTGACCGTCGGTGCTGCGCGCTTTGCCGCCGGTACGCTGGTGGTCGACCCGCAAACGGCCAGACGCCTGCGCATGAGTGCCGGTGACAATGTGCGCGCGGTGCCGCTGTCTGCGGCGCGGGAGGGCATTTGATGAGTACGCTGTATATCGCAGGTGCCTGGCAGGCCGGGCAGGGCGAGCCGTTCATTTCGTTGAACCCGGTGACCCAGCAAACGCTGTGGTCCGGGCAAGGCGCGACGGCCGAGCAGGTCGAACAGGCCGTGCAGGCAGCACGCCAGACGTTTCCTGAGTGGGCACTTCGCTCGCTGGATCAGCGCATCGCCGTGCTGGAAGCGTTCGCGGCCAGCCTCAAGCAGCACGCTGACGAACTGGCGCAGTGCATCGGTGAGGAAACCGGCAAGCCGTTGTGGGAATCGGCGACCGAAGTGACCAGCATGGTCAACAAGATCGCCATTTCAGTGCAGAGCTATCGTGAAAGAACCGGCGAGAAGAGCGGTCCGCTGGGCGACGCTACGGCTGTGCTACGCCACAAGCCGCATGGCGTGGTCGCGGTGTTCGGGCCGTACAACTTTCCCGGGCACCTGCCTAACGGCCATATCGTTCCCGCGTTGCTGGCCGGTAATACCGTGCTGTTCAAACCCAGCGAACTGACGCCGAAAGTCGCTGAACTGACGGTCAAGTGCTGGATCGAGGCCGGGCTGCCTGCCGGTGTGCTGAACCTGCTGCAGGGTGGTCGCGAAACCGGTATCGCGCTGGCGGCCAATGCGGGGATCGACGGGCTGTTCTTCACTGGCTCGAGCCGCACCGGCAACGTGCTGCATCAGCAATTCGCCGGGCGCCCGGACAAAATTCTCGCTCTGGAAATGGGCGGCAACAATCCGCTGGTGGTCGATCAGGTTCAAGACATCGAAGCCGCGGTGTACACCATCATTCAGTCAGCGTTTATTTCGGCGGGCCAGCGTTGCACCTGTGCGCGTCGTTTGCTGGTTCCCGAAGGTGACTGGGGTGATGCCTTGCTGGCGCGACTGGTGGCGGTGAGTGCGAACATCGAGGTGGGTGCGTTTGACCAGCAGCCTGCGCCATTTATGGGCTCGGTGATTTCGCTTGAGGCAGCGCGCGCTTTGCTCGACGCGCAGCGCGACCTGCTCGCCAACGGTGCGGTGACCTTGCTGGAAATGCGCCAGCCACAGCCTGGCGCTGCGTTACTGTCGCCGGGCATTATCGATGTCAGCGCGGTGCCCGACAGGCTCGACGAAGAGCTGTTCGGTCCGTTGCTGCAAGTGATTCGCTACGCCGATTTCGATGCGGCCATCGCCGAAGCCAATGCTACTCGCTATGGGCTGGCGGCCGGTCTGCTGTCCGATTCCGCAGCGCGCTATCAGCAGTTCTGGCTGCAAAGCCGCGCCGGGATCGTCAACTGGAACAAGCAATTGACCGGAGCTGCCAGCAGCGCGCCGTTCGGCGGCGTCGGGGCCTCAGGCAACCACCGCGCCAGCGCCAATTACGCGGCCGATTATTGTGCGTATCCGGTCGCATCGCTGGAAACCGGCAGCCTGACCTTGCCAGCGACCTTGACTCCCGGTATCAGGCTGAACTGACAGTGCGCGCCACGATTGCTTATAAAAACAGATCCACGGAGCCTTGCCGATGAAGTCCTGTGAAGTGAATTTTGACGGTCTGGTCGGGCCAACCCATAACTACGGCGGGTTGTCCTACGGTAACGTCGCCTCCCAGAGTAACAGCCAGCAGAGTGCGAACCCGCGCGAGGCGGCGCTGCAAGGCCTGGCAAAAATGAAAGCGCTGATGGACCTGGGTTTTACTCAGGGTGTGCTCGCGCCGCAGGAGCGCCCCGACGTTGCCGGTCTGCGGCAACTGGGTTTCACCGGTAGCGATGCGCAGGTGATCGAAAAAGCGGCCCGTCAGGACATGCCGTTGCTGGTCGCCAGTTGCTCGGCTTCGAGCATGTGGGTGGCCAATGCGGCGACGGTCAGCCCCAGCGCCGACACTGCTGATGGTCGCGTGCATTTCACCGCCGCCAACCTCAATTGCAAATACCACCGCAGCATCGAGCACCCGACCACCAGCCGCGTGCTGGGGGCGATGTTTGCCGATGCGCGGCATTTTGCCCATCACCCGGCGTTGCCGCCCGTGGCGCAGTTTGGCGACGAAGGTGCGGCCAACCACACGCGCTTCTGTCAGGACTACGGTCAGGCCGGTGTGGAGTTTTTCGTGTTTGGCCGCAGTGCTTTCGACACCCGTTACCCCGCGCCGCAGAAGTATCCCGCGCGCCAGACACTCGAGGCGTCACGAGCCGTCGCGCGCCTGCACGGTTTGAGTGACGAGGGCGTGGTCTACGGCCAGCAGAACCCTGCGGTTATCGATCAGGGTGTATTTCACAACGACGTGATCGCGGTCGGTAATGGCGAGGTGCTGTTCTATCACGAGGATGCGTTTCTCCATACCGAGAAAATGCTCGGCGAGCTGCGCGATAAACTCGGCCGGGTGGGCGGGCAATTGCGGGCGATCTGCGTGCCGCGTGCCGACGTCTCGGTTCAGGATGCAGTGCGTTCGTACCTGTTCAACAGTCAGTTACTGTCGCGCGCCGATGGTTCGATGCTGCTGATCGTGCCGCAGGAATGCCAGGCCAACGCCACTGTCTGGGGCTACCTGCAACGTTTGATCGCCGATGAAAGCCCGGTGGCCGAGGTCAAGGTATTTGACCTCAAGCAAAGCATGCAGAACGGTGGCGGTCCGGCGTGCCTGCGCTTGCGTGTGGCACTCAATGAAGCCGAGCTGGCGGCAGTGAATCCGGGCGTGATTATGACTGCACCGTTGTACGAAACCCTGACGCAATGGGTGGACCGGCATTACCGTGATCGCATGAGTGAAAACGATCTGGCTGACCCGCGATTGTTGACGGAATGCCGGACGGCATTGGATGAACTGACGCAAATCCTTAAACTGGGCGCCGTTTATCCGTTTCAACTGAATTGAAACACCCTGCGCGTCGGGCAGCTGTCCGGCGCACGATTTTCTTGATAGAGAGCATTCCGATATGAGCGACGCCCTGCAACTGATCCTTGAAGACACCGACGGCACCCAGCTGGAAACATCCTGCACCCGCGTTGCCATCATCTGGCAGGGCAAGGAACTGTGGATTCAGCAGGACGGCCGTGGCCAGTTGCTGATCGGTGTTGACGTCGAGGAAGACGACGCCGAATACGCCAACCTGCTGTTGCGCCCGCTGGCGACCAATCTGGTCAGCCTGCAGCTGGAAATGGAACCGGCCGATATCGGCGCTGAAGAAGACGGTCACGTCCACGGTCCTGACTGCAATCACTGAGGAAACCCAGCATGCTCGCCCTCGGCAAACTGCTTGAACTGACCCTGGCTGGACGTGAGCCAGCGGAAAAGACTCAACTGACCGTCGACGGCGTGCGGATGCGCTGGCTGGGAGAGGGGGCTCTGGAAGTCCGCCCGCCAGAAGCTCGTGGCAATGGCACTGATCTGCTGCTGTCGGCCGGTATTCATGGCAACGAGACTGCACCTGTCGAGCTGCTGGACGAACTGATCCGCAGCATCGCGCGCGGAGATCTGAAACCGCGCGCACGTATTCTATTCCTGTTCGGCAACCCTGCCGCCATGCGGGCTGGCACACGGTATGTCGAGCAGGACGTCAACCGGCTGTTCAACGGTCGGCACGAGCAAAGTGATGGTGCGGAAGCCCTGCGCGCTGGCGAACTGGAACGCCTGGCGGCGAGTTTTTTCAGCGTGCCGGATCGTTATCGCCTGCATTACGACCTGCACACCGCGATTCGTGGCTCGAAGATCGAGCAGTTTGCGCTGTACCCGTGGAAAGAGGGGCGCCAGCACTCGCGTCGCGAACTGGCGCGGCTGCGCGCTGCGGGCATGAGCGCGGTGCTGTTGCAGAACAAGCCGTCCATCGTGTTCAGCGCCTACACCTACGAGCAGTTGGGGGCCGAGGCGTTCACGCTGGAGCTTGGCAAGGCGCGGCCGTTCGGCCAGAACCAGCAAGTCAACCTCGCGCCGTTGCGTATGCGTCTGGAGCAGATCATAGAAGGCACCGAGCCTGAGCTGGATGAGTGTCTGGAGGGGCTGCAATTGTTCAGCGTCGCCCGGGAAGTGATCAAGCGCAGTGACGCGTTCACCTTTAACCTGGCCGATGACGTGGAAAACTTTTCCGAACTGCAAAAAGGCTACGTGCTGGCCGAAGACGTCAGTGATTCACGCTGGGTGGTGGAAGAAGAGGGCGCGCGAATCATCTTCCCCAACCCGAAGGTCAAAAACGGCCTGCGGGCGGGGATCGTGATTGTGCCGGCTGATGCGAATGGGCTTGGCTGACGCTTCGCCTGTGTGGGAGCTGACCGGGCGACGTTCCGCTTGTCCGCGAACTGCCTGTTTTAGCGGGAGCGGACTTGTCCGCGAAGAGGTCCGGCCTGGCGCCCTCTGCTGCGCAGCATGTGAGCAATATGTTTCTGGGTTTATGCCTGAACAGGTCTCTTCAATGACCCAGTCGGTGTTTGATAGTCAGTCTTCGTGGACAAGTCCACTCCCACAGGTGCGAACGTTAAAGTGGGAGCGGACTTGTCCGCGAACTGCCGGGAACCGGCAGCAAAGCCAGCACATACGGTCCAACAGGTACAGCCGAAATGACCTGTTTCAGGGCCGCTTCGCAGCCGTCGTAAACTCCTGAATCTCCCACGCCCTTCGGGCAGAAGCCCCGCTCTGCGCGCTCATCTGGAATTGTGCATACCGACGAGCGCGCAGGGTCGATACCTTAGCAGGCCGCTTTGTGCTGTGCTTCCAGGCGACGCAGGCTGCGTACCTTGTTCAGGGTATCCGCGCAAGTCTTGGCCGCTTCTTCACCTTTGTGCACGAAGTGATCGAAGAAGAATTTCTGGTGCTCTTCGCCTGCGTGGAAGTGGTGTGGTGTCAGGACTACCGAGAAGACCGGTACTTCGGTTTCCAGCTGGACCTGCATCAACGCGCTGACGACCGATTGCGCAACGAATTCATGACGATAGATCCCACCGTCCACCACTAGCGCGGCGCCAACGATGCCTGCGTAACGACCGGTATTGGCAAGTAGTTTTGCGTGCAGCGGGATTTCGAAGGCGCCGCCGACTTCAAAGATGTCGATGTCACTTTCGGCATAGCCCTGATTGGCCATTTCAGCGATGAAGCCTTTACGGCTCTGGTCGACAATATCCTTGTGCCAGCAGGCCTGGATGAAAGCGACGCGTTCGTTCGAATGGCTTTTGCTTTTGCTGTCGATTGCAGTAGGTTGCACGTGTTCTGACTCCTGTTTATGAAAAAAACAGGGCATTTTGGATCGAAAGGGATTCAAGTCGCGTAGGAAAGCCTCCTGAACGATGTCGTTCATGATGAGGTTTTGCAGACGTTCTTGCAGACACCAATCCCGCTCTCTCTTCATCCGGACTATGACCGTCGGCCCTGGAATCACACCGGGTCTGCTGACCTTGCCGATCGCCAGCCAAAGCCGCGACCTCCAAGCGCTCGCGGGCTAGACGCATTGCGCGTCATTACCGCCGGTGGGGAATTGCACCCCGCCCTGAGAACGTTGCCGTCACGTTACGTGGCCGGCGGAGGATTTTTATCACAGATCCTCGTTACATGCATGGACACTTTCGTACGGTGCACCTGCCTTTTTCTTCTAAGGGAACGGTGTATCGGCAGCGGCGGCGCTTGATTATCATGTCCTGCGGCTTGAGTAATGCCTTGTTGCAAGCCAAAGGTTGCATGCATTATCGACCTTCGAATTCAGGGAGCTTTCTTGTGAATGTCATCGATCTGCGCAGCGACACAGTGACTCTGCCTACGCCGGGCATGCTTGACGCCATGGCGAATGCGCCCGTGGGCGATGATGTGTACGGGGAAGACCCGACGGTCAACCTGCTCGAAGCGACGCTGGCCGAACGCCTCGGGTTTGACGCCGCGCTGTTCGTGCCTTCCGGCACCATGAGCAATCTGCTGGCGCTGATGGCGCTGATGGCGCATTGTGAGCGCGGTGATGAATACATCGTCGGCCAGCAGGCGCACACCTATAAATATGAAGGAGGTGGCGCTGCAGTGCTGGGATCGATCCAGCCACAGCCGCTGGAAGTGCAGGCCGACGGTTCGCTCGACCTTCAGCATGTACTCGACACCATCAAGCCCGATGATTTTCACTTTGCCCGCACACGCTTGCTGGCACTGGAAAACACCATGCAAGGCAAAGTGCTGCCTCAGGCTTATCTGGCCGCCGCGCGCAAACTGACGCGGGATAAGGGCATCGCGCTGCATCTCGACGGTGCCAGGCTGTATAACGCAGTGGTCAAACTGGGCGTCGACGCGCGCGAGATTACCCGGCACTTCGATTCCGTGTCCGTGTGCCTGTCCAAGGGCCTGGGTGCGCCGGTCGGTTCGGTGTTGTGCGGTTCGCAGTCGCTGATCGCCAAGGCGCGCCGCCTGCGCAAAATGCTTGGCGGCGGCATGCGTCAGGCTGGCAGCCTTGCGGCGGCAGGGCTCTACGCGCTGGATCATCAGGTCGAGCGGCTGGCGGACGATCATGCCAACGCAGCATTTCTGGCTGCGGGCCTGAGCGAGCTGGGTTATAGCGTCGAGCCGGTACAGACCAACATGGTCTATGTGCAAGTTGGTGACCGCGCCGCAGCGCTCAGGGCTTTTTGCACCGGGCGTGGCATCGTGCTCACCGCAGCGCCGCGACTGCGCATGGTCACGCACCTGAATGTTTCACGTGCTCAGGCAGAGCAGGTGATCGCAGCATTCGCAGCCTTTGAACACCCATGACATGCCGATAATCCAGTTACTTGTTTCTATCGCACAAACACACTGTACCGAGGGCGCAACGCCTATATAATGCGGCCCTTTGCCGTTGCGACGTCAGTTGACGTCATGCACTAGCCTCTGGCCGCAGTCTCCGTGGAAGAACCTATGAAAAGCGCAGAAATCCGTGAAGCCTTCCTTGGCTTCTTCGAAGAGCAAGGCCACACCCGTGTTGCTTCAAGCTCCTTGATTCCGGGCAATGACCCGACCCTGCTGTTCACCAACGCAGGCATGAACCAGTTCAAGGACTGCTTTTTGGGCCAGGAAAAACGCGCCTACACCCGCGCAGTCACCAGTCAGAAATGCGTGCGCGCCGGTGGCAAGCACAATGACCTGGAAAACGTCGGCTATACCGCTCGTCACCACACTTTTTTCGAAATGCTGGGTAATTTCAGCTTTGGTGACTATTTCAAGCGTGACGCCATTACCTACGCCTGGACCTTCCTGACCTCCGAAAAGTGGCTGAACCTGCCCAAGGAAAAGCTCTGGGTCACGGTCTACGCGACTGACGATGAAGCCTACGATATCTGGACCAAAGACATCGGCGTGCCTGCCGAGCGTATGGTGCGTATCGGCGATAACAAAGGCGCGCCATACGCTTCCGACAACTTCTGGACCATGGGCGACACCGGCCCGTGCGGTCCTTGCAGCGAGATCTTCTTCGATCACGGTCCGGAAATTTGGGGCGGCCCACCGGGTTCGCCGGAAGAAGACGGCGACCGTTACATCGAAATCTGGAACAACGTATTCATGCAGTTCAACCGCACTGCCGATGGTGTGCTTCACCCGCTGCCAGCGCCGTCGGTTGACACCGGCATGGGCCTTGAGCGGGTCAGTGCCGTTCTGCAGCACGTGCATTCCAACTACGAAATCGACCTGTTCCAGAGCCTGCTGGCTGCTTCGGCCAAGGCCATCGGCTGCAGCAACGATAACCAGGCTTCGCTGAAAGTCGTGGCTGACCACATCCGCTCGTGCGGCTTCCTGATCGCTGACGGTGTGCTGCCGTCCAACGAAGGCCGTGGCTACGTGCTGCGCCGCATCATTCGTCGCGCCTGCCGTCACGGCAACAAGCTCGGAGCCAAAGGCAGCTTCTTCTATCAGATCGTGGCCGCGCTGGTTGCCGAGATGGGTTCTGCGTTCCCTGAGCTGGTGCAACAGCAGTCGCACATCGAACGTGTGCTCAAAGGCGAAGAAGAGCAGTTCGCCAAGACCCTTGAGCAGGGGCTGAAAATTCTCGAACAGGACCTGGCGGATCTTCAGGGCACTGTGGTTCCCGGCGAAATCGTGTTCAAACTGTATGACACCTACGGTTTCCCGATGGACCTGACCGGCGACATCGCCCGCGAGCGTAATCTGACCCTGGACGAAGAGGGTTTCGAGCGCGAAATGAACGCCCAGCGCGTGCGCGCCCGTTCGGCCAGCTCGTTCGGCATGGACTACAACAGCCTGGTCAAGGTCGATGTGGCCACGCAGTTCACCGGTTACTCGGCGACCACTGGCAGCGCCACCGTCGTTGCTCTGTATAAAGAAGGCCAGTCGGTTACGCACCTGAACGAAGGCGAGGAGGGCGTTGTGATCCTCGACACCACGCCGTTCTATGCGGAATCCGGTGGCCAGATCGGTGACAGCGGCTTCCTGCTGGCCGGTGACACACGTTTTGACGTCAGCGACACCACCAAGACCGGCGGCGCGTTCCTGCACCACGGCGTGGTCGCCGCTGGCAGCCTGAGCGTGGGTGCCCAGGTGGAAACACAAGTGTCCGATGAAGTGCGCAATGCAACCTCATTGAACCATTCGGCCACTCACTTGCTGCACGCGGCACTGCGCCAAGTGCTGGGCGATCACGTTCAGCAGAAAGGCTCGTTGGTCGACAGTCAGCGTCTGCGCTTTGACTTCAGCCACTTCGAGGCCATCAAGCCTGAGCAGTTGCGTGCGCTGGAAGATATCGTCAACGCCGAAATTCGCAAAAATACGCCGGTGGTCACCGAAGAAACCGACATCGAAACTGCCAAAAAGAAGGGCGCTATGGCGCTGTTTGGCGAGAAGTACGGCGACAGTGTTCGGGTGCTGAGCATGGGCGGCGAGTTTTCCGTCGAGCTGTGCGGTGGTATTCACGCCAGCCGCACCGGTGATATCGCGTTGTTCAAGATCGTCAGTGAAGGCGGCGTCGCTGCCGGCGTGCGCCGCATCGAAGCGGTAACCGGCGCAGCGGCGCTGGCCTGGCTGAATTCGGCCGAAGATCAACTCAAGGAAGCCGCGACGCTGGTCAAAGGCAATCGCGACAACCTGCTGGACAAGCTGACGGCGGTGCTCGAGCGCAATCGTCTGCTGGAAAAACAACTGGAACAGCTGCAAGCCAAGGCAGCCAGTGCTGCCGGCGACGATCTGTCATCGGCCGCGCAGGATGTCAAAGGGGTCAAGGTTCTGGCCACGCGCCTGGATGGCCAGGACGGCAAAGCGCTTCTGGCGCTTGTCGACCAGTTGAAGAACAAGCTCGGCCGCGCAGTGATCCTGCTCGGCAGTGTTCATGAAGATAAGGTTGTCTTGGTCGCAGGCGTGACCAAGGACCTGACTGGCCAACTCAAAGCCGGTGATTTGATGAAGCAGGCGGCCGCCGCAGTCGGTGGTAAAGGCGGTGGTCGTCCTGATATGGCTCAAGGCGGTGGTGTCGATGCAGGTGCACTGGATGCTGCATTGGCACTGACCGTTCCTTTTGTAGAGCAAGGAATCTGAGTCGAGTCCGCCGGGCTGCTGCGATTATCAAGGGCAGCCCGGCGACGGATTCGAATATCAATGGGTGCTCTTAACGGGTTCTGAGGCGGCTTTGAGATGGCTTTAATCGTACAGAAATTTGGCGGCACCTCCGTGGGCTCCGTAGAGCGCATCGAGCAGGTGGCCGACAAGGTCAAGAAATTCCGCGAGGCGGGCGACGATCTGGTGGTCGTGCTGTCGGCCATGAGCGGCGAAACCAATCGTTTGATCGAACTGGCCAGGCAGATCAGTGATCAGCCGGTTCCCCGTGAGCTGGACGTCATTGTCTCCACGGGCGAGCAGGTCACCATCGCGCTGCTGGCGATGGCGCTGATCAAGCGTGGCGTGCCTGCGGTGTCCTACACCGGCAACCAGGTGCGGATCCTCACCGACAGCGCGCACAACAAGGCGCGCATCCTGCAAATCGACGATCAGAAAATCCGCACCGACCTGAAAGCAGGTCGTGTGGTGGTGGTTGCCGGTTTCCAGGGCGTCGACGAGAACGGCAACATCACCACGCTCGGTCGTGGCGGCTCTGATACCACCGGTGTGGCGCTGGCCGCTGCGCTGAAGGCGGACGAGTGCCAGATCTACACCGACGTCGATGGCGTCTACACCACCGATCCGCGTGTCGTGGCGCAGGCTCGGCGGCTGGACAAGATCACCTTTGAAGAGATGCTGGAAATGGCCAGCCTCGGTTCCAAGGTGCTGCAGATCCGGGCGGTCGAGTTCGCCGGCAAATACAACGTCCCGCTGCGCGTTCTGCACAGCTTCAAAGAGGGGCCGGGCACCCTTATTACCATTGATGAAGAGGAAACCATGGAACAGCCGATCATTTCCGGCATCGCTTTCAACCGCGATGAGGCCAAGCTGACCATCCGTGGTGTGCCAGACACCCCCGGTGTGGCGTTCAAGATTCTCGGCCCGATCAGTGCCGCAAACATCGAAGTGGACATGATCGTGCAGAATGTTTCGCACGATAACACCACCGATTTCACCTTCACGATTCACCGCAACGACTACCAGGCGGCCTTGCAGGTGCTGGAGACGACCGCGCGCGAGATCAGCGCCCGTGAAGTGTCCGGCGACACCAAGATTGCCAAGGTATCGATCGTCGGCGTTGGCATGCGCTCTCATGCAGGCGTTGCCAGCCGCATGTTCGAAGCACTGGCCAAGGAGAGCATCAATATCCAGATGATCTCCACATCGGAGATCAAGGTCTCGGTGGTCATCGAGGAGAAGTATCTGGAGTTGGCTGTGCGCGCACTGCACACGGCATTCGAGCTGGATGCTCCTCGGCAGGGTGAATGACCCTGTCGTCTGAAGACGCGGTCTGACCGTGTTTTCTGGATACTGCGCAGAAAGGCTGATGTTTTCTTTGCGTAAGTCGATACATAGGTAATGGCTATGGCGTTTTGCCACTGGCTATTGCCTATAGGTTTTGCAGACTGTTGTCCCTGAATAAAGGCGTAAGGAGAAAAGTATGCTGATTCTGACTCGTCGGTGCGCAGAAAGCCTGATCATCGGTGACGGTGAAATCACCGTCACCGTGCTGGGTGTGAAGGGTAATCAGGTGCGTATTGGTGTCAATGCGCCCAAGGAAGTCGCGGTTCATCGTGAAGAGATTTACCTGCGGATCAAGAAAGAGAAGGACGAAGAACCAAGCCATTAATTTTTATTGAATTTTTGGTTTGCAAACGGGGAAAAGGGTGGTTATTATACGCCCCGTGTTGCGGAGAGCTGGCCGAGTGGCCGAAGGCGCTCCCCTGCTAAGGGAGTACACCTCAAAAGGGTGTCGGGGGTTCGAATCCCCCGTTCTCCGCCATTATTTATGTAGTGCGTCAGATTGGGCTTGTCCTGTAAGTTGTTGAATTTACTAGATAAAGTGCTTGACTAAACAATCTGACGACCTATAATGCGCGGCACCAACACATGCACTCGTAGCTCAGCTGGATAGAGTACTCGGCTACGAACCGAGCGGTCACAGGTTCGAATCCTGTCGAGTGCACCATTTGAAGGTTGATTGAGGCTCAGTAAGCAATTACAGCGTTTCAGACAACTGGCAACAACCAGAGGTGATCTGGTCTAAAAATACCATTGCACTCGTAGCTCAGCTGGATAGAGTACTCGGCTACGAACCGAGCGGTCACAGGTTCGAATCCTGTCGAGTGCACCATACATCGAAAAGCCCACATCGAAAGATGTGGGCTTTTTGCTTTTCTAGCGTTTTCCTTTAACGCATCCGTCTTCATCGAATGTCACGCTGTTGCTGCGGCCTTTTTTCTGCTCGTAGACATAGCGCAATTCGCCGTTGCGATTGCTGATCTTGTCCGGGCGGCCCAGCAGGCTTTCCACATCACGTTTTGTCATGCCTGGCGGGGTACGATGGTTGATGATTGCTGCTCGTCGCTGCTCTGCGCTGAGACGATTGCCGCAGCCGTCGTCGCGTGTGCCGACCACGACCAGTTCTCTGGGCAAGGTTTTTCGCCGTTCGGCCTCTCGGCTATGGGCAGGCGCAGGCGGCAGCAATCCGATGTGCGTTCCGGGCGGAGCGTTGAAAGCTCTTAGCATCTGGGTGCTGTGGCCTTCGGGGCAGCCAAGGGTGGTGAAGGTGACTTTTCCTGCCGCATCCTCGCAACGCTGCACGGTGCTGGCCGCGACGTGAGCAGGCAGGTAGAGCAGGGCGCTGAACAAGGGTAAATGAATGATCAAACGCATGATCGAGTCCTCCATGACGGGGTGTCGTGAGAGCCTAACTGCGGTCTTTTGCGCAGGCGAGCGTGTTTTCTTGGCGGGATGTGACGTCGAACCTTTATCGCTTCATTTAACCTTGCAGCTTTGCGTTGCAAACGATTGTTATAAGCCGAATTTCTCGCGTGCGCTTCGCCCAAAGCGGTGTATCATTGCGCCCGTCAGCCTCGCCGGGGCTTGTGGAAAACCTCCATGGACTTACCCAGTCGTTACTCAATAGTGTTTTTTGACAATCATGACTTAACTGATTGATCTCCCGTCGTGCTCCGCTGCTGGGATTGGAGTTCGCCTATGACCGAAAGAGAAGTAAAAAAAACGCAGGAAAGCTTGCAGGATCGCCTGGCTCAGGTTGTCGATCTGCTGCAGCGCCAGCGTATTGTTGAAGACCTGACTCATCGTCAGGAAGGTCAGCACCAGGATCGGGTCGAAAACCTGGTTCATCGGCAGAACCTCGTCGAATTGCAGCGCAAGCTCGATGACCTCCACTCCGCCGACGTCGCTTACATCCTCGAAGCCCTTCCTCTGGAAGATCGTTTGACGGTCTGGCAGCTGGTCCAGGCTGATCGCGATGGCGACATTCTTCTCGAAGTATCCGATTCCGTTCGTGAAACCCTGATCGCCGACATGGACGATCACGAGTTGCTCGCGGCGGCACGGGACATGGACGCCGACGAACTGGCCGACCTTGCTCCCGAATTGCCCCGCGACGTTGTTCATGAGCTGATGGAAGCGCTGGATTCACAGCAGCGCGAGCGTGTGCGGTCTGCCTTGTCCTACGACGAGGATCAGGTAGGTGCGCTGATGGACTTCGAGATGGTGACGATCCGTGAGGATGTCAGCCTTGAAGTGGTATTGCGCTACCTGCGCCGGCTCAAAGAGCTGCCGGGGCATACCGACAAACTGTTTGTGGTCGATTCTGAAGGCGTGCTCAAGGGCGTGCTGCCCATCAAGCGTCTGCTGGTCAATGACCCGGAGAAGCAGGTTGGCGAAGTCATGGCCAACGATCCGGTCAGCTTCCATCCTGAAGACGACGCTTACGAAGCCGCCCAGGCCTTCGAGCGTTATGACCTCATTTCCACGCCTGTCGTGGACAAGAACGGCAAACTGATCGGTCGCCTGACCATCGATGAAATTGTCGACCTGATTCGTGAGGAAAGCGAAAACGAAGTCCTCAACATGGCTGGTCTGCGCGAAGAGGAAGATATCTTCGCCTCGGTCTGGCGCTCGCTACGTAACCGCTGGGCCTGGCTGGCAGTCAACCTGGTGACAGCGTTTCTGGCATCGCGCGTGATCGGCCTGTTCGAAGGCTCGATCGAGAAGCTGGTGGCGCTCGCCGCACTGATGCCGATCGTTGCGGGCATTGGCGGCAACTCAGGTAACCAGACCATCACCATGATTGTTCGCGCCATGGCGCTGGATCAGGTCAATACCGGCAACACCTCGCGATTGTTGCGTAAAGAGCTGGCGGTAGGGCTGATCAACGGCCTGATCTGGGGTGGGGTGATCGGTGTGGTCGCCTACCTGCTTTATGGTAGTTGGTCGCTGGGTGTGGTGATGACCGCCGCAATGACGCTCAACCTGCTGCTCGCTGCCTTGATGGGGGTTTCCATCCCCATGGTGCTGGCACGCCTGGGGCGCGATCCGGCGATGGGGGCCAGCGTGATGATCACCGCCGTAACAGACAGCGGGGGGTTCTTCATCTTTCTTGGTCTTGCAACGATCTTTCTGCTCTAGGCCTGCAAAGGGCTACACATAAAAAACCGCCTTGACCCAGACTGTGTGAAAACCTAGCAATCTGCGCAGCGCTCAAAGAAAATGCTCCGTATCGAAAGATACAGAGCATTTTTCGTTATGGCCTACATCCAAGGTGAGTCCCGCAGCCAGACCAGCCTATTCCCGGTCTCGCTGGAAGAGTTGATCCCCGAGGATCACCTCGTTCGTGTCATTGACCTGTACGTTGCCAGGCTCGATCTGGTGCAACTGGGCTTCGATAAAGCGATTCCAAAAAGCACGGGGCGCCCTGCTTATGATCCCGCCGATCAGCTAAAACTCTACCTCTACGGCTATTTTCAGCGGATTCGCTCATCGCGACGTCTTGAAGCCGAGTGTCAGCGCAACATCGAAGTGATGTGGCTGATCAACCGGCTCAAGCCCGACTTCAAGACCATCGCCGATTTTCGCAAGAACAATAAACCCGCCTTCATCGCGACCTGCCGTGCTTTCGTTCGGTTTTGTCGCACGGCAGGCTTGATCGCCGGTGAGTTGGTGGCCATCGACGGCAGCAAGTTTCAGGCGGTCGCATCCTCACGGCGTCATGTGAATTTGAAGCAGCTCAAGCGCCAGGAAGAAAAACTGGATAAGCGCATCGCTCAGTATCTGGCCGAGCTGGATGAGGCCGACAAGGCTGAAACCACAGATTCAATTGATCGCAGCGCAATCAAGGTAGCCCTGGCACAGCTTGAGGCTCGACAACAGGATAATCAGAGTTGCCAGGCACTGATGCGTTCGATGGGCATCGAGCAGTTCAACACCCATGAAAGCGATGCCCGAATGATGCGCACGGCCAAAGGGCCACGTGTGGCCTACAACGTGCAAACCGTCGTGGACGCCGAGCATTGCCTGATTTTGCATCATGAGGTCACCCAAGATGGCGATGACCGAAAGCAACTGGAGCCGATGGCCAAGGCCGCCAAAGCAGAGTTACAGCAAGATGATCTGACGGTCACTGCCGATGCCGGCTACTCCAATGGCAAGCAGTTTCAGGCCTGCGAGGATGCTTCGATTACGGCCTATGTACCGCCCAATCGTTCGAAAAACCCTGGCAGTCAGGAAGAGCAGCTCTTTGAGCGAAAAGACTTTATCTATGAGACCGGACACGATCGTTTCCAGTGTCCGGCAGGCAAATGGTTAACGCTAAAACAGCACAACAAAGGTGATCGGATCTATCAGGCTGAGGTCGATGACTGCGCCAACTGCGCGCTGAAAACGCAATGCACTCGAGCCCGGCGCCGTTATGTCTCACGACATGCCCATGAAGAGGCTTTCGAGCGGATGGAGCAAAGAATGCAGGCGCATCCTGAGATGATGGCCAACCGAAGATCCATCGTTGAGCACCCCTTCGGCAACCTCAAGCAATGGCTATTTGGTAATGGCCGTTTCTTGCTGCGACAACTGGAGGGTACAAAAGCTGAAATGGCCTTGGCGGTGAATGCCTATAACCTGAAACGAGCGATTAAAGTGCTCGGTGTGCGCCATCTGATGGCTTTGATGGGCTGAGCGGACATTTTTTTCGTCTGCTGCCAATACAAAAAAAACGCCCCGAACAAGTCGGGGCGTTTGCTTGGGCCTTCATCAGTGTGTTTTCACACAGTCTGTTGACCGGCGGTTTTTTATTGATGAATTAATCTTCATTTTTGTCTCGGTTATCACTGGCTCATAACAGCGTAGAAAACGGACGCAAATAAAAAGGCCAGCTTTCGCTGGCCTTGGTCTTTACCACTAACGTTCAGTCTTCGGAAGCCATTTCCGTGTCGTGAGCAATCAGTGAAACAAGAGCGTTCTGTTGACGATGCGAAAGGTGACGAAAACGTTGCAGCAGCTCGCGCTCGTTCAGAGACAGCTCAGGGCTATCAAGGCGCAGGTTTGGCTCATCGCCAAGTGCACCTTCCTGGATCAGACTCTGCTCAAGACGAGCAATAATCTCCGAGTTCATGCTGCGGTGATGATTTTTGGCTACTTCTTGCACGCGATTACGCATGCCGTCTGGTAGGCGAACGACGAACTTGTCAGCCGTGCGGCTGGAATAGATAGCCTGTTTCATAGGGCTCATATATTTAACCGGTTAGTTCAGGGGAAGCGGTTCTAGCAAGTGGCCGCAAGATTGTGATTCTCAGACAATCGTTTTGGCCAAATGTTCAACCGCGAATCCAAGGGCCGACATAATGCCGTAATCCGTCGAATCCTTGGCGCCAATTCTGTGACAAATATTGACTCAGGTAGAGGCTATTTGCCAGCACCAATGATCAGAAATGCGATCGGCTTTGCAAATAACCCGTTTTTGCTCAGCCACAGACGAAGAACGGCTACCTGACAGGCTTTCGGCTGTCATGGCTATGTGAGTCCAAGTTTAGGCGCTAATTCAACAAGGGCAGGCAGAAGCCGACCAGCGTTATGCTGGCAGGTGAAAAAATAGCTCGCAGGGAGCTGACGAGAGCGGAAACTGACTGGTGGGTCTAGCGGAATATCTGCAAATGACGATTGGGTCTAAGCACGACTCAACGCAAGACCGGATCGAACTTGAAGCGGCGGCCGACGAACAGGGCAACCACAAAAAGGCTGGCGAACAGACCTGCAACGATAGTAGTGACGACGCTCACCGCCTGTGCTTGCGGGGGCAACAGGAAATCGACGACCAAGGCCATGACCGTCAGAACAAGAAATGACAATGCGGTTTTGGACATGGCGACTTTCTTCTCTCAGAGTTTGATAAGGGTCAGGCGAAACGTTCTTAAAAAACCCAGCGTTGCTCGGCACGTGGTGCCTGCAGATCGGCTGCGTCTTCAGTCGCCAGAATAGCCGCGCTTGCGTTACGGTCAGTCATCACTGCAAGCTTTGGCGCGTGACTGATGTGATGCTGCACGGACGTCTGTACGCTCACCTGAGCGCTCTGAGCACCGGAATCCTGAAAATGGAACGCAACCAGAGCCACCAGAGCCGCCGCGTTCAACGCTGTGAGAGTCTTGTTCATTTTCCAGTACCTGTGCCCGACCGTTTGGGATGAGATGTGTTCACTGCTACTGGTAATGCAGTCTGCATGCCAACGATAGATTGTAATAAATACCTTATAAATCAATGAGTTAAATATCATAAAAAACGTGCTGGCAGTGCGTTTTGCAATGATGGCTTTTTGGCGCATTGCAAAATGCATGATGGTTCACCGGTCGGTGTCTTTCAGCGAAATCGGCTACAGCTCTGGAGGGCAATGACAACATGACAAGAGCGGCGCATCTCGCTAAGATGCACGCCGTCCTCGCTGGCACCGATCGGTGTGTCGGCACGCAGTGTCTCAGTAGCTCAATTGGATAGAGCATCCCCCTCCTAAGGGGAAGGTTGCAGGTTCTTATCTGTGGTACGTATTGGGTGCGCAACCCTACACTGCCTTTGCTTTGCGGTGGACCTAACCACTGATAAGCGCAGCCCTAGTGATGCTATGTCCTTTTAGTTCAAGGGATAGAACAGACCCCTTCTAAGGGTTAGATGCTGGTTCGAATCCAGCAAGGGACACCATTTTTGCCTCGCCATCAGCAGAGGACGACCGCTACAGTGAAAGCTCTAGGTTGGAGGCTGTGTCTGATGGGGAGTGTAAGCCGATGATAAATTTGAAAAATGCTTGATAGCTGTGCCTGAAAACCGGAAAATATCCTCCCATGTGCTCTCTTAGTTCAATGGATAGAACAAGCCCCTCCTAAGGGTTAGATGCTGGTTCGACTCCAGCAGAGAGCAATACCCTTCCGGCGAGTGATAGACTTTAGGTGTAGGCCTGTGATTTTTTGCGCTACGGAACCTTCTCTGCCGCCCCTGCCAGGCTAGATCGCCATCGCGAAACGTCCGTTTCCAAAAAAATATCTAGCTGACTCACATCTCAGTAGTTTTCCGTACGCCTTACGGCCTCATACAGATGTTTTTGTCTTGATATGCATGCGCTACGGTAAACGTAAGCGTCCAGCCAGTGCACCTTGCCTAGCCTAGATATGCCCAGCCAGCCGACGACGTTGCGAGCTAACTTACACCGGTCAACGGAATGGGTAATGGAATAAATGCAGGTTGCAGCACGGTGCTTCTCTGCGCCTGCACCCGAATCCATTTTTGGACGAGGTTTAGCGTTAAGGCTATGGCTGAGCGCAGTAAAGTTCGAGGGACACCCTCAAAATACCTTATCGTATGTTTGGGGTCAGGAAACCCTGAGGACGATCCGTTGTAGTAATTGTGGGTGCGCCACTCACTGGGAAGCGATCCTCCCGGGGGCAGGTGCTGGTGTTGGGGTGGATATTAATAATTTCGATCAGGAATTGGTCGGAACAACACCCGTACGCCATTTCGATGGTGCCGATAGCTGGGCATATCTAGACTAGGCAAGGTGCATTGGCTGGACGCTTACCGAAGAAGCAGGCCTCGCACAGATGCACCTCGTACCGTGCACCTTGCAGACGCAACGGGCGAGCGAGATCGCCGAGCTGTTGCCGCATAACTGGAAGTCGATTCAGTCTTTAGAAGACTGAGCGTTCTCGCTAGCCTGTGCATCAACGACTAAAATTTCGGTGAACCCCTCGCTCAAGCGTGGAGGCTGAAGTGCTTTAAAAACGTTTCTAATGGCATTCTCAGGAACCATCTCATCATCAGGGCGCAATTGATTACGTGCCAAACAGTCTTCCAGCGAAGTAGTGAACCAAGTAGCTACCACATCTACCCCATGCTTCTTGGCTGCCTTTATGAGCGATTCACGCTCACAGCGCTGAACCAGGATGGCATCAAAGATTACAGCGCCAGGCTCAACTAAGAGCGTCGATTTGGCCCAAGTGCTTTTTCCTGCACCCTGAGCGCCTATCAACAAATACAGACGAGAAGGCTTTGGAGTCGCTAGCAGAGCCTCTGATAGGGCAAGGTGAGCCCTCTGCCAAGCCAGTCTATTTAGCTCAGCATTAATAATGCGGCCATTCTCCGTCTGTAGAAAATGATCAGGATTGATGTGCATGAAGACGGCCTGCCAGGAAAAATGTGAATGTAGCATTTGAAAGCAGGGCTGGCCGGAAACTGTTTTTTACGCAGGGGTTCGGAAAGGTCAGCCCTAAGCCGTGAAAATCTACGGCTTACACAACAGCATCGAAGGTGTTTTAGCAAGACGCTTACAATTTTACCTCGCGCAACTCAGTTCAGCAGTAAACGTGCGAAGGATATAGCTTGCGCGGGAATCGCCCTAAGGAGACGCTGATTTATTCTAAAACCCAGCTGTTGCCCCCTGATAAATCAAGGCCTCCAGAGCGTTGCAGGGACGAAAAATCGAATAAATCAGCGCCTCCCTAAGCGTTGGGGGCAGGAAGGTGTGTTGGCCGGACGCTTACGAATAATGGGGACGATTATGGTTTACAAATACGATTGCCTTGTCCCGTCGTAACGCGAAAATTTTACGTAACATGCGTAGTGTTACGTAAAAAAATCGAGTTACGGAAAGAGTAAATTCACCAATGTATATGGGGCGGAGAAGCGTGCAGGCTGGATACTGACGATGGGATCGTGCGCACGACTACTAAGCGAGCGCTGCTGTATCAAGCCGAATCTGGATCGCGCTAGCCTCCATACGGTAAGTAGATAGTCTGTCCATTAACGCGTCCAATATGGCTTATTTCTGTCTCGTCATAGGCCCTAGACAGTCGTGCTTTATAAAGGCAGAAACGAAACCGCGCTCCCAAGGTACTCAGGCATAGGAGCCTGGATCGATGAATCCCGCCACATATAGCTGTCTCTCTATCTCCTGCAATGTATGAGTGAGAGTTTCCAATGGGCGCATGAAATGCTTAGCCATGATCACAGGCACTGCTTCATGCACCTCCAATCGTTCACAAATCTGAGCCAGTACCGCAATCGAAGGGGTGCGCTTTCCCCGCTCAATATCAGACAAATACTGTATCGACAGCACGCCAAGAAAATCTTTTTGTGTGAGCCCTTTGCTGAGACGTAACGCCTGCACTGCAAGGCCGACGGCCTCGTTGAAATCCATCGCTCTTATCCTAGAATCACAGAGCTAGCATTGGATCGACGCTTGCGGTATTTTGGAATCAACGATCAGCGAAGTTAAGATATATCTTAATGTCTTTTTGTTTTCATGGTGACGAGCCAGTTACGCGCATATTCCCCTAAGTTGTAAGGGCGAAAGTGTCTTGGATCGTTTTATCCTTATGCGATGAGTGCTATGAGATGAATGAAAAAATCAGCGCAGCAATATTAAAGCTGAAAGCAGACGCTGAGGGCGTCGTATTCACGGGCTTTGTCACGAACGCGCATATTCAGCCTGAGCCTCTCGCGATTTTGACGGGTGAGGTTTGGGCCCATGTCTGCGCCGACGGATTCGGGACGTTTGGCGACGGTCACCGGATTGAGACATCCGAAATTGTGCAGATTCATGCTCGTGGCGATAGCGTGTGGATAACTACGCAGAGTGGCAGTGATTACGGGATCCTTTCGTTTACCGCTCTAGGTTGGACTTATTTAGCTGCTTTCTATCAAGCCCACCATAGGCTTGATCAATTGCCTCCAGGCTCTCCAACTTTCCATATACCCTCACCGCCAGTGCAGACCTTCGGATTGGCCAAGAAGCTAAAAGACAAGCCGAAATGCGCGTATGTACCGCTTAACCGGAATCCCCCGAAGCGGGAGCTGCTCGGGCCGCAGACGGACAAAAAGTATATGGATCAGATGGAGGTTTTTGTTCAGGGGACGATTGAGACCCTAAAACGCAACGGTGTGAAAGTCACCAGCCATAAAGAGTGAGCTAGTTCCTAGGGAGACGCTGAACAATTAACCCGTTCGCACCGTCCCCATTTCCAAGCCGGTTTTTTTCAACCTGCCGGCCTTATTTTACGTTTCTCGAGCAGATTTCTGCCCTCATTTTGCTGAAAGGCGGGCCAGTCCCGCCTTTCAGACGGATTTATCCTGCCGTCTGTTGTAAATACCGCTTGGCCAGCATCAGATTGGCCAACCCAAACAAACTGAACAACTGCGCTGTATTCTTTTCCAGCCCACGGTAGCGAACCTTGCGATGATTGAAGCGCACCTTGATTACCTGGAAGGGGTGCTCGACCTTGGCACGCAGTTGCGCCTTGGCATATTCAATTTTGCGCTTGACCCGATACAGCACGCTGCCTTCGCCGTGCTGCTTGTAACTGCTTGGCCGTTCTGCAATCGACCAGATAACGTCCCGTTCAGCATGCTCCGGTCGCTTGGCCGCACCGGTGTATCCAGCGTCACCCGAAACATAGGTTTCGTCACCGTGAAGCAACTGGCCAACCTGGGTGACATCCGCCACGTTAGCGGCCGTCCCTACTACGCTGTGCACCAGCCCCGACGTGGCGTCTACACCAATGTGGGCCTTCATCCCAAAGTGCCATTGATTGCCTTTCCTGGCCTGATGCATCTCAGGATCACGCTTGCCTTCTCGGTTCTTGACCGAGGGCGGCGCGGCGATCAGAGTAGCGTCGACGATAGTGCCTTCCTTGAGCAGCAGCCCCCGGCTGGCCAGATGCTGGTTAATCGTTTCAAACAGCAGCCGGGTTAGCTGATGGACTTCCAGCAAGCGGCGAAAACGCAGCAAGGTGGTGGCATCCGGTGCAGACTCGCGACCCAGGTCGATACCCATAAAACCGCGGATGGCCTGGCTGTCGTAGACGGCATCTTCGCAACCTTCATCGGAGAAACCGAAACACTGCTGCACGACGTACATGCGCAACATGCGCGACACCCCTATCGCAGGGCGTCCGCGCTTGCCTGCGGTGTTGCTATAAAACGGCGCCACTTGCGCCTCCAGCAGGGCCTAGGGCACCAACTGTTCAAGGTCAGCCAGGAAGCGATCTCGGCGAGTCTGCTTTTTCTTGCCGGTATATTCGAGTTCGGAGAAGGTCTTCTGCACGCGCGTAACGCTCACGGAGAGGGAGGCTGTTGAAGGAACTTAGTGTGCCAAGGGTGGGGACAGTTGGCTATTTTTGCAGCGCCTCCCTAGGGAGACGCTGATTTATTCTAAAACCCAGCTGTTGCCCCCAGATAAATCAAGGCCTCCAGAGCGTTGCAGGGACGAAAAATCGAATAAATCAGCGCCTCCCTAGGGAGACGCTGATTTATTCTAAAGCACAGCTGTTGCCCCCCTGATAAATCAAGGCCTCCAGAGCGTTGCAGGGACGAAAAATCGAATAAATCAGCGGCTCCCTAGAGGGTGTAGACAAAATCATGTAGTGAGTCGGCGCGCGAGTATTCGAGCCTCGGCCAACCAAACCCATGCCTCGCTTACCGCAAAAAGGCGATCATGATGCATGATCAGTCGCCGAGCTCTCTCATTCCAGGCATGAGTTCGCTCCACTACCCATCGCTTGGGCATGACCACAAATCCAGTCTGAACAGGCTCCACGGAAAATAGATCGCCTTGTTCAGAGTGCCATTGCCCTGTTCTTCTGTTATTCGGGCCACGGATCACTTGAACATCGATAGCGTGCAGTTGATGGGTGCGCTGTGCCCATTTTCCTGCGTACGCACTATCAACAAAAAGCGTGCTCAGTGACGGATATTTTTCCTTCGAGTACGCCACCGCATCATCCGCCGCGTCACGATCCTGCACGCTTGCAGCACTGATACTGACAGCCAGCAGCAGGCCCAATGTATCGACAATCAGACTTCGTTTACGCCCCTTCACTTTTTTGCCTGCGTCGTAGCCGCTGTCACCGCCTTGAGGAGAACTGCGGGTCGACTGTGAATCCAGGATCGCTGCTGACGGGCTGTCAGCGCGTTCTTCCCGCTCACGCCATTGAGCTCGCAAGCGATCATGCATTTGCTCGAACTTGCCTTGAGCGCTCCACCGGCGGAACGTTTTGTAGACATTGTCCCAATGAGGAAAATCGCGGGGTAGCATTCGCCATGAGCACCCCGTGCGTACGACATAGCAACAGGCTTCCAGCAACGTGCGCCGAGAGTGAAGCGGTGGCACTCCTCGTCCGCCCTGGCTTTCAAACAGGTCGGCGACCAGTGCCCACTCGGTATCTGTCAAGCAACTCGGATATAGCTGCTCCGGCAGTTGGCGGCGGTGGGTTTCATTGTAGCCATAGGCTTTATTAGGTTCAGGTGACTGAAAACTTCCCTTGGCCCGCTGCTTTACACGCGTAATCCCTGCCATTTTCAACGCTTTTGCAAAGGTGTCGGGATGCGCAGTGATACCGGTTTCGGCGAAGAATACGAGCGCCAATTCGGCCTGGCTGGAATAGGGCTGTGCATGAGCGAGTTTCACCAGCACGGGATAGTGCTCGGCGGCAATCGAGCGAGGACGTCCGGTTTTAGGCATGGCTTGAGGGCTATTCAGACAAGGGAGTGAAAGTTTAATTTATTTTGTCTACACCCTCCTAGGGAGGCGCTGCAAAAATAGCCAACTGTCCCCACCCTTGGCACACTAAGTTCCTTCAACAGCCTCCCTCTCCGTGAGCGTTACGCGCGTGCAGAAGACCTTCTCCGAACTCGAATATACCGGCAAGAAAAAGCAGACTCGCCGAGATCGCTTCCTGGCTGACCTTGAACAGTTGGTGCCCTAGGCCCTGCTGGAGGCGCAAGTGGCGCCGTTTTATAGCAACACCGCAGGCAAGCGCGGACGCCCTGCGATAGGGGTGTCGCGCATGTTGCGCATGTACGTCGTGCAGCAGTGTTTCGGTTTCTCCGATGAAGGTTGCGAAGATGCCGTCTACGACAGCCAGGCCATCCGCGGTTTTATGGGTATCGACCTGGGTCGCGAGTCTGCACCGGATGCCACCACCTTGCTGCGTTTTCGCCGCTTGCTGGAAGTCCATCAGCTAACCCGGCTGCTGTTTGAAACGATTAACCAGCATCTGGCCAGCCGGGGGCTGCTGCTCAAGGAAGGCACTATCGTCGACGCTACTCTGATCGCCGCGCCGCCCTCGGTCAAGAACCGAGAAGGCAAGCGTGATCCTGAGATGCATCAGGCCAGGAAAGGCAATCAATGGCACTTTGGGATGAAGGCCCACATTGGTGTAGACGCCACGTCGGGGCTGGTGCACAGCGTAGTAGGGACGGCCGCTAACGTGGCGGATGTCACCCAGGTTGGCCAGTTGCTTCACGGTGACGAAACCTATGTTTCGGGTGACGCTGGATACACCGGTGCGGCCAAGCGACCGGAGCATGCTGAACGGGACGTTATCTGGTCGATTGCAGAACGGCCAAGCAGTTACAAGCAGCACGGCGAAGGCAGCGTGCTGTATCGGGTCAAGCGCAAAATTGAATATGCCAAGGCGCAACTGCGTGCCAAGGTCGAGCACCCCTTCCAGGTAATCAAGGTGCGCTTCAATCATCGCAAGGTTCGCTACCGTGGGCTGGAAAAGAATACAGCGCAGTTGTTCAGTTTGTTTGGGTTGGCCAATCTGATGCTGGCCAAGCGGTATTTACAACAGACGGCAGGATAAATCCGTCTGAAAGGCGGGACTGGCCCGCCTTTCAGCAAAATGAGGGCAGAAATCTGCTCGAGAAACGTAAAATAAGGCCGGCAGGTTGAAAAAAACCGGCTTGGAAATGGGGACGGTGCGAACGGGTTAATTGTTCAGCGTCTCCCTAGGGAGACGCTGATTTATTCTAAAACCCAGCTGTTGCCCCCAGATAAATCAAGGCCTCCAGAGCGTTGCAGGGACGAAAAATCGAATAAATCAGCGCCTCCCTAGCGCATCAATACCGCCTGAGGTAATTTCATCCAGCATGATCCGTTTACTGTCCTGCGCGTGCCACCCTCGACCGGTATATTCGTTGATTGAAAGCAGTGCATCGTCACAAGGATGGTAGGCGTAATGCACGGTTGGGCGGTATCGCAGCGCTCCGTCGTCCCTGACTGTCAACAATTCAGGGATGGATATCGCCTCGTTGTGAGTGATCAACATTCCGTTACAAGGTCCGCCGTTGGGGGTCCAGGTCTTGACTGACACTGAAGCGCCGGGCCGATCAAGGTAGATAGCGTTGTCAGAGCCAAAAAGATGATGGTGAGCGAAGGGCGGCCAGGTTTTTTCGTGGGTGCCCCAGCCAAGTTCGGCCGGTTGTCCCGCCTCGCTGACAAATCCATCGACTGACCAGGTGTTGACGAATTCGCCATCGGACTTGATACGCGCAGAGCGTTGAGTATCACGCTCTGCAATGTGGATGACCTTGACGTTCAGCTCCATCGACAAAACGCCCCAATTTATGTGGCCTTGATGCCGAGGTACAGGAACCGAGAGTTTTGCAGCCAGCTCGGATAACGCACACTTCAAAAAATGTGATATCAGGCCCGGATTGGCACCATGGGTCACCACTGCGGTTGGCCCTGTACCCAGTTCTGCACCCAGCGTGAGCAACTGATCACGAAGCGCATAGTTGGAGCGTTGCGAGGCCGTCAGATTGGGTGAGATATACGTGCCCTCCCAAGGCTCGATGCAGGTATCGAGATACAGCGCTTGGTGGGCATGGGCAAATCTGATCAGGTCTGCGCTGGAGACATTGACTGAAAGATTAACGATGAAGTCGCCGCGCGCTACGACGTTGCCCAGCTCGCCCTCCAGATTGTCTGGCGTCAGCGCTTGATCGATAAACGTCACCCCGTACGCGACGAACGGCTCGGAGTCCTTGATGTCTGGTGCGATTATTACAATCCGCGACATGTCGAATGTCAGGGCCGTGCCAAGCAACCCGATAGTGGCTTTGGTGATAGAGCCGAAACCGATAAACACCAGTTTCACAGAGGATGTAGTGTCGCTGTTCATTTCAGAGTCTCCCGCTGATGGTGAACGTCTGGCTGGATGGTGCATATAACTGTCGACGTACTTCGGGACAGGTTCTATAGTTCGAAACCCATAGATGACGGGTCTGTCTGACAGGTCTCCTTTCAGGCCTTAGACGCACGCGGTGTAAAAACCGATCCGACGGTTTCACGGTAATAACTATATCATCCATGAGTTGTCATTCTGAAAAATAAAACGAGGCGTAAAGTACTAATATGATAGTTGATGTTTACAGCTTTTCATGACTCAGCACTTATGCTCATATTTCATATAGAACATTGTCATTGATTGAATGAGTGCTATCGCTTTGAAGGGTGTGCGAGTCTGCGGGTTTATTATTTTTGGCTATGTACGGCTGGCGATATAAGAATTGCTGTGCCTTAGGGAGGCGCTGATTTATTCGATTTTTCGTCCCTGCAACGCTCTGGAGGCCTTGATTTATCTGGGGGCAACAGCTGGGTTTTAGAATAAATCAGCGTCTCCCTAAGTTCCTTCAACAGCCTCCCTCTCCGTGAGCGTTACGCGCGTGCAGAAGACCTTCTCCGAACTCGAATATACCGGCAAGAAAAAGCAGACTCGCCGAGATCGCTTCCTGGCTGACCTTGAACAGTTGGTGCCCTAGGCCCTGCTGGAGGCGCAAGTGGCGCCGTTTTATAGCAACACCGCAGGCAAGCGCGGACGCCCTGCGATAGGGGTGTCGCGCATGTTGCGCATGTACGTCGTGCAGCAGTGTTTCGGTTTCTCCGATGAAGGTTGCGAAGATGCCGTCTACGACAGCCAGGCCATCCGCGGTTTTATGGGTATCGACCTGGGTCGCGAGTCTGCACCGGATGCCACCACCTTGCTGCGTTTTCGCCGCTTGCTGGAAGTCCATCAGCTAACCCGGCTGCTGTTTGAAACGATTAACCAGCATCTGGCCAGCCGGGGGCTGCTGCTCAAGGAAGGCACTATCGTCGACGCTACTCTGATCGCCGCGCCGCCCTCGGTCAAGAACCGAGAAGGCAAGCGTGATCCTGAGATGCATCAGGCCAGGAAAGGCAATCAATGGCACTTTGGGATGAAGGCCCACATTGGTGTAGACGCCACGTCGGGGCTGGTGCACAGCGTAGTAGGGACGGCCGCTAACGTGGCGGATGTCACCCAGGTTGGCCAGTTGCTTCACGGTGACGAAACCTATGTTTCGGGTGACGCTGGATACACCGGTGCGGCCAAGCGACCGGAGCATGCTGAACGGGACGTTATCTGGTCGATTGCAGAACGGCCAAGCAGTTACAAGCAGCACGGCGAAGGCAGCGTGCTGTATCGGGTCAAGCGCAAAATTGAATATGCCAAGGCGCAACTGCGTGCCAAGGTCGAGCACCCCTTCCAGGTAATCAAGGTGCGCTTCAATCATCGCAAGGTTCGCTACCGTGGGCTGGAAAAGAATACAGCGCAGTTGTTCAGTTTGTTTGGGTTGGCCAATCTGATGCTGGCCAAGCGGTATTTACAACAGACGGCAGGATAAATCCGTCTGAAAGGCGGGACTGGCCCGCCTTTCAGCAAAATGAGGGCAGAAATCTGCTCGAGAAACGTAAAATAAGGCCGGCAGGTTGAAAAAAACCGGCTTGGAAATGGGGACGGTGCGAACGGGTTAATTGTTCAGCGTCTCCTTAGTGATGGTTAACTCTGCACAGGGTCGTGTGTCAGGTTTCCTTGAGCGATGTTCTGGTTTTTGAGCATCCAGCGTGGCATCGAGGTTTTCCACTCCTTGCTGGTTCAGAGTGGAGATCGCGGTGGTACAACTCTCGGCTATCAGGCGTGCGCCGATTTATCTTGCTGTGCTCAGCGCGCGCTTCGCGTCATCACGTCGGCCGCGCCGATCAGCCCGGTCACCCGCCCGGCCAGGGTGTCCAGCCCGAAGGGTTTGGTCAGCACCTGAGTGCACGGGCGCAGATGGCAGCCGTCCAGCACCGAGGTCTTGGCGTAGCCGGTGATAAACAGCGTCGGCAGCCCGGGGCGATAGTCGCAGGCGGCATCGGCCATTTCCCGGCCGTTCATGCCGCCGGGCAGGCCGATGTCACTGATGAGCAGGTCGATGCGAGCGTCCGACTTGAGAATCTGCAGGCCGGACTGCGCGTCGGACGCTTCCAGGCAGGTGTAGCCAAGGCCGGTGATCACTTCGGTGACCAGCATGCGCACGGACGGTTCGTCATCGACCACCAGCACGGTTTCGCCCGAGCGGTGGGCAGGCTCTTCCACGCTCTGCGGCTCGGCGTCGAGAGGCGCGAGCGCGGAGGTATGACGCGGCAGGTGCATCACCACGCTAGTGCCTTGGCCTACGGCTGATTCGACCTTGATTTGCCCGCCGGACTGGCGCACGAAACCGTAGACCATCGACAGCCCGAGGCCGGTGCCAGCACCGATCGGTTTGGTGGTGAAGAACGGTTCGTAAGCCTTCGCCACCACCTCCGGGCTCATGCCGCTGCCGGTGTCGGTAACGCGGATACTCAAGTGTTCGCCCGCTGCGACACCGTGATCCGGGTCGACGCATTCATCCAGCGAAGCGTTTGCGGTCTCGATGATGATGCGCCCGCCATTCGGCATCGCGTCGCGCGCGTTCAGGCACAGGTTCAGCAGCGAGCTTTCCAGCTGCGCATGATCGATCAGCGCGGGCCACAGGTCAGGTTGAGCAACGACCTTGATGTCGATTTCCGGACCGACCGTGCGTGCAATCAGCTCTTCCATGTCCCCGATCAGCGCATTCACATCGGTCACTTTCGGCGACAGCGCCTGGCGCCGTGAGAAGGCCAGCAAGCGGTGAGTCAGCGAAGCCGCGCGGCGCACGGCGCTCTGCGCCACCGAGACGTAGCGGTCGACATCGCCAACACGCCCTTGCGAGAGTCGTTTGGTAATCAGTTCCAGGCTGCCCGATATGCCGGCCAGCAGGTTATTGAAGTCATGGGCGATGCCGCCCGTCAGTTGGCCGACGGCTTCCATTTTCTGCGACTGGCGCAAGGCATCTTCGACCTGTTCGCGTTCCAGCACAGCCTGTTCGATGCGCTGCTCCAGCGTTTGATTGAGTTCGCGGACCGCTTCTTCGGCTTTCTTTCGGGCGGTCACGTCGACGGAGGAGCCGATCACACCGATCACTTTTCCGTTGTCATCAACCATCGGTGCTTTGGTCGATAGCCAGATGGCTGCAGAACCGTCAGGAAGATTGACGCGTTCTTCAATCTGTTCACTGGCGTTGTTTTGCATGATTCGGCGATCAGTCTCCATGAGAATGCGCGCCTGATCCTTGTCATCGAGAAAATCCAGATCGGTCTTGCCTATGAAGAACTCGGGCGGCTTCCCGATCAGCTGTGCAGTGCCCCGATTCGCTACGAGCATTCTGCCTTCAAGATCCTTGGCGTAAACCACGCCTGGAACTGCTGCGGTGAATATGCGCAGCAGTTCATTGAGCCGGTCTCGCTCGACCTCGGCAATACGTCGGCTGTTGATATCGAGGAGTATGCCCAGGCTGCGGACCGGCTCGCCGTTGATGTCGCGTTCGATCCGTCCGCTGGCTTCGACCCAGCGATAATCGCCGTCCAGATGGCGAACCCGGTATTCGTACCGGTAGGTAACGCCACTGAGCAACGCATCTTCGATGATCTTGTAGACTTTGACCGAGTCGTCAGGATGAATGGACGCAGTCACCTTCTTGAGAGGCATGCCGCTGGCGCACATTTTTGGGCAAAGCCCGAACGTACGAGCAAATCGTTCGTCGCCAGTCAGTCTGTCCGCAACAATGTCCCACACCCACGTGCCGACCACTGCGCCGGAATCCAGCGCGAGTTGCAATCGTTCGGCAGCTTCCTGCGCCGAAGTACGGAGTAATTGGGGGGCAAACGGTCTGCCGCCGGAAACATCGTTGCTCATCACTATCAACCCACTTGAACGCCTGGTTCGCAAAGCCTCAGTCATAGGGCAGCGCGGTGGCCTGAAAGTTGTACAAAATTTATTCTATTTTGTGCACCTATCCGTACAAGCGGTCAGTAGCACTTGATCATTCGATGGCTTACGACTATGCGTGATATTAAATTAATATCATTTTAGGTGCGCAGTCATTTACGCGAGGCATATGGCGCGGGCGTTTCAGGGCATTTCGAGAGGGCGACAAGCGGGCAGTTACCGATGGAATGCAGCATTCAGGTGCCGACAGCCTATCCGACTGTCGGCACCTGACGCCGTTTTCAGTGCTGGCCGACCGGTGCAGGCGCGTTGGCAGCCTGCTCTGGCGCCCAGCGGGTCAGCGCATAGAACACGACGCCGCCGAGGATGCAGCCGGTGAACCAGGCAAAGTTGGCAATCGGCTTGAACCAGTCGATGAAGGTAAAGCACAGGCCAACCAGCGCAGTCAGCAGTAACGCCTGGACCGCGATCCAGTTCACGCCGTTGGTGTACCAGTAGCGGCCGCTCGGCGAGTCGTTGAACAAGGCGTCGACGTCGATCTGCTGTTTCTTGATCAGGTAGTAATCCACCAACAGAATGCCGAACAACGGCCCGATGCAGGCGGCGAGCACGTCCAGTGTGTAGTGGATCACTTCAGGGTTGTTGAACAGGTTCCACGGCGTGATGAAGATCGACGCGACGGCGGCGATCATGCCGCCCGCACGCCAGCTGATGCGGCTGGGTGCCACGTTGGCGAAGTCGAAGGCCGGAGAAACGAAGTTGGCGACGATGTTGATGCCGACGGTGGCGGTGACGAACGTGAAGGCACCCAGCAGCACGGCGGTGGTGTTGTCGATGCGCGCCACGGTAGCGATGGGGTCGTGGATCATTTCACCGAAGATCGGCAGCGTGCCGGAAACAATCACCACCGTGACCAGCGAGAACGCCAGAAAATTCACCGGCAGGCCCCAGAAGTTGCCGCGACGCACGTCGTCCATGCTCCGGCAGTAGCGGCTGAAGTCGCCGAAGTTCAGTGTAGGCCCGGAGAAGTACGAGACCACCAGCGCGATCGCCATCACCACCTGGCCGAACGCAGCCCAGCCGGACAACTCTTTTTCCGCCAGAGTAAAGCTGATGTTGTCCCAACCGGCACGCCAGACAATCCAGCCCGCCAGGGCGAACATCACGGCGTACACATCAGGACCCGCCCAGTCGATGAAACGTCTGATCGATTCCATGCCGGTCCAGAATACTGCTGCCTGCACCACCCATAAGGTCAGGAAGCCGAACCAGCCGAGCCAGGACAGGCCGAAAAAGGTCATGTTCTGGTACGCGGCCAGTTCCGGGAAGAAGCGCAGCACGACAATCACCAGCGCGCTGGACGCCAGGTAAGTCTGAATGCCGTACCAAGCCACTGCGATCAGCCCACGAATGATTGCCGGGATGTTGGCCCCGAACACGCCAAAGGCCAGGCGGCAAATCACCGGGTAGGGCACTGCGGCTTGCTGGCTGGGTTTGGCGACCAGGTTGGCAATCACTTGAATGATGCCGATGCCGACCAGCAGCGCGATCAAGACTTGCCAGCTGGCCAGCCCCAATGCAAACAGGCTGGCAGCGAACACATAGCCACCGACGCTGTGCACGTCACTCATCCAGAATGCCAGAATGTTGTACCAGGTCCACTTTTGCGGCACCGGCCCCAAATCGTGGTTATGCAGGCGCGGGCTGTATCCGGCCGGGCGTTGATCTGTCATTGCGTAACTCCCTCGTGGAGTGGGGATGAGATCAGGGTACGATCGCTGATATTTTTGTATACGATCGTGTACGCAAAAGCTGTGCCAGAGGATTTTCAGCAGGACCGAAATTGATACGGCCGTTGCAGGACGGCGATCTCCTGAGAATAAGCTGGCGTGTCGGACAGATTTATTGTGAGGCTGAAACTGCACGTAAACAGGGCGCTTTCGCCCGGTTGCGGTGCGGTGAAGGCGTACGCAGCAGGTACGTCGCCCAGATAGCGCTACTCATGCAGTGATACATCGGGCACTATTCCTGTATACGATCTGTATCAATCAAGTGGTTTGAATCATGCCCCGACCTGCCAGCGCTTCTTTGTTCCTGACACCCGCGGCCGATGAAAAAGGCCGTGACGAACAGATTTACTAGCATGTTCTGGAAGCGATCGTCGAGCATCGACTGGCGCCGGGTACGCGTTTGCCCGAAGACGCACTGGCTGAGGTGTTCGAGATCAGCCGGACCGGCATTCGCAAGGTGCTGCAGCGTCTGGCGCTGGAGCGCCTTGTGACCCTGCGCCCCAAGCGTGGCGCGGAAGTTGCGCAGCCTTCGGCGCAGGAGGCACAGGATGTACTCGGTGCCCGGCAACTGATCGAACCGGCGCTGATGGCCGACATTGCCGCGCGGGTCGCGGGGCAGCGGCTGGACGCGCTGCGTCTGCTGTGCAATCAGGAGCACGAGGCGCAGCACGCCGGACGTCATAGCGAGGCGATCCAGTTGTCGGCGCGCTTTCATGTGCAGTTATGTGCGCTGGCGGGCAATCAGGTATTGACCGAGCAAGTTGCGCAGCTCACCACCCGCTCATCATTGATCGTCGCCGTGTACGGCTCGCGGCGCAGTGTTGGCTGCGACTGCGGTCAACACGTGGACCTGCTGACGCTGCTCGAAGACGGGCAGGGCGAACAGGCACGTGAATGGATGGCCGAACATCTGCGTCGCATTCGCGCCAGTCTCAAGGTGGACGAGCCGGTCAGTCAGACGGTCGACTTTCACAGCATTTTCAAGCAGCGCTGAAGGAGTTCCGGTGCGTATTCAAGTGATCAACCCCAACACCAGCGAAGCCATGACCCGCAAGATCGGCCTGGCGGCGCAAGCCGTAGCGCGCCCCGGTACGCAGATTCTGGCGTGCAGCCCGGAGGATGGCCCGGTATCGATCGAAGGGCATTTCGACGAAGCCATCGCCACCCTGGGCGTGCTTGAAGAGATACGCAAAGGCCGTGAGCAACACGTCGATGCGCACATCATCGCCTGTTTTGGCGACCCTGGTTTGCTGGCTGCACGCGAGTACGCCAGCGCGCCGGTGATTGGTATCGCCGAAGCTGCTTTTCACATGGCCAGCCTGATTTCTACCCGTTTTGCGGTCGTCACCACGCTGACCCGCACACGCGTCATCGCCGAGCACCTGTTGCAGCGTTATGGATTCAGTGAGCTGTGCACGTCGGTACGCTGCATCGATCTGCCTGTGCTGGCGCTTGAAGAAAGCGGACCTGAGCTGATCGAGCTGATGGCTGAGCAGGCGCTTGTCGCCCGTGATCAGGAAGGTGCCGGAGCGATCGTGCTGGGTTGTGGCGGCATGGCGGATCTGGCCAGGCAACTGGGCGAAGCGATTGGTCTGCCGGTGATCGACGGCGTTGCTGCCGCCGTGAAGCTGGCGGAGTCGCTGGTGGAGCTGGGCCTGTCCACCAGCAAGCATGGCGACCTGGCCGACCCCATCGGCAAACCGTTCAAGGGGCGATTCGTGTATTTGAGCCGTTGACTGCCAGGTGATGCGTGCCGACCCCCTCGCGTCGGCACGCGATTCACCCGTCAGCCGGTGCTGTGCTTGTCCGATGCCGGCGCCTGCACCACACCGCGAGGCCCGCTGATGCCCCAGATTCCGGCCCCGACCACCGGCAATGCCAGCACCAGCAGCGTCCAGCCCGCCTTGGTGCCAGACGTTTTAGTCGAGCGCCAGACGCTGTAGATCACCCAGGCGTCCAGCAACAGCACGATGACCGCCGCAGCGATCCAGAACACACTTGGCGCTTCCATGACGTGTCTCCTTTCAGGTTGCGGTTTCAGACTGCTGCCGGTACGCCAACCAGTGCTTCGGTGTCGGTGTCAGGCACGACAATCGTGTTATTGCCCGGGGTCAGAATGACCTTGCGGCAGTCTTCTTCCTTCTTGTCAAACAGTTTGTAGCCCTTTGCTGCATCTTCCAGCGACATGCGGTGGGTGATGATGGCTTCTGGCTCGAGTCGACTCGCTTCAATGTGCTCCAGCAACTCAGGCATGAAGCGATGCACGTGGGTCTGGCCCATCTTGAAGGTCAGGCCTTTGTCGAACGCGTCCCCGAACATGAAGCCGTGGATGAACCCGGCATACACGCCCGGCACGCTGACCACACCGCCACGTCTCACCGCGGCGATGCACTGGCGCAACGCCTTGCCACTGCTGCCTTCGAGTTTCAGTGTGGCCAGAATGGTTTCCGTCGTGCTGCCCTTGGCCTCGAAACCTACCGCATCGACCACGCCATCCACACCGCGCATACCGGGTGTCTGGCGAATGATGGTGTCAGCCGGGTCATCGTCTTCATCGAAGTTGATCGGGATCACGCCGTAGGTTTCCTGTGCGTAGGCCAGGCGATACGGGTGGTGATCGACCATGAAGATCTTTTCGGCACCCAGCATTTTCGCGCACGCCGCGCTCATCAGGCCGACCGGGCCAGCGCCGTAGATGGCAACGCTTGAACCCTTGCCGATCCCGGCGTTGGTGACGGCCTGCCATGCAGTGGGCAGGATGTCGGAGAGGAACAGCACTTTCTCGTCTGACAGGGTGCCGGGGACTTTGAACGGACCGGTGTTGGCTTTGGGGACGCGCACGTACTCCGCCTGCCCGCCAGGGATGCCGCCATACAAATGGCTGAAGCCGAACAACGCCGCGCCTGGCGGAATCGACTTCTTGTTCATGATCGCGCCACGCCCGGTGTTGGTGGTCTCGCAGGCGGCGAACAGATCGATGTCACAGAAAAAACAGTGGCCACAGGCGATGACGAACGGAATCACCACGCGGTCGCCTTTTTGCACGGAGGTCACCGCCGAGCCGGTCTCTTCGACGATGCCCATGAACTCGTGACCGAAGATGTCGCCGTGCTCCACAGTAGGTATCTTGCCGCGATAGAGGTGCAGATCGGAACCGCAGATGGCGGTCGCCGTGACTCGCAGAATGATATCGTCCTGCTGTTCTATGATCGGGTCCGGAACGGTGTCGACTTTTACATCTTTCGCGCCGTGGTAAGTCAAAGCTCGCATGATTAATCCTCGATAGCAGCAGAAATTCTGATCCGTTACTAAAGAGGAACCATGAGGTTTTTGATGGTTCAGCACGATTGTTTCAGGTGGGACTAACGGTACGTCGGCCGGTGCGTTTCATCTCAGTTGCGAAACGCCGTCATGTCCTGCAACAGCATGCTCATCAAACGATTGGCGCCGACGCTCAACTGACGCCCCAGACGGCTGATCAGGTGTGTCTGCGGGCTGCTGAAGACCTCATGTTGCAAGGGCAGTGCGCGCAGCTTTCCGGACCTGATTTCCTCCTCCACGACGAAGGTCGGCAGCAAGGTGACGCCGCCCTGCATGGCGAAATGCTTGAGCATGGCGAACGTGCTGCAGGTCAGTGTCGGCTGCACTGTGATGCCCAACTGATGCTCGGCTTGCAGGAGGATCTGGCGAATGCCGTAGGACACCGCCGGCAGCGCAACGCGATACTGGCCGAGCGCACGAAGCTCGACAGGGCCTGGCTCGTCAGTCAGCGGATGGTCTGGCCCGGTGATCACGCAGACTGACTGCCGCTGATGCGCGTGCGAGCGGATTTTCGGGTCGGCAGCCGGGTTGAAAACCAGGCCGATGTGCGCTTCGTCTTCCACCACCTGACGGATCACTTCGTTACTGCCGCAGACGTTCACGATCAGTTCGATTCTGGGGTGCTGCTCGGAAAACCGCGCCAGCGGTTGCGCCAGACTTTCAAGAAAACCTTCCCCGGACACCAGCGTCACCGAGCCGCTGTGCAGGCCTTTCAGCGCCTGAATCGAATCCAGCAACACTTCCTGCTGAGTCAGCCGCTTGCGGTAGTAAGCCAGCACCTTGTCACCCGCTTCGGTCGGTTTGACACCGCGCCGGTGGCGCTCCAGCAGCGGTGAACCGAGTTCCTGTTCCAGCTGGGCGATCTGGCGGCTGACCGCCGAAGGCGCCACGTTGAGAAAGTCGGCGGCAGCTCGAACACTGCCCAGGCGCACCGCTTCGAAGAAATACAGAATGCGTCGATCTTGCACGAGGCTCATGGGCGGCATCCAGTGTTGCGCTAAAGGCAACATAAATTCGATTTCAGGATTATTGCTGAGAGGGGAGAGCGCTGTCCATACTCGGTTGATCAGCACATCGCAAGGCGCACGCGGTTGCGGGCAGCCTTGCTGAATTCCTGTAAAACCCATCGAGATGCAGACATGACGTTGAGAACAGGTGTAATCGGACTCGGCAATATGGGCGGTGGCATGGCCGCCACCCTGGCGAGCAAAGGCTTCGATGTCAGCGGCTTCGACCTGTCGCAGGCAGCCCTGGCCCAGGCCGAACGCAAAGGCGTCAAGCCGGTTGCCGACCGTCAGCAACTGATTCAGAGCGTCGACATTCTGATCCTGTCGCTGCCCAAGGCCGAGCACGTGGAATCGGTCTGCCTCGGTGCAGGTGGCATTGTCGAATTGGGGCACAAAGGCCTGATCGTGATCGACACCACCACTTCAACGCCGGAAATGAGCCGCAAGGCGGCTGCCGAACTGGCCAAAAACGGCATCGCATTTATCGACGCGCCTGTCTCGGGGGGGCCGAAAGGCGCGGCCACCGGCACCATGTCGATGGTTATCGGCGCTGAAGATGCCGACCTGGCGCGTGCCATGCCTGTGCTGGAAGGCATGAGTGGCACTCGCGTGCATGTCGGGCAGTGCGGCGCGGGCAACGTGGCCAAGATCGCCAACAACATGCTCGCCGCCTGTCACCTGATCAGCACTGCCGAAGCGGTCGCGATGGCTGCGCGAGCCGGTGTCGACCCGGAAAAACTCCTGCAAGGCCTCAACGCCGGCTCCGGACGCAGCGGCGCGACGCAAGTCATGTTCCCCACCTGGGTGCTCAACAAGGCCTATGACTCAGGCTTCACCATGGGCCTGATGCGCAAGGACGTCGGCCTGGCCAGCGACCTGGCGGACAGCCTCGACATGGACCTGCCGCTGTCGCGCGTGGTTGCGCAACTGTGGCAAGCCAGCAGCGAGACCCTTGCGGACAACGAAGACTTCTGCGCCATCGTGCAACGCACCGATGCCACCCTTTACGGTCACGGAGAATAACCGATGAGCACTGCAACGATCCTCGAACTGATGCGCCCTTACTGGGGCGATCGCAGTGTCATCGCCAGCTACGTGGGCGGTGAGTTCATCGAAGGCCACGGCGCGCCGGTTGACGTGCGCAATGCCCATGACGACAGCCTGTTATTGAGCTTTCCTGATGCCGACGAATCGCTGGTCGAAGTGGCCGACAAAGCTGCCCAAACGGCGCAGCGACAGTGGTGGGCACTGACTGCCCAGGCGCGTGGGCGTGCCATGTACCAAGTGGGTAATCTGATTCGCGAAGAGCAGGAAAACCTCGCGCAGATCGAATCCCTGACCGCCAACAAGCCGATCCGTGATGCCCGCGTCGAAGTGCTCAAAGTCGCCGAGATGTTCGAGTATTACGCCGGCTGGGCGGACAAACTGCACGGCGAAATCATCCCGGTGCCCACCACGCACCTCAACTACGTGACCTACGAACCGTTGGGCACGGTGTTGCAGATCACCCCGTGGAACGCGCCGATTTTCACCTGCGGCTGGCAGATTGCCCCGGCGATTGCCGCCGGTAACGCAGTCATTCTCAAACCGTCGGAACTGACGCCGCTCAGCTCGCTGGTGGTCGGCGTGCTGATCAAGCGCGCGGGCGTGCCCAAAGGGCTGGTCAACGTGATTGCCGGGTTCGGCCATTCCATCGGTCAGTCGTTCATCGCCAAGGCCGATATCCGCAAAGTGGTGTTCGTCGGTTCGCCAGCGACCGGTCGGCATATTGCCGTGGCGGCGGCGCAGCGCTGTATTCCGGCGGTGCTGGAACTGGGCGGTAAATCGGCCAATATCGTCTTCGACGACGCTGATCTGGAAGTCGCCCTGCGTGGCGCTCAGGCGGCGATTTTCTCCGGCGCCGGGCAAAGCTGTGTGTCGGGTTCACGCTTGCTGGTGCAGGAATCGATCTTCGAGAAATTCACTCACGCGCTGGCCGTGGCCGCGACGCAATTCAAGGTCGGTGATCCGAGCGACCCGGAAACCCAGATTGGTCCGATCAACAATGCCAAGCAGTACAACCATGTGAAAAGTATGGTCGAGCGCGCGTTGACAGACGGCGCGCGACTGGTCGGCGAGCAGGCTGATCCGATCCCGGACAGACCGGGTTATTACATCAACCCGACCGTGCTGGCAGGCACCAACGACCTGCATTGCGCGCAGGAAGAAATCTTCGGCCCGGTGGTGGTGGCGATTCCGTTCAAGGACGAAGAAGACGCGATCCGCATTGCCAACGACAGCCGCTTCGGCCTGGCCGGTGGCGTCTGGACCCGCGATGTCGGTCGCGCTCATCGGGTCGCCAGACAGGTGCGTGCCGGGACGTTCTGGGTCAATGGCTACAAGACTATTCACGTCAGCTCGCCGTTCGGCGGCTATGGTGAGAGTGGCTATGGCCGATCGTCCGGTCTGGACGCCCTGCGCGAGTACAGCGAAGTGAAAAGCGTCTGGGTCGAAACGGCCGCCAAGCCCGCAGCCAGTTTTGGCTACGGCGCGAGCCTGGAGTAAGCACATGCCCATTTCAAAGACATTGATTAACGAAGCGACCGTCTGGCGCCGCACCCTCCACGCCGCGCCGGAGCTGGGTTTTCAAGAGCTGAAAACCTCCGACAAAGTGGCTGGCCTGCTGAGCGAATTTGGTATTGAAGTGCATCGTGGGCTGGGTGGCACCGGCGTGGTCGGCACCTTGCGCAATGGCGACGGCCCGACCATTGGCATCCGCGCCGACATGGATGCGTTGCCGATTCAGGAACTCGGCGACAGCGGACATAAGTCAGCCCACAAAGGCTGCATGCACGCCTGCGGGCATGACGGCCATACGGCGATTTTGCTCGCCACCGCCCGGCACCTGTCGGAAACCCTCCGGTTTCGCGGCACGGTGCACTTTGTCTTCCAGCCTGCCGAAGAAAACCTTGGCGGCGCGCAGCGCATGATCGAAGACGGCCTGTTCGAGCGCTTCCCGATGGACGCCATTTATGGCCTGCACAATTGGCCGGGTGTGCCTGCGGGCAAAGTCGTGATCAATCCGGGACCCATGATGGCGTCGCTGGACACCTTCGAAATCACCCTGACCGGCAAAGGCAGTCACGCGGCCATGCCGGACAAGGGCAATGACCCGATCGTGGCGGCGGCCGAACTGGTGCTCGGGCTGCAAACCATCGTCTCCCGGCGTCTGTCGCCACTGGATTCGGCGGTGGTCAGCATCACCCAGTTCAATGCCGGCGAAGCGATCAACGTGATCCCGGAAAACGCAGTGTTGCGCGGCACGGTGCGCTGCCTGCAAACGCCGGTGCGCGAGAAGGTCCAGCAACTGATCGGCGAGTTCGTCGAGCGGCTGCCGACGGCCTTTGGCGTGCGCGGCGAACTGGTCTACAACGTCGGCTACCCGGTGACCGAAAACCACCCCGAAGCCGCCGCCACGATTCGTCGCGCAGCAGTTGCGGCGGTGGGCGAAGCCAACGTGCAGTGGGGCTGCAACCCCTCCATGGCCTCCGAAGACTTCGCCTTCATGCTGCACGCCTGTCCGGGCGCGTACATCTGGATGGGCGTCGACGGCGATAAACCATCAGCAGCGCTGCACAACCCGTACTACGACTTCAACGACCAGGTCATCGAGCCAGGTGTTGCGGTCTGGACATCATTGGTGGAGCAGTGTTTGCCGGTGGATTGAATGGCTCGTCTGCGCGCTTGATCTTGAGCGCGCAACGCGTCAAATCTATGTTGCAGCACAACGTCTTGCCTTGTCGGTAATCACTGCTAATAAACGAAAGCGCTTTTTGATCACGATGGCACTGACGACGCAGAGCGCCACAAAGAGGACGCAGAGCGTCCAGAACGGCATGCGACGCGGAGCGTCACACGATAGTTAAAAGAAAGCGCTTTTTTATCGCGATGGCACTGACGACGCAGAGTGCGACGTAAGTGACGGCTGAGCCCTGACGCTGATCCGGGGGATGCGAGGCAGGACGCCGAGCAAGCCGCACCGGGCCATGGATGGCCCGTTGCGGCGGCCCCCGGATCAGTGTCAGGGCGAAGGAACCCGACGAAGTCGGGCCGGAAACGGAGCTGGGACTTTGCCTACTTTGGTCCCTCAAAGTAGGGCGCCGTAAGGGCGCAAAGGTGACCTGAGCCGGAAGCAGAAATCACTGACATTGCAAAACCGCTGTGCGACGTAGAGCGCCACAAAGAGGACGCAGAGCTTCCAGAACGGCATGCGACGCGGAGCGTCGCACGATAGTTGATAATCAAAGCGCTTTTTTTATCGCGATGGCACTGACGACGCAGAATGCGACGTAAGTGACGGCTGAGCCCTGACGCTGATCCGGGGGATGCGAGGCAGGACGCCGAGCAAGCCGCATTCGGGCCATGGATGGCCCGTTGCGGTGGCCCCTGGCTCAGTCAGGGCGAAGGAACCCGACGAAGTCGGGCCGGAAACGGAGCCAGGGGGTTTGTCTACTTTGGCCCCATCAAAGTCACTCGCCGAGGGGCGAAAAGGTGCCTTGAGTCGAAAGCATGTCCAGCTGACCTCGCAAAACCGCTGTGTGACGCAGAGCGTCACACACAAAGAGGATGCAGAGCGTCCAGAACGGCATGCCGACGCAGAGCATCGGCACGATAGCCAGTTAGAAGTGTGTACAACGCTTGTGAGCAGCGGCGAATCAAGGCGCTGTGAGCAGCTCCACTTCAATACTGGAAATGTCCGGCAGGCAGGTCAGCAGGTGGTCGCGCAATTCCAGGACCCGCTGGCGCTTGAAACTGTCCTGCAGCCAGACCAGATAATAGGCATCCCCCGTGCCAACCGCCGAGTTGAACGGCAAAAACACCTGCCCCTCGTTCAGGTCATCAGCGACCAGAAACAGATCGCCAATCGACACACCATGCCCCCTGACCGCAGCCGTAATACCCTGATCGAGCGTGTCGAACACCTTGCCTTTGCTCAACGTCACCTGACCGGCCAGGTCCATCCGGTTCAGCCAGCGCCGCCAGTCGCGGCGGTCACTGGACGGATGGATGAGTTCGGCAGCCTGCAACCGCTCCGGGCCCCACGGCTGGTCGCCCAGCGTGTCCGCCGAGCAGATCGGGATTAGCCACTCATCGAACAGCTTGCAGGTCTCCACCTCGGCGCCAAAATTGCCGCTGCCCAGCAGAATCGCGCAATCGAACGGCTCCGAGTAGAAGTCCACGCTGTCAAAGTCCATCCACACACTGGAGAGCTGAACCGGCAAGGCGGGCGCAGGCTGTTTGAAGGACTCCAGCGCGTGCAGCAGCCACCTCATGGTCAGGGTGGACGGTGATTTGAGGCGCAAATTCGCGCCCTGACCCCGGAACGGCTGGCAAGCGTCCTCGATGATCCGGAAGCCGATCTTGAGCTGACTGGACAGCCGTCGCCCCTCGTCACTCAGCGATAACCGCGGGCCATTGCGCTCGAACAATCGGCAGCCGAGGGTTTCTTCCAGGGTGCGGATGTGGCGGCTGATGGCGCTCTGGGTCAGCGACAGTTCCTGCGCAGCACGCGTAAATGAGCATGATCGAGCCGCTACCTCGAAGGCTCTCAGTGCGTAAAGCGGCGGGATACGTTCAGTCATGTGATAGCTAACCATGATTATTTGTCATAGTAGGTTACACCTTTTTCCATTTTTCCGCGTGCGCCTCTCCGTTCAGAATCGCCGGCTCGTCACTGTCGTAAAAAATAAACAATAAGGCGGTGTGCTTATCTGCTGCGTGCGTGAGGGAATATGCTGCCCAAGTCCGAAATGCTGTTGCGTCAATCGGTTGTGAGACAGTTGCTGGAGAGTGACACTGCTCTTGAAATGGGCTGGAGAGTTCGGGCTTACAAGCAGTTCGAACAGGTGCTGAGTGACAAGGGTTTCCCATGCCTGTTCGGGCGTCGGGCCAACAAGTCCGGAAGTTGTCTGCTGCTGTTCATCCCCGTTGAACAGGAGCAACAAACGATTTGCGATGGAATGCGGGAGTACGTGGAGTTCGTCAACGACACGCCACTTGAAGACCGGTTGTTCAACCCGCTGATTGTCATTTTCGAGAAAAACGACTTCACCAGCCTGGCCGAAGAACAGGCCTATTCGTGGGCCACGTTGCAGCACTTGCATGACGGTGATCGATCACCCTGGCCCGCCAAGGCCTGCACCGACCCGGAGAAATTCGAATGGACTTACCATTTCGCCGGTCTGCCGATGTTCATCAACATGAGTTTCCCCCGGCATAGCGCGATGAAAAGCCGCTCGCTGGGCGGGCATATCGTGTTTGTGGTCAATCCACGGGAAAACTTCGATGAAGTGGCCAGCGCCGAGACGGAAAGCGGTCGCAAGGTCAGGGAAAAGATTCGTCAGCGCATCGCCGATTACAACAACGGGGTGGTGCCTGAGACATTGGGCTTTTTCGGTGATCGCAACAGCCTGGAATGGAAGCAGTACCAACTCTATGAAGAGGGCGGGCTGGCGTTGCCCCGCTGCCCTCTGCACATCAATGTCGACAAGACTGACCCTTTGAACGAGCGCTGACTACTCATGGATATATCGTTGTTGCTGATCTACATGTTCAGCGTGTTCATGCTGATCATTACCCCGGGCCCGGTGGTGGCGCTGATCGTCAACACCAGCCTGGCGTGCGGGCCGAAGCGTGCGATGCTGACGGCGCTGGGCACCAACTGGGCCTCGTTGGTGCTGGTGATGGTTGCAGCATTGATTCTGACCGGCACGCTGTCGGTGAGCGTAAAGATGCTCAACTGGATCAGTCTGGTCGGCTGTTTCTTTATCGCGCACCTGTCGGTGCAGGCGCTGGAGGAGGCGTTGCGTTACGCGCCGATGCAGCCCGACGCCGCGCCAGTCCCGACCCGCAGCCGACACAGCGGGCTGGTGACCGGCTTTCTGGTGGGGATTTCCAATCCGAAAGACATCATCTTCTTCGTCTCGTTCTTCCCGCAGTTCATTCACGTTACCGAATCGTTCAAGGGCAGTATCGCCTTGCTGTCGGTGCTGTGGATCATCATTGACCTGTCGATCCTGTTCGCCTACATCTTCCTCATGCGCCAGAAGCTGGCCTTGAAGTACAAGCGCAAGATCGAAATCGTTTCCAGCGTGACCTTGCTGCTGATCGCGCTGGGCGGGATTTTCTACTCGGGCTCGATGCTGTTGAATCAGTAAACGCCTGAGCCGGTCAGCACTCGATCAGGTTCACCGCCAGCCCGCCGCGTGAGGTTTCCTTGTACTTGTCGTGCATGTCCGCACCGGTGTCTCGCATGGTGCGGATGGCGTGGTCCAGCGAGATATGGTGCTCGCCGTCGCCGCGCAGGGCCATTTGTGCGGCATTGATCGCCTTCACGGCAGCAATCGCGTTGCGTTCGATGCAGGGAATCTGCACCAGCCCGCCGACCGGGTCGCAGGTCAGCCCCAGGTTATGTTCCAGGCCAATCTCGGCTGCGTTTTCCACTTGCTCGGGGGTCGCGCCGAGAATCTCCGCCAGCCCGGCGGCGGCCATGGCGCAGGCCGAGCCGACTTCACCCTGACAGCCCACTTCGGCACCCGAGATCGACGCGTTTTTCTTGCACAGAATGCCGACCGCAGCGGCACTCAGGAAGAAGCGCACCACGTCATCATCGTTGGCCGTGGGCTTGAACTTCATGAAATAGTGCAGCACCGCAGGCACGATGCCGGCCGCGCCGTTGGTGGGCGCGGTGACCATGCGCCCACCTGCGGCGTTTTCTTCGTTGACCGCCAGGGCGAACAGGTTGACCCATTCCATCGCGCTCAGGGTCGAGCCGATCACGTTCGGGTTGTCGAGGTTCTGCAGGTTCTGGTGCAGGCGGTAGGCGCGCCGCCGCACATTCAAGCCGCCGGGCAGGATGCCGGTTTCGAGCAGGCCCTTGTCGACGCAGGCGCGCATCGCCGCCCAGATGACCATGATCTTTTCGCGAATTTCCTCTTCGCTGCGCCAGACCTTCTCGTTGGCCATCATCAGTTCGGAAATGCTCATGCCGTGGGTCTTGCACAGTTTCAGCAACTGCGCGCCACTGAAAAAATCATAGGGCAGCACGGTGGTGTCGTTGTCCAGCACGCCACTGGCGGCCTGTTCGGCGTCGATGACAAAGCCGCCGCCCACTGAATAGTAGGTCTGCTCGTGCACTTCACCGGTCTTGCCGTAGGCGCACAGGGTCATGCCGTTGGGGTGGTAGGGCAGGCTTTCGTCGAGCAGGCACATGTCCCGCTCCCAAACAAAGGTGATGGCCTGTTCGCCCGCCAGCACCAACTGGTTGTCGGCGCGCAATGCATCGATGCGTTGGTTGACCAGGCTGGGGTCGATCTGGTCTGGCCATTCGCCCATCAAACCCATGACGGTCGCACGGTCGCTGCCATGACCGATGCCCGTGGCTGACAGAGACCCGTACAATCGCACCTCGATACGTTCTACGCTGTGCAACCGGTTCTGGTTGCGCAGCTCGGTCACGAACAGTGCCCCGGCGCGCATTGGCCCGACGGTGTGGGAACTGGACGGCCCGATGCCGATTTTGAACATGTCGAAGACGCTGATGGCCATCACGGAGGTCCTTCAAGTGAGATGATGCGCGGGAATTCGGTATTCCCCTTTTTCTGGTCCTCATCTTTGGCGTCGGCTGTCGAAACGACAAACGATTGTTGCTATGCAACGCTTTAGCGGAACTCTTCAATGAGCAGAATCTTCAACGCACAGATGCACGCCTGGTTACAGGTCTTCGCCTGTGCGGCCCGACATCTCTCTTTCACCCGCTGCGCGGAGGAGCTGCACGTCACCCCCGGCGCGATCAGCCAGCAGATGCGCCAGCTCGAAGAGCGCCTGGGTTTTGCGCTGTTTCATCGGGTCGGGCGCGGTCTGGAGCTGACGGCGGAAGGTCAGCGCCTGGCGGTGGTCGCCAACGAGGTGCAGAGCCGCATCAGTGAAGAGCTGCGCCTGCTGTATTCCGGGCGTATCGGCGGGGTGTTCAAGCTGCGTTGCATTCCGTCGTTCCTCAGCAAATGGCTGATGCCGCGCCTGCCGCGTTTGCAGGCGGCGTTTCCGGACATCCAGTTGCGGATCATCGCTGAAGACAGCAGCGGCTCGTTGCGTGACGACGATTTCGATCTGGCCATCGATCTGAACGACGGCAGCTATCCGGGGTTATCGACCACACCGTTGCTGGAAGAAGAGCTGTTCCCGGTCTGTTCGCCAAGCCTGCTGGTGGGTAAACCGCCGCTGGATACGCCCAGCCAGCTGGTGCACTTTCCGTTGCTGCACGACATTACCGCCTGGCGCGGCAGCTACGAATACGCGGAGTGGGAGTTTTACCTGACCGCCATCGGTGCGGATGGCATCGACGTGCGGCGCGGCCATACCTTCAACCGCAATCACCTGACCATTGATGCGGCACGCATGGGGATGGGCGTGGCCATTGCCCGCAAGGCGCTGATTACCGATGAACTGGAACAAGGCTTGTTGATCGTGCCGTTCGGGCATCCGATCAAGGCCAGGAAGAAATACGTCCTGGCCTATCGCGAAGGTGCGCTGACGACTCCGGCACGCCGCGCGGTGCATGACTGGCTGGTGAGCGAGGCAGCACACTAGCCGAGCACAGAATCAGTGAAACATCTCTGCAATCAGTACCGCGCCGATGAAGGTGCCGAAGTTGGCCAGGAACGACACCAGCACGATGCGCCAGCCCAGGCGGCGGAAGGCTGGCAGGTCCTTGGCGATCGACAGGCCGGCGAAGGTCAGCATCGGCGTGATGACCGCCAGCATGTTGATCGAGCTGGTCAACCGCGCAATTTCGGCGGCCCACGGGCAAGCGGGGGAGGTGAGGAACATCGCCACCAGCGATACCGTGCACACTGCCGGGATCTTGCGGCCGATCAGGCTGCACAGCGCTTCACCGATGAACGCACAGAAAATCATGATGCCCATGCCGGTGAAGGCATCCGCCGACAAGGTCTTGTAGCCGACATAGTTGGCAATCAATGCCAATGCACCGGCCGCCAGCCATGCGCTGATCTTGCCCGACCAGCCCAGCTCCGGTACTTCCAGCGACACATCACTGTGACGTATGCCTTCGTCGCTCATGGACGCCTTGGTGGTGCGGCCGATCAGCGGCTCGAGCACGCGATAGCCCCACACCGCCAGCGGCAGAGAGATAAACAGGGTGAAGTAGGTGCCGATGGTGGTGGTGATCAGGTTAGACGCGGCGGCCAGGGTCATGACTTCCTTGGCGACTTCCGGCGTTTGCTGCGCGGCGATTGCACCTGCGGCGGCGGCCATCATGCTGCCTGAACCGATGCCTGAACCCATCGCCAGCGAGTTGGGGTGGAAAATCCCCAGGCTGGCGATGTAACCGGCGACGATGGCGATGAACAGCGCACCGAACAGCGTGCCGGTCAGGTACTCGGCGAGCACCCCGCGACCTTCCGGGGAATCCATGCCATAGCGCTCACCGATGATCGCCAGGCTTGGCTCGCGGCCGACCGAGAACGTCGCACCGATGGCTTCGCGCTTGATGCCGAGCATCAGCGCCACTGGCAGGCCGAGCATCACGGTGCCGACGAAGTGCCCGAACTCCTGAAACACCAGCGCCCATCCCGAGGCGAACACCACCGGCAACGAGCCCCCGACCACCAAGCCGAGTTTGGCAATGAAAATCAGCAGGGCGGGTTGCAGGATTGACGCCGCACGCAACTGGATGCCGTGATCGATACCGATGCTGCCCGGCAGACGGCGGCTGGCGATGCCGACCATCGCACCGATCAGCAGCGCCCAGACCATCGGCAGCAACACCACTTTGCCGGGGCCCAGCGGAATACTGATGGCACCGATCATTTCGGCAATGGTGAGGATAATGGCGGCCCAGACGTACAGCTTCACCGTCGATGAAACGGCCTGATTGTCACCCGACGCTGCAGCGTGTGAGTTTTGCATGATGATCCCCTTGCCTGCTGAATGGCCTTTACGGGCCTTATCCATCGTTATTCTGTTTTTCAGGTCGGCGCAGTGACACGCCAGGGCAGCTTTGAAAGTCCATGGAGCCATGGAGACCGTTATCCGGCCGAGTGTTTTTATGAGGCCTGAACGTGATTCAGACCCAGGCTGCTTCGAGCCTTTTGCAGGGGATCATTCGGCGCGCCATTCAAAGGGATGAGCTTTTGAATACGGCACTTTGCTGTCCACTCGCCATCGCAGTATGCATAGCGCAGGGGTGCACACCAATATTGCGAATTTTATTTATCGTTGCTTTAAACAGAACACAGAAAGAGCCTGAAATGACCTGACTATCGTGCGACGCTCCGCGTCCTCATTGCGACGCAGAGCGTCAAGCACTGCATTCCACTGGAGCGTGAGGAACGATAATTTTACCGACTGTACCGGCTTCTTCGCGAGCAAGCTCGCTCCCACAAGGTATCAACTATCGTGCGACGCTCCGCGTCGTATGCCGTTCAGGACGCTCCGCGTCCTCATTGCGACGCAGAGCGTCAAGCACTGCATTCCTACGCTGGAGCGTGAGGAACGATAACGTTACCGGCTGTACCGCTTCTTCGCGAGCAAGGTGTGGCATTCAAGATCGGATCAGCCCAGTGCTTTCAGCCCCAACACCTCGGCACAGCCTTCCAGCGAACGCTGCTGGGTGTCGGCGTACAGCGCCAGTTCATCAAGCGTCCCACGACCCAGTGCCTGTTCAAAATCCTGCCGATTCGAATTCGTTGCATAGTGCGCCTGTGCGTTGTCACCCAGATTGGACTGAAAAATACCTGCCGCGCTGACCGGCAGAAAGTCTTCGTACACCAGTGGCTCGAAGCGCACATGAACCGCCTCGACAAGCTGCTCCAGAGTGCCGGACGCACGTGCCGCAATACCCGATTCAGTCGGGAAATAGCGAAAATACGCCAGACCCTGCGCCCGCATTTCATCATGATTGTCCGGGAACGCCTTGAAGGCCTTCTCCAGCAGCCCGGTATAGCGCACGGCATTGGCCTCGTTGGGAAACTCACCCAGCTCGTCGCGGGCCTCATTCAACAGCCGGTCATACAACTCGCGGCCTTTGGGCGTCAGGGCTGCGCCGCGCTGTTCGATCTCGCCGAAGCGTGCCGAATGGCTGCCCGACTCACTGCCACCCTGGCCAATGAAGCTGATCGGCTCTTCCAGCGCCTTGAAGCTGGTCTGGCGCAGCAGGATCGGGCAGTGGCGACGCGGCGGCCCTTCAACCACCGCCTTGGGCGTAATGCCTTTGCCGGGCATGCCGCGTTGCACCGCGTCGATATCCAGCGTGCGCGGCGTCAGGTGATTGATGTGCGGACCGCGAAACGCCACCACGTCGGCAATAAGACGATGCTGGGCATTCAACTGCCGGTACTCGTCGAGCGAAACGGTCGCCGTGTTATGCCAGCGAAAGGTTTCCAGCGCCTGCTGAACGAACTCTGCTGCATCGGCTTCACTCAAACCGCCGTCTGCCTCATGCTTTTCGATCAACGCCAAGACGCCAGGCGTGAAGATCGTGCGCTTGGCCAGTACCCGGCCGGCAAACCCGCGCAGGCTGTCGCTCTCGATCAGTTCCAGACGCAACAGCGAGGTAAAAACTCGAAACGGGCTGACTTGTAACGCCTGCTCATGCACGGCCCTAAAGGCGGTGGAATGAACCGGCACGCCAGCCGACGTCAGGTCGTAATAGCCCACCGGCTGCATGCCCATCACCGCAAACAGGCGGGCGAGCCTGGCCAGTTCCTGCGCCGTACCCACGCGAATCGCGCCGTGACGCTCCATGTCCAGACGCTGGATTTCACCGGTCTGGCGCAGGCTGTCAAGCACGCTGCTGTCGCGGCTCATGACCTGCGCGTTGACCTCGCTCACCAAAGCCATCAGCGTGCCGTACAGCGGCACTTCCTGCTGGTACATCTGCGACATGGCGCGGGAGAACCCTGCGCGAATCTGGTCGGGGTCAGCAAAGCGTGCAGTGCTCATCAGGGTGTTTTCTCCTTACAGGTTCACGCCAGCGCTGCCAGGCAACGCTCGAAAATATCCAGCCCTTCGTGCAGCACTTCAGACTCGATGGTCAGCGGGATCAACAGGCGGATTATGTGCCGCGACTTGCCGCTGGGCATCAGCAACAGCCCGGCATCCCTGGCTGAACTCAGCAGTTCGGCAAGCTCTCGGGTACCGGGTTTGCCATCCGGCGTGATCAGTTCGATGCCGCGCATGCAGCCCACACCGGTCAGCCTGCCCAGGTACGGCGACAGGTTGCTCGCTTGCCAGCGCTCATAGCGCGCAACAATGGCGCTTTCCTGCTGTTCACCCCAGCCAGACAGGTTTTCATCGGTCATCTGCGCCAGCGAGGCGAGACCCGCCGCGCAGCCAATCGGGTTGCCGGAATAGGTGCCGCCCAGCCCGCCCTTGGGCAGGTTGTCCATTAGTGCTTTGCGACCGACCACGGCGCCGAGTGGAATACCCCCGGCGATACTTTTGCCGAGCAGAATCAGGTCTGGCTCGATGCCCAGCCGAGTGAAGGCAAAGCGCTGCCCGGTGCGCCCGAAACCGGACTGGATCTCGTCAGCAATCAACACGATGCCATGCTCATCACAGAACGCGCGCAGCGCTTGAGCGAAGTCCGCCTCCATGGCCAGAAATCCGCCTTCACCCTGCACCGGCTCGAAGATGATGCAGGCCACATCGTTGACATCGATTTCGACACTGAACAGCCGGTCCAGCGCTTTGAGCGCCTGTTCGGTGCTCACGCCGTTGTCCTTGCTGGGGAACGGAATATGAAACACCGGGCCAGGCAGCACGCCGACTTTCTGTTTGTAGGGCGCGACCTTGCCGTTGAGGTTCAAGGTCGCCAGGGTGCGGCCATGAAAGCCGCCGTCGAAGGCAATCACTGCCGTGCGGCCCGTCGCGCCGCGCACGATCTTCAGGGCGTTTTCTGCCGCTTCCGCACCGCTGTTGGTGAGCATGCCGCTCAGCGGGTAACTCACCGGCACACATTGCGTCAGTTGCCGCATGAATTGAATATACGGATCGTGAGGCGTGGCATTGAAACAGTAATGAGTGAGTTTCGCCGCCTGGTCCTGAATCGCCCTGACCACCTGCGGGTTGCAATGCCCCAGATTGAGCACGCCGATGCCGCCGACGAAGTCGATGTAGCGCTTGCCGGTGGTGTCCCAGACTTCGGCGTTGCGGCCGTGGGACAGGGTTATGTCGTGGACGAAAGAAATGGATTCGCTGATGGATTCGCTCATCGGCCGGGCCCTGGCTGCGGGTGATCATGATGGCCGTATCCAAACAAACAACGGAGCCCGCTCGCAAACGAAATAAAATCACCGGGTCATTCCAATAATTCCCGAAGTCAGCGCCTTAATCGCTCTCGATACGCGAAAGTTCATTCCTAAACGGAATCATGTTTTTCAAAATCGTCGTTTGTGGGCAGGCCGCGTCCGGGTCGATACTGCGGTTATCAGTGATCTTTAGTCCATGACAGGAGCATCAACATGGTTGCCGAGTTATTAGCACGTCTGGGCGTGGCGAACAGTGCCCACACACAAGGGAACTATCCGGTCTACACCCCGATCGATGGCAGCCAGATTGCCTCGGTCACGCTGGAAACCAAGGCGCAGGTCGTCGCACGCATCGACAGCGCCCACAGCGCATTCCTGCAGTGGCGCACCGTACCGGCCCCGCGCCGTGGCGAACTGGTGCGGATCTTTGGTGAAGTGTTGCGCGAGCACAAGGCTGACCTTGGCGAACTGGTGTCGGTCGAGGCGGGCAAGATCACTCAGGAAGGTCTGGGTGAAGTGCAGGAAATGATCGACATCTGCGACTTCGCCGTTGGCCTGTCGCGTCAGCTGTATGGCTTGACCATCGCCTCCGAGCGTCCTGGCCACCACATGCGCGAAACCTGGCACCCGCTGGGCGTGGTCGGGGTGATCAGCGCCTTCAACTTCCCGGTCGCGGTCTGGGCCTGGAACACCACGCTGGCGCTGGTTTGCGGCAACCCGGTGATCTGGAAGCCTTCGGAAAAGACCCCGCTGACCGCGCTGGCCTGTCAGGCGCTGTTCGACAAGGCGCTGAAAATTTTCGGCGATGCACCCGCCGCGCTGGCGCAGCTGGTGATCGGCGATCGTGACGCCGGTGAAGCACTGGTCGACGACCCGCGTGTACCGCTGATCAGCGCCACCGGTAGCACCCGCATGGGCCGCGAAGTCGGACCGCGTGTGGCTGCACGTTTCGGCCGCAGCATTCTGGAACTGGGTGGCAACAACGCCATGATTCTGGCTCCGAGCGCCGACCTGGACCTGGCCGTGCGCGGCATTCTGTTCAGTGCCGTGGGCACTGCCGGTCAACGCTGCACCACGCTGCGTCGTCTGATCGTGCATCGTTCGATCAAGGACGAAGTGGTCTCCCGCGTCAAAGCGGCCTATGCCAAAGTGCGTGTCGGTGACCCGCGCGAAGGCAATCTGATCGGCCCGCTGATTGACCAGCAGGCGTTCTCGGCCATGCAGAACGCGCTGACCAAGGCCCGCGACGAGGGCGGTCAGGTGTTCGGTGGCGAGCGTCAGTTGCAAGACAAATACCCGAACGGCTATTACGTCACGCCGGCCATCGCTGAAATGCCGGGCCAAAGCGAGGTTGTCCGTCATGAAACCTTCGCGCCGATTCTTTACGTGCTGGCTTACGACGACTTTGAAGAAGCTCTGCGCCTGAACAACGAAGTGCCACAAGGCCTGTCGTCGTGCATTTTCACCACTGACCTGCGCGAAGCCGAGGCTTTCCAGAGTGCAGCGGGCAGCGACTGCGGCATCGCCAACGTCAATATCGGCACCAGCGGCGCAGAAATCGGCGGCGCGTTCGGTGGCGAGAAGGAAACCGGCGGCGGTCGCGAGTCCGGTTCCGATTCATGGCGCGCCTACATGCGTCGGCAAACCAACACGGTCAACTATTCCCGCGAGCTGCCACTGGCGCAGGGCATCGTTTTCGACTGATCCGAACCGGGCGCTTTTCACCGACATTGCTGGAGTTTTTCGATGGTGCAGTTTGCTGAAGGCTGTCTGTGGGAACAATTGACTCCGCAACGTCCGCTGAGCCCGGTGCTGACCGGTGAGCGAAACGCCGATGTGTGCATCATCGGCGCCGGCTTCACCGGCCTGTCGGCTGCGTTGCAGCTACTTGAAGGCGGCAAATCGGTGTGCGTGGTCGAGGCGCATCAGGTCGGCCACGGCGGCTCCGGGCGCAACGTCGGTCTGGTCAACGCCGGCACTTGGGTCGCGCCCGATGCACTGGAAAAAGTGCTGGGCAGCGTCGAGGCCAGCCGCCTCAACACGGCGTTGGGCGCGGCACCGGCGCTGGTGTTTGCGACCATCGACAAGTACCGCATCGATTGCCAGGACACCCGCACCGGCAACCTGCACATGGCCCACAACAGCAAAGGCCTGGCGGATTTGCAAAGCCGTGCCGAGCAGTGGCAGCGGCGCGGTGCCAACGTCGAATTGCTGACCGGCAAACCCTGCGAAGACGCCTGCGGCACCGACAAGGTCAGCGGCGCGCTGCTCGACCATCGCACCGGTACGGTGAACCCGATGGCGTACGTGTCGGGCATGGCGCTCAACGTCGTGGCGCGGGGTGGTCAGCTGTTTGGCGAGTCTCCCGTCAACGGGCTGCAACGCTCCGCCGATGGCTGGAAAGTGTCTACCGCGACCGGTAGTGTGCGGGCCGAGAAGGTGATTATTGCTTCCAATGCCTATACCGAAGGCGAGTGGACCGACGTCAAGGATCACATCTTCGCCGGCTATTACTATCAGGTCGCTTCGCAGCCCCTCAGCGGTGCGGCGCAGGCAGACATTCTGCGCGGCGGGCAGGGCTCATGGGATACGCGCACGGTGCTCAGCAACATTCGTCGAGATGCCCATGGGCGGCTGCTGTTGGGCAGCCTCGACAATGCCGGTAATTATCCGCTGTGGTTCATTCGCCAGTGGGCAGATCGCGTCCAGCAGCATTATTTTCCGCAACTGGGCCGGGTCGAGTGGCAAAGCACCTGGACCGGCCGCATCGGCTTCACCCCGGACCATTTGCTGCGCCTGTTCGAACCCGCACCGGGCTTGCTGGCCGCGACCGGTTTCAACGGCCGAGGCGTGACCACCGGAACGCTGGTGGGCAAATGCTTTGCCGATTACCTGCTGACTGATGATGCGGCGGCACTGCCGGTGAGTTTTTCCAGCAGCAAGAAGGTTTCGGGCCGCTCCCTGCGCACCCTGGCCTACGACGCCGGTTTCACGCTGTACCACGCCGGACAATGCCTGCGCGTGGTGCTTTGAAGCGAGCAGCTGTCAGGCCGTTCGACTCTTGAGCCGCAACTCGGCACACAGTCCGCCCTGCGCCGAATTGCGCAGGTGCAGGCTGCTTTCCAGTTTGCGAACGATCATGTCCACAATTGCCAGCCCCAGTCCCGCACCATTGCTGTGGCCCTGGCTGTAAAAACGCTCGAACAGACGCTCCTTGTGTTGCTCATCGATTCCGGGGCCTGAGTCTTCAACGGACAGGTGCGCGCTGCCGTCCTTCTGACGACTGAGCACCACGCGAATTTCGCTGGCCGGCGGTGCGAAGTTGAGGGCGTTGGTCAGCAGGTTCTGCAGGGCGATGGTGATCGCCGCCGGGTCGCTGTGAATCACGCAGTCGTCGCCCGCTTCGAACACCAGATCGACACGTTTCTCCAGCGCCAGCGGCGTCAGCTCGGCCATTTCCTCGCGCACCAGGGTGTTCAGTTCGAAGGTCTGTAGCTGACTCAGTTCGACGCGCGGCTCCAGCCGCGCCATGGTCAGCAACTGACTGGCCAGACGCGCCGCACGGTCGACGCCATGCACCAGAAAATCCAGCGCCTCCAGACGTTGTTCCGGGCTTTCCGCCTGCCGGGCGTTTTGCGCATGGATGCGCAACACGGTCAGTGGCGTGCGCAATTCATGGGCGGCGTCGGCGATGAAGCGGCGCTCGCGTTCCAGCACGCTTTCGATCTGGGTCAGCAACCGATTGAGCGCGTACTGCATCGGCTCCAGCTCTTTGGGCAGCGGCGTTACGTCGAGCGGTTCCAAGCTTTCGGCGTCGCGTTTGCGAATCACCTTGGCCATCGATTGCAGCGGGCGCAGGCCCCAGCCGATGGCCAGCCAGATCGCGACGACCAGCAGCGGCACGCCGATCAGCGTCGGCCACAAGGTGTGACTGACGATGCGCTGAATCAGGTCCTGACGCACATCGTCGCGCTCGCCAACCCAGATCAGAAAACCCTGCTGTGGATCGGCCAACAAAAAGCCGCACCACTCATGACCGTTTTCGACCAGGTCGTGAGAGCCTTCTGTGGCGGGCGGGGCGGTGAGCAGCGGGGCTTCGGCCGAGCGCACCAGCAACTCGCCCGACGTGCGCCAGACCTGAAACGTCAGGCGGGTTTCATAGGGGTGCGCCACGCCACTGGTGCCGACCCGGCTCATGGCCTGATCGAACGCCTGATAGAGCTTGTCCAGGTCCTGTTCGCCGGCCGCCCGTTGGCTGAGCACGCCTTGCAGCAAGCGCGCACTCTGGGCCAGTTGCGCGTCGTAGACTTCTTCGATTTCGTGATGGCTGTCGCGCAGCGCGAGCAGGCTGATGGCCAGATCGCCAAGCAGCAACAGCAGCAGCACCGGGACCAGAATGCGCGCGCGTACCGACGTCATGCCTTGAGCTCCAGCAAGTAGCCGACGCCGCGCACGGTGCGGATCAGCTCGGTGGACAGTTTCTTGCGCAGGTTGTGAATCAGCACTTCCAGGGTGTTGCTTTCGACCTTGTCCTGCCAGCCATACAGGGTGTTGGACAGCCGCTCGCGGGTCACCACTTTGCCAGGGCGGATCATCAACTGATGTAGCAACTGATATTCCATCGGCGTCATGGGTACTTCATTGCCCTGAAACGTGACCTGCTGCGATGCCGGGTCGAGGCTGATGCCAGCGTGTTCCAGCAACGGCTGTGCGCGCCCCTGGCTGCGCCTGAGAAGGGCGCGCACGCGGGCTTTCAGCTCGTCGACGTCGAACGGCTTGACCAGGTAATCGTCGGCACCGGCATCCAGCCCGGCAATGCGATCAGCCGTGCCGTCGCGGGCGGTCAGGATCAGCACCGGCAGGGCGAGCTCTTCGGCGCGCAACTGGCGCAGCAGGTCGAAGCCGTCCATGCGTGGCAGGCCGAGGTCGAGCAGCAGCAGGTCGAACGGCTCGCTGCGCAAGGCATGCAGCGCGCTCAAGCCGTCTTCGAGCCAGTCAAGGGTGTAGCCCTCGTTATTGAGGGCTACACGGATGCCTTGGCCAATCGCACGATCATCCTCGACAAGAAGCAGGCGCATAGGGTTTCGACCAAAGAGTAAAAGGGGAAGGGCGCCATGATGCCGTCCGCTCGCAGTGCCGCGAAGCGCCGTGTGTCCGGGAAGATGTTACTAACTGTTGCGCATTAAGCTTTTCCTAAGACTGGTTTCGCACAGTAAGTGCTCCTTCACTGCCTGAGAGCATTTGCCATGCGTAAAGTCCTGCTGATTTCCCTGTTGTTGGCCAGCCCGCTGGCGCTTGCCGGTCCGCAATGCACCACCGCTGAAAAATCCCAATGGCAGGATCAGGCCAAATTCCAGGAGCAGCTCAAAGCGCAGGGTTATCAGATCAGCAAGTTCAAGGTCACTGACGGCAACTGCTACGAGATCTATGGCTTCGACAAGGACAAGCGCAAGGTCGAGATCTACCACGATCCGGTCAGCGGTAAAGCGGTCAAGACCGAGATCAAGTAATGAGCCGGGCTTCCCTGCGCCTGTGGGACCCGCTGGTCAGGCTGTTTCACGTCTCGATCGCGGGTGTTTTCGTCGCCAATTATTTCTTCAATGAAGCGGGTGACGACTGGCACGTCTGGCTGGGCTATTACGCGGTTGCCTGGCTGGCGGTGCGAGTGGTGTGGGGATTCATCGGGCCGACCAGCGCGCGCTGGAGCGATTTCTGGCCAGGCCCGACGCGTGTGCGGGCGCACGTGAGCGCGCTGATCAAGCGTCAGCCGGTTCATCGCCTTGGCCATTCACCCTTGGGTGCGCTGGTCATGGTGCTGATGATGGCGCTGATCTTCGGCATGGGCCTGACCGGGTTTCTGATGCAAGAGGTCGATGCCTTTTGGGGCGCTGACTGGCCATTGGAAACCCATGAAATCCTCGCCAACAGCCTGTGTGCGCTGGTAGTGCTGCACATGGCCGCAGCGATAGTCAAAAGTTTTCAGGTGCGTGACAACCTGCCTTTGTCGATGCTGACAGGAAAACGACGTCCGCTGCCTGAAGATGGCCATCGCTGAAACCCCATCCTTGTTTTTCATCACAGTGATGCCTCCTGATGCGAGTTATTTCCCGAAACCTGACTGCATGGAGCGCAGGCCTGATCGTTGTAGCAGTGTTTGTCAGTGCGTGGCTGAGCCACCCGCTGCACCGTATTGCCGGTTTTGCCGTGAACCCGGCGCCGGTTGGCACCGAGAGTCTGCCACCCAAGGCGTCTTACAGTTCGCGCTTCGCGTCCTCGGACCTGGACGATTTCGTGCACTCGTCAGCGGTCACCGCGCTGCCTGGCGGCGACCTGATGTCGGTGTGGTTCGCCGGTTCCCGCGAAGGCGCAGGCGACGTCGAGATTCGCACCTCGCGATTCGATGCACGCACTGAAGAATGGGGTGGCGAGCAGGTGCTGGCGACCCGCCAATCGACCCAGACCGGCACCGGCAAGTACATCCGCAAGCTGGGCAACCCGGTGATTGCGCTGGCCCCGGACAACCGCTTGTGGCTGTTCTACGTGTCGGTTTCGGTGGGCGGCTGGGCGGGCAGTTCGGTCAACGCGATGGTCTCCAGCGACATGGGCGCCAGCTGGTCGCCACCGCGTCAACTGGTGACCTCGCCGTTTCTGAATATCAGTACGCTGGTGCGTGGCGCGCCGGTGTTTCATGCCGACGGTTCGATCGGCCTGCCGGTGTATCACGAGTTTCTCGGCAAGTTCGCTGAATACCTGTACCTGAGCGCGAACGGCGAGGTGATCGACAAGTTCCGCATCAGCCGCGGCAAGAACTCCTTGCAACCCACCGTGGTGCCGCTCGACGAACAGCGCGGCGTGGCGTTGTTGCGTTACGCCGGTGAGACCTTCCACCGAGTGCTGGCCAGCCGCACCGAAGACGGCGGGCAGACCTGGAGCGAGCCTTATCCGCTCACGCCGAGCAACCCCAATTCCTCGCTGGCAGCGGTCGGCGTGCCGGGCAAGGGCTTGCTGGTGGCGCTCAATGACCTGCGCGAAGGCCGCTTCAAACTCAGCCTGTACAGCACCGACGAACAGATGACGGTCTGGCGGCCGCTGCCGGATCTGGACAAATCCCCCGATCCGCTGGGCACCCCGTTTTCTCTGGAAGCGTACAAGGAAGTGATCGGCGAGGGCTTTCGTGCGTCCAGTGGGGTACGTCGCCAGCCGATGGAAGCGGAGTTTCTGAGCAATCTGGATCAGCGTGTCTGTTCGTCCGACGGTTGTGATTTTGAGTACGAGTATCCGTATTTCATCCGCAGCCCGGACGGCCTGTATCACCTGGTCTATTCGTGGAATAACACCTTCATCAAACATGTCAGCTTCAACGAGGCCTGGCTGGCGGAGCAACTTTTATGATCGCTTTGGGATTGGCCCATCTGGCGTTTGCCTGGGCGTTGTTTGTCTTGTTGGCGCCGCTGACGTCTTCGCTGTGGTGGCGCTGCGGCCTGCTGGCGGCCACTTCGCTGTTGAGCGTGGTCTCGGTCGACGGCCTGTCGATGGCCGCGTATGCGCGCAGCCTCACCGATGATCTGGCGATCAGCAGCCTGGTGCTATTGGGCTGGCTGACCCTGCAACGGCTGGGCGTCCTGAAGCCCTTGGCCGCTTCGCCGCGCCTGATCATGCTGCTGGTGTTCGCGGCGCTGGCCCTGACGCTATACCCGGCAACGCTCGGCCTGACCTATTTCGACCCTTACCGCTGGGGCTTCAACCCAAGGCCGATGATCATCATGGTTGCGGTCATCGCGCTGGTGCTGATCTGCCTGCGTAATGCGCTGGGCGTGGCGATGCTGACGTTTGCCACGCTGGCGTTCACGTTTCGGCTCAAGCCTTCGGAAAACTATTGGGACTACCTGATCGATCCATTGCTCGCGCTGTATTGCTGCGGCGCTTCGCTGAGTCTGGCTGTCCGTTTTGTTTATCGCCGTACGACCGGGCAGCGCCGTTCCGCTGCGCTGTCTGCCGGCAATGTATAGAGGAACACGCATGAGTGGGTTGCAATCGCGGCGTCTGCGCTATTGGCTGGGCGCTGTCAGTCTGGTGTTTTTGCTGTCGGCGTTACTGAGAGGGGTGTTTTTCTACGGATTTTCCGGCGTCGAGCCGGGCACGCTGTTGACCCAGGGCGAAGTCGCGCAGACGCTGGGTGTCGGCTTGCGCTTCGACCTGCGGCTGGCGCTGTTGACCCTCTTGCCGGTTGCGCTGTTGCTCTGGCTGCCACGCTGGAACCTGATCAGCGTGCCGGCCTTGCGCTGGCTGGCGCGCGGTTATCTGATTCTGGCGCTGGCGATACTGACGATGATCCATATCGTCGATTTCGGCCATTACGCCTATCTCGGCGTCAGGCTTAACGCCAGCGTGATGCGTTACCTGGAAGACGCGCAGATTTCCCGCGACATGCTCTGGCAAACCTACCCGGTGCTGTGGATCACCGCCGGCTGGTTGTTGACCGTTGCTGCACTGGGCTGCGCATTGCTGCGGCTTGAACGCATCACCCTTGATCGCGAGGCCAGACCGGTCAAGCGTGCGTCAGTGGTGTGGGTGTCGGCAGTGATGGTCTGCGCGATCTTTCTCGGGCTGCTGGGGAGGGTCGAAAACCTTAATCTGAAAAACCCGGTGCCGCTGCGCTGGAGCGATGCTTTTTTCTCCGGCAACAGTCAGGTAGCGGCATTGGGGCTCAACCCGGCGCTGTTTTTGTACGACACGCTCAAGGTTTCCCAATCGCATTTCGATGAAGCCACGGTGCGCGAGCATTACCCGGTGGTCGCGCGCTATCTGGGCGTAACCGAGCCGGACGCGCAGGCCTTGAATTTCAAGCGCCAGCAACCCGTGCAGCCTTACCGGCTGCCAGGCGAGCGGCCGCCGAACGTGATGTTCGTGATGCTTGAATCACTGGGCACCAGTGCGGTCGGCGCTTATGGCAACCCGCTCAATCCGACGCCGAACCTCGATAATCTGGCCACGCAAAGCTGGTTCTTCAAGCATTTCTATGTGCCCGTCACTGGCACGGCGAAAACCGTCTGGGCGAGTATTACCGGGGTGCCGGACGTGACCCGCCAGGAAACGGCGACGCGGCATCCACTGCTCACCCGGCAAAATACGATCATCAATGACTTCACCGGTTACGAGAAGCTGTACATGATTGGTGGCAATTCCGGCTGGGCCAACATGAACGCGTTGATTCGCCGCAGCATAGACGATGTGCGCCTGTACGACGAGCGCGACTGGAAGTCTCCGCAGGTCGATGTATGGGGTGTGTCCGACCTGGACCTGTTCAAGGAAAGCGACCGGATTCTGCGCGCATTGCCCGCCTACAAACCGTTCTTTGCCTACGTGCAGACCGCAGGCAATCACCGGCCCTTCACCATTCCCAAGGACAACGACGGCTTCCAGGTCAGCGACAAGACTTTGGAGCAAGTGCAGGCCGCAGGTTCGCGCAGCGTCGAGCAATACAACGCGGTACGCCTGCTGGATTTCAATATCGGGCGGCTGATCGAACTGGCCAAGGCCGGGGGTTATTACGAAAACACCATTTTCGTGCTGTTCGGCGACCACAACACGCGCATCAGCCAGATTCCGCACATGGCACCTGCCTTCGAGCAACTGGGCCTGGAGAGTAACAACGTGCCGCTGCTGATTCATGCGCCCGGCCTGCTCGGGACACGCGTGATCGATGATGCGGTCGGGCTGGCGGACCTGCTGCCGACCCTCGCGGGCATGGCCGGCATGCCATTCACCAGTGGCACCATGGGCCGTGATATCCAGCAGCCAGCACCTGAGGGCGAGCGCGTTGTGCCGCTGGTTTTACGCGAAGGCACCTTCCCGCTGATCGGCGGCGTCACGCGCCATTACCTGTTGCAGATGGAGCACGACGGCAGCTCGCCGACCCTGCACGATCTGGCCTCGCCCACGCCGCTGGACAACGTTGCCGAGCAGAACCCGCAAGAGTTCGAACGCTTGCGCGATCTGACCCGTGGTCTGCATGAGACGTCGCGGCTGATGCTGTGTCAGAACGTGCGTTAAGCGTGAGAAGCATTGCCAGGTAAGGGGTATGGCGCCGACCAATGGTCGGCGTGCGCAGTGAGTAATGGCTGACAGGGGGAGGATGATGTTAAAGTGCCCGGAATTTGATCCGGGACAATGCTCGGTGCGTGCAAAACCCGGTTTTCGACTATCGTGAAGTTGAAGGACGAATAGATGAGCAATACGGTGCGCATCTGTTTTCTATCACCTGCGCAGGGAAAACTGTCAGCTTGGCACCGAGCGTTTATGTTGCTGTTTTTCTTCCGCTCGAATGCGTTCTCCATTTATCGCACACTCAAGAGCCCTCCTGGATGCCGGCAAGTTTTTCATGCGTACCCGCTGCGAAGCTGCTGGATGCACTTCGCGCTGAAACGAATCAGCTGCACGTTCGACTTGAAAAACGCATGCCGTTTTTTTCATCCGCTCTGAACAACGCTCTTTATCTGCGCCTGCTTCAGGCTTATCACGGCTTTCATGCACCGCTCGAAGCGGCTTTGCACGCCAGTGATCTGATACCTGCTGCGTTTGAACCGCATGAGCGGATCAAGATGCCCATGCTGGTCAGAGATCTGCGCGCGCTGGGCATGTCTGAAAAAGACATCGAGCACCTTCCCCGCTGTACCCGGTTGCCCGTTGTCGACTCACCGGGTGCTTGTCTGGGTGTCATGTATGTACTGGAAGGTGCGACACTGGGCGGGCAGGTATTGCGCCGCGACGTATATAAACGTCTGGGCGTTGATGAACACAGCGGTGGCGCTTTTCTCGATGTATATGGCGCTGCCACCGGACCGCGCTGGAAAGCGTTTCTGAGCCATTTGAATGCGCTGCCGGGCGATACTGATTTCACTGATGCTGCAACACATGCAGCGCACTCCACATTTGCATTTTTCGAGCACTGGCTCGACGGTCAAGAGGTACTGTTATGAGCCAGCTCGACGAGGACTCCTTCGAAGTCCTCCTGACCAATTGTGCGGATGAGCCCATTCAGTTCCCCGGGGCCATTCAGCCACATGGTCTGCTGTTTACGCTGACAGAACCCGAACTGATCATCCTGCAGGTCAGTGCCAACGTGCAGACCGTGCTTGGCCACGCGCCAGAGCAAGTCCTTGGACAGACTCTGGACTGTGTTCTGGGCGCAGGCTGGACTGAGGTCATCAAAAGCGCCAGCGCCCATGACTCTTTCGCCGACATGCCGCGTCTGCTGATGTCGGTCAAAGGCGTCGAATTCGAAGCCATGTTGCACCGCAGCCAGGATGTTCTGGTGCTGGAACTCGAAATTCAGGACAAGGCCGCTCAGGCCGTCAGCTATTCCGAGCGCACCGGCAACATGGGCCGCATGCTGCGCCAGTTGCACGCCGCCAGCGACTTGCACACGCTGTATGAAGTCAGCGTTCGCGAAATCCAGAAAATGACCGGTTACGACCGGGTGCTGATCTACCGTTTCGAAGAAGAGGGCCATGGCCAGGTTGTTGCCGAGGCTTCGGCGCCCTCCATGGAACTGTTCAACGGCCTGTTCTTCCCGGCTTCGGACATCCCCGAGCAGGCGCGCGAACTGTATCGCCGCAACTGGCTGCGCATCATTCCGGACGCCGATTACACCCCGGTGCCGCTGGTGCCGCAATTGCGCCCGGACACTCATCAGCAGCTCGACCTGAGCTTCTCGACGCTGCGCAGTGTGTCTCCGATTCACTGCCAGTACATGAAAAACATGGGCGTTCTGTCTTCAATGAGCGTTTCGCTGATTCAGGGCGGCAAGTTGTGGGGACTGATCAGTTGCGGGCATCGCACGCCGCTGTACGTGTCCCACGAGTTGCGCAGTGCCTGCCAGGCGATTGGTCAGGTAGTGTCGCTGCAGATCAGCGCGATGGAAGCCTTGGAAATCAGTCGCCAGCGTGAGGAAAAAGTCCTCACGCTCAAGCAGCTTCATCATGCCATGGCGACGTCAGACGACAACGTGTTCGACGGTCTGGCGCAGCAGCCACAATTGCTCATGGACTTGGTGGGCGCCACCGGCGTGGCAATCATCGACGACCGCAAGACGCAGTGTTTCGGCAACTGTCCGCCGCCCGCCGACATACGTGCGCTGCACAGCTGGATGATGGCAAGCGGCGACCCGGTATATGCCAGTCATCATCTTTCCAGTGCTTTCCCGCCTGCCGAGGCTTATCAGTCGGTTGCCAGCGGTGTGCTGGCCATGAGTCTGCCGAAACCTGTGGACAACGGCGTGATCTGGTTTCGCCCCGAGGTCAAGGAAAGTGTCCGCTGGAGTGGCGATCCGAACAAGCCATTGAATCTGGAAAGCTCGGAGCAGGGCCTGCGTTTGCGCCCGCGCACGTCGTTTGAAATCTGGAAGGTCGAAATGACCGGCATCGCTACCCAGTGGAGCCACGGAGACGTTTACGCCGCCAACGACCTGCGCCGCTCGGCACTGGAAAATGACCTGGCGCGCCAGGTGCGCAAAGAGCAGCAGGCCGTTCGCGCACGTGATGAGCTGGTCGCGGTCGTGTCCCACGATTTGCGCAACCCGATGACGGTTATTTCCATGCTGTGCGGGATGATGCAGAAGTCGTTCAGCTCTGACGGGCCGCACACGTCACGGCGTATTTCCACAGCCATCGACACCATGCAACAGGCGGCCAGCCGCATGAACGTGCTGCTCGAAGACCTGCTCGACACCTCGAAGATCGAAGCCGGGCGCTACACCATCTCCCCGCAGCCGCTGGAAGTCAGCCAGATTTTCGAAGAGGCCTACACCTTGCTCGCGCCATTGGCGATGGACAAATCCATCGAGATTTCCTTCAATGCCGAGCCGGACATCAAGGTCAATGCCGACCCGGAGCGCTTGTTTCAAGTGCTGTCCAACCTGATCGGCAACGCCATCAAGTTCACCCCGAAACTGGGCAAGATCGGCGTGGCCGCGATGTCCAACGGCAGCGAAATCGTGTTCACCGTGCGCGACTCCGGCGAGGGCATCCCTCCCGAGCAATTGCCGCACATTTTCGAACGCTACTGGACGGTCAAGGAAGGCAACCCGACCGGCACCGGCCTGGGCCTGTACATCTCGCAAGGCATCATCAAAGCCCACGGCGGCGAACTGGCCGCGCACAGCCAGGTCGGGCAGGGCAGCGAGTTCCGCTTTACGGTGCCGATTGCGCAATGATTGCTTACTCAGGCTTGAGCGGATGGCTCAGGCCTGAGTCGCTTCAGCCCTGATGCCAGTGGGTGGTTTTTTCGGTGTATTCAGCGTTTGCTGGAAGTACCTCGCGCAGGAACGCGAGGTACTTGGTCATCAATGCCTTGCTGGGGAAGCGGGCGGCGAAGCCTGTTGTTACGTCGGTGCAATGGATGATGACCATCAGGCGCTTGTGATCGACCGTGACGAAGTTGTGATCCTGCCAAGGGCGGGTCCGCCGATGATGGACCGGATTTTCCCAATTGAGCAGCTTGATAGCGGCGATAAAAGCCATGGCGACCGGGCCGACCAGAAACAGCAAGGATCCGGTGATCAGGGCGACAAGAACGAATATCAGTATGACGAACAGGGCGATGCCCTTGAAGAAACTTGCAGCAAAATCGGGATAGTGGAGGTAATACTCGACCGTGGCGCCGTCGGTTTTGACGGTGTAGTGGTAGATGGTTTTTTGGCGGATGAGCAGGCCTACGAAATAGGCGAGAATACCGGCAAGCGCTAATACCGTGCCCGCTAGCAAATGGGGGGTTTCTAAAAAAGGTTTCCAGCCCCCCCAGATGTAAAGTGAACACGCGATTAGATAGAGGGCAGAAAATCCAAGTTGCGAGATCATGATTTCTTTAGGCGACCTTGCGAGTGTTTTGATTTTCCAGTCTAGAATGCCTTTGCCTTTCGGCAGATCCGGGGCTTTTTCTTGCTGAGTCATACCGGTGTACTCTCTGCGACTTCTAGAGTGAGAGTGCCCATCCTGCTGGAGGCTTTAACTTCAAGTTCCACGGCAGCGAGGCCATCAATTTCAGTATCACCTCTTGGGCTCAGCTCCATCTGAAACAGGTAGCCTCGATCATCCTCGCCAGGATTTTTCAGCGTGTTCGGGTACCAGATTTGCAACTCCAGATACGTCGCGTCCTTGCTGAGCGGCACCCAGGTTTCCCAGATGAGGTCTTCGTTTTCCGGTGGCATTCGGGGGAATGTGAAGTCTTCACTCGCGAGGCCTGCCGGCGTGTTGGTGAGCGTCCCGAACTGTTCAACCTGCTTGAATTGTCCGCGGTCCAGAAAGTCTTCGTGTAGTGGGCGGTCTATCTTTTCTACAGGCAATACACCCCATGGTCGTTTGCTGCTGATGACGTTGAAATGTACGGAGTATCCTCGTAAAAAATTCGGCAAACGTACTTGTATCCCGGCACCATTTTGCACCGCTACGCTCATGTAATCGCCTTTACCAAGATATCGATCTTCATAATGTACGGTACTTTTTGCATAAATTTGGGGAGATAGTTGGATTTCCAGTAGTGCGCGAGTTTCTTCATACTCCCCTTTGGCAGAGTCGGGGTAGCGATAATCTAAGGTTCTCGACCAGCAGCACCTACGTAGCCACCAGCCGATACTGTCTTGCTTGAAATAATTCAAGGCCATGCTAGCAAGAAGGTAAATAACACCGGCCACCAGCAAAGCGACACTGAACCATGAGCTCATTGCAGTCATTGCAAATTTGCTGGCAGGAAATACTCCTGCGATCAGCTGAATTGTTGAACCTGCCCCCATTGCAAACACAGAGATGCCCTTTACAGCAATTGCGGTTTTATCTTCTGATGTTCTAGGTTTTGTACGAAAAGTATTGCCGCATACAACGTAGGCTGCATGCCAGCGTGACCATGGCTGCGTAGCTCTTGGCCAGCTTGTCGTAGCGAGTGCCGATTCGGCGGTTCTCTTTTAGCCAGCCAAACATCCGCTCAATGATGTTGCGCTGCCGATATTTTGGACAATCAAAAAGTCGGGGCAAGCCAGGTCGGGGTTTGCGTGGCATAGCGCGTAGCGGAATCACAGGCTGTATTCGGTAACGGTCGCAGTAGTAACGCAGGTGTTCCGCGTCATAGCCTTTGTCAGCCAGTAACCATCTACTGCGTTTTCGTGGGCGCCCCGGCTTACCGGGAATGCGCACCTGATCCAGCAACGGCTGGGCGTGGGCAATATCGCTGGCTTGTCCCGGTGAAAGCATGAACCGCAATGGCACGCCATTAGCGTCGCAAACCATATGAATCTTGGTTGTCAGGCCGCCTCGACTGCGCCCCAAAGCATGGTCTAGCGGTTCTTCAGGCCCCCCTTTTTCCCGGCGCCTGAAGAGGCTCGGGTTGCACGTACCGCCGTGGAGTCGATCATCCAGGTGTCCAGATCGATCAGTCCTTCCTGGTTGAGTCGAATGTGCAAGCGCTCCAGTATCCGGTCGAACGTGCCGTCATCGCGCCAGTCACGAAAACGCTGATACACCGTCGACCAAGGCCCAAAGCGTTCCGGCAGATCACGCCAGGCGGCACCCGAGCACAAAATCCAAAGGACTCCGTGGAGTACCAGGCGATCATCACTACGTGGGCGACCCATTTTCTGCTCGGGAGAAACCAGATCCTTGATCAATTCCCATGATGCGTCGGAGAGTTCGTAACGCTTTGCCATGCGGGCCTCCAGCCAATCATGGCGGCAATTCTACCCCATTCGACTTTTCGTACAAAACCTAGCGGCGTCAAAGTCTCCAGAAATGTCTTTTAACTCCAATGTGGCCGCTGCCACCCCAAACGCCCCCATCGCCACCATCGAACTTCGAAACCCACGTATCGCATCCCCCCAAACTGCATTACCCCGTGCTTTCCAATAAGCCGCTGATTGGTCAAGAATGCCGACGTCATATCCGCCAATAACCAGTGGCTTCGCCGTACTGATGATCGCCCACGGCGCCTCGACAAACACCGCCATCAACAGGTTGAAGCTGTACCCCAATCCGTAAGTGACCTTGCCGATATCCTTTACACTGAAATCGCCATCCGTGGTCAGGTCACGATAAGTCAGGGCAGTGTTGATGAAGTTGAGCATGATCACGCCCCAGGTGATCGAGCCTGCAATACCGCCCAGGTTGTCGAGCCAGCGTTTGGCCTGGGCGAGCCAGTCTTTGCTGATTGCTTTGCCGGTCTGGGCGTATTGGCGAATCTCGTTCTGCAACTGTTTTGCGTACTCGTTGTTCTGGAAGTCGAGCAGGGCGGGCAGGCCCAGTTCGTGCGCGCGCAGTTTCTGTTGATGGGCCGCCAGGTCGCGCGCGATGCTTTTTCGGGATTTGTAGGCAGTTGGGTACTGCCAGCTGCGGCGCGTATCACGGATCTGTTGGTCGAGCACCCGCCACTGGCGTAGCCACTGTTTCAATTGGGTAATGACGTGTTGATTGATCGCGATGTGCGCCGGCGAGTCGAGCAGCACCTGGCCGATCAGCAGCGTACGAATCAGTGCGACGATGTTTTGCTGTTTGCCCATCGCGAGGCGGCTGTCGATGGGCACCCAGGCCAGCAGGATGCTTTCGAGTGTCGCTTTGCCTGCGCCGCGAGCCAGTTCGCCGAGGGCTTTGAAGGTGTCTTGAACCGGCTGTTTCAGCGCCTTCATCCACGGCTTGTCGGCAAAACCCTGATGATTCAGCGCGCCGTTGAGTTCGCCGATGCGGGTGGCCAGATTGGTGACGTCGCCCAAGCCGTTCAGCAGTGCATCGGCTTCTTGATGCAGGGCGTGTTTCAGCGCGGGCGAAAAACCATAGCGCAAGGTGCCAAACAGGCTGCTGGTGTTGGCTTCCTGCTCGGCGAGCCAGGCTGTGGCCGCGTCATCCTGGGCGTAGATGATTTGCAGGTTGAGCATGATCATCTGCAAATACAGCAGGTTTTTCGGGTTTGTGGTGTCGATGAACAGTTTGAGCGGTTCGGTGCCCAGTTGGGTCGCCCAGTGCTGAAAATCGCTTTGCGTGTCACGCACCTGTTGCAGGAGTGTGTCTCCGCTCGGCAGGTGCTGCAAAAGATACTGACGCGCACCGCTCAGATCGACTTCGCGCCGCCATTTGTGGCGATCTTTCCAGGCCTGCGCGCCCTGATCGGTCGGCGTGCTGTGCCGTAACGCGCCTGAATCGTCCTGCGCATGTCCGGGCTCTTGAACACGTCCGGCAGCAACAGCAGGCCTCCGGGGACGGTGTTGCCGCCGATCTGCGCCTCTTCAAAATCGCATTGCTCAAAGTAAGCTTCAATCTCGCTCAAATACTGGTGTGTGAGCAGCGCATCGCCACGCACCGAGGCGGGCAGTTTCTCCGGTTCGCCTTCTGCGCCGCACAGCGTGGTGACGGTCTGGGCGATCTGGATCTTGTGTTCGTGCGCGCTTTGCCATTCCCGAAAAGCCGCCTGATCGGCGGCCAGTTGCATGCCCAGGTCGTTGAAAACCGCGAGCGGGTCGTCGAGGGCGATAAGCAGCGAACTGTCCTGATCGTCGACGCTGCCCCGCCAGAAAACGTCTGCGCCGAGCGGTGAGAACACTGACGCGACCTCATCGCTTGATGAGGGTTGTACAGTCGGAATCGCCGAATCTGCAAAACGGCCATCGTCAGCCACCTTGCCTTCGTCAATATCCGCGACTGCTTCGGCGATGCGGTTCAGCGGCAGGGTGTCGGGCTCGGCCATGCTGATGCAGTAGCGTTTCAGGTCCAGCGCTTTCATCCACAGCGCGCGGCTTGGCGGGTTGGAGCGCATGTGCTCGCAAAGACGCCACGTCCACTGCACGGGCGAAAAAGCGATGTGCAGGCGGTTATCGCGTGGGTAAAGCAGAAAGGGCTGACCACCGCTGGCACCGTTTCGCTGGTCGCTGCCGATGTGCGCGTCGGTCCAGACGATGCGGCTCAGATGGCCGTCGATGGCTGAGACCGCGTATTCATGCAGCGTATCAGCCGTTTCGTCGAACACGTAAACGTAACCGTCGTACAGTTGGCGCAGGGTGTAGCTGCGTGTTTTCAAGGTTGGCAGGCGTGTCCACTTGCCGTCTTTCGGCAGTGGCTTGAGCTTTTCGGGCGCGACGTCGTAACGCGAACGATCCAGCGCATAGCGCACCGGCACGATGGCGATGTTGGGTCCTCGGAAGGGGCACAGGCTGGTGGCCGTGGCGGGTGTTTTGGGGAAAAGGGTCGCCAGTCGCTGTTGGCGGGTGCCGTATTTTTCGGTCATGCGAGGTGCTCTCTGCGCAGAAAACGGGTCATTTCGCCCGAGATAAGTGAGAGCTACGTTCCAAAATACGTGCCGCCAATGATTTTATTTTTTTAAAACAAAGAGATAGTGCTCAAGTGTGAAGAAGATGATCAGTTTCAGGCGAAAAAGCCCTGAATAGCGCGCAGACGTATGCGCACCTGTGCGCAAGCGGTTCTTATCCTCCGCAGAGCTTGAGGCGTATGTCGTTGCCTGTTTTTGCCAGGCTGGTGCATGCGCAGCATTTTTCGCATCAAGGCGTGCGGTCGTTAACACTTCTCATTGGGCAAGGACAGATGACGCAGAGCGTCAGGAACGGCATGCCAACGCGGAGCATTGGCACGATAAGCGTTCTTCCGGGCCGCGCGTAGTGGCACGACGGGCGTTCTTCCGCCGACCTACTCAATCGCCTCATACGGCAAGCCCACATAATTCTCCGCAATGGTCCGGCGCCCGGCCTCTGAGCCGACGTAGTAGTCCAGTTCGGTCTGCTGGATGCGCTGGCTGAACGCATCGGTGTTCGGGAAGTTGTGCAGCACCGAGGTCATCCACCATGAGAATCGCTCGGCTTTCCATACTCGGCGCAGGCAGATCTGCGAGTACTTTTCCAGCAGCTCGGTGCGGCCTTCGCGGTAGACCTTGAGCAGGATGCGGTACAGCGTACTGACGTCGCTGGTCGCCAGGTTCAGGCCTTTGGCGCCGGTCGGCGGGACGATGTGTGCGGCGTCGCCGAGCAGGAACAGCCGGCCGTACTGCATGGGCTCCACCACGAAGCTGCGCAGCGGGGCGATGCTTTTCTCGATGGACGGACCGGTGATCAGCCGTTCGGCCAGATGCTCGGGCAGGCGGGCTTTGAGTTCGCTCCAGAAGCGTTCGTCCGGCCAGTCTTCGACTTTTTCGTCAGCGCTGACCTGCACGTAATAGCGGGTACGAACCGCCGAACGCATGCTGCACAGGGCGAAGCCGCGCGGGTGGTTGGCGTACACCAGTTCTTCGTTGACCGGCGGCGTGTCGGCGAGCACACCCAGCCATCCAAATGGATAGATGCGCTCGAAAACGCTAAGTGCCTCGGCCGGAATCGATTGCCGGGAAACCCCATGAAAACCGTCGCAGCCGGCAATGTAGTCGCAGTCCAGGCGCATCGTCTCGCCGTCTTTTACGAAGGTCAGGTAAGGGCGGTCGGTTTTCAGGTCATGGGCTTCGACGTCCGCAGCGTCATAGACGGTCAGTGCGCCGCTGATGGCGCGCGCTGTCATCAGGTCGCGGGTCACTTCGGTCTGGCCGTAGACCATCACGGTCTTGCCATCGGCGAGGTGTTTCAGGTCGATGCGTTCGCAACGGCCGTCGAACGCCAGCTCGAAACCATCATGAATCAGGCCTTCGGCGTCCATTCGCTCACCGACCCCGGCCTCGCGCAGCAGGTCGACCATGCCTTGCTCGAGCACGCCTGCGCGGATGCGCGAGAGGATATAGTCGGGGTCCTTACGCTCGACAATCACGTTGTCGATGCCGGCGCGCTGCAACAGTTGGCCCAGCAACAGCCCGGAAGGGCCTGAACCGATAATGGCGACTTGGGTTTTCATGAACAGTGTCCTCTCGGGTGATCCCTGCCAGCCGTGACCAGCGGGATGCAATTGTTTTTGTCTCCTGCATTTTTAATGGATGATGTCGAGATAAGAAGGCATTATCCGGTACATTGTCTGGACTTTTCGAGGGTCGGGACGGAGAGGGCGACATGGCCAGATCTGCCATTACAACGATACCGGTGTTCAAGCTCTACGGCGAAACAACGGCCTGGCCGACGCCGGATCTGATTCACTGTGAGTCGATTCCCGAGCGCAGCAAGATGCACGAGTGGGAGATCAAGCCGCATCGGCATGGCGATCTGGTGCAGTTGCTGTATGTGCAATCGGGCAAGGCGATGCTCAAGGTCGAGGACATGGCTCGCGAGGTGGAGACACCGTCGCTGCAGGTGGTTCCGGCATTGAGCGTGCACACGTTCAGGTTCGCGGAAAATATTCAGGGGCACATTCTCAGCCTGGCCAGACCGCTGGTGGAGCAGTTGGAGACGGCGCTCGACAGTTCGGCCATGCGCACGGCACGTTGCTACGAGCTTGGGGCAGACGGCCATTACGTCGACACGCTGTTCAGCGCCATCGCTCGCGAGTACCGGCAACCCAGGACCGGCCGTGATCTGATGCTGCATTCGTTGATCAATGTGCTGGCGGTCTGGCTGAGTCGGCGCAGCCGCGAACACGCTGGCGAAGACATTCATGCACTGGATCGCGGCCGTGAGCATTTGCAGGCGTTCATGCAGCAACTGGAAACGAGTTTTCGCGAACACTGGTCCATCGAGCAGCACGCGCAGGCCATTGGCATCAGTGCCGCGCATTTGAATGCGTTGTGTCGACGGCTGTGCAATCAGTCGGCGCTACAGGTCATCAGCCAGCGACTGGTGCTGGAGGCCAGGCGCAATCTGATTTACACCACCATGACCATCAATCAGGTGTCCGACAGCCTCGGGTTTTCCGAGCCCGCTTATTTTTCGCGCTTCTTCAAACGCGCCACCGGCCAGTCGCCTCGCGAGTTTCGTCAGCAGAAATAGAAACGGGGCGCTCAAGAGCGCCCCGTTTGCCTGACGGTTATTGCTGTGGGATCAGGCCACAACCTGATAGCACGGCACATAAGCCGCGCCACCTGGCAGCTTCATCCGGTGCTGATCGACAAACGCCTGCAACAGTTTGTCCAGCGGACCCATGATCGAAGGGTCGCCCTGAATCTGATAAGGGCCGTGCTCCTCGATCAGGCGAATGCCCTTGTCCTTGACGTTGCCGGCGACAATACCAGAGAACGCCCGACGCAGATTGGCCGCCAGTTCGTGGGTCGGCACGTCGTGGTTGAGTTGCAGTTTCGCCATGTTCTCGTGGGTCGGATCGAAGGGGTGCTGGAAGCTTTCTTCGATCTTCAACAACCAGTTGAAATGAAACGCGTCGTTGCGCTCGCGGCGGAACTGCTTCACTTCTTTCAGGCCCTGAGTCATCTGCCGCGCGACGTCTGCCGGGTTGTCGATGATGATCTGGTAGTGACGCTGCGCTTCTGCACCCAGCGTGGCACCGACGAATGCGTGCAATTGTTGCAGGTACGGTTCGGTGTTTTTCGGGCCGGTCAGGATCACCGGGAACGGCACGTCCTTGTTGTCCGGGTGCATCAGAATGCCCAGCAAGTACAGGAACTCTTCAGCGGTGCCCGCGCCGCCCGGGAAGATGATGATGCCGTGACCGACACGCACGAACGCTTCCAGACGTTTTTCGATGTCCGGCAGGATCACCAGCTCGTTGACGATCGGGTTCGGCGCTTCGGCCGCGATGATGCCCGGCTCGGTGAGGCCCAAGTAGCGACCGCCGACAATGCGTTGCTTGGCGTGGGCGATGGTCGCGCCCTTCATCGGGCCTTTCATCACGCCGGGGCCGCAGCCGGTGCAGATGTCCAGGCTGCGCAGGCCCAGTTCATGGCCGACTTTCTTGGTGTATTTGTATTCCTCGGTGTTGATCGAATGACCACCCCAGCACACCACCATCTTCGGCTCGACCCCGGCACGCAGGGTGCGGGCGTTGCGCAGTAGGTGGAACACGTAATCGGTGATGCCCTGAGAATTGCTCAGGTCGATGCGCTGGCTGTCCAGTTCGCTTTCGGTGTAGACGATGTCGCGCAAGGCGCTGAACAGCATCTCGCGGGTGCTGGCGATCATTTCGCCATCGACGAAGGCATCGGCCGGAGCGTTGAGCAGCTCCAGGCGCACGCCGCGATCCTGCTGATGAATACGTACTTCAAAGCTTTCATACGCTTCAAGAATGGTCTTGGCGTTATCGACGTGGGCGCCGGTATTGAGAATGGCCAGGGCGCACTGGCGAAACAGGGTGTAGGTACTGCCTGACCCGGCAGCGCTGAGTTGCTGCACTTCACGTTGGGACAGGGTTTCGAGGCTGCCTTTGGGGCTTACGGTGGCGTTAATCACTTGTCTTGGGAGCATTCTATTTTCCATTAGAGCGATGCAGTCGAGCATCAGGATGGTGGGTGTCCGGGACACTCACGCCTGTCAGACCTTTTCTACAGCACTTGGACGGGAAAGCAAATATTGCGCAGTGCAGGACCCTGATTTGGCAGATTAAATGCTGTGCCAGCGGCGAATTCGTTTGAAAGCAGGGACTTGCTCACGGCGACCGTGCGGCTGAATTTTGACGCGCGGACAGGGCGACAGTGAACCTGACCCATTTCGAGGAGTCTGTTAGCTGATGGTTTTTTCTGGACGGCCTGCAAAAAAGGGAACCGACGCGCTTTCGTTGCGTGTCATTGGCAGACAATCCGTCCGGGCAGGAGTTGCAAAACCTTTGATCGCCTGCCGTTCCCATCGTTAGCCGGCCCGTTCAACGAGGCTTTATTTTCATTCCGGATAAAGATAATTATCGCCATGTCTCGTCATCTTTCTGCACTTCTTTCTCGTGCCCTTGGCCTGTTCTGCGCGTCGCGTCGTTTGCTGGGTGTCGGCCTGTTCGGCGCTGTGCTAACCGTGATCGTCCCTGGCAGTGCTCAGGCGGCAAACAACGAGCGTTGGGTCAGTGACAGCCTCACCACTTACGTACGCAGCGGGCCAACGGATGACCATCGCATCGTCGGCACGCTGAAATCCGGGCAGAAGGTCGAGTTGCTCACCAGCTCGGGCAAGTTCAGCCAGGTGCGCGGCGAAGGTGGTGCGACAGTGTGGATCCCCAGCAGTGACTTGCAGGACGTCCCCGGTCAGGCCGAACGCGTGCCGCAGTTGACGCAGCAGGTTGCTGAACTGACCGAGCAACTGGCGGGCATCGACAACACCTGGAAGACCCGCGTGCAAGGCATGCAAGAAACCCTGGATGCACGCAAGAAGCTGGTCGATGAGCTGGAAGCGCGCACCAAGACCTTGAACGAGCAACTGGCGGACTCTCAGGCTGAATTACGTGCCACTCAGGCGCGTCTCGGTGACGAGAACAAGCAGGTGATGATGCGTTACATGGTCTACGGCGGCAGCATCGCCGGTGCGGGGCTGCTGGTCGGCCTGATCCTTCCGGCCCTGACCAAAGGCCGCAAAAAGAACGACGGCTGGGTTTAACCCTCCGTGCAAGCATGCCGACGGCCTGAAGTGTCGGCATGCCGTTCGGCGTGGCACTGTCGTTAATCCGTCCGCAACTCCCCCCGCATTATTCCTGCACATTCGATCCAGCTCGCAAAATCAGCCGTCAACAGGCGTAGTGATGCGGCGCGACGTGCATGTTCGCCCTATAGTTTCTGCCCGGATGGTCGAAAAATTGAGTGTTGCCACAAGTCCTGTTCTGTATTGCGGGGCGGTGGCGGCAGCTGTGCCTGAGCATCAGTCAGCGATCAGTGATCAAGCAGGCCCCGAAAAGCGGGCTGCTGAGCCGGGTCCGGGTCGCGCTCGGGCCGTGGGTCTCATATTTTTACCTCTCCTGTGCAGGAATCCGGATGCTGGCGCACAACCAAAAAAGCTTTCTTATCGTTGATGACTTCTCTGATTTTCGCAGTTCAGTCAGGTCGATGCTGCGTGAACTGGGCGTCAAGGAAGTGGATACCGCCGACACCGGTGAAGAGGCGCTGCGCATGTGCGCGCAAAAGCGTTATGACTTCGTGTTGCATGATTTCAATCTGGGTGACGGTCGCAAGAACGGTCAGCAGGTGCTGGAAGACCTGATGGTCGAGCGGCTGTTGAGTCACCAAAGCGTGTTTATCATGGTCACCGCCGAAAACAGTCAGGCCATGGTCATGAGTGCGCTGGAGTGGGAGCCGGACGGCTACCTGACCAAGCCGTTCAATCGCGCCGGGCTGGCTCAGCGTCTGGAAAAGCTGGTGCAGCGCAAGACCCTGCTCAAGCCGATTTTGCAGGCGCTCGACCGTCGCAACCCGACTGAAGTGCTGGCTGCTTGCAACACCTTGATCGAGCAGGACCCGCGTTACGCGCCCCTGTGCCTGCGCCACAAGGCCGAGGCCTTGCGCGATCTGAAGCAGAACGAACCGCTGGAGGCCTTCCTCAAGAGCATTCTGGCCGACCGCGCCACGCCTTGGGCGTATGGCGCGCTGGGCAGCCTGTTGCTCAAACGTGGCAAGGCTGCCGAGGCGCAGGTTGTCTACGAGCAGGCGATCAAGGCCTTTCCGATCATGCCTGCGCTGTTCGACGGGCTGGCTGACGTGCTGGTCGCGCTCGGCGATGCCAAGCGGGCTCAGGCAGTGCTGGAAAGCGCGGTGCGTCTGTCGCCGCTGGCGGTTCGTCGGCAGCGGCTGCTGGGCAAACTGGCGCTGGGCAACGAGGATTTCGAAAGCGCTTCCAAGGCCTATCGTCAGGCGGTGTCCCAAGGGCAGCATTCGCGCTTCAAGGACCCGGAGACCAATCTGGGGCTGGCGCATGCCTTGATCAGCAAGGGCGGTGAGCAGGGGCTCGATGCGCGGACCCGGGTTGAAATCAACAACGCCCTGGGTGACGTCGCCAAGGAACACGGTAACGACGAAGGCCTGCAAGTGCGCACGCGCCTGATGAAGGCCTCCAGTCTGCAGCATTCGGACCCGGAAGCGGCCGCAAAACTCACCGAGCAGGCGATGGCCCGACTCGACGGAACGGAGCTGTTTCTCAGCGCCGAAGCGTCGTTGATGGTGGCCGCGCAGCTCAAGCAACTGGGCCAGGAAGAGGCGGGTGCCGGTGTTTTGAAGAGCTGCGCGCAAGTCTATGGCGACGACCCGGCGGTGATGAAAAGTGTTGCCAGCATGACTGACGATCCTGCCATTCTGGGTGCCAACAAAGCAGCCAGTGATCTGAACCTGCAAGGCGTACGCAGCTACAAGGCTGGCAATCTGACCGAGGCGCAGACGTTTTTTCGTCAGGCACTGGCGTTGCAGCCGAAGAATCTCAGTATTGCGCTCAACATGGCGCAGTCGCTGCTCCACCCCGGCCAGAATCTGGGCCAGGCCGGCCTGGACGAGTGCCGGGCCAGCCTGACCATGGTCGGCAAGATTCCGGACAGCGATCCGCGTTTCGAGCGTTATCAAAAACTCAGGGAGAGGGCGTTTGGCGCATGAGCGAAGATAGGGAGCAGGGGCTTGATTTCTCCATGGTGATAGCCTCCACCGTGCACGACATGAAGAACTCGCTGGCAACGCTGACCCAGGCGCACAGTGAGTGGCTGGCGAAGCTTTCCAGCCGGCAGCGCGATACGCCGGAACATGGCGTGATCGAATACGAGTTCGCCAATCTGAACGGCATGCTGGTGCAATTGCTGGGCCTGTACAAACTCGGTGTCAATCAGATGCCGTTGCGCCCGGATTACCACGAGCTTGACGATTTTATCGAAGCGCAGCTGGCGCATCATCAGGAGGTGTTGAGCAGCCGTGGCATTGCCGCCGGTTATGCCATCGATGTGGTGAGCCCGTTGGGGTTTTTCGACCGTGAGCTGGTGGGGTCGGTGGTCGGCAATATCATCGTCAATGCCACCGGTTTTGCCCGCGAGCAGATATTCGTCAGTGTGTCCGATGAAGACGGCCAACTGAAGATCACCGTCAACGACGATGGCCCTGGCTATCCGGCTTACCTGATCGAGCAGCAGACCGACTATGTGCTGGGCATCAATCAGGGCAGTGGCAGCACCGGGCTGGGCCTTTATTTTGCTGCGCACATTGCGCGTTTGCATGTACGCAATGGCCTGCAGGGGCGGATCGAAATCGCCAATGGCGGGGTGCTGGGCGGCGCGGTATTCAGCATGACGCTGCCTTGAGCCAGGGAGCCTGCCCGCAAGCGGGCCCCGCGATCATTCAGATATTCAGCCCGAAGTTGCGTTTTATGCTGTTGAGGCTGTCCATCAGTTCCTCATTCGACGCCAACGGGTGTTTGACCGGTTCGCACCCGTGTTTGAGCGTAAAGTGCTCAATGGCATCCAGCGCGTTTTTGCGGTGCCGGGCATCGGACGAGATCGTTGATTTCGCCAGCGTCCACAGCTCATCTCCCAGATACGCCTCCGAATTGTCGATATCGGCAAAAAACCAGAACGGCGGGTGCATGTTCTGATTGATGATGGACAGGGTGTGATCGACGTGTTCAAAGGCGTTGTGGTACGTCTCGTCCATCAAGCCGGCCGCTTCCAGGCTGCGTCTGGAATAGTAGGAAAACGCGCCGACGCAATGCCGGTACAACGGCAGGTTGATACCGTTGCCATAATCGATCTTGCACACCGGATTGGCTTCGCCCGTGGCGGTCTTGTTCATCAACCCGTGTTGGCTGTAGTTGAGATGCTGGATGCCGGTCAGTGTCGAAGTCAGGATATACAGCTCGAACACTTCCGGGTTCTTGATGTAGATGTCGTCTTCGATCAGAAACAGATGTTCGCAGCCAGCGTCCAGAAGTCGCGACAATGCGCGGTTCTTGGATTTCCCCACTCCGAGGTTGCTTTCATTATTGAACAGGACGTCGCTATCGTAGGCAGCGTGTTCAGGGTATACATCGCCGTCATTGATGATGACGATGCTGTCGATGAGGTCGGCGGGCAGTGAATCGTAGAGTTTTTTCAACAGCGCAGGCCGGTTATACGTAACGATTCCGCAGCCAACCTTTTGACCATCGATCATGGTGATCCTCTGACTTTCTATGGCCTGAGCCTGATTATTGATGGCTTGCGTCAGCAATCGCAGGGTGAGCTTGGCACTTGCTGACGTAAATCATCGTGCATGAGCACGTGATTACAGCTGACTGCAATATTTGCGCCAATGGTCGGTGGCAAACTGCTGTACGGGCGCTGATGGCTAAAGTTTTGCCAGGCACCGCCGACATCCTCACAGGCTGTATCCAAATCACGACGAGCGATGGGTGAGTGATGCTGTTAGCTAAGAAGTACTGCCAGGGCCACGGTATCGAGTTGGGGGCTGCCGCTCATAACGCCTTCAACCTGGCCAGTTGCCTGAATGTTGCGCCTTGCAACGGTGTCGAGTTTTTGCACCCTCGTGATATGGAAGATTATCAGCAGTACTTCGTCGAGCAGATGAAAGTCTCGGGCGATGTGTCGAAAGTCGACATGCTCGGCGACTTTCAATACATTCATACCGCAGATGCGTCGGTTGATTACCTCATCAGTTCGCACGTCATCGAGCACGTTCCCAATCTGTTTTCCGCTTACGTCGAAGCGCTCCGGGTGCTGAAGAACGGCGGCGTGTTCTTCTGTATCTTCCCCAAACGCACGGCCGCGCGGACCGATCGCGCGCGTCGTTTGACGACGTTGGCGCAGATGATCGAAGACTATGAAAACAAGGTCGACATGACCACCGTCGCTGAAGGCGAATGGCGCGGTCACTATCAGGTGTTTTCCTTGCAGAGCATGATCCGCGCCGTCAATCACGTGAACACCTCGGGTCTGGGCTGCTGGTACATCGAGTGCGTTGAAGAGACCGATTCGAAAGTAGGCAACGGCCACACCCTCGTGTTGCGCAAGGTAGAAGGGCTGTCGGCCGAGAAGTGGCAGGACGTCGCTGATTTCAATACGCAGTTCAATCAGCTGTTGATGGCCGGCAAACTGGAAAATGCTCTGACGCTGACCAAAATTCTGCTGTCTTTCAATTTTTTCGATGCCACCAAACTGCATCTCGCCGGTGCTCTGAGTCGCCAGTTGGGCCACTTTGCCGAGGGCGTCGAGTTTCTGCGTCAGGCCCTGGTGGTCGATCCGGAGAACGAGGAGTACCGAAAGGAGTTCATCGAAGTGACTGGAGTGCCATTCCACAATCCGGTGCTTTGAGTTGCAGAGCTTCAAGCTTCAAGCGGTAAGCTTTGGCTTGCCGCTTGCCCTGATCCTACGACTATCACGCCGCTGACCTACGACTCCCGTCGGGTGCAGCGGCAGCCAGAAGGGTGGAGAATCGTTTGCCTGGCGCGGACGCCACTCCTTGTCTGGCCATGGCTGCGAGTCTGGCGGTCGGGCCGTACGCTATCGAGAATGCCCTTGAACCGCGCGCGCCGATGCGGGGTGAAATCGAGGTGTCGCAAGAATTGTCACTTGCTTGTACCTTGCAGGCCACTCTTGAGCGTCTGAAAAGCAGTCAGTTGGCCAAGGAACTGTTTGGTCATGAATTCATCGAAGGCTACATTGCGTCGAAGGCCCTGGAGCTGAGCAGTTTTTTTGACGAGATAACCCCCTGGGAACGGCACGTTGTGGCTGCCCGGATTCAAGAATCGCAGTGTCTGGCTCGCCCATTCGGGCGACTCCCTATTTTTTGGAAAGTTGATGCGCCAAATCTGGAAATCCTTTCGAGCGCTTTATTTTGCCTCGTTGATGATGTTGATCGGCTCGGGTCTGCTGAGCACCTATCTGGCCCTGCGCCTGGCGGCCGATCAGGTCGACAGCCTGTGGGTCGGTGCGTTGATGGCCGCGAACTATTTTGGCCTGGTCCTGGGTGGCAAGATCGGTCACCGCCTGATCGGCCGCGTCGGGCATATTCGTGCGTATGCCACCTGCGCCGGGATTGTCGGTGCGGCGGTGCTCGGGCACGGGCTGATCAGTTGGCTGCCGGCCTGGCTGGTGCTGCGGGTGATCGTCGGTCTGGGCATGATGTGTCAATACATGGTCATCGAGAGCTGGCTCAACGAACAGGCCGAAGCCAAACAGCGCGGCATGGTGTTCAGCGGCTACATGATCGCGTCCTACCTGGGGCTGGTGCTGGGCCAACTGGTGCTGGTGGTTCACCCGCAACTCGGGCCTGAGCTGCTGATGCTGGTGGCGTTGTGTTTTGCGCTGTGTCTGGTGCCCGTCGCCATGACCCGCGCCATTCACCCGGCGCCCTTGCATCCGGCGCCACTGGAACCGCGGTTCTTCATGAAGCGCGTACCGCAATCGCTGACGGCGGTGCTGGGCGCGGGGCTGATCATCGGTTCGTTCTATGGCCTTGCGCCGGTTTACGCGGCTGAGCAGGGTCTGTCCACCGAGCAGGTCGGTCTGTTCATGGGCTGCTGCATTCTCGCCGGGTTTCTGGTGCAGTGGCCGCTGGGCCTGCTGTCGGACCGCTATGACCGCTCCGTGCTGATGCGGGTATTTGCGGCCGCGCTGGTGGTGGCGTCATTGCCGCTGGCGGTGTTCCCCAGCGTGCCGGTCGAGGTGCTGTTCGGCGTCGGCTTCCTGGCCTCGCTGATGCAGTTCTGTCTTTACCCGCTGGCTGTGGCGTTCGCCAATGACCACGTCGAGGCCGAGCGACGGGTCTCGCTGACTGCAATGCTGCTCATGACCTACGGTATCGGCGCAAGCATCGGCCCGCTGGCCGCGGGTGTGGTCATGAAAGTGTTCGGCGGCCATATGCTGTATGTGTTCGTCTGCGGCGCTGCTGCGATTCTCGTGCTGCTGATCCGGCCCAAGGCTGTTACTCACCTGCATCAGGTGGAGAACGCTCCACTGCATCACGTTGCGATGCCAGACAGCATGTCCAGTTCGCCATTGGTGGTAGCGCTTGACCCGCGGGTGGATGAGCAGGTGGTGCAAGAGCAGATGCAGACAGCCGTCGAGCCCGAAGTGGTTGACGAGACTGAGCCGGATCTGCAGCCAGAAGCAGAGTCAGTGGCCGATGCCAGGACTGAGGTTGTCGAAGAGGAGCGAGAGGGCGAGAACGAGACCTGGAAGGCCTGAATGTAGCAGGAGGGCTGGGTGACTGCGGCACAGCTGCCGCAATCACCCGCACAGGTTCCGGGCTGTCAGAAGTCGTCGTCTTTATCGAAGCGACGCGCTTCACGCTGCAACTGGTAGACAAAACGTTCGACCTGGCGCTGTACCAGCCCGCTCATGTTGTGAAAGCGCACGCCGGCAAAGGTGGTATGAAAGCGCTCTTCGAAGTGCAGATGACGTAATTCCACCGGCGCAGTCATGGCGCCAAACGGCAGTTTGGCGACCAAACGATCATAGACCTGGCCCAGCTGCATGCGGTCAGACACATCACCTTCAAAGCGCAACTTGCAGCCGGTCGCGGAAATATCCAGCAATTTGCCGGTCAGCGTCGATTTCAGGCGCTCGCCACCGATTTCGACGTCCACCAGCTGAGCCAGCTTGAGTGCGGCGCGAAATGCGTTGCGACGTTGGTGATAGATCACTTCATCGGGCATCGGCCCACGGTACATGCGCTGGCCGTCAGCCTCGACGATGTCCATCTGCGCGGAGCTTTCCCAGGCAATGCGTACGCCGTCATGAAAGCCTTCCACACGGTAGGGCTCGCCATTACCGATGAAGCGTTCGCCATCACGGGGGATCATTTCGTCGAGCGCCATGGTGTTGCTGTCACGGTCGACTTCGAGCAGGTAGCTCTGGAAGCGCTGGGCGCGCTCGTGAAAGGTAATGATCAGAGGATCATGACTCTCGACGAGCAGCCGCAGGTTCGCTGCGATTTCCAAAGGTGTATTAAGGACCTTCGGGGGCTGCGGAGCATCGTCCGCGCTTGAGCCATTCACGTTCTTGAATCTCCAGGCAAAATACTACGGCAACGCAACAACAGGCATTCTGCCACTACGCTCAATACCTTGATACAGGAAGTTACGCCTGACTCAGAGGGCGCGGCTTGGCTCTCAGAGCAGTCGAGCCGCGACTGTCGTAAAGCGTCGGCGTATCGCCGCCGTTGAGTATCCGAAGCTGATGAGCGGTGCTGATCTGTTGCAACTGGATCAGACTACCATTCTGGTTATTCAACGTCTGGCATTCATTGATCAATGCACTCAGTTCATCACTGGCCGTCAACAATTGCTCGCCGATATCCGACTGGCTGGCCAGTAACTGAAGGCCTTCACGATTGGCAGGCAGTCCGACCCCCGCAAGGATCTGGCTGCGTTTGCGCCCATGCTGATCGAGGAGAATCACCAGCGCCTGCTTCTGCGCCAGTACCTGCTCCATCTCGCCCATGTCGCGGCCGTTGAGAATCAGGGCTTCGGCCTGCAACAACTCGAGAAGCTGACGGGCAGCGACCATGTCGTCGGTAATCATCTGCAGCAAAGTAGTGTCTTGCATCGCATGCTCTGGTTTTTAAGCGTCCAGAATATCCAGCGCGAGCCGTGGCTTAGCGTTGGGTTTCGAAATTCAACAGTTTGCTGGCAACACGGTTGCTGTCGACCTTGTAGCTACCGTCGGCGATGGCCTGCTTGAGCTCGGCGACGCGTGCACTGTTGACGGTTGGCAGATCGTTCAGTTTGTCCGTGATGCTGTGCAACTGTTGAGCCTCACTGCTCAAGGAAAACGTTTCCCCGGTGCTTTTCACGCCTGCGGTGGCTGCAGGTGCTGGCGCATCGGTTTTGCTGGTGTCTTTACTGGCCCCGGTACGCGACGTACTGGCGACAGACTGTGAATTGTTAAGGCGGCTAAAATCTATGACCATGATTGAAAAACCTCTGGGTGTTTGGACGCTTGCCTTGTTTTCGGCCAACCCCGATCAAACTTTAGGCTGATTGTGATAAAGCTTCTCAATAGATGCTTTCCACCGTCGGACATTCACCGCAGTCTAGAAAAAACGCACGTGCTACGCCAGCATCAATGCATTACATGGCCACTTCCACCTGTCCTGGACCGGTGACGTTGGCTTTGATCACCCGTTGGGAATTGAGGTTTTTCACCCTTATCTGCTCGTTGAAACCACCATCGGACATCGCTTCGCCAGGCATACGCACCGCCAGCGTACCGGTACGGGCAATGATCACCACCTGATCGCCCTTGTGAATCATTTGTGGCTGTTCCAGCGCCACGGGCGTGATGACCTGGTCGATGACCATCTGTCGAACAACCTTCTGGCCGACAGCCTGATCCAGCGACGCCAGAAATCCCTGACCCAGGCTGCTGACATCCCGCTCGCTCATCGCGACATCTTCTTCAGTGACAATGGCATCGCGTTTCAGCGGCCGCACCACGGTCACGACGTTGCGAAACAGCTGCACCTGAGCCGGCACGAACACGGTCCACGGCGATGAGCCTTCACAGCGAACCCGCACAGTCACGCGGCCAACCGGGCGCGGACTCTCCAGCGTGGCTGTCAAATCCTTGTCGCAGGCGCCCATCCGTAACCGCGGGTCGAGTTGCTTGACCTGGATGTCGTGACGCCCGTCAATCTGGTTGGTTGCCAAATAGTCTTCTACTGTGAACTCAAGAAACCCCTGGGTGACGCCGATAAGCTGTTCAGGCAGTGTGAAATTCTCTGCACGGGCGAAGTTGCCCGCGCCGCAAAGGCAGAGCAGAGCGATTGCGCACAGAAGCCTGCGGGTTTCTAATGCGAAGTGTCGAGAAATTGTCGTCTTTGCGTTCATGGGAATATAAATAGCAAAGCCCGTGCCGCTTATTGATCAGGTGTGTGGGCGGCGGTCATTTTGGTAAGGGGGTTCGGCATGGCAGGTGTAATGGATTCGGTAAACCAGCGAACTCAGCTGGTGGGTCAGAATCGCCTGGAGCTGCTCTTGTTTCGTCTCGACGGCAAGCAGCTCTACGGGATCAACGTCTTCAAGGTAAAAGAAGTACTGCAATGCCCCAAACTCACCGTCATGCCCAAATCGAGCAAGATCGTCCGGGGCGTCGCCAATATTCGTGGCGGCACCATCCCGATCATGGATCTGGCCATGGCGACCGGCTCGACCGGGATGATCTCGCTGGTTAATTCCTTCGTCATCATTACCGAGTACAACACCAAGGTTCAGGGTTTTCTGGTGCACTCCGTCGAACGCATCGTCAATATGAACTGGGAAGAGATCCATCCGCCACCCAAGGGCACCGGGCGCGATCACTACCTGACCGCCGTGACCCGTGTCGATAATCAGTTGGTGGAAATCATCGACGTCGAGAAAATTCTCGCCGAAGTGGCGCCGGTTTCCGAAGAAATCTCGGTCGGTGTCATCGATGCCGATGTTCAGCACAAGGCTGTTTCGATGCGCGTTCTGACGGTCGACGACTCGTCGGTGGCCCGCAAGCAGGTGAGCCGATGCCTGGAAACCGTCGGGGTTGAAGTGGTTGCGCTGAACGACGGTCGTCAGGCGCTGGATTACCTGCGCAAGATGGTCGAAGAAGGCAAAAAACCGGAAGAAGAATTCCTGATGATGATCTCCGACATTGAAATGCCGGAGATGGATGGCTATACCCTTACAGCAGCGATCCGTAATGACCCGCGCATGCAGAAGATGCACATCACTTTGCACACCTCGTTGTCCGGGGTGTTCAACCAGGCGATGGTCAAGAAGGTCGGCGCTGATGACTTCCTTGCCAAGTTCCGGCCTGATGACCTGGCGGCCAGGGTGGTTGCGCGGATCAAGGCAGCAGAATAACCATCCGGGGGGCGTCGTTCCCGGTGATTCACATGATTTGAGAGGCGGCACCTTGTCTACGGGTAATTTGGATTTTGATCAGTTCCGGGTATTTCTGGAAAAAGCCTGTGGCATCTTGCTTGGGGAAAACAAGCAGTACCTGGTGTCCAGCCGCCTCAACAAATTGATGGAGCAGCAAAGCATCAAGTCGTTGGGTGAGCTGGTCCAGCGTATTCAGACCCAGCCGCGCAGTGGTTTGCGTGAGCAGGTGGTCGATGCCATGACCACTAACGAAACCCTGTGGTTTCGCGACACGTACCCGTTCGAGGTGTTGAAGAACAAGGTGCTGCCCGAGCAGATCAAGGCCAGCCCTGGCCAGCGCCTGCGCATCTGGTCGGCAGCCTGCTCGTCGGGTCAGGAACCGTACTCGCTGTCGATGTCCATCGACGAATTCGAGCGCGCCAACCCCGGCCAACTGAAATCAGGCGCGCAGATCGTCGCCACCGATCTTTCGGGTTTGATGCTCAATAACTGCAAGACGGGGGAGTACGACAGCCTGGCGATTGGCCGCGGTCTGTCACCTGAACGTCTGCAACGTTTCTTTGACGTGAAAAGTCCGGGCCGCTGGGCGGTCAAGGCGCCGATCAAGAGTCGCGTGGAATTCCGCTCGTTCAACCTGCTCGACAGCTATGCAGCGCTGGGCAAGTTCGACATCGTGTTCTGCCGTAACGTATTGATCTACTTCTCGGCCGAAGTGAAGAAAGACATCCTGCTGCGCATCCACGGCACGCTCAAGCCGGGTGGCTACCTGTTTCTCGGTGCTTCCGAAGCGCTGAATGGTTTGCCTGATCACTACCAGATGGTCCAGTGCAGCCCGGGGATTATCTATAAGGCCAAGTGACGGTTGCCTGACTGTTTGTCATCAAAGAGACCTTCGGGTCTCTTTTTTCGTTCTGGATATTAGTGTGGTATTGCTGATGCTGTTATCGAGTCAACTTATCAGGAGAGGGTCATGCCACACAGCAATATGTCCAGAACGCCGCGCCAGGATCTGACCGAACGTGTGCTGCGAGCCAAGACCGCAAAGAACCTGACCTGGGCGTCGCTCGCCGACGATACGGGGTTGAGCGTGGTGTACGTCACCGCTGCGTTGCTTGGCCAGCATCCTTTGCCGCAAGCGGTTGCCGAAGTGGTCGCCGAGCGTCTCGGGCTGGACAGAGACGCCGTTGCTGAACTGCAAACCATCCCCTTGCGCGGCAACGTGGAAGACGTTTCCAGCGATCCGACTGTCTATCGCTTCCACGAGATGGTTCAGGTCTACGGCACCACGCTGAAAGCCTTGGTGTACGAACAGTTCGGCGACGGCATCATCAGCGCCATCAACTTCAAACTCGACATCAGGAAAGTCGAAGATCCGGAAGGGGGAGAGCGTGCGGTAATCACCCTGGACGGCAAATTCCTGCCCTACAAACCGTTCTGAGGACCCTGATATGAGTGATAAAGGAAGACCCCCGTTGCCGCCCTTCACCCTGGAGACGGCTATCCAGAAAGTCCGCGGCGCCGAGGATGGCTGGAATTCCCGCGATGCGGCGAAAGTTGCGCTGGCTTACACCGAAGACACCTATTGGCGTAACCGCAGTGAGTTCGTCAACGGACGCGCCGAGGCGCAGGCTTTTCTCGAGCGCAAGTGGCGCAAGGAACTTGACTACCGATTGATCAAGGAGCTCTGGGCCTTTACCGATAACCGCATTGCCGTGCGTTATGCCTATGAATGGCACGACGACTCGGGCAACTGGTTCCGGTCGTACGGTAACGAAAACTGGGAGTTCGCCGCGAACGGCCTCATGCAACGGCGCTTTGCCTGCATTAACGATCTGCCGATCACCGAAGCCGAGCGCAAATACCATTGGCCGTTGGGGCGTCGGCCGGATGAACATCCGGGCTTGAGTGAGTTGGGGCTCTGATTGAGGTGTTGTCCGGGCAAGCGGTTGAACAGGTGCGCCCGGACTTCATTCGAAGAGCGCGTGGTTCAGTCTGGCTATGCCGTTACAGGCCGCCATCGCCCTGGCTTTTAAACAGTTCACTTTCAGGATTCAGGACCTTGTCCAGAAGGCTTGTGGCATCAGTATTACCTTCAGCCGTGCTCGTTTTGTAGTTGTAGTCCAGATCAATCCAGTCCTGAAGCTTTGTTGCATAGCTGGAGGGGTATTGCGACTGCTCGATGGTTGAAAGCCCTTTATAGTGGTCGAGCACCGAGGTGTAAAAATCAGTCAGTTTGCCGGTCGCGCTGTATTCCGCGCTTCCTTGAGCCACAACTTGCTGGCGCCAGACGCGTTGCTGACGGTATGACTCCAGCCAGGCCGATTTTTTCTCGTTGACGGTAAAATGGTCACTTTCGTCATAGGCGATCAGTGAAAGCTGGTCTCGGGGCATGCCTGAAAACGGATTTTTTTCACTGCCGTGGATGAACCCGGTAGCGTTCCTGGCGCGCTCTAGGCGGTCAGGGTCGTTGCTCTGCGGAACTTCTGCATCATGTCTGGCTTTATTGATGTCGTAGCTGCTTCCGACCAGTTGTTCGGTCAGCTGGCTGGCTTTCTCACTCAACTCTTTATGACTCAGGCTCGCATCTCTGGACGCCGCACGCGTTGCGCTTTCGCTGAGTTGCACGGACAGGGAAGACAACTTGCCTGACGCTAGCGTTTCGCCTGAAACGGCGGCGGATGCGCGAGCAGTATTCGGGCCGATAGAAGAGGGCGACGTAGCGGTTTTTGAAATATCGACGCCCGGTTTGTTGTTCATGCCAATCGAGTCGATCAAGATAAAGCTCCCTTTAATACCTGTTCCCTGAGCGCCCGAGTATATCGGTCATTGTCACACCTCCCTAGCGCAATGGCAGAACGATCCATCTTCAGTCCTGCCCGATACTGGCAAAAAAACGGCACCGCCCTTGCCGCTTTGCCTCTCCACAGCGGAAATGCCTTGCCGCTTTTCTGGCATGGCTACTTCTGTACTGCCTGCAACCCTTGCAAACATTGGGTTTTGCAACATGGCACGCCGATTGCTTTGTCAGTAACAACAGAATCAGGTCAACCGGCAAAGGTTTCCCGAAATGAGCATCAGCTTCGATAAAGCGCTAGGCATACATGAAAAGGCCCTCAACTTCCGGGCGCAGCGGGCAGAGGTGTTGGCCAACAACATTTCCAATGCCGACACCCCGAACTTCAAGGCTCGCGATCTGGAGTTTTCTTCGGTGCTGGCTGCCGAAACCGACAAGACCCAGAACGGTCATTTCGCGCTGAACAAGACCAACAGCCGTCATATCGAAGCCGAGGGCATGGGGAATAACGATGGCACGCTGATGTATCGCACGCCGTCGCAGCCTTCGCTGGACCAGAACACCGTTGACTCGCAGGTCGAGACGGCCAGTTATACCGAGAACGCCATGGGCTTTCAGGCCAGCTTCACCTTGCTCAACAGCAAGTTCAAAGGGCTGGTTGCAGCCCTTCGCGGAGAATAATCCATGTCACTAGCCAATGTGTTCAACATTGCCGGTAGCGCCATGAGTGCCCAGACCACGCGTCTAAACACCACGGCCAGTAACATCGCCAACGCCGAGACCGTGTCCTCGAGCATGGACCAGACTTACCGCGCCCGTCACCCGGTGTTCGCCACCGTGATGCAGGGGCAGCAATCGACAGGTGGTTCGCTGTTCCAGGATCAGGGTGAAGCCGGGCAGGGTGTTCAGGTCAATGGCATCATCGAAGACAGTTCCAACCTCGAAGCGCGCTACGAGCCTAATCATCCTTCTGCCGACAAGGACGGGTATGTCTATTACCCCAACGTCAATGTCGTGGAAGAAATGGCCGACATGATTTCCGCCAGTCGTTCGTTCCAGACTAACGCTGAAATCATGAACACCGCTAAATCCATGATGCAGAAGGTTCTGACCCTCGGTCAGTGATAGAAGGCGAACGTTATGGCCGTTGATAGCACTACATCAAACAGCGTTTTATCGACATTTTTGAATACGCTGCAAAACCCGACACCGACCAAGACAGACTCTACCGGCACGCTGGGCAAGGATTCGTTCCTGCAACTGCTGGTTACACAGATGAAGAACCAGAACCCTCTGGACCCGCAGGACAACACGCAGTTCGTGGCACAGCTGGCGCAGTTCAGCAGCCTCGAAAGCATGCAGAACCTGACGACGACGGTTGACACGATTGCCAGCAGCTACAAGTCGTCTCAGGCCTTGCAGGCCTCGTCACTGGTGGGGCGTTCGGTAATCATCGACTCGAGTAGCACTGCCGTCGACACCGCCAAGGGCCTGACCGGCTCGATCGTGGTGCCGGGTGCGAGTTCGCTGACGACGGTCAAAATATACGACGCGCAATCCAATCTGGTCGACAGTGTCGATCTGGGTGCGCAGAAAGCCGGCACCACCAGCTTCGCCTGGGACGGTACGGACTCAAGCGGTACAGCGATGCCATCGGGTACTTACACCTTCAAGGCTGAAGGCGCGATCGACGGCAAGAACACACAACTTTCAACTTACCTGCCCGCCACGGTCAACAGTGTCACGCTGGGTGTCAATGGTGCAGAAACAACGCTTAATTTGGCCAGTGGCAGTGTTGCCTTGTCCAAAGTTCAAACCATCGGATTGTAGAGCCGCTACGGCGCAGGAGTGAAACATGTCTTTCAATATCGGCCTTAGTGGGCTCTATGCTGCAAACAAGAGTCTCGACGTTACCGGCAACAACATTGCCAACGTGGCGACCACCGGTTTCAAATCGTCGCGGACTGAATTCGCTGATCAATACGCTCAGTCGATCCGTGGTACATCGGGCAAGAGCAGCGTCGGCAGCGGCGTCATGACTGCCGCCGTTTCCCAGCAGTTCTCGCAGGGCAGCCTGACCACCGGAACGGCCAACAGCCTGGACCTGGCGATTAATGGCGACGGCTTCTTCATGCTCAGCAACAACGGCGAGAAGCTTTACACTCGTGCCGGTGCATTCCACACCGACAAGGAAGGCTTTGTCGTCAACAGCAGCGGTATGAAGTTGCAAGGTTACAACGTTGACGCCGACGGCGATGTCGTGACCGGCGCGCTCAGCAATCTGCGTGTGGATTCCTCCAACCTGGAGCCCAAGGCGACGACCACGATCACCAACTCGGCCAACCTGAATTCGACGACTGCCTTGCCGTCCGTTGCGACCTTTGACGCGACCGACACCAAGAGCTACAACACCAAATACAGCACCCCGACCTACGACACTCAGGGCAATGCTCATACCCTGGATCAGTATTTCGTCAAGACCGGCACCAACACCTGGTCGATGTATTCGTTGATGGACGGGCGCAGCATCTCCGACCCGACGACCACCACGCCGGACAAGAATGACCTGACGTTCGATTCGTCGGGCAACCTGGTCACCACCGCCGGAGGTGCCGTTCCAACCGACAGCGCCAACGTCAAGTTCAACGCCGACGGTACGTTCTCGGTCAGTGACTGGGTGCCGGGCGTACAGGTGGGTACGGGCACGACAGCCACTTGGGCAGCGAATGGCGCGACTGGCGCAGCGTCCATCAAGCTGGACATGTCCGACATCACCCAGACCGCTTCGGTGTCGGGCTTGCTCAAGCAGGATCAGGATGGTTATGCCACCGGCCAGCTCAGCGCGATGAACGTCGACGCGACCGGCAATCTGTTCGCCACTTACACTAACGGCAAGTCTCAGGTGATCGGCCAAACTTCACTGACCAGCTTTGCTAACGTACAAGGCCTGGCACAGGCCGGTGGCACCAACTGGCGTGAAACGTTCGCCTCGGGTGTTCCGGTCAGCGGCGCTCCTCAGTCGGGCACGCTGGGTTACATCACCGGCCAGGCGCTGGAAGAGTCCAACGTCGACCTGACCATGGAACTGGTCAACCTGATCAAGGCGCAGAGCAACTATCAGGCAAATGCGAAAACCATCTCGACACAAAGCACTATTATGCAGACCACTATTCAGATGACGTAACAAGCGTCGTTTGCCACTGGTAAAAGAGCCTCTGTAAAAAGGGGCTTTTTTATGGGCGATGGATAAAGGTAGTTTGTTATTTGAGCAGAACTCAAAGTTACAGATTGCTCCCTCAACCTACTTGGAAACGTCCTACGCACGATGATGTGAGAATAAATCTCCTCTATGAATTGCCGTCAAGGCAAGGGAGTACTCATGTCATTCAATACAGCGATCAGCGGTATTCATGCGGCAAACAAAAGGCTGGAAGTAGCGGGTAACAACATTGCCAACGTCGGCACACTGGGCTTCAAGTCGTCGCGTGCGCAGTTTTCGGCGTTGTATGCATCTGCGCAACTGGGGGCTGGGACTAATGCTGTCGGGGATGGCGTGCGGCTTGCCTCGGTGCAGCAGAATTTCAATCAGGGTGAAACCGTTATCAGCTCCGGTAATCCGCTGGACATGCGTATTCAGGGCAACGGTTTTTTCGTGGTCAGTGATCAGGGCGCGCTGGCATATACGCGGGCCGGCGCCTTTCTGAAAGATGCCGAGAATTTCGTGGTCGACAGCGACGGCGGGCGCTTGCAGGGTTATGCCGCGAGTGACAGGGGCGAGATTATCCGCGGGATCCGCACGGACTTGCAGATCGACACGTCTAACGTCGCCGCCCGGGCCACGACCCGCGTGGCTGAAAACATCAATCTGGATGCCTCGCTGCCTTCGCTCGCCCGTTTGCCGACGTTCGACCCGGCCGACCCGGCGAGCTACACGCGGGTCACCACGCGTACCATTCAGGATGCGGGGGCCAGTCCGGTGCCCGCCGCCGATCATGAACTCAAGCAGTACTTCGTCAAGACCGAAGATAACCGGTGGTCCATGCATGTGCTGGTGGATGGGCGCAACCCGGTAGATCCCGACAGCGTGGCGCCGCTGCAGGTCAGCCTCGAACTCAAGCCGGACGGCTCGCTGTCGTACAGCGGCAACAGCCAGCACCTGCGCAAAGTCTCGGACAACGAATTTGCCTTGCAGGGCTGGGTGCCGGCCAAGGAGGTCAATGGCGCGTGGATGGCAAACGGTTCTGCCAACGGCGGGGTGGTTTCGTTGCCGCTGGACGATGCCGGGGTGAGTTTGCTTGATCCAGCCGATGCGGTCATGCACCGTCCGGTTCCGGACTTCAACCCCGCAGACCTGAACACCTACAGCAGAATGTTCGGCAATCAGATCTATGACAGCCAGGGCAATGCGCATGAGCTGAAACAGTATTTCGTGAAAGACGGCACTAACAGCTGGCGCATGCACGTGCTGATTGACGACCGAAACCCGCAACTGCCTGAATCCACAACGCCGCTGACCGCCAATATCGTGTTCGATGCCCATGGCTCGGTGGCGTCGCTGACCGGCAGCCCCGGCCTGAGCAGCAGCAATGGCAGTCTTCTGCAGCTCACGGGCTGGTCGCCGACGATGGTGGTCGATCCAGGCACAAGTCGCGAACGCTGGATCGCCAATGGGGCGGCGGGCAGTGCCGACGGCATTACCATCGACTTTACCCATCTGCTTCAGCACAACGCCGCCAGTTCACGTTCTTCAGCGTACGTGGACGGTAACTCGGCGGGGGAGCTGAAAAGTCTGGACGTCGGGCGCGACGGCATTTTGCGGGCCGGTTTCACCAACGGCATGACCAAGGACATCGGGCAGGTCGTGCTCGCCAGTTTTGCCAATCCCCACGGTCTGCAACCGCGCAGCGATACCCGCTGGACAGCGACCGCTGATTCCGGGGTAGCTGAATACGATAGGCCGGGCGTCGGTACGCTGGGCAGCATCGTCAGTGGCGGGCTGGAAGGTTCAAATGTCGTGCTGGCGGATGAGCTGATTGCCTTGATTCAGGCGCAGACGGCGTATCAGGCCAACTCCAAGGCGATTTCCACCGAAGTCACGCTGATGCAGACGCTGATTCAGTCCACTTGATCAGATCGAGCAGTCGGCCTTGATGAAGTGACCTTTCAATTGTTTCCAGCCCGGACCCGGACTGGTCTGGGCACAGACGATCCGGCTGTCGCCCTGCCATTTGTAGTAATGCGCAGGCGCAGCCTGGGCGAGCAGGGCGAGGGTGGTCAGGCTGGCTGCCACGAGGCCGACAATGCAGCCGCGAAAAGACATGGCGATTACCCGCTGAGGTCAGTGATGACAGGCAGACTATCACTGTCACTCAGGTTGTCTGCGTGCATCTGCGAAGTTTTTTTGGCGTTGCGTCGGGGTTGGCGTGAGGTGGGCGGCAGTCCGCCGCCGCTATTGGGTGGCACTTTGCCGAGAGGTAAACGCTTAGTGCCTGTTTTTGCTGGTAAATCAAGCATTTGTATCGAGCCTGACAAGTTGGTTCAAAAATTGCTTTAACCCTTTCAGAACAGCTACAGGCGGCAAGCGTCTGTCGGAGGAGGAAGACTGTGGACAAGTTGCTTTACGTCGCCATGAGCGGTGCATCCGAAAACGCGATTGCGCAGAAGGCTCACGCCAACAACCTGGCAAACGTCTCGACCAACGGTTTCATGCGTGACCTTGAACAGGCTCGCTCGATGCCGGTGTTTGGCGAGGTTATGCCGTCGCGTGCCTATGCCATGAGCGAACGTCCGGGGACTGACTTTTCCGGCGGTGCCATGGTTCAGACCGGCCGCGAGCTGGACATCGCCGTCAAGGGTGATGGCTGGATCGCGGTGCAGACGCCCGATGGTGGCGAAGCCTACACCCGCAGTTCCGGCATGAACATCGACGCCCTGGGCGTGTTGCGCGACGGCAGCGGGTTGCCGGTAATGGGCAACGGCGGTCCGATTGCCGTGCCGCCACAACAGCAGATCGAGATCGGCGCTGACGGCACGATCAGCATTCGCTCGCTGGGCGAGAGCCCGCAGGTGATGGCCCAGGTCGACCGCATCAAGCTGGTCAAACCGGACCTCAAGACCATGGAGAAGGGCCCTGACGGCCTGATCCACACCAAGACCGGTCGGCCTGCCGATGTAGACGCCACCGTTCAGGTCGAATCCGGCTTTTTGCAGGCGAGCAACGTCAACGCAGTCGAGGAAATGACCTCAGTGCTGGCCTTGTCCCGTCAATTCGAATTGCACGTCAAGATGATGAAGACCGCCGAAGAAGACGATCAGTCGATGGCTCGCGTCTTGCAACTTGGCTAATCAATGACAGCTTGCGCCGACAAACCGGCGCTTGAGGAGAACACACATGCTTCCTGCACTATACGTCGCCAAAACCGGCCTCGCCGCTCAGGACACCAACCTGACCACCATCTCCAACAACCTGGCGAACGTTTCGACCACAGGTTTCAAGAGTGATCGGGCCGAGTTTCAGGACTTGCTGTATCAGATCAAGCGTCAGCCAGGTGCTCAGTCCACTCAGGACAGCGAGCTGCCGTCCGGCCTGCAACTGGGTACCGGTGTGCGTATCGTCGGTACCCAGAAGAACTTCACCGCCGGCAGCCTGCAGACCACCAACAACCCGCTGGACCTGGCGGTCAACGGTCGCGGTTTCTTTCAGGTGACTCAGCCGGACGGCACCGTGGCCTATAGCCGCGACGGTACATTCCACCTCGACGCCAATGGCCAGATCGTGACCGCCAATGGTTACGCGCTCGAGCCTGCGATTGTCGTGCCGCAGGCTGCGCAGACCTTTACGGTCGGCCAGGACGGTACGGTGTCGGTCACCCTGGCGGGCGCAACGGCCACGCCGCAGATCATCGGCAACATTCAGACCGCCGACTTCATCAACCCGGCTGGCCTGCAGGCCATCGGCGGCAACCTGTACCTGGAAACCGGTTCGAGCGGCGCGCCGCAGATCGGCACGCCGGGCCTCAACGGCCTGGGTCCGACCCTGCAGAACACCCTGGAAAACTCCAACGTGAGCACCGTCGAAGAACTGGTCAACATGATCACCACTCAGCGCGCTTACGAGATGAACTCCAAAGTGATCTCTACCGCTGACCAGATGCTGCAAAACCTGACTCAGAACCTGTAAGGCGCTGATGCCGGCAAAACCGCTCAATCCGAAGGGGCGCCTTGATAAGCGCCTGTTACACCGCGAGGTTTCAAGTGTCATGAAGCGCCTTAGTGTTCCGCGTTTTTCAGTGTTGATCGCTTCATTGTGCGGGATCACCCTGCTGTCTGGCTGCGTTGCGCCGACGGCCAAGCCCAATGACCCTTATTACGCTCCGGTGTTACCACGCACGCCCATGTCGGCGGCTTCGAACAATGGCGCGATCTATCAGGCCGGCTTCGAGCAGAATCTCTACGGCGACCGCAAAGCGTTCCGGGTCGGCGACATCATCACCATCACGCTTTCCGAGCGTATGGCGGCGAGCAAGGCGGCGACGTCTGCAATGTCCAAGAACAGCACCAACAGTATCGGCCTGACCTCGCTGTTCGGTTCGGGGCTGACCACCAACAACCCGATTGGCGGTAACGACCTGAGCCTGAACGCTGGCTACAACGGTGCTCGCACCACCAATGGCGATGGCAAGGCCGCACAGAGCAACAGCCTGACCGGTTCGGTCACCGTGACGGTTGCGGATGTGCTGCCCAACGGCATTCTGTCGGTACGCGGCGAAAAGTGGATGACGCTCAATACCGGCGATGAACTGGTACGGATCGCCGGGCTGGTTCGCGCCGATGACATTGCGACTGACAACACCGTGTCGTCCACACGTATTGCCGATGCACGTATTACCTATTCGGGGACCGGAGCCTTCGCCGATACCAGCCAGCCAGGCTGGTTCGACCGGTTCTTCCTCAGCCCGTTGTTCCCTTTCTGATAGCGGGATAAACATGATCAAGCTCAAGCAACTGATAGCGGCGACCTTGTTGTTGTCCACAGCGTTCGGCGTCCACGCCGAACGCCTGAAAGACATCGCAAGCATCTCCGGCGTGCGGGCCAACCAATTGATCGGCTACGGTCTGGTGGTGGGGCTCAACGGTACGGGTGACCAGACCACCCAGACGCCGTTCACGCTGCAGACCTTCAACAACATGCTGTCGCAGTTCGGTATCAAGGTGCCCGCCGGTTCCGGCACTGTACAGCTGAAAAACGTCGCGGCGGTTGCGGTGTACGCGGACCTGCCTGCGTTCGCCAAACCGGGTCAGACGGTCGACATCACCGTCTCCTCGATCGGTAACTCCAAGAGCCTGCGCGGCGGTGCGCTGCTTATGACGCCGATGAAAGGTGTCGACGGTAACGTCTACGCCATCGCTCAGGGCAACCTGGTGGTTGGCGGTTTCGATGCGGAAGGTCGTGACGGTTCGAAAATCACCGTCAACGTGCCGTCGTCCGGGCGTATTCCTGGTGGTGCTTCGGTCGAGCGCTCGGTACCGAGCGGCTTCAATCAGGGCAACACCCTGACCCTGAACCTGAACCGTTCCGACTTCACCACTGCCAAGCGCGTCGTGGACAAGATCAACGATTTGCTCGGCCCGGGCGTTGCTCAGGCGCTGGACGGCGGTTCGGTGCGTGTGACTGCGCCGCTCGATCCGGGCCAGCGTGTCGACTACCTGTCGATCCTGGAGAATCTGGAAGTCGATCCGGGTCAGACCGCTGCCAAGGTCATTATCAATTCGCGGACCGGCACGATCGTTATCGGCCAGAACGTCAAGGTTTCGCCGGCTGCTGTGACACACGGCAGCCTGACCGTGACCATCACCGAAGACCCGATTGTCAGCCAGCCGGGCGCCTTGTCCGGTGGTCAGACTGCGGTCGTGCCGCGCTCGCGGGTCAACGCCCAGCAAGAGCTGCACCCGATGTTCAAGTTTGGTCCAGGCACCACGCTGGATGAGATCGTTCGTGCGGTCAATCAGGTGGGCGCTGCGCCCGGCGACCTGATGGCCATCCTCGAAGCCCTGAAACAGGCCGGCGCGTTGCAAGCCGACCTGATCGTCATCTGAGGACTCGCGCATGGACATGCCAAAGGGCGGAATTTCTTCAGCGGTCGACTCCGGTGCCTACACCGACGTCAACCGTCTGGCGGCGCTGAAGCATGGCGACAAGGACAGTGTGGAAAACCAGAAGAAGGTGGCCCGCGAGTTCGAATCGCTGTTCGTCAGTCAGATGCTCAAGGCCATGCGCTCGGCCAACGAAGTGCTGGCCAAGGACAACCCGATGAACACCGCGGCGACGCGGCAGTATCAGGACATGTATGACCAGCAACTGGCGGTCACGCTGTCCACCCGTGGCAACGGCATTGGTCTGCAGGACGTGCTGATGCGTCAGTTGTCGAAAGACAAGGGTATCCACCACGCCGCCCCGACCGATCCGGCCGACGCCGCCAAGGCTGCAACGGCGACAGACGCGGCACCTGCCAAGACCGGTCTGGCGACCAGTATTTACCAGCGTCCGCTTTGGGCGACGCGCTCGGCGGCGGCGGATCAGGTGGCTACCGCTGCGTCGGCTACCGGCGAAGGCCGCAACGACATGGCGGCGCTCAATTCGCGTCGTCTGTCCTTGCCGAGCAAGCTGACCGATCGGCTGTTGGCCGGCATCGTACCTACGGCGGCCACCGCTGTGAGCAACAGCCCTGCACCGGCTCGCGCGGCGTCCGGCATCACAGGCAACAATGGCGACTGGACGCTCGACCCCAACCTGGCGCCTGCGCCGCAATACGTGCGCTCGATGGCCCAGCCACCGCTGGCGCCGGCCAAGCGTGCGTTCAGCAACGCCGATCAGTTCGTCGAGACCATGCTGCCGCTGGCCAAGGAAGCCGCAGCGCGGATCGGCGTCGACCCGGTCATGCTGGTGGCGCAGGCTGCGCTGGAAACCGGCTGGGGCAAATCGATCATGCGTCAACAGGATGGCAGCAGCAGTCATAACCTGTTCGGCATCAAGGCCGCAGGCAGCTGGAAAGGTGCAGAAGCACGCGCCATCACCAGTGAGTTCCGTGATGGCAAGATGGTCAAGGAAACGGCGGACTTCCGTTCCTACGGCTCCTATGCCGACAGCTTCCACGACCTGGTCAGTCTGCTGCAGAACAACAATCGTTATAAAGAAGTGGTCAACTCGGCCGATAAACCGGAACAGTTTGTAAAAGAATTGCAGAAGGCTGGTTACGCCACCGACCCGGACTATGCCAGCAAGATTTCGCAGATTGCGAAGCAGATGAAGAGTTACCAGACGTACGCCGCTGCAACGGGCTCTTCCACGACTTTATAAGGTTTTAATCATGTCGCTGATTTCAATTGGGCTCTCAGGTATCAATGCCAGTAGCGCTGCGATCAACACCATCGGTAACAACACGGCCAACGTGGATACCGCGGGTTACTCGCGTCAGCAGGTACTGACCACAGCGTCGGCGCAGATCGCTCTGGGGCAGGGTGTCGGCTACCTCGGCACCGGCACCACGCTGTCTGACGTACGTCGCATCTACAACAGCTATCTGGACACCCAATTGCAATCGAGCACCGCCCTCAGCGCGGACGCTGTCGCTTACTCCGGTCAGGCCGGCAAGACGGATACCTTGCTGTCCGACAATGCGTCGGGCGTCGCCGTGCAGTTGGGAGACTTCTTCTCCAAAATGCAGGGCATCGCTACCAACGCCACCCAGGCTTCGGATCGCTCGTCGTTCCTGACCCAGGCGGGCGCATTGAGTGCGCGTTTCAACTCGGTCGCATCGCAGTTGTCCTCGCAGAACGACAACGTCAACGCTCAGCTCACCACCTTCACCAAGCAGGTCAATGAGCTGACCAACACGGTGGCGGGCCTTAACAAACAGATCACTCAGGCGTCCGTGGGCAATTCCACACCCAATACGCTGCTGGATTCACGCAGCGAAGCGGTGCGTCAGCTCAATGAGCTGGTGGGCGTCAAGGTTGTCGAGAACAACGGCAATTACGATCTCTACACGGGCACCGGGCAATCACTGGTGAGTGGCGGGACGTCTTACAAGATGTCGGCCTCGCCCAGCCCTTCCGACCCGTTGCAGTTCAATGTGCAAGTTGCCTACGGCCAGACCCAGACAGACGTGACCTCGGTCATCACTGGCGGCTCGATTGGCGGTCTGCTGCGTTATCGCAGCGAAGTGCTGGTGCCGGCGACCAACGAGCTCGGCCGTACAGCGATGGTGCTCTCGGACCAGGTCAACAGCCAGTTGAACCAGGGTATCGACAGCAAGGGCAATTTTGGTTCGAACCTGTATTCGAGCATCAACAGTGCGGATGCGATCACTCAGCGCAGCATCGGCAAGACCGCCAACAGTCTTGGCTCCGGCAATCTGAATGTGACGATTGGCGATACCAGCAAGCTGACGGCCGACGATTACGAAGTCACCTTCAGCGACACCTCCAATTTTACGGTGCGTCGCCTGCCTAATGGCGAGAGCGTCGGTGCCGGTGCGTTGAGTGACAATCCGCCCAAGCAGTTCGACGGTTTCAGTGTGAGCCTCAACGGAAATACCCTGGCGGCCGGCGACAGCTTCAAGGTCATACCGACACGCACTGGCGCGTCGGGGATCTCGGTGGTCATGACCGACGCCAAGGATATTGCGGCCGCCGCGCCTTTGACGGCGACAGCGGGTGCCAGCAACGCCGGCACCGGCAGTTTTACCCAGCCGGTACTGAACACCAAGTCAGATATTTACAGCAGCACCCGAACCGCCGATCTGCGCAACGCGCTCAAAGATTCCACCCCCATGAAGCTGGTGATGGGCGCGGTCAGCAGCACTGGCGTGCAGAGCTACAGCCTGATCAATGCGAGTGGCGGCGCAGTGCTCGATCAGAACGGTAACGCTGTGGGCGGTTCGATCATTCAGGGGCAGACCAACACGCTCAAACTGAACGTCGGCTACACCGATACCACGACAACGCCCGGCAGCAAGACTGCGTTTCAACTGGAAATGACCATTTCCGGCTCGCCGGTCGTCAACGATACGTTCAGCGTCGGCATCACCGGTTCGGGCTCGTCCGACAACCGTAATGCGCTGGCAGTGGTCGGCTTGCAGACCGCCAAGACCGTCGGCGTCGCCAATGGCGGCGCGGGTACCAGCCTGTCCGGCTCCTACGCTGACCTGGTTTCTGTGGTCGGCACGCTGGCGAGTCAGGGCAAGAACGACGTCACGGCCACGGCTGCCGTTGTCGGTCAGGCCAAGGCGTCACGCGATTCGGTGTCGGGCGTGTCGCTCGATGAAGAAGCGTCCAACCTGATCAAGTATCAGCAGTATTACACCGCCTCTTCGCAGATCATCAAGGCGGCACAAACCATCTTCAGCACGCTGATCAACAGCCTTTAAGGAATTGTGAGCCATGCGTATCTCGACTACCCAGTTCTACGAAGCCACGAACACCAATTATCAGCGTAACTACGCAAACCTCAACAAGACCAGCGAAGAGGTTTCCAGCGGTATCAAGCTCAATACGGCGAGCGACGACCCGGTGGGTGCCTCCCGGGTTTTGCAACTGGCTCAGCAGAACTCCATGCTGACCCAGTACGCGGCCAACATAGGCACGATCAACACCAATGTGGTCAGCACCGAGACGGCGTTGACCAGTATCATCGATACGATGCAGTCTGCTCGTGAAGAGATCATATCGGCGTCCAACGGCGTCAATACCGACTCTGAACGTCTCACCAAGGCTGAGTCGCTCAAACAGTATCAGGGTCAGCTTCTGGCGCTCATGAACAGCAAGGACGCCAATGGTCAATATATATTGGCCGGTTCCAAGTCCTCGACGCCGCCTTACTCGTTGAACGCCGATGGCTTTTACAGTTACAAAGGCGATCAGACCAGCGTCAACCTGGCGGTCGGCGATGGTCTGGTAATGGCCAGTAACACCACGGGCTACGAAGCATTCGAGCAGTCGGTTAACAGCACGCGCACGTCTGCGACACTGATTTCCCCGGCGACCGATGACGGCAAGATCGGCCTGAGTGCTGGCCAGGTGACGTCGACCCCGACCTATAACTCGAGTTATCAGGCTGGCGAACCCTACACACTGACTTTCCTCAGTGGTACGCAATTCAAGATCACCGATTCCACCGGCACTGATGTGAGCTCCGACGCGTCGTCTGCCGGCAAGTTTGGCAACAGCACGTTCGAGGCGCAGACGTTTACCTTTCGCGGTGTCGAAATGACCCTCAACGTCAACCTGCCAGCGGCTGACAGAGTGTCGGAAGCCACGGCTGATGCTGCACTGACCAATCGCAGCTATCAACTGTCTTCGACGCCAGACAGCGTTTCGACGTCGCGAAGTGCCGGTAATACCTCTACCGCTAACGTCAGCAGTTCGACCGTGGGCAACACGGCAGCTGACCGGACGGCCTTCAACAATACTTTCCCTACCGGCGGCGCAATTCTCAAGTTCACCAGCGCCACCGATTACGATCTGTTTGCATCACCGTTGACCAGCAGCAGTAAACCGGTATCGAGTGGCACGATGAGCGGCTCTACGGCCAACGCCTCCGGGGTCAATTTCAACCTCAGCGGTACACCTGCCGCCGGTGATCAGTTCATTGTGGAGTCTGGTACTCACCAGAACGAAAACATCCTCAATACACTGACGGCGGCGATCAAAGCCTTGTCGACGCCAGTTGACGGAGATCTGGTGGCGACACAAAAGATGAAGGCGTCACTGGACTCGGCGCTGGGCAACATCACCAGTGGCATCGCGCAAGCTTCCACCGCGCGTGCCAATGGCGGCGCGCGCCAGCTTGCCGCGAGTGCCCAGGGGACCACCAACGAGCTGCTCAAAGCCAACAACACGATCGAGCAGGGCACTTACGTGAACGCAGACATCGTCGAGGCGACCACCCGGCTGACGCTGCAGAAGACCATGCTCGATGCGTCTCAGCAGGTGTTTACCCTGCTGTCCAAGTTGAACCTGTTCAGTCAGCTTTGAGTTCTGACGTTGAGCATGCGCCGTCTTTTATCAGCGGTGAGGGGGACCGGCCGACTGGCGGGTTCTCCGCCGCTCACGAGTCTGTAATAGTGAATTCAGTCCCCCTCGTCAGTATCGTCATCCCCGCCCTCAATCCACGTTTCTTCCGTGCTGCGCTGCAAAGTGCTCTGGACCAGACCTACAGCAATATCGAAATCATTGTCTGTGACGATTGCCGTACCGATGAGATCAAAGTGATTTTTGACGAGTTGGTTTCTGCGGGCAGTGATCGTGCGCGTTACGTGGGCAACCCTCGGTGTCTGGGTTTTCAAGGGAATCTGCTCAAGTGCCTGGAAGAAGCTGATGGCGAGTACATCAAGTTTCTCTGCGATGATGACCGCCTCTACACCCATTGCGTTGCGCATCAGGCGCAAACCCTGGATACGTACAAGGATGTTCAGCTGGTTGTCAGCAAACGCCATCTGGTGGACGTCGATGATTATGTACTGCCGGCGCGCATGGAAAACGTCGGTCTGGTGCCGTACGACGCCGTGTTCAAAGGCGAGGACATGCTGGCGATTTTCGAGCGCACGCCACGCAACTACCTGGGCGGTTTCAGCGGCGCGCTGATGCGCCGTGCCGACGTGCTGGAATACCTGCCGTCCCTTGCTGTGCCAGGACAGGGCTTTGTCGCATTGCTGGATTTCACGCTGTTTATCTGCCTGCTGCGACGTGGCAACCTGATTGTGCTGAACAATGTGGAGAGCGTCGAGCGGCTATACCCGGGTAGCTTTAGTAGTCGGCCAGACATGCTGCAAAAAGCTACCACCGAATGGGGCTGGCTGAACGAAATGCTCAAGGCACGCAGTGGCGAAGGCGCACCTGCCGACGGCTGGGTTCGTTTCCTGCCATTGCGAATGGCGCTCGAAGAGCCGCGCGAGTGGGATGAGGTCGGCCTTTATGGGGTGATGGCCAGTCGTCAAGGCGTCATGATGAGCCGGGTCGGCAGCCGCAGTGACAGCTACGCAGAACTGTACGCCGAGTGGCTGTCGTGCCGCCAATTTTCTGCTCCGCAAAAGAAGCTGCTCGAGCGACGAATCGGAAGCTGGGCCTGGCAGCCGCGCATTGTCCCGGTGATCATCGATCCCGAGGGCGACGTCGAAGGGCTGGACATCACGTTGCGCAGCATTGCCGAACAGGATTACGCCGCCGACTCAGTAGTCGTGCTGACCAATGCTAACGTTGATGACCCGCAGGTGCTGCGTTTCTCTCTGCAGCCAGACTGGTCGCGGCAGTTAAATGACGTATTGCCGCTGCTGGACAGCGCCGACTGGGTTTATCTGCTGCGGGCCGGCGACCGCCTGACGCAGCCTGCGCTGCTGGTGCTGGCCGAGCGCATCGCGCAGACCTCCGGCCTGTTGTGCATCTACAGCGATGAAGGGGCGTTGGTCGACGACGAATCCAGAGAGCCGATTTTCAAACCCGGTTTCAATCTCGACCTGCTGCGCGCCTATCCTTATGTCGGGCGCACGCTGGCATTTGAACGCCGCAACTTGCTGGACATGGGCGGGTTCGATCCGGCCCACGATGAACTGGCCCCGCATGATGTCATCTGGCGTCTGGTCGAGGGTGCAGGGCCACAGACCATCGAGCACATCGCCGAAGTTCAGGTCGAATCGCGCCTGGCGTTTGCCGACTGGCTGTCGCTGCCTCAGGTCATCGAACACAACGAACCGCTGGTATCGGCGCACCTGACGCGTATCGGCAGGGAGCATGTGATTCACCATGATCATCTGCCGCTGCTGAATCGCGTCGAATACCTGCATCCGTCGCTGCCGCTGGTGTCGATCATCATCACCGCCAGGGATCAGTTGACTGCTCTGGAACGCTGTCTGGACAGTCTTCTCAGCAACACAAGCTACCCGCATTACGAAGTGCTGATCGTCAACAACGCCAGCGAAAGCGCCGAGGCGCAAGCCTGGTTTGCAGCAATGGGCCAGTTGGGCAGTGACAAGCTGCAGATTCTCTCGTTGTCTGACGCGGGCAGCGAAGCCGCGGCGCAGAACCATGCTGCCCGCCATGCCCGTGGTGACTACCTGCTGATGTTCAGCCCGCACGCCGTTATTTATCAGGCCGGCTGGCTGCAGGGAATGGTCAGCCATGCTCAGCGCCCGGAAGTCGGCATCGTTGGCCCGCGTATTCTCAACCCGCAAGGCACTATTCTGTACGCAGGCATGGTGATGGGCATGGACGGTCTGGCCGGGCGGCCCTTCATCAACTTTCCGGCGCAGGCGCGCGGTTATATGCAGCGTCTGCAACTGACGCAGAACTGGAGTGCGGTCAGCGGCAATTGCCTGATGGTGCGCAAAGAAGTATTCGACACCGTGGGCCAGATGGAAGCCGCCACCTTCACTCAGGGCCTGCAGGATCTGGACCTGTGTTTGCGGGTCAGGCGCGAGGGTTACCTGATCGTCGGCACACCCGATTCTGCACTGGTACTGTCCGAGCCTGCTGCCGCTGAACGCAACGAGGCATCTCGTCAGGCGCTGGATAACGAGCAGAAATCGTTCTTCCAGAAATGGTTGCCGAAAATGGCCAGGGATGAGGCGTACAACCCTAACCTGCATCTCAACGAAACGCTGTCGTTCGCTCTTAACCCTGGTCTGCTGGTGGGCTGGGATCCGTTCTGCAGCCGTCATCTGCCTTCCATTCTCGGCATGGCGGTCAACTCTTCGGCCGTGGGGCATTACCGGGTCAGCCAGCCACTGCTGGAGCTGATGGCCGCCGGGCGGGTAGTGGGTCGCATGACCTACGAGACTGCATCGCCGGTAGAGATAGAGCGCCAGTCTCCCGACGTGATTGTCTTTCAGGGCCGCTACACCGAAGCCAAGGTTCCGGATATCGAGCTGGCAAAGAACTACTCGAACGCCATGCGTATTTTCGAACTCGACGATTACATTGCCGATGTACCCGAGCGCAACGAGCACAGGCGCAACATGCCCGACAATATCGGTGCGATGCTGCGCAAGGGTATCGGCCTGTGCGACCGTGTGGTGGTGTCGACACACCCGCTGGCCGAGGTGCTGTCGAGCATGCACAGCGATATCCGGGTGGTGCCGAACATGCTGGCGACCCAGCTGTGGAGCAACCTCAGAAGTCAGCGCCGCAGTTCCGGCAAGCCGCGTATCGGCTGGGGCGGGGGCACCAGCCATCGGGGCGACCTGGAGTTGATTGTCGATGTGGTACGTGAGCTGGCCGATGAGGTGGAGTGGGTGTTTTTCGGCATGTGCCCGGATATCCTCAAGCCCTTCATTCACGAATTTCATACTGCGGTCAGCCTCAAGACCTATCCGGCCAAGCTGGCCAGCCTGAATCTCGATCTGGCACTGGCGCCGCTGGAATTCCATATCTTCAACGACTGCAAAAGTAATCTCAGGCTGCTGGAATACGGCGCGTGCGGCTACCCGGTCATTTGCTCCGACACCGAGGCCTATCGCGGCCATCTGCCGGCCACCCGCGTGTACACCAACAGCCCGGACGAGTGGTTGCAGGCGATTCGCATGCACCTCTCCGATCCCGATGCCAGTTACCGTATGGGCGACGAACTGTGCGAGACCGTGTTACGCGACTTCATGCTGCGCGGTGAAAACCTGCAATATTGGGCTAACGGCTGGCTGCCGGACTGATCCGATCGTTTGATCACGCGCCAGCGGATGGCTGGCTGGCGCCACGTTACGCTCTTGCTTCAACGCCTGCTGCGGGTTGAAGGCGCACTCGATTCGTTATAAGGAAAGATCATGCAAAACCATTCGGGAAATGAACACACCGCTCTGAATCAGCGTCTGACCTTGCTGTTGGTGGCCAAGGAGCAGCCGGATTTTCTGCGCCGCGCCTTGAAGTATTACAGCGACTTTCCCTGCAGCGTGGTGGTGGTCGACGCATCCGGCCAGCCGGATGCCGATATTGCGGGCACCTCCGGCCTGCTTTATGTGCAGCACCCAGCGCTGACCGAGGCCAGCCTCAGCGCCAGGATTGCCGAGGGCCTCAAGCATGTCACCACACCGTTCGTGGTCCAGGCGCCGGTCGACAGCTTCCTGCTGGCAGACGCATTGAATGCTGCTTTGAGCTTTCTTGAAGCCAATCAGACCTACGGCGCCTGTCAGGGCTACAGCCTGAACTATCAAGCCCATGTCGATAAAGTGGATTATTTCCGTCGCGATCGTAAGACCTGCGAAGACTATGCGTCCGATGACGCTGGCGAGCGCGTGTCGAGTTTCATGGGCCAGGGCCTGTCGTTGCTCAGCGCAGTGACGCGGACTGAACTGGCGCAGCAGTGGTTCGCTTCGGTTGCTGAAGACACCGAGCTGCATTGGCAGGAAATCGGTCACATGAGTTATCTGGCGGCGGCTGCGCGCCTGCGCATTCTGCCGATTCCGTATGCGCTGCATTTCACGCCGGGCAAGGACGCAGAGCAGCGCCATGGCGCTGGCATTGTCGCTGCGGTCAGGCATGTTGATCCCAAAGCCAAGGCGACCCGAGAGGCATTTGCCAAGAAACTGGTTTCGGTATTGGGCGACGAATCGGGCCTGAATGGCACGCAAGGCGTACAGCACATCCTGGCCGGGCTCGCTGCCATGGCGGAACGTCTCAAGACTGAGGGGTTTCAGGCGGATGAAAAACTCATCAGCGCGGTCTGGAACGTTGCCCTTGAGCAGTCGGACGCGTTGTTCGAACCTCGGCAGTTCGTTGAATTGCCGTTTTACAACCAGCCACTGTTCGACGAGCTGGCCCACATCGAATTCCTGATTCACGTCATGCCGGCAGGCCGATTGCAGATGGAGGCGCTTGAAGCGGCTCTGCTCAAACAGGCCGAATTGCTGCGCGAGCAAAGCAACCCGGATGCTGAAACGAAACTCAGCCGTCTGTGGCAGGCCTACGAGACCTACGCGTTCAATCTAGGCCTCGTGCAGAGCCTTGCCAGAGAACTGAGCAGCAGCAAAGAAGACAAACACAGCGAGGAGCAGCTGGCGCTTGTTTCTGCCTGGGGTGAGCGTTTGCAGGCCGCTTGCGCTTTTGACAACGGCCGACTGCTCGATGGTATGGCCTCTGGCCGGCTTCTCAACTGGCTCGATTCGCGTAATCCGACCCCTGACGCCGTCAAGCAGATCACCGAAAAGCTCGCCAGTGCACCGGCCGGCTCGCAGATCGGTATTTTGCTGCTGGACCTGGACGCAGACATGTTCAAGCTCCAGGCAACGTTCGACAGCCTGATCAACAGCCATTACAAGGCGTTCAAAGTGGTGGTGTTCACGACGGGAGAGTTGCCGGCAGTCACCACATTGCACAACACCCTGCATTTCGTGAAAGTCACCGAAAGCAATTACGTCGACAAGATCAATCAGATCATCAAACAGTCCCCCAGCGACTGGCTGATGCTGGCCCAGGCAGGTGAAGAGTTCACCCGCAGCGGCCTGTTGCTGGCCAGTGCCGAGCTGGTTGACGCGGCCGAGTGCCGCGCGGTGGCGGTCGACGAAATCCAGCGTCAATCCAACGGCACCCTGGCCCCGGTGTTCCGCCCGGGTTTCAATCTGGACCTGCTGCAAAGCCTGCCCGCCCTGATGGCACGCCATTGGCTGATCCGCTGCGATGTGCTGGTGGAGGCGGGCGGCTATTCGCGTGAATTACCCAAGGCGCTGGAATTCGATCTGCTGCTGCGCTTGATCGAGCTGGGCGGCATGAGCGGCCTGGCCCATCTGAGCGAGCCGCTGCTGATCTGTGATGCCCCTGCGCTGGAAGACAATCCCGACGAACAGAAAGCGCTCAAGCGCCACCTTGGCAAGCGGGGTTATCAGGCTGAAGTCACTTCAGTGCAGCCCGGCACTTACAAGATCGATTATCGCCACACCCATCGGCCACAGGTGTCGATCCTGCTGCACAGCCAGGACAACCTGGCTGACTTGCAACGCTGCCTGCAAAGCGTCCTGCAACGGACCCGCTATCAGCGTTACGAAGTGCTGATCGGTGACAACGCCAGCACGTCTGCCGAACTGTCGACCTGGCTCGACAGGCAGGAACAGGTTTCCGGTCGCGTGCGCGTGCTCCGCGCCGCGCAGCGCATGAGCCCGGCGGCCCTGCGCAATCTGCTCAGTCAGGAAGCCACGGGCGAATACCTGATCCTGCTGGATGCTGAAAGTCAGATCGTCAACGTCGGCTGGATCGAATCCCTGCTCAATCAGGCGCAACGCCCGGAAGTGGGTGTGGTGGGCGCCAAGCTGGTTGACCGTGAAGGCGCGGTGACACAGGCCGGCCTGATTCTGGGCCTTAATGGCGGCGTAGGTTCTGGCTTTGTCGGCGAGTCGAAGACATCCACCGGCTACATGCAGCGCCTGGTGGTGGAGCAGAATTATTCCGCCGTTTCATCGGCGTGCCTGATGATTGCCAAGGAACTGTATAACGGGCTGGGCGGGCTGGACGAGGACGCATTCGCTGAAGCGCTGGGCGATGTGGATCTGTGCCTCAAGGCCGCTCAGGCCGGTTACCTCACCGTGTGGACGCCGCATGTTCAGGTGGTGCATTCCGGTGTCGTGCATGCGCCGGAGCACGCGCGCGCTGCGCTGATGGACAAATGGTCGGCGCAGTTCGCCCAGGATGAAGCCTACAACGCCAATCTGGATCTCGACGGTCCGGGCTTCACTCTGGCTGGCTGAGCCGCCTGCGCGTGTGAAACCGGCTGCTTTGCAGCCGGTTCTCTGCTTTTCAAACCTCTTCGCAAGGGGCCGCCTGTCAGGCTCGCGCGCGCTTTTCCCCGACGCAAATTGACGCAAAGCATGCAAACTGGAGTGACCTGCAGGTCATAAAGTGCATCTTCACTGTAGTGTGTTACAGGGAGCGACATGCGCCTGACTTGCTTTAACGTGCCAAGCGCCCTGAAAATGTCTGTAAATCACCTCTATTCGGTAGCGCCCTGATTTTGTCAGGACGGAAAATGACCTGTTTACTCATCGGGAAGCCATGATGATTGGCATTAAAAGCATAGCGAGTTACGTGCCTGTTGCAGGTGTTGATAACTACGCTCAAGGCGCCAGATTCGGCAAGGATGAAGACTTCATCCTCGGGAAGATTGGCTCCACGTTCCTGCCGCGCAAAGACGCTGGCCAGGAAACCTCCGATCTGTGCGTTGAAGCGGCCAATACGCTGTTTGCCAACAACCCGCAGCTTCAGCGCGAAAGCATTGATGTGCTGATCGTCGTCACTCAGAACGGCGACGAGGAAGGTTTGCCGCATACCGCGGCCATCGTCCAGGACAAACTGGGCCTGTCGACCAATGTCGCCGCGTTCGATATTTCTCTGGGTTGTTCCGGCTATGTCTACGGTATTTATGCGCTCAAAGGCTTCATGGAGGCGGCAGGCCTGAAGAACGGTCTGCTGATCACCGCCGACCCGTATTCGAAAATTGTCGATCCGGAAGACCGCAACACCACCATGCTGTTCGGCGACGCGGCCACCGCCACCTGGATGGGCGAGGGCGCTGACTGGCAATTGGGCAAGGCGAAGTTCGGCACCGACGGTTCCGGCGCGCCGCACCTCAAGGTCAGCAACGGCATTTTCTTCATGAACGGCCGTCAGGTGTTCAATTTTGCCTTGTTGAAAGTGCCTGCGCATCTGCATGAGCTGTTGGCCGAGTCGGACCTGACGCCTGATGATATCGATGCCTTTTGCATTCACCAGGGCAGTGCCGCAATTGTCGACGCCGTTGCGCGTCGTTTCGAGGACAAGCCCGAGAAGTTTCTCAAAGACATGGTCGAGACAGGCAATACCGTGTCTTCGAGCATTCCGCTGCTGATTGAAAAGCACGTGCTGGGCTCTTCATGGAAGCGGGTCGCCCTGAGTGGCTTTGGGGTAGGACTGTCCTGGGGGTCTGCCATTATCTATAAAGGCTGAGTCGACAAAGCCCCACAAAAAAGCGCCTGCGGATTATTCCTCAGGCGCTTTTATATTAAAGAGTGAACCACGTCACAGTTTGAACTTTGGTCCCTGACGACCCTGCTTGTCCTCCCTTCTTAGTATTGATGAATTTCTCGCTTTCCAGGCGTGTGCTTATGCGCCAAGCCCTTGTTTTATAAGGGGTGGCAGTGTGATGGCAAAATATTAAAAAAAAACACTCAAGCAACCTGCTATTGCGACGATAACTATTACGAAGGTTCTCTAGGCACACCCGGCAGCTTGCAGGGGCCGGAAGCCACGTAGTACCAAACCACCGAGGAATTCATCATGGCTTTAACAGTAAACACCAACGTAACATCGTTGAACGTCCAGAAGAACCTGGGCCGCGCTTCTGACGCACTGTCGAAATCGATGGAGCGTCTGTCCACCGGTAAGAAAATCAACACCGCCTCGGATGATGCTGGTGGTAGCGTAACGCAAACCAAGATCACTTCGCAGATCCGCGGCCAGACAGTGGCAATGAAAAACGCCAACGACGGCATCTCGATCGTGCAGACCACTGAAGGTGCACTGCAAGAGTCGGTCAGCATTCTGCAGCGTATGCGTGAACTGGCTGTTCAATCGCGAAACGACAGTAACAGTTCAGAAGGTCGTGATGCGCTGAACAAAGAATTCGCGCAGATGAGTCTGGAACTGACCCGTATCGCTCAAAGTACTAACCTGAACGGCAAGAACCTGCTCGACGGTTCGGCCAGCACCATGACTTTCCAGGTGGGTGCAGACTCCGGCGCTTCGAACCAGATTTCGGTCACTCTGAGCGCCAGCTTTGACGCAAACACCATGGGTGTCGGTTCGGCAATCACCATCGTCGGTTCCAACAGTGCTGCTGCAGAGACCAACTTCTCCGCCGCGATCGCTGCAATCGACTCGGCTCTGTCGACCATCAACAACACCCGTTCCGATCTGGGTGCTGTACAAAACCGTCTGACCAGCACCATCTCCAACCTGCAGAACATCAACGCCAACGCCAGTCAGGCACTGAGCCGTATCGAAGATACCGACTTCGCTGCTGAAACTGCACAGTTGACCAAGCAACAGACTCTGCAACAGGCTTCCACCTCTGTTCTGGCGCAGGCTAACCAGCTGCCATCCGCTGTACTGAAACTGCTTCAGTAATATCGGCATGAGTTTTAGCGGGGGAGTGCTTAACAGTGCTCTCTCGCTTTTTTACTTTCAGAGGTGATGGTCATGGATATGAGTGTGAAATTGACCTTGTCTTATCCGGCCGTTCAACCGGCAAGTCAGGCTGCTGTGGCCGACCCGTCGGTCGATAAGCCTGCCGATGCCAGGCCCGTAGAGCGTGTTGCTGCCACGGCCGAAAGTAAAGGTTCTGATCTGCCTAAGGATAAAGAAGGTTCTCCAGACGACGCCAAGGTCAAGGCGGCCGCCGAGGATATCCAGAAATTCTTTCATACGGTGAATCGTAATCTTGAGTTTTCGATCGACGAAGACTCTGGCAAAGTGATCGTCAAGGTGATTGCAAGCGACTCCGGTGAAGTAGTCAGACAGATTCCCAATGCAGAAATCCTGAAACTGGCCGATAGCCTGAGTGATGCGAACAGTTTGTTGTTCCGCGCCAAGGCCTGATCGCCGGTACGGTATTTGTTGTCGGGTTACGAGCCTCTTGAAAAGGCAGTACGGCCCGCGACATTTTTGAAGGGAGAAGCACCATGGCAAGTCCGATTGTACCTACCACAGGCCTGGGGTCAGGTCTGCAAATCACTGCAATTGTCGAAGGGCTGGTGGCGGCTGAAAGAGCGCCGAAACAGACCCAGATCGACCAGCAGACATCTGCTACCAAAGCGTCGCTGTCAGGCGTTAGCCAGCTGACGTCCGCACTTGCCGCGTTCCAGAAGACTCTGGATACGCTCAGTAGCAGCACGCCTGCGTTTCAGGGTTTTGCCGCTACGTCATCCAACGATGCAATGGTCAAGGCCACGGCGAGCAACACGGCCGTCAATGGCACCTATGCCATTAATGTCACCAACCTGGCTTCTGCTTCGAAGGTCTCCACAGCTGCGCTTACTTCGGCGCAAGCCAGTGCCATTCCGAGTGGTACTCTGGAAATCACTCAGAATGGCACTACCCAAAAGGTTGAGATTGGTCAGGCTTCCACCCTGCAAGAGGTGCGCGACCAGATCAACTCGTCGCTGCAGGGCAAAGGTATTACTGCCAACATCATCAATGACAACAACGGCTCAAGGCTGGTGTTCAGTTCGACCACTACCGGCGCGGGCAGTGATATATCGGTCAAGGGTGCAGCGGGCCAGGAAGCGTTGAACATTGACGGCACCAAGCTGATGAAGGACACCAGTACGGCGACCGATGCAAGTGGTAATCCGATTCCTGGTGCGGGAGCGATTATCGATGTGGCGAAGGATGCCGTGTTCTCTATTGATGGTCTGAGCCTGACCAGCAAGACGAATACAGTAAGCACCGCTATTTCCGGTCTTTCATTTGATCTGATTGCGCCGAGTACAGCGGCTGCGTCAACCACCACTATCACGGTGGCCACCAATACCGAAGGCTTGAAGACGTCGCTGCAGTCTTTCGTCGACTCCTACAATACTCTGGTCACGCTGGTCGGTTCTTTGACCAAGGGCTCTGTCGCTGCCAACGGTGCCTTTACACCTGCGTCTCTGACCGGTGATGCGACGCCGCGTGGCTTGCTGGCAGCGGTGCGTGACCAGATTGCTACCGCCACATCGAATTCCGGTCTTGGCTCTCTCGCTCAGTTGGGGATCAAGACCCAACAGGCTGACGGCAAGTTGTCACTGGATACAGCTCAGTTGACCACGGCACTGGTCGACAAAAAGCTTGGTGGGCAGATCCAGGCGTTGTTTAATGGCACCGGCGCTAAAAAAGCTGACGGCACGCTGGTGGATGGCGGTTTGATCGCACGCATGAGTAAAGCGCTCGAACCCTACACCAAGGCCGATGGCATTCTGGCCACCAAGACGACCAGTCTGAACAAGGTGAATGCAAGGCTGGCCAAGGATCAGGAAGCGCTGGAACTGCGTATCACCTCGTTGACTGAGGTGTTGAAGGCGAAGTACAACAAGATGGACCTGCTGGTCGGTCAGCTCAGAGCGTCGAGCAGTAGCATCACGTCGATCTTCGAGGCGATGAACGCTCAAAAGAGCGCGTCATAAGCCTTTTTACCGAAGTGCCAAGAACCCGACCCTGCGTCGGGTTCTTGCTTTTGGGCTAAAGTTTAGGCGCTGTACGTCGATAGCCTGAGTATCAAACTTTCTGAGTGCGTCTCGAGGTCATTATGAATCCGATGTTAGCGTTGCGGCAGTATCAAAAAATCGGCGCCCAGGCTCAGGCTTCGGAAGCCAGCCCTCATCGTCTGGTGCAGATGCTGATGGAAGGTGGCCTTGACCGCATCGCTCAGGCTAAAGGCGCAATGGCGCGCAACGACTTCGCCAACAAGGGTGTGTTCATCAGCAAGGCCATCGGCATCGTTGGCGGGTTGCGCGAAGGGCTGAACCTCGAGGGCACGCCCAGCGAAAGCCTGGTCAGGCAGGACAGCCTCTATCACTACATGATGGCGCGCCTGGCCGAGGCCAGTGCCCGTAACGATCAGAAGATTCTTGATGAGGTCGCAGGCTTGCTGATCACTGTCAAGGAAGGCTGGGACGCGATCGGTACCCTGCAATAACCTGCTGCTTTCGAGGAGAATAAAAATGAGTGCTGCGCTCAAGCGTATCGAAGAAACCCGTGAAGCCTTGGTAGGTGCACTGGCCGAGCGCGACTGGGAGGCGATCGGCAAGCTTGATCAGGCCTGTCGTGAGTGTGTCGACGCGGCGGTGGGCGAGCCGCCTGCCGATGAACCGGCACTGCGCAGCAACCTTGAAGAGCTGCTGGGCGTTTACAGACAATTAATCGATGTTGCAACCGGCGAGCGTCAAGCCGTTGTCGATGAAATGTCGAAAATCCACAATGCCAAAAATGCGACGAAGGTATACCATCTCTTCGGTTAATGTTTAATTGTCATTTTTATTGCTGGACGAGATTTTCGCCATAAATTTGACTGTGTCCGTTTTTTTGACTTAACTAGTGATGTTTACTATTTTCTGGCGTCTCAAGGTTTATATCTGCTGAGATTGCCAAGTTGTCCCAATTGGTGGGCATTGAGTTGACTAGGGAGACGCTGATTTATTCGATTTTTCGTCCCTGCAACGCTCTGGAGGCCTTGATTTATCTGGGGGCAACAGCTGGGTTTTAGAATAAATCAGCGTCTCCCTAGGGAAGTTGCTATTGCATGTGGCGTGAAATCAAGATTCTGCTAATCGATGACGATAGCCAGCGCCGCCGGGATCTGGCGGTCATCCTGAATTTTCTTGGCGAAGAAAACCTTTCCTGCTCAAGCCAGGACTGGCAGCAGGTGGTCGGCTCTCTGACCTCCACGCGGGAAGTGCTGTGCGTACTGGTCGGTAGCGTCAGCGCACCGGGCACCCTGCAAGGGCTGCTTAAGACCATCGCAGCGTGGGATGAGTTCCTTCCTGTGTTGATGATGAGCGAAAATGCTGCGGTCGAGCTGCCGGAGGATCTGCGTCGGCGTGTGCTTTCCGTACTGGAAATGCCGCCGAGCTACAGCAAATTGCTCGACTCCCTGCACCGTGCCCAGGTCTATCGTGAAATGTACGATCAGGCTCGCGAGCGTGGTCGTCATCGTGAGCCGAATCTGTTTCGCAGCCTGGTCGGTACCAGTCGCGCGATTCAGCATGTGCGGCAAATGATGCAGCAGGTGGCCGACACCGACGCCAGCGTGCTGATTCTCGGCGAGTCGGGGACCGGCAAGGAAGTGGTTGCCCGTAACCTGCACTACCATTCCAAGCGTCGCGACGCGCCGTTCGTGCCGGTGAACTGCGGTGCGATCCCGGCCGAGCTGCTTGAAAGCGAATTGTTCGGCCATGAAAAAGGCGCCTTCACCGGCGCCATCACCAGCCGTGCCGGGCGTTTCGAACTGGCCAACGGCGGTACGCTGTTTCTCGATGAAATCGGCGATATGCCGTTGCCGATGCAGGTCAAACTGTTGCGCGTGCTGCAGGAGCGCTCGTTTGAGCGCGTGGGCAGCAACAAGACCCAAAGCATCGACGTGCGAATCATTGCCGCGACGCACAAGAATCTCGAAAACATGATCGAGATCGGCAGTTTTCGCGAAGACCTTTATTACCGTCTCAACGTATTCCCGATTGAAATGGCTCCGCTGCGTGAGCGGGTCGAAGACATCCCGTTGCTGATGAACGAACTGATCTCGCGCATGGAGCACGAAAAGCGCGGCTCGATCCGTTTCAATTCGGCCGCGATCATGTCGCTGTGCCGGCATGCCTGGCCGGGTAACGTTCGTGAGCTTGCCAACCTGGTCGAGCGCATGGCGATCATGCACCCGTATGGCGTGATCGGTGTGGCGGAGCTGCCGAAGAAGTTTCGCTACGTCGATGATGAAGACGAGCAGATGGTCGACAGCCTGCGCAGCGACATCGAAGAGCGTGTGGCCATCAACAACCACACGCCGAACTTCGCGTCCGGTGCCTTGCTGCCGCCAGAAGGGCTGGACCTCAAGGACTACCTCGGTGGTCTGGAGCAGGGCCTGATTCAGCAGGCGCTGGATGATGCCAACGGCATTGTCGCCCGCGCTGCCGAACGTCTGCGGATTCGTCGTACCACGCTGGTGGAGAAGATGCGCAAGTACGGCATGAGCCGTCGTGAGGGTGACGAACAGGCGGAGGATTGACGTCGGTTTTCAGTGCCAAAAATCAAGCCTCTGAATTTTCAGGGTTTTTTTTTCGGCACGAGGATTGCTAAGTCTCTTGTGACACACCGTTTACTGACGGTCCGCCACAAGAGAGCAGAACTATGTCCCAGGCCGCGCAACTGACTTCCGCCCCCGCTGTTCAGGCTCCGTATTCCCCGGAGCTGGAAAGTCGTCAGGGGCTTGAACAGGCGTTCTCGCTATTCAACCAGATGTCGGCGCAACTCACGGACTCCTACGGAGTGCTGGAGGCGCGAGTCACCGAGCTCAAGGGTGAATTGGCCTATGCCGGCGCTCAGCGCTTGCAGGAACTGGCGGAAAAAGAGCGTCTGGCCAATCGCCTGCAGAATCTGCTCGATCTGTTGCCGGGCGGCGTGATCGTCATCGACGGCATGGGTGTGGTCCGTGAGGCCAACCCGGCGGCCATCGATCTGCTGGGGCAGCCGCTGCTGGGCATGCGCTGGCGCCATGTCATCAACCGCTGCTTCGCGCCGCGTGAAGACGACGGGCATGAAGTTTCATTGAAGGACGGGCGCAGGCTGTCCATTGCCACTCGTTCGCTGGACGCCGAGCCTGGGCAACTGGTTCTGCTCAATGACCTGACTGAAACCCGCCGTCTGCAAGAACAGCTGGCCCGTCACGAGCGCCTGTCGTCGCTGGGGCGGATGGTCGCTTCTCTGGCGCATCAGATTCGTACACCGCTGTCGGCGGCCATGATTTACGCCAGCCATCTGGCCGAGCAGGAATTACCGGTGGAAACCCAGCAGCGCTTTGCCGGACGGCTCAAGGACCGTTTGCACGAGCTTGAGCACCAGGTGCGCGACATGCTGGTGTTCGCGCGTGGCGAACTGCCGCTGACCGACCGCATGGCGCCGGGCGCGCTGTTCCAGGCATTGCAGAACGCGGCCGCTACCCATCTGCAAGGCGTAGCCGTGCGCTGGCAGTGCGACAGCATTGACGGCGAGCTGCTGTGCAACCGCGACACGCTGGTCGGCGCGTTGCTCAACCTGATTGAAAACGCAGTCCAGGCCAGCGCCGGTCGAACCCTGTTGAAAGTTCATGCCTACAGCCGTGGCAATACGCTGCGCATCGCCTTCAGCGATAACGGCAGCGGTATGGACAAGGCCGCACTGGCGCGTATCGGTGAACCCTTTTTTACCACCAAGACCACCGGCACCGGGCTGGGTCTGGCAGTTGTCACTGCCGTGTCGCGAGCGCATCAGGGCGGTGTGCATTATCTGTCGCAGGTCGGCCGTGGCACCTGTGCGATTGTCAGCTTGCCGTTGATTCCGGCGGCCAGCCCTCTGGGTAACGAATGATGTCGATCAAGGTGTTGCTGGTCGAGGACGACCGTTCGCTGCGCGAAGCACTGGGGGAAACCCTTGAGCTGGCAGGTTACGGCTATCAGGCGGTCGGTTCTGCCGAAGAAGCGCTGGTCGCGGCCGATGCGCAGCCTTTCAGTCTGGTGATCAGTGACGTCAACATGCCGGGCATGGACGGTCATCAGTTGTTGAGCCTGCTGCGCAGTCGGCACCCGCAGCTACCGGTGTTGCTGATGACCGCGCACGGTGCTGTCGAGCGAGCGGTGGACGCGATGCGTCAGGGGGCGGCGGATTATCTAGTCAAGCCCTTTGAGCCCAAGGCGCTGATCGCACTGGTCGCCCGGCATGCGCTGGGCCGTCTCGGGCCTGCGGACAGCGATGGGCCAATTGCGGTCGAGCCCGCCAGCATCCAGTTGCTGAACCTCGCCAGCCGTGTGGCAAAAAGTGATTCCACGGTGCTGATCTCCGGCGAGTCCGGGACCGGCAAGGAAGTGCTGGCGCGATTCATTCACCAGCACTCACCGCGCGCCGATAAACCGTTTATCGCGATCAATTGCGCGGCGATCCCGGACAACATGCTCGAAGCCACCTTGTTCGGTCATGAGAAGGGCTCGTTTACCGGCGCCATCGCGGCGCAGGCGGGCAAATTCGAGCAGGCTGAAGGCGGCACGATTCTGCTCGACGAAATCTCCGAAATGCCCATGGCGCTTCAGGCCAAACTGCTGCGCGTGTTGCAGGAGCGCGAGGTCGAGCGTGTTGGCGCGCGCAAACCGATCATTCTGGACATACGTGTCGTGGCCACCACCAATCGCGATCTGGCGGGCGAAGTGGCGGCGGGGCGCTTTCGTGAGGATCTGTTTTATCGCCTGTCGGTGTTTCCGCTGGCTTGGCAGGCCTTGCGTCAAAGGACTGCCGATATTCTGCCGCTGGCCGAGCGCTTGCTGGCCAAGCACGTCAATAAAATGAAGCACGCGCCGGTGCGTTTATCTACCGAGGCGCAGCAGTGTCTGATCAGCTACGCCTGGCCTGGCAATGTGCGCGAGCTGGACAACGCCGTGCAGCGCGCGTTGATTCTGCAGCAGGGCGGGGTGATTCAGGCGCAGGATTTCTGCCTTGCCGGCGCGGTCGCCAATGTGGCGCCTGCGGCAACGGTAACGGCGGTGCCAGCACTGCCTGTCATATCGGTCGCGGATCCTTCCGGCGGTGCAGAGTCCGTCGGCGCACTCGGCGATGATCTGAAGCGACGGGAGTTTCAGATGATCATCGATACGTTGCGCGCCGAGCGCGGGCGGCGCAAAGAGGCTGCCGAAAGGTTGGGTATCAGCCCGCGTACATTGCGCTACAAACTGGCCCAGATGCGCGACGCCGGGATGGATGTGGAAGGCTATCTGTTCGCCACCTGACCCGCGAGACGGCGCGCGGACAAGCGTCTGCGAACCTGGATATTCTGCCTGACCGCTAAACCCCGAAAATATAAACGGACTGGACCGCAGGCCCGGTCCAGAGCCGTTTCATGGCAGGCGACATGACATCTGTAGCGGGTATGGCTAATTGCCGCCATCTAGCTGGCACCGTTGTTGCTATGTCTTCTGTATCCGCTGAATGAGTGTCAAAAATTTGCGGGCCTTACGAGAGAAACGTCCATGAGCCAAGGTGTTGAATTTAATCGCTTGATGTTGGATATGCGGGCCATGCAGATGGATGCCATGTCTGCCCCCAAACCCGTGTCCGGTCCGCAGGAAGCCGGAGCCAGCAGCTTTGCCGACATGCTTGGTCAGGCCGTCAACAAGGTCGCGCAGACCCAGCAGGCATCCAGCCAGTTGGCCAGTGCATTCGAAGTGGGCAAGAGTGGGATTGATCTGACCGACGTCATGATTTCGTCGCAGAAAGCCAGTGTGTCTTTTCAGGCGTTGACCCAGGTTCGTAACAAACTGGTTCAGGCGTATCAAGACATCATGCAGATGCCGGTTTAAGGGACGTACTGAGTCATGGCCGAAGCAACAGCCGATCCTGTTCCTGCACGAGCAGGCGCTTCCGATAAGAAACCGTTGTTCGGTTTGTCTTTTCTGGAAAATCTTTCTGAAATGACCATGCTGCGTCAGGTCGGCCTCATGGTCGGTCTGGCGGCAAGCGTGGCCATCGGCTTTGCCGTGGTGCTCTGGTCCCAGCAGCCGGACTATCGTCCGCTTTATGGCAGTCTGGCGGGTCTGGACAGCAAACAGATCATGGACACCCTGACGGCAGCGAACATCGTCTACACCGTCGAACCCAATTCCGGTGCGCTGCTGGTCAAATCCGATGACGTGCAGCGTGCGCGCATTCAGCTGGCTCAGGCGGGCGTGGTACAGAACGACGCCAATATCGGTTTTGAAATCCTCGACAAGGATCAGGGTCTGGGGACCAGTCAGTTCATGGAAGCCACGCGTTATCGTCGTGGTCTGGAAGGCGAACTGGCCCGTACCATCTCGGCTCTGAACAACGTCAAGGGTGCGCGTGTGCACCTGGCGATTCCGAAAAGCTCGGTGTTTGTCCGTGATGACCGCAAGCCAAGCGCCTCGGTGCTGGTCGAGCTGTACGCCGGTCGCTCGCTGGAGCCCAGTCAGGTGCTGGCCATCATCAACCTGGTGGCCACCAGCGTTCCTGAATTGAGCAAGTCGCAGATCACGGTCGTGGACCAGAAAGGCACACTGCTGTCCGATCAGGCGGAAAACTCCGAGCTGACCATGGCGGGCAAGCAATTCGATTACAGCCGGCGCATGGAAGGCATGCTGACTCAGCGCGTGCAAAACATTCTGCAGCCGATCCTGGGCAATGATCGCTATAAGGCCGAAGTTTCGGCGGTGGTCGATTTCAGCGCCGTCGAATCGACCGCCGAAAGCTTCAACCCTGATCAACCTGCGTTGCGCAGCGAGCAGTCGGTCAATGAACAGCGCTCCAGCAGTTCGAGCTCGGGCGGCGTTCCGGGGGCGCTGAGCAATCAGCCGCCAGGTCCGGCGACCGCTCCGCAAACTGCCGGCGGTGGCGCTGCCGGTGCTGCCGGTCCAATCGCAGCCGGTCAGCCATTACTCGATGCCAACGGTCAACAGATCATGGACCCGGCGACCGGTCAGCCCGCGTTGGCACCGTTTCCGGCCGACAAGCGCGTACAGTCGACCAAGAACTTTGAGCTAGATCGTTCCATCAGCCACACCAAGCAGCAGCAGGGGCGTCTGACCCGTCTGTCGGTCGCTGTGGTGGTCGATGACATGGTCAAGACCAATGCCGCCAACGGCGAAGTCAGTCGTGCGCCGTGGAGCGCCACGGATCTGGCTCGCTTTACGCGTCTGGTGCAGGATGCGGTCGGCTTCGATGCCAGCCGTGGTGACAGCGTCAGTGTGATCAACGTGCCGTTCTCCAGCGAACGTGCCGAAGTGTTGCCTGAGGCGTCTTTCTACTCGCAACCCTGGTTCTGGGACATCGTCAAACAGGCTGTCGGGGTGATCTTCATTCTGATCCTGGTGTTCGGCGTGCTGCGTCCGGTGCTGAACAACATCACCAACGGCAAGAGCAAGCAACAACTGGCCGCGTTCGGTGGTGGCGACGCCGAACTCGGTGGCATGGGCGGTCTGGACGGCGAGTTGTCCAACGATCGGGTAAGTCTGGGCGGTCCGCAGAGCATCTTGCTGCCAAGCCCGACCGAAGGCTATGACGCACAGCTGAATGCGATCAAGAGCCTGGTAGCTGAGGACCCTGGCCGTGTGGCTCAGGTTGTGAAAGAGTGGATCAACACTGATGAATGAACGAGCCATGGTAGCCAAACTCTCGAAAGTTGAAAAAGCGGCTGTACTGTTACTTTCGCTGGGCGAAACCGATGCGGCTCAGGTGCTCCGGCACATGGGCCCCAAGGAAGTCCAGAAGGTAGGCGTGGCCATGGCTCAGATGCGCAACGTGCATCGTGAGCAGGTCGAAGAGGTCATGAGCGAGTTTGTCGACATCGTCGGCGATCAGACCAGCCTTGGCGTCGGTTCCGATGGTTACATCCGCAAAATGCTGACTCAGGCACTGGGCGAGGACAAGGCCAACGGCCTGATCGACCGGATTCTGCTGGGTGGCAATACCAGCGGCCTGGACAGCCTCAAGTGGATGGAGCCCCGCGCCGTTGCTGACGTGATCCGTTTCGAACACCCGCAGATTCAGGCCATTGTGGTGGCGTACCTGGATGCCGACCAGGCTGGCGAAGTGCTCGGGCATTTCGACCACAAGGTTCGTCTGGACATCATTCTGCGTGTATCGTCGCTTAACACCGTGCAGCCTGCGGCGCTGAAAGAACTCAACCAGATTCTCGAGAAGCAGTTCTCCGGTAACGCCAACACGTCGCGTACTACCCTGGGTGGTATCAAGCGTGCGGCCGACATCATGAACTTCCTCGACAGCTCCATCGAAGGCGCGCTCATGGACTCGATCCGCGAGGTCGACGAAGACCTTTCGGTGCAGATCGAAGACCTCATGTTTGTCTTCAACAACCTTTCCGATGTGGACGACCGCGGCATCCAGGCGCTGTTGCGCGAAGTGTCTTCGGACGTGCTGGTGCTGGCGCTCAAAGGCTCGGACGAGGCGATCAAGGAAAAAATCTTCAAGAACATGTCCAAGCGTGCCGCCGAACTGCTGCGCGACGACCTCGAAGCCAAGGGGCCGGTGCGTGTCAGCGATGTGGAAACCGCCCAGAAAGAAATCCTCACCATTGCGCGTCGTATGGCCGAGGCCGGCGAGATCGTACTCGGTGGCAAAGGTGGCGAGGAAATGATCTAAGGATCCAGCCGACTCATGTCCAGTTCCAATAAAGAATCGGCCAGCGACCTCATTCGCGCCAAGGACGCCGGGTCACTCGATATCTGGGCGTTGCCCAGCTTCGACCCGCATGTGGAGCCCGAGCCTGAACCCGAGCCGGACCCTGTCGATGAACCGGTCGAGATGGAAGAGGTGCCGCTGGACGAAGTTCAGCCGCTGACCCTGGAAGAACTGGAAAGCATCCGCCAGGAAGCCTGGAACGAAGGCTTTGCCACCGGTGAAAAAGAGGGTTTTCACAGCACCCAGCTCAAGGTTCGCCAAGAGGCTGAAGTTGCACTTGCGGCGAAAATCGCCAGTCTCGAACAACTGATGGGGCATCTGCTGGAGCCGATCGCCGAGCAGGACACACAGATCGAAAAGGCCGTTATTCATCTGGTCGAGCACATCGCCCGCAAGGTGATTCAGCGCGAACTGGTCACCGATTCCGGGCAGATCGCCAGTGTGCTGCGCGATGCACTGAAACTGCTGCCGATGGGCGCACAGAACCTGCGAATTTTCATCAATCCTCAGGACTTCCTGTTGGTCAAGGCCATGCGCGAGCGTCATGAAAAGGTGTGGAAAATCGTCGAAGACGAAGACCTGCTGCCGGGCGGTTGCCGGATCGAAACCGAGCACAGCCGAATCGATGCCAGCGTCGAAACCCGCATCGCGCTGGCGATCTCGAAGATGCACGATCAGTTGCACGAGCAGGTCACCCATCCTGCGGCGGCTGATTTGAGTGTTGATCTGGAGACCTCGCCAGCCAGCGCCTCCCGCACTGCAGAATCTGAAGCGGACACTCTCGATGCGCCTTGAACGCACCAGTTTTGGCAAGCGGCTCGGCTCGTACGCCGAATCGATCAGCCTGCCTGCCCAGCCGGTGGTGGAGGGGCGCTTGCTGCGCATGGTCGGCCTGACGCTTGAAGCAGAGGGCATGCGTGCGGCTATGGGCAGTCGTTGCATGGTGATCAACGATGACAGTCATCACCCGGTCGAAGTCGAAGCCGAGGTGATGGGGTTTTCCGGTGGCAAAGTGTTTCTGATGCCGGTGGGCAGCGTTGCCGGCATCGCGCCCGGCGCGCGGGTTGTGCCGTTGGCCGATACCGGTCGCCTGCCGATGGGCATGAGCATGCTGGGGCGCGTGCTGGATGGCGCCGGTCGCCCGCTGGATGGTCGCTCGCCGATCAAGGCCGAAGACTGGGTGCCCATGGACGGCCCGACCATCAACCCGCTCAAGCGAGACCCGATCAGCCAGCCGCTGGATGTCGGCATTCGCTGCATCAACGGTTTATTGACGGTCGGTCGCGGCCAGCGTCTCGGTCTGTTTGCCGGTACGGGCGTGGGCAAGAGTGTGCTGCTGGGCATGATGACGCGCTTTACCGAGGCCGACATCATCGTCGTTGGTCTGATTGGTGAGCGGGGCCGTGAGGTGAAAGAGTTCATCGAACACATCCTCGGCGAAGAAGGCCTCAAGCGCTCGGTGGTGGTTGCCTCGCCAGCCGATGATGCACCGCTGATGCGTCTGCGCGCGGCGATGTATTGCACACGAATCGCCGAATACTTTCGCGACAAGGGCAAGAATGTCCTGCTGCTGATGGATTCCCTGACCCGTTTCGCCCAGGCCCAGCGGGAAATCGCCTTGGCCATCGGCGAGCCGCCTGCCACCAAGGGCTATCCGCCGTCGGTTTTCGCACGCTTGCCGAAACTGGTCGAGCGCGCCGGCAATGCCGAAAAGGGCGGTGGATCGATCACCGCGTTTTACACCGTGCTGTCGGAAGGTGACGATCAGCAGGACCCGATTGCCGACTCCGCGCGGGGTGTGCTCGACGGCCATATCGTGCTATCCCGGCGTCTGGCCGAAGAGGGGCATTACCCGGCCATCGATATCGAAGCCTCCATCAGCCGGGTCATGCCTGCCGTGGTCAGCCCCGAGCACATGGCCCGGGCTCAGCATTTCAAGCAACTGTGGTCGCGTTATCAGCAGACCCGCGACCTGATCAGCGTGGGTGCTTATGTGGCCGGTGGCGACCGCGAAACCGACATGGCCATTGCGCTGCACCCGGTGCTGGTGCGTTATCAGCGTCAGGCGTTGCGCGAAAACGAAAGCATGCAGGGCAGTGGCGAAGCGCTGGCGTCGATCTTCGCTCCGGCACCTGGCGGCTGATAGGCCATGGCTCAGAGTCGAGCGGCGCGTCTGGCGCCTGTGGTCGAGATGGCTGAAGCTGCCGAGCGCACGGCAGCCCAACGACTCGGGCATTTTCAGGGGCAGGTCAACCTGGCCAACAGCAAGTTGCAGGAGCTGGACCAGTTTCGCCAGGATTATCAGCAGCAATGGCTGCAGCGTGGCAGTTCCGGGGTTTCCGGACAATGGCTGCTGGGCTATCATCGTTTTCTCAGCCAGCTCGACGTCGCGGTTGCCCAGCAGTACAAAAGCCTCGAATGGCACAAGACCAATCTCGATAGGGCTCGCACCGCCTGGCAGGATTGCTACGCGCGGGTCGAAGGTTTACGCAAGCTGGTGCAGCGCTACATGGACGAAGCACGCAAGCTTGAAGACAAACGGGAACAGAAGCTGCTCGATGAATTATCGCAGCGTTTGCCCCGGCATGAACAATTCTGACTTTTGACTGAATGAGGTCCTGGCGATCTCTCGGTCTGGTCTACGCTCACACTGTCTCGGTGATGAAACACCTCGGAGTTCCCATGACAATCACTTCCGAACGTTCGGCAGATGGTCGACAACTGACCCTTTTCATTGAGGGACGCTTTGATTTTGATGCCCACCAAGACTTTCGCGCTGCCTACGAGGAGTACCCGCAGGATCTGAATTACGTCGTCGACCTGCGCAGTACGCATTATCTGGACAGCTCCGCGCTCGGCATGTTGTTGCTGCTGCGCGATCATGCGGGTGGCGATAAAGCGGTGGTACGGCTGATCAACTGCACGTCCGATGTTCGCACGATTCTGGCGATCTCCAATTTCTCGAAGTTGTTTCAGTTGAGCTGACGGGTGCAGTCGTCCGCAAAGAAGCTGTGCATTCTGATTGTCGATGACAACGCCAGCGATCGCCTGCTGCTGTCGACCATTGTCGCCCGTCAGGGGCATCGGGTGCTGAGTGCCGCCAATGGCGTCGAAGCCGTGGCAATCTTCACGTCCGAACGCCCGCAACTGATTCTGATGGACGCAATGATGCCCGGTATGGACGGTTTCGAGGCGGCCCGGCATATCAAGGCAATGACCGGCGAGTCGCTGGTGCCGATCATCTTTCTGACCTCGCTCACCGAAGGCGAAGCGCTGGCGCGTTGTCTGGATGCAGGCGGCGACGATTTCATGTCCAAGCCTTACAACCCTCTGGTGCTGGCGGCCAAGATCAATGCGATGAACCGCCTGCGCGTGTTGCACGAGACGGTGCGTGAGCAGCGCGACCAGATTTCCAGACACCATGACTATTTGCTCAACGAGCAGCGTGTGGCCAAAGCCGTGTTCGATCAGGTCGCGCATGCCGGCTGCCTCGGCGCGAGCAACATCCGTTACCTGCAATCGCCCTATGCGCTGTTCAACGGCGACCTGATGCTGGCGGCTTACACCCCGGCCGGGCACATGCAAGTGCTGCTCGGAGACTTCACCGGGCATGGTTTGCCGGCCGCCGTGGGCGCCATGCCGCTGGCTGAAGTGTTTTACGGCATGACTGCCAAGGGCTACGGCCTTGTAGAAATCGTTCGGGAGATGAACGCCAAGCTCAAGCGCATTCTGCCGATCGACATGTTCTGTTGCGCGACGTTGCTGTGCGTCAACCTCCAGCAGCATCAGGTCGAAGTCTGGAGCGGTGGTTTGCCGGACGGTTATCTGCTGCGCGGCACACAGGGCGAACATGTGCCGCTGGCCTCGCGCCATCTGCCGCTGGGTGTATTGAGTGTCGATGCCTTCGATACCCGTACCGAGGTGTACCCGCTGGCACCCGGAGACCGGATTTTTCTGCTGTCCGACGGCGTGCTCGACACCAGCGACAGTGACGATGAGTTGTTCGGTGCGCAGCGTCTGCGTCAGGTCCTGTCAGCCAATCGCGAGCCTCAGCTGCTGATTCAGGAAATCCTTCAGGCACTCAACGATTTTGGCGGCAAGGCGCGTGATGACGTCAGCCTGCTGGAAATCAGTGCGGTGGATGAGCCGCCCGCAAGCATGCCGGTCCTGACCTACTCGGACAGCGGCGCTTCAAGCCCGCTGGACTGGTCGGCCAGCTTCGAGTTTCGCGCGTCGACCCTCAAACGCTTCAATCCGCTGCCTTATGTGCTGCAACTGCTGCTCGAAGTCCACGGCCTGCGTAATCAGGGGGCCGCGTTGCACATGGTGTTGGGCGAGCTGTACAGCAATGCTCTGGAACATGGTGTGTTAGGGTTGGACTCGGCGCTCAAGCATGATGCGCCGGGCTTTGCGCTTTATTACCAGCAGCGCGCCGAACGTTTGAGTGCGCTGGAGGCAGGCTTCATCCGCATGAGCCTGCAGATCGAACAGGTCGGTCAGGGGGGTCGTCTGACCTTGAGTGTCGAGGACAGCGGCAACGGATTCAATGCGCAAGCGGCCAGAATGCAGACGCCTGCCAGCGGTGATCTTTATGGTCGCGGTCTGCGACTGGTGTCTGAGTTGAGCCATGAAGCTCGATGGTCCGCTGATGGCAGGACCGCCTGCGTGGAATTTTTATGGGAGGGAGTGGCATAATCCGCATCGGTGGCTGCTTGTGTGTCATCTCGGACCGGCGAAGCGGCCCGTGCCTGAACCCGAACAGACCCTCAAATCTTGATCAAGGAGCGAGCAAGTGTCGATTCATCTGGATTACAGCGTGTTAAACGCGTTGCAGGAAGTCATGGAGGATGAGTATCCAACGTTGTTGGACGTGTTCCTGAAAGATTCCGAGCAGCGCTTGCAGCAGCTGCGCCTGGCGGTTGCAGCCTGCGACCTGGATCTGCAGGAGCTGAGCCTTAACGCGCACAGCTTCAAGGGCAGCAGCAGCAACATGGGCGCATTGCGCCTTTCCGATCTGTGCCGAGAGCTTGAAGAGCAGGCTCGCCATCAAAAGCCGTCCGGACTTGCAGAGCTGGTTGGCGAGATAGACAGCGAATACCTGACTGTCCGCGGGCTGTTCAATGCAGAACGGCAGTTCTTCGTCAGTTAACTGTCCTTTCAGGGCCTGAAGGACAAGTGATCGAAGTTGGCCTGCATCTTGCTGGTGATAGGATAACCAGCTGCTTATGCGGAGACCGAAATGCCCCTTGCCACTAACGCCCTTCTTCAGGCCACCACTGCTGCGACCTCACGGTCCGGTGTGGCGAATAACTCGGTCAAACCTGCCGACAGCAGCAAGGACGGGGCTTCCAGCTTTTCCAATGTCTACGCCAAGCAGGCCCGGGATACCGTCGCGCCACGCGATGACGTGCCGGTCAAACCCGGCCGGGACAGGACTGCGTCCGACAAGGACAAGGTTGCCGCTGGCAAGGATAAGCCGGTCAACGACCAGGCAAGTGCCGCTGACAAGGCGACCGTTGCCGATAGCGGCAATGGCTTGCCTGCCAAGCCCGCGGCGAGTGGCGAAGACGCTGCCAGCGCGGATGCTGCGCAGGAGGATGCTACTGCGTCTGCCGATCCTGCATTGGTAGATGCACAAGCGCTAATCGACCCCGCACTCGATCCTGCCCTGCAAGCGATGACGGTACAGGCGCCTGTTGCGCCGACAGTCAAACCGCAGAGCACGGAAACCAAGGCTTCGCCTGCCCTTGCGACGCTTACGCCGACTGCCGTTACGCCCGCTGCCGCCCCGGTGGTTGCCGAAGCGGCTTTCAATCCTGACGCTGACCCTCTGGCGGGACTGGACGCAGTGCAATTGGCGCTGGAAAATGCCACCTCCAAAACCCAACTGGCTGCGCAGAATGCTCAGGCCGCCAGCAAAGCGACGCCGTCGAACGCAGAAGCTGACCCGACGCAGAATTTAGTCAATAACCTGTCGGCCCTGAGCGAGCAGCTCCCGGCGGATGACAGCAGTACTGAAAGCAGCGACAAGTCCTTCAGCGGTCTGATCGGAGAAGGTCTCAAGGATGTCAAAAGCGCCGCCGGCGACACCCGCGTCGACAACTTCGCCGATCGACTCGCCGCATTGAGCCAAGCGGCGCAACCGGCCCGCGTGGCGGCAACACCCGCTGCCGCGCCGCTGATGAATCAGCCTCTGGCCATGCATCAAAGCGGCTGGACCGAAGGCATCGTCGACCGCGTGATGTACCTGTCGAGCCAGAACCTCAAAACTGCCGATATCAAACTGGAGCCTGCCGAACTCGGGCGTCTGGACATCCGTATCAACATGGCCCCGGATCAGCAGACCCAGGTAACCTTCATGAGCGCACACCTGGGCGTGCGCGATGCGCTGGAAAACCAGATGTCGAGATTGCGCGAATCCTTCGTCCAGCAAGGCCTTGGCCAGGTAGACGTCAACGTATCCGATCAGTCCCAACAACAGGCCCAGCAGCAGGCGCAGGAACAAGCCAGCCGCGCCCAGCGCAGCGGCCGCGGCAACGGCATGAGCTCCAGCGACAGCGCCGATGAAATTGCAGGCGTCGACGCCTCCATCCCCGTCAGCCAGCCAGCGGCACGCGTGATCGGCAGCAGCGAAATCGACTACTACGCCTGACAAAAGCCCTGCCGACGCGGAGCGCCGGCACGATAGTCAACTGCAACCAAGCCGCTTTTGATGTGCTTTTCAACCCCGATGGCACTGACGACGCAGAGTGCGACGTAAGTGACGGCTGAGTCCTGGCGCTGATCCGGGGGATGCGAGGCAGGACGCCGAGCAAGCTGCACCGGGCCATGGATGGCCCGTTGCAGCGGCCCCCGGATCAGTGTCAGGGCGAAGGAACCCGACGAAGTCGGGCCGGAAACGGAGCCAGGATTTTGGTTACTTTGATCCTTCAAAGTCACTCGCCGAGGGGCGAAAAGGTGCCTTGAGTCGTAAACAACCATCACTGACATCGCAAAACCGCTGTATGACGCGGAACGTCCCCGATCTGCACCGCACACTCAAGATCGGACGCAGAGCGTCCAGAACGGCATGCGACGCGGAGCGTCGCACGATAGTCAAAGCGCTTTTTTATCGCGATGGCACTGACGCCGCCGATTGCGACGTAAGTGACGGCTGAGTCCTGGCGCTGATCCGGGGGATGCGAGGCAGGACGCCGAGCAAGCTGCACCGGGCCATGGATGGCCCGTTGCAGCGGCCCCCGGATCAGTGTCAGGGCGAAGGAACCCGACGAAGTCGGGCCGGAAACGGAGCCAGGATTTTGGTTACTTTGATCCTTCAAAGTTACTCGCCGAGGGGCGAAAAGGTGCCTTGAGTCTTAAACAAATACCCCTGACATGGCAGAACCGCTGTGTGACGCGCAGCGCAACAAAGAGGACGCAGAGCGTCCAGAACGGCATGCGACGCGGAGCGTCGCACGATAGTTGATAATCAAAGCGCTTTATGATCACGATGGTGCTGACGACGCAGAGTGCGACGTAAGTGACGAAGGAAACCGACGAAGTCGGGCCGGAAACGGAGCTGGGACTTTGCCTACTTTGGTCCCTCAAAGTGGGGCGCCGTAAGGGCGCAAAGGTGACCTGAGTCAGAAACAAGCATCACTGACACCGCAGAACCGCTGTGTGATGCGGAGAGTTCGGTACAGCCTCCAAGAATAGGGTGTTTGGACCAGCGTCTTCGTGAGCAAGCTCACTCCCACAAGTATCTATACTCCGCCTGATGCTCTTCGCCGGTGGGCGCAAAGGTGACCTGAGCCGTAAACAATTATTACTGACACCGCAGAACCTCCGTGTGACGCGGAGCGTCACGAAAAGCATAGCCACACAGCACGCGAGCGTAACCACTTGTGTCCGCTACATCCCCATTTCGTACAACTCTGGCATAACACTTGCTCTACCTCTGTCACGTAGTAAAGAAACTCTTGAATAGTGACGGATTATTGGCATGGCGCAGAGCGAAGACGTTAAAGACCCCGCACCCAAAGGCAAAGGTAAACTCAAGCTCATCATTATCGCCGTCGTGGCGCTGTTGCTGGCCGTGGGTCTGTCAGTGGGAGCGACCTGGTTTCTCATGCACAAAGGCGAAAGCAAGGTAGACCCGGCCGCAGCGGCAGCCAACGTCAAGCCAGTGGCGGTCTATGAACCGATGACGCCCGCGTTCGTGGTCAACTTCAACGCCAATGGTCGTCAGCGCTACATGCAAGTCAGTATCACCATGCTCGGGCGCAACGCTGCCGACATGGAAGCCCTGAAAGTACACATGCCGCTGATTCGCAATAATCTGGTCATGCTCTTCGCAGGCATCCCGTTCGAGTCGTTGGCGTCGCCGATCGGCCAGGAAATGCTACGTCAGAAAGCGACCGCGAGCATCCAGGAAGTCGCACAGAAAGAACTCGGCAAGACTGTGATCGAACAGCTGCTCTTCACTAATTTCGTATTGCAGTAGGATTTTCACATGGCTGTGCAAGACCTGCTCTCCCAGGACGAAATCGACGCGCTGCTGCATGGTGTTGACGATGGTATGGTCCAGACCGACGGCCCCGGCGAGCCGGGCAGCGTCAAAAGTTATGACCTGACCAGCCAGGACCGGATTGTCCGGGGTCGCATGCCGACCCTGGAAATGATCAACGAACGATTCGCCCGCTACACCCGCATCAGTATGTTCAACCTGCTGCGCCGCTCGGCGGATGTGGCGGTGGGCGGTGTGCAGGTTATGAAGTTTGGCGAGTACGTGCATTCGCTGTACGTGCCGACCAGCCTCAATCTGGCCAAGATCAAGCCCTTGCGCGGCACCGCGCTGTTCATCCTCGACGCCAAGCTGGTGTTCAAACTGGTGGATAACTTTTTCGGTGGTGACGGTCGTCACGCAAAGATCGAAGGTCGTGAGTTCACACCGACTGAATTGCGCGTCGTGCGCATGGTGCTGGATCAGGCATTCATCGACCTCAAAGAAGCCTGGCAGGCGATCATGGAGGTCAACTTCGAGTACATCAACTCGGAAGTGAACCCGGCCATGGCCAACATCGTCGGCCCGAGCGAGGCGGTGGTGATCTCGACGTTCCACATCGAACTCGATGGCGGTGGCGGCGATCTGCACGTGACCATGCCGTATTCGATGATCGAGCCGATCCGCGAAATGCTCGATGCCGGCTTCCAGTCGGACCTCGACGATCAGGACGAGCGCTGGGTCAATGCGCTCAAGGAAGACGTACTGGATGTCAATGTGCCGCTGACGACCACGATTGCCCAGCGTCAGTTGCCATTGCGCGACATCCTGCACATGCGCCCCGGCGATGTGATACCGGTCGAACTGAGCGACTCGCTGGTCATGCGTGCCAACGGCGTGCCTTCATTCAAGGTCAAGCTTGGCTCGCACAAGGGCAAGATGGCCCTGCAAGTAATCGAACCCATAGCACGACGTTGACCTGTCAGGTCGGCGTCGGACATTTTGCGTAACTGAAAGACTGCGTACAGAGGACAACTGATGGCTGATGAAAACGATATGACGTCTGCTGAAGATCAGGCACTGGCCGATGAATGGGCAGCTGCACTGGGCGAGGCCGGTGACGGCGGGCAAGCGGACATTGATGCGTTGCTGGCTGCGGACGCGGGCAATTCGGGCAGCCGTCTGGCGATGGAAGAATTCGGCAGCGTGCCGAAGAGCACCGGCCCGGTGACGCTGGATGGTCCGAACCTGGACGTGATTCTGGATATTCCGGTGTCGATCTCCATGGAAGTGGGCAGCACTGACATCAACATTCGTAACCTGTTGCAGCTTAACCAGGGGTCGGTGATCGAGCTGGACCGTCTGGCCGGCGAGCCGCTGGACGTGCTGGTCAATGGCACGCTCATCGCCCATGGCGAAGTGGTGGTGGTCAATGAGAAGTTCGGCATCCGTCTCACCGACGTGATCAGCCCGAGCGAACGCATCAAGAAGCTGCGCTGAATGAAGCGCTGGCTGAGTGTTCTGTTGACCCTGCCGTCGTTGGCCTGGGCCGCCGAGCCTGCTGCCCAGGCGGCACCTGCGCAAGTGGCAACTACCGTGTCCGGCGGGATGGGCGGCCAATTAGTGCAATTGCTGTTCGGTCTGATACTGGTGGTCGGCCTGATTTTCGTGCTGGCCTGGCTGATGCGCCGCGTGCAGCGTATTGGTCCGAACAACGGTCAGGTTATCGAACTGGTGAGCACGCGTGCCCTTGGGCCGCGCGATCGACTGGTGCTGGTGCAAATCGGCAACGAACAGGTATTACTGGGTATTACGCCGGGTCGAATCACGCCCTTGCATGTACTCAAGGAGCCGGTGAGTGTGCCGGTGCGTGAACAGGCGACGCCTGAATTCGCTCAGCGTCTGATGGAGCTGATGGGCAAGGATAAGGACAAGAAGTAATGGGCGCCTTGCGTTTCCTGATACCGCTGTTGCTGGTCATGGTGGCGCCATCTGTTCTGGCGGCCGATCCGCTGTCGATACCGGCAATCACGCTGTCCAATGGCGCGGATGGTCAGCAGGAGTATTCGGTCAGCCTGCAAATCCTGCTGATCATGACGGCGCTGAGTTTCATCCCGGCGTTCGTCATGCTGATGACCAGCTTCACTCGGATCATCATTGTGTTCTCGATTCTGCGTCAGGCCCTGGGCTTGCAGCAGACACCGTCGAACCAGATCCTGACCGGCATGGCGCTGTTTCTGACCATGTTCATCATGGCGCCGGTTTTCGACCGGGTGAATCAGGACGCCTTGCAGCCTTATCTGGCGGAAAAACTTACGGCGCAGGATGCGGTTGCCAAAGCGCAGGTGCCCATCAAGGATTTCATGCTGGCGCAGACGCGTACCAGTGATCTCGAGCTGTTCATGCGCCTGTCCAAGCGTACCGATATTCCGACGCCGGATGCCGCGCCGTTGACTATTCTGGTGCCGGCGTTCGTGATTTCCGAACTCAAGACGGCGTTTCAGATCGGCTTCATGATCTTCATTCCATTCCTGATCATCGATCTGGTGGTCGCCAGTGTGCTGATGGCCATGGGCATGATGATGCTGTCGCCGCTGATTATCTCCCTGCCGTTCAAGATCATGCTGTTTGTGCTGGTGGATGGCTGGGCGCTGATTGTCGGCACCCTGGCTGGCAGTTTTGGTGGCGTATGAGTCGTTTCACTGAGGAGTCTGTCCGATGACGCCGGAAGTAGCCGTCGATCTGTTTCGCGAAGCGCTGTGGCTGACCACCGTGCTGGTCGCCATTCTCGTGGTGCCGAGCCTGTTGTGCGGTCTGCTGGTGGCGATGTTTCAGGCTGCCACCCAGATCAACGAACAGACATTGAGCTTTCTGCCTCGCCTGCTGGTGATGCTGGTGACCTTGATCGCTATCGGCCCGTGGCTGCTGAAAATATTCATGGAATACATGCTGGCGCTGTACACCAGTATTCCGACGCTGATCGGCTAGCGCCGCATGCAGTCGATGCTCGCGCTGACCGATACCCAGATCAGTACCTGGGTAGCGGCCTTCATGTTGCCGCTTTTTCGGATCATTTCGCTGCTGATGACCATGCCGATCATCGGTACTACGCTGGTGCCACGTCGGGTGCGTTTGTACCTGGCGGTTGCGATCACCGTCGTGGTCGCACCGGCGTTGCCGAACATGCCACCGGTCCAGGCGCTGGATCTGAGTGCGTTGCTGCTGATCGGCGAGCAGATCATCATCGGTGCCGGGATGGGGCTGTCGTTGCAGTTGTTCTTCCATATCTTCGTGATTGCCGGGCAGATCATCTCGACACAGATGGGCATGGGTTTCGCGTCCATGGTCGACCCCACCAACGGCGTGTCTTCCGCGACAATCGGTCAGTTCTTCACCATGCTGGTCACGCTGCTGTTCTTGTCCATGAACGGCCATCTGGTGGTGCTGGAAATTCTTGTCGAGAGCTTTACCACGATGCCGGTCGGCAGTGGTCTGCTGGTCAATAATTTCTGGGAGCTGGCGAACGGGCTGGGCTGGGTGTTGAGTTCCGGGCTGCGGCTGGTGCTGCCTGCGATCACGGCGTTGCTGATCATCAACATCGCCTTTGGCGTTATGACTCGCGCCGCGCCGCAGCTCAACATCTTCTCGATCGGTTTCCCGCTGACCCTGGTGATGGGCATGGTTATCCTGTGGCTGACCATCGGTGACATTCTCAATCAGTATCAGCCGATTGCCAGCCAGGCATTGCAGGCGTTACGCGATATGGTGAGGGCTCGTTGAAATGGCAGAAAACGAGAATGGCCAGGACAAGACAGAAGACCCCACGGAAAAGAAGGTCAAGGACTCACGGGCCGATGGCCAGATTGCGCGCTCCAAGGAGCTGACCACGCTGGTGGTGATGTTGATGGGGTCGGGCGGGTTGCTGATTTTCGGTTCCGACATCGCTGAGATGATGTCCGCACTGATGCGCGACAATTTCACGATAACGCGTGAAACGCTGATGGATCAGTCCTATATGGGCAAAGCGCTGCTCAGCTCAGGCCAGCATGCGCTGGTGGTGGTGCTGCCGTTTCTGATAGCCATGCTGTTGGCTGCCCTGGTGGGGCCGATCCTGCTGGGCGGCTGGCTGTTTACAGCCAAGCCGTTGATGCCCAAGTTCAGTCGCATGAACCCGGCAGCCGGGCTCAAGCGTATGTTTGCGCCAAGCGCGTTGGTCGAACTGCTCAAGTCTCTCGGTAAATTCCTGATCATCCTGGCGGTTGCGCTGGCGGTGCTGAACAGCGAGCGCAAGGACCTGATCGCCATTGCCCACGAGCCGCTCGAACAGGCGATGATTCACAGCCTGATCGTGGTGGGCTGGAGCAGCTTCTGGATGGCCTGCGGTCTGGCGTTCATTGCGGCAGTGGACGTGCCGTTCATGCTCTACCAAGCGCACAAGAAACTGCTGATGACCAAGCAGGAAGTACGCGACGAACACAAAAACAGCGACGGTAATCCGGAGGTCAAGCAGCGCATTCGCCAGTTGCAACGTGAAATGTCTCAGCGGCGGATGATGGCCTCGATCCCCGAGGCCGATGTGATTATTACCAACCCGACACACTTCGCCGTGGCTTTGAAATACGATCCCGAGCAGGGCGGGGCGCCGATGCTGCTGGCCAAGGGGTCAGACCTTGTGGCCCTGAAGATTCGCGAGATTGGCGCGCACAACCAGATACTTATTCTGGAGTCGGCGGCGCTCGCTCGCTCCATCTACTACAGCACCGAGCTGGACCAGGAAATCCCCGCCGGACTTTATCTGGCCGTGGCCCAGGTGCTGGCCTACGTCTATCAGATCCGCCAGTTCCACGCCGGCCAGGGCAAACGCCCCGACCCCCTCGGCGACGTCAAAATCCCCCCGGACCTGCAGCGCGATGCGTAGCCGTTAGCAGCTGTCATAAAGATGCCTTACCTCTGTTCCAACGCTCTACGCTCATCGCTATACGCAAGTCCTGAAGAGCCCGGAAAATGTGGGCGTTCAGGCTTCTGCCCGCAGGGCGTGGGAGCGGACTGGACCGGGCAACGCTTCGCTTGTTCGCGAAGACGATGTTTCAGGAGCTGCATTTTCGGCGACTATTCCGGCCCTTTCGCGAACAAGTTCGCGCCCACGCCCTGCGGGCAGAATCAAAAGCGGACTTATGTATAACGGTGGGTGCTCCGCGTGGGCATGCCGTTCTGGGCGCTCTGCGTCCGCTCTTTAGTGCGCGCAGCGCAAGGTTCTCTGGCTTCACTGATCGCCCTCGTCTTGCGCAGTTTCTACCTCAAAGCCTTGCCGCCACTGGCTTTGTAAAAGTTGGACAGGTTTTTGCAGCAGGGTCGATACAGGGCGCTTTGGCGTCAATGTTTTGATCTAGTGCGCAGGTAACGAATCAGTGGATCGCTCTCAATTACTCAGTAGCGCACGCAGCAATATCTCTGGCCTGGGTCGTGGTCAGTTGGGCGTTCCGTTGTTGTTGCTGATCATGCTGGCAATGATGATGTTGCCCATGCCGCCGTTCCTGCTGGACGTGCTGTTCACGTTCAACATCGCACTTTCGATCGTCGTGCTGCTGGTCTGCGTCTACGCACTGCGGCCGCTGGATTTCTCGGTGTTCCCGACCATTCTGCTGGTCGCCACGTTGCTGCGTCTGGCGCTGAACGTCGCTTCCACCCGGGTGGTCATGCTTCACGGTCAGGACGGTCACGCGGCGGCGGGCAAGGTGATTCAGGCTTTCGGTGAAGTGGTCATCGGCGGCAACTATGTGGTCGGTATCGTGGTGTTCGCGATCCTCATGATCATCAACTTCGTGGTGATCACCAAAGGTGCCGGTCGTATTTCCGAGGTGAGCGCGCGCTTTACCCTCGACGCGATGCCCGGCAAGCAAATGGCCATCGACGCCGACCTCAACGCCGGTCTTATCGATCAGCCGGAGGCCAAGCGCCGTCGTGCAGAAGTCGCCCAGGAAGCCGAGTTCTACGGTTCCATGGACGGTGCCAGCAAGTTCGTGCGCGGCGATGCGATTGCCGGCCTGTTGATTCTGTTCATCAACCTGATCGGCGGCATGCTGGTCGGCATCTTCCAGCACAACATGAGCTTCGCCGATGCCGGTCGCGTCTACACCCTGTTGACCATCGGTGACGGTTTGGTGGCGCAGTTGCCATCACTGCTGCTGTCCACCGCGGCCGCGATCATGGTGACCCGTGCTTCCGGTTCGGAAGACATGGGCAAGATGATCAATCGTCAGATGTTTGCCTCGCCGAAGGCGCTGGGTGTTTCTGCGGCAATCATGATCGTCATGGGGCTGGTGCCAGGCATGCCGCACTTTTCCTTCATCAGTCTCGGGCTGGTGGCCGCTGGCGGCGCCTACCTGTTGTGGAAGAAAGAAAATCAGGTCAAGGTCGAAGCCATTGCCGAAGTGCAGCGTCAGCAAGACCTGCTGCCGTCTCCGACCCGCGTTCAGGATTCCAAAGAGCTGGGCTGGGACGACGTGACCCCGATCGACATCATCGGCCTGGAAGTGGGTTATCGCCTGATTCCGCTGGTGGACCGCAATCAGGGTGGTCAATTGCTCGCGCGTATCAAGGGCGTGCGCAAGAAGCTCTCTCAGGAGCTTGGCTTCCTGATGCCGACCGTGCACATCCGCGACAATCTCGATCTGGCCCCCAGTGCCTATCGCTTGACGCTGATGGGTGTGATCCTCGCCGAGGCCGAGATTTATCCGGATCGCGAGCTGGCGATCAATCCCGGGCAAGTCTTTGGCACGCTGAACGGCATCACCGCCAGAGACCCGGCGTTTGGCCTCGAAGCGGTCTGGATCGAAATCAGCCAGCGCAGCCAGGCGCAGTCGCTGGGCTACACGGTGGTGGACGCCAGCACTGTGGTCGCGACGCACCTCAACCAGATTCTGTACAAGCACTCCCATGAGCTGATCGGCCATGAGGAAGTCCAGCAGTTGATGCAATTGCTGGCCAAAAGCTCGCCCAAGCTCGCTGAAGAGCTGGTTCCAGGTGTGTTGTCGCTGTCGTCGCTGCTCAATGTGCTGCAGGCGCTGCTGGCCGAACACGTGCCGGTGCGTGATATCCGCAGCATCGCAGAGTCCATCGCTAACAACGCCGGAAAGAGTCAAGATACCGCCGCGCTGGTCGCGGCAGTGCGGGTCGGTTTGAGCCGCGCAATCGTCCAAAGCATTGTAGGCGTTGAGCCGGAGCTGCCTGTTATCACTCTGGAGCCAAGGTTGGAACAGATATTGCTCAATAGTCTACAGAAGGCTGGTCAGGGTCAGGAAGAAGGCGTTTTGCTTGAGCCGAGCATGGCTGAAAAGCTCCAGCGTTCGTTGATCGAGGCCGCCCAGCGTCAAGAGATGCAAGGGTTGCCGGTGATTCTTCTGGTAGCAGGTCCGGTCCGGGCGATGCTGTCACGATTTGGACGGTTGGCTGTACCGAACATGCATGTGCTGGCGTATCAGGAAATACCGGACAACAAGCAAGTAACCATCGTAGCGACTGTCGGGCCAAACGGCTGAGGTAGTGAGTCATGCAAGTTAAGCGATTTTTCGCCGCCGATATGCGTCAAGCCATGAAACTGGTTCGCGATGAGCTGGGCGCTGAAGCGGCCATCATCGGTAACCGGCGGATTGCCGGTGGCGTAGAGCTGACTGCTGCTTTGGATTACAAGCTGTCTGCCCTGGCCCCGCGCGTACCGAACATGGAGCTTGAAGATGAACTGCGCAAAACCCAGTCGCGCATCGTCTCCGCTCAGGCTGAATTGAACAATCGCAGCGACAGTGATACCTCGGTCAACCTTCAGCTGTTTTCCGGCAAGACCGGCAGCGCTGCCGACACGCACATTGAACCGACGCTCGAAGAGCCGCCACGCCCGTTTGCCTACGCGCCGGCACCTGCCGCAGAGCCTGCTGGCGGCCAGCGCGCCTTTGACTCGATGCGTTCGGAACTGAATGGCCTGCGCGAGCTGCTGGAAGTCCAGCTCGGCTCCCTGGCCTGGAATCAGCTGCAGGGCAGCCGCCCGCAGCAGGCCAACCTGTGGCGCCGTCTGCAACGTGTCGGTCTGTCCGGCCCGTTGTCCCGCGATCTGCTGTCGATGATTCCGGATATCGACGAGCCCCGTCAGGCCTGGCGCATGTTGCTGGCGCACCTGGCGCGGATGATCGCAGTGCCTGACGTCGAGCCACTGGAAGAGGGCGGTGTGATTGCCATGGTCGGCCCGGCTGGCATGGGCAAGACCACCACGCTGGCCAAGCTCGCCGCACGCTACGTGCTCAAGTACGGCCCGCAGAACATCGCGCTGGTCAGCATGGACAGTTTTCGTATCGGTGCTCAGGAGCAGCTCAAGACCTTGGGCCGCATCCTCAACGTGCCGGTCACTCATATCGATCCTGGCCAGTCGCTGGTTCAGGCGTTGGAGCCACTGCTGCGCAAGCGTGTGGTGCTGATTGACACCGCCGGGCTGCAAGCCAGCGATCCGGCGTTGCGCATGCAACTGGAAAGTCTCGCTGGTCGTGGCATCAAGTCGCGTAACTATCTGGTGCTGGCCACTACCAGCCAGAAGCAGGTCCTGACGGCGGCCTATCACAGTTACAAACGTTGCGGTCTGGCGGGGTGCATTTTGACCAAGCTCGATGAAACAGCCAGCCTCGGCGAAGTCCTGAGCCTGGCAATCAGTCACGAATTGCCAGTGGCCTACCTCACGGACGGCCCACGTATTCCTGATGATCTGCACATTCCACGGCGTCATCAGTTGGTCAGTCGTGCCGTGAGTGTGCAGATGCATGATGAGCCTAGCGAGGAAGCGATGGCTGATATGTTTGCTGACCTCTATCACACCCCTGGCAAGAGAGTGGGTTAAGTGATGGATAGTATTGGAATGTCCCTGCATCAAAGGTCTGCCAGGCATTGTTCATTTGTGAATGTGCGGTTCTCTGTGTGGTTTCGGTCTACGCAAGACAAGGTAAAGAAATAACATGGGCAGCATGCATCCCGTACAGGTGATCGCGGTGACCGGCGGCAAAGGTGGCGTCGGTAAGACTAACGTGTCAGTGAACCTCTCACTGGCCCTCGCCGAGCTTGGCCGGCGCGTCATGCTGCTGGATGCCGATCTTGGTCTGGCCAATGTCGACGTTCTGCTCGGGCTGACACCCAAGCGCACGCTTGCCGATGTGATCGAGGGTCGCTGCGAATTGCGCGACGTTCTGTTGCAGGGCCCGGGTGGCGTTCGCATCGTGCCTGCCGCTTCCGGCACGCAGAGCATGGTGCATCTGTCCCCGGCCCAGCATGCCGGTCTGATCCAGGCGTTCAGCGAGATTGGCGACAACCTCGATGTGCTGGTGATCGACACGGCGGCCGGCATCGGTGAATCCGTGGTGAGCTTTGTGCGCGCTGCTCAGGAAGTCCTGCTGGTGGTGTGCGACGAGCCCACGTCGATCACCGATGCCTACGCCCTGATCAAGCTGCTCAATCGCGACTACGGGATGAACCGCTTCCGGGTGCTGGCCAACATGGCCCAGAGCCCGCAGGAAGGGCGCAACCTGTTCGCCAAGCTGACCAAGGTCACCGACCGTTTTCTTGACGTTGCCCTGCAGTATGTGGGCGCCGTGCCGTACGACGAATGCGTGCGCAAGGCCGTGCAGAAACAGCGTGCCGTCTATGAAGCATTCCCGCGTTCCAAATGTGCACTGGCGTTCAAGGCCATTGCCCAGAAGGTTGATACCTGGCCGTTGCCAGCCAACCCGCGGGGTCACCTCGAGTTCTTCGTCGAGCGACTCGTCCACCAGACCAGTGCGGGGCCTGTGCAATGACTGCGAGCGGCTATCAGATGTACAGCAAGAGTTCTCGTAATTCGCAATACGAGTTGATCGAGCGGTATGCGCCGCTGGTCAAGCGTATCGCCTACCACCTGCTGGCGCGTTTGCCGGCCAGCGTGCAGGTGGAAGATCTGATTCAGGCCGGCATGATCGGTCTGCTTGAGGTCTCCACCAAATACGATTCCACCAAGGGTGCGAGTTTCGAGACCTACGCAGGCATTCGCATTCGTGGCGCGATGCTCGACGAAGTGCGCAAGGGTGACTGGGCGCCACGCTCGGTCCACCGCAATACACGCATGGTAAGTGACGCAATTCGCGCAATTGAAGCTAAAACCGGACGTGACGCTAAAGATCACGAGGTTGCGGCCGAACTCCAGTTGAGTCTTGATGATTATTACGGGATTTTGAATGATACCTTGGGCAGCCGCCTTTTCAGTTTCGACGACCTGCTGCAGGACGGCGATCATGAAGGGCTGCACGAGGATGGCGCGAGCGGTTCGCTCGAGCCGTCGCGCGACCTGGAAGACGAGCGCTTCCAGGCCGCGTTGGCCGATGCAATTGCCAATTTGCCGGAGCGTGAGCGTCTGGTGTTGGCGCTGTACTACGACGAAGAGCTGAACCTCAAGGAAATCGGAGAGGTTCTGGGTGTCAGCGAATCGCGAGTCAGTCAGTTACACAGCCAGTGCGCAGCTCGTTTGCGAGGGCGTTTGGGGGAGTGGCGAGCGCGTTGACGGCAGTGCGCGGCATTTGTCGCGCGTTGTCTGCATGCCGGCTGTGCAAAGCGTTACGTGGTAACAGGAAAGACGAGGCAAAGGCCTGTCGGGCAGTGTCTCGATGGGCTTTAGTCGCAGTCTCGATTGTCGTTGTGCCAAGCCCGTCGCCGTTTCGTATAGCTGGGAGTGTGCTGTGCCAGTATTGAGTGAACAGCGTGTTCAGGTGCTGAACGCGTTAAAGACTGCTTGGAGGTCGAATTGGACAAGAACATGAAAATCCTCATCGTTGATGACTTCTCAACGATGCGGCGGATCATCAAGAACCTGTTGCGCGATCTGGGGTTTACCAACACGTCGGAAGCGGACGATGGTCTGACCGCATTGCCGATGCTGCAGAGCGGTGCTTTTGACTTTCTGGTGACGGACTGGAACATGCCTGGCATGTCCGGTATCGACCTGCTGCGTCAGGTGCGTGCGGATGAACGGCTGAAGAGCCTTCCCGTGCTGATGGTCACTGCCGAAGCCAAGCGTGAGCAGATCATCGAAGCTGCTCAGGCCGGGGTGAACGGTTATGTAGTCAAGCCATTCACGGCTCAAGCGCTGAAAGAGAAGATCGAAAAGATCTTTGAACGCGTCAATAGCTGATGCATGCCGTGAGGGCGCTATGGATAACACTGATTCGATGGCCGACTTTGAGTCGACCCTAAAAAGACACGCGCAGGAACTCGTCACCAGCCTTGAAAAAGGCCGTTTCGGCGAAGCTGTGCAGCTGATCCATGAGCTCAACCAGACACGCGACCGCGGCCTTTATCAGGAAGTGGGCAAGCTGACTCGTGAGTTGCACAGTGCAATCGTCAATTTCCAGATCGATCCGCACATGCCTCAGGCCGAAGAGGTGTCGCAGATCACTGACGCCACCGAGCGCCTGTCGTATGTTGTACGGCTGACCGAGAATGCGGCCAACCGCACCATGGACCTGGTCGAGGAAAGCACGCCGCTCATGAACGGTCTGAGTACCGACGCCAAGGCGTTGAGCGAAGATTGGGGGCGTTTCATGCGCCGTGAAATCGGTGCCGAAGAATTTCGCGAACTCGCCAAGCGGGTCGATGGTTTTCTGACGCGTACCGAGAAGGAAACCCACGAAGTTTCCACCCACCTCAACGACATTCTGCTGGCCCAGGATTACCAGGACCTCACCGGTCAGGTCATCAAGCGTGTTACGCAACTGGTCACCGAAGTAGAAGGCAATTTGCTCAAACTGGTGCTCATGGCCAGTCATGTCGATCGCTTCGCTGGCATCGAACATGACGAAGAATCCATCCTTGCTGAAAAAGATCCTAAAAAACATCTCGCCAAGGGTGAAGGTCCGCAGATTCATGCCGATAAACGTGAAGACGTCGTATCCGGACAGGATGATGTAGACGATCTGCTATCGAGCCTCGGCTTCTAAGGTCTGTTGACGGTTAATTTTAGGGAGCACCCCATGAGCTTCGGCGCCGATGAAGAAATCCTTCAGGATTTTCTGGTAGAGGCCGGCGAAATTCTGGAGCAGTTGTCAGAGCAATTGGTCGAGCTGGAAAGCCGACCGGATGATGCTGATCTGCTCAATGCAATTTTTCGCGGTTTTCACACTGTAAAAGGGGGCGCCGGCTTCCTCCAGCTCCATGAGCTGGTGGAGTGCTGCCATATCGCCGAAAACGTGTTCGACATCCTGCGCAAGGGTGAGCGACGCGTTGATTCCGAACTGATGGATGTGGTCCTGGAAGCTCTGGACGCCGTCAACAGCATGTTTGGTCAGGTACGTGAACGGACTGACGTAACGCCCGCTACACCGGAACTGCTGGCCGCGCTGGCGCGTCTGGCCGAGCCACAATCTGCGGATGCGCCTGTGGCTGCGGAACCAGAACCTGTCGTCGAGGCTCCTGCCCCGGCGGTAGCGCAGGCTGCAGGCGGTGATGACATCACCGATGATGAATTCGAACAACTGCTGGACTCGCTGCATGGCAGTAGTCCGGTGTCGGCCGCGCCAGCCGCTGCACCAGCTCCTGCGGCCAGTGCAGCGTCGGGCGACGAGATCACCGATCAGGAATTCGAATCCCTGCTCGATCAGTTGCACGGCAAGGGCAAATTTGCGGCCGACGTTGTCGCACCTGCCCAGGCACCAGCTGCGCAGAGCAGCAAAGCCGCGTCCGGCAATGATGAAATCACTGACGATGAGTTCGAAGCCTTGCTTGATCAATTGCATGGCAAGGGTTCGTTTGACGGCGCCGTAGCGGCGCCGGTTGCTGCTGCTCCGGTTGCGGCGGTTGCCAAGGCACCTGCGGCCTCCACCGCGGCTGCATCGGACGAAATCACCGATCACGAATTTGAAAGCCTGCTTGACGAGTTGCATGGCAAGGGTAAATTCGAGCCTCAGGCGGTTGTTGCCAAAGCGCCTGCTGCTGCGGCCGCTCCGGCGCCTGCTGCCAAGCCTGCACCGGCACCTGCTGCGAAAGCCGAGCCGGCCAGAGCGGCTCCAGCACCGGCCCCGGCGCGCGCTGCGGCTGCTCCGGCTGAAAAACCGGTAGCCACCGAAGCTGAAACCACTGTTCGCGTTGATACCGCCCGCCTGGACGAGATCATGAACATGGTGGGTGAACTGGTACTGGTGCGTAACCGGCTGGTTCGCCTGGGGCTCAACAGCGCTGACGAAGCCATGTCCAAGGCGGTGTCCAACCTTGATGTGGTGACCGCAGATCTGCAGACGGCGGTGATGAAGACCCGCATGCAGCCGATCAAGAAAGTATTCGGCCGCTTCCCGCGTCTGGTTCGCGACCTGGCTCGCCAGCTCAAGAAAGAGATCAACCTGGAACTGGTCGGCGAAGAAACCGACCTCGACAAAAACCTCGTAGAGGCGCTTGCCGACCCGCTGGTCCACTTGGTGCGCAACGCGGTCGATCATGGTATCGAAACGCCGGAAGAGCGCGAAGCCACGGGCAAGTCCCGCGGTGGCCGCGTTATTCTCTCGGCCGAGCAGGAAGGCGACCACATCCTGCTGTCGATTTCCGATGACGGCAAGGGCATGGACCCGAACGTCTTGCGCTCCATCGCCGTCAAGCGTGGCGTGATGGACAAGGATGCCGCCGACCGGTTGAGCGACACCGATTGCTACAACCTGATCTTCGCACCGGGCTTCTCGACCAAGACCGAGATTTCCGATGTGTCGGGCCGTGGTGTGGGCATGGACGTGGTGAAAACCAAGATTTCCCAGCTCAACGGTTCGATCAACATCTACTCGACCAAAGGTCAGGGTTCGAAAATCGTCATCAAGGTCCCGCTGACCCTGGCGATCATGCCGACCCTGATGGTAATGCTGGGCAACCAGGCGTTTGCCTTCCCGCTGGTCAACGTCAACGAAATCTTCCACCTGAACCTGTCGACCACCAACGTCGTCGATGGCCAGGAAGTCGTCATCGTGCGTGACAAGGCTCTGCCGCTGTTCTACCTCAAGCGCTGGCTGGTCAGTTCGGCCGCTCATGAAGAGCAGCGTGAAGGGCACGTCGTGATTCTTACTGTTGGCACCCAGCGCATCGGCTTTGTCGTCGATCAACTGGTCGGTCAGGAAGAAGTGGTCATCAAACCGCTGGGCAAGATGTTGCAGGGTACGCCGGGCATGTCGGGCGCCACCATTACCGGTGACGGTCGCATTGCGCTGATTCTCGATGTACCCAGCATGCTCAAGCGTTACGCCGCACGGCGTATCTGAACCCGGCGTTGCGGGCGGCCTGGCTGCCTGCAACGCCTATTGGAGTGTTTATGGCAGTCAAGGTCCTGGTGGTGGATGATTCCGGTTTCTTCCGCCGCCGTGTCACGGAAATTCTTTCTTCGGACCCCAACATTGTTGTTGTCGGCACCGCTACCAATGGCAAGGAAGCAATTGAGCAGGCGCTGGCGCTCAAGCCTGACGTCATTACCATGGACTACGAAATGCCGATGATGGATGGCATTACGGCAGTTCGTCACATCATGCAACGTATCCCCACCCCGGTCTTGATGTTCTCGTCGCTGACGCACGAAGGTGCGCGCGTGACGCTGGATGCGCTGGACGCCGGTGCCGTGGATTTCCTGCCCAAGAATTTCGAAGATATCTCGCGCAACCCGCAGAAAGTCAAACAACTGCTGTGCGAGAAGATCAACAGCATTTCCCGCAGTAATCGCCGTTCCAGCGGGTTGGGGGCGACGAGCGCTGCGCCGGCCGCTGCTGCCCCGGCTCCGTCCAGTCGTGCGCCAGCCCCTGCGACGCCTGCGCGGACTGTACCGCCGCGCGCCGCCGTGCCTGCTGCTGCCGCGCCAGCCCATGGTCATGCTCATCATGCCCCCGCGCACCCGACGACGACCGGTACCGCCAAGCGCAAGGCCTACAAACTGGTCGCCATCGGCACCTCGACGGGCGGCCCGGTTGCCTTGCAGCGGGTACTGACCCAGTTGCCTGCCAATTTTCCGGCACCGCTGGTGCTGATTCAGCACATGCCTGCGGCGTTCACCAAAGCGTTCGCCGAGCGTCTCGACAAACTCTGCAAGATCAGTGTGAAAGAGGCTGAGGACGGTGATATTTTGCGACCCGGTCTGGCGCTGCTGGCACCTGGCGGCAAGCAGATGATGGTCGACGGTCGCGGGACGGTGAAAATTCTGCCCGGCGACGAGCGCTTGAACTACAAGCCGTGTGTGGATATTACCTTCGGTTCCGCCGCCAAATCCTACGGCGACAAAGTGTTGTCTGTGGTGCTGACCGGCATGGGCGCAGACGGTCGCGAGGGCGCGCGTCTGCTCAAGCAGGCTGGCAGCACCGTTTGGGCGCAGGATGAAGCGAGCTGCGTGATCTATGGCATGCCGATGGCGATCGTCAAGGCGGAGCTCGCGGATGCGATCTACAGCCTGGATGACATCGGTCGGCACCTGGTCGAGGCCTGTCTCTGATGGATGTGCTGAGTCTTATCGGCCTGATTCTGGCGTTTGTCGCGATCATCGGCGGTAACTTTCTCGAAGGCGGGCACCTTGGCGCCTTGATTAACGGCCCGGCTGCATTGATCGTGATAGGCGGTACGCTCGGGGCCTCGCTGCTGCAGTCACCGATGAGTGCATTCATGCGCGCCCTGAAAATCGTCGGCTGGATTATCTTCCCGCCGCGCATCGACCTGCCTGGCGGGGTGGATCGGGTCATTGGCTGGAGCATGACGGCCCGCAAGGAAGGCCTGCTTGGTCTAGAGACCGTGGCCGATGCCGAGCCCGACGGTTATGCCCGTAAAGGCCTGCAATTGCTGGTCGATGGCGCCGAACCAGCGGCCATTCGCAGCATTCTCGAAGTGGATTTCATCACTCAGGAAACCCGCGATATTCAGGCGGCCAAAGTGTTCGAAAGCATGGGCGGCTATGCACCGACCGTGGGCATCATCGGTGCGGTGATGGGCCTGATTCACGTCATGGGCAATCTGGCTGATCCCAGTCAGCTGGGCAGCGGCATCGCGGTGGCATTTGTCGCGACCATCTATGGGGTGGCCATCGCCAACCTGATTCTGCTGCCGGTGGCCAACAAGCTCAAAGCCATCGCCCATCGTCAGTCGCGCTATCGCGAAATGCTTCTGGAAGGCCTGCTGTCCATTGCCGAGGGTGAAAACCCGCGCTCCATCGAACTCAAGCTGCAAGGCTTCATGGAGTAAGCGCAAATGGCACGCCGTCGTCAGCCCGAAGAACACGAGAATCACGAGCGCTGGCTGGTGTCCTACGCCGACTTCATTACCCTGCTGTTCGCCTTCTTTGTGGTGATGTACTCGATTTCCTCGATCAACGAAGGCAAGTACAAGATCCTCTCTCAGGCGCTGGTCGGCGTGTTCAACGACACCGAGCGGAGCATGAAGCCGATCCCGATCGGCGAGCAGCGCCCGGTCTCGGTCAAACCTGCCGAGCCGTTGCTCAAGGACAGCGAGCAGACCGACGCCGGCATCGGCCAGGCTTCAGATGACCCTTTGCAGACCATTGCCCAGGACGTGCGCGATGCCTTCGGGGATTTGCTCAAGTCTGACCAGATGACCGTGCGTGGCAACGAATTGTGGGTCGAGATCGAGCTCAACTCCAGCATGCTGTTCGGCAGCGGCGATGCAATGCCCAGTGACAAGGCGTTTTCGATCATCGAGAAGGTGTCCGGGATCGTCAAACGCTTCGACAACCCCATCCATGTGGAAGGTTTCACTGACGACCAGCCGATCAACACGTCGCAATTCCCGACCAACTGGGACCTGTCGTCGGCGCGCTCTGCCAGTATTGTGCGCATGCTGGCCATGGATGGCGTCAATCCGGCGCGTCTCGCCTCAGTCGGCTATGGCGAGTTTCAGCCGATTGCTCCCAATACCACGGCCGCCGGGCGCGCCAAGAACCGCCGCGTGGTGCTGGTGATCTCGCGAAATCTGGACGTGCGCCGCAGTCTGACCAGCGCCGGGACGGCCAATGTTCAGCCTGACGCCGCGTTGAAGCGGGCTGGCACACAAACTGCACCGGTGCCAGCAAAGCCGCCGGTACGCGCGAACGCCGTCAATTCTCCGTCACCCGCCCTCCAATAATCGTATCGGTATGCGCTTCGCTGTACGAAAGGAAAACATTCAATGAGAGTCTGGGCAGTAGCCAACCAGAAAGGTGGAGTCGGAAAGACCACCACGACCATTGCCCTGGCCGGTTTACTGGCCGATGCGGGCAAGCGCGTGGTCGTTGTCGATCTCGACCCTCACGGCTCCATGACCAGCTATTTCGGGCACAACCCCGACGAACTGGAACACAGTGCCTTTGATCTGTTTCTGCACAAGGGCGCGGTGCCTGAAGGTTTGCCCGGTCAGTTACTGCTGCCGGCCAGTGACCAGCGCATCTCGCTGATCCCGTCGAGCACCGCGCTGGCTACGCTTGAGCGTCAATCGCCTGGCCAGAGCGGGCTGGGGCTGGTGATCGCCAAGAGTCTTGCCCAGTTATGGCAGGATTTTGACTATGCCTTGATCGACAGCCCGCCGTTGCTGGGCGTGCTGATGGTCAATGCGCTGGCGGCAAGCCAGCAACTGGCGATTCCGGTGCAGACCGAGTTTCTCGCGGTAAAAGGCCTGGAGCGTATGGTCAATACCCTGGCCATGATCAACCGCTCGCGCAAGGTACCGTTGCCTTACACCATCGTGCCAACTCTGTTCGACCGTCGTACTCAAGCGTCGATGGGCACCCTGAAACTGTTGCGTGACAGTTTTCCCGAACATGTCTGGCAGGCTTATGTGCCGGTCGACACGCGCTTGCGTGACGCCAGCCGACTGGGGCTGACCCCGTCGCAGAATGACAGCAAGAGCCGTGGCGTGATCGCTTACCGGGCGTTGCTCAAGCACATGCTGGCCGAGCAGCTCAATGCTCAGGTGGCCTGACGTGAACGCCCACTCTTTCTGCACAGTTCGCTCAAGTGATCCCTCAATGCGGCCGATAACTCTATCAGGCTGCACATGCTTCATTTTTTGTTGGGTCCCGGTATGAACCGCCCTGTAGAAGTTGCAACACGACCCAAGCTGGCTTTGCAGTCTTATCTGGATGCATTGCTGTACGACGCTACGGAAGAGCTCGAAGAGCCCTCCGCCAGCATCGATGAATTTCAGGCCGCCGTGCTCGAAGAGCAGGCGTTCGACGCGCGGATGCAGGCGCAGCTCAAACCGGTGGCGGTTGCCGTCAAGGCAGCGACACCGGTTGCAGTGCCAGCGCCTGTGGTTGAAGTCGCTCCGGTGATTGTTGCCGAAGCGGTGCCGGTCGAGGCATTAGAAGTTGAAACGGCGGAACCGACTGTGGGTCTGGTCGAGCCTGTCGCGGAGTTGAGCACACGGGTGACTCAGCGGACTCCCACGCCACCGCCGACCAGCGATGGTCGTCCGGCGTGGGCTGCAGAGCCGTTCGAATGCCTGCTGTTCGATGTGGCTGGCCTGACGCTGGCGGTGCCGCTGGTGTGCCTGGGCTCGATTTACCCGCTGGCGGGGCAGGAGCTGACGCCGCTGTTCGGCCAGCCGGACTGGTTTCTCGGGATTCTGCCCAGCCAGGCAGGTAATTTGAAAGTACTGGATACCGCGCGCTGGATCATGCCGGATCGCTATCGCGATGATTTTCGCCAGGGATTGCAGTACGTGATCTCGGTGCAGGGATACGAGTGGGGGCTGGCGGTGCATCATGTGAGTCGCTCGTTGCGTCTTGATCCGAACGAGATCAAATGGCGCACGCAGCGCGGCCAGCGCCCATGGTTGGCGGGCACGGTGATCGAACACATGTGCGCGTTGCTGGACGTTGCAGAGTTGGCCGAGCTGATAGCCAGTGGCGCGGTCAAGCAGTTGAACAAGTCGAAATAATCATGGGTCGGCGCCAAAGGCGCTGCCCGCAAAGAACACACGTGAGGGGTTGGGGTTATGAATAAGTCGTCTGCGCAAGGTTCCGAAGATCCGATCCTGCAATGGGTTACATTCCGTCTGGACAACGAGTCCTATGGCATCAATGTAATGCAGGTGCAGGAAGTGCTGCGCTACACCGAAATTGCCCCGGTGCCAGGTGCGCCAAGCTATGTCCTCGGGATCATCAACCTGCGCGGTAACGTCGTGACCGTGATCGACACCCGTCAGCGTTTCGGTCTGGATCCGGTTGAAGTCAGTGACAACACGCGTATCGTGATCATCGAAGCCGACAAACAAGTGGTCGGTATTCTGGTCGACAGCGTGGCGGAAGTGGTTTACTTGCGTCAGTCCGAAGTCGAAACCGCACCGAACGTGGGTAACGACGAATCGGCCAAGTTCATTCAGGGCGTCTGCAACAAGAACGGCGAACTGTTGATCCTGGTCGAGCTGGACAAAATGATGTCTGAAGAAGAGTGGTCCGAACTGGAGAGCATCTGATTGATCGTTGAGGTAGCTGTCGTCTTTCTGGGCATTCTCTGGGTTGTCACCCTGTTTTTGTTCCTGGCCCATACGAAGCGTCAGCGCAAGCTCGACGCAGCGCGTGACGAGGCGGCTGCCTTGCGTGATCAACGAATCAAGGAGTTGGCCAGGCGTCTGGACAACTACCAGAACGGCACGGTCCGCATGGGTGAGGCGTTGCACGAACTGCGTGCCACGGTCGCGCCGCTGCCTGACAAACTGACGGCACTGGAACAGCGCGATCCCTCCACGCTGTCCTTTGCCCAAGCCGCGCGCCTCGTTGGCATGGGCGCCAGCATCGACGAACTGACCCAATCCTGCGGCCTGACCCAGGCTGAAGCGCAACTGATGACCAAACTGCACGGCAACACGCCGAGCTAGTTCGTCGTCCTGCACAGCCAGCCAGTGACCATCGTGCCGGCGTTCTGCGTCGGTACGCCGTTCTGGACGCTCCGTCTCCGTCCTTCAACTATCCTGCGACGCTCCGCGTCGTCATGCCGTCTCGTGACGCTCTGCGTCACCGCTGTGCTGCAGCACTTTGTCATGCCTTGCTCATAAATAAGCGCTTTTCTACCGCGATGGCACTGACGACGCAGGGTGCGACGTAAGTGACGGCTGAGTCCTGGCGCTGATCCGGGGCTAGCCTGGCAGGACGCCAGGCTAGCCGCACCGGGCCATGGATGGCCCGTTGCGGCGACCCCCGGATCAGTGACAGGGCGAAGGAACCCGACGAAGTCGGGCCGGAAACGGAGCCGGGATTTTGCTTACTTTGATCCTTCAAAGTCAGTCGCCGAGGGGCGAAAAGGTGCCTTGAGTCGAAAATAGATATCACTGAAATCGCAGAACCGCCGTGCAAAGTCAGCGTGCCGTCTTACTGCTCGTCCAGCGCAAATTCCGTCAGGCAGAACGTGGGGATCTGCAGGTCGTGCAGGCGTTTCGAGCCGCCCAGTTCCGGCAGGTCGATGATCGCAGCAGCCTCGTGAACCCTGGCGCCCATGCGGCGGATCAGGTTGGCAGCCGCAATCAGCGTGCCACCTGTGGCGATCAGGTCATCGAACATCACCACCGAATCGCCGTCGCACAGGCTGTCTGCATGAACCTCCAGATAGGCTTCACCGTACTCGGTCTGATAACCCTCGGACAGCACGTCAGCCGGCAGTTTGCCCTGTTTGCGGAACAGCACCAACGGCTTGTTCAACTGGTAAGCGACCACTGAACCAATCAGAAAACCACGTGCGTCCATGACGCCAATGTGGCTGAAATCGGCTTCGATATAGCGCTGCACGAAGGCGTCGATCACCTGACGCGTGGCCTTGGGCGACTGGAACAGCGGAGTGATGTCGCGAAACACGACACCCGGCTTGGGGAAGTCTACGACCGGGCGTATCAGGGCTTTGAAAGTCGATTGATCGAAGGTCATCTGGGTGATCCATGGCAGTTTTGGCCGACAGTTTAAGCCCACCTGCCACAGATCGCACGCCTCAGCTTTGCATTGCGCCGCCAGCCAGTGCGCACAGCTCGACGGGCGCGAGGATGTGGATCTCCTTGCCGTCGGCACGTACCAGCTCGTTTTGCTGGAAGCGGGTGAACACCCGGGACACGGTTTCAACCGCCAGCCCCAGGTGATTGCCGATCTCGTTGCGCGACATGCTTAGCCTGAACTGATTGGCTGAAAAGCCCCGCGCCCGGAAGCGCGCCGACAAATTGACCAGAAAGGTGGCAATACGCTCGTCGGCGGTCTTTTTCGACAACAACAGCATCATTTGCTGATCGTCACGGATCTCGCGGCTCATGACCCGCATCAGTTGCCGACGCAATTGCGGCAACTGAGCCGAAAGTTCGTCTAGGCGCTCGAATGGAATCTCGCAGACTGACGTGGTTTCCAGCGCCTGCGCCGAAACCGGGTAGGCCTCGGCGTCCATGCCCGACATGCCCAGCAGCTCGCTGGGCAGGTGGAAGCCGGTGAGCTGTTCTTCGCCCGAATCGCTGATGTTGAAGGTTTTCAGGGCGCCGGAGCGCACCGCGTACACCGATTCGAAGGTATCGCCCTGACGAAACAGAAACTCGCCTTTCTTCAGCGGGCGGCCGCGTTTGACGATTTGGTCAAGCGAGTCCATGTCGTCCATATTCAACGAGAGGGGCAAGCAGAGCGGAGCGAGACTGCAATCCTTGCAATGAGCCTGGGGTTGAGCGCGTTTTGCTGGCTCGGACATCACTTAATTCCTTGTGGGAAATCACACATAGGACGTAAGGGTAACTCACCCTTGCCAGATGCGGCCAGCTTCGAGGGTGAACTGTTTCATCAAGTTTCCGGGTGTGGTGCCGATGACCTTGTATCTTTTCAGCTGACTCAGGATGCCTTGCCATGTCAACGACCGTTCCGTTGATCAACAGCGTTACGATACGTCCAGCAACCGCGACGATCACCTACAGTCAGGCCAGTGACCAGACCAGCGACAATGTTGCCGAGGCGTCTGCTGGCAAAGCGAAGGGGATAGAGGTCAATCTGTCAGCCGAGGGCAAGGCTGCAGCGTCGTCAGGGTCGAGAGACTCGGATATCGAACAGAGCGGTCTTCCTTCTTCGGTGCAGAAAATCCTCAAGTCGATCCGCGAATTGCAGCGCAAGATGGAGGAAACCACTGATCAGATTCAGAAAGTCTTGGCCGACAGAAGCCTGACCCCTGAAGAGCGCCAGACCAAAGCCGGGGCGCTGCAAACCGTGCTGGGCACGTTACAGGCGCTGATGAGCAGTTCCACCGCCGATCTGTCGTCGCTGATGAACAGCCTGGGTTCCAGCGATAGCGACAAGACCTCCGCTGGCATGCTGGTACTGGCCAAAATGTGAAGCGGCGACCCGGCCAAGAGTTCGAGGGTGCGCGCAACGCAGGAAGAATCTCGATGGGAGCCCCATGGCTCAGTGCCCCATCAGCCAGTGTTGATGCGGGCCCGGCAGGGTCCACAAGCCGAACACAATGACCAGCAGGCCTCTGGCCATGCGAATGCCACGCTTGCGCAGCAGCGCGGTGGTGCGTTCGGCTGCCAGGCCCGTGGCCAGCAACACAGGCCAAGTGCCCAGCCCGAATGCCAGCATCAGCAACGCGCTGTGCACAGGATTGGCCTGACTGGCAGCCCAGAGCAGCGCGCTGTAGACCAGCCCGCAGGGCAGCCAGCCCCATAAAGCGCCCAACAACAAGGCGCGGGGCAGACTGGACACCGGCATCAGGCGGCGGGCCAGCGGTTGCAGGTATCGCCACAGCCCACGGCCCAGACGTTCGATGTGTGTCAGACCGCTCCACCAGCCCGCCAGATACAGGCCCATGACGATAAGCAGTAGCGCGGCGGCCACGCGCAGGCCGGTTGCCAGCGGGCTTTGTGCAACCGCCCAGCCTGCCAGCCCGGACAGCACACCCGCCAGCGTGTAGCTGCAAATCCGTCCCAGGTTGTACGCTAGCAGCAGACGAAACCGACGGCTGCGCTGTTCCTGGGGAATGGCGAGGGTCAGTGCGCCCATCAGGCCACCACACATGCCCAGACAATGGCCGCCGCCCAGCAGGCCAAGAATCAGTGCCGAGAACAGCAGTGGCACGAGCTCAAGCATCGGGCTTCTCGTCGGTTCCGGTTCGGGGGCGTTGCGCTTCGGCCTGATCGATTGCTGGCGGATCATCGAACAACACACTGTGTGCCGGACCTTCCATGTCGTCGTACTGGCCGCTGTCGACCGCCCAGAAGAACACGTAAATCGCGACGCCTACCAGCAGCAGGGCAGCAGGAATCATGATGTAGAGCGCAGGCATGAAACCTCCGAAGCCGATTGGGCTGATTGCGGCAGACGCGTCAGGCGCAGGGCGTTGAGCACCACGATCAACGAGCTGACCGACATGCCGATGGCTGCCCAGACGGGCGTCACCCAGCCCAGCGCGGCAAATGGCAACATCAGGCCATTGTACAGAGCGGCCCACATGAGGTTTTCGATAATGATCCGCCGGGTGCGGCGCGCAAGGTTCAGCGCGTCGATCAGCACCGGCAACCGATTGCACAGCAGCACTGCGTCTGCGCTGGTTTTGGCAAGGTCGGTGGCCGAGCCCATCGCCACGCTGATATCGGCGGCGGCCATGGCCGGCACATCGTTGACGCCATCGCCGATCATCAGCACCCTGCGGCCTTGCGCCTGCAATTGATGCAGCACGGCCAGCTTGTCGTCCGGGCGCATGCTTCCACGCGCGTCGTCGATGCCCAGCGCATCGGCAACGCAGGCGACCATCGGCGAACTGTCACCGGACAGCATCAGGGTTTTCCAGCCGCGTGCCTTGCAGGCCTGCACCAGCAAGCCTGCGTCGGCGCGCAGAGCGTCATCGAGCACCAGCCATGCCAGCGGCCCTTGCGCATCGCCCAACAACAGCCACTGACCGGTTTCAGCGGGCGTGGGTGGCGCATCGCTATTGCTCAGGGCGCACACGAACGTCGGTTCGCCGATGCGCAAATGGCGTGCTCCGACGCAGCCTTCAAGCCCCAGCCCCGGCAGGTTATGGACCTCTTCGGCAGGCTGCGGCGCCGGTCCGAAAGCGCGGGCAATGGGGTGTTCGGAGCGGTTCTCCAGCGCGGCCGCCAATCCCAGACACTCATCGGCACTCAGCTCGCTCAATGTCAGAATGCTGCGCAATACCAGACGTCCTTCGGTCAGTGTGCCGGTCTTGTCGAAGATAACCGTGTCGATCCGGTTCAGGCCCTCCAGCACATAGCCTCGGGTCAATAACAGCCCGAGCCGGTGCAGCGTGCCGGTCGCTGCGGTCAGGGCGGTCGGCGTCGCCAGCGACAGTGCGCACGGGCAGGTTGCAACCAGCATCGCCAGTACAACCCAGAACGCACGCGCAGCGTCGATCTGCCACCAGACGACTCCGATCACAGCCGCCGCGATCAGTGAAAACAGCAGGAAAGCCTGCGCGGCGCGGTCGGCGATCTGCGCCAGTCTGGGCTTTTCGGTCTGCGCCCGCTCAAGCAGCCTGACAATCGCGGACAATCGGGTGGCGTCACCCAGCGCCGACACCTCGACGGTCAACGGGCTTTCGACGTTGAGTGTCCCGGCGGTGACGGCATCACCCGTGCCACGCGCTTGCGGCAGGTATTCGCCGGTCAGCAGCGACTCATCCACACTGGACTGGCCTGCAAGGATGGTTCCGTCGGCCGGAACCAACGCACCGGGTTGCACCAGCACGCGATCAGCCAGACGAAGTTCGCTGAGCATAACGTGCTTGGTCTGACCTGCTTCATCCAGGCGCAGGCACGAGGCCGGCAGCAGGTTGACCAGTTGCGCAGTGGCCGCAGCCGTGCGCTCGCGGGCGCGACGTTCCAGATAACGTCCTGTGAGCAGAAACAGGGCGAACATGCCGACCGCGTCGAAATACAGCTCGCCGGTGCCGGTGATGGTGGTCCAGATGCCTGCGCCATAAGCTGCGCCGATTGCCAGCGATACCGAAACATCCATTGTCAATTGACGGCTGCGCAGGTCACGTAGCGCGCCGCGAAAGAACGGCGCGCAGCTGTAAAACACGATGGGCGTGGTCAGAAACAGCGCCACCCAGCGCAGGATAGTGTGCAGTTGCGGGCTGAGATCAATGTTGAACTCCGGCCAGGTCGCCATGGTGGCCATCATCGCCTGAAACCACAGCAGGCCCGCCACCCCCAGTTGCCGCAGCGCCAGCCGGTTGTCATGGGCCAGGCGCTCGGCTGCGCGGTCCGCCTGCCAGGGGTGAGCCACATAACCGATGGTGCGCAGTTCGTTGAACAATTGGCTGAATTGCAGTTGCTCAGCGTGCCAGCGCACCTGAAGGCGATGGCTGGACAGGTTCAGGCGCGCCTCGGCAACGCCGGGCAATCTGCCCAGCCGCTGCTCGATCAGCCAGCCACAGGCCGCGCAACTGATGCCTTCGACCAGCAGCGTGGTTTCCGAAACAGCGCCCTCGTGGCGCACGAAGGGTGCCTGCACGTCGGGACGGTCATAGAGTTTCAGTTCGTCCAGCAACTGCGCGGGCAGACGTTCCGGGTTGGCGGATGTCTGGCTGCGATGGCGGTAATAGCTTTCCAGCCCGCCAGCGACGATGGCTTCGGCTACAGCCTGACAGCCGGGGCAGCACAGTTCGCGGGTTTCGCCCAGCACCCGCGCGGTGAAGCGCTTGCCGGACGGGACGGGCAGGCCGCAGTGGTAACAAGGCGTTGGGCTGGACAGGGCGGGCACGGTCAGTTTTTCCGGCCTTGTGCAGCCTGTAGCGGTTCATCGCCGAGGGTCAGGTCTTCGCGCCCGATCTGTTCTTCCTCGAACAGGCGCCAGGTCTGGCCACCTTCGACGCCCAGCAGTTCGACAAAACGGCGGCCCTGGACCTTGTCCTGCAACTGGCCGACATAACGGCCAGGTTCGGAAGCGCTGCGAGTCAGGAACACCCGTCGGTCCCGGGCGGGCTGGGTCGGGGAAACAAGGTTCAGCTCAAGACGGTCCGGGCCGCTGTTGCCGCTCAGGCGCACCTCGGCTTCGCCGGTAAGCTCGTCCAGATGAACACGGGCACGCAGCTTGAGTGTCTGGGCCAGCACTTCGCGGTTAAGTGAGCGATTGATGCCTTTGCCGGCTTCGTAATAGTTGTCGCTGACCAGATTGTCCGGATTGTTCACGGCGATGGCCACCATCGTCAGGCTCAGGGTCACCGAGCAGGTCAGGATCGCGATGATGATCCACGGCCAGAGATGTTTGTACCAAGGGCTTGAAGGGGCTGCAGCGGGCATGAGGGCACTCTTAACGAATAGTCGGTGGGCCGAGGAAGCTGCTTTTGGTTTCGATAAGCGTGCCGCCGTTATCGATGTCCTGGAGGGTGAACGTCACTTCGTTTCTGCTGGATGACAGTTTCTCCGGCGCGCTGGACAACCCTACCGGCAGGCTGAAAATCTGGCCTGCCGACACCTTGATCTCATGCGGGCCTTGCAGTTGCAGGTCGGGCAGGCCGCTGGCATTGAGCAGGTAGCTGTGATCGACCTGATCCTTGTTGATCACTTTCAGGCTGTAGACGTTTTCGATACGGCCTTCGGCATTTTCCCGGAACAGCATACGGTCCCGGCTGATGTCGAGCCCCGCCAGCGGGCGCAGGTAAAAAGCGCTGGCAAGCAGCCCGATCATCACCAACAGGGCCAGCGCGTAACTGATCAGGCGCGGGCGCAGTGTACGGGTGCGCTCTCCGGACAGATTGTGTTCGGTGGTATAGCGAATCAGCCCGCGCGGGTAATCCATTTTGTCCATGACCGTGTTGCAGGCGTCGACACACGCGGCGCAACTGATGCACTCCACTTGCAGACCGTCGCGAATATCGATGCCGGTCGGGCAGACCTGCACGCACATCGTACAGTCGATACAGTCTCCGAGCCCGGCTGCCTGATGGTCGGCTTCTTTTTTGCGCGGCCCACGCGGTTCGCCGCGATCCGGGTCGTAGGAAATGATCAGCGTGTCCTTGTCGAACATCACGCTCTGGAAGCGCGCATAGGGGCACATGTAGATGCACACCTGCTCGCGCAGCCAGCCTGCATTGAGGTGAGTGGCCAGGGTGAAAAAACCGACCCAGAAATACGCCCAGCCATCCGCCTCGCCGGTGAACAGGTCTAAACACAAGTCGCGGATCGGCGAGAAATAACCCACGAAGGTCAGGCCCGTGGCAAAACCGATCAGCAGCCACAAGCTGTGTTTGGTGGACTTGCGCAGCAGTTTACCGGCGCTCATCGGAGCATGGTCGAGCCTGATGCGCTGGTTGCGGTCGCCCTCGGTGACTTTTTCGCACCACATGAACATCCAGGTCCAGACGCTCTGCGGGCAGGTGTATCCGCACCAGATACGTCCGGCATAGACCGTGATAAAAAACAGCCCGAAGGCCGCAACGATGAGAATCCCGGACAACAGGATGAAGTCCTGCGGCCAGAAGGTCGCACCGAAGATATAGAACTTGCGCTCTGGCAGATTCCACCACACCGCCTGATGCCCGTTGCGGGTCAGCCAGACTGTGCCGAAAAAGATCAGCAACAGCAGCGCACCGCCTGCCATGCGCAGATTACGAAACAGGCCTTTGAAAGCGCGGGTGTGGATCTTTTCCCGCGCCGCGTAAAGCTCCACTGTTTCGCTGCCTTCACCGGGACGCGGGGTGATGTCGTGGAGCGGAATCTGATTGCTCACTGAGGCATCCTGCGGCGAGGGCTCAACGTGCGTTGATCGAATAACGGGCGGCGTCTTCGTTGAGCTGACTGACCCATGGATTGAGCAAAGCGACCCCGCACGATTGAAAATCTCCGGTGTTACGCGTCACCATGGTCATGCCATGCACCAGTGCGGTGGCCGCGATCAGTGCGTCGCATTCGCTGCGTGGGTCGGGCACGTGCAACTGAGCGCAGCGCCTGGCCACCTGAGTGTCGACTGCCAGTATGCGCCCGGCGAACGCTTTCAACACATTATGCTCCAGCCACAGGCGCAACGCCGCACCTTGGGTCGGGTCGCGGCGCTCGATGCGCAGAACGCCTGTTTCGAGTTCCAGCACCGTAATCGCTGAAATGAACAGGCTCGACGCCATGTGGTCCCGCGACCAGCGGACCACGTTGGTGTCGGCGTTGCGCTTGCGCAGTTCGGAGACCACGTTGGTGTCGAGCAGAAACATCAGGACAGATCCACAGGCCGGGGGGTGATAACCGCGCGTTGCGGCTCGAACTCGATATCGACGTCAGTCGGCATGATCAGCATGTCGGCGATACTGACTGCGCCACCGGTCAGCTTCAGGTAATCCTCGATCGACAACAGCACATGCGCGGGGCGGCCCCTGTCGGTGATGAACACCGGACCTTCATTCGCGGCCTTCTTGGCCCCGCTGGTGTCCTGATTGAATTCGCGGCTGGAAAGGGTAGTCGTCATGCAAGCGACCTCCTGAGTGGATAGACAAATTGGCGTGGCAATGAGCGAGTCTAGACTTGTAGAGATGTAACTACAACATGCACAGTCTTTCAAATTGCAACAGCGCTTGCATCGGTCTGTGGGTTGCCGACAGAGCGCGAACACGCGAAGCGTCGCTCGGCTCTGCCTCCGGGCTTACCGGGGCTCGGCCGGCTTGTTCTGTCGGGACAGACTGTAGACATACGCTGCCAGAATGTGGACCCGGTCGTTGCCGAGCAGTGCCTGTTGCGCCGGCATCTGGCCCTGGCGACCGTCACGGATGGTTTGTTGAAGTTGCGCATAACCCGATCCGTAAATGAAGGCGCGCGGATGTGTCAGATCAGGTGCACCCAGCAACGGCATGCCTTTGCCCTCTGGCCCGTGGCAGGCGGCGCACAGGGTGGTGAAGGTCTTCTGACCGGCAACCGGATCGGCATCGGTGCCTTCCGGAAGCGGCCTCGCGTCCAGTTGGGTCAGCACGTAAGCCGACACGTCACGCACGCCTTGTTCGCCCAGTGCGCTACCCAGCGCAGGCATCACGCCCATGCGCCCGGCCATGATCGACGTCTTGATTGCCTGAGCGTCGCCGCCCCAGCGCCAGTCCGCATCGGTCAGGTTGGGAAAACCATAGGCGCCTTTGGCATCGGAGCCGTGGCAGACCGAGCAGTTGGAGGCGAACAGGCGCGCGCCGATTTTCAGCGCCTGCGGGTCTTTGGCGACTTCCTCGACGGGCATCGCCGCATACCTGGCGAACAGCGGGCCATAACGTGCTTCGGCAGTCGCGACCTCTCTTTCCCATTCATGGACACTGGTCCAGCCTTGCTGACCGTCGGAGAACCGGGTCTTGCTGTCCTTGTCTCGATACTCATAGCCGGGCAGCAGGCCCTGCCAGTTGCCGAGCCCCGGGTACAGCAACAAATAGCCCAGCGCAAAGACGAGGGTGGCAATGAACAGCTTGAACCACCAGCCGGGCAGCGGATTGTCGTACTCCTCGATGCCGTCGAACGAATGGCCGACCTTTTCTTCGGTCGATTCCTTGCGCTGGCCTTTGCGTGTGCTCAGCAGCAGCCAGAGCATGGCGATCAGTGTTCCCAGCGTCAGTACCGTGACATACAGGCTCCAGAACGTGCTCATGGCCGGTCTTCCCGTTCGGCACTGGCAGGCTCGACGTTGCTGGTGGCCTCAGGGTCGTCGGCGAAAGGCAGCAGGGTCGCATCGTCGAACTGTGCTTTGCGCGCCGGGCTGAATACCCACAGCGTCAGACCGATGAACGCCAGCATCACCACCAGCGTGCCGAGGCCACGAATCATTCCGATGTCCATCATGATCACCGCTTGCTCTTGATGAGAGTGCCGAGGCCTTGCAGATAGGCCACCAGCGCGTCCATTTCGGTCTTGCCCTGCACCGCAGCCGCGGCCCCGGCGATGTCTGCGTCAGTGTATGGCGTGCCGAGGGTGCGCAACACCTGCAGCTTCTTCGCGGTCTGCGTGCTGTCGAGTGTGTTGACGGCCAGGAACGGATAGGCCGGCATGATCGAGGTGGGCACGAGGTCACGCGGGTTGTATAGATGCGCCCGATGCCACTCATCCGAGTAGCGCCCGCCGATTCTTGCGAGGTCTGGCCCGGTGCGTTTCGAACCCCACAGGAACGGGTGATCCCAGGCGCTTTCACCCGCCACCGAGTAGTGCCCGTAGCGCTCGGTCTCGGCGCGAAACGGACGAATCATCTGCGAGTGACAACCCACGCAGCCGTTGGCAATGAACACATCGCGGCCTTCCACTTCCAGCGCAGTGCGTGGCTTCATGCCTTCAATCGGCTGATGGGTCACGTCCTGAAAGAACAGCGGAACGATCTGGGTCAGGCCGCCGATGCTGACGGCGATGACCATGAAGAACGCCAGCAGGCCGACGTTTTTTTCGAGCGCATCAAGCTTCATGAATGCGCTCCCGACACCGTGATCCGCGCTGCGGCTTGCGAAGCCTGCGGGTCGGCTGCGCGCACGGTACGCAGCACGTTGTAGGCCATCAACAGCATCCCGCTGGTGAAAATCGCGCCGCCGATTGCGCGCACGACGTAGCCCATATGGCTGGCCTGCATGGCTTCGACGAAAGAGTAAGTCAGCGTGCCGTCCTCACTGACTGCACGCCACATCAGGCCCTGGGTGATGCCATTGACCCACATCGACGAGATGTACAACACGGTGCCGATGGTCGCCAGCCAGAAGTGCGCGTTGATCAGGCCGACACTGTGCATATGCGGGCGGGCATATAGTTTCGGGATCATGTGATACAGCGAACCGATGGTGATCATCGCCACCCAGCCCAACGCCCCGGCGTGTACGTGGCCGATGGTCCAGTCGGTGTAGTGCGACAGCGAGTTGACGGTCTTGATCGCCATCATCGGGCCTTCGAACGTCGACATCCCATAGAAGGCCAGCGACACCACCAGAAAACGCAGAATCGAATCGGTCCGCAGCTTATGCCAGGCGCCCGACAGGGTCATCATGCCGTTGATCATGCCGCCCCAGCTCGGCACCAGCAGGATGATCGACATCACCATGCCCAGCGACTGCGCCCAGTCCGGCAGCGCGGTGTAGTGCAAGTGGTGCGGGCCGGCCCAGATGTACAGGGTGATCAACGCCCAGAAATGCACGATGGACAGGCGATAGGAGTAGACCGGCCGCTCGGCCTGCTTGGGTACGAAGTAATACATCATCCCGAGAAAACCGGTGGTCAGGAAAAACCCCACCGCATTGTGCCCGTACCACCACTGGATCATGGCGTCGGTCGCCCCGGCGTAGGCTGAATAGGATTTGAACAGGCTGACCGGCAACGAGATGTGGTTGACGATGTGCAGCATGCCGGTCACGACGATGAACGCACCATAGAACCAGTTGGCGACATAAATGTGCCGGGTCTTGCGGATGACGATAGTGCCGAAGAACACCGCGGCGTAGGCCGCCCAGACAATGGCCAGCAGGATTGCGATGGGCCATTCGAGTTCGGCGTATTCCTTGGTGGTGGTGTAGCCCATGGGCAGGCTGACAATGGCACCGATGATCACGGCCTGCCAGCCCCAGAAGGTGAACGCTGCCAGAGCGTCGGAAATCAGGCGTGTCTGGCAAGTGCGTTGCACCACGTAATACGAGGTGGCGAACAGCGCACAACCACCGAAGGCAAAGATCACCAGGTTGGTGTGCAGCGGGCGCAGGCGTCCGAAGGTGGTCCACTCCAGCTCCAGATTCAGCCCCGGCCAGACCAGTTGCGACGCGATGAATACACCCAGCCCCATGCCGATGACGCCCCACACTACCGCCATGATGGCGAACTGGCGCACCACTTTGTAGTTATAGGCCGTCGGAGTGATTACTGTGCTCATTGCAGACTTCCACAATTCAGAGGGTGACCAGAGACGTATTCGGATGCAGGCGATGCAGGCTCGGCAATCGCCCAAAGGCAGACCGAAAGGGCAGGGGCAGGACCGGACATCTGAGTGATCAGATGGCAGGTGTTTGCAGCAGACCGTGTGCTGACAAGCTTATCTTTGAAAGCGGGGTCTGGGAAGTCGTAGCCATCAGCTGCCCTGCGCAGCCTGGAATCCGCACCCTTGGCAGGCTGCGAAATTCGGTTTTGCCACCGTTTGCAGCTTTGCGGAGCGGTTCGCGGTTTGGTTTATAGTGGCGGGCTACCGACAGACTCCTCTGGATGAGACACGCATGAGCAAAGGTTTACCACCCGCCAGCAGCGATCAATGGTTACAGCAGGTTCGCGAGCGCGGCTGGCTATGGACAGCGGGGCAGTCGGTCGACGCGCTGGAACCGGTGACGTTATTGCTGGCGCATGGGGCCGGTGCGCCGATGGACAGCGCTTTCATGAATGACATGGCAGCGCACCTCGCGACACACGGCGTCAGCGTCCTGCGCTTTGAGTTTCCCTACATGGCCCAACGACGTCAGGGTGGCAGCAAGCGTCCGCCCAACCCGCAAGCGCAGTTGCTCGACGGCTGGCGCGAGGTGTATGCAAGCGTGCGAAGTTCGATGACAGGACGGCTGGCGATCGGCGGCAAATCGATGGGTGGGCGCATGGCCAGCCTGATTGCCGATGAGTTGCAGGTCGATGCGCTGGTTTGCCTGGGCTACCCGTTCTACGCCGTGGGTAAGCCGGACAAGCCACGTGTCGTGCACCTGGCCACGCTCGAAACACCGACGCTTATCGTGCAGGGCGAACGCGATGCGTTGGGCGACCGGGAAACCGTCGAGGGCTACGTGCTGTCGGACGCGATCCGCGTGCGCTGGTTGCCGACTGCCAATCATGATTTGAAGCCGCTGAAAATCGCCGGCGTCAGTCATGATCAGTGCCTGGCTGAATCCGCGCGGGAGATTGCCAGGTTTCTGCGCGCTTGAGTTCCGATGTTTTTCTCTACGCTAGAGGGGGCCGGTGTTTGTCATTTGACGGCTTATTAATATAAGAAGCAGGACGTTGTCCTTGCGGATAACGCCCTGCCTGATGATCACCAGCGTTTCAGCAATCGATTATTTGACAGCGACGCCAAGCGCGGCATTGTGGCTCTTCAATTTGAAGTTTCCGCCGCTGACCATGTTCTTCACGTAGTACCAGTTCCATCCCCCGATGCCGGCGCTCGAGACGGTGGACGACCAGTAATTACCGTTGCCCATCGGCCAGCGATTGCCGTAGGCAGAGTAAATCTCCACAAGCTCATGAATCGATGGAATCCTCGCACCGTTGTTACTCGCATTCCTGGCGATCTGACTGTAGCTGCCGCTGCCCACACCAAGGCAATGGATGACGCCGGTTACGCTGACCGGATAGCTTTTGCTGGCACCCAGAGCATCGGTCACCGTGATAGTCGTTGCACCTTTGCCTCGAACAGACACAAGCCCCTCGTTATTCACTTGCGCCACCAACGTATCGGCTGACTTATAGGTGTAGGGCGCCTTCCCGCCGCTGGCCTGGCGCTGGACGGTGGTGTTGGCCGGAAATTGTGGCAATAGATGCGGGTAGCTCACCAGCAGGTAAACCTTGCCCGCCACCTCGACAGGCGAGGTGTCGAACAGCAATTCCTGGCGGACGTTCAACCTCAAAGGCGCCGATACCTTGGGTATTCCAGCGCGGGTGACGGTGTAGGTCACGGTGGCTGAGCCACCCGCAGTGGCACTGATCAGCGCCTTGGGCAGGTTGAACTGCAACTCGCTGCCTGTCGCAATTTGCGCCGCCGTGTCCTGACTGGACGCACCGCGCCAGTTGACCACCACACTGTCCTGAGCGCCCATGCCCGGATAACTCACCCGCACCGTTGCGCCGCTGGCTGGAATCAGCGAAGGCATGACCACACCGTCGGCACCGACACTGTCCATGCGCGGCGCAGGCAACTCGGTCAGCCCGTCAAGAACTTGCAGGGCCAGCGTGTCGGAGACCTGCACCAGGCCACTGGTACGATTGACGACGTAAGACACCGAAACCGTCTGCCCGGCGTTGGCTGATACCAGCACAGCGGCAAACAACACCTCCAGCGTTTTGCCAGCGTCGGCGCCGGTCAGCGTCTTCTCCTTGGTATCGCTGCCCTTCGGACCCTGCCACTGCACGATGACTTGATCACCGGCCTTGAGGTTGGCGGCCGCGTCGATGACCACCGTCGCACCGGAAGAGGCGTTCCCGGGGTCCAGGGTATTGCCGGTGGCTTCTTTTATGGATGGGGTGGGGAGGGGAGTAATGGTCGCGAGCTGAAGCTGCACACTCAACGACTCGGACTCCATGGAAATATTTCCCGCAAGATCCGTGACCGTGTAATGGACCGGTGCCTCAATGTCGCCTATCCGTTCGAGAAACGGTCTGGCAAAATCGACCATCGTTCGTTTCAGCCCCATATCGTCCTTGGTCACCACCGCCGTCGGGCCGGGGATGTTATTCCAGTAAGTGCGGATGACGTCGCCTTCCTGCATGCCGTTGTAGCTGGCGATGGTGCCGGAGAGGACGTTGCCTAGGGAGGCGCTGCAAAAATAGCCAACTGTCCCCACCCTTGGCACACTAAGTTCCTTCAACAGCCTCCCTCTCCGTGAGCGTTACGCGCGTGCAGAAGACCTTCTCCGAACTCGAATATACCGGCAAGAAAAAGCAGACTCGCCGAGATCGCTTCCTGGCTGACCTTGAACAGTTGGTGCCCTGGGCCCTGCTGGAGGCGCAAGTGGCGCCGTTTTATAGCAACACCGCAGGCAAGCGCGGACGCCCTGCGATAGGGGTGTCGCGCATGTTGCGCATGTACGTCGTGCAGCAGTGTTTCGGTTTCTCCGATGAAGGTTGCGAAGATGCCGTCTACGACAGCCAGGCCATCCGCGGTTTTATGGGTATCGACCTGGGTCGCGAGTCTGCACCGGATGCCACCACCTTGCTGCGTTTTCGCCGCTTGCTGGAAGTCCATCAGCTAACCCGGCTGCTGTTTGAAACGATTAACCAGCATCTGGCCAGCCGGGGGCTGCTGCTCAAGGAAGGCACTATCGTCGACGCTACTCTGATCGCCGCGCCGCCCTCGGTCAAGAACCGAGAAGGCAAGCGTGATCCTGAGATGCATCAGGCCAGGAAAGGCAATCAATGGCACTTTGGGATGAAGGCCCACATTGGTGTAGACGCCACGTCGGGGCTGGTGCACAGCGTAGTAGGGACGGCCGCTAACGTGGCGGATGTCACCCAGGTTGGCCAGTTGCTTCACGGTGACGAAACCTATGTTTCGGGTGACGCTGGATACACCGGTGCGGCCAAGCGACCGGAGCATGCTGAACGGGACGTTATCTGGTCGATTGCAGAACGGCCAAGCAGTTACAAGCAGCACGGCGAAGGCAGCGTGCTGTATCGGGTCAAGCGCAAAATTGAATATGCCAAGGCGCAACTGCGTGCCAAGGTCGAGCACCCCTTCCAGGTAATCAAGGTGCGCTTCAATCATCGCAAGGTTCGCTACCGTGGGCTGGAAAAGAATACAGCGCAGTTGTTCAGTTTGTTTGGGTTGGCCAATCTGATGCTGGCCAAGCGGTATTTACAACAGACGGCAGGATAAATCCGTCTGAAAGGCGGGACTGGCCCGCCTTTCAGCAAAATGAGGGCAGAAATCTGCTCGAGAAACGTAAAATAAGGCCGGCAGGTTGAAAAAAACCGGCTTGGAAATGGGGACGGTGCGAACGGGTTAATTGTTCAGCGTCTCCCTAGGCTGTTAAGTTCTTCGGAGGTGAGGCCGTTCTGGATTTGGCTGGGGAAAAGAATAGGTGCAAGGATAGGATCGCCCGGTGGAGTGAGGTCCACGGAGATGAGTGTTTTTTCGGAAAACTCTACCACCATATTTATAGGGTTTTCGATTGCATAGGCTACGGAGTGCAGGCCGTGCTTCAACAACTCTTGCGGAATTTCAAGACTAAGGGTGTCCTCGGGGCTGTGCGACTCAAGAATTTGCTTTGTCGGTCCAATAAAAGTCTCATCGAAATAAAGCTGATAGGTATAGCCAGGGCGTGCTCCTTGCCACACTTTTAGTTTTACTTGGACAGGAGCATTCAACGCGTCTGTGGGTAGCAGACCATTGCTCAAGGCTGCCGGGACGGAGGGGGCTATTAGCAAGCTATCTTTTTTTTCATTATTGCCGTACATGGTTGTTCCCTTGTATTTATGAAGGTTGCGGGCCCTTAAGGCCCGCAACTGGTTAACGGCTCAGGCAGGTGAAGTCTGTTGGACGGAGCATATGGACGATGACGCGAGTGGTCGTGGAGTTCGCCGGGCTCTGGTTGCTACCTTCTACGGGTTCGACCGTATAAGTGGCTTCTGCGAAGCCTGTACAGATACGCAGTGTGTTGATGAGTGGCACTGTAAATATGTGCCCTTGTTGGACATCAACTTCATCCAGTTTTCGGGTTGCTACGTAGGTGGCCGCCTCTATGGGGTTGTTGAAATCGTCAAATCCTTTGAAGGTGAGTGTGACCCTTTGGCCCTCTGCAATATTTGTATACGTTGAGACCTTGACGTCCGCCCCGTTGGGATTCTCGTTGGGGCCCAGCACTCCATTTGATGTGAGGTTAAATGCAGGGCCGGTCAATCCCTCCTGACCGCCAGGCTGCTCTTCTCTGGATCGTACTGTCACAGGCTGAACCGGGCTAGTGACAGTATTGGGATTGCCTGTTCTAGCGACAGTGAAGTAAACAGGAATGGCTGCACCGGTGCCTTGCAGTCGCATGAGTTCGTTATCGATAGTGATGATGAGATCTCTTTCGGCAGTAACGTCGCCGGATTTTATTTGATACCACTGCTGCTTTACCTGGCTGCCCCAATACAGATTCAGATTGTCATTGACTTCAAAGCCGGAATTCCAGCTTACCAAGCCTCTTCCATTTAGCTCATAATCGTCCTCATCAATGAAATTATCTTGGGTATTCGGGCTTTGTAAACTCGTGCCTTGTACTGTTACGTTTTTTAGTGGCTCTGCGAAAGGAAGCGTTGTAAAGACATCGATATGAGTGTCCAGAGACGTGCCGGCCTCTTCTTCATTTCGAAACACTTCATAATGGACAGCTGTGTTGCCTTGCGGGCCACGAGCAATTGCTTCGAATGGTAACTTCAGCGTCAGTATGACTGATTCGTTTTCGTCTCCAGGTGCTACTGGAACAGGGGTCAAAGGGTTGTTGATACCCCAAAACAACTGAATGTTATCAAGTGCTGCCGCACCCGGGTAATGGGGAATGTCGACCAATACGCCTGCCTGAGCCTCCGTATAATCAACTTGATCGCCTACCACCTGATCGATGACAGGTGCTGGATAATTAGAGGGTAGCTCTTGCAACCTCAATTTCACGGGTACGGTATTCGAGAGAATCGAGGGGTTGCCTGCACGGTCTATTACTTGGTAACAAACCAGATTTTCGTTTTCCCCTAAGAGGGTGTAGACAAAATAAATTAAACTTTCACTCCCTTGTCTGAATAGCCCTCAAGCCATGCCTAAAACCGGACGTCCTCGCTCGATTGCCGCCGAGCACTATCCCGTGCTGGTGAAACTCGCTCATGCACAGCCCTATTCCAGCCAGGCCGAATTGGCGCTCGTATTCTTCGCCGAAACCGGTATCACTGCGCATCCCGACACCTTTGCAAAAGCGTTGAAAATGGCAGGGATTACGCGTGTAAAGCAGCGGGCCAAGGGAAGTTTTCAGTCACCTGAACCTAATAAAGCCTATGGCTACAATGAAACCCACCGCCGCCAACTGCCGGAGCAGCTATATCCGAGTTGCTTGACAGATACCGAGTGGGCACTGGTCGCCGACCTGTTTGAAAGCCAGGGCGGACGAGGAGTGCCACCGCTTCACTCTCGGCGCACGTTGCTGGAAGCCTGTTGCTATGTCGTACGCACGGGGTGCTCATGGCGAATGCTACCCCGCGATTTTCCTCATTGGGACAATGTCTACAAAACGTTCCGCCGGTGGAGCGCTCAAGGCAAGTTCGAGCAAATGCATGATCGCTTGCGAGCTCAATGGCGTGAGCGGGAAGAACGCGCTGACAGCCCGTCAGCAGCGATCCTGGATTCACAGTCGACCCGCAGTTCTCCTCAAGGCGGTGACAGCGGCTACGACGCAGGCAAAAAAGTGAAGGGGCGTAAACGAAGTCTGATTGTCGATACATTGGGCCTGCTGCTGGCTGTCAGTATCAGTGCTGCAAGCGTGCAGGATCGTGACGCGGCGGATGATGCGGTGGCGTACTCGAAGGAAAAATATCCGTCACTGAGCACGCTTTTTGTTGATAGTGCGTACGCAGGAAAATGGGCACAGCGCACCCATCAACTGCACGCTATCGATGTTCAAGTGATCCGTGGCCCGAATAACAGAAGAACAGGGCAATGGCACTCTGAACAAGGCGATCTATTTTCCGTGGAGCCTGTTCAGACTGGATTTGTGGTCATGCCCAAGCGATGGGTAGTGGAGCGAACTCATGCCTGGAATGAGAGAGCTCGGCGACTGATCATGCATCATGATCGCCTTTTTGCGGTAAGCGAGGCATGGGTTTGGTTGGCCGAGGCTCGAATACTCGCGCGCCGACCCACTACATGATTTTGTCTACACCCTCCTAGTGGCCGATGACACCAGCACTTTGAACGTCACCCTGCAAAACGGCGCGCAGCTGACCGGCGACATTGTCAACGGTAACTCGCTGGCCATCACATCCGGCGGCCAGTGGCAGATGCAGGGTGACAACGCTGTCAAGTCGCTCGCCATGCAAGGTGGCAGTGTCGGGTTTGGCGAGCAGGGGTTTCATACGCTGTCGCTGAACGCGTTGTCCGGTACCGGCACGTTCGGAATGCGGGTTGACCTGAGTAACGGTGTGGGCGACCTCATCGACGTCAACGGTCAGGCCAGCGGCGAGTTCGGGTTGCGGGTACGCAACACCGGTGTAGAGGTGGTGGCGGCCGATATGACGCCGCTCAAGGTAGTGCATACCGAGGGTGGCGATGCGCGGTTCAGCCTTTTGGGCGGGCGTGTTGATCTGGGGGCCTACTCGTATCTGCTGGAACAGCAAGGCAATGACTGGTTCATCGTGGGTAGAGACAAGGTCATAAGCCCTTCGACCCAGAGCGCTCTGGCGCTGTACAGCGCGGCACCGGCGATCTGGATGAGCGAACTGTCAACCCTGCGCTCACGCATGGGCGAGGTTCGTGCCAGTGGCAAGGCGGGTGGCTGGATGCGCGCCTATGGCAACCGGCTCAATGCGACGACCAGTGACGGCGTCGACTATCGCCAGAAGCAAAGTGGTCTGTCGCTGGGCGCCGATGCGCCGATTGAGGTCAGCAACGGACAATTGCTGGTCGGTGTGTTGGGGGGTTACAGCACGTCCGCTCTGGACTTGAGCCGTGGCACCACAGGTAAAGTCGACAGCTACTATGTGGGCGCTTACGGCACCTGGCTATTTGATGATGGTTACTACGTGGACGGCGTGCTCAAGCTCAACCGTTTTCGCAACAAGGCAGATGTTGCCATGAGCGATGCGAGCAAGGCCAAGGGTGACTACAGCAACACGGGTGTCGGTGGCTGGCTAGAGGTCGGTCGCCATATCGAGCTGGCGGATGACTACTTCCTTGAGCCGTTTGCCCAACTGTCCACTGTCGTGGTTCAGGGCCAGGAGCTGCGTCTGGATAACGGTATGAAAGCGAAGAACGATCGTACTCAGTCGGTGCTGGGTAAAGTCGGCACGTCGCTGGGGCGAACGGTCTCGCTCAAGGACGGCGGGATGTTGCGCCCTTACGTTCGGGGCGCTGTTGCTCAGGAGTTTTCACGTCGTAATGAAGTGAAGGCCAATGACGTGACGTTCGATAACAGCCTGTTCGGCTCGCGTGCCGAACTGGGTGCCGGGGTGTCGGTTTCCCTGTCGGAGCGTTTGCAGGTGCACGCCGACTTCGACTACATGAAGGGCAAGCACATCGAGCAACCGTGGGGTGCCAATGTCGGGCTGCGCTTGGAGTTCTGATCCAGACACGCCGACACCTGCGTAACAAAGGCCCCCGGTGAGCGATCACCGGGGGCTTTCGGCTATTTGTCGGCAAGCCCGTTATCGATAAAGCGTTGACGTTGGCGCGCCTTGGAATTGGCGGGCATCGCGTGTTCGATATTAACCTTCAACACAGGTGATGTGCCGATCAGTCGCTGATCGCGATAGAGCTCGTAGTAGACGTCTACCTGACCATACAGAATGTAGGAGACCAGGTCGTAGGAAATGCACAGCACACGGATGACGCTGTTTTCGCCCACTCGATGGAAAAGCGTTGTCGTCGACAGGTTTTTCCCCCAGTAAAAGCGGATTTCATCTCCGCAGCACATCTTGATCGAGCCGGGAATATGTACGACCACGCCCAGGTGCGCCTCTTCGTAACTGATTATATTCCCGTCGTTGTCGGGCAATACGGGCGGTTTCAAGGTGTCTGAAATATCCGATGGAATATGTAGGGAAGTCATTTTTCGATAGGTGCTCTCTTGCATGGGGGCTTCTCGCACAGCGTCTGACGCTGTGGGTTTGCTCTTTTCGGAGGTGCGTGCAACTACATCCTTGGAATGATTTTTTTCCATCGTTAACTCGTTTATTTACATTAAGTGATTTGTTTTTCGTCGGGCCGTCGTCTGTCGGCGCCAGAAACATTACAAGGCACATTAGTGTTCAGGTCAAGTCGTGGAAATGTGCGATGGTAGTGTCAGGTTTGCACAGGTTTTTCCGTCACATTTGGTTTCAAGTTAAGACTAAATTATTGCTTGATGGTGCTGAGAGTGCTGTAAACAGGGGGTTAAAATTATTTCAAGAGCTGTTTTAGGTATTTTTCAATGGATGATATCTGTAGGATATGTACTACAGGCTGCTCCTGCATTTTAAAAAATAAGCCGTTTTGTGAAAGGTCCCACTCAGGTGTAGGACTATTCACTCAAATTTATCATTAAGGTCTCGCACGTGTCGGCATACGAAACCTTCAACCTTTGGAGCAATCGTGTACTTTCAGGCATTAACTCTGCATCGACAAGGTTACCTGGCGGGCCATAATCGAGCGATTACCGGCACGGTCAGTGACCTGATAACGGACTGTCACGCTATCGCTGTCCAGATCAAGCAGGAACGCTTTGTCGAAAATGATCTGTACCGGACGATCCGTCAGGTTCTCGGCGGTGACCACGTGGGTAGGGCCTTCCCGGTCGTTGCAGAGGGTCTGGATTCGGTCTCCGGGTTGCATGTCGGCATAGCCTGGGACGGTGCCTGTCAGGGTTTCGCCGAAGTTGATCTGATGGAAGAGGATGGGGGCGAGCAGCGGCCCGCCCGGGGCGGTGCGGTCGATTCGAATATTAGTGGTCGCTGAGTTTGTTCGAATGCCACCTGGAAACGTCAGCCACTGGTAACCAATCGCGTAATTTCCATCGTTAGCGAAGTGTTCAGGTTGAAGACTCATCACGAACAGCACCTCTTCAGGTGCGTCAGGATCATAAATGGTCTGAACAAGCCCAGTGCCGACGCCATTGACCATAAGCTGGAAGCTGTCTTTTTCTTTGATTAGACCACGCGCGGTGAAATGGACCCAAATGCCTGATTCAAGATCACGGACTTTGATGAGGCCATCGCTTTCCGCTACGGGAACTGAAGGTGCCTCCAGTGATGGGTTAGAAATGGTATTCATACGTATCTCCAATTTTTAGTCAAACGCCACATGGCGAAATTCAGGGTTTTGATTTGGGAAGTAAGCAATAGCTATTCGTGGTAATAAATAACTACCGCATGCCGCCTGAATTTCAACTAATCGGAGTGCCTGTCGAGTGTCAATACCCGGCAGGCAAGCTTTGCTACTGTTGTTAATATTACGGAATGATCCTACGCCTTGCTCGGCTAATACCTTGAAAGTTGTAAGGCGTGATAAGCGGCGCAATAAAAAGCCCCGAGCAACCTGAGTTGGCCGGGGCCCTGTGCAATACTTTAATTTTCAGCGATTAAAACGCTCGACCAGTGAGTATTGCGAGTTGGCAGTATTCGTCAGTTCCCCGCTCAATACGGCCGAGCGCCGGGCTTCGTCGGCGGTCTTGTCAGCCAGTTCGGCGATGGTGGAAATGTTGCGGTTGATTTCCTCGGCCACAGCGCTTTGTTCTTCGGTGGCCGTGGCGATCTGGGTCGTCATGTCGGTGATGTTGGCCACTGCTTCGCTGATGCCGACCAGTGCCTGATCCGCTTCCAGTACCCGGGCCACGCCTTCTTCGGCCTGACGACGTCCGGCGTCCATGGTCTGCACGGCGTCGGTTGCGGTCTGCTGCAATTTGGCGATCAGGCCGTGAATCTGCCCGGTGGACTCGGCGGTGCGCTTCGCCAGTTGGCGTACTTCATCGGCCACGACTGCAAAGCCACGGCCCATCTCACCCGCGCGTGCCGCTTCGATGGCGGCGTTGAGGGCCAACAGGTTGGTCTGGTCAGCGATACCTTTGATCACATCGACCACGCCGCCGATTTCGTCGCTGTCCTTGGCCAGCCGCGTCACGGTCAGGCCGGTTTCGCCCACCGCAGTGGAGAGGCGTTGAATGGCCTCGCGGGTTTCGCCCGCAATATCGCGGCCGCGACGGGTCAGCTCATTGGCCTGCTGAGTGGCGTCAGCGGCGCGATTCACGTGGCTGGCCACTTCCTGAGTGGTAGCTGCCATCTGGTTGATGGCTGCGGCGACCTGCTCGGTCTCCACTCGCTGACGTTCCAGCCCGGTCGAGCTCTCCCTGGCCAGCGAGTTGGACTGGCGGGCCTGATGGTTCAGATGCTCGGCGGTGTCCTGCAAGCGCGTCAGGCAGGTCTTCATGCGCGCTTCCTGGCTGAGAATCGACATCTCCAGACGTGCCTGCGGGCCGCGGCTGTCGGTGTACATCTGGGCAATCAGCGGGTCGGAGGTGGTCTGCTCCGCCAGACGCAGCAAGCGTTTGGTGCCGCGCTGTTGCCACGACAGGCCGAGCAGGCCGAGCGGCACTGACAATGCGGCGGCAAGCGCGAAGCCCCACTGTGAGTTCAGCCACACACCAATCAAAAAGCTCAACTGGCTGACCAGAATGAACGGCAGCCAGTCCTGCAACACCGGCAGCCACTGGTCACGACCCGGCACCGCGCTTTTGCCCAGATTAAGGCGTTTATACAGTGCTTCGGCGCGGCGAATCTGTTCGGCGGTCGGTTTGATACGCACCGACTCGAAACCGACGACGCTGCGGTTTTCCAGCACCGGCGTCACATAGGCGTTGACCCAATAGTGGTCGCCATTCTTGCAACGATTCTTGACGATGCCCATCCACGGCTGGCCGGTCTTGAGCGTGGTCCACATGTGTTCGAAGACGGCAGGCGGGACATCCGGATGGCGGACGGTGTTGTGCGCGGCACCGAGCAATTCGGCTTCGCTGTAACCGCTGATGTCGACGAAGGCATCGTTACAGTAAGTAATCGTGCCACGCGTGTCGGTGGTGGAGATCAGTCGTTGTTCGGCAGGAAATGTCCGCTCACGTTGAGTGATGGGCTGGTTATTGCGCATGGGTGTCGATCCTTCGATCCAGAAGACGATGGCGTTTTATCGGCAGGTGAGCCGATAAATTGAGCACTGCACGCCAAATGACTGGTGGGTCAGATTACCGGGCAAGCATGGGGTAAGTGAACAGGCCGAAATGCACGGCATTGAGACCGAAGTGGCAGATGACCGCAGACGGTAAGCCGCCGAAACGAAATGCGATGCCGTAGCCCACACCTGCAAGCCCTGCCAGCAGCATCCATTCCCAGCCTGCGCCGATGTGAGACAGCCCAAACAGGCTTGCGGTTATAGCAATTGCCATAGGCGTCGCGAATTTCCATCCTGCGAGGAGCCGTTGCAGGCTGCCCTGAAGATAAGCGCGAAAAAACAGCTCTTCGGTCAACGTCACCAGCAGCAGGTTGTTTACCCACCACAGGGTGCTTTGCGCGGGCCATTTGGGTGCCCAGTCTACGGTGCCAAGTGATGCCGCCACTGTCATGCACAGAGCAGACGTCGCAATCAGCGCCAGCAGGCCCACTTTGAGTGACTGATTGACGTCGATTCTTGGCAGAATCCACGGGCAGGCAAGCAATAGCCAAAAGCCGATCAGGGGCTTGTCAAGATTCAGGTACATGGAAAAAGCGGCAGCGTCAGCTGTGAATCTGGCGTCATCAATGACTTTGGTATCCTCTGAAAAAGCCCATTTTTTTGGAGAGGAACCGGGCTGGAGCGCCTGTATTTACTGGCTTCGACTTTTGAAGAAAAGGCTTTTTCAGACCTTCCTTTGGCATTATTGAACCCCGGCAAAAGGTGAGTCGCCAGCGCCAGGCCTGTCATGATAAATAGCAAATGACCGAACAGACTGACATGTCGGGAAGCGGATCGCGCCACACAAAGCCAGGCAACAAGCAGCAAGCCGAAACCTACTGCTGCGATGGGGGCCAGGCTGCCATATACCAGCGCGAGCCCATATCCTGTTGCGAGAAGAGCAAGAAAAAGCCAGTGTCTTGACGTCATTGAAACGCTCCTGATTCACGAGGAGCGATACTGTATAACATTCATACCCGTCAGGTCACCGCTTCACCTTTCAGCCAGCGGTCGCCCTGCCCGTGATGGGGCAGGGCGACCGTATTCTGAATCAGGAAGCAATCAGCTGTCGCAACACATAATGCAGAATGCCACCAGACTTGAAGTACTCCACCTCGTTGAGCGTGTCGATGCGGCACAACACGTCGACGGTCTCTTTGCTGCCGTCCTCGCGCTCGATGTGCAGGGTCAGGCTCATGCCCGGCTGCACGTCGGCGTTGGTCAGCCCGGTGATTTTCAGGGTTTCCTTGCCGGTCAGAGCCAGGGTCTTGCGCGTCTGGCTGTTCTTGAACTGCAACGGCAGAACCCCCATGCCCACCAGATTGGAGCGGTGGATCCGCTCGAAGCTTTCGGCAATGACCGCTTTGACGCCCAGCAGGTTGGTACCTTTGGCAGCCCAGTCGCGACTGGAACCCGTGCCGTACTCCAGACCCGCGACAATCACCAGCGGTGTGCCCTCGGTCTGATAGCGCATCGCGGCGTCGTAGATCGCCATCTTCTCGCCGGAGGGCACGTGCACGGTATTGCCGCCTTCTTCGCCGCCGGGCATTTCGTTGCGAATACGAATGTTGGCAAAGGTGCCGCGCATCATCACTTCATGGTTGCCGCGACGCGAGCCATAGGAGTTGAAGTCCTGCGACTTGACGCCTTTCTCCTGCAGGTAACGGCCGGCCGGGCTGTCCGCCTTGATGTTGCCGGCCGGCGAGATGTGGTCGGTGGTGACCGAGTCTCCCAGCAGGGCGAGGACGCGCGCATTTTCCACGTCCTGAATGACTGGCAACGGGCCGTCGATGCCATCGAAGAACGGCGGATGCTGAATGTACGTCGAGTCGTCCTGCCACACATAAGTGGCGGCCTGCGGCACTTCGATGGCTTGCCATTGCTCGTCACCGGCAAACACCTCGGCGTATTCCTTGTGGAACATGCCGGTGTTGACGCTGGCGACCGCGTCGGCGATCTCTTTCTGGCTGGGCCAGATGTCACGCAGATAGACAGGCTTGCCGTCCGAGCCTACGCCCAGTGGCTCGCTGCTGATGTCGATGCGCACCGAACCTGCCAAGGCATAGGCCACCACCAGCGGCGGCGAGGCCAGCCAGTTGGTCTTGACCAGTGGGTGAACCCGGCCCTCGAAATTGCGGTTGCCCGACAGCACCGACGCCACGGTCAGGTCTGACGTCTGAATAGCTTTTTCGATAGGCTCCAGCAGCGGGCCGGAGTTACCAATGCAGGTGGTGCAGCCATAACCCACCAGGTTGAAGCCCAAGGCATCAAGGTACTGGGTCAGACCTGCCGCTTCGTAGTAATCGGTCACAACTTTGGAGCCGGGTGCCAGCGAGCTCTTTACCCAGGGCTTGCGTTGCAGGCCTTTTTCGACCGCTTTTTTCGCCACCAGCCCGGCCGCCATCATGACGCTGGGGTTTGACGTGTTGGTGCAGGACGTTATCGCTGCGATCACCACCGCGCCGTCTTTCAGGTGATAAGTCTGCCCGTTGTACTCATATTGGCTTTCGCCGCTGACCTGCGCATCGTTACCGACCGCCACGCCACCGCCGCCTTCACTTTCCAGACGGCCCTCTTCGACCTTGGCAGGCTTGACCTGCAACCCCAGAAAGTCGTTGAACGCCTGAGCGACATTCGGCAACGCCACGCGGTCTTGCGGGCGTTTCGGCCCGGCGAGGCTGGCCTCTACCGTGCCAATGTCCAGTTCCAGACTGTCGGTGAACACTGGCTCCTGGCCGGACAGACGCCACAGGCCTTGCGCCTTGCAATAGGCTTCGACCAGCTTGACGGTCTCATCGGGACGCCCGGACAGGCGCAGGTAATCCAGCGTTACCTCGTCGACCGGGAAGAAGCCGCAGGTCGCGCCATATTCCGGTGCCATGTTGGCGATGGTCGCCCGGTCGGCCAGCGGCAGATCGGCCAGACCGTCACCGTAGAACTCGACGAACTTGCCGACCACGCCTTTCTTGCGCAGCATCTGGGTCACGGTCAGCACCAGATCGGTGGCGGTGATGCCTTCTTTCAGTTTGCCAGTCAGCCGGAAACCGATCACTTCCGGGATCAGCATCGAGACCGGCTGGCCGAGCATGGCCGCTTCGGCCTCGATCCCGCCCGCGCCCCAGCCCAATACGCCGAGGCCGTTGATCATCGTGGTATGCGAGTCTGTGCCGACCAGCGTGTCGGGAAACGCGTAGGTGCGGCCGTCTTCTTCTTTGGTCCAGACCGTGCGGCCCAGGTACTCGAGGTTGACCTGGTGGCAGATGCCGGTGCCAGGCGGCACCACGCTGAAGTTATCGAAGGCGCTCTGGCCCCAGCGCAGAAACGCGTAGCGCTCGCCGTTGCGCTGCATCTCGATGTCGACGTTCTGCTCGAAAGCCGCCGGGTCGCCGAACTTGTCGACCATGACCGAGTGGTCGATCACCAGGTCTACCGGCGACAGCGGGTTGATACGCTGCGGGTCGCCGCCAGCCTTGGCCACGGCAGCACGCATGGCGGCCAGATCGACCACTGCAGGCACGCCGGTGAAGTCCTGCATCAGCACCCGGGCAGGGCGGTATTGAATTTCCCGGTCCGAACGGCGCTCGGTCAACCAGTCGGCGATGGCCTTGAGGTCGTTGCCGGTCACGGTCTTGTTGTCTTCCCAGCGCAGCAGGTTTTCCAGCAGCACTTTGAGCGACATGGGCAGCTTGTCGATATTGCCGAGCGAGCGAGCCGCATCGGGCAGGCTGAAGTAGTGGTAGGTCTTGTTGTCGATTTCGAGCGTTTTCAGGCTCTTCAGGCTATCGAGGGAGGGCATGAATGTCTCCTTTTGGAATGATCTCCGGACATCGGATTACGGGGCTTCATGTGCATCAGGTCGGGAGCCCCGTAACAGGCTTCAGGTTCTGTGGACTGTCTGGCCGCGCCAGTGGTTCCTGGATTGGGCTATGATGCGCGGCTTTCAAGTCTGCGGGGTTACGCCCGAGTGCCCATTGCCCAGGAGTAACCCATGAATACGCTGTTTATGCATTGCCGACCCGGTTTTGAAGGGGAAGTCTGTTCGGAAATCGCTGACCATGCCGCGCGTCTTGATGTTGCCGGTTACGCCAAGGCACGACCCGACACCGCTTGCGCCGAATTTATCTGCACGGACGCTGACGGGCCTGAGCGGCTGATGAGCGGCCAGCGCTTCGACAAGCTGATTTTCCCTCGGCAGTGGGCACGAGGCTTGTTCCTCGACCTGCCGGAAACCGACCGCATCAGCGTGATCCTCGCCCAGCTATCGGCGTTTCCAACCTGCGGCAGCGTGTGGCTGGAGGTGGTGGACACCAACGATGGCAAAGAGCTGTCGAATTTTTGCAAGAAGTTCGAGGCGCCGTTGCGCAAGGCTCTGAGCCAGGCGGGCAAGCTGGTCGATGATCCTCGCAAGCCGCGTTTGCTGTTGACCTTCAAGAGTGGCCGCGAAGTGTTTCTCGGCATGGCTGACGCCGACAACTCGGCAATGTGGCCGATGGGCATCCCGCGTCTGAAGTTTCCCCGCGAGGCACCGAGCCGCTCGACCCTCAAGCTGGAAGAAGCGTGGCACCATTTCATTCCCCGAGATCAATGGGATGAACGTCTTTCCGGTGACATGACCGGCGTGGACCTGGGCGCCGCGCCCGGTGGCTGGACCTACCAGTTGGTGCGCCGTGGCATGCTGGTGACGGCCATCGATAACGGCCCCATGGCCGAAAGTCTGATGGACACCGGACTGGTGCAGCATCTGATGGCCGACGGCTTCACCTACAAGCCTCGTCAGCCGGTGGACTGGATGGTGTGCGACATCGTCGAAAAGCCTGCCCGCAATGCAGCACTGCTGGAAACCTGGCTGGGCGAAGGCTTGTGCCGCGAAGCGGTGGTCAACCTGAAACTGCCGATGAAACAGCGCTACGCTGAAGTGCGTCGTTTGCTCGACCGCATCGAAGAAGGCTTTCAGGCGCGCGGCGTGCGAGTCTCGATCGGCTGCAAACAGCTCTACCACGACCGCGAAGAAGTCACCTGCCACCTGCGCCGGCTGGACGTGGCCAAAGCCGCGAAGCGGTGACGTGAGTCGAGCCTGAGCTGCTCTCCAAGTGAGTCGCCAAGGGGCGAAGGAACCCGACGAAGTCGGGCCGGAAACGGAGCCAGGATTTTGCATACTTTGATCCTTCAAAGTATGTCGCCGAGGGGCGAAAAGGTGCCTTGAGTCGTAAACAAACACGACTGACATCGCAGAACCGCTGTGTGACGCAGAGCGTCACGAAATGCATGCCAACGCGGAGACGTGCACGGTAGTCAATGCAGTCTTGGCACAAGAGTCATTTAGCATGATGAGCAACCTGCATTTGGCCTGCTCACCGATTTGAGCGACAATCGCTACCCGCTTCTGGAGTGCCCCATGTCTGAATCCGTTGAAAACCTCACCGTCGATGCCGTGCTGGACGCCACCGGGCTGAACTGCCCGGAACCGGTGATGATGCTGCACCAGAAAGTTCGCGACCTGCCCGCAGGCGGACTGCTCAAGGTTATCGCGACCGATCCTTCCACGCGTCGTGACATCCCCAAGTTCTGCGTCTTCCTCGGCCACGATCTGGTCGAAGAGCGGGCAGAGGCAGAAACCTTTCTGTACTGGATTCGCAAGAAGTCCGACTGATCACCGCATCACCGCATCACCGCATCCCGCGCCTGTTCACGATCTGGACCGGTCCCGTCCCGCCCGACCTCGAGAATCTTCCATGCGCATTGTTGCTGACGAAAACATCCCCCTGCTTGACGCATTTTTTGCTGATTTCGGCGACATACGTCGCTTGCCCGGCCGCTCCATCGACCGTGCAGCGGTGGCGGACGCCGACATCCTGCTGGTGCGCTCGGTCACGCCGGTGACCCGCGAAATGCTTGAAGGCAGCCCGGTACGATTCGTCGGCACCTGCACCATCGGCACCGATCACCTGGACCTCGCCTGGCTTCAGCAAGCCGGCATTCATTGGTGCAGCGCGCCGGGCTGCAATGCGCGTGGCGTGGTCGATTATGTGCTCGGCAGCCTGCTGACCCTGGCCGAGATCGAAGGTGTCGATCTCCGGCAGCGTACCTACGGCGTCGTCGGGGCAGGGCAGGTTGGGGGGCGTCTGGTGACCGTGCTCAAGGCGCTGGGCTGGAATGTGCTGGTGTGCGATCCACCCCGTGCGTCGGCCGAAGGAGAAGGGTTTGTCAGCCTCGACGAAATCATCCGGCGCTGCGACGTCATCAGCCTGCACACGCCGCTGACCAGCACCGGCGAGCTGCCTACCTGGCACCTGTTTGACGAAGCGCGTCTGCGTCAGCTCAGGCAGGGTGCCTGGCTGATCAATGCCAGCCGTGGCGCAGTGGTGGATAACGCCGCGCTGCATGACGTGCTGCTCGATCGTGAAGACCTGCAGGCCGTACTGGATGTCTGGGAGGGTGAGCCGCAGGTCAATGTCGCGCTGGCCGATCTGTGTGTAATCGGCACGCCGCACATTGCCGGTTACAGCCTTGACGGTCGGCAGCGTGGTACCGCCCAGATCTATCAGGCGTTGTGCGCCTTTCTCGGCCAGCCGCCGCTGATCAGCCTCGACACGCTGCTGCCCCGGCCCTGGCTGGCGCAGGTCAGCCTCGATGCCGACACCGATCCGATGTGGGCCCTGACTGTGTTGTGTCGTGGTGTGTATGACCCTCGCCGCGATGATGCGGATTTTCGTCGCAGCCTGACCGGTGACACGGTCAGTCAGCGCCTGGCCTTCGACGCCTTGCGCAAACACTATCCGCCACGCCGGGAAATCGACGCGCTGAAGGTTCGGCTTGAGGGAGAGTCCGAAGCACTGGCGCAGATCGTCACGGCCCTGGGGGCGGTGCGGGTCTGATCGATCAAGCTGTGCGGCGCATAAAAAACCCGACAACGAGGTCGGGTTTCAATGGATTCGACAGGTCTTATTTTTCCGGTGTTACCCAGTTCTTGTCGCATTCCTGACAGGCTGCCTGAACCATTTCTTCGGTGATCAGTACTTCTTGCCCATCCTCGTCGAGAATGGCACCGCCAACCGGAAGACCGGGCGTGGCTCGTACGACTTGAACTTCGGTGCTGCGCTCGTGCAGGCTCATGGTGTCTCTCCTTTCATCAGGTAACGGCGTTAAATTAACCGCGCTTGATGACCGGTCCGTGACAGATACTGTCAGCCGCTCAAACGCGATACCAGTGCAACAGAAATGATGCAAATCTGCCAGCATGCGCTTAGATCTTTGTCGTCTAGCGCCGCTGTAAAGCAGTCATAACCTGACCTTTGGTGCAGGCCGCAAGTTCACTCCGAATCACGTCCAGCACCGATTTCCTGACAGGTGCAGGCTGGCAATTCGCTCCCATCGGCAGACAGGCGGGTTATTTTCAATGATTTCACGGGTTTCCGGGCGTCAGCGCCAGGCCATACGTCTGGCCGCAAGCTTCATTGCTCCGTATCGCTGGCAGGCACTGGGTGCCTTGTTGGCGCTGGTCATCACCGCCGGCATTACACTGTCGATCGGGCAGGGCATCAGACTGATGATCGACCAAGGCTTCATGACCCGTTCTGCGCAACTGCTCGAACGCTCGATCGGGCTGTTCATGCTGTTGACGGTCGGCCTGGCCATCGGGACATTTGCCCGCTTCTACCTCGTGTCGTGGATCGGCGAGCGTGTGGTCGCAGACTTGCGCAAGAAAGTCTTCGACCACCTGATCGAGTTGCATCCGGGCTTCTATGAAAACAACCGCAGCTCGGAAATTCAGTCGCGATTGACCGCCGATACCACCTTGTTGCAATCGGTCATCGGTTCATCGCTGTCGATGTTTCTGCGCAATGCGTTGATGGTGATTGGCGGCATCGTGTTGCTGTTCATCACCAACCCCAAGCTGACCAGTATCGTGGTGGTGGCCCTGCCGCTGATCATCGCGCCCATCCTCATGTTTGGTCGCCGGGTGCGCACCCTGTCGCGCGAAAGTCAGGACCGGGTCGCCAACGTTGGCAGCTATGTGGCCGAGGCGTTGGGGCAGATCAAGACGGTTCAGGCCTACAACCATCAGCAGCAGGACAAACAGCGCTTTTCGCAGACCGTCGAACAGGCCTTTGACACCGCACGCAAACGGATTTTGCAACGTTCCTGGCTGATTACGCTGGTCATCGTTCTGGTGCTGGGGGCGGTGGCCGTGATGTTGTGGGTGGGCGGCATGGACGTGATCAACGGCCGCATCTCCAGTGGCGAACTGGCGGCGTTCGTGTTTTATGCGCTGGTGGTAGGCATGGCGTTTGGCACCTTGAACGAAGTGATCGGTGAGTTGCAGCGCGCCGCAGGTGCCGCCGAGCGTATCGGTGAACTGCTCCAGGCACGCAACGAAATCCGCGCGCCGAAGACCGATCTGCTGATCCTGCCGCAGCGTATCAGTGGACGTCTGGCGCTGGAGAACGTCAGCTTCGCTTACCCTTCGCGACCGGAGCGCAACGCCGTCGACAACCTGACCCTGAGCGTGGAGCCCGGCGAGACGCTGGCGCTGGTCGGGCCGTCCGGGGCGGGCAAATCAACGATCTTCGACCTGCTGCTGCGCTTTTATGATCCAGTGCAAGGGCGGATTCTGATCGAAGGCATGGCCTGCGCACAGCTTGATCCTCATGACCTGCGTCGCTGTTTCGCGCTGGTCTCGCAATCACCAGCCCTGTTTTTTGGCAGCGTCGAGGACAACATCCGCTACGGCAACGCGAATGCCAGTTTCGAGCAGGTAGAAGCCGCCGCCAGAATCGCCCATGCCCACGAGTTCATCCTGGAAATGGCCGATGGCTATCGCACCCATCTGGGCGAAGGCGGGCTGGGGCTGTCGGGCGGGCAGCGGCAACGTCTGGCGATTGCCCGGGCATTGTTGGTCGACGCGCCGGTGCTGTTACTGGATGAAGCGACCAGTGCGCTGGATGCACAGAGTGAGCACTTGATTCAGCAAGCCCTGCCAAGCCTGATGCAGGGCCGCACCACGCTGGTGATTGCGCATCGTCTGGCCACGGTACAGAACGCCGACCGCATTGCCGTCATGGATCAGGGGCGCTTGGTGGCAGTGGGTACGCATCGGCAGTTGATCGACAGTAACCCGCTGTACGCGCGCCTGGCGGCGTTGCAGTTCAACGCTGACAAGGAGTGAGCCGTCAAAGGGTAGGCGATGACCTCCCACTGATCGGTCTCAGCGATATTCACACAGGTAAGCGGTATCGACGCTGACCTTGAGCTGGAACTTGCTGTTTGCCGGTACCTTGAACTGGCTGCCGGTGGAGAAAGTCTCCCAGTCGCTGCTGTCAGGCAGTTTCACATTCAGCTCACCGGAAATAACGTGCATGATTTCCCGCTGTGCAGTGCCGAACTCATATTCGCCCGCGGCCATGACGCCGATGGTTGCCTGACCTTCGGCCTGGCTGAAGGCGATGGATTTGACGGTGCCGTCGAAGTACTCGTTGACCTTGAACATGAGCGGTTCCTTATGAAAGGGCTGGAAATGGCTCGCCAGTATGCCCAACCCGCCAAACCCCGTCACGCCTGATTAGAGTGTCATTAGAGTGTCGTCCGCAAGCATGAATGTTCAGTTGGTCAGAATCAGCGGCAGCAGCCTCGCGGTGTTGCGCGCATCGACCAGTGCTCTGTGTTGCTGACCGGAAAACTGCATGCCGGCCAATTGCAGGGCGCTGTTCAGGCCCAGCGGTTTTTGCAGGTGACGAGCCTGGGCAAAGCGCTGCTTGAGATTGACGTGAGGCATGCTGGACAGGGCGCTGTCGAGTTGATGGTTGCGCCATTCCTCTTCCAGTTGCTGTCGATCGTAATCCCCCCAGCTCGCCCAGCCCACCACGCGAGCGCGATGATGGGCAAGCCAGCGTTCGAACTGCGGCCATACGGCGGTGAGCGGTGCGGCGCTGTCGATGTTGCTCTGAGTTATATGGGTCAGTTCGCGACAGAAATGGGTCAGCAGCGGCCTGCGGACGGGACGTACGAAGCGCTCGAAGTGATCCAGCTCGCGCCCGTCCTGATTGACCAGCGTCGCGCCTATCTCGATGACTTCCATTTCTGCGACCGGCCAGCCACCCTCTTCGGTGGTAGCCTCCAGATCAATCACCAGCCAATGTGGCATTATCAAGCTCCCTTACCCTGTTGAATGACTACAGCGTAGCCACATTGACCCGCTGTGCCGGTCTCTGTCGCACCGCTGGTCCTGTCTGCCTCGATACTGATCAAGCGATACCGCGTTGTTGCAGCGTGCCAGTTTATTGCACGTATAAAGCAGACAGTACTTCAAACTCGCTGACGCCGGTGATTTGACAGTTGTTTAAATCAGGGAAACCGCATAGCGTGGGGGGCTTTGATTAATGTTGTTTTTATGAAAAGACTTGCAGTGATAATCAATGGGCAACTGCGCAGCGCGGCAGTGGGCGTCTGTCTGCTGCTCTTGCTGTTGACGGGTTCGCAGTGTTTCGCAGCGCAAGTGGTGCGTTTGGCTGCGGTGCATTTCCCGCCATATATGGTGCGTCCCGAAAAAGGTGAAGACACCGGTCTGTTGCCGCGCCTGATCGCCGCCTTGAACGCTGCGCAGGATGATTACCAGTTCGTGATGATCCCGACCTCAGTGGCACGGCGCTTTCGCGATTTTACTGAAGGCCGTTTCGACATCGCGATCTTTGAAAACCCTGACTGGGGCTGGAAAGACATTCCCCATGAAACCGTCGACATGGGCCTTGAAGATGCCGAGGTGTACGTGGCCCGGCGGGCGGAAGGTCGTGAACAGGACTATTTCGACACGCTGTCCGGAAAGCGCCTGGCCGTGTTTTCCGGGTATCACTACGGTTTTGCCAACTTCAATACCGATCAGAAGTTTCTGAACGAGCACTTCAATATTACCTCGACCTACTCTCACGACAGTAATCTGCTGATGGTCGTGCGCGGGCGAGTGGATATTGCGCCAGTGACCCGTTCCTATCTGATTGACTTCATGGCCCATAACAAGGACGAAGCCGGACAATTGATGGTGTCCGACCGTGTTGACCAGATTTATCGGCAATATGCCTTATTGCGCCCCAACGGCAATATCGACGTCGCGCACTTCACCGTATTGCTGGAGCAGCTGCGCAGTGCGGGAACGCTGGCGGATATCTTTCAGCCGTTGCATATCAAGGTACTGCCGATGAGTACCAGCTCTGCTGTGCAATAAGGCACGTGCAAGAAAGATACAGGGGCAAAGAGGGAAGGGTGACAGCGTTAACGATCTGCCACCTTTGCTGACTCAGCGGTCTCTGGCGTCCTTGGCGTCCATTTCCGCATTGCGCTCATGAACACGCTTGAGCTGTTCTTCGGTCAGGGGCAGTTTCTTGGCTGTGTCGCGCAGCATCATCAGACCGCCGACAATCGAGCCGATGGCTACGAGCAGAATTAACCAGGCATACCAGGGCATAGCGCTCTCCTTGTTGTGATACCGGTTTGAGCAGCGAGGCTGCTCAATGGTTCAAGTGTACGCGCCACAAGCGCGTTGCGTGCAAGACTGTTTGCACGCAACACTGTTTGCACACAGCATGGGGAGAGTCTGTTTGCGATTATCGGCCAGTCAGCATCGCATCGGCCGGAGCCTCGGCGCGCGAGCGGGCGGTCAGGCTGAAGTAGATGAAGCCGATCGCCATCAGGCCCAGAAAAATCAGGCCTATCAGCAAATTGAACCAGGCCATTGCCACCAGGCACACCACCGCCAGAACCAGGGCAATGCCAGGCACCACCGGGTAGCCCGGAGCGCGGAACGTGCGCTCCAGCTTAGGCTCGGTTTTGCGCAGTTTGAACAGGCTGAGCATGCTCATGATGTACATGACGATTGCGCCGAACACGGCCATGGTAATCATCGCAGCCGTCAAGGTCATGCCGCTCAGGTTGATCAGGCCATCGCTGTAAATCGCGGCGATGCCGATCAGGCCGCCGGCAATGATCGCCCGGTGTGGTGTCTGAAAGCGTGACAGTTTGGCCAGCGAGGCAGGCAGGTAGCCGGCGCGGGCGAGGGCGAAGAACTGGCGCGAGTAGCCCATGATGATGCCGTGGAGGCTGGCAACCAGGCCAAACAGGCCAATCCACACCAGCATGTGCAGCCAGCCGGAGCTGTCACCGACCACTGCCTTCATGGCTTGCGGCAGCGGGTCGTTGATGTTGGCCAGGGTGCGCCAGTCGCCCACGCCACCGGCAAACAGCATCACGCCGAGGGCCAGCACCACGAGGGTGATGATCCCGCTGATGTACGCTTTCGGGATGGTACGTTTCGGGTCCTTGGCTTCTTCAGCCGCCATGGCGGCACCTTCGATGGCCAGAAAGAACCAGATCGCGAATGGAATCGCCGCGAACATGCCGGCAATCGCTTCAGGCCCGAACGTCTGCGAACCCGCCCAGCCATTGAGGGCGAAATTGCTGAAGCTGAAGGCCGGCGCGACCACGCCCATGAACACCAGCAACTCGGCAACCGCCAGAATGCACACCACCAGTTCAAAGGTTGCGGCCAGTTTCACGCCAACGATATTGAGCGCCATGAATACGATATAGGCTCCGACGGCGGCGTGCTTGGGGTCCAGACCCGGATACTGAACATTGAGATAGGCACCGATGGCCATGGCGATGGCCGGTGGCGCGAAGACGAATTCGATCAGCGTCGCCATACCGGCGATCAGCCCGCCTTTCTCGCCAAAGGCACGGCGACTATAAGCGAACGGGCCACCGGCGTGAGGGATCGCGGTGGTCAGTTCGGTAAAGCTGAAGATGAAGCAGGTGTACATGGTCGCGACCATCAGGGCTGTTACCAAAAAGCCCAGCGTACCCGCCACGCCCCAGCCGTAGCTCCAGCCGAAGTATTCGCCGGAGATCACCAGCCCGACCGCAATCCCCCATAGATGAAGCGTGCCAAGCGTAGGCTTGAGTTGAGTACTCATTATCGTCTCCCTGAGGTTCTGTCATCGTTGAAACATCCTGTTGCAGAGGCCGTGCCAGTGCATGAACGGCCGTCGTAATGCTTCAAAAGAGGTCGTTTGCAGAACGCCAGGGTTAATCGATTCATTCCCTTGTGCAGGTTTGGTGCAATCGAGCGCACGAGTGTTCGCTGCAAGTGCAGGGAATCGTTGGGTTTTTTGCGGCGATCCGGGCAAATACCGATCTACGGGTCCCGCCCGTTCGCCGGTTCGGCTACAATGCGCGCCGATTTCGACTTACCTGAGACCACGCTCATGTCCGCCTGCCAGACTCCTGTCATCGTCGCCCTGGATTTTCCGACCCGCGAAGCCGCTCTGCGGCTGGCGGATCAACTTGATCCCACGCTGTGCCGGGTCAAGGTGGGCAAGGAGCTGTTCACCAGTTGCGCATCGGACATCGTCGAAACCCTGCGCGAAAAGGGCTTCGAAGTGTTTCTGGATCTCAAATTCCATGATATTCCCAACACCACCGCCATGGCCGTCAAGGCGGCGGCAGAAATGGGCGTGTGGATGGTCAATGTGCACTGCTCCGGGGGGCTGCGCATGATGGCTGCATGCCGTGAAGTGCTTGAGCAGCGCACCGGCCCGCAGCCTTTGCTGATTGGTGTGACAGTGCTGACCAGCATGGAGCGCGAAGACCTCGCCGGTATCGGTCTGGACATCGATCCGCAGGTGCAGGTGTTGCGCCTGGCGGCGCTGGCTGAAAAAGCCGGCATGGACGGGCTGGTCTGTTCTGCGATGGAGGCGCAGGCGTTGAAAGCGGCCCACCCGTCACTGCAACTGGTTACCCCCGGCATCCGCCCGGCGGGCAGCGCGCAAGACGACCAGCGCCGCATTCTGACTCCGCGCCAGGCACTGGACGCAGGCTCCGACTACCTGGTAATCGGCCGCCCGATCAGCCAGGCCGCCGACCCGACCAAGGCACTGGCCGCAGTGGTCGCCGAACTGGCCTGATCACTCACCCCGATTATTGTGCGACGCAGAGCTTCTCGAACTGCATTCGCATGCTGGAGCGTGCGGAACGATGATCTCACTCTCGTGCCACCGCACTGGCACGAGAGTCATTCAGGTACGCGTGCAGCACAGAACAGCTGCCTTCATTCCACTTTCAATATCAGCTTGCCGTAGTTGTCACCGGTAAACAGCTTCAGGAAGGTCTCCGGGAATGTCTCCAGACCCTCTTCGATATGCTCTTTGCTCTTCAGCTTACCTTCCTTGATCCAGCCCGCCATGACCTGGCCAGCCTCTGCAAAGCGGTCCGCGTGATCAAGCACGATGAAGCCTTCCATGCGTGCGCGGTTGACCAGCAGCGACATGTAGTTGGCCGGGCCTTTGACAGCAGTGGTGTTGTTGTACTGGCTGATGGCACCGCAGATCACCACGCGTGCGCCGACCGCCAATTGGCTGAGTGCAGCGTCCAGAATGTCGCCGCCCACGTTGTCGAAGTACACATTCACACCGTCCGGGCAGTGGCGTTTCACGGCGTCCAGCACGTCCTCGGATTTGTAGTCGATCGCCGCATCGAATCCCAACTCTTCAGTCAGCAAGCGGCATTTCTCTTTGCCCCCGGCGATACCGACGACCCGGCAGCCTTTGATTTTGGCAATCTGCCCGGCCACGCTGCCAACGGCACCTGCTGCGCCGGAGATCAGCACCGTGTCGCCGCTTTTTGGCTGACCGACGTCCAGCAGCGCCAGGTAAGCAGTCATGCCAGTCATGCCCAGCGCCGACAGATACAGTGGCAGCGGAGCCAGGCGGGTATCTACCTTGTAGAAACCCTTGGGCTCACCGATAAAATAATCCTGAACACCGATGGCCCCTTGCACATGATCGCCGACGGTAAATTTAGGGTTTTTCGATTCAAGCACTTCGCCCACACCCAGTGCGCGCATGACCTCGCCCAGTTGCACGGCCGGAATGTAGGACTTGCCCTCGTTCATCCAGCCACGCATGGCCGGGTCCAGGGACAGGTATTTGTTTTTGACCAGAATCTGGCCGTCGGCGAGGGCAGTCACCGGGACAGTCTGATAGGTGAAGTCATCACGGCGCACAGTGCCCGAAGGGCGTTTGGCGAGCAGAAACTGGCGGTTGGAACGATCAGTCATGGCAGGGCCTCGTAAAAATGGTTCAAGAATGGATTCAAACGCTCGCAACACTGGTCCGGCAAGCAGCTTCAGGCAACAAGCGATCATCGAGCGAATGCCGTTTGATCCATGTGGTTGATAGGAGTCCGCTCAGGCTGTGGCGTTCAAGTCGATTCACAGAGCGACGCACGCCGGGCGCCTGCGCGGCTTGAGTCGCCTGCCTCGGTGCTCTACATTGTCCGCTCAATGAATGCCCGGATGACTGCAATGCCCGTGACGAGTCTGCACACCCTTCAACCTCAAGTTCTGCGTGCAGGTGACGCCGTGGCGCTGGTATCGCCTGCCGGGCCGGTCGCCGCTGCCAGGGTCGAAGCGGCCGTCGAGGTCCTGAAGAGCTGGGGGCTACGGCCGCGTGTCTACCCTCATGCGCTGGGTGCTTATTCGTTCTATTCGGGGACCGACGAGGAGCGGCTCGCTGACCTCAATGCGGCACTGGCTGATCCGGAAATTCGCGCAGTGCTTTGCACGCGCGGTGGCTATGGTGTGCAGCGCATCGTGCAGCAAGTTGACATGGATGCCGTGCGCCGCGACCCGAAGCTGGTGACGGGCTTTTCCGACATCACCGCCCTGCACGGCGCGCTATGGAACCATGCGCGCCTGGCGACCATTCACGGGCCCATCGCTGCGCAACTGGAACGCGGTGGGCTGTTCGTCAGCGGTATGCGTCAGGTGCTGATGAGTACCGAATCCGTGTTGCTCAAGGCCGATCCCGGTTCGCCGACCGCCAGTGTACGGACCTCGGGCAGTGCGAAAGGCCTGCTGCTCGGCGGTAACCTGTGCATACTCGATACCTCGGTCGGTACGCCGTTCATGCCGGACTTCACCGGTGCCATTCTGCTCATCGAAGAAGTCAACGAGCCCGCCTATCGGGTTGACCGCATGCTGACCCATCTGGGTAACTGCGGCATTCTCGGGCGACTGGCGGGCATTGCTGTCGGTGAGTTCACCCCGGCCGCGAACACCGGCGGCACCATCAGCCCTGCGCATGTCTTGCTGGAGCGGCTGGGCGGCCTGGGCATCCCGGTACTCGGCGGCTTGCCGGTCGGCCATGGCGACCTCAATCAGGCCGTGCCACTGGGGATGCCGGCAATCCTCGATGCAGATGCTGGCACCCTGCTGGTGTCCGCAGCCGCCCGCTGAAGTGCGAGGCGCAGGCTCAATCAGCCTTGCGCGCGTTCAGAATCAGCAGCGTCACCACGCCTGCGATGATGCCCCATAATGCCGAGCCGATGGAAAACAGCGTCATGCCCGATGCAGTTACCATGAAGGTGATCAATGCAGGTTCGCGTTGTTTCGGTTCGGCCATGGCGACCGTCAAGCCATTGATGATCGAGCCGAACAGCGCCAGTGCTGCAATCGACAGCACCAGCTCTTTGGGGAACGCGCTGAACAGCGCCGCGAGGGTCCCGCCAAAGAGGCCGGCGATGCCGTAAAAAATGCCGCACCAGATCGCTGCGGTGTAGCGCTTCGTCTTGTCCTGATGAGCATGCGGGCTGGTGCAGATCGCCGCGCTGATGGCTGCCAGATTGATCCCGTGGCAGCCGAACGGTGCGGTCAGCAGCGAGGCAATTCCGGTCGTCGAAATCAGCGGCGAGGTGGGCGGGTAATAACCGTCGGCGCGTAACACAGCCACGCCCGGCATGTTCTGCGAGGTCATCGCTACCACGAACAGCGGAATGCTGATGCTGACGGTGGCCGCCCAGGAAAATTCCGGTGTTGTCCATACTGGCACAGCCACGTCCAGAGCCATCCCGCCAAAGTCGAGCAATCCCGACAGGCCGGAGATCACAATGCCAACCAGCAAGGCGAGCAGTACCGAGTAACGTGGCGAGGCGCGCTTGACCAGCAGATAAGTGAGGAACATGCCCGTCACCAGGCTGGTACGGTGCTGGGCCGCGACGAAAATCTCACTGCCGATCCGGAACAGAATGCCTGCCAGCATGGCTGCCGCCAATGAAGCGGGCAAGCGTCTCACCAGCCGTTCGAATGTGCCGGTTACGCCGCACAGAACGACCAGAAGCGCACTGGTGATGAACGCACCGACCGCCTGCGGGTAGCTGACGCCACCCAGACTGGTGATCAGCAACGCCGCGCCGGGGGTCGACCATGCCACGGTGATGGGCGTGCGATAGCGCAACGAGAGGCCGATGCTGCACACAGCCATGCCCACGAACAAAGACCACAGCCACGAAGAAACCTGCACACTGCTCAACTGCGCCGCCTGTCCGGCCTGGAAGATCAGCGCCAGCGAACTGGTGCAGCCCGTCATCATGGCGATGAAGCCGGCGACCATGGCGGACGGCGATGAGTCGGCCAGCGGGCGCAGCGGCACCTTCAGGGTCTGGTTCATGGAGGGCGATCCTTGCAGCGGGCAGGTAACAATGGACGCCAAGCCTAAACGGATGCGTGCGCGATTCTACGATACAGCGATACGAGCAAATGCCAGCACAGTTGCAAAAGGCTCGCTCACTCGTCGTCGGCACCTGGCGGGCACGCCCCGGATTGCAGCGTCTGGCCCAGCGCGCGGTTGACCGTCAGCCAGCCATCCACCGCGTCCTGGCCCGCTTCACCAAACACGCGCTGCAGCAGCTTGACCTGCTCGCGCCGCAGCGCCTCCTCGAAGCGGGCGCCGTCTGCGGTCAGCGCCAGCAGCCGCTTGCGCTTGTCGGCCTCAGGTGCAGCACTGTTCACCAGATTCATTGCAATCAGCTGGCGCAGCGGCGCATTGAGTGCCTGTTTGCTGACGCCCAGTACCGTCAGCAGCTCCTTGACGCTCAGGCCGGGATAGCGGGCGATGAAAAACACGATGCGCTGATGCACCCGACTGAAGCCGCGCAAGGCGAGCATTTCGTCAGCTTTGGCAGTGAACGCCTGATAGCCGAAGAAGAACGCCTCCATTGCCATTTGCTGATTGGCTGGTTTTTTAAGGTCAAGCATATTGACGTATCCGGTTGGCGCGTCGTAATTTTAGTCAACAAGTTTGACTTATTTTCATTCGCCCCGGCTACAGGTAATCGACATGGCATTCTCCGAACGCGTTTCCCGTCTGAAAAGCTCGCTGATTCGCGAGATCCTCGCCGCCGCCCAGCGCCCGGAGTTGATGTCGTTCGCCGGTGGACTGCCTGCCGAGTCGATGCTGCCCAAGGTCGAGTGGGCCGATATGCCGGTCGCGCTGGGCCAATACGGCATGAGTGAAGGCGAGCCTGCCCTGCGCGAAGCACTGGCGGCCGAAGCGCGTGCATTGGGAATCGCCTGTGAAGCCAGTCAGGTGATGGTGGTCAGCGGTTCACAGCAGACGCTGGATCTGGCCGCCAAACTCTACATCGACAAGGGTACCAAGGTGTTGCTGGAAGCGCCGACCTACCTGGCTGCGTTGCAGATATTCCAGCTGTTCGGTGCCGACTGCATCACGGTGCCTCTGCTCGCAGAAGGCCCGGATCTGCAGGTCATGCGCCAACGGCTGGAGCGGCACACTCCGGCTTTTGCCTATCTCATTCCGACCTTCCAGAACCCGTCGGCGGTGCGCTACAGCCAGACCAGCCGCGACGCGGTTGCGGCCCTGCTGGACGAGTTCGGCGTGACGCTCATCGAGGATGAACCGTACCGCGAGCTGACCTTTGACGGTGGCAGTGCCAGGCCGATCGTGAGCAGTCTGAAAAAGGCCAGCTGGATCTACACCGGCACGGTGTCGAAGACGCTGCTTCCCGGTCTGCGAGTGGGTTATCTGATCGCCAGCCCCGATCTGTTTCCGCACCTGCTGCGGTTGAAACAGTCTGCCGACCTGCACACCAATCGTCTGGGACAATGGCAGGCCTTGCAGTGGATCGGTACCGAGCACTATCGTGAGCATCTGGTAACGCTGCGCGAGTTCTATCGCGGTCGACGTGACGCCTTTGAAAGCGCCTTGCAACAGCATTTTACCGATCTGGCCGTGTGGAACAGCCCGCAAGGTGGCCTGTTCTTCTGGTTGACCCTCAAGCAGCCGCTGGATACCCGCACCTTGCTGGATGCGGCGCTGGCGCAGGATGTCGCCTTCATGCCGGGCGAGCCGTTCTTCGCCGACCCGGACGCCAACCCCGGTTATCTGCGGCTCAATTTCAGTCATATCGACCCGGCGCGTCTGGATGAAGGCATAAAACGACTGGCATCTGTCGTGCGTGCAGCACAGAATCTGCAAGCGGCTTGATCCGATCCAACCCGAACACACCAAGGGAGCAGGGCGATGTACAAGGTTTACGGTGATTACAATTCGGGCAATTGCTACAAGGTCAAGCTGATGCTCAGCCTGCTGGGCAGCGCGTACGAGTGGGTGCCGGTGGATATTCTCGGCGGCGAAACCCAGACCCCGGCGTTTCTCGAAAAGAACCCCAACGGCAAGATTCCGGTGCTGGAACTGGAGGATGGCACGTGCCTGTGGGAGTCCAATGCGATTCTCAATTTTCTGGCCGATGGCTCCCGCTACCTGCCAAGTGAGCCGCGTTTGCGGACACAAGTGTTGCAGTGGCAGTTTTTCGAGCAGTACAGCCACGAGCCGTCGGTAGCCGTCGCGCGGTTTATCCAGTTTTACCTGGGGTTGCCGGCCGAGCGCATGGTCGAATACCGGGCCATGCAGAAGTCTGGCTATCGCGCGCTGGCGGTCATGGAGCAACAGCTCGACCGCACACCTTTCCTGGTCGGCGACAACTTCTCGATCGCCGACATCGCCTTGTATGCCTACACTCACGTGGCGCATCAAGGCGGCTTCGACCTGGCGCCCTACACCGGCATCCGCCGCTGGCTGGAGCGGGTCCAGGCTCAGCCCGGCTACATTGGCATGCTGGACTGATCCGATCCTCTTGAGAGCAACGAATTTATGCGTATTTCACTGACTCTTCTCGCCACCTTCATCGCGCTCGGCGTCGGCTGCTCCGCTCAGGCCGAGGACTGCAACACCAATCAGGCGAGCATGAACAAGTGTGCCGCCAATGAGCTGGCGACACTCGACGCGGATCTGAACAAGCAATACAAGGCGCAGATGGCCTGGCTCCAGACCCCGGAGAAAAAACAGGCGCTCAAAGACGCGCAGCAAAAATGGATCGCTTTGCGTGATGCCGATTGCCTGTATCAGGCGGGCAAACCCGAGGATTCAGGTTCGATCTGGCCGCTGGTGCATTCGCAATGCCTGGCCGGGCAGACCAGGGTGCAGGTCAAGCAGCTGAAAGCCTATGTGGCCTGTCGCGAGGAAGGTTGCCCGCGCTGAAAGGCGGCGGGCAGTCGGGATTCAGATGGCCCCGAAGCGCTGGTCAAGGTAGTCGATGATCACCTTTGACTCGTACATCCAGACCGTCTTTCCACCTTCTTCGATACGCAGGCAAGGCACCTTTATTCTGCCGCCTTCGTTGAGCAGGGTCTGGCGATCGAGTTCGTTGTTCTTCGCGTCGCGCAGCGCAACCGGAACGTTGAGGCGACGCAGAGCGCGACGAGTCTTCACGCAGAACGGGCAGGCGTGAAACTGATACAGAGTCAGGCCCCGAGCAGCTTCGTCGACGGCCGCCTGAGCCTGAGGATCACGCTTTTTCCGGCCCGGGCGGGTCAGGAAGTCGATGCCGATGACGAGCTGGCCGAGGCCGACTCTTAACGCTTTCATGAACACGGTCATACCTCGTGCGGGCAGTGGCAGAAATCGGCCTACCGTTCAACGTGCATCAAAGCACATGAACGCAGGCTGAACGGGTCACTTGATCAGGCTGAGAAACTCGCTGCGAGTGGCGGCGTTTTCACGGAATTCGCCGAGCATCACCGACGTGATCATCGCCGAGTTCTGTTTCTCGACACCGCGCATCATCATGCACATGTGCTTGGCTTCGATGACCACTGCAACGCCCAATGCGCCGGTCACCTGCTGGATCGCTTCAGCGATCTGACGGCTGAGGTTTTCCTGAATCTGCAAACGGCGGGCGTACATGTCGACGATCCGTGCCACCTTTGACAGGCCCAGCACCTTGCCCTTCGGGATGTAGGCCACGTGGGCTTTGCCAATGAACGGCAGCAGATGGTGTTCGCACAGAGAGTACAGCTCAATGTCCTTGACCATCACCATTTCACTGGCGTCAGAGCTGAACAGCGCACCGTTGGTGACTTCTTCCAGCGTCTGCGCATAACCGCGACACAGGTATTGCATGGCCTTGGCGGCGCGCTTGGGGGTGTCCAGCAAACCTTCGCGCGATACGTCCTCGCCCAGTTGCCCGAGTATGGCGGTGTAATTCTGTTCCAGTGTCACAGGACTGTGTTTCCGTGTGGGTTTCAGAGCGGTACGTTTTTTGGGGGTGTACCGATTTTGTACCAACGAGGAGCGTTTCCAGATTATCGACCACCTCGATTGATGCTGATGGAGCCGAGTGAACTGGTGTACGTAACCACAGCAGTTACATGCTGTGCCTTATCCTGTTGGCGATGAACACGGGGTTGAGCCCGGCCGTGGCGTGCATGGTAGCGTAGGTCTGCCGGCAGTTGTACTACCGTCGCTTGGTAATGCCTGGGGTATTTGACTTTACCTTGAGTTTTTTGCTCGGACCGACCTGCTCGACCGTATCAGGAATACTGAAGAGACATACGCCGTAGCGTTTAAAGCGAGCTGGCAGGTTGATAGGCCTTGCGATGAGCAACCAACGCTGTCGCCCGAACCTACTTGAGCTTTGAGCTGAATCAAGCGAATGTGTGCAGGCGGGGCCATTCGACGGGCTTGACCTGACACCCCGAGAGAGGATGAACATGAGCCACGATCAAGTCATAAAGCAAATGCGCGAAGACCTTGAGCAACTGGGCAATGAGGTTCGTAATAAGCCCGCCCATGAAACCCGAAATATTCTGGTGTCTGCTGCATCCGGTGCTGTGTTCGCACTGGCTGTTTCATGGCTTGCGTTCAGAATCTGGTTCTGACTGCCTGGTCAGATATCACCTGCAGAACAGATTTTCGCATGTCCGTATCAGAAGTGGCGAGCCGGAAGATGGTTTGTATCGCTTCGCTTACACACTAGCAACCCGATCGCTACCCACTTCCGGCAGGCCGCGTTGTCTGACGCAGGTCATCAATCAATAGCCTGTCGAGAGAGTGAATCCGGATGTTGAGTCGAGTAGCAAAAATAGCGATGTTCGCCATCGTACTGTCGTCGGTTTCCGGTTGCTGGCCATTCTGGCCGGGGCCGGGTGGGCACGGTGGTGGCGGTGGCGGGCACCATGAAGGCGGCGGCCCTGGCCCTGGTGGTCCTGGCCCGCGCTGAGTGCCGAATCGGGCAGCGTGCTGCTGCCCGGTAAGCAATGAAGGGCGCGAAGAGGATTACTCGTCGCGTCCTTCCATCATTGTGCGTTTGAGCACTACATAAACTGCGCCCGCGCCGCCATGTTTGGCCAGGCACGAGCAAAAGCCCAGCACCTGCGGATGCTGACGCAGCCACGTATTGACGTGACTCTTGATCATCGGACGCTTGCCGTCCAGACGCACTGCCTTGCCATGGGTGACACGCACACAGCGTATTTCCAGTTTTGTGGCTTCTGCCAAAAACTCCCACAACGTCTCGCGCGCTACTTCCACGGTCATGCCGTGCAGGTCGAGGCTGCCTTCGAAGCTGATCTGGCCGAGCTTCAGTTTGCGCATCTGACCTTCCTGTACGCCGTCACGTGACCAGCTCAGCACATCTTCCGGCCCGACATCGATGACAAACTGGTCCGAGAGCCCGTCGACCGTCACCGAGTCGGTGCGCACGGTCGCGGACTGACGCAGGCGGGCGAGCATTTTTCGATCAGCTTTGGGTTTGCCGACATCGGCGTGTTCATGCTTGAGCGGCTTGACGCCGCGCGTTTCGCTTCTGAACAGGGAAAAATCGTCGTCTTGCATGAGGCCTCCGCGAAGGAGGCTAGTCTAACCGCTCGAGCGAGCGGGTCAGTTGTGTTTTTTCAGCAAATGAGCAGAGATGCTCAAACCGTTTGCGCCGGGTTGGCGACGGCAGCGACGCCATAGCCAGACACCCAGATAAAACACCAGCAATCCACCCACTGCAACGAACGCGGCGCCGCCCGGGCTGGCATTCAGTTCACCCAGCATCTGCGGATGGCCGATCAGGCTGGAGACACCGGCGACGGTCAGCAATATGCCCAGCGCAGCCAGCAGCAGTGCGATCAGCGCCCCGATCCGTTTGCGCCAGTTGCCCTGGCCTTTGTTGCGCAAGCGACGTGCATTGAAACCACCTGACGTCTTCATGCTTTTTCCTCAGCAGGTATCGGCTCGATAAATGTCGGCGCTGTGGCCTGGGCAAGAGCGTTTTTTCGCCCCGTCGACAGAGTCAGATCAGGTCTTTGGTCAGGGCCAGGGTCGCGAAGTTGTCGGCCATGATTGCCATCTCGGTTCTGTGTACCACGTGAGCACTGACCACGCCATGCTGGCTCGGCAGGTCGCGGGTTGCGCAGGCGTCGTCGACCAGTGTGCAGCGATAGCCATAATCCTTGGTCGCGCGAACGGTGGTGCTGATGCTGGAATGGCTCATGAACCCGCAGACGACCAGGTCCAGATGACCCAGACTTTGCAGCAGTTCGTGTAAACCGGTGCCGTTGAAAGCGTTGGGGAGGCGTTTTTCGATCAGATGCTCATCGCCCTGCGGCAGCAGTTCCGGAACCAGCTGCCCGCGCTCGCCCTGGGGGTCAAACAGGCCGCCCACGGTGCCCAGATTACGGACATGAACAATCGGGCATTTGACCGCACGCGCTTTGGCCACCAGCAGACCGATATTGGCCAGGGCTTCGTCGACACCGGTCAGGGCCAGCGGGCCGCTGAGGTATTCTTTCTGTGCGTCGATGATGATCAGCGTCGCGTTGCTCAGGTTGGCATGCGCATGCACACGGCCGCTGAGTTGGAACATGGTCTTTAAATCGGACATTCACGGGCTCCTTTGAGTGGGGCTTTTGCGACATTGTCCTCTGGCTGAGCCGTTCTGGGAATGGCAACCATTGAAAGCCCCGGTTTTTATGGCCTGCAGGGCAGGTGAAGGGCATGCTGGATGGCGGTTTGCCTTGATGGCGGTAGCCGAATCGTGGAAACTTCCACGCCTGTCGGGTACGAAGAGTGCGACGTTGTTCGCAACCAGGCCTTTCACAGTGGCTCGTCGTTTTTTCCAAGGAGTTTGTTCATGATCACTTCCCGTTTGCGTACCGTGCGCGACCATATCCGTTGGGCCGTCAGCCGCTTTCATCAGGAAGACGTGTTTTTCGGTCATGGCACAGACAACGCCTGGGACGAAGCGCGGCAACTGGTGCTGGGCGCTCTGCATCTGCCATGGGAAGTTGCTGACAGCTACCTGGACTGCCGTCTGGAGATCGACGAAATTTCCGAATTGCAGCGCTTGATCAGGCGCCGTATCGATGAGCGCGTGCCGACGCCTTACCTGCTCGGCGAGGCGTGGTTCTGCGGTATGTCGTTCGTTGTCGATGACCGCGTGCTGATCCCGCGCTCACCGATTGCCGAGCTGATCGAAGAGCGTTTCGCCCCTTGGCTGGCCAGCGAACCTGAGCGAATTCTGGACCTGTGCACCGGCTCCGGCTGCATCGGTATTGCCTGTGCCGACGAATTTCCTGACGCCGAAGTGGCCCTGGCCGATCTCTCCTACGACGCGCTGGAAGTGGCCAACCAGAACATCGAGCGCCACGGCATGGAAGATCGGGTCTACACCGTTCAGGGCGATGGGTTCGACGGCCTGCCGGGGCAGCGTTTCGATCTGATCGTCTCCAACCCGCCTTACGTGGATGCCGAAGATTTTGCCGAAATGCCGGACGAGTATCAGCACGAACCCGAGCTGGCGCTGGCCTGCGGCAGCGATGGCCTGAATCTGGTGCGTCGCATGCTGGCGCAGGCTGCCGATCATCTGACCGAGAAGGGCTTGCTGATCGTCGAAGTGGGCAATAGTCAGGTTCACGTGCAGGCGCTTTACCCCGAGGTCGATTTTGCCTGGCTGGACTTCAAGCGCGGCGGTCACGGCGTGTTCATGCTCTCGGCCGAGCAGTGCCGCGCCCATCAGGCGGTGTTTCAGGCACGGGTCTGACGTAAGGGGGTCACGGGGCTGGCATCAGCCCTCGTTATTTTGCTGGCAAACGGCCTAGCGGTGGGTGGCGATCCAGATCAATAAGCCCGCCTGAAACACCGCGAAGGTCACCAGGCAGGCAATCGTGAAGCGCAGACTGGCGTCCTCGCGTTTGTATTTGCCAACCCGCTCTTCGTGCTGGCGAATGGTCACTTCCTGTTCGATCATGCTCTTCTCGGCCTTCTCCAGCATCTGCGACGCTTCGAGAATCTCGACGATCTGCACTTTGTCGTTGTTCCAGGTGCTGTGCAAGTTGCCGACGTGCACGTCTTTGATACTGCCTTTCATGTGCTGAGCGTCGGCGTAGACGACTTCAAAGCCCAGGGTGCGCAAAAAGTGATCACGGCGCAGGCGGGTGTCTTCATTCAGGCCGTCCTTGCTGGCGAGGGCCACGCCCTCGATCTTATAGGACGACCAGCGTTTCTGCGCCCAATGCACGGCGTGAGCGATCAGAAAACGGCCGATACCCCGATTCCAGGGCTCGATCTGCAAGCCTGGCTGCGGACCGAAGCGTACCGTGCGCGTCACGTGGTCGGCCCAGACATCCAGATTGTTCTGTTCCTTGCGCACTCGCTGGCCGGGCAACTGAACATTGATACGCAGCAGACTCAGCTCTTTGCTGTGTCGCTCGGCACGCCCGAACTGTACAAAGCGCAACGGCCGGCCACCCGTGCTCCGGTCGGTCGGCTGTGGCGCCAGACGCAACATCTGAAAGCTTTCGGGCAGGACGTCATCCCACGGCAGCGGTGCTGCCGGAGCTTCGGCTTCGGCCGTTGCGGGGTCTGCAATGGATTCGGTCATGATCTTCGCGTCAGTCATTAACAAGGGTCCTGTCCCAGGGTCTGTTCCCGTTTCATCGCGGCCGGCTCGCTATGAAGCGGGAACAGACCCTGGGCCATGTGTAGCAAACATAAAGCCGTTAAACAGCTATCGGCCGGATTGCCCGCGACTGAAGGGCGGATGACCGTCAGTTTTTTTTGCCAGCCTCCGGCAGCGCATTGATGAAGCGCAGGATGCGCGACGTCACTTCTTTGGCCAGCGGCTGGGTCGGGTTGCGGTAGGACAGCAGTTGCTGCTGCAGGTCGTCGGGCACGATGCGCAGCACATGGTTCATGCCGTCGATCAGCGCCAGCTCCGCATCAGGCTTGGCTTTTTGCAACAACAGCGCGTCGCCCACGCCGACCTGGATGTCATTGCGCCCCTGAACGATCAGTGCCGGAACGTTAACTGCGCCAAAGGCAGCGGCCGGGTCCTGGCGGAACAGCGAGATCAGGTACGGCTGGACCGTGGGGCGGAACACCACCTCCAACTCGGGCGGAACGTTGTCATCGGTCTTGCCGGCTTTGAGTTCGTCGAGCAATTGATTACTGCGCTGCAACAATTCCGGGGGCAAACGTTCCTGGAACTGTTCACGCAGCACCTGATCCACCGGCCGTCCGATGCCGGCCACGGAAATCAGTGCCGCTGCGCCGACTTTTTCAGCCGCCAGTGTGGCGACCAATGCCCCTTCGCTATGCCCCAGCAGGATCAACGGGCCCAGGCGCGGGTTAGCTTTCAGTGCTCTGGCCCAGAGCTGCACGTCGGCAACGTAGCGCTCGACGCTCAGATTGCGCTCGTCCGGCGTGACCGCCTTGCTGGCCGCCACGCCACGTTTGTCATAACGCACGCTGGCGATGTTGTGAGTGGCCAGAATCACCGCCAGGCGCTTCATGCTGTCGTTGCGGCCACCTTCGGGATTATTACCATCGCGGTCGGTGGGGCCGGAGCCGGCGATGATCAGGACCACCGGTACCGGCTTGTCCGAGCGCGGCATCATCAGCGTGCCGTAGAGCTTGCCGTTTTCAGTGTCGACGCTGACCTGGCGTTGCACCGCACTCGGCGCAGCAGCGCTGGCGGTGGCAGCGAAAAAGATCAGCGGCAGGGCCAGCAGGCGCAATAAGTGTGCAACTCGAAACAGGAAAATACCGGATAACATTGCAAGGCCATCATGGGAGGGGTCTCGCTTGGACGCATGCGGTCACAGAAGGTTCGAGGATGAACTGAACCGCGAGCCTGCGTATACTGGCGCGCTTGATGCAATGATCTGGTTTTTTGGCTGATTTCTCGGAGCGCCCGCATGTCCGGCAACACTTTCGGCAAGCTGTTCACTGTCACCACCGCCGGCGAGAGCCACGGCCCGGCGCTGGTCGCTATCGTCGACGGCTGCCCGCCGGGGCTGGAGCTTGACCTGCACGACCTGCAGCGTGACCTGGACCGGCGCAAGCCCGGCACCAGCCGGCATACCACGCAGCGTCAGGAGGCCGACAAGGTCGAAATCCTCTCGGGCGTCTTCGAGGGCAAGACCACCGGCGCTTCCATCGGCCTGCTGATCCGCAATACCGATCAGAAGTCCAAGGACTACTCGGCCATCAAGGACTTGTTCCGGCCGGCCCATGCCGATTACACCTACCACCACAAGTACGGCATTCGTGATTACCGTGGCGGCGGCCGCAGTTCTGCACGCGAAACCGCCATGCGCGTCGCTGCCGGTGCCATCGCCAAGAAGTATCTGGCCACCCAGGGCATTGTGATTCGCGGCTACATGAGTCAGCTCGGTCCGATCCAGATCCCGTTCAAGACCTGGGATTCGGTCGAAGACAACGCCTTTTTCTGCGCTGATCCCGACAAGGTGCCTGAGCTGGAAGCCTATATGGACCAACTGCGTCGCGACCAGGACTCGGTCGGTGCGAAAATCACCGTGGTCGCTGAAGGCGTGATGCCAGGCCTGGGTGAGCCGATCTTTGACCGCCTGGACGCCGAACTGGCGCATGCATTGATGAGCATCAACGCGGTGAAGGGCGTGGAGATCGGTGCGGGTTTCGACTGTGTCGCCCAGCGCGGCACCGAGCACCGCGACGAGATGACGCCGCAGGGCTTTGTGTCGAATCAGGCGGGCGGCATTCTCGGTGGTATTTCCTCCGGCCAGCCGATCATTGCGCATCTGGCCCTCAAGCCAACGTCCAGCATTACAACGCCGGGGCGCTCCATCGACGTCGACGGCAATGCCGCCGACGTGATCACCAAGGGTCGACATGACCCCTGCGTCGGCATTCGTGCCACGCCGATTGCCGAGGCGATGATGGCCATCGTCTTGCTCGATCACCTGCTACGTCATCGCGGGCAGAATGCCGATGTCAGTGTCAATACGCCTGTGCTGGCACAGTTGTAATGAGCGCTGTCACGGTTGCGGTTCGCTAGCGTGACGGCACTTCCCGACAGGCAGCTTCCTTACTGGCGGCTGTCCGGCTTCTACGTGTGTTATTTCGCATTGCTTGGCGCGGCCGCGCCCTTCATGGCGCTGTACCTCCACCACTTGGGTTTTTCCAGCGCGCGCATTGGCGAACTGATCGCGATCCCGATGCTGATGCGCTGCATTGCGCCGAATATCTGGGGCTGGCTGGGTGATTACACCGGACGACGGCTGACCATCGTGCGCTTCGGCTCGATTTGCACGTTGCTGGCGTTTTCGCTGGTGCTGATCGACAAAAGCTATACCTGGCTGGCGATGGTCATGGCGCTGTATGCGTTCTTCTGGCACGCCATCCTGCCGCAGTTCGAAGTCATCACCCTGGCGCATTTGCGCGGGCAGACCTCGCGCTACAGCCAGATCCGGTTGTGGGGTTCGATCGGTTTCATTCTGGCAGTGGTGGTGCTGGGGCGCGTCTTCGAACGTTTCAGTCTCGACCTGTTTCCGTACATTCTGCTGGCCGTCATGCTCTTTATCGCCGTCAGCAGCTGGTGGCTGCCCAATGCCCGGCCGCTGGTCTCGCCACAGGAGGCAGAGGCGGGTGGTTTTCTCAGGCAACTGACCCGACCCGGCGTGCTGGCGTTCTACATCAGCGTGGCGCTGATGGTGCTCAGCCATGGCCCGTATTACACCTTTCTGACCCTGCACCTCGAAGCGCTGGGCTACAGCCGTGGTCTGATCGGCATGCTATGGGCCGTCGGGGTGGTGGCTGAAGTGCTGATGTTCATGCTGATGAGCCGCATTTTGCAGCGTTTCTCCGTGCGTCTGGTGCTGCTCACCAGTTTTTTGCTCGCTGCGCTGCGCTGGTTGCTGCTGGGCATGTTCGCCGATTATCTGGGTGTGCTGCTGATTGTCCAGTTGATGCATGCTGCAACATTCGGCAGCTTTCACGCGGCTGCCATCCATTTCGTGCAACGTAGCTTCGGCCCGCGACAGCAAGGTCAGGGGCAGGCGCTATATGCAGCGTTGTCTGGCGTGGGCGGTACGGTGGGTGCGTTGTATTCCGGTTACAGCTGGAGCGTGCTGGGGCCGGCCTGGACGTTTGCCATCGCCAGCCTTGCCGCCCTCGCAGCAGCCGTCATGATTGTTACAGCCAAGAAAGAGGAAGGTGTATGAGCCGCGAACAACTGAGCCTGGAAATCATCGAAGCCGGGCGCTTCCTGTACGGCCGTGGCTGGTCGCCTGCCACCAGCAGCAACTACTCGGTGCGCCTGTCTGCCAGCGAAGCGCTGTTGACCGTGTCCGGCAAACACAAAGGGCAATTGGGCGTCGACGACGTGCTGGCCACCGATCTGGCGGGCAACAGCCTGGAACCGGGCAAAAAGCCGTCCGCAGAAACCCTGCTGCACACCCAGTTGTATCGCTGCAGGCCACAGGTTGGCGCGGTGCTGCACACGCATTCGGTGAATGCGACCGTGCTGTCGCGGCTGACCGCTGTCGATCATCTGGTGTTCGCAGACTACGAGCTGCAAAAAGCCTTTCAGGGCGTGACAACCCATGAATCGCGCGTGGTCGTGCCGATTTTCGACAATGATCAGGACATTGCCCGTCTGGCCGCGAAGGTGCAGCCTTGGCTGGACGCTCACCCCGACTGCGCCGGTTACCTGATTCGCGGCCACGGTCTCTACACCTGGGGGGCGAAAATGAGCGACGCATTACGACAGATCGAAGCGTTCGAGTTCCTGTTCGAATGCGAATTGAAAATGCGCACGGTGATGAACCGTCAATGACTCAGCACTAAACAGCGTGTATGCCTGACCGGCCTGTAAAAGCCGGAAGGCGTTGCCCCAAACCGAGGATTCATGCCATGAGCAGCCTGTCCGTCTATCACGTTTCAAGCCCTGATATTCCCAACAAGGTGCTGACCCACCTAGAAGACATCGCCTCGACGCTGGCCGAGCACGGCGTTGCGTTCGACCGCTGGGAGGCCGCCACGCCGATCACGCCGGGTGCCAGTCAGGAAGAGGTCATCAACGCCTATCGCACGCAAATCGACAGGCTGATGACCGAGCGCGGTTATGTCACTGTCGACGTCATCAGCCTCAACAGCGATCACCCGCAGAAAGCCGAATTGCGCGCGAAGTTCCTCGAAGAACATCGACACGCCGAGGACGAGGTGCGCTTCTTCGTCGCCGGGCGCGGGCTGTTCACGCTGCACATCGACGACTATGTATACGCCGTGCTGTGCGAAAAGAACGACCTGATCTCTGTACCCGCCGGGACCCGGCACTGGTTCGACATGGGTGAAAATCCGCATTTCGTCGCCATTCGCCTGTTCAACAACCCTGAGGGTTGGGTGGCTAATTTTACCGGTGAAGACATTGCTGGCCGTTTCCCTCGGCTGGAAGACTGACAGGAGCCCGATTCTGATGCCCATCAAAGCCATTCTCACGGATATCGAAGGCACGACCAGCACAGTGAGCTTCGTTTTCGAGGTGCTGTTTCCGTTTGCCCGAAAGCATCTGCCGGACTTCGTTCGTCAGCAGGTCGACCAGCCCGCGGTGGCCACACAACTGCACGCCGTTCGCGAACAAAGCGGCGAGCCTGGCGCCGATGTCGAGCGGGTCATTGCGATTCTGCTGGAGTGGATTGCCGAAGACCGCAAGGCGACGCCGCTCAAGGCCTTGCAGGGCATGGTCTGGGAGCAGGGCTATAACGCCGGGCTGCTTAAGGGCCATGTTTATCCGGACGCCGTTGAGGCGCTCAAACGCTGGCATCAGGACGGTTATAAACTTTACGTTTACTCGTCAGGCTCGATTCAGGCCCAGCAACTGATTTTCGGCTGTTCCGAGGCGGGCGATCTTTCCGGCCTGTTCAGCGGCTACTTCGATACCACCTCGGGCCCCAAGCGTGAGGCGCAGTCCTATCGGACGATTGCAGCCGCGACCGGTTTCGCCGCGCAGGACATTCTGTTTTTGTCGGATATCGTCGAAGAGCTGGATGCCGCGCAGGCTGCCGGGATGGCAACCTGTGGCCTGACGCGTGACGGTGGCGCACTGGCAGGTCATGAAAACGTGGCCAGCTTTGCGTTTATCGATCCTGCTGCTTTCTAGAGTCTGTTCCCTGGCTGGGCGCTCATTCTGAATCCAGCCGACGCTCGTGCCAGCGCTCGCGTTGGCCTGCATTCCGAGACCCTCCGCGTCATTGATCTACAGCCCTGCATGCATCCTGGTTCACAGGCTGCAAGCCATTTGCTGTAAGCAGCGTCCTGCTTTCCAGTGGGATGCTGCCCGTTTAAAAGTGCTCTGTTTCTGTTTGTTTTGGCTGCCGTTTTTCTACGCGATTAATCGTGTAAGTTCTTCGCAATTGTCCCCGGGGCCACACTTGCGCCTATTCCGGGGCGCACAGGAGCGGTGGTCATGGGCAGTGCAATGGCAGAGAGCGCAACGAAAGATCTATTGATACAACAGATGGTCAATACGATTACCGAACTCGACGGGCAAACAGCAGTCGAAAACGCCCTTGAATGGCTGAGGCGTGAGTGTGATTGCGAGCGGGCGATGTTCTATCAATTCAAAGGGCCGTTGCTGCTGACGTTCATCACTTCGAATGTCGACGACATTTGGGGCAAAGCCTATCGGCATCATGAACTGATCACTCAGGACCCGGTCATTCGGTACTACCGCAACCACCTAGGAGGGTGTAGACAAAATCATGTAGTGAGTCGGCGCGCGAGTATTCGAGCCTCGGCCAACCAAACCCATGCCTCGCTTACCGCAAAAAGGCGATCATGATGCATGATCAGTCGCCGAGCTCTCTCATTCCAGGCATGAGTTCGCTCCACTACCCATCGCTTGGGCATGACCACAAATCCAGTCTGAACAGGCTCCACGGAAAATAGATCGCCTTGTTCAGAGTGCCATTGCCCTGTTCTTCTGTTATTCGGGCCACGGATCACTTGAACATCGATAGCGTGCAGTTGATGGGTGCGCTGTGCCCATTTTCCTGCGTACGCACTATCAACAAAAAGCGTGCTCAGTGACGGATATTTTTCCTTCGAGTACGCCACCGCATCATCCGCCGCGTCACGATCCTGCACGCTTGCAGCACTGATACTGACAGCCAGCAGCAGGCCCAATGTATCGACAATCAGACTTCGTTTACGCCCCTTCACTTTTTTGCCTGCGTCGTAGCCGCTGTCACCGCCTTGAGGAGAACTGCGGGTCGACTGTGAATCCAGGATCGCTGCTGACGGGCTGTCAGCGCGTTCTTCCCGCTCACGCCATTGAGCTCGCAAGCGATCATGCATTTGCTCGAACTTGCCTTGAGCGCTCCACCGGCGGAACGTTTTGTAGACATTGTCCCAATGAGGAAAATCGCGGGGTAGCATTCGCCATGAGCACCCCGTGCGTACGACATAGCAACAGGCTTCCAGCAACGTGCGCCGAGAGTGAAGCGGTGGCACTCCTCGTCCGCCCTGGCTTTCAAACAGGTCGGCGACCAGTGCCCACTCGGTATCTGTCAAGCAACTCGGATATAGCTGCTCCGGCAGTTGGCGGCGGTGGGTTTCATTGTAGCCATAGGCTTTATTAGGTTCAGGTGACTGAAAACTTCCCTTGGCCCGCTGCTTTACACGCGTAATCCCTGCCATTTTCAACGCTTTTGCAAAGGTGTCGGGATGCGCAGTGATACCGGTTTCGGCGAAGAATACGAGCGCCAATTCGGCCTGGCTGGAATAGGGCTGTGCATGAGCGAGTTTCACCAGCACGGGATAGTGCTCGGCGGCAATCGAGCGAGGACGTCCGGTTTTAGGCATGGCTTGAGGGCTATTCAGACAAGGGAGTGAAAGTTTAATTTATTTTGTCTACACCCTCTAGGGAGACGCTGAACAATTAACCCGTTCGCACCGTCCCCATTTCCAAGCCGGTTTTTTTCAACCTGCCGGCCTTATTTTACGTTTCTCGAGCAGATTTCTGCCCTCATTTTGCTGAAAGGCGGGCCAGTCCCGCCTTTCAGATGGATTTATCCTGCCGTCTGTTGTAAATACCGCTTGGCCAGCATCAGATTGGCCAACCCAAACAAACTGAACAACTGCGCTGTATTCTTTTCCAGCCCACGGTAGCGAACCTTGCGATGATTGAAGCGCACCTTGATTACCTGGAAGGGGTGCTCGACCTTGGCACGCAGTTGCGCCTTGGCATATTCAATTTTGCGCTTGACCCGATACAGCACGCTGCCTTCGCCGTGCTGCTTGTAACTGCTTGGCCGTTCTGCAATCGACCAGATAACGTCCCGTTCAGCATGCTCCGGTCGCTTGGCCGCACCGGTGTATCCAGCGTCACCCGAAACATAGGTTTCGTCACCGTGAAGCAACTGGCCAACCTGGGTGACATCCGCCACGTTAGCGGCCGTCCCTACTACGCTGTGCACCAGCCCCGACGTGGCGTCTACACCAATGTGGGCCTTCATCCCAAAGTGCCATTGATTGCCTTTCCTGGCCTGATGCATCTCAGGATCACGCTTGCCTTCTCGGTTCTTGACCGAGGGCGGCGCGGCGATCAGAGTAGCGTCGACGATAGTGCCTTCCTTGAGCAGCAGCCCCCGGCTGGCCAGATGCTGGTTAATCGTTTCAAACAGCAGCCGGGTTAGCTGATGGACTTCCAGCAAGCGGCGAAAACGCAGCAAGGTGGTGGCATCCGGTGCAGACTCGCGACCCAGGTCGATACCCATAAAACCGCGGATGGCCTGGCTGTCGTAGACGGCATCTTCGCAACCTTCATCGGAGAAACCGAAACACTGCTGCACGACGTACATGCGCAACATGCGCGACACCCCTATCGCAGGGCGTCCGCGCTTGCCTGCGGTGTTGCTATAAAACGGCGCCACTTGCGCCTCCAGCAGGGCCCAGGGCACCAACTGTTCAAGGTCAGCCAGGAAGCGATCTCGGCGAGTCTGCTTTTTCTTGCCGGTATATTCGAGTTCGGAGAAGGTCTTCTGCACGCGCGTAACGCTCACGGAGAGGGAGGCTGTTGAAGGAACTTAGTGTGCCAAGGGTGGGGACAGTTGGCTATTTTTGCAGCGCCTCCCTAGGGTTCATGAACTGGCAGGATGCATTTCGCCTGTACCCTTTGTCTGCCTGCTATGACAAAGCGGTCGAGGCCAGTGAGTTGTTGCCGGCCATTTCCTATGGGTACACCAGTCATTGCCGCGGCACGGAGAGCGTGACGTCGGTCTGTACCCTGGCAGAATTGGAAAAGCCGATCAACGCTGAACAAAAGTATCTGGTCAGCAGTCTGATGCCGGTCATGCACAGTGTGGCGAGAGGGCTGAAGTTCTGTTCTCGCGGCTTGACTCATCGAGAGCTGGAAACGTTGCAGTGGGCCAGAGACGGAAAAACCGCCTGGGAAATCTCGGTGATCCGTGACATTTCAGAAGCCACGGTCAAATATCATTTTAAGGCCATTTACGCCAAACTGGGCGTTGCTAACAGGGCTCAGGCGGTCGGTGAGGCCTTGTGTCGCGGGCTGATCCGGTAGTTCGCAGCGCACCGAGCTAGCATAAAAAAGCCGCGAAAACAGTGAGTAATCGCGGCAAACAAGGGATGAGAGCGTACAACGGATCGCCGCTCCAAAAGGAGCAGCGAGTCAAACGAATCAGCGTGTATGGTAAGTCGGCAGATCGAAGCGGTGCTGGCTTTGCAGCATCGAAATGGCTGGCAGCTCGCTGGCTTGTGCCGCGAGGTCACGGCGAATTGCGCTGATAACCCATTCCAGTTGGACCGGCGTGTGCAGTTGCGCATAAGACACGGAGCGACGGATCTGTTTGCCCTCGTCATTACGCAGCGACACCAGAACACCGCCATCCGGGCGAGGCTGAGTGGTCACGGTGTAATCGGAAAATACGGAAGCGAATTTTTCTTGAATAAAAGTCATGTCTAGCGGCTCCATTGCTCATGGGATAACAAGCTTGCTAGTAGTAGTGCAGTGTCTGTGCCAGTATTTGCACTGACATTAATCCCTTTAAAAACAATGGCTTATAATATTTTAATTTTTCGGGGTTCGTGCATTTTGCATGAACGCCTGTCGTGCACACTGCATTTTGCGGGTTCTGAGCTGATAACGATCGGGCATAACAGCGTACTGAAGCACTTTCAGTCGTTCTCACCGGGCTGACGTCGATCAGAAAGGTTGATCGAACAGCGGGCGAGACTTGTGGTCATTGTGTTACCGCTACCGGGAGCATTGGATTCCCGGCTGACCGTGTGCCAAGGAGTGATCGATGACCGATTCAGATACCCGCCAAGCGAAGACCATGACTGAGGAAGAGGCCGCAGAGTTTGCCGAGCAGGTCTTCGATGTGGCTCGCCAGGGCAACGCCACCATGCTGGAGCGCCTTCTTGAAAAAGGTCTGCCTGCGGATTTGCGCAATCACAAGGGCGATACCTTGCTGATGCTGGCCAGCTATCACAGCCATCAGGATGCGGTCCGGGTGCTGCTCAGTCACGGTGCCGATCCGGAAATTCGCAATGACAATGGCCAAAGCCCGATTGCCGGTGCGGCGTTCAAAGGCGATCTGGCGGTTGTCAAATTGCTGGTTGAAGCGGGTGCCAATGTAGAAGCCGCTGCTGCCGACGGCCGCACGGCGTTGATGATGGCGGCCATGTTCAACCGCAGTGAGATCGTCGACTATCTGATCAGCAAGGGCGCTGACCCGCATGTCAGTGATGCCAAGGGCATTACCGCGCTGGGCGCCGCGCAGGCGATGGGGGCGACCATTACCGCCGAGCAATTGACCAAGCTGGGCGTGCAGGCGGCAAGGGCCTGAGACCAGCGTTACCGCAGGACATCCGGTCCAGACATAGATAGAGGCGCGAAGGATTTACCGTTATCCTTCGCGCCTCTTTTTTTGCCCGCTAGCAGGATCGTCCCCCATGAAAGACTCACTGGTCGAATTAATCAGCAAAGTCAGTTCCGGTTGTATGGCGGATGACGAGATCGCACGTATCGCCGATGAGGCCGCTCAGGCTTATGCCGACCCGCAGGCTTTTCTGGCGGCGAACCCCGATATCAATTACGACGACAGCTTCCCTATCTCGCTGGGCGAGTGGGTCGTGGTCGGCAGTCTTCCGGACACCGTGCTGTTTCAGGCGGACAGCTACATGGATCTGTTCGAACAGATCGTTCAGTCATTCGGCAAGGACGTGACGTTCAACATCAAATCGAAGCAACTGGCCAAGGTCGAACCGCTGGTTGCGCTCAATCGCATTCAGATTCAGCTGAGCAGCATGAGCAAGGACCTGGGCGGTTACGTCCTGATGGATTTCAGCCAGCCACTGGATGACGAACTGCAAGCTGTGCTGGTCTATGGCCGTGACCAGGCGCGCGTGCTTGAGCTCGCTGCGGCGGCGGGCATTCACGCCGCACCGTCGCTGCAAGCGTTGCGCGGCTAGCCCAGCGCAGTGTCGAGAAACATCATCACCGCAAAGCCGCCCATCAGCCCTAGCGTTGCCGAGGTCTGATGGCCGTTGCGATGGGTTTCCGGGATGACTTCATGGGACACGACAAAAATCATCGCGCCAGCGGCCAGGCCCATGCTCACCGGGTAGGCAATTGCAAACCCGCTGGAAATGCCCAGCCCTACGAGTGCCCCCAGCGGTTCCATGAGGCCTGAACCAATCGCGACCAGCATCGCTTTGAAGGCCGACAGCCCAGTGGCGCGCAGGGCCAGCGCAATGGCCAGGCCTTCCGGAATGTCCTGAATCGCAATGGCCGTGGTCAACGGCAGGCCGACATTCAGGTCGCCGCTGGCGAAGCTGACACCGATGGCCATGCCTTCGGGCAGATTGTGCAGCGTGATTGCCAGCACGAACAGCCAGACCCGGTTGATGCGTTCCGAATGCGGCCCCTGACGGCCGACACTCTCATGCTCATGCGGGGTGAACCTGTCCAGCCCCAGCATCAGCAGCACGCCAAGCCCCAGGCCGGTCACTACCGTCGCCGCCGCGAACGGGCCGCTGCCGGTGATCTCTCTGGCAGCTTCCAGCCCTGGCAGAATCAGCGAGAACGAGCTGGCAGCCAGCATCATCCCGGCGGCAAAACCGAGCATGATGTCCTGAGCGCGTTGCGACACATCGCGCAAGGCCACTGCAAGGACCGCCCCGAGCGCAGTAGCCATAAAGCCTGCGATCCCGCCCAGCAGGGCATGATTGAAGTTGACCTGATTGGTGCTGTAGAACGCGTTATACAGGCTGACGCCACCCAGACCCACGACCGACAGAATAGCGATCGCGAACCCCAGGCTGACCAGCGGGCTGGTCTGGAAGTGGGAGAGCCAGGTCCCTCGTGACGTTCCGGGCTGTGCAGGTGATGACATACGGCGACGTACCTTTCTTTTCAATGGCTGGACTGATGGCTGAGCGCGGGGCAGGCGACACAAAAAATCGCCTCCCGCTTCGGAGCCCGAGAATATACGGTTGGTTCAATGGAACCCCCGAACGGTGCGACTATCCTAGGAAGGTAAGCATTCACTAAGAGGCAACACCATGGGTTCGTCATTCAATGGCCTGGTCGGTCTGATTATTCTGGCGCTCGATATCTGGGCCATTATCAATGTCTTGAAAAGCAACGCCGAGACCGGGAAGAAAATTCTCTGGGTGTTGTTGATTGTGCTGTTGCCGGTGCTGGGTCTGATCATCTGGGCGATTCTGGGGCCGCGCGGCAACGTGCGTATCTGAGATTTCTGAAGCTCGACAATAACGCCTGATTACCTATGTAGTCAGGCGTTTTTCGTTTCCGGGCCCAAGCCTTTTCAAAGCGTGCGAACGGCTCAGGTTGCAGAGAGGTTCGACCTGTCATCTTCCTCGACGTAGAATGCGCGTCTTTGTTGTGGGCGGTCGGCCGTCCTGTCATCAGTACCCAGCGGGAGCTTACCCATGAGCGATTATCAGGAAACGTTGTACGAAGGCTACGGCCAGCGCTTTCGTATCGAAAAAATGCTGCACGAAGTCCGCACCGACCACCAGCATCTGGTGATTTTCCAGAACCCGCGCATGGGGCGCGTCATGGCGCTGGACGGCGTTATCCAGACCACCGAAGCGGATGAATTCATCTACCACGAGATGCTCACTCACGTGCCGATCCTGGCGCACGGGGCAGCCAAGCGCGTGCTGATCATCGGCGGTGGCGACGGCGGCATGCTGCGCGAGGTCGCCAAGCACCTGACTGTCGAGCACATCACCATGGTCGAGATCGACGCAACGGTGGTCGAAATGTGCAAAGAGTTTCTGCCCGATCACTCCAGCGGGGCTTTCGAAGATTCGCGTCTGAATCTGGTCATCGACGATGGCATGCGCTTCGTGGCAACCACCGAAGAAAAGTTCGACGTGATCATCTCCGACTCCACCGATCCCATCGGACCGGGTGAAGTCCTGTTCTCGGAAAACTTCTATCAGGCCTGCCATCGCTGCCTGAACGAAGGCGGCATTCTGGTCACCCAGAACGGTACGCCTTTCATGCAACTGAGCGGTGTACAGACCACTGCCGGGCGCATGAATGGTCTGTTTGCCGACTGGCATTTCTATCAGGCGGCCATCCCGACCTATATTGGCGGTGCGATGACCTTCGCCTGGGGCGCGACCGACAAAAGCTATCGCAAGCTGCCACTGGAAACCCTGCGCCAGCGTTTTTCGGGCAGCGGTATTGTTACGCGCTATTACAACCCTGAAGTCCATATCGGTTCGTTCGCATTGCCACAGTACGTGCTCAAGGCTGTGAGCAAAGCCAGCAACGACTGACAGCACCGGCGCGACGTCGCAGGCCCGCGTGTCTGCGCGTCCCCGGACAGCTGCTGTAGAAGGGCGCTCGCGACAGAAATTTCACACGTTTTGGCGCACAATTGCGCGCGAAACTGAACAGGCATGCGCCTTCATGGGCTGACCTGGCCCCAGGTCACCCGCAATCAAGTAATATCTGCGCCCTGCCGCACGCCGCCGCTCCCCAGAGGAGGGTGGTGCTGCACACCGAACCTACCCCTGAATCCACCGGATCCTGACAACCATGGCCAAAACGGACGCCCAGATTCATCGGCAAGCCCGCCTGCACAACCCGACTGTCAAATCGCACCTCGCGTACATCCTGCTCAGCGGTTTCGCCTTGATGGTGATGTACACCCTGTTGCGTATCGGTCTGCTGGTCTATAACCGCGAGATGATTGGCGATACGCCAGCCTCGACGTTCATTGAAGCGCTGTTCAATGGCATGCGTTTCGACCTGCGCCTGACGATGTACCTGCTGATTCCACTGGTGCTGTCGCTGTTCAGTGCGCGGGCCATGGCGGCACGCGGGTTCTTCCGCTTCTGGCTGACCCTGGTCGGCAGCATCACGCTGTTCCTCGGCCTGATGGAGATGGACTTCTATCGCGAATTCCACCAGCGCCTGAACGGTCTGGTGTTCCAGTACGTGAAAGAAGACCCGAAAACCGTGCTGAGCATGTTGTGGTACGGCTTTCCGGTGGTGCGTTACCTGTTGGCATGGGCCGCGGTGACCTGGCTGCTGAGCCTGGTGTTCAAGGGCATCGACCGCCTGACGCGTCCACGTCATGCCGCCGCTACGGGCACTCATACGCTCAGCCCGGCTGCACCGTGGTACATGCGTGCGGGGGTTTTCGTCGTTGTATTGCTGGTCATGGTGGTGTGCATTCGCGGCACCTTGCGTCAGGGTCCACCGCTGCGTTGGGGCGACGCGTACACCACTGACTCGAACTTCGCCAATCAGTTGGGCCTCAACGGTACGCTGACCCTGATCACTGCGGCAAAAAGCCGTATGTCCGAGCAGCGTGACAATATCTGGAAAGCCACGCTGCCGCAGGCCGAAGCGCAGCAGACCGTGCGTGACATGCTGTTGACCCCGCATGACAAGCTGGTCGAGCCTGACATTGCTGCGGTGCGTCGTGACTTCACGCCTCCCGCTGAAAACACGCTGCCGATCCGTAACGTCGTCGTGATCCTGATGGAAAGCTTCGCCGGTCATTCGGTCGGGGCGCTGGGCAGCGATGCCAACATCACACCGTACTTCGACAAGCTGTCCAAAGAAGGGCTGTTGTTCGATCACTTCTTCTCCAACGGTACTCACACTCACCAGGGCATGTTCGCCACCATGGCGTGCTTCCCGAACCTGCCGGGCTTCGAGTACCTGATGCAGACGCCAGAGGGTGCACACAAGCTTTCCGGCCTGCCGCAGTTGCTGAGCACCGGGCGCAATTACGACGACGTTTATGTCTACAACGGCAACTTTGCCTGGGACAACCAGTCGGGCTTCTTCAGCAACCAGGGCATGACCAACTTCGTTGGCCGCGAGGACTTCGTCAATCCGGTGTTCTCCGATCCGACCTGGGGTGTGTCCGATCAGGACATGTTCGACCGTGGCGCGCAGGAACTCAAAGCGCGTCAGGACGGCAAGCCGTTCTATGCGCTGTTGCAGACTCTGTCGAACCACACGCCTTACGCGCTGCCGGACCCGTTGCCGGTCGAGCGCGTCACCGGGCACGGTTCGCTGGACGAGCATTTGACCGCCATGCGTTACGCCGACTGGGCGCTGGGCCAGTTCTTCGAGAAGGCCAAAAAAGAGCCGTACTTCAAGAACACCCTGTTCGTGGTATTGGGTGACCACGGCTTCGGCAATAACAAACAGCTGACCGAAATGGACCTGGGGCGCTTCAACGTGCCGCTGTTGCTGATCGGTCCTGGCGTGCAGGAGAAGTTTGGTCAACGCAGTAGCACCGTCGGTACTCAGGTAGACGTGGTGCCGACCATCATGGGGCGTCTCGGTGGCGTGAACCGCAACCAGTGCTGGGGCCGTGATCTGCTGAACCTGCCGGAAGGCGACAAAGGCTTTGGCGTGATCAAGCCATCGGGCAGCGAGCAGATCGTGGCGATTGTCAGCGGCAACCGCATTCTGATCGAACCGACGGAAATGCCGGCCAAGCTGATGACTTACACCCTTGGCGCCAACCCGCATGCCGAAGAAGTGTCTGATTCGCCGGACATGCAGGCGCTCAAGCTGCGGCTGGAAAGCTTCCTGCAGACGGCGACCAAGAGCCTTCTGGACAACACGGCCGGTGTCGAGGCCAGCAAGAACCGCAACTGACGACGACTGATTCGCCGAAGCGGCCAGTCATGCAATGAAGAAGGTCCTTGGCATTTACTGCAAGGGCCTTTTGTTCTGGCCGTTATCAGCTGCCGTTATCAGCTATTGTGCAGCGCTGATCCGGCGGAACGAATGCGCTGGTAAAAAGGTCCTTATCCCATAAGCCAGAGTGCCTGGCTTCGTTCTGGAGGCATTGATGAAACAGTGGGCCATTTTGTATCTGGACAAGGATGGAGTGCAGCAGCGCCATGTGGCCGCTTTTGAACAGCGTCCCAGCGAGGAAGAAGTTGCGCAGCTCCTGCGCAAGGATCTCTATCCGATGACCGATGAGCTGGATCTCAATGATCTTGAAGGGCGCACCGAAGAGCCTACCGTGAAGACGCTCAAGGACCATAACAGTGTGGAGATCATTTCCATCACAGAAACGAGCTGATCCTCACCGATTAAAAACCTTTTCGTGCCAACCACTTGGCATACGGTCCGTGATAGGGCTAATCTGCAGATGAGGCCATTTCAGATGGCCTCTGACATCTCGATACCGGGCCTGCGCGCAAGCCCTGCCTGGTCAGCTACATGCTTGATTCCCCACGCCGGATTATCTGTCGTGCGGCGACTGCCCCTCTGGTGGTCGCGCTGGAAGAGTTGAAACTCTATCTATCGTTGTATAGGAGGACGTTTCATGAGCACAGCCTATCAAGAGGACATCAGCAGCAATGTGCTGCGCCGCATGAAAGAAGGCGGTTTTGATTTTGCGCGAATCTATCCCATCGAGTTCTATGCCATTTTCCCGGACGAGGAACGGGCACGGCAGGCCGCAGAGCAATTTCGCGGTGAATCCCTCAACACCCAGATAAACGTACGTGATGACGGTGCCTGGCACTTGCAACTGAGCAAGGTGATGTATGCGACCTACGATGGCATCGGTGACTTCGAGCAGGACTTTCAGATGGTGATCTCGCCCATGGACGGAGAAGTCGAAGGTTGGGGTGTCACTCAGGAGATCAGAAGACTGCACGCGTGATACGCGCTATTTGAACAGTTTCAACGCTGCGCACTGATCGGCCTGACCAGGATGACGTCCTGATCGGGCCGGTTTTGTTTCAAAGGCGGTCGAATGCACGAATCGGGGCTTTTTCGTCACAACACAGCGTTTCAAACCCGGCGTATGAGCAAAAAAAAGCCACTCAAACGAGTGGCACAAAGGGAAGTCTGTTTGCAGCGTCGCCTGTCAGCATCGCTGCGGGTCGCAAATAAAAAGGCGGGGCAAATGTGGCGCTGGGTGCCGTGTTTGCTCGGTTGCTGGCGATTGTGGCGAACTAATATCGCGTCGGGAAATCAACTCTCGCTATGCTGATCATAGATTTCAAGGTTGAATGACGCATCTGAATGAGGCGTAGGCGAATTGGCTTGGGCGTTTAATGCACAGGAATGGTGCAGAGAAAGTCGGTTTTTTATGCAAGCCCTTGATATCAATGCGTTTATGTCGGTGGCACGGGCCTTGCGATGGTCTTGGTGTCCACGGTGACAAGGAGTACGGCATGATCCGCACCTTTTATGACGAGATGTACGATGCTGGCGGTGTTGTTCGCCCGCATTATCGGGAGTTCGCCCGTTGGTTGGGCGATACGCCACCTGAGCTGCTGGCTCAACGCAGGCGTGAAGCCGATTTGCTGTTTCATCGCGCCGGGATCACGTTCACGCTCTACGGTGACGAACAAGGGACCGAACGGCTTATCCCGTTCGATACCATTCCGCGCAGTATTCCCGCGAGTGAGTGGCGGGTTGTAGAGCGCGGCTGCATTCAGCGCGTCAAGGCGCTGAATATGTTTCTGGCCGATCTGTACCACGATCAGCGCATCATCAAAGCCGGGATCATTCCCGCCGAACAGGTGCTGGCCAACGAGCAATATCAGATCGCGATGCAAGGTCTGAACCTGCATCGCGATCTGTACTCGCACATTTCCGGCGTCGATCTGGTACGCGACGGCGATGGCACGTATTACGTGCTCGAGGACAACCTGCGCACGCCGAGCGGAGTGAGCTATATGCTCGAAGACCGCAAGATGATGATGCGCCTGTTTCCCGAGCTGTTCGCCGCGCAACGCATCGCGCCGATCGATCATTACCCGAACCTGCTGCTCGACACGCTCAAGAGCTCCAGCCATCTGGATAACCCCAGCGTTGTGGTGCTGACACCGGGGCGTTTCAACAGCGCCTTTTTCGAGCATGCGTTTCTGGCTCGCGAGATGGGTGTCGAACTGGTGGAAGGTGCCGATCTGTTTGTCCGGGATGATCGCGTGTTCATGCGCACCACTGACGGCCCGAAAGCGGTCGATGTGATCTACCGTCGTCTGGACGATGCGTTTCTCGATCCGCTGGCGTTCAATCCCGATTCGATGCTGGGTGTGCCCGGTCTGCTTTCCGCGTACCGTTCCGGTAATGTGGTGCTGGCCAATGCCATCGGCACCGGCGTGGCGGACGACAAGTCGGTTTACCCGTATGTCACCGACATGATTCGTTTCTATCTGGACGAAGAGCCGATTCTCAAGAACGTGCCGACCTGGCAGTGTCGCAAGCCGGAAGAGCTGTCCCATGTGCTGGCCAACCTGGGCGATCTGGTCGTCAAGGAAACCCAGGGCTCCGGCGGTTACGGCATGCTGGTCGGCCCCGCAGCGACGGCTGCCGAGATCGAAGCCTTCCGCGCACGTCTCAAGGCCAAGCCGCATGCCTACATCGCCCAGCCCACGTTATGCCTGTCGACCTGTCCGACCTTTGTCGAGAACGGTATCGCCCCGCGACACATCGATCTGCGTCCTTTTGTTCTGGCTGGTCGCGAAACCCGCGTCGTGCCTGGCGGCCTGACGCGTGTTGCGTTGCGCGAAGGTTCGCTGGTCGTAAATTCATCTCAGGGTGGCGGTACCAAAGACACCTGGGTGGTCGAGGATTAAGGATGCCTGCCAATGTTAAGTAGAACTGCCTCGGATCTTTTCTGGATGTCGCGTTACCTGGAGCGAGCGGAGAACCTCGCCCGAATGCTGGACGTGAGCTATTCGCTGTCGTTGATGCCCCAGGACGGGCGTGGCGACGGGCTGGATGAAATAGCCATGCCGCTGTTGATCACCGGAACCCTGGAAACCTACGTCGAGCGCCACGGTGACTTGCATGCCGAGCGCATGCTGCATTTCTTCGCTCTGGATGCCAGCAACCCGGCGAGCATCTACAGTTGCCTGGGTGCGGCCAGGGCCAGTGCGCACGCGGTGCGTGGCCGGATTACTGCGGACATGTGGGAGAACATCAACTCCACGTGGCTGGAAATTCGCGGCATTGCTCAGCAAGGTCTGACGCGTTACGGCATGAGCCGCTTCTGCGAGTGGGTCAAGGAGCGGTCGCACCTGTTCCGCGGTGCCACTTACGGCACCATCATGCGCAACGATGCCTTCCGTTTCATCCGTCTGGGGACCTTCATCGAACGCGCCGATAACACCATGCGCATGCTCGATGCCCGTTATGAAATGCTCGAGTTGCGCGGGCCGCAGGCGAATGCTGCAGCGGACAGCTCGGCCGCCGGTTACTACCAGTGGAGCGCGTTGTTGCGCGCACTGTCGTCGTTCGAGGCTTACACCGAAGTCTATCGGGACGCCCCCGGCGCCCGTCAGGTGGCCGAGCTTTTGCTGCTGCGTGCCGACATACCGCGCTCGTTGCGCGCCTGCCTGGAAGAGATGGATGTCATTCTCGCCAGCCTGCCCGGCATCAACGGTCGTCCGGCGCAGCGCATGGCGGCGGAAATGGACGCGCGACTGCGCTACACCAGTATCGACGAAATCCTCGATGAAGGCCTGCATGAGTGGTTGAACGAATTCATCCCGATGCTGGCCCAGTTGGGTGATGCCATCCACATTTCGTACCTGGAGGCTGCATGAGACTCTCTATAAGCCACGAGACCACCTATCACTATGATGATCAGGTGCGTTCGAGTATCCAGTACCTGCGCCTGACTCCCCGTGACAGCGAGCGCCAGCAAGTGCTCAGTTGGCAGTTGACGCTGCCGCGCTCGGTGCGGGCGCAGGTCGATCCGTTCGGAAATATCCTGCACGTGCTGAGTCTGGAAGAGCCGCACGAAGAAATCATTATCGGCGCACGCGGGCAGGTCGAGATCGACGAAACCTGCGAAGCCGAGCATGAAAGCCAGTCGGCACTGCCGTTCCTGCGCGTGACGCGCCTGACCGAGCCGGACGAAGCGATTCGCAGCTTTGCGGTCAAGGAGTGTCGCAAGCGCAACGACCGCACTGCACTGATCGATCTGATGCAGGCGCTGAATCAGCACATGACGTACACCCAGGGTGCGACGGAAGTCGATACCTGTGCGGCGCAGGCATTTGCCGGGCGTTCAGGCGTCTGTCAGGACCACACTCATGCATTTCTGGCGTGTGCCCGCAGCCTTGGTGTGCCGGCGCGTTATGTGTCCGGTTATCTGTGCAGTGAAGACAGCGAGCATCTGTCCAGCCATGCCTGGGCCGAGGCGTGGATCGATAACGCCTGGTACAGCTTTGACGTGACTAACCAATTGGCGATTCCCGAGCGGCATCTGAAACTGGCTGTCGGGCTGGATTATCTGGATGCCTGTCCGGTGCGCGGTATGCGTCGTGGCGGTGGCTCGGAACAGATGCACGCCAAGGTCGTGGTGTCGCCCATGACCGGCACACCAAAAGTGAAGTCCAGAGTTCAGGTGCAGAGTCAGCATCAGTAAGGCGGATGATGCGCGGATTGCTTTGAAACAATCTGCGCACCGCTGCAGGCAATCGCTACGGGCCTGGCTTATTCCGCAGGGTCATCGGAGGTATCGTACAGGGCGTTGTGCAACTCTTCGTAGTTGCCACCATTGATAACGCTGAAGTAACCCGCTGCCATCAGTTTGTCCTGCGCCCTGTTGGCCTTGTTGTTATCGCTGCTGAAGATGACGAACACCGCGTTGCGGTCGTTCAGCACTTGCTTCATCTGATTGACTAACCGCACTTCATCCACCCGCACTGCATTCAGCACGGTACCGGCTTCGTAGTCGCTTTGGCTGCGCACGTCCATCGCCAGCTTGCCTTCCTTCAAGGCTGCCACCGCCGCCGCCTGATCAACAACGCCCGCCTGCGCAGCGAAGCTGCCGGCGAGTGCACATAACGCTATCCATCGGCGCATAAGCCCGTCTCCCTTCGTTCGAGTGGAAAGAGTGGCACAGTTGTGCACGCGACGAAAGCGGGTCGAATCAGCCAAACAACCGGTTAAGGTTTGGCACGATCAATAACAGCGTGGTGGTGAACAGGATGAGTCCTGCCTGACGTACTTTCGAGTGTTTGAACTTGAGCATGGCTGTCTGCCTTTTGTTGTTATGCCTGAACGACTTTAACCCGCCAAATGTTGCAAATAGATGGCGAGCGAGCGACTGATGACACGCGTGATGCTTGAACAGGCGGGCTCGGTCATCTGACCGCTGCCCCGAGCGCTGAATGGTTTCTGCAGTACTCTCTGTTACAGATATAAACATAGAGCTGGCGTGCCTTACGCCATAGAACCGTTCAGACTTTAAATCTTGTTTTTCTGAACACCTGGTTATTAATCTGTCTATGCTTCGGGTAACAGGCCTTTACTAGACGCTTCTTGCGAAATGAACTGTTCTGTACCGTTCGTCCGAGTCAGATTCGTCTTACATGGCTCGCGCAACCTGTCTTTACGCCCGGCCTCGCTTGATTTGGTCGGGCCTTCAAGGCAGGCTTCGCGGTGTCTTTACCTCATCACCGTTTCGGGTCCTCATTTATGTCTTTACGCATCTGTATTCTGGAAACCGATAACCTGCGTCCGGAACTGGTCGAGCAGTATCAGGGTTACGGGCGGATGTTCGAATTGCTCTTCGCGCGCCAGCCGATCGCGGCCGAACTGTCGGTCTACAACGTAGTGCAGGGCAGCTACCCGCCTGAGGGCGAGCGGTTTGACGCGTACCTGGTGACCGGCAGCAAGGCTGACTCGTTCGGCACCGATCCGTGGATTCAAACCTTGAAGGGCTACTTGCTCGAGCTCTATCAGCGTGGCGAAAAGCTGTTGGGTATCTGCTTTGGCCATCAGTTGCTGGCATTGCTGCTGGGCGGCAAGACCGAGCGTGCCGCGCAGGGGTGGGGTGTGGGCATTCATCATTATCAACTGGCGACCGCCACGCCGTGGATGACCCCAAGGATGGACACGCTGACGCTGTTGATCAGCCATCAGGATCAAGTCACTGCATTGCCCGAGAACGCCACGGTCATTGCCTCCAGCGAGTTTTGCCCGTTCGCCGCTTATCACATCAACCATCAAGTGCTGTGCTTCCAGGGTCATCCGGAATTCATTCACGAATTTTCCCGCAGCTTGCTGGATTTGCGTCAGGAAGCACTGGGCGAGCAGATTTACCGTCAGGGCGTTGCCAGCCTCGATCATGATCACCATGGGGCCACGGTCGCCGAGTGGATGATGCGTTTCGTGGCACATCGGCCGGAGGAGCAGGCTGTCTGACGGGCCTGTCCTCCTTGTTGGTCAGAACGTGTGTGCGGTTATCCGCGCGCCGCGTTACAGCCAGCCCGAGCGTTTGAAGCTGGCAAACAGTGTGCCGCAGCCACCGAAGATCACGCCGAGCACGATGAAGTAGCCGTAGTGCCAGGTGAGTTCGGGCATGTTTTCGAAGTTCATGCCGTAGATCCCGGCAATTGCCGTCGGAAAAGCCAGAATCGCTGCCCAGCCGGCAAACTTGCGCTGCACGATGCTCTGGCGTGATGACTCCAGCAGCAGGCCGATCTCGATGGTCTGGCTGGCGATATCACAGAGGTTGCCGAGGTCTTCCATCTGCCGCTTGACGTGGATCTCGACGTCACGAAAGTACGGCCGCATGTTCTTGTCGATGAACGGAAAGCTCAGTCGCTGCAGTTCCTCACCGACTTCCACCATGGGCGCCACGTAGCGACGCATGCGCAACAGATCGCGACGCAGGGCGTGGATGTGCTGAATGTCGGACTCGCGCAAGGAACCGCCGATCACGCTCTGTTCCAGCAGCTCCAGCTCGGTGTGAATGGCTTCGGTGACGGGCTGATAGTTTTCGGTGACGAAATCCAGCAGGGCGTACAGCACGAAGTCTTCGCCATGCTCCAGCAGCAACGGTCTGGCTTCGCAACGTTGGCGCACCAGCCCGAAGGACTTGGAATGCCCGTTGCGCGACGTGATGACGTAGCCCTTGCCCGCAAAGATGTGAGTTTCGATGAACAGCAACTTGCCGTTGTCGCGTACCGGCGCGTACGTCACGATAAACAGTGCATCACCGAAGGTTTCCAGCTTCGGGCGACTGTGCACTTCCATGGCATCTTCGAGTGCCAGCTCATGCAGATTGAACTGCTCTTTCAGGCTGGTCAGCTCCTCGGCACTCGGCTGCTCCAGCCCGATCCAGACGAAGTGCTCAGGTTTGGCGGCCCAGGCAGCGCCTTCATCAAGGGTGATGTCCCGGACTTTTTTGCCTTTGCTGTAAACGGCTGCTGCAACAACTCGACCCATGGCGCTATCGCTTCTTCAATATGTCAGTGGCGCAAATGATCATGCGCGGTAGCTGATCAGATTGATCAAATGCGGATGAGTTCGCTGATGAACGAAAGCCCGCATCGGCGGGCTTCGGGTGAGCGTCAAAGCATGTGCTGTCGATCTTCTTCGATCGCCGCATCCAGCGTGTCGAGCAGTGCCTTTCTAACCTTGAGCTTGGTTTTCTTGTGGGCGTTCATGTTGATCTTCTTGAGCTGCGCGGCGACTGCCAACGCAGCGCTCTGCAGCTCTTCGACGCTGACCACCTTGTCCAGAAAGCCTGCCGCCATCGCCGCTTCGGGATCGAACATCTCGGCGTTGATGACCGAGCGGTTGAATGCCGATTTGCGCAACCGGTCACGGGCCAGCTCGATACCGGCGTGGTGCATGGTCATACCGATCTGCACTTCGTTCAGGCCGATGCTGAACGGGCCGGCGACACCGATCCGGTAATCCGCCGACAGCAGCAGAAAAGCACCTTTGGCAACAGCGTGGCCGGAGCAGGCGACAATGATCGGGAAGGGGTGCGACAGCATGCGTCGCGCCAGCGTCGAGCCCTGTGCCACCAGGTTGATCGCGGCATCGGCGCTCGACGTCATGACCTTGAGGTCGTAGCCGCCCGAGAGGATGCCCGGCTGACCGGTCAGAATAACGATGGCCCGGTCTTTTTCAGCCTGATCCAGTGCAGCGTTGAACGCGACAATCACGTCCGGGGAAATGGCATTGACCTTGCCGTTGTTCAGGGTCAGCGTGGCAACGCCGTCGTCCAGATGGTATGAGACCAGATCACTCATGACGTGATTCCTTTATTGAAGTAGGCAAACGTTACTCACCCGCAAGGATCAGGTAAAGCGCTGACTGAGCAGTCATTTGCGAATGTCCGATTCGCTTTTGGCAAGCGTCTCGTTCACGGCTGGATATCGTTGAACCCGCAATATTCTTCCCACTCCATTCCCAAGGCCTCGGCCACCTGGCGATGCGCTTCCAGGCGCATGCTCTTGAGTTGCTCGGGTGACTCGGCGATCAGTTCCAGCGCCAGCTCCCACGGCTCGATGCCTTGGCCTTCTGCCTCGTCCTCAAAAGCCCATTGCAGCTGCTGCTTCTGTTCTTTCGGGCTCAGGCTGCTGATTTCATCTTTCAGGGTCGGATGCGTCGCGAGGTACTTCGCCAGCGCGGCTTCATTCCACTCCAGTGCGTTCATAGCGGGTTCCTCAAACTTGATGGAGGCCGTGCGTCACAGCGCGGCCTAGAGCGAGCGCGTGATTGTGAGGGAGCAGAGGATTGATGTCAGCACCTGAACAGGATAATCGCCAGGGTCTGTTCCCGTTTCATCGCGAGCCGCGTTGCTGGGCCAAATCTCGCCAGGCCAGGCGCAGGACGCAGAGAATGGTTGTTCCCTTTTCAAGTCCTGCAACGAGGCATGGCGAGATTTGGCACGCAACCCGAAGGGTCGGGCCTGTTTTGCCGCGAGGCTGCGTTACTCGACACTCATTTGGAACAACCAGACTTCGTGTCTCCTGCCTTGCCTCGCGGCAAAACAGACTCCGACGCGGCCGCGATGAAACGGGAACAGACCCTGGAGTGTCAGAAAATTTAACGTTATCCATTCGAGAGGACATCCACATGATTAAAGTCAGCGTGCTGTATGGGTATGAAGAGGGCGCTCGTTTCGATCACGACTATTACCGTGACAAGCATTTGCCATTGGTGCAGAAACTCATGGGCGAGCATTGCAAAGGCTACAGCGTCGACCGTGGCATTGGCGGTGCTACACCCGGCTCCGATCCGCGCTATATCGCCATGTGCCACATCTATTGCGACTCTATCGAAGCCTTCGAGGCTGGCATGGGGCCGCACGCCAAAGAGATCAATGGCGACATCATCAACTACACCGATCTGATCCCGGAAATACTGATCAGCGAAGTACGTAAAGAGGTAAGAACCGCGTAACCGATTACCGGTCCGCGTTACGGCGAGCCACGTCCTTTCTTGAGGACGTCCCGCCCGATGGGTCGAAACACTGGCTGTTGTAGTCGGGGCTTCGGCACTGAGAAGCAACGCTGGGCGGTGGCGGGCGGTTGCGCTGATAAGCCTTGTAGCGTTCCGTCTCGATCACCGTTACATGAGCTCGACTGCTGACCTTCAGGTACTCGGTGGCCTTGAGATTAGTCTTGTGGACATAGTCCAGCGGCTCTCCCTCACGCAGAATCGGCGGCGGGCCTTGCCGTTGCGGGGCGCTCTGGAAATTGCTGTCGCATGGAATGGAAGCGAAGCTCACTTTGCCGTCGGGCGAAGTGCATTTGAATATTTCACCATGCGCCGCACTGGCGACGAGCATGGTTGCCAACGCCGCCGCAACTGAAAGCCTTTTCATGAATCTCTCCCTGGATGGCGCAAGGCTACCAGTTAGCATCGAATGCTGCCAGATCATCCGGCTGCGCCTGAAAAGCCCGTTCGTCAGTAGCATGGCACGGCGATGGCGGTCAGCGCTCTGACTATCAGGTTTTGAATGTTTAAAAAACGGAGGCGCATATGACCGGCACAACGCCAGACAGCAAAAACGAGACCAAGGATAATCTGGGGTTCGACGAAGAGTCACCGGAAAAAGAAGATCCTCAAGTCGATCCAACCGAGGCTGCAGAGACTGAGGCCACTGAAAAAGGCACTACGGACGATTACCCGCCGTACATGCCTAAAAAGTAACGGATCGATTGCCCCCGGTATACGCCGGGGGCAATTACATCGCTTCGCTAAACCTTGCTACTTGTTCGCATCCAGATATTCCAGCAGATCGTCCATTCGCTCATCGTTACCCATCCACCACAGTTTCATGCGGGTGCCGGGTACGACGTCGCTTGGGTCCTTGATGTAGGTGCGCAACTCTTCGCGGTTCCAGATCAGTCCTGAGTTTTTCATGGCGTCGGTATAGACATAGCCTTCCTGTTGCCCGGCTTTCTGACCGACGATACCGTTGAGTTGCGGACCGAATGCGTGGCGCGCGGAGGGACCGATCTTGTGGCAGCCGGAACAGAGGCGGGTGAAAACCGCTTTTCCGGCTTCTGCATCGCCAGAGCCATAGGCAGAAACGTGCAACGCCATGACCAGCGCGAATAAAGCGGTCTTCTTCATTGATACCCCAAAGTGGCCAGGCTGCTCAGCCAAAATGGGCAGATTCTAGCGCAATCGTCGGGTGCTTACTTGCGTGCGGGGATCTGCTTCGCCAGTTCGTCAAGGTCGCGCTTGTAACTGGCCATCTCGGCTGCGCTGACAAAGCTTTGTTCAAGCGCCAGCTTTTTCGAGCCCGTTTCAATGCTGTCCAGTTGGTGAAGGAAGCGTCTTTTTCTCTTGGCTTCCAGTTTTGGCCCGGCGTCATCAATCGCCTTGCGAAGCTCGGCCGCTCGTGCGTGGACAAAATCCTGACCTCTGCGGTCCACCGTCAGCCCGTCGTTTTCGACGTAGCCTTCCAGCCCGGTTTTTTTCAAGACCAGCGCCAACGCTTTATCCGGTGTGAAGGTGCCCTTGAATTTTTTCACCTTCTTGCTGCTGTCGGTGCCCGGATCGACCTTGATCGGGCAGCCGGAGCGATGCGCCAGTTGTTGCAGCGCCTCGTCCAGGCGTTGCGTCGGCATGTCGTAGTCAATCGGCGTCATCTGGCAGGCGGCGTAGGCGTTAGCCCCCGTGAGGCAGGTGACAGCGAGGGCCAGGCTTCTCAGGATTTTTTTCATGTCGGGAAGTTTGTCATCCGAATGGTACGGCTTGGAAAGCGTTTTCTGCAGCGTGGTCCGACCTGCAGATTGCCCGATATTTCAATGTCGTCGCAAGGACATACACTCAAATCGCAGACAAAGAAAAGCCCGCGATGGGGGGTAGCGGGCTTAAGGTCTTGCTGGGAATTGAGTTAACAATAAACCCGCGAACGTGAAAAAAGCGTGAACGGCTCAATACCATATCGAAACAATTTCGATCAAGGCTCGCCATCCCAGTAATCGAGGGTTTCAGTCGTCCGCTGATTGGCGGTAAATGCCCGTGCGCCTTTTATGGACGCCATTGCCTGGTACTTGCCCGAGTCCGGATATTCGCAGATCTCCGGCGACTCCCGGGTGCTGATCGACAGGTATTTAAGCGGCTGTTGTGACGTATTGATGATCTGATGCGGGTATTGCGGCCCGGCCGGGATAAACAGCACATCACCCGCCCTGATGGGTAACATTTCGCCGGCAACCCGCAGGCTGCCTTCACCTTCGACAATCACGAACATTTCTTCCTGGGCGTGATGGAAGTGATAGGGGCATGAACGCTTGCCCGGCGCCACGACGTCAATCGATGCCCCCAGCTTTTGCGCGGCCGTCCCGGTGCCCAGGCGCGCGGCTGCGCTTTCGTACAGCGGCTCACGGACCTCATGCGCCAGAGGCGCTTCATTGAGGTTGCGGATCAGGCGAGAAGCCAGTTCACGTGCTCGGTTATTCATGATGATTGAGGCTCGGGTGGATTCAGGAGGGGTGCTTGTTCAGGGCGGTACTTTCAGTAGGAAGGTACTTTAGACCATCGACAGGCCAGCAATGGAAGAGGCGGAGGCGTGCCTGCAAATTAATAGCGAGCCTTCAACGTGTACGATGAGTGCGGCCCGTGGGGCGCGCCAGCCATATTGGAGATAGTTCTGCAAGCTAATTATTGCGTAAAACTGCAATTAAACGACAGCCGGACAAGCAATGGGTGTATGGTCGTTAGGGAGGCGCTGATTTATTCGATTTTTCGTCCCTGCAACGCTCTGGAGGCCTTGATTTATCTGGGGGCAACAGCTGGGCTTTAGAATAAATCAGCGTCTCCTTAGGTCTACACAGGAGCATCCGTATGCAAAATTTTGGTGCAAGACTGATCGAAGAGCGTCGCAAAAGCGCTCTCAGTCAGAGCGACTTCGCAGCCATGGGCGGCGTCAGGGCTAATGCCCAGGCTAACTATGAAATGGGCAAGCGTAAACCCAAGCTTGACTACCTGGCCGCGATCGCCAAAGGCGGTGTGGATGTTCTTTATGTGGTGACGGGGCAGCACGTGCCCATGAGCTCGACTGGTCTGAATGTTCGTGAAGTCGAAGTGATTCAGGACTTCAGGAAGCTCAACGACGGCGATCAGCGCGTAGTGGAGCGCATATCCTCTTCGTTGCCCAAACATGGCCCGGTTCCGGTCCGGTCAGCGCTGAGTCATCACGTGTCCGAGAGCAGTTCTTTGATCTGAGGCTGCGGGCTTCAGGCGGTGTATCTGAAAGCCCTTCTGCAGCATCCTGACTCAGTTAGCAGGACGCGCTTTTTTCCGGACCCCGAAAACCACAAAACCCCTGAGATTCTTAGCGAACTCAGGGGTTTTGTGTGTGGCAATATGGCGGTGAAGGAGGGATTCGAACCCTCGATACAATTTCTTGTATACACACTTTCCAGGCGTGCTCCTTTAGCCACTCGGACACCTCACCGTATCTCGGTAACAACGTTGTGTCTGCCGAGGCGCGCTAATGTAGTCGAAAGCCTTTCCTAACGCAAAACTTTTTTTCAGATTTTTCATGTGGTTAAGCAGATAAATGTCTGTTCGCCAGCAAAAGGCCCGGGCGGGTGATGCGGCCCTTGTGTGCTGGGCCGCTTGCCGTGGGCAGTTCAGGCGCTGAAGCCGCCGTCGATGGTCAGGCTGGCGCCGGTGATATAGCCCGCTTCCGGGCCTGCGAGGTAGGCGACGAAGCTGGCGATTTCTTCGCTTTTGCCGTAGCGGGGGATGGCCATCAGCGCCTTCAGGCTTTCGGCGAATTCGCCCTGTGCCGGGTTCATGTCGGTGTCGACCGGGCCGGGCTGGACGTTGTTGACGGTGATGCCCTGTGGGCCGAGGTCGCGGGCCATGCCTTTGGTGAGGCCGATCAGTGCCGACTTGCTCATGGCGTAAGTCGCGCCACCCGCAAACGGCATGCGGTCAGCGTTGGTGCTGCCGATGTTGATGATGCGACCGCCTTCTTCCATATGCCGCGCGGCTTCCTGGCTGGCGATGAATACGCTGCGCACGTTGATGGCCAGGGTTCTGTCGAAGTCCTGCATGCTGAACGCGTCGAGTGGAGCAATGGCCAGCACGCCAGCGTTGTTGACCAGAATATCCAGCCTGCCGAGTGTTTCAGCGGTGGTCTGCACGGCCTGGCGGATGGCTTTTTCATCCGCACTGTCTGCACGAATGGCCAGTGCCCGCCCGCCGTTGGCGACGATGCTGTCCTGAATTTCCAGTGCACTGACTTCGGAGCTGACGTAGGTAAAGGCTACCGCCGCGCCTTCTTTGGCCAGGCGGTTGACGATGGCCGCACCAATGCCGCGTGAGCCGCCTTGCACCAAAGCGACTTTGCCAGCAAGTTTGAGGTGTTCGATCATGATGTTCTCCGTTGGGCAGGTCTCGGACAGCCAGAAGGCGTCGACGACTGCGACCAGAATAGACCCTGATTGCGATAGTCTTCCTGAACCAAAAGTTCGGACTGATTCGTCATGGATATGCAAAACAACAGCGCGTTGATCCTGATCGACATGCAACAGGGCATCAATCATCCCAAATTGGGGCGGCGTAACAATCCGCAAGCCGAGGCCAACATAAGCGCGCTGCTGGACGCCTGGCGGCAGTCCGGGCGTCCGGTGATTCACGTGCGGCATTTTTCCACGTCACCGGAATCGGTGTTCTGGCCTGAGCAGTCGGGTGTGGAGTATCAACCGGCGTTCGTGCCGCACGCCGATGAGCGGGAGCTGAGCAAGCAGGTGCCTGACGCGTTTTGCGGATCGTTTCTGGAAATGTGGCTGCGGTCCGACGGGATCAGGCAGATAGTGATTGTCGGCGTGGTGACCAACAACTCAATCGAGTCGACCGCGCGTAGTGGCGGCAATCTAGGCTTTGAGGTGGTAGTGGCGCATGACGCCTGCTTTACCTTCGATCAAACGGATTTCTTTGGCACGCCGCGCAGTACCGAAGACGTGCATGCCATGTCGCTGGCCAATCTGCACGGTGAATACGCCACGGTATTGTCCACCGCGCAGGTTCTCCAATACGCTGCCGCCCAATAAAATCAGATCACTTGCGGGTCTTTTTTGGCGCGGCAGGCAACGGCGCGAAAAGTGCCTGCAGGTCTTCGTCGCGCAGCTTCCAGTCGCCGGTGGTCCGGCCGTCGAGCACGCCTGCGGCCAGTGCGGATTTTTCCCGTTGCAGGCGCTGGATTTTCTCTTCGACGGTGCCGCGCGCGATCATCTTGTAGACGAATACCGGCTTGTCCTGACCGATGCGATAAGCGCGGTCGGTCGCCTGATTTTCCGCGGCCGGGTTCCACCACGGGTCGTAGTGAATCACGGTGTCGGCGGCGGTCAGGTTGAGGCCGGTGCCGCCGGCTTTCAGGCTGATCAGGAAGATTGGCAGCTTGCCGCTCTGGAAGTCGTGAATCGGCGTGCGCCGATCGCGGGTCGAGCCGGTCAGCAGGGCGTAGGCGATACCGCGCTGCTTCAATTCTTCTTCGATCAGGCTCAACATCGAGGTGAATTGCGAGAACAGCAGGATCTTGCGACCTTCGGCCAGCAGTTCTTCGAACATCTCCATCAGGCTGTTGAGCTTGCCGGACGTGCCTTGTTTACTGTTGACCGGCATGTCGTGATTGACCAGCCGCAGGTCGCAGCACACCTGACGCAGCTTGAGCAGCGCTTCAAGAATGATGATCTGACTGCGCGCCACGCCTTTGCGGGTGATTTCGTCTCTGACCTTCTTGTCCATCGCCAGGCGCACGGTTTCGTACACATCACGCTGCGCGTCGTTGAGGTCGACCCAGTGAATGATCTCGGTCTTCGGCGGCAGTTCGGTCGCAACCTGTTCCTTGGTACGGCGCAACAGGAACGGCTTGATGCGTGCATTCAGGTGATGCAGGCGATCCTGATTGCCGTGCTTTTCGATGGCCGTGCGGTAATTGCTGTTGAATTCCTTGCTGTTGCCCAGCCAGCCGGGCATCAGGAAGTGGAACAGCGACCACAGTTCGCCCAGGTGGTTTTCCAGCGGCGTGCCGCTCAGGCACAGGCGCTGACGGGCGTTAAGGTTGCGCGCGGCCTGGGCAGCCTTGCTGTTGGGGTTCTTGATGTACTGCGCTTCATCGAGAATCAATACGTGGAAAGGCTGTTTTTCGAGCAGTTCCAGGTCTCTGGGCAGCAGCGCGTAAGTGGTCAGGATCAGGTCGTAATCCTGAAGGTTGCCTGCGTCCTGATGGCGGTTGGCACCATACAGCGCCAGCACCTTGAGGTCCGGGGTGAAATGCTCGGCTTCGTCCAGCCAGTTGGGGATCAGGCTGGTCGGCATGACCGCCAGCGCAGGGCGGTCGAGGCGCCCGGCCTGTTTCTCCATCAACAGGTGGGCGAGGGTCTGGAGCGTCTTGCCCAGGCCCATGTCATCGGCCAGCACGCCGCCGACTTCCAGCTCGCGCAGCGACTGCATCCAGCTCAGGCCTTCCAGCTGATACGGACGCAGTGTAGCGTTCAGGCCATCGGGCAGGCTGACTGGCGCGTCCTTGATGTTGATCAGGCGCTCGGCGAAGTGGCGCAGACGGTCGCCGCCCTGCCAAGTCAACGGCAGGTCTTCGAGCTGGGTCAGGCGCGCGGCATCGGCCTTGCTCATGCGCAGCGCGTTGTTGCCGTCCTGACGCCAGTAAAAATCGCCCAGCGTTGCCAGTACCGGCTTGAGTCGACCGTAGGGCAGGGCGATCTGCACCGGGCTGCCGCCGCTCTGGGTGAAATGATTGAGTTGCACCAGCAATTGTTCTTCATCGCCGCGCTTGGCCACGGCGGTAGGGCTCATCAGTTCAGGATGACTGCGGATCAGGTTGATCAGGATCGGCAGCAGGCTCAGGCGTTCGCCATTGACGATGATGCCCAGTTCCAGGTCGAACCAGTCGCGCTCGGTCTCTTCGTCAATGACCGCGTACCAGTCGTCCACTGGTGTGACATCGAAGCCAAACTCTTCCTGAATCTCGATTTCCCAGCCTTGCTCGCGCAGGCGTGGCAGGTCGTCGAGCACAAAATGCAGCCAGGCCTTGTCGTTGGGCAGTTCGTACATGTCGCCGGCGCTGTCGGGCAATGCCTTGCTCTGCCGTGTGGCGACCTTGAAGCCCAGGTCGGCCAGTTCCTGGCGCAGTTGCCGCTCTTTTTCGCCCTGACGCCGTATGCGCAGGGTTTCGGTTTCGGTGTGCTCGATGATGTCGCTTTTCTGGTTCACCAGGTCGCTGCCCAGTGAACTGACCAGAATGCTCACATTGGTGGTGCCCACCGCGTAATGCTTACCGTAAGCGAAGGCCAGCGCGGCGCGATGCTGCACATGGCGCTGCATACGGCCGTTGCGCGGTTCGTAGGCGCTGAATTCGACGCTGGCCAGAATCAGCCTGGGCCGCGGTTGCAGGTCATCGATCAGACGTTCCGGGAGCTTGGGCTTTTGCGCGATTTGCTGCTGCTCGGCGTGCTGCTCCATTTCGCGCTGGTGCGAACTCAGGGCAGCCTGCAACAGCGGCCGGTTTTGCGGGTCCTGCAAAAACAGGAGGGCGGCCACGCAATGTTTGCAATCGTTGCGGACCGGGCAGGTGCATTTGCAGGTCAGGTAATTCTTGTAGCGATCAGGGTCCTTGAACAGCAGGGTCTGGGTATAGATTTCCAGGCCCGAGCCACGGCACGCTGTGCGGATGATCTGCGGGCTGGAGTCTTCCAGCACGATGCGTTTTTGCCGGGCGTAGTCGCGCCCTCGCTCAAGCGTTCGATCATGGAATAAGTCTGTCCAGGCCGAAGCCAGGACTTTTTCAAGAATGGACGACAAGTTTTAAAAAGCCCTACGCCGCAGCGATACTCAAAAGAAAGGGAGCGCCGCAGCGCCCCTTGTGTACGTAAAAAATCAAAGAGGAGAAACCTTGATCAGCAACGCCAGGTTGCCGTTGTCCAGATAGGTCAGCTCGCCGTTTTTCACTCTGGCGGTCTGTTTCAGCCGTTCACTGCTGATGACCACGCCGTGCGGGTCCAGCTGATTGACCCAGAATTGTGCATCAATATCGGTAAAACGTGCCATGGCCAGACTGACGGTGCCCTCGATGGGGAAGTGGCCGAGCTTTTCTTGGCCCAGGGTGACAGCCATTTTACCCGGCTCGCTGCCGATGTTCTGCTGCCAGGCGCTCTGCATCAGCACCTGATAGTGGCCACTGTCTTGCAGTTTACTCGCCAGATCAGTCAGTGCAGGGCTTCGTTCATTGCCGGAGTCGATTTTCTGCGCGCCGCTGTCCCAGTTTTCCGGGACAAGCTGGCGGGTCGCAGCCGGCTCGCCGTTCTGGCGAAACAGCAGGATCTCGACCTGATACAAGCCGTCTGCGAACGCGGTCGGAGCGACCAGCGCCAGCAGCAGGATCAATGAACGAAACAGAAGCATGCGTGAATCCTTCAGGCAGTTTTCGGGGTCAGGCGCTCGAACAGCGCTTCAATGGTGTTGAAACGCTCTTCCGGGCGTTCCATGGGCACCATGAACTTGAACAGCGTGGCACCTTCGAATTTGTAGCGGTTGGGCTGGCTCTGGATCAGCTTGATCAGGGTCAGCGGATCAACCGGGGTATCGGCCGCGAATTCGATGCGTCCACCCTGCGGCCCAGCGTCGACTTTCTTGATGCCCAGCTGTTCGGCCTGCAACTTCAGCAGCGTGATGCGCACCAGATGCTTGGTCGGCTCGGGCAGCAAACCGAAGCGGTCGATCATTTCGACTTGCAGGTCCTTCAGCGCATCTTCATCTGCCGCGTTGGCGATACGTTTGTAGAGAATCAGGCGTGTGTGCACGTCCGGCAGATAGGCTTCCGGGATCAGTGCTGGTAAGCGCAGGTTGATTTCCGGCCCGCCGCCGAGTGGCTGATCGAGGTTCGGCTGTTCACCCTTGCGGATCGCCTTGACGGCACGTTCGAGCATTTCCATGTACAGCGTGAAACCGACGGCCTGAATCTGGCCGCTCTGGCCATCGCCAAGCAGTTCGCCCGCGCCACGGATTTCCAGGTCATTGGTGGCAAGCACAAAGCCCGCGCCGAGGTCCTGGGTGTTGGCAATCGCTTCCAGACGCTTTTCCGCGTCGGGGGTGATCTGCTTGCACGGCGGTGTCAGCAGGTAGGCGTAGGCCTGGTGGTGACTGCGCCCGACACGGCCGCGCAACTGGTGCAGTTGCGCCAGACCGAACTTGTCGGCGCGTTCGATAATGATGGTGTTGGCGCTTGGCACGTCGATGCCGGTCTCGATGATGGTCGAGGCGATCAGCACGTTGAAGCGCTTGTGGTAGAAGTCGCTCATCACCTGTTCGAGGTCACGCTCGCGCATCTGACCGTGGCCAATGCCGATACGCGCTTCCGGCACCAGTTCGGCCAGGTCCGCTGCGCATTTCTCGATGGTCTTGACGTCGTTGTGCAGGTAATAAACCTGCCCGCCGCGCAGCAACTCGCGCAGCAGCGCTTCCTTGATCGTCGGCTTGTTCTGCTCCATGACGAAGGTGCGCACCGACAGCCTGCGCGCCGGTGGCGTGGCGATGATCGACAGGTCGCGCATGCCCGATACGGCCATGTTCAGGGTGCGTGGAATCGGCGTGGCGGTCAGGGTCAGAATGTCGACCTCGCTGCGCAGCGCCTTGAGCTGTTCTTTCTGGCGCACGCCGAACCGGTGTTCTTCGTCGATGATCACCAGACCAAGGTTTTTGATTTTCACGTCATCCTGCAACAGTTTGTGCGTGCCGATGACGATGTCGATCTTGCCTTCGGCCAGATCGGCGACGGCGGCGCTGACTTCCTTGGCTGACTTGAAACGGCTCATCACTTCCACGGTCACCGGCCAGTCGGCAAAGCGGTCGCGGAAGCTGTTGTAGTGCTGCTGGGCGAGCAGGGTGGTCGGCACCAGAATCGCGACCTGACGCCCGCCGTGCACGGCGATGAACGCTGCGCGCATGGCCACTTCAGTCTTGCCGAAACCCACGTCGCCGCAGACCAGGCGGTCCATCGGCCTGGGCGCCAGCATGTCGGCGCGCACGGCTTCGATGGTGGTCTGCTGATCGGGGGTTTCTTCGAACGGGAAGCCAGCGCTGAAGGTGGCGTAATCGGCTTTCGGGTCGGCAAATGCATAGCCTTCGCGAGCGGCCCGGCGCGCATAGATGTCGAGCAATTCGGCTGCGACGTCGCGAACCTGTTCGGCCGCCTTGCGTTTGGCCTTCTGCCAGGTTTCCGAACCCAGGCGATGCAGCGGCGCCATTTCGTCGTCGCTGCCGGTGTAGCGGGCGATCAGGTGCAGGTTGGCGACCGGGACGTACAGCTTGGCGTCTTCGGCGTAGGCCAGCATCAGGAATTCCGCGACCTGATTTTCGACTTCCAGCGTCGCCAGCCCCAGATAACGGCCGACACCATGGTCGATATGCACCACCGGCGCGCCTTCACGCAGCTCGGTCAGGTTCTTGATCACCGCGTCGTTGTTGCCACCGTCGGTGCGTTTTTCGCGGCGACGGCGCTGCATGACGCGCTGGCCGAACAGCGGGCTTTCCGCAACCAGCGCCAAGGCCTGTTGTTCCAGCAGCAGGCCGTCGTCCAGCGGTGCAATGGTGATTGCCAGACGATCCTTGCCGTCGACGAAATCCAGCCAGCTGTCGACGGTTTTCGGCCGCAGCTTCAGGCGTTCAAGCAGCTCCAGCAGCACTTCCCGGCGTCCGGCGGACTCGGCGGTGAACAGCACGCGGCCGGGGAATTCATCGAGAAACTTCGCCAGGGCCGCCAATGGCTGGTTGGCCTTGGCCTCGATGGACAGGTCCGGCAGAACCTGCGCCGGAAAGCGTTCGCGTCCGGCCCCGGCGTCGACGTCCTGCTGGCTGGCGACCACACGCGGCCAGTTTTTCAGGCGCGCGAAACAGTCTTCCACCGGCAGGAACAACTCGGCGGGCGGCAATAGTGGCCGAGCCGGATCGACACGACGCTCTTCGTAACGATTGCGCACGTCGTTCCAGAAGTTCTCGGCGGCTTGCTCTATACCGGGCAGCGAGAACACTTGGGTGTCCTGCGGCAGGTAGTCGAACAGCGTCGAGGTTTCTTCGAAGAACAGCGGGATGTAGTACTCGATACCGGCGGGCGTGATGCCGCTGCTCAAGTCCTGGAAAATCGGGCTGCGGCGGAAGTCCACGTCAAAGCGCTCGCGGAAACGCGCCTTGAAACGCGTGACTTCTTCTTTTTGTAACGGGAACTCGCGGGCCGGCAACAGGCGTACCGATTCAACCTTGTCGATGGAGCGCTGGGTGTCCGGGTCGAAGGTGCGCAGGGTTTCGATCTCGTCATCGAACAGGTCGATGCGGAACGGCAGCTTGCTGCCCATCGGGAACAGATCGATCAGCGCACCACGCACCGTGAACTCGCCGTGCTCGTAAACCGTGTCCACATAGCGATAGCCGCTGGCTTCCAGACGCGTGCGCATGGCCTCCACGTCGAGCTTCTGACCAACATCCAGCACCAGGCTGCTGCCGAGCAGAAATTTGGTCGGCGCGAGTCTGTGTAGGGCAGTGGTGATCGGTACTACCAAAACGCCATGCACCAGCTCCGGCAGGCGATAAAGGCTGGAGATGCGCTGGGAAATGATGTCCTGATGCGGCGAGAACAGATCGTAGGGCAGGGTTTCCCAGTCCGGGAAGTGCAGAACCGGCAGCGTGGGCGCAAAAAACTTCAGCTCTTGCTCGAGCCGCTCGGCGCTTTGGCTGTCGGCGGTCAGAAGCAGGGTGAAGCGTTTGGCTGCGCTGGCAGCCTCGGCAATGGCCAGGCTCAGTGCGGCACCGGGCAGATTGCCCCAGTGTTGTTTGCCTGCAGCGGCAGAAAGGTGCGGTAGACGCAGAACTGGCACGGAAGGTCAGGCTCCAGGCGTTGCGACAGGGGCGGCGATTGTAACGGGGGAAGGTGGTGGCTGTCAGTTTTCCGGAGTATTACCACGTATTTACGGGCAAAAATTATGTAGTGCTGGTTGATCTGACAGCCGCGCATTGCTCATAAACACTGGCGCGGTCATAATGTAGCCCCTTTTTTCAGCCCCTACATGTGGAAGGTTCCCGTGACTCAGAAGCCCGACCAGTGTCTTGGTGAATGGATCGATCGTGAAGCCCTTGCGGAAGCGATGATCCCGCTCATCGGTCAGCTCTACCGCAATAACAATGTGGTGAGTTCGATCTATGGCCGTAGCCTGATCAACCGTTCAGTGATTGCGATTCTCAAGGCGCACCGCTTTGCGCGTCATCGTCAGTCCGATGCCGTTGAGTTGTCCGTCCATGAGACGTTCCCGCTTATCAAAGCGATGAGCGAACTCAAGCTGGGTGCCGCCTCGGTGGACCTCGGCAAGCTGGCGGTCAAGTTCAAGACTGAAGGCAATGGCCGCACGCCCGAGCAGTTCGTGCGTGAGGAACTGGCCAGTGTAGTGGGGCAGCAGGGCACCAACCCGCGTAAAGGCACCGACGTCGTGCTCTACGGTTTCGGTCGTATCGGTCGCCTGCTGGCGCGGATTCTGATCGAAAAGACCGGTGGTGGCGACGGCCTGCGTCTGCGCGCCATCGTCGTTCGCAAAGGTGCGGAAAACGATCTGGTCAAGCGTGCCAGCCTGCTGCGTCGTGACTCGGTGCATGGCCCGTTCGACGGCACCATCACCATCGATGAAGCCAACAGCACCATCACCGCCAACGGCAACCTGATTCAGGTGATCTACGCCAAGAACCCGACTGAAGTGGATTACACCCAGTACGGCATCAAAGATGCGCTGCTGGTGGACAACACTGGTGTGTGGCGTGATGCCGAAGGTCTGGGTCAGCATCTGGCCTGCCCTGGTATCGACCGCGTGGTGTTGACCGCTCCGGGCAAAGGCAAGCTGAAGAACATCGTGCACGGCATCAACCACGGTGAAATCACCGCAGACGACAAGATCGTTTCGGCAGCATCCTGCACCACCAACGCCATCGTGCCGGTGCTCAAGGCGGTCAACGACAAGTTCGGCATCACCAACGGTCACGTTGAAACGGTTCACTCGTACACCAACGACCAGAACCTGATCGACAACTTCCACAAGGGTGATCGCCGCGGCCGCAGCGCTGCGCTGAACATGGTCATCACCGAAACCGGTGCGGCCACTGCCGCTGCCAAGGCACTGCCTGAACTGGCCGGCAAGCTGACCGGCAACGCAATCCGCGTTCCGACGCCGAACGTGTCCATGGCCATTCTCAACCTCAACCTCGAGAAGCCGACCTCCCGCGAAGAAATGAACGAGTACCTGCGCTACATGGCGCTGCACTCGGACCTGCACAAGCAGATCGACTTCGTGAACTCGCAGGAAGTGGTATCCACCGATTTCGTCGGCTCGCGTCACGCCGGTGTGGTCGATGCCGAAGCCACCATCGTCAACGACAACCGCGTTGTGCTGTACGTCTGGTACGACAACGAATTCGGTTACAGCCATCAGGTGGTGCGCGTGATGGAAGACATGGCAGACGTCAATCCGCCAGCGTTTCCGCAGTAAGCATCAAACGTATGAGTTGCCCGGTCTGACCGGGCAAGGAATTGAAGGGCCGAATCCTGTGCAAACGGGATTCGGCCTTTTTGCTTTTGTACCTGACCTTCGTGATTTACATGAAAGTCATGCGCTCATGTCGTAATTGGAATATTCACCTGCGACATCGGAATTTATCGTTCCAATGATTTATTTCTGCATATTTCAAGATGATCAAATGTTTTAACGGAAATAAAGCGAATTTTTCGTGTTTTTCAAGATGTGGTGACTATTTTGGATCCTATTGCGCTGCCTAATGAATAACAGTTATAAGCTTATTCAAGAAGGCGACGGGCGGCGTTTTGGTCGCGGTTGAGGCTTCATTCGGCAGGCCATGGGCGGATCGAAATGTCGTGCATTTTGGATGATGAGCGCTGTATCCCCGAGCTGTTGACGCAGCTTCGCAGCTTGTCGCTCGACTTTCTGTCTGGCGCACAGACCGCTGCTGCGGTCGACACGCGCCCTGATGTCCTGACTCAGCAAGCGGAAATGCCCGAGGAGGGGCTCGGTTGCCTGGATGCTCTGAGGACTTATTGGCAGCGCTACGCTGATGGGCACAGTCGCAGCACAGGCCCTCGGTACTATGGCTTCGTGACAGGCGGGGTGACGCCCGCTGCACTTGCCGGAGACTGGCTGGTTTCCGTCCTTGACCAGAACGTCGCCACTGAGCGCCATTCGATCGCTGCATTTATCGAAGCTCAAGTGCTGACGTTCATCAGTGACCTGCTGAAGCTTCCGGCGGGTTTGTTTCAGGGCGTTTTGACGACCGGGGCGACCGCGGCAAATCTGGTGGGGCTGTCCAGCGCTCGTGAGTGGTGCGGTGAGCAGGCGGGAGTCAGCATTGCTCACGAAGGAATTGCAGCAGCCCCTCCGATAGCGGTATTCGGGGCGTCTGCCCACTCAAGTATTATCAAAAGTCTGGGTGTGCTGGGTATCGGGCGCAAAAATATAGTGTCAATACGCAGTTTGCCTGATCGTGAAGCCATGGATATTCAACACCTGGAAGAAGCGCTGAAAAGCAGTGCCTCTACTTCTCGAATTGTAGTGGCCAGCGCCGGTACCGTGAATAGCGGTGATTTCGACGACCTCAATGGTATTGCTGATTTATGCATGAGGTATAACGCGTGGTTGCATGTCGATGCGGCATTCGGTGCCTTTGCTCGTTGTTCTCCTCGTTACGAACACTTGGTCGAGGGGCTGGAGCGTGCTGATTCGATAACGGCGGATGCTCACAAGTGGCTTAACGTTCCCTATGACTGTGGAATTGCCCTGACCCGACATACTGCGTTTCATGAACGGAGCTTTTCCGCTGACGCGCCCTATGTGCCCATGGGGGGCGAGCTTCCTGCTTTCATGAACCGAGGTGTCGAACAGTCGCGTCGCTATCGTGCGTTGCCGTTATGGATGACGCTTATGGCTTACGGCAAGTCGGGTTACCGCGAGTTGGTAGAGCGTAATTGTGATGTTGTACGCCAGATCGCTTCGTGGATTGACGGGTGTGAATACTACGACGTGTTGTGCCCTGTCTATTTGAACATCGTGATGTTTCGCTGCCGACGTGTCGGCGGGCGTGATCATGACGCGCACAGCGTGGCAGTGCTGGAAAGAATCAATGCCACAGTTGCACTGTTTCTTACGCCCAGTACGTACAACGGGGAAAAGGTATTTCGTCTGGCTGTCTGTAACTGGATGACCACACGCAGTGATGTCGCAATTGTGATCAATGCCTTACACCACGCGGTGGCTGGTTATTGAGAGCAGCACTGTTATCAAACGATAAGGAATGTCCTACATGTCTTCGCAAGCGCCTGAAAATACCCCTTCGACCAAGGGGCTGTTCGGCCTGTTTTGCCTGGCCAGCTATCTGCTGTCCCTGTCTTACGGCACCACTTTTCTACTGGCCCTGATGCTGGGCTCTCATGGCGGAAGCGAGTCTGACGCCGGCACAGTGATTTCAGTGGCCATGCTGAGCACATTTCTCGCCGTTATTTTTTCAGGTCACCTGACCGATATCATCGGTGCGCCCCGGGCTATCGCTGCCGGAGGTCTGACGTTGATGATTGCATGCATCGGGTTTGCCATGACCCCGACGTATGGCCCGGCATTATTGATATTCGGTCTGATACTGGGTTTCGGTTGGGGTGTGTTCTACACACTGGGGCCGATCATTGTTGCAATGATCATCGAGCCTGCGCGTCGGGTGAAGTATTTTGCTTTGCTGTCCGGCAGCATGATGAGTGGGATCGGTACCGGGCCTTTGGCAGGGCGCGGTGCGGTGGCAATGGGGTATCCGGTTGAATCGGCGTTCGTCGTCGCGGCTGCTGCCAGCCTGCTGGGTGCAGTCGTGTTTTTTCTGATAGCTCCGAAAATCAGGCTGCAACAGGCTGTTCTCGGGCCTGTGGCCGTGTGCCGCATCACTACAGGTGCTGCCGCTCGTGTACTGCGTTCCAAGGCGTTCTTTCCTATCGTGATGGTGGGATTGGGCGGCGCAATCTTCGGCGGGCTTTCCAACTTTCAGACCTCCTACGCCGCATTGCATCATCTGGACTATTCGCTGTTTTTCCTCGGATTCATGTGTGCAGCCATCTCTTGCCGATTGTTGATTGCCGGGTTCATCGTCAAGCGTGATGCTTACCTGTCTTCCTGCGTACTGACCTCCCTGATGATTGTTTCGATACTGATGTTTGTGTTTTCGGTTGAGTCGCCATTCAGTTATTTGTTGGCCGCGATCATTCTTGGCGTGGGTTATGGCTTGACGTATTCGGTGATCAACGGCCTGGCGGCCAATGAAGCGCCCAACGGACTCACCGCACAGTCCTTGTTGTTATTCAGTTTGTCTTACTTTGTAGGCGTGTTCGGTTTTCCACTGTTGGCCGGAAAAATAATCGTGGCTTACGGCATGCCCTCACTGCTGTACACGATTCTCTCGGTAGCCCTTTTAAACGGGTGTATTGCGTTGGGCCGTCTTGCCTGGCGCAAGGTGGCTGTCGCCGCCATAGCCTGACCGTAAACGTTTCAGTCAAACTGCATCGCGTGACGCACTGCAGTTTCCGGTGTTCCTGTGCAAGGTAAGCAAGGAGATTCATTGTGCCTGTTAATGCGCCTGAAGTAATAAGTCTTGAAGTGGTCGGGGATGGACTGGCTTCAAATAACGCAGCCTGGAGTTTTGGCGGTGACACGCCCAAACATTTCGACTCGCATGTTTCGAAATCGGTTCCCAAGTACAAGGACGGTCACGATATCGTTCTTTCCTTGAGCGACTTCTTTATCAAGGCTGACAGCGTCTGTTATGAACTTGGAAGTTCGACCGGCACATTGACACGGCAATTGGCAGAACGTCACGGGCGTTCAGGCAAATGGGTGGGTATCGATGTCGAAGAGGCCATGACTCAACAAGCCAATCAATCACTCGGCTGTGCGCCCATCAGTAACGTCACCTTTGTGACCGACGACATCCTCACCTTTCCGTATGAGAAGAGCGATTTCATCGTCGCGTATTATACGGTTCAGTTTGTCCATCCCCGCGTTCGCCAGGAGCTGTTCAATCGTATTTACGAGTCTCTGAACTGGGGGGGCATTTGTGCTGTTCGAGAAAGTCAGGGGGCCGGATGCTCGGTTTCAGGATGTGATCAGCAGTTTGTATGTCGACTACAAGATGCAGCAGGGCTATACGCCGAGCGAGATCCTGGCCAAGACGCGTAGTCTTAAAGGTGTGCTGGAACCGTTCTCCACGGCCGGTAATCAGGACATGCTCGCTCGGGCCGGTTTCAAGGACGTAATGAGCATTTTCAAATACATCTGTTTTGAAGGTTTCTTCTGCATCAAGTAACAGGGACGTTGCGATGAACGATTGGGCTATCAGCCATTACCTGGATGTGTTGCACATGGACAGCGGTTATCAAGCCGTTGCACTGGACTGCGAACTCTGCGGCAGTGAACACCATGAGGTGTTGCTGCCACGTATCTGCGGTCCTGAACCCCACGGCGTTGATTTGCCTGTGTTGGGGTGTCAGGCGTGCGGCCATATTTTTCAAAAATATCGTTTTGATGCGCAGTTTTACAAAGACTACTACGACAAGTTTTATCGCTTGAAGCTGTTCGGCAACAGCGCGCCGGAAAAAGCGTTTTTTCTCGACCAGGTTCGTCGTGGAGAATACCTGCGTCAGAGCCTGCGCGAATACCTGCCAGAGAGTGGTCGCCTGCTGGATGTCGGATGTTCAGCCGGTGGCCTGATGATCCCTTTTGCCAAGAGGGGCTGGTCTGTTACCGGCAATGACCCTGATCGCGCTTATGTGGAATACGAAAAACAGATCGGCCTGAATATCGAGCTGACAGCGGCCGAAGAAATGGACGCCGCAGGCGATGTCGATCTGATTATCATCAATGGCTCGCTGGAACATATGTACGACGTGCATTGCGTCATGCAGCGCTGTCGGCAGGCGTCGTCGGAAAACGGTCTGTTATTGATTGAAGGCCGCGCCCTGGGTCACGGCCTGGAGCAGGGCATGCTGACCCACAATCATCGGCGTTATCTCAGCGGCACCAGCATCGAACTGCTGATGCGTATGCACGGCTGGGAGCCGCTGCTGATAACCGAGCAACCGTTGTGCGGGCCTACTCGACCTGGCGCGGTTTTCGTCCTCGGTCGATGCGCAGCCCCGTCGGATGATGTGCAGCACGAACGTGTCAAGGCGCAAGGGCGTGAGCGCCTGGACAGTTACTACCGGGAGCGCTTCCGGGCGCTGGTGTTGCCATCATGACACACGCTTCCGAAGTGTCCGAGGTCATGAGACAGACTTCAATCGCGTCCTGTCTGCGCAACGATATTGTTGTCAGCGAGCGTGTGGAGGCAGACGGCCGGTTGCGCTACAAGCTTTACGACCCCAGTAACGATATCGGTTTTGAGTTGGGTAAAACCGAGTATGCACTGGTCCGCCTTTTTGATGGTGTATCCACACACGAAGAGATCTCCCGATACGCTGAAACCCGGCACCGTATCAAGGTCAGTCAGACGAAACTGGTGCAGTTTGAAAGTCGCCTATTGAGTCTGAATATTCTGTCGGGGGCAGATGGCGATCTTGAAAAGCTTCGTGATCCCGCGACCGGTATTACCTATGGGCCTTTGAAGAAATACCTGCTGATCAACCTGGTCAAGATGAATCCGCAGCCGGGCCTGGACTATGTTTACCCCAGCGTGCGCTGGATATGCAGCGTACCGTTTTGTCTGGCGATGCTTGCGGCGTGTTTGGTCAGCTACGTCTACCTGGGGATGCACTTCGGCGCATTTCAAGAAGATGTTCTCGCGGTGTATGTGCACAGCAATCAATGGCTGTGGTGGCATTTTCCGGTCATCCTCAGTTCTATCGCACTGCACGAGTTCGGGCATGCCCTGGCCTGTCGACATTACAATGTTCAAGTCAGTGATTTCGGGATCGGCATTTATCTGTTGCTGGCCACCGGGTGGGTGCGGCCGGTTCAAGAACAATGGAGTTCGTTGCCGAGGTATCAGCGCATCGTCACCATTTTGGCCGGGCCACTGGTCAGCCTTGTTTACGCCACTGCAGGCATTGTGATCTGGGCTGCTTACGGTGAAGCGCAAAGTGACTTGCTTGCGCTGTCGATTGTGATGATTGTGGCATCGTTCATCTCTCTGATTCCAACCTTGTTGCCGATGTTCAATGGCGACACTTACCTGGCCATCACCGAACTCATCAACGAGCCCCGGTTAAGGCAGCGCTCTTTCAACTATTTGAAAGCACGCTTGCGCGGGGCACCTTGTGAAACGTCAGTCCGGCTCCAACGCCTTTATCTGAGCACTGTATTGATCACCTGTCTTGGCTGGGTGTTGGTGTGGGGCTTCGTGCTGCAGACGCTTTTTCGTGTATTTCATAGAGGGTGTAGACAAAATAAATTAAACTTTCACTCCCTTGTCTGAATAGCCCTCAAGCCATGCCTAAAACCGGACGTCCTCGCTCGATTGCCGCCGAGCACTATCCCGTGCTGGTGAAACTCGCTCATGCACAGCCCTATTCCAGCCAGGCCGAATTGGCGCTCGTATTCTTCGCCGAAACCGGTATCACTGCGCATCCCGACACCTTTGCAAAAGCGTTGAAAATGGCAGGGATTACGCGTGTAAAGCAGCGGGCCAAGGGAAGTTTTCAGTCACCTGAACCTAATAAAGCCTATGGCTACAATGAAACCCACCGCCGCCAACTGCCGGAGCAGCTATATCCGAGTTGCTTGACAGATACCGAGTGGGCACTGGTCGCCGACCTGTTTGAAAGCCAGGGCGGACGAGGAGTGCCACCGCTTCACTCTCGGCGCACGTTGCTGGAAGCCTGTTGCTATGTCGTACGCACGGGGTGCTCATGGCGAATGCTACCCCGCGATTTTCCTCATTGGGACAATGTCTACAAAACGTTCCGCCGGTGGAGCGCTCAAGGCAAGTTCGAGCAAATGCATGATCGCTTGCGAGCTCAATGGCGTGAGCGGGAAGAACGCGCTGACAGCCCGTCAGCAGCGATCCTGGATTCACAGTCGACCCGCAGTTCTCCTCAAGGCGGTGACAGCGGCTACGACGCAGGCAAAAAAGTGAAGGGGCGTAAACGAAGTCTGATTGTCGATACATTGGGCCTGCTGCTGGCTGTCAGTATCAGTGCTGCAAGCGTGCAGGATCGTGACGCGGCGGATGATGCGGTGGCGTACTCGAAGGAAAAATATCCGTCACTGAGCACGCTTTTTGTTGATAGTGCGTACGCAGGAAAATGGGCACAGCGCACCCATCAACTGCACGCTATCGATGTTCAAGTGATCCGTGGCCCGAATAACAGAAGAACAGGGCAATGGCACTCTGAACAAGGCGATCTATTTTCCGTGGAGCCTGTTCAGACTGGATTTGTGGTCATGCCCAAGCGATGGGTAGTGGAGCGAACTCATGCCTGGAATGAGAGAGCTCGGCGACTGATCATGCATCATGATCGCCTTTTTGCGGTAAGCGAGGCATGGGTTTGGTTGGCCGAGGCTCGAATACTCGCGCGCCGACTCACTACATGATTTTGTCTACACCCTCATAACCAGTGAGGATTTACCCATGGGACAACCCAACGTGCAGTCCGTAGAAAACCAGCAAGCGTCTGGTGATGTAAAAGATCTCGAAAACACTCCGCAGGCCACAGAGGAGGCGTTGTTTGAAGAGTTTGACCTGGATGACATTGAAGTCATCGAGAGCAAGGTCTTTGCCTGAGTGCGCCATGCCCTCTTGCGTGCCGGATTGTAGGGATACGCAGGAGGGCTTCTTTCATCAGTGCGAGTGTTAGCCATGCCTGATTTCGTCAAGCCCGCGCCTATCGGTGTGGGTATCCAGTACAACCCCGAAATACTGGACTGGTTTCCATTCGAGGATATCCAAGTGGATATTCTGGAAATTTTGCTCGATAACATCATGGCGCCCATGGATGGCCCGCAGATTATCAAGCCTTCTGCCCAGGCAATGATTGAGCGGCTAGGGCAAAAATTTACCTTGCTGGCTCACTCCAATTACGGCTGCGATTTTGGTTTCAGTGCCCTCGAAGAAACAGCGGCGGTGCAGCGCCATGTACCTCTGGCAAAAATGCTCAACAGCCCTTGGGTGGCCAACCATTGTTTCTATGGGGACCAGTCCTGGCTGGATATCTGGAGCAGTCCCATTCAGTTCTCCGCAGCCGAAGTGGCGCGTTGTGCCGATCGCGCACAGTCGTTGCAGGCGCTTTATGGCATGCCGCTGGCTCATGAAAATGCCGCCTACTACCTTGAATGCCCAGGCGCCGAAATGCGTGAGGCCGAGTTTCTGGCAAGACTGGTGCAGCGCTCAGGGACTTTTCTTCACCTTGACCTGCACAACATTTACACCAACCACCTCAATCTGAAAGGTTTCGATCTCAAGGACTACATGGATACGCTGCCGCTGGACAAGGTGATTTCGGTGCATCTGGCCGGAGGAAGCTGGCACGGCGGTCTGTATCACGACTGGCATGACGCCTGCGTGCCCGAGCCGGTCTGGGACTTGTACGAAGACCTGCTTTCGCGTGCACAGCCCTCTGCTGTGATTCTTGAGTATCAGGGGCAGGCGCATCATGCCCAGACGAGGATCATGGATGCGTCCGACGAGTCGATGATTGTCAGGGATGTCCAGCGTGCTCAGGCAATCTGGAATCGTTACAACAGGCATCCGCAGGAGCGTCAGTATGGAAGCTGAACAGGTATGGAAACTGTGGCGGCGCGTTCTGCGCGATGAGCGCCTTCAGGCGCAGTTGTTTTCGGCTACCGATGCCACGCACTGGTTGTCAGGTTTCAGCGAGTCAGAAAGCAAGATCCTCTCGGTGTATGCGCAGCAGTTTGACCGCGTCAAATGGTTCGTCGAGAACTATCAGTTCCGGCTGGTGAACTCTTTTTTGAACGCGCTGGAGACCGGGGCGCCCTTGTCGTTGCGGGCGTTGCTGCACATAAATGTGGACCTGAATGCGCAATCGAAGGCCTTCCTGCGTGACAGGCAGTGGCGCGATTACGGGCCGCAGGTCTATACCTATTGTGAAGATGTACTGGGTTTCCTTGCCGAGGCGGATGAGCTGCAGGGTTATCCTGAAATCCTTGATCTGATGCGGCTGGAGCGCGAATCGGTTCGCCTGTACCGGGGGTTGGTCGGTCCTGAGTCATTGCCGGCAGACAACCGTTATCACCGCACCTCAATGGCTCGTCTTTACGAGACACGTTTTGCCCTGTCTGGCTGGCTCAGACAGAAGGATCAGTTGGGCCTGACACGTCTGCCCGAGAACACCGAGCAGGTGCTGATCTACCTTCCCACGCTTCAGGCTCGTCACAAGTTTACTTTGATCAACGCGCAGGCTGCCCGGCTTTACAACTGCCTGGAGCAACCTCAGTCCGCTGCCGGGCTGTTCATGCTGATCAATTCGGACTCGGCGTCCGTGCCGGGTAGCGCAGACCTGGCGCTGCTCGACAGGCTGGAACAGCTTAACGCGATAAGGAAGCCTTTGTAGCCTATGGAAAGCTCACTCTATTTCTGGCTTCGCTCGACCGGGTTTGCGGTGCATCACCTGACCCGCCTGGGGAAAATGGCCGAATTGCCGTTGCTGAAGGATTTTGAAACCGATTATCGCTCCCTGAATACTCTACGCGACAGCCTGTTAGAGAAGTCCATAAGCCACTCGTCTCAGGCCTGTCGCAAGCTGATCCGCAAGCTGAATGAAAACCTGCCGCTGCAAGTGTCTGATCTTCCGGAGGCGCTGCGTGATGACGCAGTGGATGAATTGGCGCACTGGAACGAGCGGCTTGGCCGGCTCAAGCAACGTGTCGAAGTGGATGAGGAATATGCCGTGTTTCTCGAACGCGCGCGGCAGGCCCTGATTGATTTCGTGGACGACGAAGACGTTGAGCAGGCCGTGTTCATTTCCAACCCGACCGCGCTGACCCGGCTTCAGGAGCTCAGGCAAGAGCGCCATGCGAGAACTGACAGCCGCAAGAAGCAGAAACTGCGCCTGGCCTGGAGCTACGCACAGCGATTCTGTTCAAAAAATGATACGTCGAGTTTTTTCGGCCCGCTGGCCTGGGGACGGTTTGATCGTACGCAGGTCGAGCATGTTCGTATCACGCAGCACGGCCCCGGCTGGATCAGAGAACGCCATACCTTTTTCGAGAGCTGGGTTGTACAGCGGCTGGTCGAGCAGTTGAATCGCCATTGCGTTGATGTGCAGTTCATGCCGTTGCAACTCAACCCGGGCTGTTTTTTGAATCAAGACACGTTGCATCTGCCCGTCAACAAACGTCGTCAGGTCAGTGCCTTGACGGCCAGAGTGCTGGGTTACATTCAGTGCCAGAGCGCTGTGGCACCGACCCTGTTCGGGTTGCAGGCCGAGTTGCAGGATGTCAGCGCCGGGCAATTGCGCGACCTGATCGATCATCTGGTCGCCCAGCAGATTGTGCGTCGCGGCTGGCAGATTTCCCCCAGGGAACGAAAGCCTGTTCAGGTGCTGCACGCTTTTCTGGCCGACGCGCGCCTGTCTGATGACTTCCGCACTCAGTGGCATGAACGTCTGTCGGGCCTTGAAGCGATTCGGCAAGACTATGCGACAGGCGATCTGGCCGTACGCATTGCCAGCCTCGACAAGCTGAACCGGCTGCTTGGCGAAGCCGGCGTGGATATTTCGCGTGAGAGCGGCGCCATGTATGTCGGTCGCTACCCGGTCTACGAGGATTGTTCGCGCAATATCGATATCAGCCTGGGTGGCGCCTTACTTGATCAGGTCAATGCCGATCTGGCGCCGTTGATGCGCATTCATCAATGGCTGATCAAGGCATGCGCTCGGCAACTGAATGGTTTCTACGCTCAGGTATGGCAACGTCTGCAGGCAGAGGACGAGCATAATCCGGTGAACTTCCTGGCCTTTCTTGGCGCTGTGCAACCAGTAATTGCACACGCCGAGGCGGGCATCATCGAGGAACTGGACGCAGTGCTGGCAGACGCCTGGCAGCAGGTCCTGAGCGATAAACACGACCCTGAACAGGTGCAGTTGACCCATGAGGACATAGAGCGGCTGATTGTCGAGCTGAACACGCGTCTGGATGTTCGGACGTTCAGCGTATTTGGCAGCCACTTTCACTCTCCGGATTTCCTGATTTCCAGTACCTCGACAGACGCGCTGAACCAGGGCGACTACTCAATCATTCTGGGAGAGGTCCATCCGGGCGTGCACACCCTCAGTCAGCCAGTAGCCGAGCCTTTCGGACCGTTCAATAAAGAGATCGAGCAGGAGGTTCGGCAAATATTCGACGGACCTCGTCTGGTGCTTGCCGACTCGCCGGACAGTTATCAGCGTTCGCATATCGATTGGCCTTTGCTCGAGTGCTACCAACAACTGATACTGCCTTCTGGCGGCGGTTGCGTGCCGGCGGATCAGCGCTTTGCCGTCGGCCGTGCTCGTCTTGTCATGAGCGAGGGACGTTTGCGCGTCGAGGATATTGCCGGCCAATTCAGCGAAGACTTGGTGTGCGTGTATCCCACTCCTATGCACCGACTGGGTTTTGCCTTGGCTGGCAGCGTCGTGGCCAAGAACGACCGACGCCGAATAGGCTTGGGCAAGACCTTGTACAAACGCGCCTCGTGGTGGTTCAGTCCAGAGCAACTGCCGTGCTCTGAATTCAGTGTGGACAAGCTCGACGACGTGCTGGCATGGCGAGCGTGGGCCGTCGAGCACGGTTTGCCCCGTTATGTGTTCGCCAAGATCGATATCGAACCCAAGCCGATTTTCATTGATTTCGATAACCCGTTGTCACTCGACGGTGTCAGTAATTCGATGAAGAAAGCGGGGCACGTCAAGTTTTCCGAGATGTGTCCTGCTCCGGACCAACTGTGGCTCGAAGAAGCGCGCGGGCATTTCTGTTGTGAAATACGTACAACCTTTAGGGACAATGGAGTAACGCGTGATGAATAACAGTTCGGCCATGGACGGTTCGCAGCAAAAGCTCAAGAGCAGCTTCTTCCTGCTGTTTCTGACAATTTTCATTCCCTTTGGCCTGGGGCATTTCGTTTCCTACCTGTTTCGTACCGTCAATGCGGTGATCTACGTCGATCTGCAAACCGACCTGAGCTTGCCTGCCAGCAGTCTGGGTTTGCTGACCGGCGTGTACTTTCTGACCTTCGCCGCCGCGCAGATTCCGCTTGGCGTGATGCTCGACCGTTATGGTCCACGCAGCGTACAGGCGCCGATGCTTTTATTTGCGGTCGCCGGTTCGGTCATTTTCAGTGTCTCCAGCAGCGAGGCAGGTCTGTTGATCGGGCGTGGTCTGATCGGCCTGGGCGTGGCGGGCTCGCTGATGAGTGCGATCAAAGCATGCGCTGCTGAGCTGGTTGACCTGGCGCGAAGCGTTTCTGGTCCTGGCGCTGCTGACCTTTTGCGTGGCCGTGGTCATACATTTCAGCGTGCCCAAAACCTACCAGAGCAAAAACACTCGCTACGGCGATATGTTCGCCGCAGTCGGCAAACTGTACTCGTCCTGGACGTTCTGGCGTCTGGCGTTGTACTCGGTGTTCGCACACGCCATCTACATGTCGGTGCTGTCATTGTGGATGGGGCCGTGGTTGCGCGACATGGCAGGTTTGAGTGATTCCGCGATGGCCAGTGTGCTGTTGTTCGGGGCCATCGCGATGGTGGCGGGGTCCCTGACGTTCGGCGCGATCACCGATTACCTGCGCAGGTTCGGCGTACAGCCGATCATGATCTGCGGCACCGGGATGCTGATCTTCATCGGCTTCCAGGTGCTGATGGTCAGCGACTTGCCGGTATCGCCTTATCTGATTGCCATGGGCTTCAGCTTCTTCGGCACCTCGACCACCATGAATTACGCCATCGTCGCGCAGTCGGTGTCGCCAGAGCTGGCGGGAAGGGTGAGTTCATCCTTCAATCTGGTGGTGTTCGTGCTCGCGTTTTGCCTGCAATGGCTGATGGGCGTGGTGCTCAATCTGTGGCCGGTCGCACAGGGGGCGGGGCATCCGCCTGAGGCCTATCAATGGTCGCTGGGGCTGATGATTGCCCTGCAAGTGCCGGGTTTTCTGCTTTGGCTCAGCTTTCGGCCATGGCAGCGCAAGGTCTGAAACGCAAAACCCCGGCCCGAGATAACCCGGGCCGGGGTTTGTTTGCTTTACCGGTGCGGCGATGAATCAGCTAGCGGACGCCGCGACAGGCGCCTCAAGCTTTTGCCCACCCTTACGGAACAGCACCAGCGTCGCAACCAGACCGAGCACCGCTGCGCCGGTCAGCCAGATGCCTGGCGCAGCCTTGTTGCCCAGCGCGTGGATCAGGTAGGTGCAGGCCGCCGGAGTGAAACCGCCGAAGGTTGCGGTCGCCAGGCTGTAGGCCAGCGAGAAGCCGGTGGTGCGCACGTCGACCGGCATGATCTCGGTCAACGCCACGACCATCGCGCCGTTGTAGGAGCCGTACAGGAACGACAACCACAGCTCGACCATCAGCAGGTTACTGAAACTCGGGTTCGCGACCAGCCACGACAGGGCAGGGTACGCAGTGGCGATCGCCAGCACCGTGGCCGCAATCAGCAGCGGCTTGCGGCCGATACGGTCCGAGAACGAACCCATGATCGGCAGCCAGATGAAGTTCGACACGCCGACACAGACCGTTACCAACAGGCTTTCCAGGTCCGTCAGATTCAGCTCGTTCTTGCCGAAAGTCGGGGTGTAGGCCGTGATCAGGTAGAACGTCACGGTGGTCATGACCACCAGCGCCATGCCGCCGATCACCAGGCCGAAGTTCTGGCCGATCGAGCGCACCACTTCACGCAGGGTCGGACGATGGGTGCGGGCTTCGAACTCTGGCGACTCTTCCAGCGAACGGCGGATGATGAAAATGGCCGGCACAATCAGGCAGCCGATCAGGAACGGCACGCGCCAGCCCCATTCCCCCATCTGCTCCGGGCTCAGCCAATGATTCAGGCCAACACCCAGCAAACCGGCGAAGACCACGGCAGCCTGTTGGCTGGCGGACTGCCAGCTGACGAAGAAGCCCTTGCGGCCCGGTGTCGAGATTTCAGCCAGATAGACTGAAACGCCGCCCAGTTCCACGCCCGCCGAGAAGCCTTGCAGCAAACGGCCCAGCAGCACCAGCAACGGTGCAATCACGCCCAGCGTGGCATAACCCGGCACACAGGCAATCAGCAGCGTGCCCATGGCCATCATGGCGAGGGTAATGATCAGCCCCTTGCGGCGGCCGTGACGGTCAATGTAGGCGCCCAGAAAAATCGCGCCCAGTGGACGCATCAGGAAGCCTGCGCCGAAGGTCGCCAGCGACAACATCAACGAAGCGAATGCGCTGTCGGAAGGGAAGAAAGTCTTGGCAATGGCCGTGGCGTAAAAGCCGTAGACCATGAAATCGAACATCTCGAGGAAGTTACCGCTGACAACGCGAAAAATCGCTTTGCCTTTACTGGTGGTGGAGGCCATTTAGTTACTCGCTCAGGCTCGTCGGCTTGGAATCCGTTGTCGTTGTTATCCCGTTTACATCGCCGCTACGTGTGTGCGAATGGCGATGCACACTTGTAACAGTATGTGTAACAGTGCTCAAAAACAACCGTTTCGGCGATTTGCCATGTGTTAGCTGACGCTTGACATGTAGGTGAAGTTGCGATGTGTCACTGCTATGGCGGGCTGTGAGGCTGGTAAAAAACGTTCAGTTTGCAGGTCGTCGGGAACCATCCAGACTTCAGTGACCACTTAATGACCTGGTGGTCTTGATCGAGCGCAGTATCTTGCTGGTTCATGCCGGGTTTTCTGCCTTGCCGGCTATCGCAGGCAAGTCGCTTTGAATGGTTTTCGAGAGTGCGGGGCACGGATTTGCAAGGGTTTGGCAGGGTTGCAGGGTGCCTGATGTTAATGGCGGGCAGTGGCTGTACTCAGGAGCGCACGCTGGAAAGCTTCGGCGGGCCGACCATGGGCAGCCATTATTCTGTGGTGTACGTACGGGGCGCGGCACAACCTGATGCGGCGGCGCTGCGTCCGGAAGTCGAAGCGATTCTGGCCGAGGTCGATCATCAGATGTCGCTATGGCGCAGCGATTCGGACCTTGAGCGTTTCAACGCCTTGCCGGCCAACAGTTGCCAGACCATGCCCGATGCGGTTCTCAAGCTGATCGGTGTCGGCGAACAGCTTTCCCGAGACAGTGACGGCGCCTTCGATCTGACGGTCAAGCCGTTGATCGATCTCTGGGGGTTGGGGGCTCACGCGCTGTTTGAGCAACTGCCGTCCACCCGGCAACTGGCCAAGGCGCGCAGTACGGTTGGCTACCGCAACGTGCGCATCGTCGGCCAGCAGTTGTGCAAAAGCGCCGCTGTGCAAGTGGACCTCAACAGTATCGCCGCCGGTTATGCGGTCGACCGCATCAGCCAGCGGATGGATGCGCTCGGGCTGCATGACTACCTTGTGCAGGCTACTGGCGAAGTGAAGGTCAACGGTTTCAAACCCGATGGTTCGCCATGGCGGATCACCCTCGACGCGCCAGGTGAAGAAGGCTATGGCACGCAGAAAGTCTTTCCCCTGAACGGCTATGCTGTTTCTACTGCGGGCGATTACCGACGTTACGCCGAGCGTCATCCTCGGCGCCTGTCCGATACGCTCGACGCCCTGACCGGCAAACCCGTCGATCATGCGCTGGCGTCGGTGACGGTGATACATCCCTCGGCGCTGATGGCCGACGGCTTGTCCTCGCTGTTGCTGATTCTGGGCCCGGAGCGCGGCTGGAATTATGCGCAAGAACGCAAAATCCCTGCTTTTTTTGTGATTCGTGCCGATAAGCGCTTTATCATCCGCAGCAACGCGTCGTTTGATCGTCTTGCCGTAGAGCAGCCGCGCTGATTCAGGGTGTGAATCACACCTTGCCGAGAAACATGTGCAGACAAAAATTGGCCTTCGACGCGACCAAGGGTTAATGTTCGCCGCCTCGGTGCAGCGCTAGACTGCGCCGCGTGATTTAGCCAGAGATGCCAGAGTGGCGCCTCGGTCTGTTTAAGGAGTACGCATGGCTGTCTACAACTACGACGTAGTGGTACTGGGTTCCGGCCCTGCCGGAGAAGGCGCGGCAATGAATGCCGCCAAGGCGGGGCGCAAGGTCGCCATGGTCGACAGCCGTCGGCAAGTGGGCGGCAACTGCACCCATTTGGGCACCATCCCGTCCAAGGCTCTGCGTCACTCGGTCAAACAGATCATCCAGTTCAACACCAATCCCATGTTCCGGGCCATCGGCGAGCCACGCTGGTTTTCGTTTCCGGATGTGTTGAAAAACGCCGAAATGGTCATCTCCAAGCAAGTGGCGTCGCGCACCGCCTATTACGCCCGCAACCGTGTCGACGTGTTCTTCGGCACTGGCAGCTTTGCCGACGAGACCAGCATCAACGTGGTCTGCTCCAACGGCGTGGTCGAAAAGCTGGTCGCCAACCAGATCATCATCGCCACCGGCTCGCGCCCATACCGCCCGGCCGACATCGATTTCAGTCACAAGCGTATCTACGACAGCGACACCATCCTTAGCCTCGGCCACACTCCGCGCAAACTGATCATCTACGGTGCGGGTGTCATTGGCTGCGAATACGCGTCGATCTTCAGCGGTTTGGGCGTGCTGGTCGAACTGGTGGACAACCGCGACCAGCTGTTGAGCTTCCTTGATTCGGAAATCTCCCAGGCGCTGAGCTATCACTTCAGCAACAACAACGTGATGGTCCGCCACAACGAAGAATACGAACGGGTCGAAGGGCTGGAAAACGGTGTGGTTCTGCACCTGAAGTCCGGCAAGAAAATCAAGGCCGACGCCTTGCTGTGGTGCAACGGCCGTACCGGCAACACCGACAAGCTGGGGCTGGAGAACATCGGTCTGAAGGCCAACGGTCGTGGCCAGATCGAGGTCGACGAGACTTACCGCACCAGTGTTTCCAACGTCTACGGCGCGGGCGATGTGATCGGCTGGCCGAGTCTGGCAAGTGCTGCGTATGACCAGGGTCGCTCAGCAGCGGGCAGCATGGTCGACAACGGCAGCTGGCGTTACGTCAACGACGTGCCGACCGGGATCTACACCATTCCGGAGATCAGTTCGATCGGCAAGAACGAGCACGAACTGACCCAGGCCAAGGTGCCTTACGAAGTCGGCAAAGCGTTCTTCAAGGGCATGGCGCGTGCGCAGATTTCCGGCGAGCGGGTCGGCATGCTGAAGATCCTCTTCCACCGCGAAACGCGTGAGGTGCTAGGCGTGCATTGCTTCGGCGACCAGGCGTCCGAGATCGTGCACATCGGTCAGGCCATCATGAGCCAGCCGGGCGAGGCGAACACGATCAAGTACTTCGTCAACACCACGTTCAACTACCCGACCATGGCCGAAGCCTATCGGGTCGCGGCTTACGACGGCCTCAACCGGCTTTTTTAAGCGACTCCGGCCGGTGGCCTGAGCCGGCCGGGGAGACCTATTTCAGTGATTCCCGAGCGTGGCGGTGGCCAAACCGGGAAAGTCTGTAATCAGGCTGTCGACGCCGAAATCAGCGAGCCTGCGCATCAACGCAGGTTCGTTGACTGTCCACACCGACACATGCAGGCCCTGACGCTGTGCTTTCTGCAGGCGCTCCGGGGTACACAGTGTCCAGTTCAATGCCAGAATCTCACCGCCATAACTCTGCGCGACTTTCAGCGGGTCGAGCCACGCGTATTCAGCCACCAGCCCGCGCGAGATGTCCGGGGTCAAGTCAAGAGCGGCGCGCAGTACCTCGCGGGAGCTGGAGGTGATGGTGACCTTGTCCAGCAGACCATGGCGCTGAACCATTTCCCGAATCGCCAGCACGGTGTTGGCGGCGCGGGTGCGTGACGCGCTTTTGACTTCCAGTTGCCAGTGCTCGAAATCACACTGCTCGAACAGCTCCTCAAGGCGCGGAATCGGGCAGGGCGAAACCCAGCCAGGGCCGCCCTTGCGCGCATCATAGGTCACCAGGTCGGCGGCCGCATGCTCGTTGACTTTACCGCGCCGGTCGGTGGTGCGCTTGAGGGTCGGGTCGTGGATGACCATCAGCTCGCCATCCAGAGAAAGATGCAGGTCCAGTTCGCAACGGCGCACGCCATGCTTGAGACATTCCTGGAAACTGACCAGGGTGTTTTCCGGTGCTTCGCCCTTGGCGCCGCGGTGGCCGTAAATAAGGGTCACGTGTACTCCTGGCCTGAAAGGCGCCGACTGCTGATGTGAAATTAACGTATCCGGAGCTTAATTCCCGGATGGCTGACCTTGCTCCAGCGCCTGACGCCGATGTTGAGCCTGACGCTGCAACACGTGGCGCGCGAGCAATTGACGCTGGGCATCCGGCAGATTGACGAACTCGGTGTTGATCTCGAAACTGCCGTCCGCCAGCGCCTCGCACTGGCTCACTCGGGCGCGCAGCATCAACCCGGCTGCCTGAGGCATCAGCACCATTTTGATCGACAGCTGTTCGCCCGTTGCAAAACCTTGTTGCGAATTGAATTGAATCCCGCCTTCGGACAGTTTTACCGGCTGAGGAGCGCCCAGTTTGCCCAGCGCAGTGTGCGCGACAACTTCGCCCAGCAGGTCGATGCGCTTGCTCAGCGACTTGAGAAAACTGTTCAGCACCCGGTCGCGCTCATCGAGTTGCCGCATCAAATGCTGCGATTCGAACTCGCTGACGTGCAGTTCGCTGAGCAGGTCGAACAGCGTCGAGGTGTCCTGCATGGCGTCCTGACTTGCCTGGTCGGCGGAAGACAAGGGGTTAATTTCCAGTGCGACGCTGTCGTCGATACGGTAGTATTCGCGGCGTCCTGCTTCATCTAATGTCGACATGGCGAACCCAAGCTAGCGGCGGTGGTCAGAGAGTTTCGAGTGTAAAGCTGCACGTCAAGGCCCGCCACACGGACGTCCTCATTCCTGCGAACAAAATCCTACATGTTCAGACCTCTTTTTGTATTTATCGGCACGCGCTACACCCGTGCGAAGCGACGCAATCACTTTGTTTCCTTCATCTCCCTCACGTCCATGATCGGCCTGGCCCTTGGCGTGGTGGTGATGATAGTCGTGTTATCGGTCATGAACGGCTTCGATCACGAGATGCGCACCCGCGTCCTCGGCATGGTACCCCATGCCACCATCGAATCCGCCGACCCGATCACCGACTGGCGTGGCCTGGGCGCGAAGGTCCAGGAAAACCCGCAGGTACTGGCGGTTGCGCCATTCACCCAAATGCAGGGTTTGCTGACCCACGACGGCAAGGTCCAGAAGGTGCTGCTTAACGGTATCGACCCGGTCGAGGAGCGCAAGGTGTCGATCATCGACCACTTTATCAAGCAGGGCCAGCTCGACAGCCTGACCCCCGGCAGCTTCGGCATCATGATCGGCGACAAGGCCGCGGCCAAGCTGGGCGTTGGTATCGGCGACAAGCTGACCTTCGTCGCCCCTGAGGTGACGGTCACGCCCGCCGGGATGTTCCCGCGCATGAAGCGTTTCGAAGTGACCGGTATCTTTCATGTTGGCGCTGGCGAGATCGACGGCTTTCTCGGGTTGACCAACCTTGACGACCTGGGCCGTCTGCACCGTTGGAAGCCGAATCAGGTGCAGGGTCTGCGCCTGAAATTCGATGACCTGTTCGCAGCGCCACGCACGTCGTGGGAAATCGCCCAGAAACTGGGCGAGAACAACTTCTACTCCCGCGACTGGACGCGTACCCACGGCAACCTCTATCAGGCCATCCGCATGGAAAAAGCCATGATCGGTCTGTTGTTGCTGCTGATTGTGGCGGTTGCGGCGTTCAACATCATTTCCACGCTGGTCATGGTGGTCAACGACAAGAAGGGCGACATCGCCATTCTGCGCACGCTGGGCGCTACACCACGGCAGATCATGGCGATCTTCATGGTGCAGGGCACGGTGATAGGCGTGGTCGGTACGCTGATCGGCGCGGCGCTGGGCATTCTGGCGGCGCTCAATGTCAGTGCTGCCATCTCGATGCTCGAAGGGCTGATCGGCCACAAGTTTCTCAATGCCGATGTCTATTTCATTGATTACCTGCCTTCGCAACTGATGGCCCAGGACGTGTTCCAGGTCTGCGGTGCGGCGTTGGTCTTGAGTTTCCTCGCCACCCTGTATCCCGCCTGGCGTGCTGCGCGCACCCAGCCGGCGGAGGCGTTACGTTATGAGTGAGTCGGGCATGTCTGATAAAGCTGTATTGAGTTGCCGCAACCTGGGTAAATCCTACGAGGAAGGCCCGGAATCGGTCGTGGTGTTGTCCGGTCTGCAACTGGAGCTGCATCCGGGTGAGCGGGTCGCAATCGTCGGGACTTCCGGTTCGGGTAAAAGCACCTTGCTGAACCTGTTGGGCGGGCTGGACACGCCCTCCGAAGGCAGTGTCTGGCTGGCCGGCGAAGAATTGTCGGCGCTCGGTGAAAAAGCCCGTGGCCTGCTGCGCAATCGGGCACTGGGTTTCGTCTACCAGTTCCACCACCTGCTGCCTGAGTTCACCGCGCTGGAAAACGTCTGCATGCCGCTGCTGATTGGTCGCACCGCGATTCCCGAGGCGCGTCAGCGTGCTACGGCGTTGCTCGAGCGTGTCGGTCTTGGTCATCGTCTGGCGCACAAGCCTTCGGAGTTGTCGGGCGGCGAGCGTCAGCGCGTTGCCATCGCCCGTGCGTTGGTCAATCAGCCGGGCCTGGTAATGCTCGACGAGCCTACCGGCAACCTCGACCACCACACCGCGCAGGGTATTCAGGACCTGATGCGCGAGCTGAGCACCTCGTCGCGCACGGCGTTTCTGGTGGTGACTCATGACATGGGGCTTGCCCGGCAGATGGACCGCGTCCTGCGTCTGGAAGGCGGTCGCCTCGTCGAGGCCTGATTGACCCTGCCCGGCGCAGTTCATCGCGCCGGGTTCTACGTTTTCATACGTGTTTATTTCTACGGTGCTTCGCGAATGTTCAGACCGTTACCCATTTTCATCGGCATGCGCTATACCCGCGCCAAACGCCGCAAAAGCTTCATCTCGTTCATTTCGATGACCTCGATGATCGGGCTGGCACTCGGCGTGCTGGCCATGATCGTGGTGCTGTCGGTCATGAACGGCTTCCAGCGCGAAATGAGTTCACGGATTCTGGGCATGGTGCCGCATGCAGTGATCGCGGGTGCTACGCCGGTGGACGACTGGAAACCGCTGGCCGCCGCCGCCCTGAAAAACCCGGAAGTCACCGCTGCCGTGCCGTTTACCGACATGGAAGGCATGCTGTCCTACAAGGGCTCGATGCAGCCGATCCAGATCAGCGGCGTTGACCCGGCGTTGGAGCACGAAGTTTCCATCGTCACTCAACACATCACCCGCGGCAGCCTTGCAGACCTCAAGCCAGGCGAGTTCGGTGTGGTGCTGGGTGATCTCACCGCGCGGCGTTTTCGCCTGACGATCGGCGACAAACTGACCCTGATCGTGCCGGAAGTCAGCAGAGCACCGGGCGGCATCACGCCGCGCCTGCAACGCCTGACCGTGGTCGGCATCTTCAAGGTCGGCGCAGAGCTGGATGGTTCGATGGGGCTGATCAACATCGCCGACGCCGCGCAGATGCAGCGCTGGCAGCCCGATCAGGTGCAGGGTGTGCGTCTGGCGCTCAAGGACCTGTACAAGGCGCCGCAGGTGTCCACCGCCATTGCCGCCGAGCTGGGCACTGGCTATCACGCCGATGACTGGACCCATACGCAAGGCAGCCTGTTCAGTGCGATGAAAATGGAAAAGACCATGATCGGTCTGTTGTTGCTGATGATCGTCGCTGTCGCAGCGTTCAACATCATTGCCACGCTGATCATGGTGGTCAATGACAAGGGCGCCGACATTGCGATCCTGCGCACCATTGGCGCCACGCCTCGGCAGATCATGGCCATCTTCATGGTGCAGGGCACGGTGATCGGCATTGTCGGCACGTTGATCGGCGGCGTTCTCGGCATCATTGCTGCCTTGAACGTCAGCAGTCTGGTGGGCTGGATCGAGCGGGTCAGCGGCCAGCACATTTTCAGCTCCGACGTGTATTTCATCAGCAACCTGCCTTCCGAGTTACAGGGCGGCGATGTACTGCTGATCTGCAGCGCTGGCTTTATCCTGAGCTTCCTGGCCACCGTTTACCCGGCCTGGCGTGCGGCGCAAATCGAGCCGGCGCATGCGCTGCGTTATGAGTAATCAGGCATATTGCGCCTAGCGATGGCGTGCGGGCCGAGGTGGATTTTTCGCTGAAAGCCCGCAGCAAACCCTATAGACTCGCCGCGTTAATTCTCGATCCAGGTATCGCCATGCATCCCGCAGCCGAACACTCGCCGCTGGGCAAATCCAGTGAATACATCGCCACCTATACGCCGTCCCTGTTGTTCCCGATCCCGCGCGCCGCAAAATGGGCCGAACTCGGGCTGACCGCGCAGACGCTGCCGTACAAAGGTGTCGATTTCTGGAATTGCTACGAGCTGTCCTGGCTGTTGCCGTCGGGCAAGCCGGTGGTGGCGATTGCCGAGTTCAGCATTCCGGCCGATTCGCCGAACATCATCGAATCGAAGTCTTTCAAGCTGTACCTCAACTCCCTGAACCAGACCGCCTTCGATGGCGTGGCGCTGGTGCAGGCGACGCTCGAAAAGGACTTGTCAGCGGCCGCCGGCAAGCCGGTGGGCGTGCGTATTCGCAGCCTGGCGGACATCGAAGGGGAGGGGGTCGCGGCTTTGCCGGGTGTTTGCATCGACGACCTTGAAATCACCGTCAGCAGCTATGACCGGCCGCAGCCTGAATTGCTGCGCTGTGACGGGTCGCGCGTGGTTGAAGAGAGCGTGCACACTCATTTGCTCAAATCCAACTGCCCGGTCACCAGCCAGCCTGACTGGGGCAGCGTGGTGGTCGACTATCGCGGCGCAGCGCTGGATCACGCCAGCCTGCTGGCGTATATCGTCAGCTTTCGCCAGCACTCGGATTTTCATGAGCAGTGTGTGGAAAGGATCTTTCTCGACCTGCAGCGTCTGCTCAAACCAGAGAAACTGACGGTCTACGCCCGCTACGTGCGCCGTGGTGGCCTGGATATCAATCCGTACCGCAGCACTGAAGTACTTAGCGTGGATAATCGCAGGTTGGCTCGGCAGTAGGCTCAACTTCTGTGCCCATGCTCAGCGTTGGCAGGGCTTTCAAGACGATGTGGGCTGATCATCGCCCTCTTTGAGAGCGACGGGGCGGCGGTCCGCCTTAGTCGCGAAGGCGGACTAGCTGATCAACAGTCCCAGCGACTGCGCCAACCTCGCCATACACCTAGCCCCTGTGGGAGCGAGCTTGCTCGCGAAGGTCGACTAACTGATCAGTAATCTCAGCGACTGCGCTGGCCTCTTCGTGAGCAAGCGAAGCGTCGCCCGGCTCACTCCCACAAATACTAGCCCGATCAAATCCCGATATTGCCCAGCGTCTGCACGATGCTGCGCAGCGTACCGGCAATACCCGGATGCTCCAGCTCAAAACGCTCGACGGCCAGATTCACGCCATCGGCAAGGCTGCTGTCCTGCTCGTGAGTCGCTTGTTCCAGCTGGATTTTAGTTTCAATTTGTTGCATGAGTTCGTGCAGGTTTTCGCGCTCGGACTCCGACAGCGGCGGGTTATGCTCAAGTTGCTCGCGCAGCGTATCGAGTTGTTCTTGAAGTTCGCGGGCAGGCATGGAGTGCTCCTTGATTGATAAGTCTGTGTCATGGACTTCGCCACTTGGCGAAAGGTCCGTCATGACCCAAGACTAATCCAGTAATCATCCCGCTGCATATGTATCAAGGCTTTTCACCTTTGCTGCGCCGCAGGGCGATATCGGCCAGACACGACTCCAGCTCGCCCAGATGATCAATGACCGAGTGCACGCCCAGCGCGTAGAGCTTGAGCGTTGCCTGCGCACGTCGCTGCTCGCGTTTCGCGTCGCTGAGCGCTTGCCATTGTGCCGGAGACAGTCCGCAAAGCGGCCCGCACGAGGCCAGGCCGATGGTCCATAGCCCGGCGTTCAAGCCGGACTGCAGCAGGCGCGGGTCGCCGCTGATCAGCACGCAGCCGTCCAGTTGCGGGACGTTGAGCGCCATCAGTGCCATCCAGCAGGCATCCGGTGCAGGCCATTTCGCGGCTGGACGAGGGGCGCAGACTATCCAGTCATCCAGCGGTGCGGCGAGGGGAGCGCTGACGGTTTCAGGCAGCTCTTCCAGCCAGGCGCAGGGTTGCCCCTGAGCACGCAGGGTTTTCAGTATTTCCAGCGCACCCGGTGTCGGCTGAAGGTGTTCCGGCCCCGGGCGTTCGACCGTTCCGGCCTGTGCGCCAAAATCCACCAGGCAGCCGCTAAGGCCGAAAAGCAGGGCGGGGAAAGTCGGCAAAGGCGTAAGGACCGGCGCGAGCATGGGCAAATCTCTGAAATACCCAGCACGCTACTGCGCTTGTGTGACAGTTGGATGACGGCGTGATGACCAGGTTTATCCGCATTGCTTTGCCGACAGACCTGCCTTATTCGCGACAGAAGGCTTTATACTCCCGGACTTAGCGTGTGGGGCGTTGCACCCGCGTCATTATTTCGATATCTCGATCAGGAGTGTCAGCTATGCCCTTGACCGGTGCAGGCTTTATCAAACGTTTGGCGCAACTTTCTCTGTGCGCAGGCATTGCGCTGGTCCCGGTGGCCGTTCAGGCTGCTGAAGACGATCCGTGGGAAGGCATCAACCGTTCCATCTTCAGCTTCAACGACACCCTCGACACTTACACGCTCAAGCCGCTGGCCAAGGGTTATCAGTACATCGCCCCGCAATTCGTTGAAGACGGCATACACAACTTCTTCAACAACATCGGCGACGTCGGCAACCTGGCCAACAACGTGCTGCAGGCCAAGCCTGCAGCCGCCGGCGTCGACACCGCACGCATGATCTTCAACACCACGTTCGGCTTGCTGGGTTTCATCGACGTAGGCACCCGCATGGGCCTGCAACGCAACGATGAAGACTTCGGTCAGACATTGGGCTACTGGGGCGTGCCAAGCGGCCCGTTCGTGGTCCTTCCGCTGCTGGGGCCGAGCACCGTGCGTGATGCTTTCGCCAAGTACCCGGACACCTACACCTCGCCCTACCGTTACATCGATCATGTTCCGACTCGTAACACCGCGCTGGGTGTCAATCTGGTCGATACACGTGCCAGCCTGTTGTCCGCAGAGCGCATGGTCAGCGGTGATCGTTACACGTTCATCCGTAACGCCTATTTGCAAAACCGTGAGTTCAAGGTCAAGGATGGCAAGGTCGAAGACGATTTTTAATCGACACGTTGAATGCGCGTGATAAAACCAATAAAGGCGACCTCGGGTCGCCTTTATTATTTTGTATATTTGTGAACCCGTTCCGTTTCACATCAGCTCATCGAGACGATGGACAGCCCCAGTTTTTGCCCGCCACCTTCTTCATCACTGACCCAGACAACCTCGGTTTCTGCCTCAAGACCCTTGAGCGCCTGATGATCGGAATCGATCCGCACGCTGAGTTTGTCGCCCACCTGAAAGGAGCGAGGGGCCTGAACCTGCATGCCCGAGCTGGAAAGATCAATGCACACGGCAGGAATGACCTGACCGGCGTGAATCAGATTGACGTCTGCGTCGACGCGCATGCGGATGTAATCCCGTTTTTCCTCGTAGTCGCGATCAGTTCGACTCATGTTCAGTCCCTTCGTTTTAGTTGCTGATTAATCAGTTCTTATAACTCCCGGTGATTTGAGATGTAAAGAGCACGAAGTGAGGGGCGGAGCATGCTTGAAACACCCGTCGGATGGGAGTACCGTCTGCGCCTTGAAGGGCACCTCTGAACATGACGCACACACAGTGTTGCGGGCGTGAAATTGCAGAGAGGCTAGAAGCGAATCCAGTAAGCGGGTTCCGGTGATTCCGGGCCGCCTACGCCAACCTTATCTGGCGCCGTTTGCCCACATGCCAAAAACCAGTGCCACGCTGCTGATTATCGATGACGACGAAGTAGTGCGCGCGAGCCTCGCCGCCTATTTGGAAGACAGTGGCTTCAGCGTCCTCCAGGCCAGCAATGGCTTGCAGGGAATACAGATATTCGAGCAGGAAAAGCCCGATCTGGTGGTGTGCGACTTGCGCATGCCGCAGATGGGTGGACTTGAACTGATTCGTCAGGTGACCGCCAGTGCTCCGCAGACCCCGGTAATTGTTGTTTCCGGGGCCGGCGTGATGAGCGATGCGGTGGAAGCGCTGCGTCTGGGCGCCGCCGATTACCTGATCAAACCCCTTGAAGATCTGGCGGTGCTCGAACATTCAGTGCGTCGCGCTCTGGACAGGGCGCGTCTGCTCAACGAAAACCAGGTCTACCGCGAGAAGCTGGAAAAAGCCAATCGCGAGCTTGAAGCCAGCCTGCACCTGTTGCAGGAAGATCAGGACGCGGGTCGGCAAGTGCAGATGAATATGCTGCCGATCACCCCTTGGTCTATCGCCGAGAGCCAGTTCGCTCATCAGATCATTCCCTCATTGTACCTGTCCGGTGACTTCGTCGATTATTTTCGGGTCGACGAACGGCGCGTTGCCTTCTATCTCGCCGATGTCTCAGGGCATGGAGCGTCTTCGGCGTTCATCACCGTGCTGCTGAAGTTCATGACCACCCGCCTGCTGTTCGAATCGAAGCGCGGTGGAACGCTGCCCGAGTTCAAACCGTCGGACGTACTTGGACACATCAACCGTGGCCTGATCAGTTGCAAACTGGGCAAGCATGTCACTATGGTGGGCGGGGTGATCGACGAAGAGTCGGGCACGCTGACCTACGCCGTTGGCGGCCATCTGCCACTGCCGGTGCTGTACACCGAGGGGCAGGCGCGTTACCTGGAAGGCCGTGGGCTGCCGGTCGGCTTGTTCAACGAAGCGACCTATCAGGATCACGAAGTGGAACTGCCGGCGTCCTTCAGTCTGACCATGTTGTCTGATGGCATACTGGACTTGCTGCCCGGTGATACACTCAAAGAAAAAGAAGCCGTGCTTCCCGAGTTGGTGAAGACGGCTGGCGGCAGCCTGGAAGGCTTGCAGCGGGTTTTTGAATTGGCAACGCTAGGGGAGATGCCGGATGATATCGCCTTGTTAGTGTTAAGCAGGAATCTTGAATGAGTACCGGTAGAATCCAGTTCGCCGAGCAGGAAGGCACCTTCGTTCTGAAGTTCGTGGGTGAAGTGCGGTTGACGCTGTGTTCGGCCCTGGATGCGACTATCGAGCGAATCTTCACGGCGTTGAATTTCTCCGCGGTGGTGATCGACCTGACCGAGACGCGCAGCATCGACAGCACGACATTGGGCCTGCTGGCCAAGTTGTCGATCCTGTCACGTCAGAAAGTGGGCCTGCTGCCGACCCTGGTGACCACCCATGAAGACATCACGCGGCTGCTGCAGTCCATGGGCTTCGATCAGGTGTTCAACATCGTTGACCGGCCTCTGCCGCGCCCTGAGTCCCTGACCGACCTGCCGTCGCAGGATCAGTGTGAAGAAGTGGTGAAGGCCAAGGTGCTTGAAGCGCACAAGATCCTCATGGGCCTGAACGACTCCAACCGTGAAGCGTTTCATGACCTGGTCAACGCGCTCGAAGGGCAACGCTAGGCGAACCTTCTCCCGCACCAAATCGCAGACAGCAAAAAGGGCGGCACCCGCGAGGGTGCCGCCCTTTAGTGTTTTCAGAGTTTGTCGGAGAGCAATGCTTCCAGCTTTTCCTGATCGCGAGCGAACTGACGAATGCCTTCGGCCAGTTTTTCGGTGGCCATGGCGTCTTCGTTGGAATCCCAGCGGAACTGGCTTTCGGTCAGGTTCTTGACCGCAGCCGGACGTTTCTCGCCTGCGTTATCCGGGGTAAGTTTACGCTCCAGCGTGCCGGTGTCTTGGTCCAGTTGCTTGAGCAGATCGGTGCTGATGGTCAGGCGGTCACAACCGGCCAGTTGTTCGATCTGGTTCAGGTTGCGGAAGCTGGCACCCATTACGACGGTCTTGAAGTCGTTGGCCTTGTAGTAATTGTAAATGCGCGTTACCGACTGCACGCCCGGATCTTCAGCACCGGTGTAATCGGTGCCCGTCGACTTTTTGTACCAGTCGTAGATGCGGCCCACGAATGGCGAGATCAGGAATACGCCCGCTTCGGCACATGCGACAGCCTGAGCGAAGGAAAACAACAACGTCAGGTTGGTCTGGATGCCTTGCTTCTCAAGGTGCTCGGCGGCGCGGATGCCTTCCCAGGTCGCGGCCAGTTTGATAAGCACCCGGTCGCGGCTGACGCCCGCCTGGTCGTACAGACCGATCAAACGCTCGCTGCGTTGAATCAGCGCATCTTTGTCAAAAGACAGCCGGGCGTCCACTTCAGTGGATACGCGACCTGGTACAACCTTGAGAATCTCCTGACCGATGGCAACCGCAAAGCGGTCACAGGCCAGTCCGATGTCGCCGTTGCTGCCGCTGAAGGCTTCTCTGAGCATCGGCTTGTTGCCTTCGCTCGATGCCGCTTTGAGCAGCAGGGAAGGGTTGGTCGTGGCGTCCTGCGGCTTGAGGCTTTCGATGGCGCCAAAATCGCCGGTGTCAGCAACGACGGTGGTGAATTTCTTGAGTTGATCCAGCTTGGAAGTCATGAGCGTGCTCTGTCCTGTGCGGTTGGATGACATTACCCGAGCGCTGCCGCCCACTCAAGGCCGCAGAACACAATGCCTGCGGATGGAGGGCGTCGAGGGTCGGCATAGTCGTGAAAACCCTGTCTAGACTGTTTTGGAGCCCATGGCAGACTGCTTGTTCCCTCGATCTTTATTTTGCTCCTCCAGAGGTTACAAACAGGCGCAGCAATCTCGAATGCACATGGCGGCTGGCGCAGCGAATCTGGCGTTGGCTGGAACATTACGGTAAAGATGCAGCTTCAATAAGCGATGACTGAAGGAACCAGCATGCATCCACAACGCGCGTCCCTTACCGCTGCAATCGGCTTTTCCCTGCTTTCTCTGAGTGCCATGGCGACGAGTGCCATGGCCGCCGATTTGCCGGCCGATCAGTTGCTGAAGCAGGCACAGGCTGAACAACCGTCCTATCTCGCAACGGTCAGGCAATTGGTGGATGTCGACACCGGGACCGGTCAGGCGCCCGGTTTGAAAGTCATCAGCGCGCTGCTGGTCGAACGTCTCAAAGCACTGGGTGCCGAGGTCACGACCACGCCTGCCGAGCCGTCTGCCGGCGACAATATCGTTGGCACGTTCAAAGGCAGTGGTACGCAATCCTTCCTGCTGATGGTCCACTACGACACCGTCTTCGGCCCCGGTACCGCCGCAAAGCGTCCGTTCAGGCTCGACAGCGAACGCGCTTACGGCCCCGGTGTCGCCGACGCCAAAGGCGGGGTAGCGATGATTCTGCATTCGCTGAAACTGCTGCAGGATCAGAAGTTCAAAGCGTTCGGCACGCTTACGGTGTTGTTCAATCCGGATGAGGAAACCGGCTCCAGCGGCTCGAAAAAAGTCATCGCCGAACTGGCTCGCCAACACGATTACGTCTTTTCCTACGAGCCGCCTGACAAGGATGCCGTCACCGTCGCCACCAACGGCATCAACGGCCTGATCCTCGACGTCAAAGGCAAATCATCTCACGCCGGCTCGGCACCCGAAGCAGGGCGCAACGCTGCCATCGAGCTCGCGCACCAGATGCTGCAACTCAAGGACCTCGGCGATGCGGGCAAAGGCACGACAGTGAACTGGACGCTCATCAAAGGCGGCGAGAAGCGCAACATCATTCCGTCCAGCGCCTCGGCTGAAGCGGACATGCGCTATTCCGACCTGAGTGAGAGTGACCGCGTGCTGGCAGATGGGCAGCGAATCGTGAAGAACACGCTCATCGATGGCACTGAAGTGACGTTGCGCATTGAGAAGGGCCGTCCACCGCTGGCAAAAAACCCGGGTTCGGAGCAGTTGGCAAAAACCGCGCAGGCACTTTACGGAAAAATCGACCGCAGCATCGAACCCATCGCCATGCGCTTCGGCACCGACGCGGGTTATGCCTATGTGCCCGGCAGCGCCAGCCCCGCGGTACTGGAAACAATGGGGGGCGTGGGTGCCGGTTTGCACGCCGATGACGAGTACATCGAGCTGTCGAGCATCGCGCCCAGGCTCTACCTGACCGTTGCGCTGATCATGCAGTTGTCGCGAGCTGATTCGGCGCCTTAGACAAATCCTGCTCAGACTGAAGCCCGCCATTGGTCGAGAGGCGGACTTCGGGATTGACTGCAAGTCTGAGAAACGATTAACTGTATATGCATACAGTTAATCATAAAAGGCTCACCGCATGAGTGTCACATTCCTTGGCCCGTTGTCGGCAGAGGGCATCAAGCTCCCGTTCATTTCCATGGCCTCCACCGGCTCGCAGTCGCCTGTCGTGGAAAAACACGTCTCGATCGCCGAGCTTTGTGAGGTCCGTGAGCCGCACGCTTACCTGGCCAGGATCGACGACGAGGGCATGCGTGGGGTTGGCATGTGCCTGGGTGACATGCTGGTGGTTGACCGCAGCCAGTACGCCGAGCATGGCGACATCGTTGTCGCGTCACTCAACGCCCGGCAGATCTGTCGGCGCCTGTACATGCGTGGCGAGTTCGCGGTTCTGCAGTCCGAAAACAGTGACTACCCCTCGCTGCAGGTGACCGATAACGATGACCTGATCATCCTCGGCGTGGTGACCTACAGCATGAAAAACCTGCTGGACGGTCGAAACGCCCGGAGCGAATAATAGTTGACCAGCTATGACTCAGCCTTGCATTACACCCCCTTGCATGGTCTGCTGCTGGCCATCTTGGCTTCACTGGAGAATTGACCCCATGCAGGAACGAATCGACCAATTGCGGCTTGCCAAAGCGCTTCAGGGAGACGTCAGTGATCTGGTCAGAGCGCTCGACGCGGCCAGCACGCGGGCAGATGTAGAAGCAGAGGCCGCGCTGCAAATCGAATACATCCACGGACTTGAAACCACCAGAAAGCTGCGTGCTGCCGACGCCGAAGCGCTTTACATCATATTTGACGATGCGGTTCAGGCGCGTTTGCAAGCGCTGGCCGAATAGCTCAGGCACCGTCTTTCTGCTTCGTTTCGCACCGTCGATGCCAGTACCGCCTGCAAGGCGACAGTCGTCATCTGCCTGAGCGAATTTAGTCCGCACTTCCTGCCAACAATGTGATCCAAAAAAACACCCAGCCGTTCTCTCCGCCGGGATAAGTGCTTGACTTGCACCCGGAAGACGCCATTTGCTGATTATTCAAAGGATCAGGTTGCTATGCGGTTATCGGGCTTCATCCTCGAAAATATCGAACCCATCGTGCAGGACTGGACCGATTTCGCCCGCACGATGACCACGTCTGGCGAGCCTCTGGATACCCGTGAGCTTAGGGATCATGCCGAGCAGATGCTTCGGGCCATCGCCGCGGACTTGCAAACCGATCAATCCTCGCAGGAACAGGTCGACAAATCACAGGGACAGGTTGAGTCGCAAGAAGATACAGCCGCGAAAACCCATGCGATTACACGATTGATGTCCGGCTTCACCATTGATCAGGTCGTTTCCGAGTTCCGGGCGTTACGCGCCAGTGTGATCAAACAGTGGATGCTAAACGAGACCGCTGACACGCAATTACGCATGGAAGACATGATCAGGTTCAACGAAGCCATCGATCAGGCGCTCGCGGAATCCATCTCCAGCTACACCGGGGCGGTTCAGGCTTCGCGCAACATCTTCCTCGGCATCCTCGGGCACGATCTGCGCACCCCGCTGAGCGCGATCCTGTTGGGCGCCGATGTCCTGTTGCGCACCAGCGACCTGGGCGCGCGACCGACCAAAGTGGCTTCAAGAATTTACTCCAGCGTAAAGCGCGCCAGTCAAATCGTGGGCGACCTGCTGGACTTCACACGCTCACAGATCGGCCCCGGCATCCCGATGAAAAGGACCGAGATTGATATCCAGCACATCTGCGCGCGCATCGTCGACGAGTCGCGCACGGTCAATCCCGAGGCCGACATCCGCCTGACGTCCAGCGAACAGGTCATCGGCAACTTTGACGGTGATCGACTGGAGCAAGTGTTTTCCAACCTCATCGGCAACGCAATCCAGCACGGCAACAGCCGCGATCCTGTGGAAGTCACCCTCGCAGCGTCCGGCGGCACCCTGCAGTTCACCGTTCACAACACCGGCAGCCCGATCCCTGAAGACGTCCTCCCGTTCATCTTCAACCCGATGGGACGCTACTCCCCCGAACAAATCACCGACAATGGCCCGTATTCAAGCCTGGGACTTGGCCTGTTCATAGTGGCCAAGATAGTTGATGCGCATGGCGGGCGGATTGAAGTGACATCGAAAGCAGAGCAGGGGACGACGTTTGCGGTGTTTATTCCGTTGAAGGGGGAGTGAAGGGTGCTTATAGCTTTGGGTACGGAGAGCCATGATCAGGCCCATATTGCCATGACCGGTATATCGCTGGACCTCCCGGAAGACCTTTCCAACTCTCTTACTGACCTCGCCAAAAAAAGGGCAAAGCGCGAGCTTTATGGCGATGGATGTTCTTCGTGATTACATCGAGCACGAAAAGACGCTGATCGCGCAGATCGAGCACGCGGTGAAGCAAGCTCACGAAGGCAGTTTCGCTAGCGATGAGTAGGCGCGGCGATGCGCGCCCGGCGCCTTAGCCAGAATGCGGATTGAATGGCTGGCAAAAGCATTCAAGAATCTGGAAGACGAAGCTAATTACATTGCGCTGGAAAACCCCAAGGCAGCTGATGACGTTCGGATGCTATTTTTGCGAGCCGATATAAAGCCGATTTGAGCGCATTCGATTTTATTACCATCCATAACGGCTTCGACCAGCCAACATGGTTGCATCACCAGGCACAATGCTAGACTAACGCGATATTTCCCTCCGAGTTACCGACGCTAATGTCATCCGCAACCCCTGATAAAACGACCTCTTTCTCCCGCCGTTTCTCCGTCGCCCCGATGATGGACTGGACTGACCACCATTGTCGCTACTTCATGCGACTGCTCTCGAAGCACGCATTGCTGTACACCGAGATGGTCACTACCGGTGCCTTGCTCCACGGCGACCGTGAGCGGTTCTTGCGTCACGACGACACCGAGCATCCGCTCGCGTTGCAGTTGGGCGGGAGCACGGCTGCGGATCTGGCGGCCTGTGCGCGGCTGGCTGAAGAAGCGGGCTACGACGAAGTCAATCTGAACGTCGGTTGTCCGAGTGACCGGGTGCAGAACAATATGATCGGCGCGTGCCTGATGGCGCATCCGGAGTTGGTCGCTGATTGTGTGAAGGCCATGCGCGATGCGGTCGGTATTCCGGTCACGGTCAAGCACCGGATCGGTATCAATGGCCGTGACAGTTATGCCGAGCTGTGTGATTTCGTCGGCAAAGTGCAGGAGGCGGGTTGCCAGAGTTTTACGGTGCATGCGCGCATCGCGATTCTCGAGGGGTTGTCTCCCAAGGAGAACCGCGATATCCCGCCGCTGCGCTATGACGTGGTTGCGCAGTTGAAGACTGACTTTCCCGAGCTGGAAATCGTCCTCAACGGCGGTATCAAGACGCTTGAGCAGTGCAGTGAGCATTTGCAGACGTTCGATGGTGTGATGCTGGGGCGTGAGGCTTATCACAATCCGTATTTGCTGGCCCATGTGGACCAGCAGTTGTTCGGCAGCACTGCGCCGGTCATCAGCCGTTACGATGCGTTGGAGTCGATGCGGCCGTACATTGCGGCGCACATTGTCAGCGGTGGCAACATGCACCATGTCACCCGGCATATGCTCGGTCTGGGCCTGGGTTTCCCCGGCGCGCGGCGCTTCCGTCAGTTGCTGTCGGTCGATATCCACAAGGCGGAGAATCCGATGCTGTTGCTGGATCAGGCGGCGGCGTTTCTGCAAGGGCATTGATCGCGCGTGCAGGCGGCTGCTCTGGATCAAAAGAGGCGCTTTTTCCACTAGCCGCGCCGCAGCGCTCGGGCTATGTTGTGCGCATAACCCAACAAGGAAAACGCCCATGCACAAAGTTCTGGTTCCTTTCGACGGCTCCGAGCACGCCATGCGTGCCCTGGGCTATGTCATCGAGCTGTCTGGCGACCTCAACAAGCCGCTTGAAGTGCATGTGCTGAACGTGCAGGCCAGCCCCATCGACTACAGCCTTTATCTGGCTCCCGACATGATCGATGGCGTGAAGGCCGGTCTGACCAATGAAGGCAAGCGGGTACTGGATGACGCGGTAGCGTTGCTGACTGCCGCTGGCGTGCCGTTTCAGGCCCATGTCGATCTGGGCAACGTGGCCGAGCAGGTCGAGGCCGAAGTTCAGCGGCTCGGCTGCGACGCTGTGGTGATGGGCACTCGCGGGCTGGGCAACTTTGGCGGCCTGTTGCTGGGCTCGGTGGCCACGCGAGTGATTCACGAAGTGTCGGTGCCCGTCACCCTCATCAAGTAACGTCTGTTCTCATTGCTGCGCAGGCACGCGTGTCTGGCGCAGCAACTCGATGTTCTCCGGTGGCAGCAGCTTGCGCAGGGATTTGTACAGTGCGCGGGTTTCCAGCAGGTTCCAGATTCGCAGCATGGTTTCCAGCGCATCCAGCGGCTTGCTGATGAAGTCCCGTGCGCCCAGTGCCAAGGCGCGTAGACGCGTGTCGCGGGTTGCGTCGGCGGTCAGGACCATGATGGGTAGATAATCATTGGCCGGAATACGGCGGTTGAGCTGTTCCAGCACCGCGAAACCGTCGAACTCGGGCATGTGCAGATCCAGCACGACCAGATCCGGCTCGAAGCTGTTGAACAGGTCCAGCGTGCGCAACGGTTCGGTGCTGCTCAGCACATTGGTCAGCCCTTCACGGGCCAGTAGCTGTTCCATCAGATCAAGATTGGGCCGCTGGTCGTCAATGATCAGAATGCGGAAGTCTCCGGTCATAGGGGCTCCGGTAAGTATTGGTCGAGGAGGGCGAGGAACACGGGCACCTGGATAGGTTTGGTCAGAATGGCCGTTGCACCGGCCGCTTTCAGCTCGCGCTGGGTGCTGTCGCTGGCGTCGGCGGTGATCATCAGCACCGGCGTGTTGGCTGTCGCCGGCAAGCGTCTCAGGCGCTGTAACACTTCCAGGCCTTGAAGGTCCGGCAGGTTGAGGTCGAGCAGGATCAGTTGTGGCGCATGCTGGCGGGCCAGATCCAGCCCCAACTGGCCCTGCATGCTCGACAGCAACTGGATGCCCGGTCGGCGCTGCAGCAGGGTTTCAATGAGTGCCATGCTCGACAGGTTGTCTTCGACGCAGAGCAGTTTGCCGTGCCAGACCGGAGATGCAGGGACGCGGGGCGCAGGCAGCAGGTCGGGTTGGCGTTGTGGCGGCAGGGCGCCTTGCTGCACCTGCATGACCGGCAGTTCCAGCGTAAACCGGCTGCCTTCGCCTGGTACGCTGTGTACAGACAGTGTGCCGTGCATCATTTCCAGCATGCTCTTGCTCAGCGCCAGCCCCAGCCCGGTGCCTTCTACGCTTGGGTCAGCGTTCAATCGCTCGAACGGTTTGAATAACTGATCGATAAGCTCTGGCGCAATTCCGTGGCCGCTGTCCACCACGCTGACGGCGACCCGTTCTGCCGATTGCTCGACTTCGATCCGCACCTGACCGTTGGGCCGGTTGTACTTGATGGCGTTGGAGAGCAGATTCAACAACACCTGAATCAGACGCTGGCGGTCGGCAACCACACCCAGTTCATCCGGCAGTTGCGGCAGCCTCTGCAACTCGATGTTGCCGTCAGCGGCCATCGGTGAAACCAGCACCAGTGCTTCCTGGAGCACGTTCGACAGCGGCACCGGTTCCAGGCTGAGGGAAATGTGCCCGGCCTCGATTCTGGCGATGTCGAGCACTTCGTTGATCAGTTTCAGCAGGTGTTGACCGGCGCGCAGAATATGGCCGACTTGCGGGCGCTGGCTGGCCGGAGAATCCATTTCCAGCAATTGGGCGAAGCCCAGAATGGAGTTCAGCGGGGTGCGCAGCTCATGGCTCATGCGCGACAGAAATTCACTTTTCGCCCGGCTGGCACGCTCGGCTTCTTCGCGCGCAGTGCCCAGAGCGATTTCCGCCACGCGGCGATCACTGATGTCCCGGGTGATCTTGGAAAAGCCGCGCAGCTGGTCATTGCTGTCGTATTGCGCCGTGATCACCACGCTGGCCCAGAAACGACTGCCATCCTTGCGCCGCCGCCAGCTCTCTTCGGTATACCGACCGTTGACCGTGGCTTCGTGCAGCGCCATATCCGGGTGTTGCGGACATTCCTGTGGCAGATAGAAAACAGAGAAATGCTGACCGATGATTTCCTGTTCGGTGTAACCCTTGATGCGCTCGGCACCCGCGTTCCAGGTGATGACATAACCATTGCGGTCCAGCGCGAAGATGCCGTAATCCTTCACGCCTTCAATGATCAGGCGCAGACGCTCCTCGTTGTCGCGCAACGCGCGTTCGCGTTCGGCCAGTAATTGACCGGCTTCAACCAGACGGGTGCCGAGCTGGCCGATTTCGTCCTTTTCCGGGGGTTGCGGTAACAAAGGATGACCGAGGGCCAGGCGCTGGGCGTTGCGTTGCACCTGATGAACCCTGGCCACAATGCCCTTGGAGAGCATGAGCACAGCAAGAATGGCACCGATGATGCCGCAGGCGGCTGCCAGCAGGGTGGACCACAACAAGCGCTGACGGGTGGCCGCCGCTGCTTCCGTACGTTCTGCGAGCAGCGCGTCCTCGCGCTCGCGCATCACGCCGATCCGCTCGCGCAACTGGTCGAGAACGTATTTGTTTTCGACCAGAATGGCGGCAACGGTTTCGTGATCTTCCCTGCTCATCAAGCGTAGCTTTTCCAGGCCGTCAACCTTGGTGCGAATCAGCGGTTCGATGGATTTCAGGTGCTCGCGCATCTGCTGATCACGGATGTTGGCATCGAGCCGCACCAGCGCCGCGTCGATCAGCGGTTGCGCGTTGATGTAGCCGGGCAGGAAGTCTTCCTGGTGGGTCAGCAGGTAACCACGCACGCTGGCCGCGCCTTCGGCGATCTGGGTATGAAGCGTCTGAATGTCGCCTTGAACGAGCAGTACGCGGCGCACGTCTTCTTCGGCCTGCGCGGTCTGGCGTTCGGCGATGTAGATGAGCACCAGCGAAAACATCAACATCGCCAGCGGCAGAGAAATCGCCACCAGCGCCTTGCCGCGTAACGGCAGGTCTTCCCAGCGGCTGCTGCCGATAACGGTCATCGCTATTCGCTCGCCGACTGGCTCACCAGACCCAATGCCACACCGCGCACTGCGGCCTGAGTGCGGTCCGAGGCGCCCAGTTTGCCGATGACCTTTTCCACGTGCGCCTTGGCGGTGCCGGTGGTGATGCCGAGTTTCTCGCCGATTTCCCGGTTGCTGAAGCCGCCCGCGACCAGCCCGAGTACCTGGCGTTCGCGCGGGGTCAAGGCTTCCGGTGCGCTTGCGCCGCTGGTGTTGCGCTCGGTCATGCGCCGCAGCAGGCGTGCGCTCACCGCGCTGTTGAGGGCTTCTTCGCCACGTGCCACACGTTGCAGGCCGGCGATCACTTCATCGCGGCTCGCGTCCTTGAGCAGATAACCGACTGCGCCCGCACTGATGGCGGCTTCCAGGTGGTCGGTGCTGTCGTCCATGGTGAAAATCACCACTTTGAGGTGCGGCATGCGTTGCTGAAGAATTCGCGCAGCGCCCAGGCCGTTGAGCACCGGCATGCGGATATCGAGAATTGCGATGTCCGGTTGCAGTTGCTGGCACAGGTCGATGGCTTGCTGGCCGTCTGCGGCCTGGCCGACTACTTCGAATTCCGGGTGGCCCGCCAGCAGCGAGACGAACCCGGTGCGGGTGACCTCATGGTCGTCGGCCAGAACCAGTCGCACGGTTTCAGTCATGTGAGTGCCTTGTCTGCATTGAAGGGGACGATGGCGCGCAGCCGGGTGCCGCTACCGGGACGGCTGACGCAGGTCAGGCGGCCACCCAGCAGGCTGGCGCGTTCCTGCATGGCAACCAGGCCCAGTTTCTGAACGCCACTGCTGTCAGGCCGTTTCTCGGTGATGAAGCCACGGCCGTTATCTTGCAGCCTGAGTGAAAGGTTGCCGTCACTCAGTTCCAGCGCCAATTCTACGCAACTGGCGTTGGCGTGTTTGAGCACATTGTTGATGCCTTCCTGAGCGATGCGAAACAGTGCGATCTCCAGGTGACTGGGCAGGCGCACCAGCGAGCGCGAGGCCCATTGCACGACGATTCCGGCTTCACGCAGGCGATCGGCTTCTTTGTCGACGGCCTGCCACAGCCCGAAGTCATCCAGCACGGCCGGACGCAGGCCGCTGATCAGTTGCCGTCCTTCGCCAACGCAATGCTGCGCCAGTTTGAGGATGGCTTGCAGATCGGCGTTCAGCGGTTCAGGCAGCTCCGGGCAGCGACCGGCAAAACCCTGCAAGCGCTGGTGCAGACCGGCAAGGGGCTGGGCCAGGCCGTCATGCAGGTCGTAGGCGACGCGTTTGCGTTCGTCTTCCTGCGCCGTGAACAGTTGGCGAACCAGCTGTGACATGGTTCGTTCGCGGGCCACCAGCGCGTCGAGCAGGCGATTGTTTTCCAGGTGCGCAGCGAGCAGGGTGGCGAGCAGTTGCAGCGACTCGATGTCTTCATTGTCGGGCGCGCTGATGGCGACGCTGTTGGCCAGCAACAGCGTACCGAACGAGCCGTCCTCAGCACCGCGCAACGGCAGCAGCAGCACGCAAGGCATGTCGGTGCCGGGCCGCTCCAGCCATTGCGGGCCGATAGCCAGCGGGTCGGCCGTCGTTTCAAGGGTGTTCAGGCGTTCTTCACCGCCGTGGCTGGCGGTTTTCTGCACGCCGCCGTCCGCTTCCCATTCGAGCAGCAGACCATGATCCATGGCCACGAACGCGCAAGCGCGTTGCAACACGCGCTGGCGCATGGCTGCGGGCGGTAACTGGGTCAGTTCCTGACCGGTATCGACCAGCAGCCGAAGCCGCGCCGCACGACTTTGCGACTGACGATAATGATTACGAATGGCCAGCGCGCTTGCCGGATCGTGTGGTGGGCTTTGCATAAGGACTCCAGCGAGGGTGGATGGCCGCGCGGGCGCAACACGGGTGCAACAGAAGTGACGCCATTAGAACTGTATCAGGTGTTAAAGCCCATCTGCCGATCGGCAGATGCAGATAACCCCGGTTGGCCGATGGCGGGGCGGGGCGGGGCGGGCAAAGTAGCCCTCACTGAATCCCTGAACAGATCCCCGTAGGAGAATAGCGATGAAAACCAAATTGACCGCCCTGGCCCTGATGCTGGCTGTGACTGCCCCGATGGTTCAGGCTGCTGCCGAACCGTCCGGCTACACCTACCGCATGGTGGCCGAGACGCCAAACAACGTGAACGATAAAGAAATCGCCGGTCTGTTCGACCGCTGGAACAAGGCCCTGCAGACCGGCAACTCGCAGACCGTAGCGTCGTTGTACACGCCAGACGCGGTCCTGCAGCCCACGGTTTCCAACAAGGTGCGCGCCACTCCGGCAGAGATCAAGGACTACTTCGATCACTTCCTGGCCCTCAAGCCGATTGGCGAGATCAACTACCGCGAGATCCGTCGCTTGGGCCCTGACGCCGCTGCGGACAATGGCGTCTACACCTTCACCCTGACGGCGCCGGATGGCAAGAAAACCAAGGTACAGGCACGTTATTCGTTCCTCTACCACCGCATTGGCAACGAGTGGAAGATTCTCAACCACCACTCCTCGGCAATGCCGGAAGTGCAGCCTGAGTATCAGGTCAGCCGCTGATCCAGCGTCTGTAAAGGCCGAAACGAAAAATCCGGAGCCATTGCTCCGGATTTTTTTCGTCTGCCTTGTTCGCCCCCGTCAGGCTTCAGCTCCAGTGCCATTGACCTTGCGGCAATGAATCAACGCGTCGCGGATCATGAAGTTGACCAGCGTCGGCGACACGCCTAGTTCCTTGGCGATGTCCTTCTGTGGCACGCCATGCAGGCGATACATCTCGAGCGCATAACGGGTGCGCGGTGGCAGTTCACTCAGGGCATCGGCAATTTTCTCCAGGCTGGAGAAGTTGATGTGCGAAGTTTCTGGCGATGCACCCTGAATCACCACATTCAGCCCCTCGGCCTCGGGGCCGGTGTATTTCTGTTCCAGTGCCTGCTTGCGGTAATGATCGATGGCCAGGTTGCGCACGATCTGAAACAGATAGCTGAGCTGCGCCTTGAAGGTCAGTGTGGCCTGCGGCGCTGAACGCAATCTGAAGAACGCATCCTGCACGATGTCCTCGGCACGCGACCGACAGCCAACAATGCGCGCCGCGATCTTGACCAGCAGCAAGTAGTTGTCGACGAATGCCTGGAGTAAGGGTGAGTCGCACTTGCCTGTGAATACGTGTTCCGTCATGGAATTCACCTTGCTACAAAGTCTATTGGGGGGGGAGGGCTGCGGGAGGAGCAGCGCCGTCACATGGGGCAACAAATTAGCCTTAATGATAATTATTGTCAAATGCGAAAGTAAATCAGCGCACTTTAAAAGTGCAGGCTTGCCTGCCGCGCGCCCGCAATGGGCACCCTCACTAATTATTTGCAGACGTCATCCGTTCTCATTGGTGACAGGCCCGACCGTGGTTGCGGCCAGGGAATACCTCAGGAGAACCCCATGCGTCTCGATCACGCGCCTCGCCGCTTTTACATCCGCGCCACCAGACGGACGGTTCTGCCATGAATCCGTCTGTGAGCCTGACGCTGTTCTGCCTGCCTTTCTCTGGCGCGAGCGCGATGCTCTACAGCCCTTGGCGTCGCAAAGTGCCCGAGTGGCTGAACGTGCGCCCGCTTGAGCTTCCCGGTCGCGGCATGCGCATGGACGAAGTGTTGCAAACCGACATCGTGCGACTGGCCAACCAGTTGGCCGACGAAATCAGCGTCGAGCTGGACAAACCCTATGCCTTGTTCGGCCACAGCCTGGGCGGTTTGCTGGCCTTCGAACTGGCGCATGTTTTGCGCGAACGCGGGCTGCCTGCGCCGCTGGCACTGTTTGCGTCGGCCACTGCCGGCCCGGTGCGCCGCGATGTCAGCGAATACGCCGTCGCCAAGACCGACGAACAACTGATCGCCCGACTGCGCACACTCAAGGGCACCAGCGAAAACATCATCGCCAATCAAGAGCTGATGCAGTTGATGCTACCGATCCTGCGCGCCGACTTTCTGCTCTGCGGCAGCTTTGTGTACGGCCAGCGCGAACCATTGAGCGTGCCGATTCACGTCTTCGGCGGCAAACAGGACAGCGTCGGCGTCGAGGAGCTGCTCGACTGGCAGGAAGAAACCTGCACCGGCTTCTCGCTGGACATGTTCGAGGGTCATCACTTCTATCTGGTCGACGAGCAGGCGCAATTGCTTCGCCATCTGCGGCGCTATTCCGAGCAGCACTTGGCCCGTTGGCGCAACAGCGCGTCACGGCAGTTGAACCGGGCTGCCGGTTGACCGTTTAGGCCTCACGCGCGCCCGTTCCCCGATGCGCGCGTCTTTCTTGACATTCAGATCTTATCTGGCACGCCGAATCTAGCAGGAACCCCATCATGGATGCGTTTGAACTCCCCGACACCCTGGCTCAAGCCCTTCAGCGTCGCGCCGCGCAAACGCCGGACCGGTTGGCCCTGCGCTTTCTCACCGACGAGAAAACCCAAGGGCTGGTGTTGACCTACCGTGATCTGGACCTGCGCGCGCGAACTATTGCCGCTGCGCTGCAACGCCAGGCCGAGCCAGGGGATCGGGCGATTCTGCTGTTCCACAGCGGCCCGGACTACGTCGCTGCGTTTTTCGGCTGCTTGTACGCCGGTGTGATCGCGGTGCCGGCTTACCCGCCGGAATCCAACCGTCGCCACCATCAGGAGCGACTGCTGTCGATCATTGCCGATGCCGAGCCGCGTCTGGTTCTGACCGCTTCCGACGTGCAACCCGCTTTGTTGCAGATGGACGAACTGGCCGCCGCCGATGCGCCGCCACTGCTGTGCGTCGATACGCTGGACAGTGCGTCGGCCGATGGCTGGCAGGGTCCGCCACTGCAAGCCGACGACATCGCGTTTCTGCAATACACCTCCGGCTCGACGGCCTTGCCCAAAGGCGTGCAGGTCAGTCATGGCAATCTGGTCGCCAACGAACTGTTGATTCGTCATGGCTTCGGCATCGACGTCAACCCGGACGACGTGATCGTCAGTTGGCTGCCGCTGTACCACGACATGGGCCTGATCGGTGGCCTGCTGCAACCGATTTTCAGCGGCGTGCCGTGCATCCTCATGGCGCCGGCCTACTTCCTCACGCGCCCGTTGCGCTGGCTGGAGGCGATCAGTGAATACGGCGGCACCATCAGTGGCGGTCCTGATTTCGCCTACCAACTGTGCAGCGCACGGGTCAGCGATTCGGCGCTGGAGCGGCTGGACCTGAGCCGTTGGCGCGTGGCGTATTCCGGTTCCGAGCCGATCCGCGAAGACAGCCTGAATGCGTTCGCCGAGAAATTCGCCAGCTGTGGCTTCACGCCGGACAGCTTCATGGCCTCTTACGGGCTGGCCGAAGCCACGCTGTATGTGGCCGGCGGCAAGCGCGGCAAGGGCATTCCTTCGTTGCGTCTGGATGCGCAGGCCCTGGCGCGCAATGTGGCCGAGCCGGGCGACGGCCAACCGGTGATGAGCTGCGGCAGCGGCCAGCCGGGGCATGGCGTGTTGATCGCCGACCCCGTCACCCTGAAGGTGCTGGCTGAAAACAGCATTGGCGAAGTCTGGGCCAGTGGGCCGAGCATCGCCCACGGTTACTGGCGCAACCCTGAAGCCACCGCCAAAGCGTTCGTCCAGCATGACGGCCAGACCTGGCTGCGCACCGGTGATCTGGGCTTCCAGCGGCATAGCGAGCTGTACATCACCGGCCGTTTGAAAGACATGCTGATCGTGCGTGGCCACAACCTGTACCCGCAAGACATCGAGAAGGTCATCGAGCGCGAAATCGATGTGGTGCGCAAAGGCCGCATTGCTGCGTTCGCTGTCAATCAGGACGGCAGTGAAGGCATCGGCATTGCCGCCGAAATCAGTCGCAGCGTACAGAAAATCCTGCCGCCCGAAGCGCTGATCAAACTCATCCGGCAGACCGTGGCCGAAGCCTTCCAGGAAGCGCCGAGCGTTGTCGTGCTGCTCAATCCGGGCGCGTTACCCAAGACGTCCAGCGGCAAGCTGCAGCGTTCGGCCTGCCGCACCCGTCTGGCCGATGGCAGCCTCGACAGCTATGCCGTATTTCCTGCATTCGGTACGACCATTCAAAGCCACACTTCAAGCACCGGCTCGGAACTACAAGCGCAGATTGCCAGCGTCTGGTGCGAGCAGTTGCAGTGCGAGCAGGTCAGCGCCGACGACCATTTTTTCCTGCTCGGCGGCAACTCGATTGTCGCGACTCAGGTCGTTGCGAAGTTGCGCGAGACGCTGGGCATCGACCTGAACCTGCGCCTGCTGTTCGAAGCACCGACGCTGGCCGCCTTTGCTGCGCAGGTCGAAGCGCTGCAGATCGCTGCGTCGCAAGGCAGCATTCAGACGCAGAACGCTATCGCTCGCCTGCCAGGTAACGAGCATCTGCCGCAATCGCTGGCGCAGAACCGTCTGTGGTTCCTCTGGCAGCTCGACCCACAAAGCAGCGCCTACACCATTCCCGGTGGGCTGCACCTGCGCGGCGAGCTGAATGTCGAGGCATTGCGCAGCAGCTTCCAGCGCCTGATCGAGCGGCATGAATCACTGCGCACGCGGTTCTACGAACAGGACGGCGTGGCCCTGCAACGCATCGACGCAGCGGGCGAATTCCCGCTGCACACCATAGACATCAGCGAACTGCCCAGCGAAGAGCGCCAAGCGCGTGCGCTGGCGATCCGCGAAGAGCAGGCGCGCCTGCCGTTCGATCTGCACAACGGCCCGTTGCTGCGCGTTACGCTGCTGCAACTGGACGAAGAAGAGCATCAGTTACTGGTCACGCTGCACCACATCATTGCCGATGGCTGGTCGCTGAATGTGCTGATCGACGAGTTCTCGCGCCTCTATGCATCGGCTGTTCAAGGTCAGACCCTGGAACTGACACCTTTGCCGCTGCGCTACGCCGACTACGGCCAATGGCAACGTGACTGGCTGGCGCAAGGCGAGGCTGAGAGCCAGCTGGGTTACTGGAAACAGCAACTGGGCGATGAGCAGCCGACCCTGACGCTGAGCACCGATCACCCGCGTTCTACACGCAAGCAACACAGCGCTTCGCGTTACAGCCTGCGCCTGAGCGCCGATCTGAGCGCTGCGCTGCGCAACACGGCGCAAGCCTGGCAATCGACACCCTTCATGCTGTTGCTGGCCGGTTTTCAGACCCTGTTGCATCGCTACAGCGGGCAGACCGACATCCGCATCGGCGTGCCCGGTGCCAATCGTCCGCGCCATGAAACCCAAGGGCTGATCGGCTTCTTCATCAACACCTTGGTGCTGCGTGCGCAACTGGACCCGCGCCTGCCGTTTTCGACCCTGCTGGCTCAGACCCGCCAGACCGCACTCGATGCCCAAGCGCATCAGGACGTGCCGTTCGAACAGCTGGTCGAAGCCTTCCCGCAGGCGCGTGAGCATGGTTTGTTTCAAGTCATGTTCAACCACCAGCAACGCGACCTCAGCGCCTTGCGCCGGCTGCCGGGGCTGCTTGCCGAAGAGCTTCCGTGGCACAGCCGCGAGGCCAAGTTCGACCTGCAACTGCACAGCGAAGAAGACCGTAACGGTCGCCTCAACCTGTCCTTCGACTACGCCGACGAGCTGTTCGAGCGCGACACCATTGTGCGTCTGGCCCGGCACTATGTTCAGGTGCTGACCCAGGTTAGCCAGCAGGCGCAGGTCGCGCTGGGCGACCTGCAATTGCTCGGCGCTGACGAGTGGGCCGAACAGGCGCAATGGAGCGCCGCCGCCTGCACGCCGGCGCAAAGCTGGTTGCCTGAACAGCTGGAGCGTCAGGCGCTGCAAACTCCCGAGCGCATTGCGCTGGTGTGGGAGGGCGGCAGCCTCGATTTTGCCAGCCTGCATGCTCAGGCCAACCGTCTGGCGCATTACCTGCGCGACAAGGGCGTCGGCCCGGACATCAAGGTGGCGATTGCCGCCGAGCGTTCGCCGCAGCTGTTGATCGGCCTGTTGGCGATTCTCAAGGCCGGTGGCGCTTATGTACCGCTGGACCCCGATTACCCGACGGATCGGCTGACCTACATGCTGCAAGACAGCGGGGTCGAATTGCTGCTGACCCAGAGCCATCTGCTCGGCGACCTGCCGAGTGCCGAGGGCGTTTGCACGCTGGCGATGGACACGCTGCATCTGGACAACTGGCCAGCCAGCGCGCCGAGCCTGCACCTGCACGGCGACAACCTCGCCTACGTGATTTACACCTCCGGTTCCACCGGCCTGCCCAAAGGCGTCGGCAACACCCATGCGGCCCTGGCCGAGCGCCTGCAATGGATGCAGGCCGCGTATGCGCTGGATGAAAGCGACGTGCTGATGCAAAAGGCACCGATCAGCTTCGACGTGTCGGTGTGGGAGTGTTTCTGGCCGCTGATCACCGGCAGCCGCCTGCTGCTGGCAGGCCCCGGCGAACACCGTGATCCGCATCGCATCGCGCAACTGGTCAACGAATACGCCGTGACCACGCTGCATTTTGTGCCGCCCTTGCTGCAACTGTTCATCGACGAACCGCTGACGCAGCAGTGCAGCAGCCTGCGTCGCCTGTTTTCCGGCGGCGAAGCGCTGCCAGGCGAACTGCGCAACCGGGTGCTGGAGCAACTGCCGAATGTGCAACTGCACAACCGTTATGGCCCCACCGCAACCGCGATCAACGTCACCCATTGGCACTGCCAGCGTGCCGATGGCCCGCGCTCGCCGATGGGTCGTCCACTGGGCAACGTGCTGTGCCGGGTGCTGGACAGCGAGCTGAACCCGCTGCCACGCGGGGTGGCCGGTGAGCTGTGCATCGGTGGGATCGGCCTGGCGCGTGGTTATCTGAACCGTCCGGGCCTGACCGCCGAGCGCTTTATCGCCGACCCGCTGGGCCAGCCGGGCGAACGCCTGTACCGCACGGGTGATCTGGTGCGCTGGGCGGTTGACGGTGTGCTGGAATATCTGGGGCGTCTGGATCAGCAGGTCAAACTGCGTGGTTTCCGCGTCGAACCACAGGAAATCGAAGCCCGCCTGCTGGCTCAACCAGGCGTTGGTCATGCTGCCGTGCTGGTGCGTGATACCGCCGCTGGCCCACAACTGATCGGTTATTACACCGCCGAAGCCGGGCAGGACGTTCAGGCCGAGCGCATCAAATCGGCTCTCGCGCTGGAACTGCCGGATTACATGGTCCCGGCGCAACTGGTACGCCTCGACAGCATGCCGCTGAGCCCGAGCGGCAAGCTGGATCGCCGGGCCTTGCCCGAGCCGCAATGGCAGACCCGCGAACACGTCGAGCCGCACACCGACCTGCAAAAGCAGATCGCCGCTGTCTGGCGACAGGTGCTGGGCGTGTCGCGTGTCGGCCTGCGCGATGACTTTTTCGAGCTGGGCGGGCACTCGTTGCTGGCCACGCAGATCATTTCCCGGGTGCGTCAGGCCTGCGACATCGATTTACCGTTGCGCGCGCTGTTCGAGGCCAGCGAGCTGGGCGCATTCGCTGAACAGGTTCAAGCCCTTCAGCAGTCAGGCGCACGCAACAGCCTGCAACCGATTGCCAGCGTCGATCGCAGTCAGCCGGTGCCGCTGTCCTATTCGCAACAGCGCATGTGGTTCCTTTGGCAGATGGAACCGGACAGCCCGGCGTACAACGTCGGCGGCATGGCGCGTTTGAACGGCGTGTTCGATATCGAGTGTTTCGAGGCTGCGCTGCAAGCCTTGATCCTGCGCCACGAAACCCTGCGCACTACGTTCCCGAGCGTCAACGGCGTGGCCTGCCAGAAAGTCTCCGAACAGACCGGCCTGAGCGTGCAGTGGCAGGACTACTCGGCGCTGCCTGCCGAGGTTCGTCAGCAGCGCATTCAGGCGCTGGCCGACAGCGAGGCGCACCAGCCCTTTGACCTGGAAACCGGGCCGTTGCTGCGCGCCTGTCTGGTCAGGGCTGCGGAGCTGGAGCATTACTTCGTCCTGACCTTGCACCACATCGTCACCGAAGGTTGGGCGATGGATATTTTCGCCCGCGAGCTGGGCCTGCTCTACGAAGCGTTTCTTGACGGCAAGCCGTCGCCGCTGGAGCCGCTGGCGGTGCAGTACCTCGATTACAGCGTCTGGCAGCGTCAGTGGATGGAAGCCGGCGAACGCCAGCGCCAACTGGACTACTGGACCGCGCAACTGGGCAACGAACACCCGCTGCTGGAACTGCCCGGCGACCGGCCGCGTCCACCTGTGCAAAGCCATCGGGGCGAGCTGTACCGCTTCGACCTGAATCCTGAATTGGCCGCGAAAGTCCGCGCGTTCAACGCCCGCAACGGGCTGACCTTGTTCATGACCATGACCGCTACCTTGGCGGTGCTGCTCTATCGCTACAGCGGCCAGAATGACCTGCGCATCGGCGCGCCGGTGGCTAACCGCATTCGTCCGGAAAGCGAAGGGCTGATCGGCGCGTTCCTCAACACCCAGGTGCTGCGCGTGCAGCTCGACGGGCAGATGAGCGTCGCGCAGTTATTTGAACAGGTGCGCCACACGGTCATCGAAGGCCAGTCGCATCAGGACTTGCCCTTCGATCATCTGGTCGAAGCCCTGCAACCGCCACGCAGCGCGGCCTACAACCCGCTGTTCCAGGTGATGTGCAATGTGCAGCGCTGGGAATTCCAGCAAAGTCGCGAGCTGGCGGGCATGACTGTCGACTACCTGGTCAACGATGCGCGGGCTACCAAATTCGACCTCAACCTCGAAGTCACCGAGCTGGATCACCGCCTGGGTTGCTGCCTGACCTACAGCACCGATCTGTTCGACGAGCCGCGCATCGCGCAGATGGCCGAACATTGGCTCAACCTGCTGCAAGCGTTGCTCGTCGATCCGCAACAGCGCCTGAGTGAACTGCCGCTGTTGCAGGACGCCGAGCGTCAAGAATTGCTCGACAGCCTCGGCGTTGAAGCTGGCGGACAACGGCTCGATCACTGCATTCACAGCCTGTTCGCCGAGCAGGCCCGATTGCGCCCACAGGCGGCGGCGCTGACCTTTGCCGGTGAAACCCTGAGTTACGCCGAGCTGAACGGCCGCGCCAACCAACTGGCCGGAATGCTGCGCCAACGTGGCGTCGGTCCGCAGGTGCGGGTCGGTCTGGCGCTGCCGCGCTCGCTGGACATGGTGGTCGGCTTGCTGGCGATCCTCAAGGCCGGTGGCGCTTACGTGCCCCTCGACCCGGAATACCCGCTGGAACGCCTGCACTACATGATCGAAGACAGCGGCGTCGGTCTGTTGTTGAGCGATCGAGCGTTGTTTACCGCGCTGGGCGAATTGCCTGCCGGTGTTGCTCGCTGGTGCCTGGAAGATGATCAGCCGCTGCTGGTGTCTTTTTCGTCCGATGAACTGCCGTTCATCAGCCTGCCACAGCATCAGGCGTACCTGATTTACACCTCCGGTTCGACCGGCAAGCCCAAGGGCGTGGTGGTTTCCCACGGTGAAATCGCCATGCATTGCCAAGCGGTCATCCGCCGTTTCGACATGCAGCCTGATGACTGCGAATTGCATTTCTATTCGATCAACTTCGACGCCGCCACCGAGCGCCTGCTGGTGCCGTTGCTCAGCGGCGCGCGTGTGGTGCTGCGTGCTCAGGGCCAGTGGGACGCCGAAGAAATCTGCACGCTGATTCGTGAGCAGCAGGTCAATATTCTTGGTTTCACGCCCAGTTATGGCAGCCAGTTGGCGCAATGGCTGGCGACTCAGGGCCAGACCTTGCCGGTGCGCATGTGCATCACCGGCGGCGAAGCGCTGACCGGCGAACACTTGCAGCGCATTCGTGCAGTCTTTCAGCCGGAACTGTTCTTCAACGCCTATGGCCCGACTGAAACCGTGGTCATGCCACTGGCCAGTCTGGCGCCGCAGCAACTGGAGGAAGGCGAAGCCAGCGTGCCGATTGGGCGTATCGTCGGCGCGCGCGTGGCCTATATTCTCGACGCCGACCTGGCGCTGGTGCCGCAGGGTGCGAGTGGCGAGTTGTACATCGGTGGTGCCGGTCTGGCGCAGGGCTATCATCAGCGTCCCGGCATGACCGCCGAGCGTTTCGTGGCCGACCCGTTTGCCAGCAACGGCGGGCGTCTGTATCGCACCGGCGACCTGGTGCGTCAGCGCGCCGACGGGCTGGTGGAATACGTGGGCCGTATCGACCATCAGGTAAAGATTCGCGGTTTCCGTATCGAGCTGGGCGAAATCGAAACCCGCCTGCTGGAACACCAAGCGATTCGCGAAGCCGTGGTGCTGGCGCTGGACACGCCGTCGGGCAAGCAACTGGCCGCTTATCTGGTCAGTGAGGTGGCCGGGCAGGGCGATGAACAGCAGGCGCAATTGCGTGAATCGCTGAAAGCGCACCTCAAGGCGCAACTGCCGGATTACATGGTGCCGACGCATCTGATACTGCTCGAGAGCATGCCGCTGACCGCCAACGGCAAGCTGGATCGCCGCGCCTTGTCTGCGCCGGACCCGGAACTCAATCGTCAGCACTACATCGCGCCTGCCAGCGAGCTGGAGCAGCAACTGGCGGCGATCTGGTGCGCGGTGCTGAATGTGGAGAAAGTCGGCGTCAACGATAACTTCTTCGAACTGGGCGGTGATTCGATCCTGTCGATTCAAGTGGTCAGCCGCGCGCGTCAGGCGGGCATTCATTTCAGCCCACGTGACCTGTTTCAGCATCAGACCGTGCAGACCCTGGCCGCTGTGGCGACCACCCGTGAACTGATTCAGGCCGAGCAGGGCCTGCTGGAAGGTGCGTCCGCGCTGACGCCGATTCAACACTGGTTCTTCGACACGCCGATCCCGCAGCGCCAGCACTGGAATCAGTCACTGGTGCTGGAGCTGGTCAGCGCGCTCGATCCTCGTGCGCTGGAGCAGGCCTTGCGTGCCGTGCTTGAACAGCACGACGCATTGCGCCTGAGTTTCGTCGAGCAAAACGGCAAGTGGCAGGCCGAGCACCGCGCCGTAACCGCCGAAACCCTGCTGATCCAGGCGCGCGTCGCCGACATGGCCGAATGTGCGGCCTTGTACGCCGATACCCAGCGCAGCCTCGATCTGCACAGCGGCCCGCTGCTGCGTGCCTTGTTGGTCGATGGGCCGCAGGGCCAGCTACGCCTGCTGATGGTCATTCACCACCTAGTGGTCGATGGCGTTTCGTGGCGTGTGCTGCTGGATGATCTGCAAACGGCTTATCGCCAGTTGAGCGACGCTACATCAGTACGTTTCGCGGTCAAGACCAGTTCGTTCCGCGACTGGGCGGCACGCTTGCAGGCGTATGCGGGTAACGAATCATTGCGTGAAGAGCTGCGCATCTGGAAGCGCCAGCTGAGCGGTCCTGCGACGAATCTGCCGTGCCACAACCCGCAGGGCGGGCAGCAGAATCGTCATGCGCAAACGGTCAGCGTGCGGCTGGATGCCGAGCGCACTCGGCAACTGCTGCAACAGGCCCCCAGCGCCTACCGCACTCAGGTCAACGACTTGCTGCTGACAGCGCTGGCGCAGGTGGTCTGCCGCTGGAGCGGGCAGCCATCGACCCTGATCCAGCTGGAAGGTCACGGCCGCGAAACCCTGTTTGACGACATCGACCTGACCCGTACCGTGGGCTGGTTCACCAGTGCCTATCCGCTGCGCCTCACGCCTGCACTGGCTGCCGATGCAGCGCCGGGTGACTCGATCAAGGCCATCAAGGAGCAACTGCGCCAGATACCGCACAAAGGCCTCGGTTATGGCGTACTGCGCTATCTGGCCGACCCTGCCAGCAAGGCCGTCATGCAGGCGCTGCCGGTGGCGCCGATCACCTTCAATTACCTCGGCCAGTTCGACCAAAGTTTTGCCGACGATGCGCTGTTCCGCCCGCTGGAAGAATCGACGGGCGCGGCCCATGATCCGCACGCGCCGCTGCCCAATGAGCTGAGCATCGATAGCCAGGTGTATGGCGGCGAACTGCTGTTGCGCTGGACCTTCAGCGCCGAGCGTTATCAACCTGCTGCTATCGAAGCGTTGGCGCAGGACTACCTGAGCCAGTTGCAGGCGCTGATCGCCCATTGCCTGAGTAACGGCAGCGGCGGCCTGACGCCTTCCGACTTCCCGCTGGCCGATCTGGATCAGGCGCAACTCGACGCGCTGCCGGTCGCCGCTACGCACATTGAGGATGTATACCCGCTGACGCCGATGCAGGAGGGCATGCTGCTGCACACCCTGCTGGAACCGGGCACCGGCCTGTATTACATGCAGGACCGCTACCGCATCAACAGCGCGCTCGACCCGGAGCGTTTTGCCCAGGCCTGGCAGGCAGTGATTGCCCGCCACGAAGCGCTACGTGCCTCGTTCTGCTGGGACATTGGCGAAACCATGCTGCAGGTCATCCACAAGCCGGGCAGCACGCCGATTGATTATCTGGACTGGCGCGAGGTACCGTCAGACGAGCAAGAGCCGCGCTTGCAGGCCCTGCTCAAGTCCGAGCGCGAGGCCGGGTTCGATCTGCTCAATCAGCCGCCGTTCCACCTGCGCCTGACCCGCGTCGATGAAGCGCGCTATTGGTTCATGATGAGCAACCACCACATCCTCATCGATGCCTGGTGCCGTTCGCTGCTGATGAACGACTTCTTCGACCTTTACACCGCGCTGGGCGAAGGGCGTGAAGCACAACTGACGCCTGCGCCGCGCTATCGCGATTACATCGGCTGGCTGCAACGCCGTGGCCTGGCTCAGGCGCGTGACTGGTGGCAGCACAACCTGCGCGGCTTCGAGCGGCCGACACCGATCCCCAGCGACCGTCCGTTCCTGCGTGAACATGCCGGTGACAGCGGCGGCATGGTGGTGGGCGATTGTTACACCCGTCTTGATGAGCGCGACGGCGCACAACTGCGCGAACTGGCTCAGCAGCATCAACTGACTGTCAACACCTTCGCCCAGGCGGCGTGGGCCTTGACCTTGCGGCGCATGAGCGGTGATCGCGACGTGGTATTCGGCGTTACGGTGGCCGGGCGACCGGTGGAATTGCCGCAGATGCAGCGCACCGTCGGCCTGTTCATCAACACCATAGCCCTGCGGGTCGGCATGCCGAGTGACGAGCAGCGCTGCACGGTTCGAGATTGGCTGAGACAGTTGCTGGACAGCAACATGCAGCTGCGCGAGTACGAATACCTGCCGCTGGTGACCATTCAGGAGAACAGCGAACTGCCCAAGGGCCAGCCGTTGTTCGACAGCCTGTTCGTGTTCGAAAACGCGCCGGTGGAAGTCTCGGTACTGGACCGTGCGCAAAGCCTCAATGCCACCTCGGATTCCGGCCGCACTCACACCAATTACCCGCTGACGGCGGTCTGCTATCCGGGCGATGACCTGGGCCTGCACCTGTCCTACGACCAGCGTTATTTCGACGAATCCACCGTGCAGAGCATGCTCGGCGAGTTCAAGCGCCTGCTACTGGCGCTGATCGAAGGTTTCCATGGCGACATGGCCGAGCTGGCGCTGGTCAGTGAGCAGGAGCGCGCATTCCTGCTCGAGGGCTGCAACCAGAGCGAGCACGCTTACCCGCTGGACAAGAGCTATATCGAACTGTTTGAGGCGCAGGTCGCGGCGCATCCCGAGCGCATTGCAGTCAGTTATCTGGATCGTGAAGTCAGCTACGCCGAACTGAATATCGCCAGCAATCGTCTGGGCCATGCGCTTATCGAGTCCGGAGTCGGCTTCGATCAGCCGGTGGCCTTGCTGGCCGAGCGCGGGCCTGAATTGCTCGGCATGATCATCGGCAGCTTCAAAGCCGGTGCTGGTTACTTGCCGCTGGACCCTGCGCTGCCGAATGTGCGACTGAGCGGCATCATCGCCCAGAGCCGCACGCCGGTGCTGGTGTGCAGCGCGGATTGCCTGCAACAGGGCAGGGCGCTGCTCGATGCGCTGCCCGAGTCCGATCGTCCGCAGTTGCGGGTCTGGGAAGACGTGCAGCGGAGCGAATCAGCGCAGCACAATCCGGGTCGCTACAGCGCGGCGGATAACCTGGCTTACGTGATCTTCACTTCCGGTTCCACCGGGCTGCCGAAGGGCGTGATGGTCGAACAGCGCGGCATGCTCAATAACCAGTTGAGCAAGGTGCCGTACCTGAACCTGAGCGACAGCGATGTGATCGCCCAGACCGCTTCGCAAAGTTTCGACATTTCGGTCTGGCAGTTCCTTGCCGCGCCGCTGTTCGGGGCGCGGGTGGACATCGTGCCGAACGACATCGCTCGCGACCCGCAGGCGCTGCTGGCGCATGTGCAGGCGCAGCGCATCAGCGTGCTGGAAAGCGTGCCGTCGCTGATTACCGGCCTGCTCGCCGAACAGCACGCCACACTCGACAGCCTGCGCTGGCTGCTGCCGACCGGCGAAGCCATGCCGCCTGAGTTGGCCAGCCAGTGGCTGCAACGCTACCCGGCTATCGGGCTGGTGAATGCCTATGGCCCGGCTGAATGTTCCGACGACGTGGCGTTCTTCCGCGTTGACGCGGATTCCACACGTAGCGCGTATCTGCCGATCGGTTCGCCGACCGACAACAATCGCCTGTACCTGCTCGATGACGCTCTGGACCTTGTGCCGTTAGGTGCCGTGGGTGAGTTGTGTGTCGCCGGGGCCGGTGTCGGTCGCGGTTACGTCGCGGATCCATCGCGCACGGTGCCGGTATTCGTGCCGCATCCGTTCGGCGCGCCGGGCGAGCGTCTGTACCGCACCGGCGACCTGGCGCGGCGGCGCAAGGACGGCGTGCTGGAGTACGTCGGCCGGGTCGATCACCAAGTGAAGATTCGTGGCTATCGCATCGAGCTGGGCGAAATCGAAACCCGCTTGCTGGAGCATCCGGCGATTCGCGAATCAGTGGTGCTGGACATCGAGGGTGCGCTGGGCAAAGTGCTCGCGGCCTATCTGGTGCCACGCGCTGCCACGCAGGATCATGACGCGCTGCGAGATGCGCTTAAAAGCCACCTCAAGGCCAGCCTGCCGGACTACATGGTGCCTGCGCATCTGGTGATTCTGGACGCGATGCCACTGACGCCGAACGGCAAGCTCGACCGCAAGGCCCTGCCTGCGCCGGACGTCAGCCAGTCGCAGCAGGAATACCTCGCGCCGCAAACTGAAATGGAGCAACAACTGGCGACTATCTGGGCCGATGTGCTCAAGGTCGAGCGGGTGGGCATCACTGACAACTTCTTCGAATTGGGCGGGCATTCGTTGCTGGCCACACAGGTGGTCACCCGTGCGCAGAAGCTGCTGCAACGTAACGTGCCGTTGCGGGCGATGTTCGAATTCAACACCGTTCAGGCGTTGGCCGAACATCTGCAAAGCCTCGGCGGCGCGCAGGTCGACGAGCAGAAATTCGACCGGCTGGCGGACTTGATGGCGGAACTTGAAGGGTTCTGATCAGCCTCTGGTCGGCGCACGTGCGTTGTGGATAAAAAACTCGTTACCGGGTGTAAATCCGCAGCGCGCTGGCGCGTTTTCAAGAGAAGGAATAAACGCCTGAACCGGCATGGCCCTTGGTCATGCATCAGGTCATTCAACCAGCGTATTGAGGGCTGCACAAATGTCAGTCGCTACCAGGTTTATCGATGATCAACTGACCCGGGTTACCCCGGCAGCGGCTGAGAGGCTCTACCAGTTCGACGAGTCGCCATTGCTGGCCCGGCAGAACCGCCAGGAATCCAATGCGCGCAGCTACCCACGGCGCATCCCGCTGGCGCTCAAGCGTGCCAAGGGCATTCACGTTGAGGACGTCGAAGGGCGGCGCTTCATCGATTGTCTGGCAGGCGCGGGCACGCTGGCGCTGGGGCATAACCATCCGGTGATCATCGAAGCGATCCAGCAGGTGATCAGCGATGAATTGCCGCTGCACACCCTGGATCTGACCACGCCGGTCAAAGACCAGTTCGTGCAGGACCTGTTCGGCCTGCTGCCGCCAGCGCTGGCCAATGACGCGAAGATCCAGTTCTGTGGCCCGACCGGTACCGATGCGGTGGAAGCTGCGTTGAAACTGGTGCGCACTGCCACCGGGCGCAGCACCGTGTTGTCGTTTCAGGGCGGTTATCACGGCATGAGCCAGGGGGCGTTGAGCCTGATGGGCAGTCTGGGGCCGAAAAAGCCGCTGGGTGCGTTGCTCAGCGCGGGCGTGCAGTTTCTGCCGTATCCCTACGATTACCGCTGCCCGTTCGGGCTGGGTGGCGAACAGGGCGTGCGTGCCAACCTGCACTACCTGGAAAACCTGCTCAACGACCCGGAAGCCGGCGTGCAGTTGCCCGCAGCGGTCATTCTTGAAGTGGTACAGGGTGAGGGCGGAATGATTCCGGCTGATCTGGACTGGCTGCGCGGTGTGCGGCGCATCACTGAAAAAGCCGGTGTGGCGCTGATCGTCGATGAAATCCAGAGCGGTTTTGCGCGCACCGGCAAGATGTTCGCCTTTGAGCACGCCGGGATCATTCCCGATGTGGTGGTCATGTCCAAAGCCATCGGCGGCAGTTTGCCGTTGGCTGTAGTGGTTTACCGTTCCTGGCTCGACACCTGGTTGCCGGGTGCGCATGCCGGGACCTTCCGCGGCAACCAGATGGCGATGGCCACCGGTTCGGCGGTGATGCGCTATCTCCAGCAAAACAATATGTGTGAGCACGCGACAGCGATGGGCGCGCGGCTGGTCGGTCATCTGCAAGCCCAGCAGCGCGACTTCCCGCAACTGGGTGACATTCGTGGTCGCGGGCTGATGCTGGGTGTGGAACTGGTCGATCCTGCGGGTACGCGCGATGCGCAAGGTCATCCACCGGTGTTTGCCCGTCTGGCCCCGCTGATCCAGCGCGAATGCCTCAAGCGCGGGCTGATTCTGGAACTGGGCGGTCGGCACGGCAGCGTGGTGCGTTTCCTGCCACCGCTGGTGATCACCGCCGAGCAGATCGACGAAGTGGCGGAAATCTTCGGCCGCGCGCTTAACGCCGCCGTCGCCCAGCTTTAATTTTTCGACGTAGCGATACGTTCAATCCCTATAGCGGCTGCGAATTGGCGCAGCGGCACTGAACAACCTCGGAGAGCAGCAATGACTTCAGTATTCGATCGGGAAGACATCGTCTTTCAAGTTGTGGTCAACCACGAAGAACAGTACTCGATCTGGCCCGACTACAAAGCTATCCCCAACGGCTGGCGCACCGTCGGCAAAAGCGGTTTCAAGAAAGAATGCCTGGCCTACATCGAAGAAGTCTGGACCGACATGCGCCCCCTGAGCCTGCGCCAGAAGATGGAAGCCCAGACGGCCTGATTGGCTCAACTATCGTGCGACGCTCTGCGTCGGCATGCCGTTGCGGACGCTCCGCGTCCTCTTTTGCGACGCAGAGCGTCGCGAACTGCATTCCGACGCTGGAGCGTGCGGAACGATAATCCGAACTACCTCAACTATCGTGCGACGTTCCCGCTCCCAGCCAGTGCCTTTACAATCCCCTGAATATCGCCCTGCAGTTCGACCAGCGGATCAGCGCCATCAATCCCCAACACCAGCAATGTGCTGCCTGCCGTTTCAATCGCAGCCTTGACCGGTTCTGGCGGCTGACGATGATCGAGCACCAGCGCCACGTCGTTATCCTTGAGGGTGGTGCCCAGTTTGCTCAGCGCCTCGGGCGTCCACTGTTCATCAGTCAGCACCTGGCTGTCAATCAGCTCCAGGTTCAGCCCGCTGATCAAGTAACCAAAGCGATCCGACAAACTCACCACGCTCAAATTGTCGGCACCGGCCAGCGCCGCTTCGCTGCTGGCACTCAGCTTGAGCAACTTCTGCTTGAACGCTGCCAGGTTGGCCTCGATCTTCGGCTTGGCCGTCGGTGCCAGACGCACCAGGTCCGCCGCCAGCACATCGGCCATGCGCCCCATGTTGTTGCTCGCCAGCCACGGCTGACTGTTCAGCCCGTCGGTGCCCAGCCCAGGCTGCACGGCAATCCCCGGCAGGCTGCCATCCACCGGCCGCGCCGCATCAATCTCGACGATGCGGATATTGCTGCGGCGGGCATTAGGGTAGAGCGGGTCATCCGCCCAGATCGACCGCAAACCGATCACTGCGTCGGCGTTATTCGCCAGCCCGCGCAAAGCATCAGCCCCGCGCCCGGTGAAATACGCCGTCTGACGCGAACCCGGCAGATTGGCAGCCGCTGCGCGCTCCAGCACCACGCCGCTGTACTTGAGCAGCATCTCGCCCAGCCCATAGGTGATCGGCAGGCTGGCCAGCACCCGTACCGGTTGCGAGCTATCGGTTTTGGCGTCGGCGGCATGCAGGCTGTTGCTGAACAGGCCGGTCAGGGCCAGCGCCAGGGTCAATGTGCGTAAAGTAGGCATTTATCCAATATTCCCTTTCAGGCCGGGCAGTGTGCCGCGCGCGATCGCGGCCAGGGCGAAGGCCACGCCTGCCACCAGAATGATCGCCGCGCCTGACGGCACCGGCAGGTCGAAGACGATAGGCAGCAAAATGCCGCACAAGGTACTGACGGTCGCGATGGCCACCGAGATCCAGAAGAAGCCTTTCAGCGACTGGCTCAGCAGCCTGGCCGCTGCGGCCGGAATCACCAGCAGCGCACCGACCAGGATTGCGCCGATGACTTTCACCGCCGCGACGGTGATCAGCGTCACGAGAATCACGAACAGGTAGTCCAGCGTCTTCACTGCCACGCCGCGCACTGCGGCCAGTTGCGGGTTGAAACTGGCCAGCATGATGCGGTTGTACAGCGGCAGGCTCAGACCCATGACCAGCGTACCGACGATCAGCAGCACCAGCAAGTCATTGCCGTTGACGGTCAGCACCGAGCCGAACAGCACGTTTTCCAGAATGTGCACGTTGATCTTGCCGGCCAGCACCAGCAGCAGGCTCGCGCCGAGCGCCAGCGACACCGAGAGGAATACGCCGATCAGCGTGTCCGGCGCCAGCCCGGTGCGGTTGCGCAGGTAATTGAGGACGATGCCGAACAACAGGCAGTAACCGAACAGCGCACCATATGGGCCGGTATAGGGCTCGCCGAGCAGAATGCCGATGGCCACGCCGGTCAGTGCAGCATGGCCCACCGCTTCGGAGAAAAACGCAAAGCGCTTGACCACCACCAGCGTGCCCAAACCACCGAGCACCGGGCCGATCAGCAGCCCGGCCAGCAGCGCATTGACCACAAAGCCATAAGCCAGCGCTTCGGGCAGATAACCGGATGAGGCGAGGCCCTGAATGAACAGGCGAAACGTTTCGTAATCCATCACAGGGTGCTCCCGTCATTGCGGGGATGAGCAGAAAACTACGTCAGCAGGCGCTCCGGCGTCAGCGCCGTGGCGGCAGGCTCGTCGAACAGCACCCGGCGATTGAGCCCGGTCACCTGATCCGCCAGCCGCCGCACCGCGTCCAGATCATGCTCGATCCACAGCACGGTGATGCCGCTGCGACGCCAGTCACCCAACAAACGCTCGAACACCTGAATGCCTGCTTCATCGAGCGCCGACATCGGCTCATCCAGCACCAGCAATTGCGGCGCCGGAATCAGCCCCTGCGCCAGCAGCACGCGCTGCCGTTCGCCACCCGACAACGCGCCCATGCGCCGTTTGCGCTTGTCCTGCAGGCCGACCCGTTCCAGGGCTTCGCCAATCGCTGCCGCATAGTGCTTCGACAAACCGAGAAACGCCGGACGCCGCTGACACATGGCCGCCATGAAATCGTCCACAGTCATGGGCAGGCCCCGGTCGAACTCCAGCGCCTGCGGCACGTAGCCGATCAGGCCCGGCGCGGCAGGCCATTGCAAACTCAATTGGCCCTGATGCGGTGTCTGCCCGAGGAGGGTCTTGATCAGCGAGCTTTTGCCGCCGCCGTTCGGCCCGACCAGTGCGTGCACACTGCCGGCCCGCACGTTGAAATGCACCCGGTCGAGAATCGTGGTGCGCCCTAACGTCAGGCTCACCTGATTGAACTCGATAGCCGACCCCTGGCTGACGATGTCGAGGTGCTGTGCAGCGGTCATGCGCCGGACTCCTGAATCGCCCGCACCACGGTGTCGAGGTTGCCGGCCATTTCCTTCTCGTACTTGTCGGCGGTGTATTCGCCATAGGAAATGTGCGACAGCGGGTACAGCTTGACGCCCGATTCACGCTGAATGGTATCGACGTAGGTGGACGGGAAGTCCATCTCCGAAAAGATCACTTTCACGTCCAGCGCACGCAACTGGTCGATGGTCTTTTTCAGCTGGCTCGGGCTGGGTTCGATGCCATGCGCCGGTTCCACGACGGCGGTCACTTCCAGGCCGAACTCACGCAGCAGGTAGTCGTAGGCCGCATGCACCGTGGCCACGCGCAGGTCGGCGTTGGGCGCCTTGGTCAGTTTGGCGAGGGCGTCGGCACGCATCTGCCGCAGGCGTTTGCCGTACGCGCGGGCATTGGCGGTGTAGGTTTTGGCGTTGTCCGGGTCCAGCTTGCCCAGTTCGCGGGCAATGTTGTTGACCTGGGCGATGGACGCGCTGATCGACAGGAACGTATGCGGATTGACGACTTTACCGGCGCCACGCGCTGCAACCCCGGTGGCGGCCAGCAACGGTACGTCGGCGTTGGCTTCGATGGTCTTGATGTTCGGGGTTTCGCTGGCGGCGATCATGCGGTCGGCAAAATCGTCGTGACCCACGCCGTTGAGCACGATCACGTCCAGCGAACCGATGCGCTTGATGTCCTCGGCACGGGGTTCGTAGGCGTGCGGGTTGAAACCGGCCGGGATCAGCGGCACCACTTCGGCCTTGTCACCGACAATGTTGCTCACATAGCTGTAATACGGGTGCAGGGTGATGCCGATGCGCAGGCGCTTGGCCGGGTCGGCGGCGAAGCTTGCGGGTGCCAGCACGGCGGCGAACAGGCTCACCAGCAGAACGCGAAGGAAAGGGCGGCGTTTGAATGAAATAGGCATGGGCAAGCGGTCTTCTTTCAAAGGAATGCGGAGTGTCAGTGCGGGTGCTGACGGGTCACGCCAGCGTCGAATTGCGCGACGACCTGTTTCCAGCCCGCATCGATCAAGGCCTTGTCACCCAGGTTGCTTGCTGCGGTGATCGAGGCGCTGCGGTTGATCCAGATATCGGGCTGCTCGCCAAGGGATGAGTCAACGCGCATCAGAAACGATCCGGCCACGCTCGGCGTCTGGCTCAGGCCAAGATAGGACTGCTCGACCATTTGCCAGACATGACCGCCGCGACTGACCGAACTGGCGTCCTGGGCGAACGGTGCAAAGCCTTCTTCACCCAGCTGCTGTGGGGTGATTGGCGTTTGCTGCTCTGTTGTCAGCAAGCGAATCTCATCCAGCGTTACGCGCAGGTCGGCGTAGATGCCCTGTTCGGCAGCGGTCAGGTCGCGGCGTGCATCGAGTTGATGGCTGGCGATGCTCTGCACGTCCTGTGTTTTGCGGTGCAGGCTGACCACGCTGGCGGCAGCGGCAAGAATCAGCAGGCACAGCAGCAGGACATAGAGGGTTTCATGCCCGGCACCTGCCGGACGGACGATTTGTCGGGTGGCCGCACTCATGGGGTCGGGATATCCGCCTGATCGATTTCCACCACGTGACCGGGGCCTGCGTCGAACAGCACGTAGAACTCGGACGCAGGGCGCTTGAAGGTCACGGTCGAGTCCTCGCCCAGCTTGCCGGGCACCAGAATGGTTTCGTCGTAGCCGATCACGTCCAGCGTCACGCCCGGCGCACCGCTGCCGTCGGAAAAACCGCCGGTGCAGCGGATCTGCTCGTTGTCGATCTGTTTGCATTCGCACATCGGGTTATGCGCCAGGGCGTTGCCGCTCAGGCCAAGCAGGCACAGGGCGTTGCCGCTCAGGCCAAGCAGGCACAGGGCGCTGGCCGTCAGCCAGCGCAGGGAAGGGCGGGCACTCATGGTTTGGCTCCTTGTTTTTTCAGCCACGCCACGGTTGTTGGCGAGGCCTGGTGCAGAGGGATGGAAGTCTGATGCACCGCGCCGTCCCAACCTTCCATGGTGATCCACAGGTCGGAGTCGGGGCTGGTGTTTTCAGGAATCTGCATGAACGCGCTCATGCGATAGCCGCCGCCGAAGAAGATCACCCCGGCGGTGCGCAGGCTGCGCGGTTTGCCGATGCGCAGGTACGTGGCCTTGACCCGGTCGATGCAGGCGTTGCACAGCGCGGCGTTGAAGCTTTTCATGTAGCCCGACGGGCCGGACAGGCGCGGGGCTTCGTTGCGATCCTCTGCCAGACGCAGGCTCCACGGGCCGACCTGAATCTCGCCGACCTCGCGCTGGCCAAGGCCCTGATCGCCGCGATCCAGCGAGACGTCGGAGAAGTATTTGGGCATGAAACCCAGCGGGATCAGCACCAGCAGCACGTTGATGTGGAAGCGCCACTTGTGCCAGAAACGGCTCAGCGACGACGCAGGTGGTGCGACAGCGACCTTGCTCACAGGCTGTTCTCCGGGGTGCGGGTCGCCAGTGGCGAGGTGTGGGGTTCCGGGGTGTACGCGGCAGGCCTGGTTTTGGCTTCACGCTTGAGGGCGTTAAGCGTCGCAATTGCGGTGCGTTTGCTCCAGATCAACAGGCCGCTGAGGACCATCATGCTCAGCAACAGGCCGAAGAACGCCCAGATCAGCTTGATCCAGATGCCGCCGAAGTCGCCGGTGTGCAGCGGGCGCATGGATTCGGTGACGAACTCCAGCTTGTTACGGTCCGACAGCAAGTGCGAGGCGGCTATTTCGCCGCTGTACGGGTTGATTTCGGCGGTCTGGAACATCAACGGATACCAGCTGCGTCCGCCGACCTGCATATTGCTGTTGGCATTGAACGGCGGGGTGATGAAGCTCGCTTCAAGGCCTGGAATCCGCTCCTTGGCGATGGCCACGGCCTTTTCCAGGCTGATGGTCGGCGCGGGGCTGCCGTCGGCGGTCAGCGGCACGGCGCTGTGCGGGATGATCGACGCGACCTGGGATTTACTGGAAATACTGATCTGGTTATCACCCAGGATCGCCTGAATCAGAAACCAGGTGCCGGTAATGGATATCACCGCGATGAACCAGATCGACCACACGCCGCTGAGCCGATGAATGTCGCCCCAGAAAATCCGCGGGCCCTGGCTGAAACGCACGGGCTTGAAAAAGCCACGCCAGAATTTCTTGTAGACCACCAGCCCGGTCACCAGCGACGCCAGCAGCGGCAGGCCGAGAATCGACACCAGATACCAGCCCCACGAATAGCCATTGGTGAATGGCACCAGCCACCAGCCGTGCAGGGCACGGGTGAAGCGGCGGAAGTCAAATGATGGCGTGAGGCCCTGAATCACCCCGGTGTAAGGGTTGACGTAAGCCGGCACCGAGCGGCCGTCCGGGTAAGTCACGAACACGCTCAGGGCGAAGTAATCGCCGTCAGGTTGCATGATCGTGCCGACGATCAGGTCCGGCTCGTTGCTCTCGATGGTGGCGCGAATCTGCTCGAAGTTCATGCGTTGTGCATCGTCGGAGGGACGGTTGTCACGCATCTCCGGGTTGGCCAGCCACATGATTTCCTTGCTGATCACCGCCAGCGTGCCGGTCACGCAGACGATCAGCACGAAGAACCAGATGGGCAGGGCCAGCCAGCTGTGGACGAGAAACCAGATTTTTGAGCGGGACTTCTTCGACATGGATAAACAATCTCGATTCACGATGTAGAGCGGGCGCAAGGCCGGGCTCCCTGTTTTAGGTACAGGTTCTTTACGTGCGGGTCTGTACGCGCGGGCGGTATAAAGCCTCGCATTCAGTTAAAGACGAATGAGAACGGGATTCCTGTAGGAATATTTTGCGTTTAAATGAAAAAAATTGTTTCAGAGGTATCGAGGGCGAAGCGTGGCGGGATGGAAATGGCGCTGAGCGGCTAATTTTTCAGCCGCGAAGTACGTTCAATCTGCACACGGGTGTTGCGCCAGACCGCAGGGGTTCGGGCGCTTTTGCCATCGAGGGAGAGACATCATGAGTCATGCGTTGAGTTTGGATATCTGGCCGCTGCTGGCGGGGGCGGGCACGTTGCCCATGCTGGTGCAGGCGCCCGAGCCCGGTCTGGACTTGATGGAAGCGCTGGGTGAGCTAAAGCCGCTGGTGGCCGAGCACCTGTACAGCGCGGGCGGCATCTTGTTTCGCGGTTTCGAGGTTGGCGGTGCCGAGGTGTTTCGTGAGTTCGCGGCCGGTTTTGGTGATCCGCTGCTCAACTACGAATTCGGCTCCACGCCGCGCAGTAACGTAACCAAGGGCGTTTATACCTCCACCGAATACCCGGCGCACCAGAGCATCCCGCTGCACAACGAGCAGGCCTACACGCTGGATTGGCCGATGAAGATCTGGTTCTACAGCATGATCGCGGCACAGACCGGCGGCGAAACGCCGATTGCCGACAGTCGCGAGATCTACCGACGCATTCCGGCGCGCATTCGTGATCGCTTCATCGAAAAAAAGCTCATGTACGTGCGCAACTACGGCAACGGGCTCGATGTGGAATGGAGCCAGGTGTTCAACACCGAAGATGAGCGCGTGGTGGAAGCGTACTGCCGGGCGCACAACATCGAATGCGAATGGAAAGACGACGGCGAACTGCGCACCCGGCAAATCTGCCAGGCGGTGTCCCGCCATCCGGTGACCCGGGACACGGTCTGGTTCAACCAGGCGCACCTGTTCCACATCTCCAACCTGCAACCGGAAGTGCGCGAAACCCTGCTCGATGTTGTGGACCAAGAAGACCTGCCACGCAATGTCTACTACGGCGACGGCTCGCCCCTTGAAGAAACCCTGCTGGACGAGATTCGCGGCGTACTCGACGCCTGCACCGTCAGCTTCCCGTGGCTGGAAAACGACGTGCTGATGCTCGACAACATGCTCACCGCCCACTCCCGCGCACCGTTCACCGGCAAGCGAAAAGTCGTGGTGGCCATGGCGCAGGGGCATTCGGATAAGTAGTTGTTTATTGATTTCCGTGCCAACGCTCCGCGCCAGCGTTATACCCCGGTCCTGCAGAACTCAAGTAATTGTGCTTTTGTGGGAGCGGACCGGGCGACGCTTCGCTTGTCCGCGAAGACGGTAGTTCAGCAGGTACATTTTTGAAGAATGTACCTGCCTTTTCGCGAACAAGTTCGCTCCCACAAGGTTTTAACTACCGTGCGATGCTCCGCGGTGGCATGCCGCTCTGGATGCTCTGCGTCACAATTTGTTGATGTGGCAGGTTGTTATGTCATGTCCGTAGCCACGGTCACAACATGCTTTTCGATCACGGTGGCGTTGTCAGGACGAAGGAACCCGACGAAGTCGGGCCGGAAACGGAGCCGAGGGGTTTGGTCACTTTGGCCCCATCAAAGTGACTCGCCGAGGGGCGAAAAGGTGCCTTGAGCCGTGAACAAATATAACTGACATCGACGAACCGCTTTGTGACGCAGAGCGTCACCCAAGGCATTCCCACGCTGGAGCGTGCGGAACGATCACCTCAACTATCGTGCGACTCTCTGCGTCCGATCCAGGGTGTAGCCCACTGGAGCGTGAGGCACAATCGGTGTCTAAATATTTCCCCGCCAATTCGTTCTTGTTGATACGACCCCGCCTGACGGTCAGCCCCATTCAGCAAGGATTCCACCCATGAACCCCGAACACGCCCAGAAACTCGCTCGTCGTTTTGTCGAGTTACCCCTTGAAAAACGTCGCCTGTTTCTCGAAGGCATGCACAAGGAGAACATGGATTTCGCGCTGTTCCCGATTCCCCCCTGCGCAGGGCTGGCCGAGCGCGACGGGCTGTCCTATGCCCAGCAGCGCATGTGGTTTCTCTGGCAACTGGACCCGCACAGCGCAGCCTACAACCTGCCGATGTCGGTGTGCCTGAATGGTCCGCTGGAGCTTCCGCTGCTGGAGCGGGCGTTCAGTGCGCTGGTCGAGCGTCATGAAAGCCTGCGCACCACCTTCGGCCAGGAAGGCGACCGGGCGTTTCAGCGTGTTGCGCCGCCAGCGCCAGTAAACATTCGCCTGATCGACCTGAGCTCGCTGCCGCCCGAGCAGCGCTGGGCGAACGCGCGGCAGGCGATGGCCGAGCAGTCGGCGCAGACCTTCGATTTGCAGCGCGGGCCACTGTTTACCGTGCAGGTATTGCGCCTCGCCGAGCAGGAACACCTGCTGCTGCTCAACCTGCACCACATGATCACCGACGGCTGGTCAATGAACGTGCTGATCGACGAATGGCTGCGCGGTTACGACGCACTTTTGGCCGGCAAGCCGCTGCCCTTCCAGCCGTTGCTGGTGCAGTATCGCGACTACGCCGTCTGGCAACGCAGCTGGCTGGAGGCTGGCGAACAGGAGCGCCAGTTGGATTACTGGCGCAAGCACCTGGGCGAAGAGCATCCGGTACTCGAGCTGCCTACCGACCGCCCGTACCCGGCGTTGCCCAGCCATGAAGGCGCGCGCCTGGAGCTGGCGCTGGAGCCCGAGCTGCTGCGCAGCCTGAAAGCCCTCGCGCAACGGCAGGGCGTGACCCTGTTCGTGGTGCTGCTGGCGACCTTCAAAAGCCTGCTGCATCGCTACAGCGGGCAGACCGACATTCGCGTCGGCGGCTTGATCGCCAACCGCACGCGCAGTGACACCGAAGGCCTGATCGGCTGCTTCATCAACACCCAGGTGCTGCGCAGCGAGGTCACGGCGCAGACGCGCTTTGTCGATCTGCTGCACACCGTGCGCGATGCCTCGACCGGTGCCCAGGCGCATCAGGAACTGCCATTCGACGCCATCATCGACGCCCTGCAGCCCGAGCGTAGCCAAAGCCACAATCCGCTGTTCCAGGTAATGTTCAATCACCAACCGGTGGTGGCCGACTTGCTGGATAAACAGCTGAGCGGCGGCCTGCGCGTGGCCAATCTGCCCGCCGAGCAACAAGCACTGGCCCAGCGCTCGCACGCCGCTGCCAGCGACCTGATGCTCGCTACCAGCGGTGAAGGCGAACAGCTGAACGCCGCCTTTACTTACGCCACCGACATTTTCGACCAGCCGACCATCGCTCGTTTGGCCGCGCACTGGCGCAACCTGCTGACGTCGGTCTGCGCTGACCCGCTGCAAACCATCGCCGAGCTGTCGATGCTGTCGGCCGACGAGCGCACGCAATTGCTGGATGTCGACAGCGCCGTCAAGGCCGACACCACCACCCCCGCGCATCGCCAGTTTGAGGCGCAAGTGCAGCGCACGCCGGGCGCACTGGCGCTGATCCTCGCCGGTGAAGGCCTGTCGCCTCGCCTGACCTATTGCGAACTGAACGAGCGCAGCAACCGCCTGGCCTGGCAACTGCGCGAGCAGGGTGTCGGCCCGGACGTGCTGGTTGGCTTGGCGCTGGGCCGTTCGCTCGACATGCCCGTTGCGCTATTGGCCGTGCTCAAGGCAGGCGGTGCCTACGTGCCGCTGGACCTCAGCGCGCCGAGCGACCGTTTGCGCCATGTACTGCAAGACAGCGGCCTGAAACTGCTGCTGACCCACAGCGAACAGTGGCCGACGCTGCCTGAACTGGCTGGCATTCAGTGCCTGTGCATCGATCAGATGAACAGCGAAGCAGCCAGCGCAGAAAACCCGGTTGTCGATATCGATCCGGCCAATCTGGCCTACGTGATCTACACCTCGGGCTCGACCGGCCGGCCTAAAGGCGTGGCGATCGGCCATGGCGCACTGGCCGAGTTCGTCACCCTGGGCGCGGACTACAGCGACCTGCGCGAAGGCGATCGGGTGCTGCAATTTGCCACACAAAGTTTCGACGGCTTCGTCGAGCAGTTCTACCCACCGCTGTGCCGTGGCGCGGCCGTGGTGCTGCGTGATGAACGTTTGTGGGACAGCGCCACCTTTCACCACGCCATCATCGAGCATGGCGTGACCCTGGCGGACCTGCCTGCGGCCTACTGGCTGACCCTGGTTCAGGATTTCGCGGCCAGCCCGCCTGCGCATTACGGCGCGCTGCGGCAGATTCACGTCGGCGGCGAGGCGATGGCCGTCGAAGGCCTGCGCTTGTGGCGGCAGGCCGGTCTCGGGCAGGTGCGCCTGCTCAACACCTACGGGCCGACCGAAGCCACGGTGGTGTCGAGCATCCACGATTGCAGCGCGCTGACCCCGGAGCAGGTGTCGTGGCGCGGCGTGCCGATCGGCAAAGGCCTGGCGGGGCGTCGTTTGTACGTGCTGGACGACCAACTGAACCTGCTGCCGCAGGGCGCGGTGGGCGAGCTGTATATTGGCGGGCCGGGTCTGGCGCGGGGTTATCACGCCCAGCCGGGCCTGAGCGCCGAGCGTTTTGTGGCGGACCCGTTTGCATCCGGGGAACGTCTGTACCGCACCGGCGACCGCGCCCGACTGCGCGCTGATGGCGCCATCGAATACATTGGCCGGGTCGATCATCAGGTGAAGATTCGCGGTTTCCGCATCGAGCTGGGCGAAATCGAATCGCGCCTGCAGCAATGCTCAGACGTGCGCGAAGCCGTGGTGCTGGCGGTCGCGCTGGCCGGCAGTGCGCAACTGGTCGCCTACGTGGTGCCGCAGGTCGCGGCCAACAGCGACGCCGAGCAACTGGCGCTGCGCCAGCGCATCAAGAGCCAGCTGCAAGCCAACCTGCCGGACTACATGGTGCCGACACATCTATTGCTGTTGGCCGAACTGCCACTCACGCCCAGCGGCAAACTGGACCGCAAGGTGTTGCCTGCGCCGGATTCAAGCCAGTTGCAGGCCCGTTATCGCGCGCCGCACAGCGAGGTGGAAATCTGCCTCGCCGCCATCTGGCAGGAAGTTCTGCACACGCAGCAGGTCGGGCTGGACGATCACTTCTTCGAGCTGGGCGGCCATTCCCTGCTCGCCGCGCAGGTCATTGCGCGGATCAAGACCCGGCTCGGCGTCAGCCTGCCGCTGCGCGTGCTCTTTGAAAAACCGCTGCTGGGCGAACTCGCCGCCGAAGTGGCGCTGCTGACCGACAACACCACGGATAACGACTGGAGCGACATGGACCAGTTCATGGATTCACTGGAGGAATTTGGCGCATGACCGGGACCACTGCTGCACGTATCGCGAAACGTTTTGTCGGCCTTTCGCTGGAACAACGCCAACAGTTCCTCGCCCGCTTGCGCGAGGACGGCAAGGATTTCAGCCTGTTGCCGGTGCCGGTCAGCCGTCATGATTTCAGCGCGATCCCGCTGTCGTTTGCTCAGCAGCGCCTGCTGTTCCTCTGGCAGCTCGACCCGCTGAGCGACGCCTACAAGATGACCACCGGTTTGCGTCTGCAAGGCCCGCTGAACGAGTCAGCGCTAAGGCGTGCGTTCGATCACCTGATCGAGCGCCACGAAGTATTACGCACGGTGTTCCAGACCGATGGCGATCAGGCGTTGCAAGTGCTGCTGCCCGACCAGACCATCGCGCTGGACAGCATTGACCTGTCCGCGCTGGCTGACGATGAGCTGCGCGAAGCCGAGCTGGCGCTGCAAGTGACCACGCTTACCCGCCAGCCTTTCGACTTGCATAAAGGCCCGCTGCTGCGCGCGCATCTGTTCCGCCTCGCTAGCGAAGAGCATGTGCTGGTGGTGAGCATGCACCACATCGTCTCCGATGGCTGGTCAATGGACGTGATGATTCAGGAGTTCGTGCACTGCTATCAGGCGTATTGCGAAGGTCGCGACCCTGCGCTGCCGGAGCTGCCGCTGCAATACGCCGATTATGCGATCTGGCAACGCAGCTGGCTGGAAGCGGGCGAGGGCGAGCGTCAGCTGGAGTACTGGCGCAGCCAACTGGGCGACGAACAACCGTTGCTCGACGCCGCGCAGGATTTCCCGCGCCCGGTCACGCAAAGCTTTCAGGGCGAGCACCTGCGCTTCGATTTCGGCGCTGAGCTGTCGCAGCAGCTCAATACGTTCGCCCGCACTCAGGGCATGAGCCTGTTCATGCTGGTGCTGGCCGGTTTCTCGCTGTTTCTGTCGCGCAAGTCCGGGCAACGCGATATCCGTATCGGCGTGCCCAACGCCAACCGTGGCCACGCAGAAACCGAAGGGCTGATTGGTTTCTTCATCAACACTCAAGTGCTGCGCTGCCAGATAGACGAGCGCCTGAGCTACCTCGATTTGCTGGCGCAGATTCGCGACACCTCGTTCGGCGCGCAAGCGCATCAGGACGTGCCGTTCGAGCAACTGGTCGATCACCTCGCGCCGGAGCGCAACCTGGGGCACAACCCGTTGTTCCAGGCCAAGTTCAACCAGAACGTGGTTCTCAAACAGAAAACCGCCCTCAAGCTGGCGGGGCTGGAGGTCAGCGAATACGCCTTTGAAAAGCAGGGTGCGCATTTCGATCTGGCGCTGGACATTACCGACGAAGGCACGCTGATCCACGGCGACATGACCTACGCCAGCGACCTGTATCGACGTGCGACCGTCGAGGGCTTCATTCCTGAACTGCTTGATATGTTTAAAACGCTGCTCAATGCGCCGGATGCGCCGTTGTTCAGCCTTGGCGCGTTGGCGGTCGAACTGCCGCGCGAAGTGCGCGAGCCCGCGCCTCAGATGCTGCAACTCTGGAACCTGCAGGTAGAACGCCAGCCCGATGCGCTGGCCGCCCGTTGCCTGGACCGCACCTTGAGCACCCGGGAACTGGATCAGGCGGCCAATCAGTTGGCCCATCACTTGATCGGACTGGGTGTCAGCGAAGGCCAGCCGGTCGCGGTATTGATGGAGCGTTCGCTGGACTGGCTGACGGCGGTGCTGGCGATCTTCAAGGCCGGTGGTGTGTACATGCCGCTGGACGTCAAAGCCCCCGATGCGCGCCTGCAACAGATGCTGAGCAATGCCCAGGCCAAGGTGCTGCTGTGTGCCGCAGGCGATGCGCGAGCGACTTCGCTGAACGTCGCCGGTTGTCACGGCCTGGTCTGGACGCCTGCGCTGTGGCAGGACTTGCCGATCAGCCGTCCTGATACCGAGTTGTCAGTCGACTCGGCGGCTTATGTGATACACACCTCCGGCTCCACCGGCCAGCCCAAAGGCGTAGTGGTCAGCCAGGGCGCGCTGGCCAGTTACGTGCGTGGCGTGCTCGAGCAGTTGCAACTGGCCCCCGAGGCGAGCATGGCGCTGGTCTCGACCATCGCCGCCGACCTCGGCCATACCGTGTTGTTCGGCGCGCTGTGTTCGGGGCGAACGCTGCATGTGCTGACCGAATCGCTGGGTTTCGACCCGGATGCCTTTGCGGCCTACATGGCCGAGCATCAGGTCGGCGTGCTGAAAATCGTGCCGGGTCATCTGGCTGCGCTGCTGCAAGCCGCTCAACCCGCCGACGTGCTGCCGCAGCATGCACTGATCGTCGGCGGCGAAGCCTGTCCGCCAGCGCTGGTCGAGCAGGTCCGTCAGCTCAAGCCGGTATGCCGGGTGATCAACCACTATGGCCCCAGCGAAACGACGGTTGGCGTGCTGACCCATGAGGTGCCTGGCTTAACTCTATGCTCTGATTGCAGCTCTGAAGTCGACACCCTTTCCTGTGGGAGCGAACTTGTTCGCGAAGAGGCCAGCACAGGTTTGCAAAAGGCTGAGGCTCTACTACCGCTTTCGCGAGCAAGCGAAGCGTCGCCCGGCTCGCTCCCACAAGGTTTATATCTATCCACTAAGGTGCCGGTCGGCGCGCCGTTGCCGGGGGCCAGCGCTTATGTGCTGGATGACGTGCTCAACCCTGTCGCCACTCAGGTCGCAGGCGAGCTGTACATCGGCGGCGACAGCGTCGCGCTGGGCTACCTCGGACAGCAAGCGCTGACCGCCGAGCGCTTCGTGCCGGACCCGTTTGCTGAGGATGGCAGCCGCGTTTACCGCAGCGGCGATCGCATGCGGCGCAATCATCAGGGCTTGCTGGAATTCATCGGTCGCGCCGACGATCAGGTAAAGGTGCGCGGCTATCGTGTCGAGCCCGCTGAAGTGGCGCGGGTGCTGCTGGCTCTGCCTTCTGTCGCGCAGGTCAGCGTGCTTGCGTTGCCTGTCGATGAAGACGAGTCCCGCCTGCAACTGGTGGCCTATTGTGTGGCGGCAGCCGGTGCCAGCCTGACTGTCGACAGCCTGCGCGAGCAACTGACGGCGCGCTTGCCCGACTACATGGTGCCCGCGCAGATCCTGCTGCTGGACAAACTGCCGCTGACCGCCAACGGCAAGCTCGACAAACGCGCCTTGCCCAAGCCGGGCGTGATCAAACAGCGCTACACCGCACCGGTCGGCGAGATCGAGGAAAAGCTCGCTGCCGTCTGGGCCGACGTGCTCAAGCTGGAACAGGTCGGCAGCACCGACAACTTCTTCGAGCTAGGCGGCGATTCGATCCTCAGCCTGCAAATCATCGCCCGCGCCAAGCGCCAGGGCATCAAGCTCAGCCCCAAGCAGTTGTTCGAAAAACAGACCATCGGCCAACTGGCTTCGGTGGCCAGACTGATCGAGAAAAAGCCCGCTGCGGCGGCAGAACAGGTCAGCGGTCCGCTACCGCTGTTGCCGATTCAGGCCCGCTTCTTCGAACTCGACATCCCCCAGCGTCAGCACTGGAATCAGGCGCTGATGCTCAAGCCTCTGCAACTGCTGGATGCAGCCCATCTTCAAGCCGCACTGACGGCGCTGATCGATCAGCACGACGCGCTGCGCCTCGGTTTCACGCAGCAGAACAGCCAGTGGCAAGCTACCTTTGGCGCGCTGAACACCCGCGAAGTGCTCTGGGTTCACGAACTGGACAGCCCCGAACGCTTGACCGAACTGGCTAACGAAGCACAACGCAGTCTTGACCTGAAAAACGGTCCGCTATTGCGTGCGGTACTGGTCAACCTGCCGCAGGGCGAGCAACGCCTGCTGTTGGTGATTCATCATTTGGCGGTGGACGGTGTGTCGTGGCGGGTGCTGCTGGAAGACCTGCAACAGGCTTACGCCGCTCTGGCAGCCGGCCAGCCACTGACGCTGGCGCCAAAAACCACATCGCTCAAGCGCTGGGCCGAGCAATTGCAACAGTATGCGACCGGCGAAAAGCTGACAGCCGAGCGTGATTACTGGCTGCACGCGTTACAGGGCGCCGATCAGCCACTGCCACGCGACAAACCTGACGGCTCGATGCGCAATCGCGACGCGGCCCATGCCTCGTCGTGGCTGAGCAAGGACCTGACCCACAAACTGCTGAAAGTCGCGCCTGCCGCTTACCGCACGCAGGTCAACGATCTGTTGCTGACCGCGCTGGCGCAAGTGCTGTGCGAGTGGAGCCAGCAGCCGTCGGTGCTGGTCCAGCTGGAAGGGCATGGCCGCGAAGACCTGTTTGAAGACACTGATCTCAGCCGCACGGTAGGCTGGTTCAGCAGCCTGTTCCCGGTCCGCCTTACCCCGCACATTGCGCCGGGTGTGAGCCTGTGCGGGATCAAGGAACAGTTGCGTGCGGTGCCGAACAAAGGCATTGGTTACGGCGTATTGCGCCATATGGCTGACTCGACGTTTGCGCAGCAATTGGCCGCGCTGCCTCAGGCGCGGGTCATCTTCAATTACCTGGGCCAGTTCGACGGCAGTTTCAACGAACAGCAAGGCGCACTGTTGGTGCCAAGCGCTGACAGCGTTGGCGTTGCGCTGTGCGAGGACGGCCCGCTGGGCAACTGGCTGAGCCTCAACGGTCAGGTGTTCGACGGCCAGTTGCAACTGGACTGGACCTTCAGTCGCGAGGTGTACCAGGCCTCGACCATCGACACCCTGGCGCGTCGCTACGAGCAGGCGCTGACCACGTTGATCGAACACTGCATCGCCGGGCATCAGGGCGTCACGCCATCGGACTTCCCGCTGGCGCATCTCACTCAGGCGCAACTCGACGCGCTGCCGATTGCGGCCGGTGAGATCGAAGACATTTACCCGCTGTCGCCGATGCAGCAGGGCATGCTGTTTCACTCGCTGTTCGACGCGGGCGCGGGCAACTACATCAACCAGATGCGGGTGGATATCAGCGGGCTGGATGTGCCGCGTTTCCAGCAAGCCTGGCAATCAGCGATCGACAACCATGAGGTGCTGCGCAGCTGTTTTGTCAGCCAGAGCGAGCAGTCGCTGCAGGTGGTGCAGCGTCAGGTCATGCTGCCATTTGTCGAACTGGAGGCGCGGGGCAAGCCGCAAAGCTGGCTGGATGACTGGGCGCAGGCCGACCGTCGGCAGGGTTTCGATCTGGCGCGGGGGCCGCTGTTGCGCCTTGCGGTAGTGCGCACTGACGATGACCGCTGGCAATTGATCTACACCAGCCACCATATTCTGATGGACGGCTGGAGCAGTTCGCGGCTGCTGGGTGAAGTGCTGCAACGCTACAGCGGTCAGGCGCCGACGAAACAGGCGGGACGTTACCGCGATTACATCCAGTGGCTGCAGGATCAGGACGCCGACCTCAGCGAGCGCTTCTGGACCGCAGAACTGGCTGAACTGGTTGAGCCGACCCGCTTGCTGCAAGCCTTCAACACATCAACCGATCAGCAGGGCTATGGCGATTACATCCAGTTGATCGATGCCGACGGCACCCGCCGCTTGAGCGAGTTTGCCCGCGAACAGCACGTGACCCTCAATACGCTGGTGCAATCGGCCTGGCTGTTGCTGCTGCAACGCTACACCGGCCAGTCCAGCGTGACCTTTGGCGCCACGGTGGCCGGGCGTCCGGCTGAATTGCCGGGCGTCGAGGAGCAACTGGGCTTGTTCATCAACACCCTGCCGGTGATCGCCAGCCCGCGTTCGGAACAGACCGTCGGCGACTGGGTGCAGCAGGTGCAGGCGAAAAACATCGCCCTGCGCGAGCATGAACACACACCGCTGTATGACCTCCAGCGCTGGGCGCGCAACAGTGGCGAGGCGCTGTTCGACAACATTCTGGTGTTCGAAAACTACCCGGTGTCCGACGCCTTGCAGCGTGCGCCGGAGGGCCTGACCTTCAGCGACCTGCGCAATCAGGAACAGGCACATTACCCGCTGACCCTGGTGGTCGAGGCCAACGACGTGCTGTCTGTACGCTTCAGTTACGACCGGCAACACTTCAGCGCCGAAGGCATTCTGCAACTGGCAGCGCATTTCGATCACCTGCTGCAAAGCCTCAGTGCCTGCGCGACGGCACGTCTCGGCGAACTGGCCCTGCCAGTTGGCTGGACGCAAAGCGTGCAGTGTTACCCGAGCGAGCAGTGCGCTCATCAACGCATCGAAACCCAGGCAGAACGCACCCCGCAGGCCATTGCCCTGAGTTTCGGTACCGAGCAATTGAGCTATCAACAGCTCAACAGCCGCGCCAACCAGCTGGCCCACAAACTGTGCGAGCAGTGCGTCGGTCCGGATGTTCGCGTGGGGCTCGCCGCCGAGCGTAGTCTGGAGATGATCGTGGGGATGCTGGCGATCCTGAAAGCAGGGGGCGCTTACGTGCCGCTGGACCCGGATTATCCGCAGGATCGCCTGAGCTTTCTGATGCAGGACAGCGGTATCGAACTGTTGCTGACTCAGGCGCATTTGCTCGGTCAGTTGCCGATTCCTGCACACGTGCAGACGCTGGATCTGGCGGATTCGCTGGACGGCTACAGCACCGAAAACCCGATCAACCAGACTGCGCCAGACAATCTGGCCTACGTCATCTACACCTCGGGTTCGACCGGCAAACCCAAAGGCACCTTGCTGGCTCATCACAACCTGATGCGCCTGTTTGCCGCCACGGATAACTGGTTCAAGTTCGACGAAAAAGACGTCTGGACGCTGTTCCATTCGTTCGCCTTCGACTTCTCGGTGTGGGAGATTTTCGGCGCGCTGCTGCACGGCGGCCGACTGGTGATCGTGCCGCGCGAAGTGACCCGTTCGCCGGAAGATTTCCATGCGCTGCTGGTTGAACAGCGCGTCACAATGCTCAACCAGACGCCGTCGGCGTTCAAGCAGTTGATGCGTGTGGCGTGTGATTCGCCTGCGCCGATGTCGCTGGAAAAAGTCATCTTTGGTGGCGAAGCGCTGGACGTGGCCAGCCTGAAGCCGTGGTTCGACCGTTTCGGCGATCAGGCAGCGCAACTGATCAACATGTACGGCATTACCGAAACCACCGTGCATGTCACTTACCGCCCGATAACCGAGGCCGACACGCAAAACCCGGCCAGCCCGATTGGCGAGGCGATCCCGGATTTGTCGTGGTACGTGCTGGACGCGGATTTCAACCCGGTCGCTCAGGGTTGCAGCGGCGAGTTGCACATCGGCCATGCCGGTCTGGCGCGCGGTTATCACAACCGTGCGGCGTTGACTGCCGAGCGTTTTGTGCCGGACCCGTTCTCCAACGACGGCGGTCGTCTGTACCGCACCGGGGATCTGGCCCGCTATAAAGCTGCGGGAGTGATCGAATACGCGGGTCGTATCGATCATCAAGTGAAGATCCGTGGCTTCCGTATCGAACTGGGCGAAATCGAGGCACGGCTGCAAGCGCATCCAGCTGTGCGCGAAGTGGTCGTGCTGGCTATCGAAGGTCAACTGGCGGCGTATCTGCTGCCGGCCCAGCCTGATCAGGATCAGCAAGCGCTACGTGAAACCCTGAAAGCCGAACTCCGGGCGCATCTGCCGGATTATATGGTGCCGACCCATTTCATCGTCCTCGACAAGCTGCCGCTGACGGCCAACGGCAAACTGGACCGCAAGGCGCTGCCAGCGCCG